>NZ_CP054919.1:2652500-4090000 GCF_013364235.1 Kitasatospora sp. NA04385 | reverse complement strand
GCTCGCCCGGTCGCGCATCAGCGCGTGCGAGATCAGCTGCACCAGCACCGGCGCGGCCAGCACCGCGACGAACACCACGCCCGCCAGGCCGGTCACCACCAGGGTGAGCAGCCGGTTCGCGTAGGCGGTGCCGCCGTCCTCGTCGTTCTTCATGCTGCGCACCAGCTGCGGCACGAACACCGCGTTCAGCGCGCCGCCGCCGATCAGGATGTACAGCAGGGTGGGCAGCGTGTTGGCGGCGTTGTACGAGTCGCCCATCGAGGCCACGCCGATCGCGGCGGCGATCACCATGGTGCGCAGGAAGCCGGTGCCCCGGGAGACCAGGGTGCCGGCCGCCATCACGGCGCTGGAGTTCAGCAGCCCGGCGACCCTGGCCGCGCCCCCTCCGCCGCCCCCGGTACCGGCGGGGGCGTCGGTGTCGGCGGGTGCCGGGGCGGGCGCCGGCGGGCCGCCGGGCACGGGGGCGGCGGCCGCGTCGGCCTCCAGCACGGCCGCGTCGGCCCGCATCACCGCCTCCTCCTCGGACAGCGGCGGGTCGAACTCGATCGGCGGCACGTACGGGCGCGGGCCGGGCGCGGCCCGCACCCCGCCGTCGCCCTCCCCGTTCTCGGCCTTGCTCCCGGAGGCGTCCCCGCCCTCGTCCGCGGGCTCCTCGGGCCCCGCGGTCCCGGGCTCCTCGGTGGAGTCGGCGGCCGTCCTCGACAGCAGGGTGTCCACCCCGACGTAGTCCTCGACGGGCTCGGGCTCGACCGGGACCTCCCAGCGGGGCGGCCCGGCGGGCCTCCCCGGCGCGACCCCGGCGGCGTCCTCCGCCTCCTCCGCCTCCTCTTCGGCCTCCTCCGGCTCCGCCGCCCGCTGCGTCTGCGCGGCCTCCTGCACGGGTCCCTCCTGCACGGGCCCCTCCTGGACGGGTGCCTCCGCCTCCGCCGCGACCTCGGCGGCGATCGACGCCCAGCGCGGCGCCGGGGCGGTCAGCTGCAGGGTGGCCTCGCCCGGGTGGCCGGGCTGGCCCGGCACCGCGGCCGAGGCCTCCGGGGTGTCCGTCTCGTCGGGCCCCGCGCCCGGCAGGTCGATCGCGCCGTACGGGTCCGCGCTGCCGAACGCCTCCGCGGCGTACGGGTCGTGGGCGTAGGTGTCGGCGACGTACCAGTCGGCGGCCGGTTCCGCGGGGGCGGCGGACCGGGGGCCGCCCGCGCGCTCCCGGGGCCGGCCGCCCTGGTCCTGGGTTGCTCGCTCGCTCCGCTCGTTCATGCCACCAATCCACGTCAGAGAGGGGGATGGGCGCCCGGGGGGTGGGGCGGCCTAGTGATCCACCTTCTCATCACCGGAGACCCGATCCGCGTCATCCGCCGCGGACGAGGGGTCCGCGTCGGACGGCCGTCCGGCGTCCGCCCCGGCCCGGTCCCCGATCGGGCGGTCCGGGTCCTCGTCCACCTCGCCGGCCGCCCGCCGCTTCTTGCGCTGCAGGGAGAACCGCACCCCGGCGAGCACCATCAGCACGGTGCCGCCGGCGATCACGTACATCACGCCGCTGGCCACCGAGGTGACGTCGACGGTGAACTCCATCGCCTCGCCGTAGGGCCGGGCGTTCGGGCCGGTGGTCCACAGCTGCGCGGTGACCCGGACCGGGCCGTTGACCTGCGCCTCGACCGGGAAGCGGAGCGAGGAGTTGGTGCCGGCGTCCAGCACCACCGACTGGATCGGGTAGTCGATCCGCAGCCGGTTCGCCTGGGTCGAGGTGAGCCGCAGCTCCAGGTTGCCGACCGCCTGGGTCAGCCCGTTCTTCACGCTGACCAGCATCGTCGCGTTGTCGCCCGGCAGGGTCACCACGGTCTTCTGGACCACCCGGACCGCGGCCTTCAGGTTGTCCAGGTAGGTGCGCACCCCGAGCCGGTACTCGGCGCCGGCCTTCGGCTGGTCGCGCCACTGGGTGGACATCGAGCGCACCATCGCGGCGCTGAACGGGCCGCGCACCCGCTCCGGCTGGGTGAGGACCATCATCAGCTGGTCCACGCCGTCCTGGAGCTGCATGGTCGCCGACAGCTCGGCGGTGGACAGCTCGCCCGCCGTCGCCCCGGCCGGGTACGACTCCGGGACGGAGGTGTTCGCGGCCTTGTCCGGGGCCATCCCGGCGACCTTCTCCAGCGTCGCCGCGGCCGCCCAGCCGCCCTCCGCGGCCTTCTGCACCGAGTCGTGCAGCGCCTGCGCGGTGCCGACGGTCAGCGTGCGGGGCGGCAGCACCAGCAGGCCGCGCGGGTGCTCCGGCTCCTGGTGGGCGATCGCCATCGTCTCGGCCAGGAAGTGCTGCTCGGTCAGGGTGCGGCGGCTCTCGGTGCCCAGGTCCTGCTGGAACATCGCGGCCAGCGCCGGGTCGGAGACCACCGCGGTCTGCCCGTTGCCGACCGGACGGGCCGCGCCCGGCGTGTAGGGCAGCTTGTCGGACTCCGGCAGCGACGAGCCGTCGACCAGCAGCAGCCGTCCGCCCGCCGCGCCCGCCACCGCCGCGGTGCGCTGGTCCAGCACGCCCAGGTACGGCCAGGCCACGTCCGACCTGGCGTCCACCGAGAGCCTGGCCTCGGTGGTGATCTGCCCGGCCGTCACCGCCTTGCGCAGCGCGTTCTCCATGCCGTTCAGCCCGGCGCCGTTGTGCGCGATCGAGGCCAGGTCGGGGTCGGCGTACGGCAGCGACACCACCTCGTTGCCCGGGGCGGTCAGCGCCTCGCGCAGCTTCGACAGCCAGGCCGTCGCCGCGTCGCGCCCGGTGCCCGGGACGGTGTTCTCCTCGCTCGCGGACTCGCCGGAGGTGCCCGGCTTCTGGACCCGGTACGGCTTGGTCATCGCGTACACGGTGTCCAGCAGGTTCGGGTCGATCGCCCAGGTCAGCCCCTGCATGGTGGAGCCGATCTGGACCAGCTGGTTCAGCCGCCCGTCACCGGTCAGCTCCGCGGCCAGGCCGTCGTCGCGCAGCACCGGCGTCTGGTTGGTGTCCGCCATGGTCTGGGCGACCAGCACCGGCGCGTGGGTCAGCGGCCAGACCACCGCCAGCTGCGAGGGCTGGGCGGTGTCCCGGCCCTGGTAGGGCAGGTAGGTCCGGGCGATGCCCAGCGGGTGGGACGACTCGCCGCCGGTGCTGCCCCAGACGTCCACCGCCAGCTCGTACGGGCCGGTGTCCCTGACCTTCAGCGCGGACACCTTCACCGCCAGGGTGAAGTCCCGGCTCTGCCCCGGGTCCAGGTCGCCGACCTCGTCGACCGGGTCGTCCAGCGCCAGGCCGTCCAGGGTGCTCGGGGTGGTCCGCGACTCGGTCAGCGCGATGTCGCTGCGGGTCTTCATCGGCCGGGCCTGCGGCTGGCGCACCTTGACCGTCGGCGACTTGAGCTTCGTCGGACCCGAGTTGACCACCTTGCCGGTGATCGTCACGGTGTCGTTCTCGTGCGCGACCTGCGGCGCCACGGTGTCGATCTCCACCACGGCCGGGTAGTCCGCCGCGGCGGCCGGTGCGGCGGCGGCCGGAGCGGCGCCCAGGACGCCGACCAGCCCGCTCGCGAGCAGCGCGGCGGACCCCCTGGCCAGCAGGCCCCTCCACCGTCCGCGGCGCGCCGCCACCGCCGCGTTCCGCCCGGTCCGCTCGTCCACGCGCGTCCTCGCCGTTCCCGATCGTCTCGATCACTCCACGCACCGCCGCGACCGTCCCGGTCGGGCGGTCCTCGGCCGAGGAGCGTCCATCCGGCATGGTAACGATGCCGTCCGGCCCGCAGTGTTGCGGCCCGGGGGCTGCCGGACCGGCCCGGAAGCCGCCGGACCGGGTCCTGCGGCGGGAAACGGGAGGGCGGCGGAGCAGGCCGGGCACGTACCCTTGTGAGCCGTGTCCACTGCCAATGCGTCCAGCACCAATCATTCCAGCTCCGCCGACCGGTCCGTCCTGCCGGGGCTGACCGAGGCGCAGACCCTCGGTCTGCAGGAGCTGCTGCGGGTCTCCCCGGTCGCCGACGAGATCGCCCGCCGCTTCCAGGAGGCCGGCCACCGGCTGTCGCTGGTCGGCGGGTCGGTCCGGGACGCCCTGCTGGGCCGGCTCGGCAACGACCTCGACTTCACCACCGACGCCCGACCGCAGCAGATCCTCAAGCTGGTCAAGGGCTGGGCCGACGCGGTCTGGGACGTGGGCATCGCGTTCGGCACCGTCGGCGCCCGCAAGGACACGCCCGAAGGCTCCTTCCTGATCGAGATCACCACCTACCGCAGCGAGGCCTACGACCGCAGCTCGCGCAAGCCCGAGGTCAGCTACGGCGACTCGATCGAGCAGGACCTCGTCCGCCGCGACTTCACCGTCAACGCGATGGCCGTCGACCTGCCCGGTCGGCGGTTCGTCGACCCGCACCACGGCCTGGAGGACCTGGAGGCCCGGGTGCTGCGCACCCCCGCCACTCCCGAGGAGTCCTTCTCCGACGACCCGCTGCGGATGATGCGCGCCGCCCGCTTCGCCGCCCAGCTGGACTTCGAGCCGGCCCCCGAGGTGGTCGCCGCGATGACCGCGATGGCCGAGCGGATCGCCATCGTCTCCGCCGAGCGCGTCCAGGCCGAGCTGAACAAGCTGCTGCTCGCCGAACACCCGGTCAAGGGCCTGCGGCTGCTGGTCGACACCGGCCTGGCCGACCACGTGCTGCCCGAGCTCCCGGCGCTGCGCCTGGAGAGCGACGAGCACCACCGGCACAAGGACGTCTACGAGCACTCGCTGACCGTGCTGGAGCAGGCGATCGCGCTGGAGACCGAGGGCCCCGACCTGGTGCTGCGGCTGGCCGCGCTGCTGCACGACATCGGCAAGCCGCGCACCCGCCGCTTCGAGTCCGACGGCCGGGTCTCCTTCCACCACCACGAGGTGGTCGGCGCCAAGATGACCCGCAAACGGATGCGCGAGCTCAAGTACTCCAACGAGCTGGTCAACGAGGTGTCCCGGCTGGTCGAGCTGCACCTGCGCTTCCACGGCTACGGCGGCGGCGAGTGGACCGACTCCGCGGTGCGCCGCTACGTCACCGACGCCGGCCCGCTGCTGTCCCGGCTGCACAAGCTGACCCGCTCCGACTGCACCACCCGCAACAAGCGCAAGGCCGCCGCGCTGGCCCGCACCTACGACTCGCTGGAGGAGCGGATCGGCGTCCTCCAGGCGCAGGAGGAGCTGGACGCGATCCGGCCCGCGCTGGACGGCAACGAGATCATGCGGCTGCTCGGCCTGAGCCCCGGCCCGGCGGTCGGCCGGGCCTACAAGCACCTGCTCGAACTGCGCCTGGAGCACGGCCCGATGGCGCACGAGGAGGCGGTGGCCGCGCTGCGCGCCTGGTGGGCGGAGCAGCCGCAGGACTGACGCCCGCTCAGCCCTTGCTGAGGGACGGCGCGGGCGCGGCGGCGGCCGGGGCCAGGCACAGCCGGTACCGGTAGGTCCGCTTCTTCGACCGGTACTGGCCGTCGTACGGCGTCGTCCCCGGGTGGTCCTTGCCGCAGTTGAGCGTCGGGGTGCTCCGCCCGGACTCGCGGTACTGCACCTTCCAGGCGGCGCCCGACGCGCTGCAGGACACCTCCTTGTGCTTGGCGTCCAGGCACTCCCCGACCTTCGGGCCGCTGTCGCCGGCACCGGTCAGCGCGGCGAACCCCCACAGGCCGCCGACCACCGCGCCGATCAGCCCCAGGCCCAGCGCGGCCCCGCGGATCTTCGCGCCCCGGCTGACCGGCTTGGACGGCGCCTTCGGCGGCTCCTGCCCCCAGGCGGGCAACTGCCCTTCCCCGACGGGCGGTTGGCCGTACGCGGGCGGCTGGCCGTAGGGCTGCTGCGGCGGCTGGCCGTAACCGGGCGCCGGCGGCTGCTGGCCGTACGCGGGCGGCTGGGCGTAGCCGGACGGGGGCTGCTGGCCGTACGCCGGGGGCTGCTGGCCGTACGGCTGCTGCGGCGGCTGCCCGTAGCCGGACGGCTGCGGCTGGGCGTAGCCGGACGGGCCGCCGTACGCCGGTGGCGGCGGCTGCTGGCCGGGCCGGCCGTACGGGTCGGGCTGGCCGTAGGGCCCCGGCGGCGGCGGTGTGCTCATCTGATCCCCCTGGCGTCGGTTGGGTTGCCGTGCGCCCACGTACCCTAGCGGCCGACCCGCCGTCAGGGGCGCCGGGACGCCCGGAAGTACAGCACCGCCCCGGCCGCGTACAGCACCGACAGGCCCACCATCACCGGCACCGAGCGGCCGTCCAGCGGCAGGACCAGCGCGGTGGCGGCGGCCGCGGCGACGAACGCGACGTTCACCAGGACGTCGTAGATCGCGAACACCCGGCCGCGGTACTCGTCCTCCACCGACTCCTGCACCAGCGTGTCGGCGCAGATCTTGGTGCCCTGGGTGACCACGCCCAGCAGCAGCGCCGCCGCCATCGCCGGGACCTCCCGGAAGGTCAGGCCGAGCGCCGGGACGAACACCGCCGACCCGGCCAGGCAGAGCGTCATCCAGCCGTGCAGGCCGAACCTGCGGGTGGCCCACGGGCTGACCGCCGCGGCCAGGAAGAAGCCCACCGCGGACAGGCCGACCGCCAGGCCCAGGGTGGCCAGGCCGCCGTCGAGGTCGTCGGCCCGGTTGAAGGTGTACCGGCACAGCATCAGCACCACCACGGTCAGCACGCCGTAGCAGAACTTGGCCAGGCTCACCGCGGCCAGCGCCCGCACCGCCGGACGGCACTCCCGCAGCAGGTGCCGCAGACCGGCCAGCAGGTCGTGCCACGCGGTCGCCAGCGCCTGCCGCAGCGGCGGCAGTTCGCGGCGCAGGTCGGGGCCCAGCTCGTCCGGCGCGATCGGCCGCACGGCCAGCGCGGCCACCAGGTACAGCAGCGCGGACAGCGCCACCGTCAGCGCGTTGCCGTTCGAACCGGACGCCAGCAGCCCCACCGCGAGGCCGAGGCCGCCGCCGCCCGCCGCCACCACCGCGCCCAGGGTCGGCGACACCGCGTTGGCGGTGACCAGCGCGGACGGCTCCACCACCCGGGGCAGCGAGGCCGAGAGACCGGCCAGGATGAACCGGTTGATGCCCATCACCAGCAGCGCCGCCGTGTAGAACACCCAGCGCGGCACCCCGACCACCAGCAGCAGCGCGGTCAGCAGGCAGAGCCCGCAGCGGACCAGATTGCCCGTCAGCAGCACCTGCCGCCGCCGCCAGCGGTCCAGCATCACGCCGGTGAACGGGCCGATCGCCGAGAACGGCAGCGTCACCACCGCCAGCGCGGCGGCGATCTCGGCGGGGGAGGACTGCTTGTCCGGGGAGAAGAGCGCGTAGGCGGCCAGCGAGGCCTGGAACACCCCGTCCGACAGCTGGGAGAACAGCCTGACCGTCAGCAGCCGCCGGAAGCCGGGGCCGCGCAGCAGCCCGAGCAGCAGGCCGAACAGGGTGGCCTCCTGCGGGGGCCGTTCGGTGATCACCCGCCAAGGGTGCCACGAGGCCGATCCGGTTTCACGTGAAACATTCACCGACTTCCGGCGAACGAACGCCCCCCGTGTGCTTCCGCACCACCGATGACCGGCCCGTCGCGGGCTCGTTGAGCCCCCGGGGAGGGAACAACCACCTCGGACGACGGGAGGCTCCCATGAGGGACGAGTTCACCGCCCTGCTGCTCGGCGAGGTCGGCCGCCACGAAGGCCGCGACCCCGACGGCAGCTGGAACAACCACCAGCGCTACAGCACCGAGACCCCCGGGCTCGAATGGTCCGACGGCCAACCCTGGTGCGCCACCTTCGAGGCCTGGGCCGCCCACCGGTCCGGCATGGACGGCCTCTGGCCGATGACCGCCTCCTGCCTCGCCGCCGTCGCCTGGTGGCGCGACCACGGCCGCTGGACGGAGTACCCCGTGCTCGGCGGCCCCTTCTACCTCGGCCCGGACGGCGGCGCCCACACCGGCGTCGTGGTCGCCTACGACGCCGACACCATCACCACGGTGGAGGGCAACACCAACGACAGCGGCTCCACCGAGGGCGACGGGGTCTACCGCAAGTCCCGGCCCCGGCGCGGCCCCGGTTCGCCGTACGGGTACGGGGTGCCGGCCTTCCCGGAGGGGACGGTGTCGGCGGACCCGGCGCTCGGCGGGGTGCCGGCCGCCCGGACGTCGGGGCAGGCGACCACCCCGCCGTCCGCGCCGCCGCGCTGGCCGGGGCGGTACCTGCGGGTGCGGACGCCCATGCTGCACGGCGACGACGTGCTGATGTGGCAGCGGCGGCTGGCCGCCCGGGGCTGGTCGATCAGCGCGGACGGCTGGTACGGGCCGTCCTCCGCCGGAGTCTGCCGGGCCTTCCAGCAGCGCCACGGACTCGCCGTGGACGGCGTGGTCGGCCCGGCCACCTGGGCCGCCGCCTGGTCCTGAACACGCCGGAGGGCCGCCCCGCACGAGACGGGACGGCCCTCCGGAAGGTCACTCAGCCCACACAGCGAGCAGGCTTCGCTGCGCTCAGCGCTCAGCCCACACAGCGAGCAGGCTTCGCTGCGCTCAGCGCTCGACCTCGCCGCGGATGAACTTCTCGACGTTCTCCTTGGCCTCGTCGTCGAAGTACTGCACCGGCGGGGACTTCATGAAGTACGAGGACGCGGAGAGGATCGGGCCGCCGATGCCGCGGTCCTTGGCGATCTTCGCGGCGCGCACGGCGTCGATGATGACACCGGCCGAGTTCGGGGAGTCCCAGACCTCGAGCTTGTACTCGAGGTTCAGCGGGACGTCGCCGAACGCGCGGCCCTCGAGGCGGACGTACGCCCACTTGCGGTCGTCGAGCCACGCGACGTAGTCGGACGGGCCGATGTGGACGTTCTTGGCGCCCAGCTCGCGGTCGCGGATCTGGGAGGTGACGGCCTGGGTCTTGGAGATCTTCTTGGACTCCAGGCGCTCGCGCTCGAGCATGTTCTTGAAGTCCATGTTGCCGCCGACGTTCAGCTGCATGGTGCGCTCGAGGATGACACCGCGGTCCTCGAAGAGCTTCGCCATCACGCGGTGCGTGATGGTGGCGCCGACCTGCGACTTGATGTCGTCGCCGACGATCGGGACACCGGCCTCGGTGAACTTGTCGGCCCACTCCTTGGTGCCGGCGATGAACACCGGGAGGGCGTTCACGAAGGCGACCTTGGCGTCGATGGCGCACTGGGCGTAGAACTTGGCGGCGGACTCGGAGCCGACCGGCAGGTAGCAGACGAGGACGTCGACCTGGCGGTCCTTGAGGATCTGCACGACGTCGGCCGGGGCCTCGTCGGACTCCTCGATGGTCTCGCGGTAGTACTTGCCCAGGCCGTCGAGGGTGTGGCCGCGCTGCACGGTGACGCCGGTCGGCGGCACGTCGCAGATCTTGATGGTGTTGTTCTCGCTGTTGCCGATGGCGTCGGCCAGGTCGAAGCCGACCTTCTTGGCGTCCACGTCGAACGCGGCGACGAACTCGACGTCCTTGACGTGGTAGTCGCCGAACTGGACGTGCATCAGGCCGGGGACCTTACCGGCCGGGTCGGCGTCCTTGTAGTACTCGACACCCTGCACCAGCGAGGCGGCGCAGTTGCCCACGCCGACGATGGCTACGCGAACCGAACCCATTCCGGTTGCTCCCTGAATCTCATGAGGTCCGCCGTGCTGTGGCGGCAACCTCGTTCCACATCTGTTCTGACTGTCTGATCGGGCGCACGGGGCGCCCACGCCTCGCCGCGGGCGGCGGGGCCGGCGCGGTGGTGCAGCGCTCCGCTAGGAGCGCCCCGGGCGGTCGTACGGTGGTCCGGGCGGGTCGGAGGACCCGGCGGCCGGACCACGGCCGTCCGAAGTGTGGGGGGACGCGGTGCCGCGTCCGGTGCGGGTGGCCCGCTCGGTCTCGATCAGCTCGTTGAGCCAGCGGACCTCGCGTTCCACGGACTCCAGGCCGTGGCGCTGGAGTTCGAGGGTGTAGTCGTCGAAGCGCTCGCGGGTGCGGGTGATGGAGCTGCGCATCCGCTCCAGCCGCTCCTCCAGCCGGCTGCGGCGGCCTTCCAGCACGCGCATCCGGACCGCCCGGTCGGTCTGGCCGAAGAACGCGAAGCGGACGCCGAAGTGCTCGTCCTCCCACGCCTCCGGGCCGGATTCGGCGAGCAGCTCCTCGAAGCGCTGCTTGCCCTCCGGGGAGAGCCGGTAGACGATCTTCGACCGCTTGCCGTTCAGGGCGGTCGCCGGGACGTACTCGACGTCCGGGTTGTCCTCCACCAGGAAGCCCTGGGCGACCAGGCTCTTCAGGCAGGGGTAGAGCGTTCCGTACGAGAAGGCCCGGAACGAGCCCAGCAGGACGTTGAGCCGCTTGCGCAGCTCGTAGCCGTGCATGGGCGCGTCGTGGAGCAGGCCGAGGACGGCGAATTCGAGGACGCCGGAGCGTCGGCTCATGCCGCCTTCCTCCTTCCGTGAGGGTTCCTGCTCGTCGGGCACGGGCTACCGGTCCAGCAGTGTATGCCGAACCGATGTGTCGCGCCGATGTATCGGCTCGATATATCGGCAACAGTAACCCTGGGTCACGGCAGGAGCAAGAGGGGCACGCGTAACCACGATCACAAGGCCGCTGGGCAACGGGCATGTAATGAATCCCGGTCAGTTCGTCCCGGTTGGATTCCAATGCCCGATTAGGTGGTTTTTCGGGAGCCGTACTCTTTCGCCTGTGCACCCTGACCGAGGAGCTGCGGAGAGATGAGCGAACACCGGCGCAGGTCGGCCAACCCCGGGGGCGAGCAGCAGCCACCGCGGCGGCCCGACCCCGGACGGCCGTATGCGTACGGAAGCCCGGTCGAGGGCGCACCCCAGTACGGCCGCGGCGGCCCGGGCGGGCCCGGTGGACCGGCCGGCGGGCCTCCCGGGCTGGAGCGGTCCGGCCGTCCCGGCCAGGTTCCCGGCCAGGGCGGTCGGCGGGCCGCGCGCGAGACGGCGGAGCAGCCCCGGCCGACCCGGGCGGAGATGCGCAAGCAGTCCCGCAAGGGCGGCGGCAGCGCGGGCGGGCCGCCGAACGGCCGCGGTCCCGGTGCCGGCTCCGGCCGCAACGGCAAGCCGGGCCGGAAGCGCTGGCTCGACTACCCGCGGTTCGGCAAGTCCGGGTTCCGGCGCTGGCTGCCGTCCTGGAAGCAGGTGCTGAGCCTGTTCCTGGTCTTCTTCGGCGGCAGCGTGGCGGCGGTGGGCCTGGCCTACGCGCTGGTCCAGGTGCCGGACGAGAAGGTCCCGCTGCAGATCCAGAACAACGTCTACTACTGGGCCGACGGCACCGAGATGGCCCGCACCGGCACCGAGAACCAGCAGCTGGTCGAGCTCTCGCAGATCAGCCGCCCGGCGCAGGACGCGGTCATAGCCGCCGAGAACGACACCTTCCGGACCGACTCCGGCATCGACCCCAAGGGCATCGCCCGCGCCGTCTACAAGATGGCCACCGGCGGCGAGACCCAGGGCGGCTCGACCATCACCCAGCAGTACGTCAAGAACGTCTACCTGTCGCAGGACCAGACGCTCTCCCGCAAGGCCAAGGAATTCTTCATCACCCTGAAGGTCAACGGTGAGAAGACCAAGGACCAGATCCTCACCGGCTACCTGAACACCAGCTGGTTCGGCCGCGGCGCGACCGGCATCCAGGCCGCCGCGCAGGCGTACTACGGCATCGACGCCAGCAAGGTCGACGTCTGCCAGGGCGCCATGCTGGCGGGCCTGCTGAAGGGCGCGGGCCTGTTCGACCCGAGCCTGAGCAAGGCCAACCACGAGCGCATGGTCACCCGCTGGAACTGGATCCTGGACCGGATGGTCACCACCAAGGTGCTGTCCGCCGACGACCGGGCCAAGTGCAAGGACTTCCCCGAGCCGATCGAGGTGAAGACCGCCACCAAGACCACCGGCGAGATCACGTACCTGATCCAGATGGCCAACCAGTACGTGACCAACAAGGACCCCAGCATCACCACGGCGGCCCTGGACCGCGGCGGCTACGAGATCCGCACCACCTTCCAGAAGGACAAGGTCGACGCCCTGAAGAAGGCCGTGGACGACTTCTCGGCGGCCACCCTGAAGCCGGACAGCCGGGAGAAGGACAAGTTCGTCCAGGTCGGCGCCGCCTCGGTGGTGCCCAACGACGGTGCGATCGTGGCCATCTACGGCGGCCCGGGCAGCGAGAACGGCCACTACACCAACAACGCGGACGGCTCGGTGCTGGTCGGCTCGACCTTCAAGCCCATCGTGCTGGCGGCCGCGATGGAGGACGGCGTCCTCACCAAGAACGGCCCGGACGGCAAGCCGGCCAAGATCAACACCAGTTCCCGCTACCTGGCCGACGACATGGCGCAGATCTACAAGGCCGACGGCAGCAAGGCGATCGGCGACGACGGCCAGCCGTACCACCAGAAGAACAGCGACCCGGGCAACAAGGGGTACGTGACGCTGCGGACGGCCATGCAGTGGTCGTACAACGTGCCGTTCGTGCAGCTCGGCCAGGACGTCGGCGGCGACAAGGTGGTCGCCATGGCGGAGAAGCTCGGCCTGCGCAAGCAGACCCTGGCGGGGGCCGACACGCTGACCCTCCCGCTGGGCACCTCGACGCCGAGCGCGATCCGGATGGCCTCGGTCTACTCGGTGTTCGCGGCGCACGGCCAGCAGGTCGACCCGTACTCGGTGAGCCTGCTGAAGTTCCACGGCAAGGAGCTGCCGAACTTCACCAAGCCGACCCCGAAGACCGCGCTGGACCCGGCGGTCGCCGACAACATCACCGACGCGCTGCAGAACGCGGCGAAGAACGGCACCGGCAGCAAGACCAACGAGCTGGGCTTCCCGGTGGCGGGCAAGACCGGCACCACCGACGACAGCGTCTCGGCCTGGTTCGTCGGCTACACGCCGAGCCTGGCCACCGCGGTCGGCATGTGGCGCGAGGACGTCACCCCCAAGGAGAAGCAGGCCGACGGCAGCACCAAGCCGGACGAGCGGCTCGACCTGCGGGGCGTCGGCGGCAAGCCGGAGGTGCACGGCGGTGACTACCCGGCGGACATCTTCACCCGCTACATGAAGAGCGTCGGCCCGGGCACCCCGCGCAACTTCACCGCCCCCACCCCCTGGGGCGAGGAGGTCGACTCCTCCGGGGCCCCGGCCACCGCCTCGGCCTCCGCGTCCGCCTCGGCCTCCACCTCGTCCTCGGCCACCCCGAGCGAGCAGCCGCCGTCCGAGACGGCCGACCCGTCGCCGACCGAGAGCGAGCGCCCGACCGGACGCCCGAGCGGCCGGCCGTCGAGCTCGCCCAGCGCCTCGTCGAGCTGCCTGCTCGACCTGTGCGCCAACGGCGGCACCACCAACGGCGGGACGACCAACGGCGGCACGACGAACGGCGGGACCACCAACGGCGGGACGGGCCCCTCACCGAGCTCCGGCGCCACCGGCGGGGGCGGCGGCGGCAGGAACGGCGGCACCACCGCCGGGACCACCGGCCAGTAGCGCCGCATCCCGGCGCAAACACCGCAGAGGGGCACGGATCGCGAGGGCGATCCCGTGCCCCTCTTCGATTGCGCGGAAGCGTGCGGCAGTATGTCCGCCATGACCTCCAGCCTTCGTGACGAGACCTCGCCGCCCGGCCCCGCGCAGGCCGACGGTCCGCTGCCCAACACCGTGGTGGTGCCCGCGGACGAGGACCCGGTCGCGGAGGCGGGCAGCGAGCTGTTCGGCGGCCCGCCCGGCCGCCGGGCGCTGCTCGGAGTGTCCTGGTGGACGCCGGCCAAGTTCCTCGCGCTGGCGGTGATCGCGGTCTACGTGCTGGGCCTGTTCCAGAAGGCCCCGTGCTACGCCGACGGCTGGTTCCACGGCGCCACCACCCAGTACACCAAGGCCTGCTACAGCGACATCCCGCACCTGTTCTCCGGCCGCGGCTTTGCCGACGGGCTGACGCCCTACCTGGACCCGATCCCGCAGGGCTCGCCGGACATGCAGTACCTGGAGTACCCGGTGCTGACCGGGCTGTTCATGCAGGTCGCGGCGTGGCTGACCACCCACAGCGGCGACCTGATGAGCCGTGAGCAGTGGTTCTGGATGGTCAACGCCGGAATGCTGATGATCTGCGCCGTGGTCGCGGTGGTCGCCACCTCCCGCGCCCAGCGCCGCCGCCCGTGGGACGCGCTGCTGTTCGCCCTGGCCCCGGCCCTGGCGCTGAACGCCACCATCAACTGGGACCTGCTGGCGGTGGCCCTGGCCGCCGTGGCGATGGCCTACTGGTCCGGCTCCCGGCCGGTCTGGGCGGGCGTGTTCATCGGTCTGGCGACCGCCGCCAAGCTCTACCCGGTGCTGCTGCTCGGCCCGCTGCTGGTGCTCTGCCTGCGGACCGGCAAGTGGAAGGAGTTCGGCCAGGCCTTCGGCGGTGCGGTCGGCGCCTGGCTGGTGGTCAACCTGCCGATCATGATGGCCAACTGGAAGGGCTGGCTGACCTTCTACAGCTTCAGCCAGACCCGCAAGGAGGACTACGGCTCCTTCTGGCTGATCCTGATGCAGGGCGTCCGGGACGGGAAGAACCTGGAGACCCTGAACACCTGGATCGCCGTTCTGCTGGTGCTCAGCTGCCTGGCCGTCGGCTGGCTGGCGATCAGCGCCCCGCGCCGCCCGCGCTTCGCCCAGCTGGCCTTCCTGGTGGTGGCGGCCTTCATCCTGACCAACAAGGTCTACTCGCCGCAGTACGTGCTCTGGCTGATCCCGCTGGCCGCGCTGGCCCGGCCGCGCTGGCGCGACTTCCTGATCTGGCAGGCCTGCGAGGTGCTGTACTTCCTCGGCGTCTGGTCGTACCTGGCCTACAACGGCGACGCCAAGCACCACGGCATCGACCAGGAGTGGTACCACTTCGCCGTCGCCCTGCACCTGGTCGGCACCCTGTACATCTGCTACGTGGTGGTCCGCGACATCCTCCACCCCGAGCACGACCCGGTCCGCTGGGACGGCAGCGACGACCCCTCCGGCGGCGTGCTGGACGGCGCCCCGGACCGGTTCGTCCTCGGCTCCGCCCGGGCCCTGCGCGAGCAGGAGACGTACGCCGCGTACGCCCCGCGCGAGGACTGGCTGAGCAAGGAGCCGCTGGACGGCGACGGCGACGGGGACGAGGACGGGACCGCCGGGGCGGAGGCCGCGCCGGGCACCGGCTTCGGCACCGCGCCGGAGCCCGCCAAGTAGCCGCGCCGCGCACGGAGAAGCGGGAGGGGCCCGTCCACCGGACGGGCCCCTCCCGCTGTTCCCCTCCGGGTGCGGCCTAGCGCTCGACCACCCGGTCGAAGTGGGTGGTGGTGTGGCGGACGGTCAGGGTCAGCTCGTCGCCGATCGCGGGCGGCTTCAGCTCGCCGGGCAGGAACAGGATCGACACCTGCATGTGCGGCGGCTCGGCGAACCACAGCTGCTTGCCCTGCCAGGAGTACGGCGAGAGCGTCCGGTTGACGGTGGCCAGGCCGGCCCGGGCCAGGCCCTTGGCCCGGGGCAGCACCCCGTGCACGTACTTGGGCGCCTCCAGGCCGACGCCGTGCGCGGTGCCGCCGGTGGCGACCAGCAGGTGGCCCTCGGCAGGGGCCTTGTGCTGCCGGTAGCCGTAGCGCTCGCCGCGGGCGACCGGGGTGACGTCCAGGACGGTGGCGCGGGAGGACAGCGCCTCCACCTCGCCGAGCCACAGCCGGGTGCCGATCCGGGAGCGGAACCCGGTGCCGGGGTGCCGTTCGGCCAGCCGCAGCCCGTCCTTGGCGGACAGGTGGCTGAGGTAGACGGTGCCGGTGGGCAGCCCGGCCTCGCCGATCGCCCGGACCAGCCGGTCCACCTCGTCCACCGGGTCGCTCCCGTCCGGCCGGTCCAGCGGCAGGTGCAGCGCGAAGCCCTCCACGGTCAGGTGGCGCACCGGCAGCCCGGGCAGCTCGCCGACCGCGACGCCGTGCCGCCGCATCGAGGTCATGCACTCGATGACGACCCGGCTCCCGGCGGGCAGCGCGGCCAGCGCCTCGGCGTGCGCGACGGTGCGCACCACCCGGCCCGCGGGCAGCTCCACCTCGGGCTCGCCGGCCCGGTAGGGGGTGAGCACCAGCAGGTCGCCGGGGAAGTCGCCGGCCACCGCCGCCGCCTCGTCGGTGGTGCCGACCGCCAGCATCGGGACGCCCAGCCGGGCGGCCTCGGCGGCCAGCCGGGCGTTGCCGAAGCCGTAGCCGTTGCCCTTGGCGACCGGGACCAGGCCGGCGAACTCGGCCAGCAGTCCGCGCTGGTGCGCCCGCCAGCGGCCGGTGTCCACGTACATCGTCAAGGTCATGCCGTTCTCCCCGGTCTCCCCATCGTCTTCCTCAGGTGGCTCAGCGGCGCGACATGTAGAGGTCGAGCGCCTTGTGCAGCAGCTTGTTGAGCGGGAAGTCCCACTCGCCGAGGTACTCCGCGGCCTGGCCGCCGGTGCCGACCTTGAACTGGATCAGCCCGAACAGGTGGTCGTCCTCGTCCAGGGTGTCGCTGATCCCGCGCAGGTCGTAGACGCTCGCGCCGAGCGCGTAGGAGTCCCGGATCATCCGCCACTGGACCGCGTTGGACGGCTTGACCTCGCGCTTGTGGTTGGCGGAGGCGCCGTAGGAGTACCAGACGTGCTCGCCGACCACCAGCATCGTGGTGGCGGCCAGCGGCTCGCCGTCGTGGTAGGCGACGTACAGCCGCATCCGGTTCGGGTCCTCGGCGTTGAGCGCCTTCCACATCCGCTGGAAGTAGGACAGCGGCCGGGGCGTGAAGCGGTCGCGCTCGGCGGTGACCACGTACAGCTTGTGGAAGACCGCGAGGTCCTCGAAGCCGCCCTGGACCACCTCGACGCCGCTCTTCTCGGCCTTCTTGATGTTGCGCCGCCACAGCTGGTTGAAGCCGCGCTGCACGTCGTCCAGCGAGCGGCCGCCCAGCGGCACCTGGAACACGTACCGGGGCTGGACGTCGCCGAAGCCGGCGCCGCCGTCCTCGCCCTGCAGCCAGCCGGAGCGGCGCAGCCGCTCGGCGGTCTCCAGGGCGCGGGGCTCGCTGAAGTCGGGGTCGACGTCGCGCAGCCGCTTGGCCTGCTTGCCCGCGATGGCGTCCTTGATGGTGGTGGCCTCCCAGCGGCGGACCACCACCGGCGGGCCCATCTTCACGGTGAAGGCGCCCTGTGCCTTCAGGTGGGCCAGCATCGGCTTGAGCCAGCGGTCGAGGTCCTGGTCGAACCAGTCGATCACCGGGCCCTCCGGCAGGTACGCCAGGTACCGCTTCACCTTGGGCAGCTGGCGGTAGAGGACCAGCCCGGCGCCGACGACCTCGCCGGAGGCGTCGAACCAGCCCAGGCTCTCCGCGCGCCACTCCGCCTTCACGTCCCCCCAGGAGGGCACCTGCATGTGGCTGGCGGAGGGCCGGCTCCGGATGAAGTCCAGGTGTTCCTCGCGCGTGATCGTCCGCAGTCGCAGGCTCATGCCGCGTGCTCCTCCTCGTCGGATCTACCCATGGTGACCCTATCGCCCGAATGGTCCGATTCGACCGGGAACCGACCCGACATGATGATGCCCCCCCGTGCGCACCCGCTGGTACAGGTACTACGCCGGGAGGGCATCGGAGGTTGCGCGGCAACGGGCAGGTTCACCCCGCTCCGCGCCCGGGCGTCACCACACGCCCCCGAACAGGCCGCCGTGGGCGACCCCGAGGAAGAGCCCGAACGCGGCGGCGCCGGTGCCGATGACGACCGCGAACCGCTCGGCCGTGGTCGCCGAGACGAACAGTCCGATCAGGCCGGTGATCACGCCGATCAGGCCGGTCCACGAGGTCAGGATGTGCAGGTTGTGGAAGAACGAGGTGACGAAGGCGATCGCGCCGAGCAGCACGGTCACGCCGACCAGGGCGTTCTCCCGGGGGTGCGGGTGTCCGTCGGTGTTGAGGGTGAACTGCGGCCGGTGGTTCTGCGGCCTGGGTACGGCCTGTGCCATGGGACCCACCTCCTGGGGGAGGGAACGTTCGTTCTGTCCAGGTTGCGGCCGATGTGACCGAAGTGACAACCCCGGTGGACAACTGTTTTGTCCGCCGGTCGGCTCACCCGGTAGGCTGGCCCCTCTGCACATGGTGTAGGGGCGTGCCCGCATGCCCCGGAGCACCGGTGCCGACGCGCACAACCCTCCTGCCACGGAAATGCCGTGGCCGTTGAGTCCAAAGGAGGTGGGTTACACATGCGTCACTACGAGGTGATGGTCATCCTCGACCCCTCGGTCGAGGAGCGCGCTGTCTCCCCCCTGATCGAGAGCTTCCTCAACGTCGTCCGCACCAGCGGCGGCAAGGTTGAGAAGGTCGACACCTGGGGCCGTCGTCGCCTGGCGTACGAGATCAACAAGCAGTCCGAGGGCATCTACTCGGTCATCGACCTCAAGGCCACGCCCGAGGTCGTCAAGGAGCTCGACCGCCAGTTCAGCCTGAGCGAGTCGGTTCTGCGGACCAAGGTCCTGCGCCCGGACACCCACTGAGCCCACTTCCGGCGGTGACGCCGGAGGGCTCGCGTCCGGTGTTCCACGTGGAACACCGCTGACGAGCACCGCAGAACTCCTTTCCGAGAGGTCATCACCACATGGCAGGCGAGACCGTCATCACCCTCGTCGGCAACCTCGTCGACGACCCCGAGCTGCGCTTCACCCCGTCGGGTGCCGCGGTGGCCAAGTTCCGCATCGCGTCCACCCCGCGCACCTTCGACCGCCAGACCAACGAGTGGAAGGACGGCGAGAGCCTCTTCCTCACGTGCAACGTCTGGCGTCAGCCGGCGGAGAACGTGGCCGAGTCGCTGCAGCGCGGCATGCGCGTGATCGTGCAGGGCCGACTGCGCCAGCGGTCTTACGAGACCAAGGAAGGCGAGAAGCGGACGGTCTTCGAGGTCGAGGTCGATGAGGTCGGCCCGAGCCTGCGCTCGGCGACCGCCAAGGTCACCCGCGCCAACCGGACCGGTGGTCCGGGCGGTGGCGGCGGCGGCTTCGGTGGCGGCCAGCAGGGTGGCGGCGGCTACGGCGGCGGCGGCAACCAGGGCGGCGGTGGCTGGGGTGGCAACTCCGGCGGCGGCAGCCAGGGCCCGTCCGACGACCCGTGGGCGTCCAGCGCCCCCTCGTCCAACCAGGGCGGCGGCGGCTGGGGTGGCAACTCCGGCGGCGGCTACTCGGAAGAACCCCCGTTCTAAGCGGTGCTTGGCCGGGCCACTGGCCCGGCAACGCTGACAGATCTCGTACTTAACGGAGCACACAATGGCGAAGCCGCCTGCTCGCAAGCCGAAGAAGAAGGTTTGCGTCTTCTGCAAGGACAAGGCCACGTACGTGGACTACAAGGACACGAACCTGCTGCGGAAGTTCATCTCCGACCGCGGCAAGATCCGTGCCCGCCGGGTCACCGGCAACTGCACCCAGCACCAGCGTGACGTCGCCACGGCCGTGAAGAACAGCCGTGAGATGGCCCTGCTGCCCTACACCTCCACCACGCGCTAAGAGAGGGTGACCGAAGAATGAAGATCATCCTCACTCACGAGGTCCCCGGTCTCGGCAGCGCCGGTGAGGTCGTCGAGGTCAAGGACGGCTACGCCCGCAACTTCCTGGTCCCGCGCGGCTTCGCCATCCGCTGGACCAAGGGCGGTCAGAAGGACGTCGACGCCATCCGTCGCGCCCGGAAGATCCACGCCATCCAGACCCTCGAGGCCGCCAACGAGGTCAAGGCCAAGCTGGAGGGTCTCCAGGTCAAGCTGGCCGTCCGCTCCGGCGAGGCCGGCCGCCTGTTCGGCTCGGTGACCCAGGCCGACGTCGTGGAGGCCATCAAGGCCGCCAGCGGCCCGTCCGTGGACAAGCGCGCCGTCGCGATCGCCTCGCCGATCAAGACCGTGGGCAGCCACAAGGTCTCGGTCAAGCTGCACGCCGACGTCCAGGCCAACCTCGACGTCAACGTCGTCGCCGCCTGAGCGCAGTCGTCACGCAGTCCGGAAGGGCCGGACCCCGTCACGGGGTCCGGCCCTTCCGGCCGTTCCGGGCCTGCTGCTCCGGCCGTTCCGGGGCTTTCCCGGGCCCTCCGGCCGTTCCGGGGCCCGTTCAGCCGCGGACGGCGCCGGTGACCATCCAGTGGCCGGTGCGCACCCGGCCGACCAGGAACGCGGCCCGGGTCAGCATGAACAGGTTCATCGCCCACCACAGCCCGGCCAGCCCCAGGCCCAGCGCGGGCACCGCCAGCGCCGCCGGGACGAACGCCAACAGGGTGGCCAGCATCGCCCGGGCCAGGTAGCGGCCGTCGCCCGCGCCCATCAGCACGCCGTCCAGCACGAACACCAGCCCGCCCACCGGCTGGGTCAGCGCGGCCAGTAGCAGGGCGGCGGACAGCTGGTGCTGCACGGCCGGGTCGGAGCTGAACAGCGGGACGTACAGCGGCCGGCCCAGCACCATCAGCAGCCCGAACAGCACGCCCGCGCCGAGGCCCCACTCGACCATCCGCCGGGTCGCCGCCCGGGTGCCGGGCAGGTCGCCCGCGCCCAGGTAGCGGCCGATGATCGCCTGCCCGGCGATGGCCACCGCGTCCAGCGCGAAGGCCACGAAGGACCAGACGGTCATGGTGATCTGATGGGCCGCCACCTCGGCGTCGCCCAGGTTGGCGGCCACCGCGGTGGCCAGCAGCAGCACCGCGCGCAGGCTCAGGGTGCGCACCAGCAGCGGGCCGCCGGCCCGGGCCGAGGCGCGGATGCCCGCGGTGTCCGGCCGCAGGGCCGCGCCCTCCCGGCGGGCGCCGCGGACCACCACCGCGACGTACACCGCGGCCATCGCGTTCTGGGCGATCACGGTGCCCCAGGCGGAGCCGGCCACGCCGAGCCCCGCGCCGTACACCAGGCCCAGGTTGAGCAGCAGGTTGGCGGTGAAGCCGCCGATCGCCACCAGCAGCGGGGTGCGGGTGTCCTGGAAGCCGCGCAGCACGCCGGTGGCGGCCAGCACCAGCAGCATCGCGGGCACCCCGAGCGCGCTGATCCGCAGGTAGGTGACGGCGTACGGGGCGGCGGTGGCGGAGGCGCCGAGCAGCCGGGCGGCCTGCGGGGCGAGCAGCAGGGTGAGCACCACCAGGCCGGCCGAGAGCAGCAGCGCCAGCCAGATCCCGTCGACGCCCTGCTGGACGGCGGCCCGCCGGTCGCCGGCCCCGATCCGGCGGGCCACCGCGGCGGTGGTGGCGTACGCGAGGAAGGCGAACACCCCGACGACGGTGGTGAGCGCGGCGGAGGCGACGCCCAGGCCGGCGAGCTGGGAGGTGCCGAGGTGGCCGACGATCGCGGAGTCGGCCATCAGGAACAGCGGTTCGGCGACCAGGGCGCCGAAGGCCGGGACGGCCAGGGCGAGGATCTCCCGGTCGTGGCGGCGGCGTTCGGCGGCGGCGGGGGACCTGACGGGCATGGGCCCAGCCTACTCATCCACAGGTAAGAGGTGAAGAGGCTTTTGAACTCTTACCGCCCTGTGGACGGCCGGTGTGTCGAACACCTCTTCGGGGGCGCGCCTGGTCGTGTGAAGAATTTCTCATGCACAGGCTAAGTGGGGAGTAGTCGCAGGTCAGCGAGTTGACATCGGGACGATAGGATGGTTATCCACAGGGTTGTGCACAGCTTTGGCCGGGTTCTCCACAGGCTGTGGGCAGTTATCCACACGCCCTGTGGATAACATCCCGGCGCGTCGGCCCTCCGCAGCCCCCCGCGGACCCGCCCCGACGGCCGTTCAGCACCGACCCGCGCGGGGCGGGTTCTGTCGGCTCGGTACCGTAAGAAGGACAGGCGCGGAGGACGGTACGCCACCGGACAGGCCCGCACCAACTCGCACGCTCGCTGATCGGGGAACACGCGTGACCGGCCCCCAGTACGACGACCACGACGCCCCGCCGCCCCCGGAGGACGACTGGCAGCCGTCCGACGACGCCTTCCCGCTCGACGCCTTCCCCGACGTCCCGGGCGACCGCCTGCCGGTCTCCCGCCGCTCCAACGGCCAGTCCGGTAGTTCCGGCGGCCGCGACGGCGGGCGCGAGGGCGGGCGTGACGGCGGCTCCGGCGGGCGCGAGGGCGGCTCCGGCGGGGGCTTCCAGCGGCGCGACGGCGGCAAGGGCGGCGACCGCTTCTCCGGCAAGGGCGAGCGCCGCGACCGGGACGGCGAGCGCGAGGGGGGCTTCGGCGGCGAGGGCTTCGAACGCGTCCCGCCGCAGGACCTGGCGGCCGAGCAGTCCGTGCTCGGCGGCATGCTGCTCTCCAAGGACGCCATCGCGGACGTCGTCGAGGTGCTCAAGCCCGCCGACTACTACCGCCCCGCCCACGAGCTGATCCACGGCGCGATCCTCGACCTCTACGCCCGCGGCGAGCCCGCCGACCCGATCACCGTGGCCGGTGAGCTCACCAAGCGCGGCGAGCTCACCCGGGTCGGCGGCGCCTCCTACCTGCACACCCTGGTCAACTCCGTCCCCACCGCGGCCAACGCCGAGTACTACGCCGAGATCGTCCACGAGCGCGCCGTCCTGCGCCGCCTGGTCGAGGCCGGCACCCGGATCGCCGGCATGGGCTACGCCGCCGAGGGCGACGTCGACGACATCGTCAACGCCGCCCAGGCCGAGATCTACGCCGTCACCGAGCAGCGCACCAACGAGGACTACGCGCCGCTCGCCGACATCATGGAGGGCGCCCTCGACGAGATCGAGGCGATCGGCTCCCGCTCCGGCCAGATGTCCGGCGTCCCCACCGGCTTCGCCGACTTCGACCAGCTCACCAACGGCCTCCACCCCGGCCAGATGATCGTCATCGCGGCCCGCCCGGCCATGGGCAAGTCGACCCTCGCACTGGACTTCGCCCGGGCCTGCTCGATCCACAACAACCTGCCGAGCGTGATCTTCTCGCTCGAAATGGGCCGCAACGAGATCGCCATGCGCCTGCTGTCGGCGGAGGCGCGGGTGGCGCTGCACCACATGCGGTCGGGGAACATGACCGACGACGACTGGACGCGGGTGGCCCGGCGGATGCCGGAGGTGAGCGCGGCGCCGCTGTACATCGACGACTCGCCGAACCTGTCGATGATGGAGATCCGGGCCAAGTGCCGGCGGCTCAAGCAGCGCAACGACCTGCGGCTGGTGGTGATCGACTACCTGCAGCTGATGCAGTCCGGCGGTTCGCGGCGGGCGGAGAGCCGGCAGCAGGAGGTCTCGGACATGTCCCGGAACCTGAAGCTGCTGGCCAAGGAGCTGGAGATCCCGGTGATCGCGCTCTCCCAGCTGAACCGAGGCCCCGAGCAGCGCACCGACAAGAAGCCGATGGTCTCCGACCTGCGCGAGTCCGGCTCGATCGAGCAGGACGCCGACATGGTCATCCTGCTGCACCGCGAGGACGCCTACGAGAAGGAGTCCCCCCGCGCGGGCGAGGCCGACCTGATCGTGGCCAAGCACCGCAACGGCCCGACCGCGACCATCACGGTGGCCTTCCAGGGCCACTACTCGCGCTTCGTCGACATGACTCGGGACGTGACCTGACCCGACCTCCGGGTTCTCGCGTTGCGCGGCGGCGGCCCGTGGCCGGTGCCGCCATCGCGGGGGGAGATGCCCGGGCGGGCCGTCCGTTCGGTGTGGGTGGGGGGATTTGAACCCCCAGCCTGTCGCCTTCATCGAGAGGCGGCTGCTCTGGACCGGTTGAGCTACACCCACGAGGCCCGGTGGGCCGTGCCGTCGATTCTGGGCCACGGACGGCCCGTCGGGCACCGGGTTTTGCGGCGCGGTCAGAACCAGTGCAGGCAGTGCGGCTCGCGGTCGGCGCGGAACAGGGCGTCGGCGCGGGCCGGGACGGCGGGGTGGTGGGCGCGGAGGTGGCCGGCGCGGACCAGGGTGCTGGGGGTGGTGCCGCCGAGCAGGATCGAGCCGAGGTCGCTGACGTCGAGGGAGAGGTCGGGGTCGCGGTCGGTGGGGACGCAGGTGGCCTCGCCGCCGCGGACGGTCAGCAGGTGGCGGTGGTGCTCGCCGAGGAAGGGGTCGTCGACGTCGAGGACCAGCGTGCCGTCGGTGCTCCAGCCGCGGGCGGTGAGCGCGCCGGGGACGTCCAGCACCCGGGCCCAGAGCCAGTCGGTGTGCTTGCCGGGCTGGGCGGCGTTGTGGTCGACCAGCTGCCAGGGCAGCGGGCTGTCCGGCGGGACGTGCCGGAGGACCACCTCCTGGACGAGGTCGTGGCCGAGCAGGTAGCGGACGAGCGCGGTGTGCGCGGCGTCGGTGACGGCGACGGTCTCGTCGACGACCAGGCTGCGCCCGTCCTCGATCGCGTAGCTGGCGTACCCGTCGGGCGTGCCGTCGGCGTCCCGGTGCAGGGCGATGTAGCGGGGCTCGGGGGCGATCGGCGGCCGGCCGGCGGCGCGGGCCCACCAGCGGTGCGGGCGGGAGACGGAGCCGGGGCGGGTGCGCCGGTAGCGGTCGTAGACCTGCTCCAGCAGGTCCACCGCCCGTTCGCGGCGCAGCAGTTCGACCGTGCCGTCCGGTTCGGCACCGGCCCGGGGCGGGGTGAGCGTGGCGCGGTGCCGGGGCACGGTCAGGCTGCGGGTGTAGGTGGCGGGGCCGTAGCCGAAGCGCCGGTAGATCACCGACTCGGAGGCGAGCAGCACGGACAGCACCTCGCCGCGCCCGCGCAGCTCGGCGAGCTGACGGCGCATCATCGCGGTGAGCACGCCCCGCCGCCGGTGCGAGGGCAGCACGCCGACGGCCGTCACCCCGGAGACCGGGACGATCCGCCCGCCGGGGAGGGTGAGTTCGAAGGTGTACGCCCCGGCGGTGCCGATCGCCCGGCCGTCGGCGTCCCGGGCGAGCAGGCCGCGCTCCGGCTCGAACGCCGACCACCAGACGCCGGTGCCGTCCTCGCCGGGCGGGTCGGGGAGCAGCGCGAACGCGGCGTGCACGGTCTCCACGAAGAGCTGGTGGTCCTGCTCGCCGCTGGGCCTGATGTCGATCACTGCCGCCGCCTCCGGGGTCGCCGTCTCGTCCGTCCGGCCCAGTGCAGCCGCCTGACGCGCGCACGGTCAAGCGATGAGGCGGCGCCGGGCGGTCGGATAGGGTCGGCCGCCATGGACGAGGAGCTGGAGCTGTACCCGCTGCCGGACGAAGTGCTGGCGCTGCTGGGCGAGTTGGAGGCGCCGCCGCGGCTGGTGGCGCACCTGCGGCTGGTGCACGACGTGGCGGTGCGGCTGGTGGACTGGACGGCCGAGCGCTGCCCGGAGCTGGTCCTCGACCGGGCCGCGGTGCTGTTCGGGGCGGCCACCCACGACATCGGGAAGGCGGTGCACCGCTCGGAGCTGTCCGGCCCCGGCTCGGCGCACGAGCCGGCCGGGCGGGAGCTGCTGCTGGCCGCCGGCGTGGAGCCCCGGCTGGCCCGGTTCGCGGCCGGGCACGCCGACTGGGGCCCGTCCTCCGGCCCCGAGGACCTGCTGGTCAGCCTGGCCGACAAGGTGTGGAAGGACAAGCGGGTGCCGGAGCTGGAGGACCTGCTGGTCGACGCCCTGGTGCGGGCGGGCGGCGGCGAGCGCTGGTCCTGGTTCCTGGCCCTGGACGAGCTGCTCACCGCCGTCGGCGCGGCCGCCGGGGCGCGCCTGGCCCACCAGGCGCGCCACCCCCTCTAGTCGAGCGTGACGGTGCTGCGGAAGACGGTCGCCCCCGGGCCGGTGAGCACCGTCTCGGCGCCGTCCGCGGGCAGGAACGCGGACTCGCCCCGGTGGAGCGTCAGGGTGCGTCCGCCGGAGGTGAGTTCGACCGTTCCGGCGGTGCACAGCAGGATCTGCGGGGCGTGGCCGGGCAGGGTGGCGGGGCGGTCGGCGAGGTCGTAGCGGGAGAGCCGGAACTCGTCGATCGGCACCGGGTAGAGCCGCTCGCCGTCCGGGCCGGCCTCGGGGCGCAGGACCTCGGGCCGGCCGCCCTCGAACCGGACCACCTTGAGCAGTTCGGGGACGTCCACGTGCTTGGGGGTGAAGCCGCAGCGCAGCACGTTGTCGGAGTTGGCCATGATCTCCACGCCGGTGCCGCGCAGGTACGCGTGCGGGAGGCCGGCGCCCAGGTAGAGCGCCTCGCCGGGCTGCAGCCGGACGTAGTTGAACAGCAGCGCGGCGATCAGCCCGGGGTCGCCGGGGCACTCGGCGGCGGCGAAGGCGTACCCGGCCAGCGCGCCGGTCGGGTCGGCGGGGGCGGCGTCGGTGACGGCGCGGGCGACGGCCGCCACGGTCTCCCGGCCCTCGGCGTCGGTCATGCCCAGCGCTACGGCCAGCGCCCCGGCCAGCGCCTCCGGCTCGGGCTTGGTGCGCAGCAGGTCGATCAGCGGGTCCAGCCCGGGGACGCCGAGCGAGGCCATCAGGTCGGCCGCCCCGGCGGGGTGGCGGAAGCCGCACAGGCCCTCGAACTCGCTGAGCGCGCAGATCAGTTCGGGCTTGTGGTTGTCGTCCTTGTAGTTGCGGTGCGGCGCGTCCAGCGGGACGCCCCGGGCCTCCTCGTCGGCGTACCCGGCCCGGGCCTGCTCGCGGGTCGGGTGGGCCTGCAGGGACAGCGGCAGCGCGGCGGCCAGCACCTTGACCAGGAACGGCAGCGTCGGCCCGAACCGCTCGACGGACGCGGCGCCCAGCTCGGCGACCGGGTCGGCGGCGATCACCTCGTCCAGCGCGACCGGGCCGTCCGCGCGCTCGATCCGGGACGGCGCGCCCGGGTGGGCGCCCATCCACAGCTCGGCCTGGGGCACCCCGGTGGCGGGCCGTCCGAGCAGCTCGGGGATGGCGGTCGCCGAACCCCAGGCGTAGTCGCGGACGGTGTTGTCGAGCCGGTCCATCAAGTGCTCCCAGATTGCGTGCGTGCGGAGGTGCCCGGTGCCCGGGGACCCTCGACAATAGTCGACGCCTCCGGCGCCCCGAGGGGTTGCGGTGATCACCCTCCTGGGCGTGCCCACCCGGCGGTACGGGGGCCCTCCGGCCAGGCTGGACGGGTAACGGGGCCGTCCTCGGCCCGCCGCACCGACCCGGGGAGCAGCCGTGACCGCGTCACCGACCGACGAGAGCGCCCGCGGCCGCGCGCCGGCCCCCCGCCCGCTGGAGGTCGAGGTCTTCACCGGCCCGGAGAGCGCGTTCTTCGCCACCTCCAGCCTGGTGATGGGCGAGCGCACGGCGATCCTGGTCGACGCCCAGCTGACCCGCAGCGCCGGGCGCGAGCTCGCCGAGTGGACCGCCGCCAAGGGCCGCGAGCTGCTGGCGATCGTGGTCAGCCACCGGCACCCCGACCACTACTTCGGCGCGGAGGAGGTGCTGCGGCTGTTCCCGGCCGCGCAACTGGTGGCCGCGCCCTCGGTGGTCGAGGGGATCGGGCGGACCGCCGCGGCGGAGGTCGCCGCGTGGAAGCCGGTGTACGGCGACGACGTCCCCGACCGGCCGCTGCTGCCCGCGCCGCTGCTCCCGCAGCCGCTGATGATCGACGGCCAGCTGATCCGGGTCCTCCAGCTCGGGCAGGGCGACACCGCGGGCTCCACCATCACCCACCTGCCGGGCACCCGCACCGTGATCGCGGGCGACTTCGTCTACAACGGCACCCACGTCCGGACGTCCGACACCGACCCGGACGCCCGCGGCCGATGGTCGCGCAACCTGGGCCTGATCTCCGACCTCGGCGCGGACCGGGTGATCGCCGGGCACCGCGCCCCCGGCATGGACGACGACGCGCACCGGGTGCTCGCCTTCACCGCCGGCTACCTGCGCGACTTCGACGAGGCGCTGCACGACCACCCCGAGGACCCGGAGGCGCTCACCGCCGCGATGAACGAGCGCTACGGCGGCCTGACCCTGCCGGCCATCCTGGAGCACGGCGCGGCGGCGAACACCGCCCGCCGGGAGATCCCGAGCACGGACGACGGGACCGACCGGGCCGGAGCGGCGCAGGCCGTCGACGGCGAGCGGTGATACTGCCGGTGTGACGGAGCATGTGACGGAGCGGGCGGTGGAGCGGGCCGTGGAGCACGCGGCGGGGCGCGGGCACGACGCGGTGGTGGTGGCCGGCGGCGCCGGGCGTCGGCTCGGCGGGGTGGACAAGCCGGCCCTGACGGTCGGCGGCCGACCGCTGCTGGACCGGGTGCTGGCGGCCTGCGCGGACGCCCGCGAGGTGCTGGTGGTCGGACCCGAGCGGCCCACCGAGCGGGCCGGGGCCCGCTGGCTGCGCGAGGACCCGCCGGGCGGCGGCCCGCTCGCGGCGGTGGCCGCCGCGCTGCCCGCGGTGTCCGCGCCGCGGGTCCTGCTGCTCGCCGCGGACCTGCCGTTCCTGGACGCCGGGACGGTGCGGCGGCTGCTGGCCGCCCTCGACGACCCCGCCCGGGACGGTGCCCTGCTGACCGACGCCACCGGCCGCGACCAGCCGTTGGCCGCCGCCTACCGCACCACCGCCCTGCGCGCCGCGCTCGCCGCCCTCGGCGACCCCGCCGACCGCCCCCTGCGCCACCTGCTCGCCGATCTCCGGCTGGCCCGGCTGCCCGACCCGGCCGACGCCTCCTTCGACTGCGACACCTGGACCGACCTCGCCGAGGCCCGCGACCGGGAGGCGGGACCGGGGGCTCGGTAGCAACCACCGGGGCGCGGGGAACGGCGGGAGGCGAAACCGGGGGCTCGGGGAACGGCGAGGCCGTGGCTGCCAGCGGTGCACTGCCGTTGCGCGCGACTGCTCCGGGTTCTGTTCGCCTGGCCCGAAGCAGCACGGACCGTCGGCGGACTCCGGTCGGCAGCAGCATCGACCCGCCGTTCCCCGGGCCCGCGTCCTCACGGCCGTGCGGCGCGGGCGGTGAGCGAAACGAAGCGCTGCGCTCACGGGGGAAGCGGTCCCCGGGGCACCGGATCGGGCAGCATGGGCGTCATGGAGCGCACATTGGACGAGTGGATGGCCGCGGCCGCTGCCGAACTGGGCCTGGACCTGGCGGTGGACGTCCGCGGGCTGCTGGACATGACCCGGGTGGTCGCGCACGGCGTCGAGCGCCCGGCGGCGCCGCTCACCGCGTTCCTGGTCGGCTACGCGGCGGCCGCGCGCGGCGGCGGCGCGGCGGCGGTGGCCGAGGCGAACGCGAAGGTGACGGCGCTGGCCGAGCGCTGGGCGGCCGGGACCGACGGTCCGCCGGGCGGACGGACGGTGAGCCGGGCGGCGGCGGGCGTGGCGGGCGAGGTCGGGGCGGACTCCGTCGCCGCGATGCTGCGCGGGTGCCCGTGGCCGGCGGCCCGGCACGCGGCGCGGTCGGCGGTCCGGCCGCTGCCCGCGGAGCGGTGGGCCTGGCGGCGGCGGCCGGGCGGACGCTGGCGGAGCCGCTGGCGGCGCTCACCGACCTGCCGGCCTTCGACACCTCGGCGATGGACGGCTGGGCGGTGGCCGGCCCGGGCCCGTGGCGGATGGCCGGCCGGGTGCTGGCGGGCCAGGACTGCGGGCCGCTGGCGGACGGCGCGGCGGTGGAGATCGCCACCGGCGCCCAGCTGCCGCCCGGCGCCACCGGGGTGCTCCGGCGCGAGCACGGCGTGCTCACCGAACGTCCGGACGGCGCGGCGCAGTTGCGCGGCGAGGTGGTGCCCGGGCAGGACGTCCGGCCGCGCGGCCAGGAGTGCGGCCGGGGCGAGGAACTGCTGCCCGCGGGGCTGCCGGTGACGCCCGCGGTCCTCGGCCTGGCCGCCGCCGCCGGGCACGACCGGCTGGCCGTGCACCGCCGACCGACCGTCGAACTGCTGGTTTTGGGCGACGAGTTGCTGGTGGCGGGGCTGCCCGGCCCGGGCCGGGTGCGGGACGCGCTGGGCCCGCTGCTGCCGCCGTGGCTGGCCGGGGCGGGGGCCGAACTGCTCGGCAGCCGCCACGTCCGGGACGACTTCGGGCTGCTGCGGGACGCGATCCGGCACTCGCCCGCGGACCTGGTGCTGACCACCGGCGGGACGGCCGCCGGGCCGGTGGACTTCCTGCACGCCGCGTTGGCGGCGGTCGGTGCCCGCCCGCTGGTGGACGGGGTGGCGGTGCGGCCCGGGCACCCGATGCTGCTGGCGGCGCTGCCCGGCGGCCGCCACCTGGTGGGCCTGCCCGGCAACCCGCTGGCCGCGGTGGCGGGGGCCGTCACGCTGGCGCTCCCGCTGCTGCACGCGCTGTCCGGCCGGGCGCTTCCGGCGGCCGGGCCCGCCGAACCGCTGGCCGCCGCGCTGCCCGGGCACCCCGTCGACACCCGGCTGCACCCGGTGCGCCGGAGCGCCGCCGGGCTGGTCCCGCTGCCGCACGACGGCCCGGCGATGCTGCGCGGCCTGGCCCGGGCCGAGGCGCTGGCGGTCGTCCCGCCCGGCGGCCTGGCGGCGGGGGAGTACGCCGAGGTGCTGGCGCTGCCGACGTCCTGAGGCCCGGCCGCGATGTTCCACGTGGAACGGCGGGGGGCGAAACCAGGGGCTCGATGAGAACGGCGGGAGGCGAAACCGGGGGCTCGGGGAACGGCGAGGCCGGGGCTGCTGGCGGTGCACTGCCGTTGCGCGCGTCGGCTTCTGGTTCCTGTTACGGCACGCAGCAGCACGGACACTTCGATGGGCTCCGGCCGTCAGCAGCACGGCCCCGCCGTTCCCCGGGCCCCTGAAGGGGCCACTGCGCAGCACGGCCCCGCCGTTCCCCGGGCCCCTGGTGTGCTCTCCCGAGCCGATCAGTGGGTGATCGGGGTGCCCGGCTTGATGACGATCAGGCGGTCGGTGAGTTGCAGGGCCGCCGCCTCCGGCTCGGTGTAGTTGAGCACCCGGCGGCCGCGCACCACCGCCACCACCAGGTCGTCCAGCTCGCGCGGGCTGCGTCCGGCCTCGGCCTTGGTGACCGGGCGCTCGGCGACGTCCAGGCCGTTGCCGTAGGTCAGCAGGTCCTCCATCACCGAGCCCGCGTTCGGGCTGAGCATCGACATGCCCAGCAGCCGGCCCGCCGAGCTGGACGAGGTGACCACCACGTCCGCGCCGCTCTGCCGCAGCAGCGGGGCGTTCTCGTCCTCGCGGACGGCGGCGACCACGGTGGCGCCCTTGTTCAGTTGGCGGGCGGTCAGGGTGATCAGCGCGGCGGTGTCGTCGCGCTGGGGTGCGACCACCACCTGGGCGGCGCGGGGCAGTTCGGCCCGGATCAGGGTCGCGGCCCGGGTGGCGTCGCCGAGCACGCCGACCAGCCCGTCGTGGGTGGCCTGGTCGATGGCCTTGGCCTGCGGGTCGACCACCACGATCGAGTCCTTCGGGACGCCCTGGCCGAGCAGGGTGTCCACGGCGCTGCGGCCCTTGGTGCCGTAGCCGATGACGACGGTGTGGTCCCGCACGGTCTGCCTCCAGCGTTCGATCCGCCACTGCAGGCGGGTGCGTTCGGTCAGCACTTCGAGGGTCGTGCCGACCAGGATGATCAGGAAGAGCACGCGCAGCGGGGTGATCACGAAGATGTTCACCAGCCGCGCGGTGTCGCTCACCGGGGTGATGTCGCCGTACCCGGTGGTGGAGAGGGTGACGGTGGCGTAGTAGGCCGAGTCGAGGAGGCTGACCGAGGAGTCCGCGTTGTCGTTGTAGCCCGCGTGGTCCGCGTACACGATCAGCGTGGTGGCCACCAGCACGCCCAGCGCCAGCAGCAGCCGGCGGGCGACCTGGCGCGTCGGCGGGCGGGTCGGCCGGGACGGCAGGGCGATCCGCCGGGTGGGGTCGGTGGTGTCGGTACCCGGGTCCCGGAAGCGACTGAGTGTCAGACGGGACGGCCGGGCACCCGGGTCGTGGGGCGGGTTGGAATTCGGCACAGGGACAAGGATGGAGGGTGCGGACGCCGCCGGGTGACGCCGGGGCCGGAGTGTCGCCACCCTGTCGCCCCGGCCCGGCGGGCCCTGACGGACTGTCCGTTGACGGCGAGGGGCACCTGGCGTACGGGAGCCGGGGGCGTAGCGTGGCGGCCATGCGAGCCATCACGATTCCCGAGCCCGGCGGCCCCGAGCGGCTGGTCTGGGCCGAGGTCCCCGATCCCGTCCCCGCGGCCGGCGAGGTGCTGGTCGAGGTCGCCGCCACCGCGGTCAACCGCGCCGACCTGCTCCAGCGCCAGGGCTTCTACGACCCGCCGCCCGGCAGTTCGCCGTACCCCGGCCTGGAGTGCGCGGGCCGGATCGCCGCGCTCGGCCCCGGGGTGGCCGGCTGGGCGGTCGGCGACGAGGTCTGCGCGCTGCTCGCGGGCGGCGGCTACGCCCAGCGGGTCGCCGTCCCGGCGGGCCAGCTGCTGCCGGTGCCGAAGGGGCTGACCGTCCAGCAGGCGGCGGCGTTGCCCGAGGTCGCCTGCACGGTGTGGTCGAACGTGTTCCAGGTCGCCCACCTGCGCCCCGGCGAGACCGTCCTGCTGCACGGCGGCGCCAGCGGCATTGGCACCATGGCGATCCAGCTGGCCAAGGCCGTCGGTGCCAGGGTCGCGGTCACCGCGGGCAGCGCCGAGCGGCTGGCCCGCTGCGCCGAGCTGGGCGCCGACCTGCTGATCGACTACCACCGGCAGGACTTCGTCGAGGAGGTCGCCGCGCTCGGCGGGGCCGACGTCGTCCTCGACATCATCGGCGCCAAGTACCTGCAGCGGAACATCGACGCCCTGGCCGTCAACGGCCGCCTGGTGGTGATCGGCCTGCAGGGCGGCACCAAGGCCGAGGTCGACCTCTCCGCCCTGCTGGCCAAGCGCGCCGCCCTGGTCGCCACCAACCTGCGCGGCCGCCCGCTCGGCGAGAAGGCCGCCATCGTCGCCGCCGTCCGCGAGCACGTCTGGCCGCTGGTCGAGGCGGGCGTGGTGCAGCCGGTGGTCGACCGCGTCCTGCCGATCACCGAGGCCGCCGAGGCGCACCGGGTGGTCGAGTCCGGCGCCCAGATCGGCAAGGTCGTCCTGGAGCTCTAGGGGGGTGCCGGGGCGGGGGTCGAAATGCCCGGAGTGTCTGAGTATGTGAGTCTGGTCACAAGCTGTTCCGCCTCCGTCCGCATCCCACTGCGGGCGGCCGTCGGGAGGACCTGCTTTCCATGCTCGCTCGCCGCCGCTCCGCGCTCCCCGTCCCGGCCGCCCCGGTTCCTGCGGCCCGGGCCACCGCCGTCCGTCCGTCCGTGCTGTGCCGCTGGGCGGTGCTGACCGGGGCGGCGCTGCCGTTGCTGCTGGCCGCCCCCGCGCTGGCCGTCGATCCGGCGGTCGGGGCGCGGCAGCAGGCGCAGGCGCAGCTGGACGCGGCCCGGCAGCAGGCGAGGGAGCAGCTGGACGCCGCGCGGCAGCAGGTGGCGGGGCTCGTGGCGCAGGCCGCGGAGCCGCCGGGGCCCCGGCGGACGGGCGGACGGGGCGGGCGGGGCGTCGGACGGGGCGATATCCGTGCCGTCCGCGCCGGCCGCCGCCACTGCCACCGCCACCCGGACTGCCGCGGCACCGGCCGTCCCGGCCGTGCCGGTGCTCCCCGTGCTGCCGCCCGTTCCGGTCGAGCCGGGTGAGTCGGGCGAACCGGCGGAGCCGGTGGGGTCGGGGCGGCCGCAGGTGCCGGTGGAGCCGTCCCCGGCCGCGTCGCTGCCGCCCGCTCCCGCACCGGCCCCCACGCCCTCGCCCGCCCCGGAGCCCAGCGCCGCGCCCGAGCCCACGCCCGAGCCTGTGCCCGCGCCCTCGGCGTCGGCGTCGGTCGGCGCGGCGGTGCCGGAGCCGCCCGCGCCGGAGCCGTCCGCCCCGGCCCCGGGCACGGGCGGCACCAGCAGCCGGTGGTGCCGATGCTCCCGGTCGGGCCCCGGACGCCGCCGTCCGCGGAGCGCCCGGCGGGCGGGCCGGACGGCGGGCAGCGGGCGGTGCCCGGCCGGGGCACCGGCCAGGGTCGGACGGGGACGCGGGCGCGGCCACCGGCGCGCCGGGCGCGGAGGCGGGCACCGGGCCGCCCCGACGGCCCGGGGTCGGAGCCGGAGCCGGGGGCGGACGCGGAGGAGCCGGCGGTGGCGGGCGGGGAGCTGGCGGCGGGCCCGCTGGTGCCGGTGGTGCCCGGGGTGCGCCACTGGGGCGACCCGTCCGTCCGGCAGCTGCCGCTGGGCGTCGGCCTGGGGCTGATGGGCCTCGGCCTGGGGCTGGTCGGTCTGCGGCTGCGCCGCCGGTGACGGGTGCGGCCGGGCCGGGACGATCGGCGGGCCGTTCGCGTTGACCACCGTGGCGGACGAAGCATATGAAGGAGTTATGACCAACCCGATGAACGAGCGGTCGCAGCAAGAACCCTTCCCGGCGGCACAGGCGGCGGGCGGGAGGCCAGAGGACAGTCCGAAGGTGCTGATCGTCGGGCCGGACGGGATGGCCGTGGGCACCGCGCCGGCCGGCGGACTGGGGCGGGGCGGCGAGGACGACGAGCCGCGCGAGCTCCCGGTGACCGAGATGGTCGAGCAGCCGGCGAAGGTGATGCGCATCGGCAGCATGATCAAGCAGCTGCTGGAGGAGGTGCGGGCGGCGCCCCTGGACGAGGCGAGCCGGGCGCGGTTGAAGGACATCCACGCCAGCTCGATCAAGGAACTGGAAATGGGCCTGGCCCCGGAGCTGGTCGAGGAGTTGGAGCGGCTGTCGCTGCCGTTCGCCGACGACACGATCCCGACCGAGGCCGAACTGCGCATCGCCCAGGCGCAGTTGGTGGGCTGGCTGGAGGGCCTGTTCCACGGCATCCAGACCGCGCTGTTCGCCCAGCAGATGGCGGCGCGGGCGCAGTTGGAGCAGATGCGGCGGGCGCTGCCCCCCGGTCTGCCCGGCGCGGAGGGTGACCAGGAGGAGGGTCCGGGCCGCGGAATCCGTTCCGGTCCGTACCTGTAGCCCTACCCTCGGTGGCCTCGCGGGGGCCGCGTTTCGGCGCGGCCCCGAACCGCTACCCTGACCGGTGTCCGGAAGTACCGCGCGCCGAGGGGGAGCTGGGACCATGACAGAGGGCACCACCGGGGGGCACTCGCTCGGGCACGGCCGCTACGTGCTGCAGCGGATGCTCGGGCAGGGCGGCATGGCCTCCGTCCACCTCGCCCACGACACGGTGCTGGACCGTCAGGTCGCGGTGAAGACGCTGCACACCGAGCTGGGCCGGGAGGCCTCGTTCAAGGAGCGGTTCCGGCGCGAGGCGCAGGCGGTGGCGCGGCTCCAGCACACCAACATCGTCTCGGTGTTCGACTCCGGCGAGGACGTCGCCCCGGACGGGTCGACCACGCCGTACATCGTGATGGAGTTCGTCGAGGGCCGTTCGCTCAAAGACGTGCTGGACGAGCAGGTGACCACGCTCGGGGCGATGCCCAACGAGCAGGCGCTGAAGATCACCGCCGCGGTGCTGGCGGCCCTGGAGGCCTCGCACGACCAGGGGCTGGTGCACCGCGACATCAAGCCGGCCAACGTGATGGTGTCCACCAAGGGCGTCGTCAAGGTGATGGACTTCGGCATCGCCCGCGCCCTGCAGTCCGGCGTCACCTCGATGACCCAGACCGGCATGGTGGTCGGCACCCCGCAGTACCTGTCGCCGGAGCAGGCGCTCGGCAAGAGCGTGGACGCCCGGTCCGACCTGTACTCGGTCGGCTGCATGCTGTTCGAACTGCTCAGCGGGCAGCTGCCGTTCGACGGCGACTCGGCGTTCTCGATCGCCTACAAGCACGTGCAGGAGACCCCGCCGGCGCCGTCCACGCTGAACCGGGCGGTCACCCCGGGGATCGACGCGCTGGTGGAGCGGGCGCTGCGGAAGGACCCGGCGCACCGGTTCCCGACCGCGGAGGCGATGCGCGAGGAGCTGGAGCGCGTCCTGGCGGGGGAGCGGAGCGGCGGCAACACGCCGTTGCAGGCGTCCACCCCGCTGGTGATCGGCGAGGGCCCGCGCTCGGTGCACGCCGCGCCGTCGCTGACCAACTTCCCGCCGGTGCCGCCGCCGCAGCAGCAGCCGTACCAGCCGGTGCCGGGCCCGCAGACCCCGCCGCCGTACGCGGCGCAGACGCCGCAGCCCTTCCCGCAGGTGGCGCAGACCCCGCCGCCGTTCCCGCAGCCGGTCTTCCCGCAGCAGCAGTTCCCGACGCACACCCCGCCGCCGATGATGGTGCCGCCGTACCCGGCGCCGAAGAGCGAGCGCAACGGCTGCTCGACCGCGGCGATCGTGATCTGCGTGATCGCCGGCGTGCTGATGCTGTCGTTCGTCATCCTGATGATCGTGGTCGCCAGCGCCAGCAACTGACGTCCGGGCGCAGCCGGTCAACACCGTACTCGAAGCCGCCGATCCGGCGGGCCCGCAGTGCCCGATCCGACCCCCGCGCGCGTCCTCCCGTTCCACGCCGGAGGGCGCGAGACGGTAGCGTGCTCGGGAAGAACCGACAGGGCGAACGCGCGCCGAGCGGGTGCCCGGGGCGAGGAGCGATGGGTCAGAGCGAACGACCGGACGACGGCGAGGACCAGCGACGGGACGTGCCCGGCGAGGACGCCCGGGACGGGGACGCGGGCGGGCCCGAGGAGGCCACCGGACCCACCGAGGCGATCCCGGCCGGGCCCCGGACCCCCGGCCGCGGCAGCGCCGTTCCGTTCCCCACGGTCGGTGACGGCCGCTACCGGCTGACCCGGCGGCTGGGCCGCGGCGGGATGGCCGAGGTGTTCGCCGCCCAGGACATCCGGCTGGGCCGCACCGTCGCCGTCAAGCTGCTGCGTTCGGAGCTCGCCGAGGACGACACCGCCCGGCTGCGCTTCACCCGCGAGGCGCACGCCGTCGCCGCGCTCAACCACCACTCGATCGTCGCGGTCTACGACACCGGCGAGGAGCAGCACGGCGGGGAGTCCACCCCGTACATCGTGATGGAGCTGGTCGAGGGCCGCACCGTGCGCGAGCTGCTGGTGGACGAGGAGGCGCCGCCGGTCGACCAGGCGCTGATCATCACCGCCGGGGTGCTGGAGGCGCTGGCCTACAGCCACCGGCACGGCATCGTGCATCGCGACATCAAGCCGGCCAACGTCATCATCACCACCACCGGCGCGGTCAAGGTGATGGACTTCGGCATCGCCCGCGCGCTGGCCGGCGGCGCCACCACCATGACCCAGACCGGCATGGTGATGGGCACCCCGCAGTACCTGTCGCCCGAGCAGGCCCTCGGCAAGTCCGTCGACCACCGCTCCGACCTGTACGCGGCCGGCTGCATGCTGTACGAACTGCTCACCCTGCGGCCGCCGTTCGTCGGCGAGACGCCGCTGTCGGTGGTCTACCAGCACGTCCAGGACGCGCCGGTGCCGCCGTCCCGGGCCAACGACCGGGTGCCGCCGCAGCTGGACGCGCTGGTGATGCGGGCGCTGGAGAAGAACCCGGACGACCGGTTCCAGAGCGCCGACGAGTTCCGCGCCCACGTGCAGCACGCGCTGCGGCAGATGCACGGCGCGGCCGGCGCGGGCTACCCGCCGGGCGCGGCCGGGCTGGCCGCGGCCGCCGCGGCCGGTGCCTGGGAGCGCACCCCGCAGACCGGCTCCGCCTCGCTCACCGAGCCGATGAGCCCGATGGCGGGCGGGGCGGGCGGGGCGGACGCCACCGAGGCGCTGCCGTACCGGGCCACCTCGGCGTACCGGACGCCCGCGCAGCCCTACCCGGCGGTGGTCGGGGCGGGCGGCGGCGGCGACGACGGCGGGGAGCCGGGCAAGCCGCGCCGCCGCAACCCGTGGGGCTGGGTGCTGGGCGCGGTCGCGCTGGTGCTCGCCGCCACCATCGGGGTCGCGCTGGCGCTGACCGCCAACAACGACAAGGAGACCCCGAAGGAGCAGCGGACCACGGCGCCGGCGCAGACGCCCAGCGCCCCGGCCTCCGACGAGCCGGTCGAGCGGCCCACCACGGCGGCGCCGACCCGCACCCCGAGCAACGGCACCCACCAGCAGGAGACGCCGAGCAGCACGCCCTCGCCGTCCGCCTCGCACTCGGCCAGCCCGTCCGCGTCCGCCTCGGCCAGCCCGTCGGCCTCGGCGTCGGCCAGTGCGTCGCCGAGCCCGACCGGGACCAGGACGGGCGGGTCGACGTCCTCCCCGTCCGCGCCCGCGTCCTCCAGCCCGAACGCGCCCAGCAGCCCGGCGGCCGGGGGAGGGTCGGACGCCCAGTAGGAGCCGGTGCGGGCAGGTCAGTTGGTGAAGGCGTCCATGACCTGCTCGTACTCCTGGCACCACCAGGTCAGCTGCCCGGCCGCGCCCGGGAACAGCGGGTCGGCGCGGTGGTCGCGGCGCTGGTAGCGCCACTGCAGCATCCACAGGTCGTTCAGCCGTTCCCACCAGACCCGGTGGACGGCGCGGGCGACCTGTTCGGCGTCCGCGGCGCCGGTGGCCCGGTAGGCGCGGGCCCAGTGGCGGACCCGGGGGAGGTCGAGGACGCCGGTGGCGCGGTCGTTGAACAGCAGGGTGGCGGCCCGGACGGCCTCCTCGGCGACCGGGTGCGGGGCGAGCTTGTCCCAGTCCAGGACGGCGCTGACGGTGTCGCCGAGGTGGAGCACGTTCAGGCCGTGGAAGTCGCCGTGGGTCCAGCCGGTGGGCGGGGCGTCGGCGGGGCCGGGGCGGCGGTGGCGGTGGGCGTCGAGCAGCTCCAGCCGCTCGGTGAGGTGCTCCTCGGCGCACCGGTCGAAGGCGTCGTAGGGGCGGTGCGCGCGGGCCAGGGCGCGGAGCTCGGCGACGATCCGCCGGGTCTCCTCGACCTCGGCGCCGAGCACCCCGTCCGGCTGCCGCAGCGGGGCGCACACCTCGGCCAGCGCGCCGTGCAACGCGCCCAGCAGGGTGCCGAGTTCGCCGCACCGCGCCGGGTCGAGCGCGGTGCCGTGGCGGTGGTTTCCGGCCACCCACGGGTAGAGCGCGAACAGCCGCCCGCCGTGCGCGGTGACGGTGCGGCCGTCCCGGGCGGCGAGCGGGGCGGGCACCGGCAGGCCGCGGGCGGCCAGGGCGGTGGTGGCGCGGTGCTGCGCGGTGATCGCGGGCCGGCCGGCGGTGGCCCGGTCGACGTAGCACTTGAGGAAGTAGGTGCCGTCCCCGGTGGTGACCCGGTAGCCCCGGTTGAGCAGGCCCTCCGCGACCGCGGTGACCGCCGTGGGCGGCGGTACGCGGTAGGCGCGCAGGACCCCGGCCACGGCGGCGTGCGCGACCGGGGGGCTGAGGGTTCCGACGGGGGGAGCGGTGGCGTCCGGGCGGGCCGGCGCGAGGGAGAGGGTCTGTCCGTCCGTCACGCACAGAGCGTATTACTCGGCGTGATGGGTGCTTGACACAGCGTGTGCGAATGTGCTCAGTGCTGCTGGTCGGCCTGGCGGCGGGCCACGTAGGCGGCGGCCTGGGTGCGGCGCTCCATGCCCATCTTGGCCAGCAGGCTGCTGACGTAGTTCTTCACCGTCTTCTCGGCCAGGTGCAGCTCGTTGCCGATCTGCCGGTTGGTCATCCCCTCGCCGATCAGATCGAGGATCCGGCGCTCCTGCTTCGTCAACTGCGCGATCCGCTCGTCCTCCTTCTCGCCCCCGTCGCGCAGCCGGGCCAGTACGCGGCTGGTGGCCACCGGGTCGAGCAGGGATTTGCCGGCCGCGACGTCGCGCACCGCGGAGAGCAGGTCGGTTCCGCGGATCGCTTTCAGGACATATCCGGAGGCCCCCGCCATGATCGAGTCGAACAGCGCCTCGTCGTCGGAGAAGGAAGTGAGCATCAGGCATTTCACCGAGGGGTCCTGGGAGCGGATCTCGCGGCACACTTCGACGCCGTTCCCGTCGGGGAGCCGGACGTCGAGCACCGCCACGTCCGGGTGGACGGCCGGAATGCGGTTGAGCGCCTCGGCGGCCGTCCCGGCCTCGCCCACCACCTCGATGTCGCCCTCCATGGAGAGCAGGTCGTGCACGCCGCGGCGGACCACTTCGTGATCATCGAGGAGAAACACCCTGATATGTCCGTTATCCGTCATTTGCAAAGCGTCGCACAAATCGATGCCGGTTACCCCCTATCGCAGCGGCCCGTGCCCGGATACCGTGCGCTGGTGTCCTGACCGGAACGGGTAAGCCGCGTCACACCGTCGGTTTCCCCACCGGAGAACAACTAGGACGTCCTAGCGCAAGCGCGCCAAAGGGCGTCGCTGGGTAACGTTCTCGTGAGGGACGCCGTCGGAAAGGGAACACCGCCTGCCCGCACTGGTGCGCACACCCACGCGCACGGGCCGGGGAGGCGACCGGACCGGCCACCGGCGACCCCGGGCGGCCGGACAGACCGAGGAGTGAACGTGACCGTCAAAAGCACGTCGAGGGCGCGCAAGAAGGCAGCCCCCGGCGTCCCCGACCCCGCCCGGGCCGGCATCGGCGCCGAGCCGGAGCTCGTCCAGCTGCTGACCCCGGAGGGCGACCGGGTCGAGCACCCGGAGTTCCCGCTCACCGTGACGCCGGAGGAGCTGCGCTCGCTCTACCGGGACCTGGTCCTGGTGCGGCGCTTCGACGCCGAGGCGACCTCGCTCCAGCGACAGGGCGAACTGGGCCTGTGGGCCTCGCTGTTGGGCCAGGAGGCGGCCCAGGTCGGCTCCGGGCGCGCGATGCGCACCGGCGACTACGCCTTCCCCACCTACCGCGAGCACGGCGTGGCCTGGTGCCGCGACGTGGACCCGCTGAACCTGCTCGGCATGTTCCGCGGCGTGAACCACGGCGGCTGGGACCCGAACGAGAAGAACTTCCACCTCTACACCATCGTGATCGGCTCGCAGACCCTGCACGCCACCGGGTACGCGATGGGCATCACCAAGGACGGCGCGGACGACGCGGTGGTCGCCTACTTCGGCGACGGCGCCTCCAGCCAGGGCGACGTCAACGAGGCCTTCACCTTCGCCTCGGTCTACAACGCGCCGGTGGTGTTCTTCTGCCAGAACAACCAGTGGGCGATCTCCGAGCCCACCACCGTGCAGACCCGCATCCCGCTGTACCGCCGCGCCTCCGGCTTCGGCTTCCCCGGCGTCCGGGTCGACGGCAACGACGTGCTGGCCTGCCTCGCGGTCACCCGCTGGGCGCTCGACCACGCCCGCAGCGGCCAGGGCCCGGTGCTGGTCGAGGCGTTCACCTACCGGATGGGCGCGCACACCACCTCCGACGACCCGACCCGCTACCGGCAGTCCGAGGAGACCGAGTCCTGGAAGGCCAAGGACCCGATCCTGCGGCTGAAGGCGCACCTGGAGAAGGAGGGCCTCGCCGACGAGGCGTTCTTCGCCGGGGTCGAGGCCGAGAGCGAGCAGCTCGGCCTGCGGGTCCGCGAGGGCGTCCGGTCGATGCCCGACCCCGACCCGACCCTGGTCTTCGACCACGTCTACAGCGAGCCGCACCCGCTGGTGGACGAGGAACGCGCCGAGTACGAGGCGTACGCCGCCTCCTTCGAGGGTGGGGAGCACCACTGATGGCCGGCCAGCTCAGCATCGCCAAGGCGCTCAACGACGCCCTGCGCAAGTCGCTGGAGAACGACCCGAAGACCGTCCTGATGGGCGAGGACATCGGCAAGCTCGGCGGCGTCTTCCGGATCACCGACGGCCTGCAGAAGGACTTCGGCGACGACCGGGTGATCGACACCCCGCTCGCCGAGTCCGGCATCGTCGGCACCGCGATCGGCCTCGCGCTGCGCGGCTACCGCCCGGTGGTGGAGATCCAGTTCGACGGCTTCGTCTACCCGGCCTTCGACCAGATCGTCTCCCAGCTCGCCAAGATGCACGCCCGCGCGCTCGGCCACGTCAAGATGCCGATCACCGTGCGCATCCCGTACGGCGGCGGCATCGGCGCGGTCGAGCACCACAGCGAGTCGCACGAGGCGTACTTCGCGCACACCGCCGGCCTGCGGGTGGTCAGCCCGTCCAACGCGCACGACGCGCACTGGATGCTGCGCCAGGCCATCGAGTCGGACGACCCGGTGGTCTTCCTGGAGCCCAAGCGCCGCTACTGGGACAAGGGCGAGGTCGGCGAGGACCCGATGCTGCCGCTGCACGCGGCGCGGATCGTCCGGCCCGGCACCGACGCCACGCTGATCGCCTACGGCCCGATGGTCAAGGTCTGCCAGGAGGCCGCGCAGGCCGCCGAGGAGGACGGCCGCCGGCTGGAGGTCGTCGACCTGCGCTCGATGTCGCCGATCGACTTCGCCACCCTGGAGGAGTCGGTCAAGCGCACCGGCCGCGCCGTCGTCGTGCACGAGGCCCCGGTCTTCCTGGGTCTGGGCGCGGAGCTCGCGGCCCGGCTCACCGAGCGCTGCTTCTACCACCTGGAGGCGCCGGTCCTGCGGGTCGGCGGCTACCACGCCCCCTACCCGCCGTCGCGGGTCGAGGAGGCCTACCTCCCCGACCTGGACCGCGTGCTCGACGCCGTCGACCGCGCGCTCGCGTTCTGAACAGGGGGCTGAGATGACCACTGACGTTCGCTCGCTCCGCGAGTTCAAGATGCCCGACGTGGGCGAGGGCCTGACCGAGGCCGAGATCCTCACCTGGTACGTCAAGCCGGGCGACGCCGTCACCGACGGGCAGGTGGTCTGCGAGGTGGAGACCGCCAAGGCCGCCGTCGAGCTGCCGATCCCGTTCACCGGCGTGGTCGAGGCGCTGCACTTCCCGGCGGGCGCCACCGTCGACGTCGGCACCTCGATCATCGCGGTGGCCGTCGCGGGCGCCGCGCCCGCGGGCGCGCCCGCCGCTCCTGCCGCTGCCCCCGCCGCCGAGGCGCCCGCCGAGGCGGAGCCGGAGCGGCGCGAGGTGCTGGTCGGCTACGGTCCGCGCACCGGCTCGGCGCAGCGCCGGGCCCGGCGCACCACCGGGACGGCCGCCGCGCCCGCGCCGGTGGCCGTTCCGGTGGCCGCGCCCGCTCCGGCCGCGCCCGCTCCCGCCCCGGCGCCGGTCGCGCCCGCGCCGGCCGTGCCCGTCGCGGCGGGGGAGCGTCCGCTGGCCAAGCCGCCGGTGCGCAAGCTCGCCAAGGACCTCGGGATCGACCTGCGCTCCGTGGTGCCGACCGGCCCGAACGGCGTGATCACCCGCGAGGACGTGCACGCCGCGGCGAGCACCGCCGCCGAGGCGGTCGTCGAGCCGGTGGCCGCCCCCGCCACCGCCCCCGCCCCGGTGGCGGCGGCCGAGCCGGCGCCGGTGCTGCCGGTGCCGAACGCGGCCGGGGACGTCCGGGTGCCGGTCAAGGGCGTGCGCAAGGCCACCGCGCAGGCGATGGTGGCCTCCGCGTTCACCGCGCCGCACGTCACCGAGTTCGTCCAGGTCGACGTGACCCGGACGATGAAGCTGGTGCGCAAGCTCAAGGAGAGCGGCGAGCTCGGCGCCGGGGTGCGGGTCAGCCCGCTGCTGCTGGTCGCCAAGGCGCTGCTCACCGCCGTCAAGCGGCACCCGGAGATCAACGCCAGCTGGGACGAGGCGGCCCAGGAGATCGTCATCCGGGGCGCGGTCAACCTCGGCATCGCCGCGGCCACCCCGCGCGGCCTGATCGTCCCGAACGTCAAGGACGCCGGCTCCCGCACCCTCTCCCAACTGGCGGTCGCCCTGGGCGAGTTGGTGGAGACCGCGCGGCAGGGCAGGACCGCTCCGGCGGACATGTCGGGCGGCACCATCACCATCACCAACGTCGGCGTGTTCGGCGTCGACACCGGCACCCCGATCCTCAACCCGGGCGAGGCGGCGATCCTGGCCTTCGGTGCCGTCCGGGAGCTGCCCTGGGTGCACAAGGGCAAGGTGGTGCCCCGCCAGGTCACCACGCTGGCGCTCTCCTTCGACCACCGGCTGGTCGACGGCGAGCTGGGCTCCAAGGTGCTGGCGGACACCGCCGCGATCCTGGAGTACCCGAAGCGCCTGATCACCTGGGGCTGACCGGCCCCGCCCCGCAGGGCCCCGTTCCGCACGCCGGAGCGGGGCCCTGCGGCGTTGCGCGGGCCGGCCACGCCGGGGGCGCCGGGCCCGGTGTCAGGCGCGGGCGGAGTGCCAGCTGTCCCGGGCCAGCGCGTGGAAGTCCGCCGAGGCCGGGACGCCGAGGCCGAGCGCCGCGGACAGCAGGGCGGCGGTGGCCGGGCGCGGGCCGGCCACGCCGCGCTCCAGGTCGGACAGGGTGCGGACGCCGAGCCCGGCCTTCGCGGCCAGTTCCCGCTGGGTCAGCCTGGCGTCCCTGCGGTGGGCGCGCAGTGCGCACCCGAACGTTTCGCGCGGGTCGGTCCCCCGCCTGGTTTCCACGGCCTCGTCCCCCCTGTCGTTCCCCCGTTCGGCAGCGTATCCCGTCCGGCGGGCGGCCGGTCGGCTTTCCAACTCCGGTGCTTCGATTCGGAATTGGGAATTCCGGCGACGGCCTAGCGGAAATCACCCGGCCGGGTCCGGCATTGGGCCGCCCGAGGGAGTTTCGCGCCGACCCGGCCCGGCGCCGGGCCGCGACGGGTACGTGTGTGCGACCAAGCCGCCCGCGCAGCCAGGCCGGGCGGCCGTCGCAGCGAGGACCCCCGCGTATGCCGACTGGTGCTCCCGGACCCGTGATGCGTTCGGCGGCCGCCCTGCTCCTGGTGGCCGCCGCCGTGCTGCCCGCCGTGGTGGAGCTGGCCTCGCCCGCGCCCTCGACCGCGATAGGGCCGCCGCCCGGCCCCGAGCGGATCGCGCGGCCCGTCGGCCACCCCGACCTGCGGGCCCCCGGCGCACCCTCGGTGGACCTGCGGCTGACCGGCGCGGCGTCCAACCGGATCACCCTGGTGCTGCTGGGCGACGGCTACACCGCCGCCCAGCAGCAGCTGTTCCACGACCAGGCGGACCGGGCCTGGCGGGCGCTGCTGGAGATCGAGCCGTTCCGCACCTACCAGGGGTTCTTCAACATACGGCGGGTGGACGTGGTCTCCCCGGTGGCCGGGATCGCCGAGACCGAGAGCGCCGGGAAGGCCACCGCCACCCCGCTCGGGATGCGCTTCTGGTGCGAGGGCACCGCCCGCCTGCTGTGCGCGGACGAGCAGGCCACCGCCCGCTGGGCCGGGCAGGGCGACGGCCCGCAGTACCTGATCGCGCTGGCCAACTCCACCGAGTACGGCGGCGCGGGCGGCACCGGGGTGACCACGCTGGCCGGCGGCAGCCCGGACGCCGGGCGGATCATCCAGCACGAGATCGGCCACACCGTCGGCACCCTGGGCGACGAGTACGACTCGGCGCCGAACGACCCGGACTACCCGAACCTGTCCACGGTGGACGCCGACGAGATGCTGCGCCAGAAGACCAAGTGGTGGCGCTGGCTGGGCGCCGAGTCGCCGGACGGCGACGGCGTGATCGGCGCCTACCGCAGCGCCAACGGCCTGTACCGGCCGACCGCCGACTCGGTGATGCGGACCCTGGGCAGCGCGTACAACCTGCCCTCCCGGGAGGCGATCATCGAGCAGCTGTACCGCCGGGTGAAGCCCGCCGACGAGCCCGAGCCGGCGGCCGGGCAGGTCGACGGGCGGCCCCGGCTGCACGTGCGGCCGCTGGCGCTGACCGGCCCGCGGCAGCTGCGGATCAGCTGGACGCTGGACGGGCGGCCGGTGGAGGCGAGCAGCGCGGACGGCACCTGGCTGGACACCGGGGCGCTGGCGCTGGAGCCGGGCGGCCGGCACACCGTCACGGCGACCGTCCAGGACACCACCGACTGGGTGCGCGACGAGGCGTTCCGCGAGCAGTACATGACCCGGACGGTGAACTGGACGCTGACCGGCTGAAACCGGACGTTCCGGCCACCCCGGCCGAAAGGTCAGGTCATGGGATGACTAGCCTGGTCCCACTATGAGCGTGGACCCCGCCCCGACCGCCCCGTCCCCCCTGTCCGCACCCGCTCCCCGCCGCCCGGCCGACACCCCCGTCGCCGCCCCGGCCCCCGCCACCGCCGCTCCCGGACCGGCCCCCGCCCCGGCCGCGGCGGCCTTCCACCCGCCGGGCGGCCGCGCCGCCTGGTTCGCCTGGTCGCTCGGCGTCGCCGTCTACGTCCTCGCCGTGGTGCACCGCACCAGCCTCGGCGTGGCCGGGCTGGACGCCTCCGCCCGGTTCGGCATCGGCGCCTCCGCCCTGTCCACCTTCTCGATCCTCCAGGTCCTGGTGTACGCCGGGATGCAGGTCCCGGTCGGCCTGCTGGTCGACCGGATCGGCCCGCGCCGGGTGCTGCTGCTGGGCGTGGCGCTGATGAGCGCCGGGCAGCTGGCGTTCGCCTTCTCCACCGCGTTCGCGCCCGCGCTGGCCTCCCGCGCGGTGCTCGGCTGCGGCGACGCGATGACCTTCATCAGCGTGCTGCGGGTCGCCGCCCGCTGGTTCCCGGCCGCCCGCAACCCGTTCGTCGTCCAGCTCACCGGCCTGATCGGCACCGGCGGCAACCTGGTCACCACCGTGGTGCTCGCCCAGGCGCTGCACGCCGCCGGGTGGAGCGCCACCTTCGGCACGATCGCGCTGACCGGCGTGCCGGTCTTCGTCGTCGTGCTGGTGCTGCTCAGGGAGGCCCCGCCGGGCGCGCCGGCGCCGGTGCGGCACGAGAGCCCGCGGCTGCCGGTCGGGCAGCAGATCCGGGCCGCCTGGTCCGAGCCCGGCACCCGGCTCGGGATGTGGGTGCACTTCACCACGGCGTTCCCGGCCTCCGCGTTCGGCCTGCTGTGGGGGCTGCCCTACCTGGTCGAGGGGCAGGGCATGTCCCGGGCCGGGGCGGGCGGGATGCTCAGCCTGCTGGTGCTCAGCGGCATGGCCTTCGGCCTGCTGTTCGGCCGGCTGGTCTCCCGCACGGCCGCCTCCCGGCTGCCGATCGCCTTCACCGTGCTCGCCGTCACCGCGCTGTGCTGGACGGCCGCGCTGGCCTGGCCGGACGGGCACCCGCCGCTCTGGCTGCTGGTGGTGCTGATGCTGGTGATGGGCAGCAACGGCCCGGCCTCGCTGATCGGCCTGGACTACGCCCGCGCGTACAACCCCGCCGAGCGGATGGGCACCGCCTCCGGCATCGCCAACATGGGCGGCTTCATCGGCTCGATGATCACGCTGCTCGGCATCGGCGTCCTGCTGGACGCGCTGGCCGACCCGGGCAGCGACGGCTACGGCGCGCACGCCTACCAGGTGGCGTTCTGCTTCCAGTTGCTGCCGCTGCTGCTCGGGACGGCGATGATCCTGCGGCTGCGCCGCAAGCTGGACCGGTAGGGCGCCGGGCCCCGGCGGTTCAGGGGGTGCTCACCAGGTGGGCGAGCACCCGGCCGCCCAGCTCCTGGTCGCCGATCACGTTGACGATCGCGGTCTCCGGGCGGACCCGGCCGCAGCACAGCCGGACGAAGGTCTGCCAGTCCATCGACAGCCGCACCTCGGGGGCCAGCACCACCGAGTCGTCCACGGTGCCCCGGCCGTCCGCGCCGATCCGCACCGTGCGGTGGAACGGCAGCGCGCCCGCGACGTCGAAGGCCACGGTGGCGCCGATCGGCGCGCCCGCCTCCTTGGCGACCTGCCTGGGCAGCGAGTCGATCAGCAGGTCCCTGGTCACCACCGCGGCCGGGGAGTCCAGGTTGCCGGGCACCTGGAGCGCACGGCGCAGGTCCTGCTCGTGCACCCAGACGTCGAAGGCGCGCAGCCGCAGCAGCGTCGCGTACGGGACGTCCCGGGCGAGCGGGCCGGCCGGCCAGCGCACCGGGTCGTCCGGGCCGTGCTTGGCGTTGCGCAGCGCCCGGGAGCGGCGGATCACCGTGTACTCCAGCTCGCTGGTGACCTCCACCGGCGTCCAGCAGCGGCGCTTGTCGACCGGCAGCTCCATGTACCGGGTGAACTCGTTCGTCACGTGCCGCAGGTCGCGCGGGAGGGCGTGGATCGGCCGCGGGTCGCCGAGCAGCTCGGACTCGACGCCGATGATGTGCGAGACCACGTCCCGCACCGACCAGCCGGGGCACTCGGTGGCCCGGTTCCACGCGTCGGTCGGCAGCGGGGCGAGCAGCTCGGATATGGACTCGATCGACTGCGTCCACGCGTCGGTGTACGCCTGCACCGTCTGGTTGTCCGTCACGGGTATCTCCGGCCCCTCCGTCGGCTTGCGTCGTCCCACGTCGCCCGGGCTGCCGAGACCTCGCACGGACGCGCATAGGGCACGTTACGCTGCCGGGTGAGAGCAGGGCAGCGCTTTCGGGTGACGATCGTAGGACTCTTGCCGTGGACGGTGGTACTGTGCGCGCTTCATTGATCCAACTCGCCGTGTCGGACGCCGAACCGGCCGCCGAGCGGCGGGCCAGGGCCGCGGCCCTGGTCCGCGCCCAGGACGGCGCCGACCTGGTGGTGCTGCCCGAGCTGTGGCCGGTCGGCGGCTTCGCGTACGACGCCTGGGCGGGCGGCGCCGAACCGCTGGACGGCCCCACCGCCGAGGCGATGGCCGCCGCCGCGCGGGCCGTGGGCTGCTGGCTGCACGCCGGTTCGATCGTCGAGCGGGACCCGGACGGCCCGATCTACAACACCTCGCTGCTGTTCGCCCCCGACGGCGAACTCGTCCGCACCTACCGCAAGATCCACCGCTTCGGCTTCGACAGCGGCGAGGCGGTCGCGATGGGCGCCGGCCAGGAGATCGTCACCGCCGACGCCGGTTTCGCCGTGCTGGGCCTGGCCACCTGCTACGACCTGCGCTTCCCCGAGCTGTTCCGGGCCCTGCTGGACGGCGGCGCCGAACTGCTGGTCGTCCCGGCCGCCTGGCCCGCCCGCCGGGCCGAGCACTGGAACCTGCTGGCCCGGGCCCGCGCCGTCGAGGAGCAGGCCCTCGTGCTCGCCTGCAACACCGCCGGCACCCACGGCGGGGTCGAGCAGGCCGGTCGCAGCATCGTGGTCGACCCCTGGGGCCGGGTGCTGGCCGAGGCCGGGCCGGACGAGCAGGTGCTCACCGTCGACTTCGACCCGGCCGAGGTCGCCCGGTGCCGGGCCGACTTCCCGGTCCACCGGGACCGGCTGCTCGGCATCCCCGCCCCCGTGCAGCGCTGACCCCGGGCGGCCCTGCCACCCCCGTGCGGCGCCGGGGGCGCCGGTCCGACGGCGAGGGCGCGGAATTTTTCCGTGCCCTTGGTCCGGATTGACCATTCCGGGGTACTCTGTGCGCGTTTTGTGGGCCGGGTCCCGGCCGCGTGAGGGCGCGGCACGGAGAGGGGGCGGCGATGAGCGCTGCGGGAACCGGGGACGGACGCGCCCTGATCCGGCGCAACAGCCTCCGCGAACAGATCGCCGACGCCCTGCGCGAGGAGATGATGGCCGGCCGGCTCCCGGCCGGGCGCAACTTCACCGTCAAGGAGATCGCCGACGTCTACGGCGTCTCGGCCACCCCCGCCCGGGAGGCGATGGTCGACCTGGCCGCCCAGGGGCTGCTGGTCAGCGAACCGCACCGCGGCTTCACCGTCCCGGAGTTCAGCTGGGAGGACTTCCTGGAGATCTTCGAGGCCCGCACCCTGCTCACCGACAACGCGCTGCGCCACCTGGCCGACCGCGGGCTGCAGGACTACGACTGGTCCCGGCTGCCCTCGCTGCGCCGCCGGGCCGACGCGGCCGCCCGGGCCGCCCGGGCCGGCCAGCTCGACGTCCTGGTCGGCTGCGACCTGCGGTTCTGGCAGGAGGCCGCCGCGCTGCTGGGCAACGACCGGATCGCCGACTACCTCGGCTGGCTGCGGATCCAGTCCTGGATGTTCGCCGCCCCGCACCTGCGGGCCGTCGGCGGCGACCTGGCGGGCATCTGCTGGGACCGGCACAACGAGCTGGTCGACCGGATCGAGGCCCGCGACCGGTACGGGGCGCACCGGGTCGTCAACGAGTACAACCTGTTCACCGTCGAGCTGCTCGCCCGGCGGCTCGGCCGGCCCCTCGACGGCGTCGCGGTGCTCCGGCTGCTGCGCGAGCCGGTCGGCCCGGCCACCGTCGCGACGGTGGCGCAGCCGCCCGCGATCGTCCCCCAACCGGCCGCCGGGGCCGTCGGGTTGGGCCGGGTGCCGATGCCGCGCTTCGTGCCCCCCGGCCGCTTCGCCCGGCCGTTCCGACCGGGCAGCGGCGAGCCCGCCGCGGGCCGGTAGGGTTGGGGCCCGTTGCCCCGCCACCCGAGAGGATGAGCCGGCCCATGGCCTGCGACCTCTGGCTCGTCCCGCTCGTGGACGTGCTCTCCCACAGCCCCGAGAACCCGTTCCGCGAGGACCTCGACCGCTACGACGCGGTGCTCGCCCAGCACGGGCTGCCGCCCGTCCCGGTCCACCCGTACGTGCCGGGCTTCTCCGGGGACGTCGAGGCGATAGCCGCGTTCGACTACGACTCGCTGCACTTCCTGCGCCGCGCCTACCTGTTGGGGCTCACCGGGTTCGAGGTGACACCGGTGGACGCGCTCGGCAGCGACTACGAACAGCTGCTGGAGATGTTCGAGAGCACCGCCGAACAGTCCCACCTGGTCTGGCACTTCGACCACGCCGGGGCGTACCTGCCGGTGGAATTCCAGGCTCCGCTGGTCGCCGACGAACTCCTGGCCGCGGGCGGCCCGTTGGGCTCCTCGTACGGGCTGCTGCGCGAACTCCAGGCCGTCGCCCCGCTGTTGGGGATCGACCCGCTCGACCCCCCGATGCCCACCCGCCCGCTGGGGCCCACCCAGCTGGAGCAGACGTTCGGGCCGCCGATCGACGACCTGCACCCCTACGCGCGGGAGCGCCACGCCTGGGCCGGGCTCTACACGGCGGCGACCCGCAGCGTCACCCAGGGCTCGATGGTCGTCTTCGCCTAGCCGGAGCCGGAGCCGGAGCCGGAGCCGGAGCCTGGCCCGGGCCCGCCCGGCCCGCCGTCCGCCCGGCCCGCCGTCCGCCCCGGTCTAGCGCAGCGGGCCCTCCGGCGGGCGCTGGCGCGGCATGGTGGGGCGGGTGCCCGGCGGGGGCAGGACGCGGACCTGGGCGCCGGAGCCGCCCTCGCTGCGGCCGCCCCAGGCGCCCGGGCCCTGGGTGGGCAGCTGGCTCATGCCCGCGCGGAACTCCAGCATCCACTCGGAGGTCTCGGTGCGGACCATGTCGGAGACGTCCTCGCAGAAGCGGCGCAGCACGCCGAGGCAGCGCTCGGCGGCCTCGCCCGCGGTGCCCTCGGTGGGGCCGAGGACCTCCCGGACGCACTCGGAGGCCCAGTCGAACTGGAAGGCCTCCAGCCGGCGCTGCAGGGCCTGCGAGGTGGAGACGTCGCGCATCCAGCCGGAGGTGAGCCCGAAGGCGCGGTCGGCGAGCAGCGCGGCGGCGGCCAGGGCGAGGCCGGTGTAGCCCCACTCCATCGCGTGCGGCAGCCGGTCGGTCAGCGAGACCAGCGGGGCGGTGACGCCGCCCACGGTGAAGACCGCGGCGGAGAAGCGCAGCAGGCGGGCCCAGCGGCGCTTCCAGACCCGGTCCCGGCGGTACCAGTCGATCGCCTCGACGGCGCGCTCCTCCGACCAGCGGTAGAGCTCCTCCAGCCGTTCGGCGGGCTCGCCCCAGTCCCCGAGCGGGAACTGGCGCGCGCTCAGGTCCGCGCGCCGGCGGGTCGGCGTCCGTCCGCCGGCGCCCGGGACGGACTGGTCGTCGTCGGCGACCTCCTTGCCCCAGGGGCTCTCCTCGGGCTGCATTTCCGGCTGGCTCACCTGTGGCGCTCCCTGTGGCGGGGTGACTGCGGAGGCCCGGCGGGCACCGGGACCGAACGGTACGGAGTCCGAGCGTCCCGGGGGGTCGGGCCGTCGGCTCGTGGAACTGGCGGTTCGTGGTACGGCGGGACGGACCCGTGGCGCCGAGCGCGGGCCGCAGCCGCCCATGGTGCCGTGCCCGGCGTGCCGCCGGGTCCTGGTCCAACAGCACTTCTTACCGCCAAATGGCTGACCGTGGGGGCGCTTCCGCAGTGATCGTTATGTGATTTCACCTCCGGAAGCCGAGGTGGGAGGGTTGCGGCGGGTGGCCGGATTTCACCCGTCCGAGCGAGGCCGGGCCGGGTCGCCGGTGTGACGGCACGGCTGTTCGGGGAACCTCCGGTGTCTTCCTGCGAATCCGGGCGGCGCGCGGGCCGCCGGAGCGGGAGCTCGCGACGGAGCCGCCGACGGTGCGGAACCGGCCACCGACTAGGCTTGGCAGGCGTGAAGGTCCTCGTCATCGGAACCGGCGCCCGCGAACACGCCCTGTGCCGCTCACTGTCCCAAGATCCCGCCGTCACCGAGCTGCACTGCGCCCCGGGCAACGCCGGGATCGCGCGGGTCGCCGCCCTGCACCCGGTCGACCAGCTGGACGGCGCCGCGGTCACCGCGCTCGCCCAGGAACTGGGTGCCGACCTGGTGGTCGTCGGCCCGGAGGCCCCGCTGGTGGCCGGCGTCGCCGAGCCGCTGCGGGCGGCCGGCATCCCGGTCTTCGGCCCCGGCCGGGAGGCCGCGCAGCTGGAGGGCTCCAAGGCCTTCGCCAAGGACGTGATGGCCGCGGCCGGCGTCCCCACCGCGCGCTCCTACGTCTGCACCACCGAGCAGGAGGCCGCCGCGGCGCTGGACGCGTTCGGCGCCCCGTACGTGGTGAAGGACGACGGCCTGGCGGCCGGCAAGGGCGTCGTGGTCACCGAGGACCGCGCCGCCGCGCTGGAGCACGCCGCGGCCTGCGACCGGATCGTCATCGAGGAGTACCTGGACGGCCCCGAGGTGTCGCTGTTCGCGATCACCGACGGCACCACCGTGCTCCCGCTCGTCCCCGCGCAGGACTTCAAGCGCGCGCTGGACGGCGACCAGGGCCCCAACACCGGCGGCATGGGCGCCTACTCGCCGCTGCCCTGGGCCCCCGAGGGCCTGGTCGCCGAGGTGCTGGAGAGCGTCCTGCAGCCGACCGTGGACGAGCTGCGCCACCGCGGCACCCCGTTCTCCGGCCTGCTGTACGCGGGCCTGGCGCTGACCTCGCGCGGCACCCGGGTGATCGAGTTCAACGCCCGCTTCGGCGACCCGGAGACCCAGGTCGTGCTGGCCCGGCTGCGCACTCCGCTGGCCGGCGTGCTGCTGGCCGCCGCCGACGGCACGCTCGGCGGGCTGGAGCCGCTGCGCTGGTCCGACGAGGCCGCGGTCACCGTGGTGATGGCCTCCGAGGGCTACCCGGCGAACCCGCGCACCGGCGACCCGATCGAGGGCCTGGAGGCGGCGGAGGCCGACGGCACCGCCTTCGTGCTGCACGCCGGCACCAAGGCCGGCCCGGACGGCGAGGTGCTGACCGCGGGCGGCCGGGTGCTGTCCGTCACCGCCGTCGGCGCGGACCTCGCCGAGGCCCGGGCCAGGGCCTACGCGGGCGTCGCGGAGATCTCCTTCAAGGGCGCCCAGCACCGCACCGACATCGCGGCCAAGGCCGCGCAGTAGGCGCGGTGGCCGTGCAGTAGCAGATCGCTCCCGCGGGGCGCCGTGCCCGGACCGACCCGTCCGGACGCAGCGCCCCGCGGCGTTTCCCGAGGTCGCGGCGGTCAGCGCGGGCACCGGAAAACCAGCCCTTCGGGTGATGGGCCGGGCATCCTGCTGACGGGGCGCGAGCGGGGGCCTTAGGGTGCGCTGCATCGCGCCGGGGCGGGGGCCCGGGCGCGGACGCGGCTCGTCGCCCCGGCGCGCCGGGGGGATGCTGGGAGCGGTGGCGCGCCCTGCCGCGGTGTCACCAGGACGGGTGGAATCGCCGGAGTTCCGGAACACCCGCCCGCACCGCGGCGTCGAGACTGGCAGGAGAGCGCCACGCGAGTCGTACCACCGGGTTCGGCATCCGCCGCTTCCCGTACCGGAATTGATCGAGTCGAGTCGGCTGCGAAGGGGGTGCCGCGGCGATGGCTGCAGTGGACACCGCACGCGCACGAGCCCAGGCCGTCCTGCGTCTGCGCGGACGGGCCGTGGCCACCGCCGCGCTGCCCGCCGCCTGCGCGGCGGTGCTGCTGGCCGGGCGGTTCACCGGACACATAGGCGCCCCCGGGTCGCCGGACGCCCCGCTCTGGGACGGCGTCCGGTGGGCGGTCTGCGCGGTCGCCGCGCTCACCCTGGCGCTGGCCGCCCTGGTGGGCCGGGCGCACCGGCGGGCCGTCCCGCCGGTCATCCCGGCGGTGCCGCTGGCCCGGGCCGACGCGCCGGAGCTGTACCGGCTGATCGAGGAGCTCGCCGAGCGCCTCGACGTGCCGGCGCCCGCCGCGATCGCGCTCACCCCGGACTGCGACAGCTGGCTGGAGGAGCCGCACCGCCCGCCGGGCCGGCGGACGGGAGCGACCGGCCGCGGGGCGGCCCCCGCCGCGCCGGTGCTGGTGATCGGCTCCCCCTTCCTGTGGTGGATGCGGGCCGGCGAGCTGTGCGCCCTGCTGGCCCCGGTGGTGGCCGGCGGCGCCGCGGCCGCCGACCCGGACATCGCCGCCGCCCGCCGCTGGGTGCGCACCCTGGACGCCTCGCTGGGCGAGCGCCGGCGCGGCCCCGCCGCCCTGGTCGGCCTGGTCGACCGCCGGCTGCTGGGCGCCTGCCGGGAGCACTCCGCGGAGCTGGAGCACGCCGTCGCCGCCTGGTCCTCCGAGCAGGCCAGGGCGGTCGACTACGGACCGCGGATCGCCGCCCAGGCCCAGGTCGGCCTGGCCTACGCGGGCTGGGACCGGCTGCTCACCCGGGTCGCGCTGCCCGCCTGGCGGCTCGGCCTGCACCCCGCGCACCTGAACGCCGGCGTGGTCTCCGCGCTGACCGAGCTCTCCCGCCGGGACCGGCTCGCCGACGGCTACGAGAACCGGCTCGGCGACCGCCCCGCCTGCGACCTGCTGGAGGAGCCGGGCCTGGTCGACACCCGGGTCTCCCGGCTGGCCGCCGAACTGCTGCACGAGGAGCCCGCCGAGGGCTGGCAGCAGCTGGACTGGGAGGACTACCCGCGGCTGGTGGTCGACCGGGGCTGGCGGGCCCAAGCCGCCGCGCTGCAGGCCGCGCTCGGCGACGACCGCGTGCACACCGGCCCGGCGCTGGACCGGCTGCTGGCCCGGCTGGCGGCCGGCGAGGCGGAGGAGCTGGCCGCCGCGCTGGCCGGCCAGGTGGCGCGCGCCGCCGAGGTCGCGCCCCCGCTGCCCCCCGTGCGCAGCGGCCGCGACCTGCTGGTCGAGCACCTCACCGCCACCGTCTGCTGCGCCGCGGTGGACGCCGGCACCGCCGCTCCGGGGCTGGACTGGCTGGACGGCCCGGTGCTGCTCTGCGCGGCCGCCCCCCGGGGCGAGCTGGCGCCCGCGGTGGCGATGGCGGTCGAGGACGGGCAGGACGGTCCGCTGCGCGGATGGCTGGAACGGGCCGGGATCAGGGTGGAGCGACCGGTGCGACTTTCGGGCTGAACCGGGACGGTTTCGGACCGTCCGGGGGAAGCCGGTTTCATCCGTACCAATTGCTACGGTGGGGTGACGCTTCGCCGACCAACTGTGGTGTGCTGGTCGGCACGCACATCCGCATGGCAATTGCCAACCCTCGGTGGATGGGCGAAGGGTGGGGAGGGGCGCGTGGGGACGGAGTCCAACCGCCGGTGGGAGTCCGGCACGCTGGCGCACGGGGTGTCCGACCCGTTCGGGCAGGGCCCGCTGCCGTGGCTGCGCAGCCCGGACCACTACCTGGCGGACGGCGAGGGCGTGGTCCCCTGGTACGTGAGCGTGGACGCGCCCGGCCAGCGCCCGGTCGACGGCTCGGCCCGGCCGCGCCCGGCGGTCAGCGGCCCGCGCAACGCGGACGACGTGCGCCGGCAGATCAAGGGCTTCGCCTCGGCGGGCGTGGCCCGCCCCGGCGGCTCGGTGGACTTCCGGGTGACGGTCAACCCGCCGCAGGAGTTCCAGGTCGACGTCTACCGGATCGGCCACGACGCCGGGGACGGCGCCCGGCAGGTGTACTCCAGCCCGCTGATCTCCGGCCTGGCCCAGCCCGCGCCGATGGTCGCCGACCGCACCGTCTCCTGCCACCACTGGTGGCTGTCCTGGCGGCTCCAGGTCCCGTCCGACTGGCGCTCCGGCGCGTACGTCGCCGTGCTGACCACCGCCGACGGCGGGCACCGCAGCCACATCCCGTTCACCGTGCGGGACTTCGCCCCGGCGGACCTGCTGCTGGTGCTGCCGGACGTCACCTGGCAGGCGTACAACCTGTTCCCCGAGGACGGGCACCTGGGCGCCAGCCTGTACCACGCCTGGGACGGGGCCGGGCACCTGGTGGGGGAGGGCGAGGCCGCCGTCACGGTCTCCTTCGACCGGCCGCACGCCGGGGCCGGGCTGCCGCTGCACGTCGGGCACGCCTACGACTTCATCCGCTGGGCCGAGCGCTACGGCTACGACCTGGGCTACGCCACCGCGACCGACCTGCACGCCGGGCTGGTGGACGCCTCCCGCTACAAGGCGCTGGTCTTCCCCGGGCACGACGAGTACTGGTCGGAGCCGATGCGGCGGGCCGCCGAGCGGGCCCGGGACGGCGGCACCTCGCTGGTGTTCCTGTCCGCCAACAGCGTGTACTGGCGGGTCGAGCTGTCCGCGGGCGCCGACGGCGAGCCGTCCCGGCTGCTGAACTGCCGCAAGCGCCAGCGGGTCACCCCCGACCACCCCGCCGCCGGGGTGCCGGGCGCGGCCTCCGCGCTGTGGCGGGACGCCGGGGAGCCCGAGCAGCACCTGCTGGGCATCCAGTACGCGGGCGGCGTGCCCGCGCCGGTGCCGCTGGTGGCCCGCAACACCGGGCACTGGCTGTGGCAGGGCACCGGGCTGGCGGACGGCGACGAACTGCCCGGCCTGGTCGCCGGGGAGGCCGACCGCTACTACCCGAAGGTCCAACTGCCCGCGCACACCGAGCGGGTGCTGCTCGCGCACTCCCCGTACCGGGACGCGGCCGGGCGGGCCACCCACCAGGAGACCTCGCTGTACCGGGCGCCCAGCGGCGCGTACGTGTTCGCCGCCGGGACGTTCGCCTGGTCGCCCGCGCTGGACCGGCCCGGGCACACCGACGAGCGGATCCAGCGCGCCACCGCCAACCTGCTGGACCACCTGTGCAAGGAGGGGCGCACCGGCGACTGAGCGCGCGGGCGTGAAAGACTCGGTCGCAGAGCCCCCCAGCTGTGAGGACTGACTGAGCGTGAGCGGATTCGTCACCAAGCCCGAGCCGGTCCAGGTGCCCGGCCTGGTCCACCTGCACACCGGCAAGGTGCGCGACCTGTACCGGGACGCCGACGGGAACCTGGTGATGGTGGCCAGCGACCGGACGTCCGCGTACGACTGGGTGCTGCCCAACGAGATCCCCGACAAGGGCCGGATCCTCACCCAGCTCTCGCTGTGGTGGTTCGAGCGGATCGCCGACATCGTCCCCAACCACGTGATCTCCACCGAGCTGCCCGCGGGCGCCCCCGCGGACTGGGCCGGGCGCACCCTGGTCTGCCGCAGCCTCGACATGGTGCCGGTGGAGTGCGTGGCCCGCGGCTACCTGGCCGGCTCCGGCCTGGAGGAGTACCGGGTCTCCCGCACGGTGTGCGGCGTCGGGCTGCCCGAGGGCCTGGACAACGGCTCCGAGCTGCCCGGCCCGATCTACACCCCGGCGCTCAAGGCCGAGGTCGGCGAGCACGACGAGAACGTCCCCTACGAGGAGACCGCCCGCCGGGTCGGCGTCGAACTCGCCGCCACCCTGCGGCAGACCACCCTCGCGGTGTACTCCCGGGCCCGGGACATCGCCCGCGAGCGCGGCCTGATCCTGGCCGACACCAAGTTCGAGTTCGGCCTGCTGGACGGCGAACTGGTCATCGGCGACGAGGTGCTCACCCCCGACTCCTCGCGCTTCTGGCCCGCCGACGCGTGGGAGCCCGGCCACGACCAGCCGTCCTTCGACAAGCAGATCATCCGCGACTGGCTGACCTCGCCCGCCTCCGGCTGGGACCGCAAGAGCGAGAACCCGCCGCCGCGGCTGCCCGACGAGGTGGTCGCCCACACCCGGCAGCGCTACATCGACGCGTACGAGAAGCTCACCGGCCTCACCTGGAAGTGACGCCCCGTCACGGCCGGCTGTGGGGCCCGCCTCACAGCCAGCCGTGCTCGCGGGCGATCCGGACCGCCGCGTGGCGGTTCTCCGCGCCGAGCTTGCCCGCCGCCGAGGACAGGTAGTTGCGGACGGTGCCCGGCGAGAGGGCGGCCCGTTCGGCGATCTCGGCGACCGACGAGCCGTCCGCGGCCAGCTCCAGCACGTCCGTCTCGCGCGGCGTCAGCGGGGAGTCGCCCGCGCTGATCGCCTCCGCGGCCAGCTCCGGGTCCACGTAGCGGCCGCCGGCCCGGACGGTGCGGATGATGCCGGCCAGGTCGGAGGCGGAGACCGTCTTGGGCAGGAAGCCGCGCACCCCGACCTCCAGCGCCCGCTTCAGGTAGCCCGGGCGGCCGTGCCCGGTCACGATCATCACCCGGCACTCCGGCAGCCGGTGGCGCAGCTCGGCCGCCACCTCCAGGCCGTCCAGGCCCGGCATCTGGAGGTCCAGCACCGCCACGTCCGGGCGGTGCGCGGCGGCCATCGCCAGCGCCTCCGGCCCGGAGGCCGCCTCGGCGACCACCGTCAGGTCGTCCTCCAGCGCCAGCAGCGCGGCCAGGGCGCCGCGGATCAGGTGCTCGTCGTCCGCGAGCAGTACCCGCACCGGGTCGGTCATCTCTTGAACTCCACAGTGTCGATCGGTAGTTCGGCGGTCAGTCGGAACCGCCCGGGGCCGCTGCCGGCCGTGCTCAGGGTGCCGCCGTGCGCGGCCAGCCGCTCGCCCAGGCCGCGCAGGCCGTTGCCGGAGCCCTCCGCGCGCGGCGGCGGCACGGCGGGCACGCCGTCGTTCTCCACCTCCAGCAGCGCGGTGCCGCCCGAGACCCGCAGCCGGAACCGGCAGTTCGCGGCCTCCGAGTGCCGCAGCACGTTGGTCGCGGCCTCCCGCACCACCCAGCCCAGCACCGACTGGGCCCCGGCGGGCAGGCCGTCCGCGCCGGACAGCTCGGTGCGGCAGTCCACGTTCGCGGCGCGCAGCACCGAGGCGGCGCCGGTCAGTTCGGTGTGCAGCTCGACGGTGCGGTAGCCGCGCACCACCTCGCGCACCTCGCGCTGCGAGTCCTGGGCGATCCGCTGCACCTCGGTCATCTGGTCGACCGCCTCCGGCCGGCCGCGGCGGGCCAGCTGCACGGCCAGCTCGCTCTTCAGCGCGATGGTGGCCAGGTTGCGGCCCAGCACGTCGTGCAGGTCGCGGGAGAAGCGCAGCCGCTCCTCGGCGACCGCCAGGCGGGCCTGGGTCTCCCGGGCGGCGTCCAGGTCCCAGACCACCTTGGCGTTCCAGGCCGAGCCGCGGGCGGTGCAGGCGGCGATCGCCGACCCGATCAGGCAGCCCGTCGACATCCCGGCCACCGACCCGGGGGAGGCGCCCGTCAGCAGCAGCGGCAGCGCGAGCAGCAGCAGGCCCGCCACGGCGGCCGCGGCCGTCTCCGGGGCCGGGAGCGCGACCGCGGTGGTGGCGATCCAGAAGGTCATGGTCAGGATCGCGACCGTCAGCGGGAACGAGGCGCCCTCCGACTCCGCCGGCGGACCGAGCAGCAGCACCGCCACCGAGACGCCCACCGACACCGCGCCCGCCGCCCCCGCCCAGCCGCGGGGGCGGGGCCGCCGGCCCAGGTAGGCGGCCAGTCCGTTGCGGACCAGCACCGCGTTCAGCGCCGCCGCCGCCGGGGAGCCGACCGCGCCCACCGCCAGGGCCGCGCCCCCCACCTCGCCCCGGCCGAAGCTCCCGGCCACCATGCCGAACGTCACCACCGGCTGCATCAGCGCCACCGCGTACAGCGACCAGCGCACGTACAGCTCGTTGCGCTGCGGCTTGGACAGCGCCCGCCAGCGGCGGACCGGTCGTGGCCTGCTCACCCGCACCGTTCGGCCCCCCCGTTCCTCGACGATCGTCGGACGAATCTAGCGGCGCGGTTCCCAGCGGAACCAGCGGCGGGCGGCCCAGGCCGCGGCGGCGGCCCAGGCGGCGGCCAGCAGCAGGGGCGGTGCGGCCGGGCCCCACGTCCCGGCGAAGCCCTCGGACGGGCCGGTGCCGTCGGTGCCGAGCCAGCCGATGCGCAGCAGCTGGAACGCGGGGGTGGTCGGGAGCAGGCGGCAGACGTTCGCCACGGCGTCCGGCACGGACTCCAGCGGGATCATCAGGCCGGAGCCGAACTGGGCGGCCAGCAGCAGCGGGAGGGTGGTGATGCCGGCCGTCTCGACGGTCTTGGTGGCCGCGCTGGACAGCGCGGCCAGGGCGGTCAGCAGCAGCGCGGACAGGGCCAGTCCGGCCAGCACCAGCAGCGGGTTCGCGGGGGCGCGCAGGCCGAGCAGGGCGAGGCCGCCGACGCCCAGCAGCAGGCACTGGAGCAGCGCCAGCCCGATCGAGGGGACGGCGGTGCCGAGCAGCACCTCGGTGTCGGCGGCCTCGCCGGTGCGCAGCCGCTTCAGCACCAGCTCGTTGCGGCGGGCGGTGTAGGCGGTGGTCAGGTTGGTGTAGACGACCACCAGCAGGACGACGCCCATCGAGCTGGTGACCAGGTTGCCGTTCACGTCCAGGCCCGGGGTGTGCTCGGCGGCGGCCCGCAGGATCGAGCGGAGCGAGCCGACCAGGGCGAACGGCAGCACCAGGGCCAGGAACACCGCGGTGCGGTTGCGGCGCAGCAGCACGACCTCGGCCCGGCCCAGGGCCAGCAGCCGGGAGAGCGGGGTCGGGGCGGGGGCGGCGGTGCTCATGCGGCACGTCCGATCTGCGACGGGGCGGCGGGGGAGCCGGGGGAGGCCGGGTCGGCCGGGGACGCGGCGACGGCCAGGAAGGCCTCCTCCAGCGAGGCACTGCGGGCGTCCAGCCGGGCCAGTTCGACCCGGTGCCGGGCGGCCCAGCCGAGCAACTCGGTGAGCGTGCCCTGGAGGTCGTGGGTGCGCAGCAGCACCCGGCGGCCGTCGAGCTCGGTGCTGGTGCCGGGCAGCGGCGGCAGGGCGGGGGCGGCGGGTTCGCCGGTGCGCCCGGGCAGTTCGAAGCCGATCCGGGCGGGGTGCGCGGCCAGCACCTCGGCGACGGTGCCGCCGGTGACCACCCGGCCGTGGTGCATGATCGCCAGCCGGTCGGCCAGCTCCTCGGCCTCCTCCAGGTAGTGCGTGGTGAGCACCACCGTGGTGCCGGCCGTCCGCAGGTCGCGGATCAGCCGCCAGACCGCGGCGCGGGCCTCCGGGTCCAGGCCGGTGGACGGCTCGTCCAGGAACAGCACCTCGGGGCGGCCGAGCAGGGCCATCGCCAGGTCGAGCCGGCGGCGCTCGCCGCCGGACAGCTGCTTGACCCGCACCGAGCGCCGGGGCAGCAGGCCGACCAGGTCGAGCGCCTCGTCGACGGCCCGGGCGCCGGTGGTCAGGCCGGCCCAGCAGCGGCCGGTCTCGGCCAGGGTGAGCTCGCCGGGGAAGCCGCCCTCCTGGAGCATGATGCCGATCCGGGGCCGCAGCGCGGCCCGGTCCCGGCGCGGGTCGAGGCCGAGCACCCGGACCTCGCCGGCGCTGGGCCCGGCCAGGCCCTCCAGCACCTCCAGGGTGGAGGTCTTGCCCGCGCCGTTGGTGCCCAGCAGGGCGAACAGCTCACCGGGGGCGACGCCGAGGTCCAGGCCGCGGACGGCCTCGAAGCCGGCGGCGCCGGACGGCCCGTAGCGGCGGTGCAGCCCGCGGGCCTCGACGGCGGGGCGGGAACGGCTGGTGTCGGTCATGGCTCCAGCCTCCCGGCGGCCGGGGCCCGCCAGTAGTGCGGACCGTCACCGGGCGCCGGTGCGCGCGCACGGGTGGGCGGTGACAAATGTCATCGGTGCCGACCGGCCGGGCGGCGTGGTGCGGGCACGGAACGCCGAAGGCCCCCCTCGGTGGAGGGGGGCCTTCGGAACCGAGCGGACGACGAGATTCGAACTCGCGACCCTCACCTTGGCAAGGTGATGCTCTACCAACTGAGCCACGTCCGCAGGATATGGAGTTGTACTGCACCAGTCTGTTCACGCTGACTGCGAGCGGACGACGAGATTCGAACTCGCGACCCTCACCTTGGCAAGGTGATGCTCTACCAACTGAGCCACGTCCGCACGGCGCCTGGGCGCCGGCCGCCCCGCTCGGGTTCCCCCGGTTGCGGCGACGAGAAATACTCTACAACATCGATCGGCGTGCTCGCCCCACCCTTCTCCGGCGCCTTCCCCGGCGGCGTGGCCGGGGAGGGCCGGCGGGCCCGCAACGGGCCCGTGGCGACGGTCAGTTGTTCTCGGCGAACGCCTCGTACACGTGCTTCGGGATGCGGCCGCGGGCGGGCAGCTCGTGTCCGTTCGACTGGGCCCAGGCGCGCACCGCGGCCGGGTCCGGGGTGAGGGCGGTGCGGCGGAAGGACTTTCCGCTGCGGCTCTGCCGGCGGCCGGCGGCGACGAACGGGGCGAGGGCCTCCCGGAGCTTTTCCGCGTTGTCGGCGGACAGGTCGATCTCGTACGACTTCCCGTCCACGCCGAAGTGAACGGTTTCCGCGGCGGTGCCGCCGTCCAGATCGTCGGAGAGCGTGACGACTACACGCTGAGCCATGGGTGTCAATCCTCTCGGGCAATTCGGCCGTCGGGGGTCTCGGATGCCCCGCCGGTCCGCTGGGCCGGGATCGCGGCATCCGCCGGCGGGCAGGGGAGCCCACGCCGAGATGCGGCGCGTTCGGCTGCCGGTCGCCCTATTCTGCACCCCTGGGGCGGTGAAATCGTAGAGTTGGGGATTCCTTTTTTCGGGATATTCACGTGCTTCCCCCGGCCGCCGATACCCGGGTCGATACCCGGGCCGATACCGGCCCCGATAGCCGCCGGTTGCAGACGGGATTAAAGCGGCGAAATCGGATGCCCGGGAGGGGCGTCGGGGCCGCTGGACCCTTGGGGCGTAAGGGGTGTTGGTCTACGCGCGTTACCGCCGGTGGCCCGCAAGCGGCCCCCCGACCCCAGGTAGTCTGGAGTTCCCCCGCCTTCACGCAATCACCACCGGGAGTGCCAGTGGCACGCGTCGTAGTCGACGTCATGCTCAAGCCGGAGATCCTCGACCCCCAGGGCCAGGCGGTGCAGCGTGCACTGCCGCGTCTCGGGTTCGCCGGGATCGCCGACGTCCGCCAGGGCAAGCGTTTCGAACTGGAGCTGGAGGGGCCGGTCGACGACGCCGCGCTCGCCCGCATCCGCGAGGCCGCCGAGACCTTCCTCGCCAATACCGTGATCGAGGACTTCACCGTCCGCGTCGAGGAGGAGGAGAAGTGACCACCCGTGTCGGCGTCGTCACTTTCCCCGGTTCCCTCGACGACCGCGACGCCCAGCGCGCGGTCCGCCTGGCCGGCGCCGAGCCGGTCGCCCTCTGGCACCGTGACAAGGATCTCCACCAGGTCGACGCCGTCGTCCTGCCCGGCGGATTCTCCTACGGCGACTATCTGCGCTGCGGCGCCATCTCCCGCTTCTCGCCGGTGATGGACACCGTCATCGAGCAGGCGAAGCTCGGAATGCCGGTCCTCGGTATCTGCAACGGCTTCCAGGTGCTGTGCGAATCGCACCTGCTGCCCGGCGCGCTCACCCGGAACGACTCGCTGCACTTCATCTGCCGCGACCAGAAGCTGCGGATCGAGAACGCCGCCACCGCCTGGACGTCGGATTACTCGGCCGGCCAGGAAATCGTCGTTCCGCTGAAGAACGGCGAGGGCCGCTTCGTCGCCGACGAGCACGTGCTCGACGAGCTGGAGGCGGAGGGCCGCGTGGTGGCCCGGTACCTCGATCTGAACCCGAACGGTTCGTACCGCGACATCGCCGGCATCACCAACGCCGCCGGCAATGTCGTCGGCCTGATGCCGCACCCGGAGCACGCCGTGGAGCCGCTCACCGGTCCGACCACCGAGGGCCTGGGCTTCTTCACTTCCGTCCTGAAGCAGCTGGTGAACGCCTGATGAGCCTCGACACCGTCAAGAACGCCGAGCAGACCCCGGACGCCGGTCAGCCCTGGGCCGAACTCGGCCTCAAGGAGGACGAGTACGCGCGGATCCGCGAGATCCTCGGCCGCCGCCCGACCGGCGCCGAGCTCGCGATGTACTCGGTGATGTGGTCGGAGCACTGCTCGTACAAGAGCTCCAAGGTGCACCTCAAGCAGTTCGGCGAGAAGGCCCCCGCCAACGACGCCATGCTCGTCGGCATCGGCGAGAACGCCGGCGTCGTCGACGTCGGCCAGGGCTACGCCGTCACCTTCAAGGTCGAGTCGCACAACCACCCGTCGTACATCGAGCCCTACCAGGGCGCGGCCACCGGCATCGGCGGCATCGTGCGCGACATCCTGGCGATGGGCGCCCGCCCGGTCGCCGTGATGGACCCGCTGCGCTTCGGCGCGGCCGACCACCCCGACACCCGGCGCGTGCTGCCCGGGATCGTCGCGGGCATCGGCGGCTACGGCAACTGCCTGGGCCTGCCGAACATCGGCGGCGAGGTCGTCTTCGACTCCTGCTACCAGGGCAACCCGCTGGTCAACGCGCTCTGCGTGGGCGTGATGAAGCACGAGGACATCCACCTCGCGCAGGCCTCCGGCCCCGGCAACAAGGTCATCCTGTACGGAGCCCGCACCGGCGGCGACGGCATCGGCGGCGTCTCGGTGCTCGCCTCGGAGACCTTCGACGCGACCGGCCCGGCCAAGCGCCCCGCCGTCCAGGTCGGCGACCCGTTCCAGGAGAAGCTGCTCATCGAGTGCACCCTGGAGATCTTCAAGGAAGACCTCGTCGCGGGCATCCAGGACCTCGGCGGCGCCGGGCTGTCCTGCGCCACCTCGGAGCTGGCCTCGGCCGGCACCGGCGGCATGCGGATCGAGCTGGACACCGTCCCGCTGCGCGACCACACGCTCTCGCCCGAGGAGATCCTCATGAGCGAGTCGCAGGAGCGCATGTGCGCGATCGTCGAGCCCGGCAAGGTCGACCGCTTCCTGGAGATCTGCGAGAAGTGGGACGTCATCGCCACCGTCATCGGCGAGGTGACCGACGGCGAGCGGCTGGAGATCTTCTGGCACGGTGAGCTGGTCGTCGACGTGCCGCCGCGCACCGTCGCCCACGAGGGCCCGACGTACCACCGCCCGTTCGCCCGCCCGTCCTGGCAGGACGCGCTCCAGGCCGACGCCCCGACCGCCGAGCGCCTCGCGCGTCCGGCGAACGGCGCGGAGCTGAAGGACGCGCTGCTCAAGGTCGCCGGCTCGCCGAACCAGGCCTCGAAGGCGTGGATCACCGACCAGTACGACCGCTACGTGCTGGGCAACACGGTGCTCGCCACCCCCGAGGACTCCGGCATGATCCGGATCGACGAGGAGACCAACCTCGGCGTCTCGGTCGCCACCGACGGCAACGGCCGCTACGCCAAGCTGGACCCGTACACCGGCGCCCAGCTGGCCCTGGCCGAGGCGTACCGCAACGTCGCGGCCGGCGGCGCCAAGCCGCTCGCGGTCTCCGACTGCCTCAACTTCGGCTCCCCCGAGGACCCGGACGTGATGTGGCAGTTCGCCGAGGCCACCCGCGGCCTGGCCGACGCCTGCCAGGTGCTCGGCACCCCGGTCACCGGCGGCAACGTCTCGCTGTACAACCAGACCGGCGACGTCGCCATCCACCCGACCCCCGTGGTCGCGGTGCTCGGCGTCATCGACGACGTCACCCGGCGCACCCCGGTCGGCTTCGGCGAGGAGGGCCAGCTGCTCTACCTGCTCGGCGACACCGCCGACGAGCTGGGCGGCTCCGCCTGGTCGCAGGTCGTGCACAACCACCTCGGCGGCCTGCCGCCCAAGGTGGACCTGGAGCGCGAGCGGCTGCTCGGCGACATCCTGATCGCCGCCTCCCGCGACGGCATGGTCGACGCCGCGCACGACCTCTCCGACGGCGGCCTCGCGCAGGCCCTGGTGGAGAGCTGCCTCAAGGGCGGCAACGGCGCCCGGATCGTCGTCCCCGAGGGCGTCGACCCGTTCGTGTTCCTGTTCTCCGAGTCCGCCGGTCGTGCCGTGGTGGCCGTCCCGCGCAGCGAGGAGCTCCGGTTCAACGACATGTGCGGCGCCCGCGGCCTGCCCGCGGCCCGGATCGGCGTGGTGGACGGCGAGGCGCTGGAGGTCCAGGGCCAGTTCACCGTCACCCTGGCCGAGCTGCGCGACGCCCACACCGGCGTCATCGAGGCGCTGCTCGCCTGACGCCCCGCCGGCGTCCCGCGCCGACGTCGCGTCAACCCCGCGGGGCGGGCGGACCGGTACTCCCGGACCGCCCGCCCCGCGGGTTTTGTACGCTGCGGGCATGCCCACCGTGAAACCCCGAACCTACGACCCGGTGAAGGTGCGTGCCGCGCTCACCGGGCAGCTCGACGCGATCACCGCCGCCGTCCGCGAGCTGGACGACGACCGGCTGGCCCGGCCGACCCGGCTGGGGGAGTGGCGGGTGCGCGAACTCGTGGCCCACCTCGGCATGGTGGTCAGCTGGGTGCCGCTGCACCTGGACGAACCGCTGCCGCCGCAGGCCCCGATCACCCCGCTGGACTGGGCCGCGAGCACCCGCACCGCGGCCGCCGCCATCAACTCCACCGCCGTCGAGCTGGTCGCCGAGCAGTTCGCCGGGGACGCCGCCCAGGTCTCCGGCGAACTCGACCGGCAGGTCGGCGCGTTGTGGGAGGCCCTGGACAGCGAGGCGGGCCGGGACCCGGGCCGGATCATCCCCATGCGGTTCGGCCCGATGCCGCTGGCGGGCTTCCTGGTCACCCGGCTGGTCGAGACCGTGGTGCACGCCGACGACCTGGCCGCCGCGCTGGGCCTGGACGCCTTCCCGCACGACCCGTTCGCGCTGGCCTCCACCGCCCGGCTGCTCGCCGACGCCTTCGCCGTCCAAGTACCGGGCGGCTCGGTCGAGTTGCGCATCCCGCCGTACGCCGTGGTGCAGGCCGTCGAAGGCCCCCGGCACACCCGCGGCACCCCGCCGAACGTGGTGGAGACCGACGCCCTCACCTGGATCCGGCTGGCCACCGGCCGACTCGCCTGGACCGACGTGCTGGACACCGCGCTCACCGCCAGCGGCGAGCGCAGCGACCTGTCCGGGTACCTGCCCGTACTGGGCTGATCCCCTCGGCAGTCGGGCGGGCCGGATCAGCAGCCGTAGCGGAACTCGCCCAGGATGCCCGCCCAGACCGGGCTGTCGGCGAGCCCGGGTTCGACGGCGTCCAGCTTGGCGGCCAGCTCGGCGAACACCTGGTCGATGTCCGGCACGGGGTCCCCGTCGTCCTCGTCCGCTCCGGGGTGGTTCCCGTCCTCGTCGGGCTCCTCGTCGAGGTGGGCGGGGTACAGCTCGGCGAACCCCGCCAGGTGCTCGCGGCACCAGTCGATGTCCTCCTGGTCCAGGAGCCCGACCACGGTGAGCATCTCCGTTGCACCGAAGGCGAGTTGGCAGCGGGCGAGGGAGTGCAGGCCGCGGTGGGCCGGCCGCCCGCCGACGGTGGGCGGCTCGTGCACGTCCAGGGCGTAGACCTCGCCGGTGCTGCCGTCCAGCGCGAAGGTGGCGGACCCGGAGAAGCCCACCGCCACCAGGTCGGCGCCGTCCTTCGGCAGGGTGGGCCAGTACTCGGCGGGGCTGTGCGGCGCGAGGGCCTCGGCCAGGGTGCGCAACGGCAACGGCGCGGGGGAGACGACCGCGCTGGGGGCGTCGACCAGGCCGATCTCACTGAGGTGGGCCCGGGCGCCGGGATCGGTGATGACGCCCGGCAGCTCCTCGACGGGAACGCGGCGCAGGCCGTCGGCGCCGTAGACGGCTTCGAGTTCGGCCCGGGTGACGGGAGCGATCGGCGGCCGGGAGTCGGTGGACGTCATGCCGGGCAGCCTAGAGCTTGTCCGGCCGGTCACTGACTGCCTGGGCTGTGGCCGAGGTCCTGTGGTCGCGGTGGTGCCCCTGACCTTTGACAGGCGACCTTGACCGATTGACAGGTGAGTTCGACCGCCGAGTCCAAGGGGACAGCACGTTCTCGAGAGCGGCGGGGTCGGTGTCAGAGGCCTCTGCGAGAGTACGGATCATGAAGCGATCCGACGATCTCCTGGCAGGGCTGGACGACATCGACTGGGCGTCCCTGGGGCACGCCTACGGCAGCGCCGAGGACGTGCCCGACCAACTCCGGGCGGCGTGCGGGCCGGACGAAAGGGCCCGGGAGACGGCCTTCCGCGTCCTGTTCGGCAACATCTTCCACCAGGGCACCCGCTACTCGGCCTCCCCGTACGCCGTCCCGTTCCTCGCCCGGATCGCCGTCGCGGGCCCGGCCGCCGCGCGGGGCGACGCGCTGCTGCTGCTGACCCGGCTGGCCATCGACTGGCACGACGAGTACGACCTCCCCCTCGGGATCGACACCGCCGCGTGGCGCGCCGCAGCCGTCAGCCCCGAAGAGAACCTGCGCTGGTTCGACGAGCAGATCGCCACCGAGACCGACGCGGAGCGGCTGGAGAACCTGCGCAAGGGGCGGGCCTACTGCGCGGCGGGGCACCCCATCGACAGCCGTGAGGGTGCTCTGCGCTCCTACGACGCGGTCCGCGCCCAACTCCCCTCCCTGCTCGAACTGCTCGACAACCCCGCCCCGGACATCCGTACCAGGACCGCATACCTTCTCGGCTGGTTTCCCGAAGAAGCCGGCACCGCCCTGCCCCCGCTGCTGGAATGCCTCGACGGCGAGCAGGACCCGGTCTGCGCCGCCACGGTCCTCATCGCGGTCGGACTCCTCGACGACCGGGACCCGGACGGCCGCCTCCGGCGCCGCCTCGACCATCCCCTCCCCCTCCTGCGCTGGGCGGCCGCCACCGCCCTCGCCCGCCTCCTTGTCGCCCACCCGGCCGCCGCGCCCGGCCTCCCGCCGGTCGAGCGCGTCGCCGCCGAACTGGCCGCCTTCGGGGCCGCGCCCGTTCCCGAGCCCGCCACCGCCCACAACGCGGGAGACCTGCACGGCTACACCGTCCGCAGCCTGCTGCACTTGATGGGGGCCGCTCAGGAACCGGACGGGGTCCTCCTGGAGATCGTCCGCGCCCTGCCCCACATCAAGGAGACCGGCGTCGTGCCCCGCCCACTGGCGGCCCGCGCCGAGAACCTGATGGAAGCCCTGTTCGAACCCGCGGACGCAGCACCGGAGTTCATCGAGCTCTCCCCCGGACGACAGAAGCTGCTGGAGGTCCTGGCCGAGCTGCTGACCGCCGAAGACTTCCAGCCCTGGCCGATGGGCTCGGACCTCCACCAGCAGTTCACCCGGTGCGGCTTCCCTGGCACCCGCCCCGCCCTCCGCGCCTACGTCGGTCTGGACACCGAGGGCGAGGACCCCTACGCCCCCCTCCCCGACCCCTGGGCAGCATTCCGCTGACCCCGCCTCCCTCCAGGCCCTGGCAACTGGTCAAGATCGGCTGACAGGAACCCAGCACCGGTCAAACCAGCCCGGCAATCGGTCAAGTTCGCCTGTCAAAGGTCAGCCCCTGCGGAAGGACCATCGGGACGAGCTGTGGCACCCCCCGCCCCATGCAGTCGCACGTGTGTGTATCGTTCACGCGCGCCACACGGTTCGCACAATTACCTCCTCGGGCGAAATGCCCGTTTCACTGAGTTTCCGGGGGATATTTCCATGCGCTCCATTCGCCTGCTGGCCGCCTCGGCGGTTCTCGCCACGGCCGCGCTCGGGTTCGGCGCCGCCACCGCGTCGGCGACCGCAGCACCGAAGATGCCGTGTTTCGGCGGTGTCCAGCATCACCCCGAACTTGCCACCACCTGGCCGGGGTTCCCCGCCAAGCTGGTCAAGGGCGGTCCCGCCGTGGAGTCCACCGTCACCTTCCGGAACTCCGTGGACCACGAGGTCAAGGACTTCCAGACCGCGCTCTACGCCGCCTACCTGAGCGGCGAATTGCCGGCCGGGTCCTTCGCCGTCGAGATCAAGGCTCCCGGCGGTGCATGGAAGAAGGTCGACTTCGGCACCGGTGACTTCTCTTCCATCATCGATTCCGGGACGTACCAGATTCCGAAGGGTGCCTCGCTGACGCTCGCACTCCGTGTCGCGGCCACCGCCAAGGCGCCGGCCGGGAAGTACCAGACCACGGAGAGCGGCGGGTCGGCACTCCTGGAGGAGGACAGCGACACGTTCGTTCCGTTGGACTCGGCCGACCAGAAGCCTGCGTCCGACCAGAACGGCACGGGGGTCTGCACGCAGTTCACCGGATACGCGTTCCACGACTTCACCGTGGTGGACAGCGACACGACGACCACTCCGTCGGCCGAGCCCTCGCACTCGGCGACGGCGTCGGCGACCGCTGCCGCCAGCACGCCGGCTGCTGCGCAGACCACTGCATCGGCTGCTGCGCAGACCACTGCACCGGCCGCTGCATCGACCACGCAGGCCGCTCACAAGGGCGCTGAGCTCGCCGAGACCGGCGCGGGCAACACGATGCGGATCGCCGTCGGCGGTGCCGCGATCCTGGCGCTCGGTGCCGGAATCCTGGTGGCCCTGCGCCGCCGCCAAGGCACGCACAGCTGATTCGCGCGAACCCGACGGCCGCCCCGCCCGGTACTGCTGGGCGGGCGTCCGGCAGTACCGGCCTCATGGCGCACGGGCGCACCGTCCAGGAACGACACGGCGATCCGAGCGGGTGGCAGTCACATGATCGGCCGGACCGTGCTCAGTTCGGGAGGATCAACTTCCTTCGAAACGGCCGGACTTGAGGGCGGTGACGAAGGCGGCGAAGCTACCGGTGGTGAACAGCAGGACGGGGCCCTCGGGGTCCTTGGAGTCGCGGACGGGGACGGTGCCGGGGCGGGCCGTGGGAGCCCACTCGACGCAGTTGCCGCCGTCGGTGCTGTGGCTGCTCTTCACCCAGTGGGCGCCGGACAGGTCGGTGTGGGGCATCGGCGTTCCTTCCGCGGTGGGTCCAGGTCCGTCGGAACAGGGTTTCCCGGTTTGGGGCATGAAGAAGCCCCGCGTGCTCAAGTGCTTGAACTGCGGGGCCGGATACTGCTGCTCGTTGGTCAGATCTCGCCGAACTGACCGGACTTGGCCGCAGCGACGAAGGCGGAGAAGCCGGTCGCGGTGAACACCAGCGCGGGGCCGTGGGGGTCCTTGGAGTCCCGGACCGGGACGACACCGTGAGTGGTGGCGAACTCGGGCGCGAACTCGACGCAGTCTCCACCGTCGGTGCTGTGGCTGCTCTTCACCCAGTGAGCCTTGGGCAGGTCGATGCGGGTCATGAGAGTTCCTCCCGAGCGGTTCGGATCATGGCTAGCGAAGGGGCCGTCGAGGCGGACTCCACCAGAAGTCGATCGTATCGCTTGGACCAGGACGCGACGGTTTCCCGGCTTCGTTCCATATAGCCCCGGGCCAGGGACTCCGCGTAGCCGAGCATCGAACGGTCGGGCAGGGTGAGCAGCACCACCGGCATCCTGAACGGCACCCGCTCCCCGAGGTCGAACGGGGCAACCTGCAAAACGACTTGGGGGCTCATGGCCATGGTCTCAAGGTAGGCGAGCTGCTCCGCCATGACTTCGGGTCCGCCCACGATACGGCGGATGCAACCCTCGTCCAGCACGGCGTGCATGAGGGGCGCGGTCGGGCGGCGGAAGATCTGTTGGCGGTTCGCGAGGAAGGAGACCCGAGCCTCCGCCTGGGCCTCGGTGATGTCGCCGCGTCGTACCGCAGCCATCGCCAGGGCCGAAGCATAGGCGGGCGTCTGGAGTTGGCTCGGGATGACGCCCAACTGGAAAGTGCGGAGGACCCGGCACCTCGCCTCGGCCTCCACGTACTCGGTGAATCCCTCCACCAGACTCGCGTTCGAATAGAGTCGCCAGAGCTCCTGGAACCGCGAGCCCGTGCCGAACACCTCGTCGGCCTTGACCGCGAATGTAAAAGTCAGTCCCCGCTTACCTCGTTCGATGAGCGAGATGTAGCCGTTGCTGTAGCCCATCTGCTGGGAGAGCCTGACCTGCGACCAGCCCCGGGCCGCCCTTGACCTGGCGAGTTCCCGGCCGAAGCGCAGCGCGGGAGATGACACCACATCAACTTCGTTGTCGGTTTCCATCGTTGCGCCCCTTATACAGGCCGGAATAGTCGACGGTCGATCCCTGGCGAGCGTAGCCCTTCTTGCCGATGCTTGTGACACACAGAACGCAGAAAGAAGCGGACGGTGACAGGCGCGTAGGGGCGTTTCTCCGGCGTGCGCCCGGCCGTGCCCCGCCCCAGGGGCGTTGACGCCCCCCGCCCGCTTCTTTCCCGCACCGCCACTTGCGAGGTTCATCGCCATGCCAGACCGCCAATATGCAAGCCAGAAAGCCAGGTTGACGATTCGGGTCTACCGGGTGCGGCCTGACGGGGCCCGGGTGCCGGTCTCCTCCTGCTGTTCGGACGAGCAGGAGGATCTGCCGCTGGTCTCGGCGTTGACCTGGCCGGCCTGTGCCTGTCCGCGCTGCGCGGCGGCCGTTGCCGAAGTGGCCTGACCTCACCGAACACGACGAAGGGAAGCACGTGCTGTACACCGGACAACCGTTGGTGGCCGTCGACGTCCTGCAACGGTTCCTGCGCGGCGGGTTCGCCGACTGCGAGCAGGCTTCGGACTCGCTGGAGCGCGCCTTCCTGGCGGCCCGGTTGGACCCGCCGCCGGGGCTCTCGCCGGTCTACCGCGACGACGTCCCGCCGGAGAGCGCCGGTCTCGCGCTGGGGTGCGCGGGGTTGCCGTGGGCGCAGAAGCTGGCCGAGGCGCTGGTCGAACTCGCGGTGCTGCGCGGGGAGTTCCCCGCCGCCGTCCGCGTCGCGTCGCCGTCCGAGCTGGGCCCCGAGGCCCGCTCCGCGCTGGGGGCCGCCTCGTGAGCGACGAGGTGCTGCGGCAACGCGCCTGGCGGATCGCCGAACAGCTCGCCAAGGCGGGCGGCGGCGGGGAGGCCGAGCTGACCGTGATCCCGAACGGCTACCGGATCGAACTCGACATCCTCCGCCCGCACGGCACCGACGACCACGCGGCCGTCCTGACCGCCCTCGCGCTCGGCGACCGGTGGGGGCACCACTACTCCCCGCCCTCCCGCAACAACGGCACCGCCCGCGAGACCGTCTGGAGCGAGGTGCACCACAACGTGCCCGAGAAGAAAGGCAGTTAGGCGGCCGCGGGCGGCGGGAAGGACGGGCGGCGGCGTCAGGGGGCGGACGGGCCGCTGAGGTACTTGCCGTTCGAGTCGTAGGGCCAGGCGTTGGCCACGCAGCCCTTGAGGCCGTAGATCTGCTGCATCATCGCGGGGGCGGGCTCGCCCGGGCCGGGGCAGCTCTCGTGGCCGTGGCCGATCCGGTGGCCGACCTCGTGGTTGATGATCAGGGCCCGGTAGTCGTCCAGGCTGCCGTCGAACTGGGGTGAACCGGTCAGCCAGCGCTTGGAGTTGACCACCACCTGCTTGCCGACGTCGCAGTTCACCTCGCCCCCGGTGTCGAGGCCGCCGGTCGCGCAGATCCCGTCCGCGGTGTCGGGGGAGGCGATCTTGACGGTGAAGTCGTAGCTGCCGGAGGAGACCAGCTGGAAGCTGTCGCGCTTGTCCGTGGTCCAGCTGCGCGGGTCGGACAGCACGGCCTGGACGGCGGCCGCGGCGCCGTTCGGGTCGATGCCGATGCCGTTCTCGACCTCCACCCGGTAGCGGCGCACGACGCCGCCGGTGCCGACCCGGTCGCCGTTGGCGGTGGCGCTGGTGAAGCTGCCGCTGCCGTGGGCGACGATCTCCGGCTGCGCACTGGACGACGAGGTGCCGGACGACGGGGTGCCGGACGGCCCGCCGCTCGACGGCGGGGCGTCGGAGGGCTGCGGGCCGGGCTGCTCGGCGGTGGCCGAGGGGGCCGCGGTCGGGTCGGGCAGCTGCGGGACGGCCCGGGCCTGGGTGGTCGGGCCGCTGGTGGGCGTCCGCGGTGACTGCTGGTCCAGGGCGAACAGCCCGGCGGTGCCGAGGGCGGCGAGCAGCGCGGTGCAGCCCACGGTGACGCCCAGGCGCCGGCGGGCGGACCGGCGGGCGGGCCGGCGGCGGCTGCGGGGGGCTGCGCGCATCTGGACTTCCCTCGGGACGGCGGCATGGCAGGCGGTGCGGGTGGCACGTCCGTGCGAACGTGCCGCACCGTGAACATACGCGGTATGGCCCTGCTTGGTTCCCGGAACCCCCCGATCCGGACGTGAACGGACTTGGCAGGGTCCGGACCGGGGCTGACCAGGGGCGGAGCGGTGACCGGGCGGTGGCCGAGGGGAAGCCGCGCGGTGGCCGAGGGGCGGTCGGGCCGTGACCGGCCGGGGGATCAGGCGTGGATGCCGGCGGCGAGGCGGGCCAGCACCCGGCCGAGCGGCTCCCCGCTCAGCGCCCGTTCGCCGTCGTTCGGCGGGTTCTGCGAGAGCAGCAGCACGAGGTCCCCGTCGCCCTTCGCCGGGACGCGGGCGATCGCGGCCAGCCCGCCGTCGGGGGTGACCAGCGGTGCGGCGCCGGGGGCCGGGCGCTGGGCGTAGACGGTCTCCAGCCGGGCGGCCGAGAGCTTCCCGGCCGCCTGGATCTTCGGCAGCATCATGCTGACGCCGACGTCGTTCACCGGGACGGCCAGCAGGTCGAGGGTGATCGGGCCGCCGTCGATCATCCAGACGCAGGTGATCCAGCCGGTCGGCGGGCGTCCGGGCACGGAGGCCATGGACGGCGGCGGCTTCACCCCGGACGGCCAGGGCTCCGGATCGGTGGCCTCGGTGGTCTCGCCGGTGGCGGGCTTGTCCTCCTCGGTCCCGGCGTTGGCGGTCAGGCCGACGCCGGTGGCCTTGAGCGCGGCGGCGAGGTCCAGCCCGAACGGGCAGGTGCCGGAGCCCGCTGCGCCGAGTTCCTGCGCGGTGGAGCGGACCTTCGGGTAGGACAGCGCGGTGGCGTCCTTGCCGTCGTCGGAGCGGTCGGAGCCGCCGGAGCAGGCGCCCGCGCCGAGGACGACGGCCAGGGCGGCGGGCAGCGCGAGCAGGCGGCGGACGGTCGGGCCGGTGGTGCGGCGGGTGCGGTGAGCGATCACCGCACCAGGCTATGCCTCGTGCCGGAGACCGGAGTTGACGTTCCATCGGATCGGCAGGATCGGCCGGATCGGTCGCCCGGCCCGGGCGGTCGGCCGTCGCGGTCGGTCGTCGCAGTCGGTCGTCGCGGTCGGTCGTCGCGGTCAGCCGTTGCGGGCGGTCAGCGCCTCGGCGAGTTCGCGGATGCCGGCCTCGCGCTCGGCGGCGGTGTCGCCGTAGTCGAAGCTGTGGGTGAACTCGGCCTGCCGGAAGGTCTCGGCCATCCACACGCTGCAGTAGTGGCCGGGCATGAAGCAGGCCTGTAGCTCGGTGTAGACCTCCAGGACGCCCTCGGGCCGCGCGCCCCCTTCGGCCAGCCGCTGCCAGAGGGCCTCCTCGGGGTGCAGCGCGAGCGAGCCGTCGGCGGTGAGGATCTGCTCGCCGCCCTGCCGGTCGCGGTACTTGAACGCCGCGTACCCGGGCACGCCCCGGGTGTGCCGGACGTCCTCCAGCACCCGGGGCCACCAGTTCTCGTCGCTCTCGAAGGCCCGCAGGTCGGTGGCGCGCAGCCGGCTCTCGACCGAGCCGAACAGCCCGAAGACCTCCTGCGGCTGCTCGGCGGCGGCCAGCCGGCGCAGCACGTCGTCGAGCTCGGCGAGCGAGTCGAGGAAGGCGGCGAGGCTGCTGTTGACCGGGATCGGGCGCTCCCGGAAGGCGAGGAAGACCGCCCACACCCGGCCGGCCGGGTCGACGCACAGCTCGGCGCCGCGGTCGGTGCCCAGGCGCGCCCAGGGGTCCTCGCCGCCGGTCGGCGCGGGGAGCCCCCGCTGCGCGGCGAAGTCGGCCAGCGCCGGGGCGTCGTCCGCCGAGGTGGCGAAGTACGGACCGACCCGGAGGGGGAGACCGCAGTCGGCGAGCAGTCCGGCCGCCTCGGCGGGGAGCGCGGTCGCCGCGAGGTCCGCCGCCGTGGGGCGACGCAGGCCGCCGGGGCCGAACCGGTCGAGCAGGCGCCGGGAGAGTTCTGCGGTCATGCGGGAAGCCTATCGGTGCGGGGACGGACGGACGGCGGGACGGTCAGGCGGGCGGGCGGTGCAGGCGGGCGAGCAGCGCGGGCGGGCGGCGCAGGCAGGCGGCGCGGGACGGCGACGGGCCGCCCCCCGGTGCGGGGGACGGCCCGTCGGTTCGGTCGGGTGCCGGTCTCAGTGCTCCTGCTTGAGCACGGTGTACGCCTCGGCGCTGCTGTCCTTCAGGAACTGCCAGCAGCGGGCCTCCTCCTCGGTCTCCTTGATCGCGCCGGCGGCCCGGGCGAGCGCCGCCAGACAGCGCAGGAAGCCGCGGTTGCCGCGGTGCTCCCACGGCACGGGGCCGTGGCCCTTCCAGCCGTTGCGGCGCAGCGCGTCCAGGCCGCGGTGGTAGCCGGTGCGGGCGTACGCGTAGGACTCCACCGTCCGCCCGGCCGCGAACGCGTCGTCCGCGAGCATCGCCCAGGCGAGGCAGAACGCCGGGTACTCGGCCGCCACCTGGGTCGGCGAGGCCGACTCCTCGGCGAGCATCCGGTACGGGTGCTCCTCCTCCGGCAGGAGGGTCGGCCCGGGGCCGTCAAGAAGGTTCTTGTGCGTCTCCATGGTGTGCCAGTCTGCCACCCGGGGAGGCGGGCCGGTCACGGCCGCGGCGAGGGACCGGCCCGGTCCGTGCTTCCGCCCCGGGGGGTGGAAGCACGGGACGCGTGACGCCGGGGAAGAGGAGGGCCTGCCCCGGGGACGGGCCGGACGCCTGTGCGCGCCGCGGCCCTCCACCGGCGGATTCTGCGGTCCGCCGGCAGCCCCGGGGAGAAGGCTCCCCGCAGGCCTCCTCCCCGGGTCAGGTCGCGGGCCTCGTGCGGTCCGGACACGGCTCGGAAGCTTTCTCCCCACAGTACCCGCTTCTCCTGACACTGCAGACGTTCACGGGTGCCGTTTTCTGCCGTGTTCTTTCTCTCGGGGCAAGGGAATTGACTGTCCGTCAGGTATTCGTCAGCCGTCCGTCACCGGCCCGGCACGCACGTCGGGGGTGCCGGTTCCCTGGGTGGGAACCGGCACCCCCGACGAGCGTCCGATCGGGACGCCGGATCAGACGAACAGCACCAGCTCGCGGACCCCGTTGTTCTGGTCCACCAGCTGGATCTTGTTTCCGCTCTCGTGCTCACGTTCCACCAGGTCGAGGAGAGCGACGGCGCGGCGAACGGTCTCGGTGATGGAGATGCCGCGTTTCTTGTGGCGCTTCAAGACCTCCTCGGTCTCCGCGTTGATGTTGATGCTCAACCTGGTGAAGCCCTTTGGCTCGACGTTCTCCGGCATCTTCGAAGGCCCCTTGTTTCTCGTCCGCCGCGGCACAGGAATCGCGGCGCGGCCCGGTGGTGTGCGTGGATTCCGGGCCATGTGTGTCTGTATCGACCGACGCAAGGACGGGGCGAGCCCTGGCTGTTACCGCTCTCCGAAGTGCAGAAATTCCGGATCGCGCTGGCCGTGACGGGCTGCTCGGACCGGTGGATCCCCCCTGATGCGACGGGCTTGCGGATGCCATCCATCATGCCCCGGTGCGCATGCAGTGTCAACGAGGAATGCATACTGTGAGTGTCGGATGTTGAGAAAATGTTGATCTAACCAACACTAGGTACTACTTTCATCAACTTCGGTGGTAGGATCGACTTCCCGTGCATCCCTCGGCGCCGGGGCCGCTTGGCCCGTCCCGGACCCACACCGGGACAAGATCAACAGATCATCTGGGAGACCTCAATGTCTACCGATTCCGCGCGCACCGAACACCCAGTCCCGGACGAGTGCCCCTACTGGCACGCCAGGCGCCAGGGGGTCTCCCCCGAACCCGACCCGGTGTCCGGCTGCCCGCTGATGGCCGGGGTGGACTGCCCGGTGAACGCCTACGCAGGCCCGCCGGTTCCACAACCACCGGTCGGAGAAGACGAGTTGATCACTCGTGAGCTCCCCGACCCGGTCATCCCGCACCAGCGGTCGTTGACCGAGAACAAACCCCCGAGGTCAGCAGACCCCGGGGGTTTCGTGAAACTGCGGCCCGCCGGAGTCATCCGGTGCGACCGCTGCAAGCGGGGGCACGATGTCTGAGCACCTGCTGCCGGGCCTGCCGCCGCAGGACGGCGGAGCCGACTCCGGGCCGGGCGACACCGCCCGGCCCGAGCCGGACCAGGAACTGTCCGAGGACGCCCCGCCGGCGGCCGGCGGCTTCTGGGAGTTCCGCGCCATCCAGAACGACCAGCGGATGCACGAGACGCGCCGCCCGCTGGCGATCGGGCTGTTCTGCCTGCTGGCCTTCATCGAGGTGGTGCCGCTGCTCGCCTTCGTGGCCGGGCGGTGGACCCACTTCGGGGTGGAGCAGCTGACCGCGGCCGAGACCTTCACCACCCCGGTGGTGACCGTCATCGGCATGGCGGTCGCCTTCTACTTCGCGAACAACAACCGCCGCCACTGACCCCGGGAGGCCGACACGACGGCGCCCCCGCACCCCGAGGGACCCGGGGTGCGGGGGCGCCGTCGTGCGCGGAGCGCCTACTTCACGCGCGGAGCGCCTACTTCATGCGCTTGCCGGCCGAGCGCAGCTGCTGCGCGGCCTCGGTGACGCGGTGGGCCATGCCGGCCTCGGCCAGCTTGCCCCAGGTGCGCGGGTCGTAGGTGTTCTTCTTGCCGACCTCGCCGTCGACCTTCAGCACGCCGTCGTAGTTGCGGAACACGTGGTCCACGACCGGGCGGGTGAAGGCGTACTGGGTGTCGGTGTCGAGGTTCATCTTGACGACGCCGTTCTCCAGCGCGGTCAGGATCTCCTGCTCGGTGGAGCCGGAGCCGCCGTGGAAGACGAAGTCGAACGGGTCCTGCTTGCCGTACTTCTTGCCGATCTCGGCCTGCAGGTCGGCGAGCAGCTCCGGACGCAGCACCACGTTGCCGGGCTTGTACACGCCGTGCACGTTGCCGAACGAGGCGGCCAGCAGGTAGCGGCCCTTCTCGCCCAGGCCGAGCGCCTCGGCGGTGCGCACCGCGTCGGCCACGGTGGTGTACAGCTCGTCGTTGATCTCGTGGGTGACGCCGTCCTCCTCGCCGCCGGTCGGGGTGATCTCGACCTCGAGGATGATCCGGGCGGCGGCGGCCTGGGCGAGCAGCTCCTCGCCGATGGCCAGGTTGTCGGCCAGGGTTTCGGCCGAGCCGTCCCACATGTGCGACTGGAACAGCGGGTTCTCGCCGCGGGCCACGCGCTCGGCGGAGATCGCCAGCAGCGGGCGGACGTAGCCGTCCAGCTTGTCCTTCGGGCAGTGGTCGGTGTGCAGCGCGACGGTGACGTCGTACTTGGCCGCGACGATGTGCGCGAACTCGGCCAGCGCGACCGCGCCGGTCACCATGTCCTTGTTGTACTGGCCGCCCAGGAACTCCGCACCACCCGTGGAGATCTGGACGATGCCGTCGCTCTCGGCCTCGGCGAAGCCGCGCAGCGCGGCGTGCAGGGTCTGCGTCGAGGTGACGTTGATGGCCGGGTAGGCGAACTTGCCTGCCTTGGCCCGGTCGAGCATCTCGTTGTAGGCCTCGGGAGTTGCGATGGGCATGCGGATCCGCTCCTGTCGGTGTGGGGCGATCGGACGACGCTGTCCGAAGGCTCGATACGCCTGTGGTTCACGACATCGATGCGGTGCGAGCGAAGAGGGTGGTAGCTCGACCGCGGGCCGGACACCTCGGCCATCTTCCCAGACTCCCCCTCCGGACACACCCAGCGGCCCGCCACTTGGGACGGGCCGCCGCACCGGGCACCTGCGGCGCCGCCGCCGGGCACCCGCGGCGGGCCCGGCGGCGGCGCGGTTCGGACCCTCTGTTAAGGCTTCGCAAAGCAGTACGGGCTATCCTGCGCGCGTGGAACACATCCAGCTCGCCGTCAACGTCCTCGACGCCAAATCGCTCGTCGCCTCCGTCGGCGCCATCGGGATCCTGGCGATCATCTTCGCCGAGACCGGCCTGCTGGTCGGGTTCTTCTTCCCCGGTGACTCGCTGCTGATCCTGGCCGGTGTCGCCGCCTCCAGCGCCGCCGACAAGGTGCTCGGCGAAGGCGCCCAGATGAACATCGCCCTGCTGCTGATCGGCGCGCCGATCTGCGCCGTCGTCGGCGCCCAGCTCGGACACCTGCTCGGCCGGAAGGTCGGCCCGAAGATGTTCGACAAGCCGAACTCGAAGATCTTCCGGCCCGAGTACGTGGAGAAGGCCGAGGAGTACTTCGAGAAGTTCGGCCCGGCCAAGGCCGTGGTGATGGCCCGCTTCATCCCGATCGTGCGGACCTTCCTCAACCCGGTCGCCGGCACCCTGCAGATGCCCGCCCGGACCTTCTTCGTCTGGAACGTGGTCGGCGGTGTGCTGTGGACCGAGACCATGCTGCTGATCGGCTACTTCACCGGTGACCAGCTCGCCCCGGTGATCGACAAGTACCTGCTGCCCGCGATGGCGCTGATCATCCTGATCTCGGTCTCGCCGATCTTCGTCGAGGTGCTCCGCGAGCGGAAGAAGAAGAAGGCCGCCGCGGCCGCCGGCGGCACCGCCGCGCGGGAGAGCGAGCCGGTCTCCAGCGGCCGCCACCGCAAGAGCTGACCACGTAGCCGAGAGGGCCCGACCACCGGACGGTGGTCGGGCCCTCTTCGCGTGGTGCCCTCTTCGCGTGGTGTCGCCTTCGCGTGGTGTCGCCTTCGCGTTGTTCCACGTGGAACGTGGAACGGGGCTCAGCGGCTCACAGGCCCAGGTCGTCCAGGGTGTACGCGGTGACGTACGGCAGGCCCGCCTCGGCGATGGCCGGGGCCGCGCCGCGCTCCACGATCACCGCGACGCCGACCACCTCGGCGCCCGCCTCGCGCAGCGCCTCGACCGCGGTCAGCACCGAGCCGCCGGTGGTCGAGGTGTCCTCCACCGCCAGCACCCGGCGGCCCTTGACGTCCGGGCCCTCGATCCGGCGCTGGAGGCCGTGCGCCTTGCCCGCCTTGCGGACCACGAACGCGTCCAGCTTGCGGCCGCGGGCCGCCGCCGCGTGCAGCATCGCCGCGGCCACCGGGTCGGCGCCCAGGGTCAGACCGCCCACCGCGTCGAACTCCAGGTCCGCCGCCGCGTCCAGCATCACGGTGCCGACCAGCGGCGCCGCCTCGGCGTCCAGCGTGATCCGGCGCAGGTCGACGTAGTAGTCGGCCTCCCGGCCGGAGGAGAGGGTGACCTTGCCGTGCACGACGGCCTTGTCCTTGATCTGCGCCAGCAGGGCGTCGCGGTCGTTGCTCATGGGCAGCCAGTTTAGTGGGTACCCACTACGGCCTAGCGCCGCCGCAGGGCCCGGACCAGCACCACCGCGCCGCTGATCAGCGCGACCCCGCCGCCGATCATCCACGGCAGCGCGCTGCGCTCGCCGTGCGCGCCGGGCAGCAGCGTCGGCTCCGCGCCGCCCCAGCGGGAGGCGGCCCGGGCGCGGGCGCTGTGGGCCGGCGGGCGGGCGCGTACCGGCCGTGCGGCGGGGCGTGGTCGACCTCCTCGGCGGACCGGCCGACGATGCTGCGCCGCACCGGGGCGCCCTCCTGCTCGTAGCCGGGCTCCGGGCGCGGGGCGGCGGGCACCGGGGCGGGCAGGTCGTCCGCGTCGTCGAAGGAGATCAGGTCGGACAGGTCGTCGTCCAGGTCCTGGCCGCGGTCGCGGTCGTCCAGGAAGACCACGGTGGCGCCGTCCGACGGGTCGCCCTCCGGGCCGTCCGGGCCGTCCTCCTCGTCGCCGTGGTCGGCGGGCTCGGACAGCTCGGCGACCAGCGCCGCCACCGCCCGGTCGATCAGTCGGCGGCCGGTGGACTCCAGCGCCTCGTCGTCGAAGCCGGCCAGCCGCCCGGAGGCGGTCAGGCCGCTGGCGAAGCGGATCGCGGTCTCGCCGGTGCGCTCCTCCAGGGTGATCCGCAGCTCGGCGGCGACCGGGGCCGCGCCGCGGATCTCCTCGCCGCTCAGCCGCAGCACGAGCGCGCCGCCCTGCCAGGCGCCCACCACCAGCCGGCCGGCGAAGGTGATGGTCGACCCGGCGATCCGGATCCTGAGCCGGCTGTCCGCCCCCGCGGGCGCGGACGCCGACGCGACCGCGCTCAGCCCCGGCACGCAGCGGGCCACCAGTTCGCGGTCCACCAGCGCCTCCCGGACCACCTCGGCGGGCACCGGGACGACAACCTCATGCTCCATACCGGCGAGCCTACCGACCGCCCGCCGCCGTGCCGAGCCCTCCACGCGAAGCCGGGCCGACCAACCCGCCAATGGACGCACCGTCCCGCGCGCCCGGCCGCCCGACCCGCCCCGGGCCGAACTGACCGGCGGGGCGGGTCCCTTCGGCGGCGGGGCAGGTGCCTTCGGCGGCCGGGCGGGGCGTGCCGGCGGGCCTGCCGGGCCTGCGGCCGGGGATCGCGACGGCGTTCCGCGGTCGGGGCGCCGTCGCGGCGCCGTCGGGCGCGGGCCGGGCGGGCGCCTTCAGGGGCCGAGCAGGGTGTGCGGCGGCGGCAGCGGGCCGGGCGGCGGGCCGCCAGCCGGGCCTCGGAGGCGCGCAGCGCGGGCACGGTGAGCGAGCGCGGGGCCGGTACGTCCGGCGACAGGTCCAGCACGGGGGCGGTGCGGGCGGCCAGCAGGAACGCCGGGTCCGGGTCCGGACGCCCGCACTCCGCGGCCGCCGGGGCGCCGCCGCCCTGGTACGCCACCGCCGCCAGGCCCGCCGCGTCCAGGCCGGACTCGGCCGTCCACAGCCCGCCGTCCGGCACGCCGCCGCGGGCCGCCAGCCGGCCCGCCGGGGCGAGCAGGCGGGCGGCCAGGCCGAAGAACTCGCGGGAGCGGTACTTGCCGTTCGCGGCCGAGCCGTCCAGGTCCGAGACGATCACGTCGAAGCGCTGCCCGGCCGTCCGCAGCCAGCCCATCGGCTCGGCCAGGACCAGCCGCACCCGGGGGTCGTCGAAGGCGTGCCCGGTCAGCGCGGCGAACGCGGCGTCCCGGCGGGCCAGCGCGGGCAGGGCGGCGTCCCGCTCGACCACCAGCACGCTGCGCACCGCCGGGTGCCGCAGCACCTCGCGCAGCGCCAGGCCGTCGCCGCCGCCCAGCACCAGCACCCTCCCGCTCGGCCCGGCGGCCAGCGCGGGGCGCACCAGCGCCTCGTGGTCGCGGTACTCGCCGGGGCCGCAGACCGCCAGCCGGCCGTCCAGGAACAGCTCCAGCGGCGGCCCGGTGCGCTGGGCGGGCACCCGGGGCGCGTCGTCGGCGGTGGTGCCGTCGGCCGCGGTCCGGTCCGGGGCGCCGTCCGGGCCGCCGGTCAGCACGATCTCCTGGTAGCGGCTCTGGGCGGCGAACCGGATCGGGCCGCCGTACAGCGCGTGCCGGGCGGCGCGCTCGATCGCGCCGGTGCAGGCGGCGGCCAGCGCGAGCAGGGCGAGGACCAGGCCGCAGCCCGTCCACAGCAGCAGCCGGGTGCGCGGGGCCGGCTCGGAGCGGAACAGCCAGAGCACCACCACGGCGCCCGCCACCGCGTTCACCGCACCGGTCAGCAGCGCTCCGGCGGTCTGGCCGAAGGCGGGCAGCAGCACGAACGGGAAGGCCAGGCCGCCGATCAGCGCGCCCACGTAGTCGGCGGCGAACAGGTCGGCCACGGCGCGGCCGGCGTGCTCCTGGCGGATCCGCTGGATCAGCGTCATCAGCAGCGGGATCTCCGCGCCGATCAGCAGGCCGATCAGCACGGTGGCGGCGATCAGCGCGACCAGGGTGGCGCGCGGCTGGTGCAGCCAGGCCCAGCCGCAGTACAGCGCGAGCGCGGACAGGCCGCCGGTCAGCGACAGCGCGTACTCGACCAGGGCGAAGGAGGTGGCCGGGCGGCGGGTGAGGCCCTTGGCGAGCAGCGAGCCGACGCCCATCGCGAACACCATCACCGACAGCACCACGGAGGTCTGGGTGACCGAGTCGCCCAGCAGGTAGCCGCCGAGGGCGACCAGTTCGAGTTCGTACACCAGGCCGCAGGCCGCGCAGACGAACGCGGCCAGCAGGACCAGCACGCGGGCCGGGCGGGGCGCCAGGGCCAGCGGTATGGCGCCGCCGGCCCGGACCGCGCCGCTGGGGACCGCGGCGCGGGGAGCGGTGGGCCGGGGGGCGGCCGCGGGCGGTGGCGCGGTGGCGTCCGGACCCGGCTGCGCGGGCCGTCCGACCGGGTGGTTGATCATGAATGAACGCTAGGCGAGAGCCCGGGTGAATGGCTGCACCCATCCGGGGGACAGACCGGGGTGCCGGGTTGACGCCCGCTCACCACCCGACCTGCACCGGGGCGCCCGCGGCGGCCCGCGCCGCCGCGTCCCCGGCGGACCGGTCGGTTTCGGGGCGGCCGGTGCCGGGCAGCGAGAGCGAGGAGCGGGTGCACACCAGCCGGCCCTCCTGCGGGTAGGCGTGCCACGTCCGCCAGTGCACCCGGCGGTCCTCGCAGTGCGCGACCAGCGCGGTGAAGGCGCTCGGGTCGCCCGGGAAGACCCCGGCCAGCGCCCGCGGGTGCCCCTCGACCAGGGCCAGCAGCTCCTGCGCCCGGGCCTCGAACACGTACGGCGGCAGCTCCTCGATCCGGGCCGCGAACTCGTACTCCCAGCCGGCCACCTGCTCGGCCACCCGGGCGGGCAGCGGGGTGCGGCGGCCCGGCAGGCAGGCCACCGTCTCCAGGCAGTCGCCCGGCCCGGCGGCCAGCACCACCTGGTGCGAGGCGCCCAGCAGCCGCAGCTGGAGGGTGCCCCGGAGGCCGTTCGGGGCGCTGCAGGCGCCGTCGAGTCTGAGGTCGCGGACGGCCAGCGCGGGCAGCGGCTCGCCGCCCAGCTGCCAGGCCAGGTCGCCGGCGCGGGTGTCCGTGTAGGAGGTCTGCAAGGTGGTGAGCATGCTCGGCTCCGCGTTTCAGCTCCGTGCGCGCCCCCGGTGCGACCGGAGTCCGCCCTCGTGCGTGAGGCTGTTCGAGACTGTCCGATCCGGGGCGCTGCCGACCGTGGAAGGAAGGATTCCGGCTGGAGATTCAGCAGCAGAGAAGCACGAATTCTCCGGGTCCGTCGGGGATTTACCCATGTTTGGCACTCATTCACCGTTCTGGGGCCTGTGTCCGACTGGGTGTGATCGGTCCCGGGTTGCACTCTGCCCACCGTGCGCCTTCGCGCGGGTATCGCAAGCCGTGCGCTCCGGTAGCGCACGCCCCGCGCCCCCGCGCCAGGCCCGCACCACCCGCCCCCGCCGACCTCCGGGTCCGCCCCGGGCCGGCTCCCGAATCCGTGCCCGACGGGGCTCCACGAGGCTCCCACCACCGTGTCCGGCGGGCCCCGGTCCCCGGCAGGGGGACAGGAACCGAAGCGGAGGCTTGCGCGTCTACCCTGGCGCCACCGAGCATGACAAGTGCCTGTTCGAACTGGGGGGTTGGCATTGTCGATCGACCTGCCGTCGGAGCTCGTCTGGATCATGGACCTGATGGGGCTCAACTGGCCTGATGTGGACGAGGACGAGCTGCGCGAATGGGCTCAGCACGTACGGGAGTTCGGCCAGGGGATGGCGGAGTCCCACGACGACACGGACGTGCTGCTGAAGAACCTCGGCGGCGCGTACGAGGGCGCGGGCTACGAGGCCATGCTGACCCGCTGGGGCCAGGCCTCGACCGGGCACATGACCGTGCTGATCGACTGCTGCGGCGTGCTGGCGACGGCCCTGGAGGTCGCCGCCGAGGCGGTGACGGTGGCCAAGGGCGTGGTGATCGCCCAGCTGGTGGCGATGGCCGCCGAGATGGCGGCGGCGGCCGCGGCGGCGGTCGCCACCTTCGGGATAGCGGCGGCGGCGGAGGCGGCGATCGTCGAGGCGGGCAAGCGGATAGTGAACGCGATCATCCAGGAGATCGAGGACGCCGTCGTCGGACAGTTGGTCTCGATGGCGGTCGAGCCCTTCCAGGCGGCCATCGAGAAGGCGGTCTCCGGTCTGGTGTTCCAAGGGGTCGAGGCGGCGCTCGGAGTGGGAGGCGGCAAGTGAGCAAGGGTTTCAAGGCGGACCCGGAAGCGCTCGCACAGACCGCGAAGCGGGCCCACGAGCACGCCAACCGGATCGAGCGGCACTCGCGCGACCTGGACGCCAAGACCCGGGGCCGGGTCCTCGGACGCGGCAAGCTCGGCCAGATCGTCGACAAGGCGGTCCGCCCGGTCCTCGACTCGATGATCGGCGACATGTCGAAGGCGATGGCCGGCGGCCACCGCTCCATCGGCCGCGGCCTGGAGATCACCAGGAAGAACCTCGACGATGCCGAGGCGGCGGTCCAGAAGGGCTTCAAGAACGCGGGCAGCTCGCTCTCCAAGGAGAAGGTCAAGCTCGAACCCGGCCAGTCCGTACCGGGCAAGAAGGCGCTCCGCCAGCTCTACAACCGTCGGATCGGCGAGCGGGTGGACGACCTCGCCCAGCAGGGCCACGGCGTGGGCCGGCACCTGCGGGTGACGGACCAGCAGCTCAAGGACCGCCTGGGCACGCCCGTCATGCAGGGCCCGGCCCACGCGCAGACCGTTGCCAAGGAGAGGGCGACCGGTTACGTCCAGTCGACCAACAAGATCGACCCGCTGCACGGCCCGGACGCCAAGAACCGGCTGTCCCCGCCCGACCTCTACTACGACGGCGACCGCGGCGCCCCGAACAGGCACAAGTGCGACAGTTGCTCCACGGCCTTCAAGGACGAGGAGTCCTTCGTCTACGCGGACCAGTACGCGCGCTCCAAGATCGACCCCAGTCGCCCCGAGCCCCACGTCATCGAGTTCTCCCCGCAAGAGGCGTGGGGGCCGGGCGGGCACACCGGAAAATTCCGCGGCTACTACATAGACCCGGACAACCCGATCGGCCACGACGGGTCGGTCAACTACAAGGACGTCAATTTCAAGGACGCCACGATAAAGGCGATATACAAGTCGGACGGTAATGGCGAACTCAAACTCCACACGATGTTCCCGGAGCCGGCGTACAAGCACAACCGGTCCCGGCACCAGGGGATATGATACTCTGCCCCGTCGTAGTGCCGGCACCAGTGGAATGCGGTGAATTCTTATGGGTTGGACGGCTTGGGAGATTCCGGGCTGGCATGACGACGATCGGCTCCGCCAGTTCTACAAGAACGCTTTCCACCCGGAGTTGATCGACGACATCGAGATGTACCGCGACGGGGCGCGCGACGGCAGCCCGTACGCGGCCCGGCTGCGCGCGAGCCTGGAGTACCTGCTGGAACAACGGCCCGCGTCGGTCAAGGAGTGGTGGAGCCTCTCCCGGTACGCGTTCCAGTCGGAGGACGAGCTCTACGAATTCCTCGCGGACGTCCACGCGTATTTCTACGGCGATCGCGTCGAGCCGCCGATCGCTCCCGCCCCCTGATTTCCGACGGGCCGAACGAAGGAGACCCGCCCTCATGCTGTTCCGTGACGAACTGCCGCCCCGCACCGGCCCGTGGGCGAGCCGCTTCGATTCCGAGGAATCACTGGTCCAGGCCGAGGACGCCCTCCGGGCGGCGGCCCTGGCGACCCACGACCTCTCCCCGGTCCTGCCGTTCGAGGCCGTCTACGGTCCCTTCATGAACTGCGCGGGAAAGGCCACGGCGTTCGCCATCGACCCGCGGGAGCCCTACGGCCCCGACGGCGAGGTCAACTACGTCCGCGCCGACTTCCTGACGCTCGGCCTGCTGTACGGCGTCTACCGCCCGGCCGAGGGCACCGGCCCGGCCGGGCCGGTGGACGAGGGCGACCTGTGGAACACCACGGTCTACCCGTACCCGGGGGGCGTCCTGGACCCGACCACCGTCCCGCTCGCCGAACTCGGGCTCGACGTGCCGGGCGTGGACCGGCGCTTCGTGCACTTCTGCGCGGCGGCGCTCGGGGTCGAGGCCGTCGACGACCTCGGTGAGCTGCGCGACACCTTCGACGCCGCCTGGCCGGACTACCGCGAGGTCATCCGGGCCGGCCTGCTGCACGTCGTGCGCAACCGCCCACTGTCGGTCGACCGGTGGTACCAGCTGACCTACGTGCGCTTCCCCGACCAGCAGGACCTCACCGCCTACCTGGCCCAGGTGTACGCCTACCTCTTCGACGGCTTCGACGCGATGCCGCCGGCCCCCCAGTAGCGGGAGCCCTCAGAGCCGCCGCAGCCGGGCGACGGCCTCCCGCAGGACCTCGTCGCGCTTGCAGAAGGCGAAGCGCACCTGGGCCCGGCCGGCCTCGGTGTCGTCGTAGAAGACGGCGTTCGGGATGGCGACGACGCCGCAGCGCGCGGGCAGGCTCCGGCAGAACTCGATGCCGTCCTTCTCGCCGAGCGGGGTGATGTCGGTGGTGACGAAGTACGTGCCCTGCGGCTCGAAGACCCGGAAGCCGGCCTCGGCCAGGCCCCCGGCGAGCAGGTCGCGCTTGCGGTGCAGGTCGGCGCGGAAGTCCGCGTAGTACGCGTCGGGCAGCCGCAGCGCCTCGGCGACGGCGTACTGGAACGGGCCGGCGCTGACGTAGGTCAGGTACTGCTTGGCGGTGCGGACGGCGGCCACCAGTTCGGGGGAGCCGGTGACCCAGCCGACCTTCCAGCCGGTGAAGGAGAAGGTCTTGCCCGCGGAGGAGATGGCGACGGTGCGCTCGCGCATGCCGGGCAGGGCGGCGAGCGGGTGGTGGGCGCCGGTGAAGACCAGGTGCTCGTAGACCTCGTCGGTGACGACCAGCAGGTCGTGCTCGATCGCGAGTTCGGCGATCCCCGCCAGCTCCTCGGGGGTGAGGACGGTGCCGGTCGGGTTGTGCGGGGTGTTGACCAGCAGCAGCCGGGTGCGCGGGGTGATCAGCGAGCGCAGCTCGTCCAGGTCCGGGCGGAAGGACGGCTGGCGGAGCGTCAGCGGGACGCGCCGGGCCCCGGCCATCGCGATGCAGGCGGCGTACGAGTCGTAGAACGGCTCGAAGGCGATCACCTCGTCGCCTGGCTCCAGCAGCGCCAGCAGCGCGGCGGCGATCGCCTCGGTGGCGCCCGCGGTGACCAGCACCTCGGTGTCCGGGTCGTGGGCCAGGCCGTAGAACCGCTGCTGGTGCTCGGCGACGGCGGTGCGCAGTTCGGGGATGCCGGGCCCCGGCGGGTACTGGTTGCCGAGCCCCTCGCGCAGCGCCCGCACCGCGGCCTCCCGGACTTCCTCGGGCCCGTCGGTGTCGGGGAATCCCTGTCCGAGGTTGATCGAACCGGTGGCGGTGGCCAGGGCGGACATCTCGGCGAAGATCGTCGTGCCCATGCCCGCCAGACTGCGGTTCAGCAGCGGCCTCGTGCTCATCGGTGGCTCCTCGCGAACGGTGTGGTGGGGGCCATCATCCAGGGGCGCGCGGCGGACGCCAAGGGCGGTCAGCGCGGGAGCGCCCGGAGGGCCTCGGCGAGGGTGGTGCCGGCGGACCGCCGGGCCAGGAAGCCGTCGCCGACGTACTCGGCGAGGTGCCAGCGCCCGTCGGCCTCCAGCAGCGCCGGGCAGGGGTCGGCCTCCGGCGGGACGAAGAGCAGGGCGCGCAGCCACGGCCGCAGCCCCTCGAACCACTTGCTCCAGCCCGCGCACCCGCTCGGCCACAGGTGCAGCGAGCGCTGCCGGTCGGCGCCGCGTACCAGAGCAGGTCGGGGCTCGGGCTCAGCGGCAGGTGGGCGTCGAAGCACAGGTGCAGGGCGCGGAGCAGCAGGCTCGTGGCGGAGTCGTCGGCGGGGGCCTCCGGGTGGCCGAGCAGCCGGTCGGTGGTGCGGTGGTGGACGGTGTGCGGCTCGCGGACGGCGGACCAATCGTGGTACGGGCGGTTCGGCGGGGTCGCTTCCGCACCATCCGCACCAGGAGGTGACGGGACGCTCGGTCATTCCCTCCGTTTCCTCTGGAAAAGGAGCTTCACTCTGATTCCCGGGGGCGGTTTCACGCATTGTTCACGTTCGCCCGGCGAAACGCGGCAGCTCAGCGGAGTGCGGCCGGGAATTCTTCCTACGCCGTTCATCGTGGTTCACACCGCCGCTATTGACGTGTCACGTTCACCGGCGGCAGGGTAGCTCCCGCTCGACCGTCCGGTCGGGCGAAACCGCGAGCAGGGAGGTTCTCGTGAAGTCGACCGCTGCCCTCAAGAAGACCGCGAAGAAGATCACCGTCCGTCGGACCGGCGACGTCCGCCTGACCTCGGCCGCCTGTCAGTGCCCGTACCACGCTGCCGCCTGACGGTGACCCCGTGAGACGCGCCCGGGTCGGCCGGAACGCCCCGGCGCGACCGCCGTGCCGGGGAATTCCGGAAAACCCGTGCGGGCGGCGGTCCGGAATTCCGGCCGCCGCGGAACGCCAGACGATTTGGGGGCGCCGTGAACGAATCCACCATCGCGCTGCACGAGCTGAGTTTCGTTCCGGAGGGCGACGAGGTGCTGGTCGGCCGGCTCGACACCGGTTCGTACGCGGTGTTCCCGGCGGACGGCGCCCAGCTGCTCCGGCGGCTCACCGAGGGAATGCCGCTGGACGCGGCCGCCGAGTGGTACGAGGAGACCTTCGAGGAGGCGGTGGACGTCGAGGACTTCCTCGACACCATCCGCGAACTCGGCTTCGTCCGGGAGACCGGGGACGAGCGGGCCGAGCCCGCCGCGCCGGTGGGCCTGCGCCGGCTGGGGCGGGCGGCGTTCTCCGCACCGGCCTGGGTCTGCTACCTGGCCGTGGTGCTGCTGTGGCTGCTGGCACTGACCCGGTACGACGGGCTGCGGCCCGACCCCTCGCAGGTCTTCTTCGTGAAGTCGCTGCTGGTGGTGCAGCTGGTGATCACCTTCGGCCAGGTCCCGCTGCTGCTGGCGCACGAGGGCTTCCACATCCTGGCCGGGCGCCGGCTCGGCCTGCCGACCAAGCTGCGGCTGAGCAACCGGCTGACGTACATCGTCGCCGAGACCGAGACCAACGGGCTGCTGAGCGTCGAGCGCCGCAAGCGCTACCTGCCGTTCCTGGCGGGCATGCTGTGCGACGCCGTGGTGCTGGCCGGGCTCGGCCTGGCCGCGCTGGCCGGGCGGCACGCCGACGGGAGCTTCTCCACCGCGGGCCGGCTCTGCCTGGCGCTCGCCTTCACCGTGGTGATGCGGATCGTCTGGCAGTTCCAGCTCTACCTGCGCACCGATCTCTACTACGTCTTCGCCACCGCGCTGGGCTGCTACGACCTGCACGAGGCGGCCAAGGCCGTGCTGCGCAACCGGATCTGGCGCCGGCTCGGCCGCCCCGAACGGCAGGTCGACGAGAGCGGGTGGACCGCGCAGGACCGCCGGGTCGGCGCCTTCTACGGCCCGTTCATCGTGCTCGGCTTCTGCACCCTGGCCGCGATCACCGTGTTCGCCAGCATCCCGGTCACTCTGGAGTACCTGCGGATCGCCGCCCGCGCGCTCGGCTCGGGCCGGGTCGACGCCCGTTTCTGGGACTCCGCGCTCTCGCTGCTGCTGAACGCGGCCCAGGTCGCCACGCTGATCGTGCTGGCCCGCCGCAAGCGCCGCGAACAGCGCCGCCCCCTCGCCCCGGCCGCCCCCGGGGCCGTCACCACCGCCTAGACCGGGCCGCCCGCCGCCCCGACCGCTTCGGCCGTTCCCGCTTCGGCCCGCCCCGCCGCCCCGATCGCTCCCGCCGCCCCGCCGCCCCGCTCGCCTCGAAGGAAGGGTGAACCCGCAGATGGCCTCCCACCGCTGGATCGCCGGCACGCTCCCGACCCCCGCCGAGCCGGACGAGGACGGCACCGTCACCGCCCGCTGCCACCGGCGGCTGCGCGGGCCGTACACCGGGGTGGACACCGTGCTGCGCGCCGTGCTGCCCGAGGCGGTCCGCCGGTGGCCCGAGCTGGTCGACTTCCACCGGGTGGAACTGCTGTACGGGATGCCCGAGTTGGAGGACCTGATCGGCCCCGCGCCGCGCACCCTGGCACTCGACTCCTCGTACCGGGAGCGCACCCGGTTCTTCGGCGCCGGAATGATCCGCTGCATGAGCCAGGGCGTGGTCACCTTCCTGACCGAGCACGCCCGCCGGCTGCGCACGGCCGGCGAGCCGCCGCTGCGCCTGCTGCTCACCCAGGTCGAGCACGCCGAGCCGACCACCCAGGAGCTGATCGCCCTGCTGCTGCGCCGGGCCGACCCCGAACGGCTGCGGGTGACCGTCCGCACCGGCCCGGGCGAGCTGCCCGCCGACCTGCGCGACGCGCTGCGCCGGTACGCCGAACGGGCCGAGCCGGCGGCCGACGGCGAACGGGCGCCCGGTCGCGGCGGGGAGGAGGCCGTCCGGTCCTACGTGCGCGGCGACTGCACCTCCGACGACCCGGCCGAGCAGCGCGCCTACCGGGAGGCGGCGCCCGAGCTGCGCGCCCGGCTGCACGACCGGCGGGCCGAGGAGCTGGAACGCGCCGGGGCCGGCCCCGGGCAGCGGGTCGGCGCGCTGACGCACCACCGCGAGCACGGCGGCGACCCGGCCGGGGCCGGGCGGGCCGCACTGCTGGAGGCCCAGCGGTACTGCGTCGAGGTGGGCTTCTCGGCCGCGGTGGTCGACCTCGGACTGCGCGGCCGGGCCGTCACCGACCCGGACGAGCACCAGCACGACTTCTGGGAGTTCACCCAGCAGGCGGCGGCGGCCTGCATCCCGCTGGGCCGCACCGAGCAGTCGATGGAGCTGTACCTCGACGTCATCCAGCGCTTCCCGGACCCGAAGGTCCACATGATGACCAGCTACTCCATCGCGATGCTGCACACCCGCTTCCTGCGGCCGCGCGACCACGACCTGGCGCTGCGCTGGCAGAACAACGCGGCCGCGATCGCGAGCATCCTGCCCGACGAGGCCGAGCGGCTCACCTTCAGCGTCTTCCACGACAACGGCCTGGCCCTGGTCGAGATGCACCGCGGCAACCTGGAGCGGGCGCTGTCCCTGGTGGAGTCCTGCATCGCCCGGCTCGACGCCCGCCTGACCGAGGACCAGTGGCGCCTGCACCGCTCCCAACTGCTGTACAACCGGGCCCGGTTGCTCACCGCCACCGACCGGCTGGACGAGGCGTTCGCGGACTACTCCACCCTGGTCGACCTCGACCCGTACTACACCGACTACCTCTCCGAGCGGGCCCGGATCCACCGCGTCCGGGGCGACTTCGACGCCGCGCTGGCCGACTACGACCGCGCGGTGGAACTCGCCCCGCCGTTCCCCGAGCTGTACTACAACCGGGGCACCGCCCGGGCCGAGGCGGGCGATCCCAAGGGCGCGCTGGCCGACTTCGGCTACGCCCTGGAGATGGAGCCGGACGACCTCGACACCCGGCTGGCCCGGGCCGAACTCCTGCTGGAGGAGGAGGAGTTCGACGCCGCGATGGCGGACGTCGAGGCCGGCCTCGAACGGCGGCCCGAGGACGCCCGGCTGCTGTGCATGCGCGGCACCGTCGCCCTGCAGCGCGGCGACCTCGCCGAGGCGCTGGCCGCACTGGACGCCGCGCTGGCCCGCGACCCCGAGTACCCGGCCGCGCTGCTCAACCGGGCCGTCGTCCAGCACGAGCAGGGCCGCCCGGCGGCCGCCGTCGCCGACCTGACCGCCCTGCTCGACCTGGTCGGCGAGGACCCCGACGTGCTGCTCAACCGCGGCATCGCGCACCTGGCCGACGGCCGCCCCGACCTGGCCCTGGCCGACTTCGACCGGGCGCTGGCCCTGCCCGGCGCCGACCTCGCCGAACTGGCGGCGCACCGGGCCCGCTGCACCGGCTGACCGCCCCCGGGCCGGGGCGGACGTGCTGGGGGCCGACGAGGACGGCCGCGGACCGTCCTGCCGACGCGGACGGGCCCGCCGCCTGCGTGTCGCGCAGGGCGGCGGGCCCGTCCGGGGCTGCTGCGGGGGAGGGGTCAGGCCTCGTCGGCCGGGCCCTCGTCCTCGGTGGCGGCGTCGTCGCCGTCCTCGGCCTTGCCGTCGCCGAGCTGCTCGACCATCCACTGCTCGAAGCCGACCGCGGCCTGCGTCCAGTTGGCGGTGGTGCCGACGAAGTACTCCAGGTTGACGCCGTTGCCGACGATCATCTGGGACTCACCGATCAGCCGGACCACGCCGTCGTCGTGGGTGTGGGTGTAGACCTTGGGCCACAGGGTCTCGCGGTTCCACTCGTCGATCAGCGCGAGGATCTCGGGCTTCTGCTCCAGCGGGAACGGACGGTCGTAGAACGCCCGGACCGCGAACAGCTCCTTGTGGTCGCCGCGGAACATGTAGTAGACGCGGAAGTTCTCCCAGGGGGCGGTGAGGTCGCCCTCCTCGTCCACCACGTGCTTGAGCTGCATCTGGTCCAGCAGCTGGGCCACCAGGTTCTGGTCCGGGACGATCACCGGCGGCGGCCCGGCCGGAGCGCCACCGGGCTGGCCGCCACCCTGCGGCAGGCCGAAGGACGGGATGGACGACGGGTCGATGCTCACGGGGGTGTCCCTTTCACGGTGCACGGTCGGCTGCCGATGGGGGGCCGCCTTTCCTGTCTCCATCCTGCCTCATTCGGGGCCCGGGGCACAGGGTGCACCTCGGTGAGTGATCATGTCCCTGCAAGCCGTGGCGCCCGCACCGGAACCGCCGCCCGCGCCGCCCCGCCGGGGCCCGGACCGGACGGCCGGTCAGTGCCCCTGCCCGGTACGGGAGTTGCGCGGCCGGGGGCGGGCCGTTAGCGTCCGACCGGATATGTCCCGGGCCGGGCCGCGGGGGTGCGCCGCCGACCGGGGGACGTCGCACGGCTGGGGGAGCGCATGACGGTACGGGGTGCCTCCGGCACGCGCCGCCGGGTGGGCCGGGTGCCCGCGGCGGCGGCCGCCGGGCTGCTGCTGGCGGGCCTGGCGGGCTGCTTCCCGTCCGGCGAGGGGCGGCGGGCCCGGGCCTGCCGCCGCCGTCGGTCCCGGCCGCCCGCCGGCGCCGGCCAGCGCCCGGGCCGGGATGGCGGCCCTGCCGCTGGCCGCCTACGGGCAGGACGAGGAGCAGGCCCGCCGCCGCTTCCGGGCCGTCCGGGTGCTCACCGCGCAGTGCATGCGACAGGCCGGCTTCCCGTCCTACGACCCCGGGGACGGCTTCCTGCCGCCGGACGGCCCGACGGGCGAGACCACCGGCGCGGGAGGTGTCGCGGACGGCGGTACGGGCACCGGCGCGGGCGGTGTCGCGGACGGGAGCGCGGCCGGGGCGTTCGGGTACCTCGGGGCGCAGGCGGGCACGCGGGGCTTCCACACCGCCCGGGCGGAGCCGGCCGGGGCCGGGGCGCGGCAGGTCCCCGAGGCGGAGCAGCGGGCGGGCGACGACTGCGCGCGCAGGGGCCTGGAGCGGATCACCGACGCCGAGTCGGAGCCCGCCGAGCTGTACCGGCGGCTGTACGGGGAGTCGCTGCGGGCCACCGCCGCGGACGCCCGGGTGGTGGCCGCCACCGCCGCCTGGCGGGAGTGCGTGGGCCGGGCGGGCGTCCGGGCCGAGGACCCGCAGTCGCTGGCGGTGCAGTACCAGGGCGCCGGGCCGGACGTCACGCCGCAGGAGCTGGCCGCGGCCCGGGCCGACGAGCGGTGCACCGCCGAGGTGAACCTGGCGGGCCTGTGGTTCGCGGTGCTGGCGGGCTACCAGCGCGAGCAGGTCGCCCGGCACGCCGGGGAGTTGGAGCCGCTGAAGCGGGCGCTCGTCGAACAGGACCGCCGCTACGCCCGGATCATCGACACCGACGGCTGAAGCGGCGGCCGGGTCGGCGGCGCACGCGCGTCGGCGGGCGGCGCCGGGAGGAGCCCGGTGCCGCCCGCCGACGGTGCGTCACTTCGCCAGTGAGGTGCGCGGCCCGACGGTCAGCCGGTCGGCGGAGCCGTCGTGGTCGACCACCACCGTCTCGCCGTCGTGCACCCGCCCGGAGAGGATCTCCTTGGCCAGCTGGTCGCCGATCGCGGACTGCACCAGCCGGCGCAGCGGCCGGGCGCCGTACGCCGGGTCGTAGCCGGTGAGCGAGAGCCAGTCCCGGGCCGCCGGGGTGACGTCCAGGGTGAGCCGGCGCTCGCGCAGGCGGCGGGAGAGCGCGTCGACCTGGAGGTCGACGATCCGGCTCAGCTCGGCGGTGCCCAGCGGGTCGAACACCACGATGTCGTCCAGCCGGTTCAGGAACTCCGGCTTGAAGGACTGCCGCACCGTCTCCAGCACCAGCTCCTTCTTGCGCTCCTCGGGCGTGGCCGGGTTGACCAGGTACTGGGAGCCCAGGTTGGAGGTGAGGATCAGGATCGCGTTGCGGAAGTCCACCGTGCGGCCCTGGCCGTCGGTGAGGCGGCCGTCGTCCAGCACCTGGAGCAGCACGTCGAACACCTCGGGGTGGGCCTTCTCCACCTCGTCCAGCAGGACGACGCTGTACGGGCGGCGGCGGACCGCCTCGGTGAGCTGGCCGCCCTCCTCGTAGCCGACGTACCCGGGCGGGGCGCCGACCAGGCGGGAGACCGAGTGCTTCTCGCCGTACTCGCTCATGTCGATCCGGACCATGGCGCGCTCGTCGTCGAAGAGGAAGTCCGCCAGCGCCTTGGCCAGCTCGGTCTTGCCGACGCCGGTCGGGCCGAGGAACAGGAACGAGCCGGTCGGGCGGTCCGGGTCGGCGATGCCGGAGCGGGTGCGGCGCACCGCGTCGGAGACGGCGCGGACGGCCTCGTGCTGGCCGATCAGGCGGCGGCCGAGCTCCTCCTCCATCCGCAGCAGCTTGGCGCTCTCGCCCTCCAGCAGCCGGCCGGCCGGGATGCCCGTCCAGGACGCGACCACGTCCGCCACGTCGTCCGGGCCGACCTGCTCCTTGACCATGGTGGTGCTCGGCTCGTCCGCCGCGCGGTCCTGCGCCTCGGTGAGCTCGCGCTCGGCGGCCGGGATCTCGGCGTACATCAGCTTGGAGGCGCGCTCGAAGTCGCCGTCGCGCTGGGCGCGGTCCAGGGCGCCGCGCAGGTCGTCCAGGCGCTCCTTGAGCTCGCCGACCCGGTTGAGCGACTTCTTCTCCTGCTCCCAGCGGGCGTTGAGGGTGCTCAGCTGCTCCTGCTTGTCCGCCAGGTCCCGCCGGAGCTTGCCGAGCCGCTCGACCGAGGCCGGGTCGGACTCCTTCTCCAGCGCCAGCTCCTCCATCCGCAGCCGGTCGACCGAGCGCTGCAGCTCGTCGATCTCCACCGGGGAGGAGTCGATCTCCATCCGCAGCCGGGAGGCGGCCTCGTCGACCAGGTCGATCGCCTTGTCGGGCAGGAAGCGGGCGGTGATGTACCGGTTGGACAGCGTCGCCGCGGCGACCAGGGCGGCGTCGGTGATCTCCACCTTGTGGTGCGCCTCGTAGCGGCCCTTGAGGCCGCGCAGGATCGCGATGGTGTCCTCGACGGTCGGCTCGCCGACCATGACCTGCTGGAAGCGGCGCTCCAGGGCCGGGTCCTTCTCGATCCGCTCGCGGTACTCGTCCAGCGTAGTGGCGCCGACCATCCGCAGCTCGCCGCGGGCCAGCATCGGCTTGAGCATGTTGCCCGCGTCCATCGAGGAGTCGCCGCCGGCGCCCGCGCCGACCATGGTGTGCAGCTCGTCGATGAAGGTGATCACCTGGCCGTCGGACGCCTTGATGTCGTTCAGGACGGCCTTGAGCCGCTCCTCGAACTCGCCGCGGAACTTGGCACCCGCGACCATCGCCGCCAGGTCGAGCGAGACCAGGCGCTTGCCGCGCAGCGACTCCGGCACGTCGCCCGCGACGATCCGCTGGGCCAGGCCCTCGACCACGGCGGTCTTGCCGACGCCGGGCTCGCCGATCAGCACCGGGTTGTTCTTGGTGCGCCGGGAGAGCACCTGCACCACCCGGCGGATCTCCTGGTCGCGGCCGATCACCGGGTCGAGCTTGCCGTCCCGGGCGGCCTGGGTCAGGTCCGAGCCGTACTTCTCCAGCGCCTTGTAGGTGCCCTCCGGGTCCTTCGAGGTGACCCGGGCGCTGCCCCGGACCTCCTTGAACGCGGCCAGCAGCGCCTGGGCGGTGGCCCCCTGCTGCCGCAGCAACTCGGCGACCGGCCCGCCCTCGGCGGCCAGGCCGACCAGCAGGTGCTCGGTGGAGACGTACTGGTCGTCCAGGTCGTCGGCGCGCTTCCCGGCCTCCTCCAGCACGGCCAGGGTGTCGCGCGCGAGGTTCGGCGCGGCGACCGTGGAGCCCTGGGCGGCGGGCAGGGCGGCGGCCTGCTGGCGGGCGGCGGCGGTGACGCGCCCGGCGTCCGCCCCGACGGCCTCCAGCAGCGGGCGGGCCAGGCCGTCCGGCTGGTCGAGCAGGGCCAGCAGGATGTGCACCGGCTTGACGTCCGGGTTCCCCGCGGCGCTGGCCTGCCGGATGGCGGAGGACAGCGCCTCCTGCGTCTTGCTGGTGAACTTACTGGCGTCCACTGCGGGCATACCCCTCTCGTCTCGGGACTGGTGCGAGTCTGCTGACTACAGCATGCACTAAGTTGAGTCTATTCCGCTCAGGTTTTACGAAGGGTTTCCGCTCAGTTCTTCCGGACGCCCCGCCGTTCGGGCGCGGGCGCCCGGGTCAGCCCCAGCAGCTCGCGGGCTGGCCCGGCCGGGCGCTGGCCGGCCGGCCAGACCGCGCGCAGCGGCCGCTGGAGCTCCAGGCCCTCCAGCGGCACCGCCACCAGCCGACGGGTGGCCAGCTCCTCGGTCACCGCCAGCTCGCTCAGGCAGACCGGGTCCGCGCCGGTCATCGCGGCCGCCTTCAGCGCCGTCGAGGAGGCCAGCTCCAGCCGGGGCGCGGCCGGGCCGCCGTACGGGGCGAGCGCCTCCTCCAGCACCTCCCGGGTGCCGGAGCCGACCTCGCGCAGCACCAGCGGGGTGGCGGCCAGCTCGGCGCCGGTCACCGGGGCGCGGCGGCGGGCCCAGCGGTGCTCGGGGGAGACCACCACCACCAGCCGGTCGGCGGCCACCACCGCGCCGGACAGGCCGGGCGGGGTGGAGGTGCCCTCGACGAAACCGAGGTCGGCCTCGCCGGCCAGCACCTGGGCGGCCACGTCGTGCGAGTTGGCGGTGCGCAGGGTGACGGCGGTGCCCGGGCTGGCCTCGTGCAGGGCCAGCAGCCAGCCGGGCATCAGGTACTCGGCGACGGTCAGGCTGGCCACCACCCGCAGCCGGGCGTCCCGGCGGCCGCGCAGCGCGTCGATCCCGGCGTCCAGGGCCTGCGCGGCCTCCACCACCTGCCGGGCCCACTCGACCACCAGCCGGCCCGCCTCGGTGGGCCGGGAGCCGCGCGGCGAGCGCTCCAGCAGCGGCACCCCGATCTGCCGCTCCATGCCCTTGATCCGGGCGCTCGCGGCGGGCTGGCTGACGCCCAGTTCGGCGGCGGCCCGGCCGACGCTGCCCAGCCGGGCCACGGCGAGCAGCAGCTCCAGGGCGCCGAGTTCCGGGACGTGCGGGGAGAGAGCCATAGGCCCAGGCTATGTCCTCATAGCGGACGTCCCGCTACCCGCGTCCCCCGCGGCGGCCGAGGGTGGAGCCATGGCAACCCTCCTCGCGCCGCGCGCCACCCTGCGCGGCCTCGACCTCTCCCGGCTCGGACCCCACTGGTACGCCACCGTGATGGGCACCGCGATCACCGGCAACGCCGCCGCCGCGCTGCCGGTGGACGTCCCCGGCCGGGCGGCCCTCGCCGAGGCGGTCTGGACGCTCTCGCTGCTGATGCTGGCCGTCCTGCTGGCCGGCCGCGCCGTCCACCTGACCCGGCACCGCGAGCAGGCCCGGCGCACCCTGCTGGAGGACCCGTCCGCCGCCGTCTTCTACGGCTGCCCGCCGATGGCCCTGCTGGCCGTCGGCTACGGCGCGCTGACCGTCGGCGGCCCGCTGCTCGGCGACCGGACCGCCCTCGCGCTCGACGTCCTGCTGTGGACGACGGGCACGGCGTACGCCCTGCTGGTGGCCGCCGGACTGCCGTACCTGATGATCACCCGGCACCGGCTGTCCGCGCTGGAGGCCAACCCGACCTGGCTGCTGCCGGTGGTCGCGCCGATGGTGTCCGCCGCGCTCGGCCCCGCGCTGGTCCCGCACCTGCCCGGGGGGACGGCCCGGCAGGCGCTGCTGTACGGCTGCGCGGCGATGTTCGGCGCCAGCCTGCTGGCCACCCTGGTGCTGCTGCCGGTGGTCCTCGGCGGCCTGCTCCACAGCAAGCTGCCCGCCCTGGTGCTCACCCCCTCGCTGTTCCTGGTGCTCGGCCCGCTGGGCCAGTCCACCACCGCCGTGCAGAAGTTCGCCGACGCGGTGCCGCTGGCCCTCCCCGGGGGCGGCGAGCGGGCCGCCGCCGTCGCCCGCGCCCTGGCCGAGGTGTACGGCGTCGCGGTGATGGGATTCGCCCTGCTCTGGCTGGCGGTCGCCCTGGCGGCCAACCTGCGGGCCCTGCGGGCCGAAATGCCGTTCGCGATGACCTGGTGGGCCGCCACCTTCCCGGTCGGAACGCTCGTCACCGGCTCGATCGGGCTCGCCGCCCACACCGGATTCGCCGGATTCACCGCGCTCGCCGCCGGGCTCTACCTGCTGCTGCTCGCCGCCTGGGCGGTGGCGCTGGTGCGCACCGCGGCCGGTCTGCGGGCGGGCCGCCTGCTGTGACCTGCGCGGATGCGGGGGCGCGCTGGCGCACCGGCGCCCGGGCGCCCGACGGTGCGGGTGGGGCCGGGGGCGTCGGCAGCGGTGCCGGGGCCGGGCCGGAGCGGGCGGTTCGCGGGCGGCCGTTATTCAGCGGTGCGCATTCCGGATCGGTGGATTCTGCGGAGGACCGTCGAATTCCGGTGGAGGGCAGTGACATTCCGGGCCGCCGCGACGCCACCGGCCCGCACCTGCCGCGACGGCCTCCCGAATGCGTGTTCGGGAGAGGGGGGGCAATGCGGCGGAAAGCGCCATTCGGGGCGCCGCGCCGGGGCGTTTGCTGCAGGTTCCTGCACTTGCGGGAACCTGCACCCGGAGAGCACTTGTTCGGAGTTCGCGCCGCTGTGAGGGTGTAGTCACGCCAGGTCGTCCGGGGCAGCCGCAGCCCGAGTCGGCGACTTGCTCTTCGCGTGGGGGCGACAGGTGCGTTCGTATCTGCGCAACGGGGGGAAGAGCACCGGCCGGTACGCCACGTGTGGTGGTGGCTACCGGGACCGGATCGGTGAGGCGTTGCTGCTCCGCCTCACCGAAGCGCCATGACGCTGGCGTGACACGAGCGGGTCCTCCGGGATCCGGGTGCCGAACGGCACCCGCCCCGGGGGACGCGCCCGTAACCGCGGACGACTCCCGCCGTCGGACCGGACGGCCCGGCTGGGATCATCATCCGCAAACGGAGGAACACGGCAGGGAGTGCTCGACGTGGCAGCGGACCACCCGAAGTCCGAACCGGACACCGCGCCGCCCCGACCGGGCGGCGGGCCCGCGGACCGGGACACCGCACCGTCCGGACCGGACGGCGGACCGTCCGACCCGACGACCGGAGCGTTCGACCCGGGGACCGTGCCTTTCGAGCCGGGCGCCGGAGCGTTCGACCCGGGCACCGGCCTGCCCGAGGAGGACGCCACCCGGCTCTACCTGGCCGTCCTCGCCGTCGGCGGCCGGGTACCGTTCGACGGGCCGCCCGCGCTCGGCCCCGACCTCACCCCCGAACGCCAACAGGCCCTGCTGGAACAGCTGGTGGCGATCGGACTGGTCCTGCCCAACCGGGCTGACCGCTGCTACGTCGCGGTCAGCCCGCGCGCCGTCGCCGAACGCCTCGGCGCCGACCTGCGCTCCCGCGCCACCCGCCTGCTGCTCGACGCCAACCGGCTGCCCGCCGCCCTCGACCCGCTCGCCCGCGCCTACGACGCCGTCCCCCGCCCCGTCGGCCGGACCGGACGGGCCGTCTACGTCGACGGCCAGGAGGACATCCGGCTGCGGATCGCCCAACTGGTCTCCGACTGCCGCCTCGAACTGCTCAGCGCCCAGCCCGGCCTGCGCCCGCCCGCCGTCCTCGAACTCGCCCACACCCAGGACCGGCGGATGCTCAGCCGGGGCGCCACCCTGCGCGCCCTCTACCAGCCCGTCGCGCTCACCGAGGACAGCGCCGTCCGGCACGCCACCTCGATGACCGAGCACGGCGCCCAACTGCGCGTCCTGGACGAGCCGTTCCTCCGCCTGATCGTCATCGACCGGCGGATCGCCGTCATCCCCGCCACCGAGGACCACAGCCGCGCCGCCTTCGTCGAGGACCCCGCCGCCATCGCCTACCTGGTGGCCGGCTTCGAACGGGACTGGTCCCGCGCCGAACAGGTCCACTGGCACCGCCTCGACACCCGCACCCTCACCCGCACCATCACCGACCGGGTCGGCCGCCTGCTCGCCCAGGGCCTCACCCAGCGCGCCGTCGCCACCCGCCTCGGCCTCTCCGAACGCACCGTGGCCGGCCACATCTCCCGCCTGCGCGACCTGTACGGCGCCGGCACCCTGTTCCAGCTCGGCTGGCTGATGAGAGGCGGCGGCGGGCATGGCTGACCCGATCCCCACGCACGCGGCCCCGCCGGTCCCCGCGTCCGCCGCCGCCGTGTCCGCGTCCGCCGCGTCCGCCGCCGTGGCCGCCGCGGTGGCCGCCGCCGCGGCGACCGGGTGCGGGCCGCTGGACGAACGGGCCTGGCGCCTCTACCTGGACGTCCTCGAAGCCGGCGGCCGGATCGCGGCCGAAGCCGTCCCCGCCGCCTACGTCGCCGCCCGGGCTTCGCACGCCGCCCGTGCCGCCCACGCCGCCGACCCCGGCCGGGGCCCGCTCGCCGAACTGCTGCGCACCGGCCTGCTGGTCTCCGACGGCATGGACGGCTCCTACCTGGCCGTCGATCCCCGCTTCGTGGCCGACACCCTCGGCACCGAGATGAACGCCGAGGCCACCCGCCTGCTCAACCGGGCCGAGCGCCTGGCCGCCGACCTCGACCCGCTGATCGCCGCCTACGACAGCGTGCCCCGCCCGTCCGGACCCGGCTCCGCCGACGTCCAGGTCACCGGACGCGAGCACATCCGGCAGCGGATCGCCCAACTCGGCGCCGCCTGCCGGGAGGAGGCCCTGACCGCCCAGCCCGGCCACGCCGTCCCCGCCGCCCTGGAACTCTCGCTGCGCCAGGAGCTCCCGCTGCTGCGCCGCGGCTGCCGGATCCTCACCCTCTACCAGCCCACCGCCCTCGCCGAACCCGCCGTGATCCGCTACGCCGCCACCGTCACCGAGGCCGGCGGCGAGGTCCGGCTCCTCGACGAGCCCTTCCAGCGCGCCCTGGTCTTCGACCGCGCCACCGCCGTGGTGCCCGCCTCCGACGACCTCGGCCGGGCCGCCGTGCTCTCCGACCCCGCCACCGTGGCGATGATCGTCGCCAACTTCGACCGCGACTGGGCCCGGGCCGAACGCGTCTGCTGGAACACCCTGCTCGACAGCACCCCCACCCGGCCCGCCGCCGCCGACCGGATCGGCCGCCTGCTCGCCCAGGGCCTCACCCAGAAGGCCATCGCCACCCGCCTCGGCCTCTCCGAACGCACCGTGGCCGGCCACATCTCCCGCCTGCGCGACCTGTACGGCGCCGAGACCCTGTTCCAGCTCGGCTGGCTGATGCGGGACGGCGGGCACCGTGCCTGAACCGATGGGGTCCGCGCCGAACGAGGCCGAGAAGGCGCTGTACCTGGCCGTGCTGCGGGCCGGCGGCCGGGTGCCCGTCCGGGAGGCGGCCGAGCAGGACGCCGCCGCCACCGCCCGGCTGATCGCGCTGGGGCTGCTGGTCCACCACGACGAGAGCGAGCAGCTCACCGCCGTCAACCCGCGCACCGTCAGCGGCCGGCTGAGCCGGGAGCTGCGCGAGGCCGGCACCCGGCTGTTCGAGGCGGCCGAGCACGTCCCCGCCGAACTCGACGGCCTCACCGACGCGTACGACAGCGCCGCCCGGCGCGAGGACCACGGGCGGCAGATCATGCACGTGCTGGACGTGGACCGGATCCGCCACCGCCTGCTGCAGATCGAGGCGGACTTCCGCGAGGAGGTGCTGGCCGCCCAGCCCGGCCGACGTCCGCCGGTGTACCTGGAGAAGAGCGCCCGCAGCGAGAAGGCGCTGGCGGGCGGCGCCCGGATGGACATCCTCTACCAGCCCGTCGGCAAGTCCGACCCGGCGGTGGTCGACTACGCGGTGCGGGCCACCGGCTGGGGCATGCGGCTGCGCGTCCTGGACGAGGACTTCACCCGGATGCTGATCTTCGACCGCAAGGTGGCGATCATCTCCGCGTCCGCCGACAACCGCACCGCCGCGTTCATCGAGGACCCCGCGGTGGTCGACCACCTGGTACGGCTCTTCCTCCGCGACTGGGAGCGCGCCGAACGCGTCCCCTGGCACGACCTCGCGGGCGACAGCGTCCCCCCGGTCGCCGAACAGATCGGCCGCCTGCTCACCACCGGCCTCACCCAGCGCGCGGTGGCCTCCCGCCTCGGCCTGTCCGAACGCACCGTCGCCGAACACATCGCCCGCCTGCGCGAACGCTACGACGCCGCCACCCTCTTCCAGCTCGGCTGGCTGATGCGGGAGGGGGCCCGGTGAGCACGAGCCTGCCGAACGGGGCCGAGCGCGCCCTGTACCGCGACGTGCTCGCCCAGGGCGGCCGGGTGCTGTTCCGCGAGGCGATGCAGCAGGACCCGGACGCCACCCTCGGGCTGATCCGGTCGGGCCTGCTCGTCCGGCACGACACCGACCAGTCGCTGACGGCCGTCAACCCGCGCGCGGTCGGCGCCCGGCTCAGCGCCGACCTGCGCAGCGCCGCCACCCGGAAACTGGTGCAGGCCGAACGCGCCGCCGGGCAACTGGACGACCTCACCCACGCGTACGACAGCTCCCCGCAGCGCGTCGACCGCCGCAGCGAGGTGCAGCACGTCACGACCGGCCAGCAGATCCGGCACCGGATCATGCAGATCGAGGCCGAGATGCGCGAGGAGACGCTCGCCTACCAGCCCGGCGGCGCCAGGCCCACCCGCTTCATGCGGCAGTCCCTGATCCGCGACCGGCACTTCCTCGCGGCCGGGATCGCCCTGCGCACCCTCTACCAGCCCGGCGCGCTCACCCACCGCCCCACCGTCTCGTACGCGGCCTCCGTGACCCGCGCGGGCGAGGGCATCCGCGTCCTGGACGAGCCGTTCCGGAAGATGCTGATCTTCGACCGCAAGATCGCGATCATCAGCGCCGCCCCCGACGACAGCAGCGCCGCGTTCGTCGAGGACCCGGCCGTGCTGACCGCCATGGTCGGCCTGTTCGAGCGCGACTGGGCCCGCGCCGCGATCGTCGACTGGCACGCCCTGGCGGGCCGTCCGCGCACGACGGGCGTCCCGCCGGAGCTGACCGACCTGCTCGCGGCCGGCCTGACCCAGAAGGCCATCGCCTCCCGGCTGTCCCTCTCCGAGCGCACCGTCGCCGCGCACATCGCCCGCCTGCGCGAGCACCACGACGCCGAAACCCTGTTCCAGCTCGGCTGGCTGATGCGCGGAGGAGCCTGAGATGACGGTCCGGTTGCCGAACGAGGCCGAGCGCGCCCTGTACCGCGACGTCGTCGCGCAGGGCGGGATGGTGCTGCTCCGCGAGGCGATGGAGCAGGACCCGGACGCGGCCCTCGGGCTGATCGGGCTCGGGCTGCTGCTGCACCACGACCACGGGGAGATGCTGACGGCGGCTCACCCCGGTTCGTTCGGCGCGCGGTTGAGCGCCGAGCTGCGCAACTCGGCGACGGGGAAGCTGCGGGCGGCCGAGCACGCCGCGGCCCAGCTGGAGGACCTGGCGCAGGCGTACGACGCCGCCGCGCGCCGCGGCCGTTCGGCGCGGCCGCTGCAACTGGTGGCGGGGCCGCAGATCTCGCACCACATCGCCCGGATCGAGTCCGAGATGCGCGAGGAGACGCTGGCGGCCCAGCCCGGCGGGGCCCGGCCGATCCATGACATGCGGCAGACCAGGGCCCGTTCGCTGGGCTTCCTGGCGAGCGGCATCGAGCTGCGTTCGATCTACCAGCCGGGCGCGCTCCTCGACCCTCCCACCGTCTCGTACGCGGCCGAACTCACCGCCGCGGGCGAGCGGTTCAGGGTGCTGGACGAGCCGTTCCGCCGGATGGTGATCTTCGACCGCCGGGCCGCGGTGGTCTCGGCGGCCCCGGACGACCGCCAGGCGGTGCTGGTGGAGGACCCGGCGGTGCTGACCACCCTGGTGGCCCTGTTCGAGCGGGACTGGGCGCGGGCCGAACGGGTCGACTGGCAGGCCCTGGCGGGGCGTCCGCGGGAGAGCGGGGTGCCGTCCGAGCTGACCGACCTCCTCGCGGCGGGTCTGACCCAGCGGGCGATCGCCTCCCGCCTCGGGCTTTCGGAGCGGACGGTGGCCGGTCACATCGCCCGGCTGCGGGAGTTCTACGATGCGGAGACCCTGTTCCAGCTCGGCTGGCAGCTGCGCGGGGTGTCCGGACGACCCACCGTGCCGCCGGGGTAGGACCCGGGGCGGACGGCCGAGGAGGAGTGGGAGCTGTGAGCGAGTCGAACGGAGCCGCACTGCCGAGCGAGTCGGAGCGGCGGTTGTACCAGCAGATCCTGGACCAGGGCGGGCGGGTCTCGTTCCGCGAGGCGGTCGAGCAGGACCCGACCGGGGTGCTGCGGCTGATGGAGCTGGGGCTGCTGGTGCACGACGCCGCGGACCAGGCGCTGACGGCGGTCAACCCGCGCGCGGTCAGCGACCGGATCAGTGCCGAGCTGCGCGCCGAGGGCACCCGGATGCTGCTGCGCGCCGAGGAGATGCCGACGCTGCTGGAGGACCTCACCCACGCCTACGACGCGACGCCGCGCCGGGCCGACCGCTCCAGCGTGGTGCAGCACGTCGACCGGACCGAGCAGATCCGGCACCGCGTCCAGCAGTTGGCGAGCGAGGCGTACGAGGAGGAGCTGTCCCTGCACCCGGGCGGGGCCGGGCCGGCGGACCTGCTGGAGGAGTCGCCGGAGCGCACCCGCCGCTTCCTGGAGCGGGGTGCGAGCATCCGCACCGTCTACGAGCCGACCGCGCTGCTGGACGAGACGACGGTTCGCTGGGCGGAGAGGGTCACCGGCTGGGGAGGCCGGTTCCGCACCTTGAGCGAACCCTTCAGCAGAATGTTGATCTTCGACCGCCGGATCGCCGTCGTTCCGGCGTCGGCCGACCATTCGAGTGCCGCGTTCATCGAGGATCCGGCGGTGGTCTCGTTCCTGGTCGCCGCCTTCGAGCGGGACTGGGAGCGGGCCGAGCGGATCCAGTGGCGCTCCGCCGAGCACGAGGGCGAGAGCGTGGTCCCGGTCCACGAGCAGGTGGGCCGGCTGCTCGCCCAGGGCCTGACCCAGAAGACCATCGCCTCCCGGTTGGGCCTCGGTGAGCGCACCGTCGCCGCGCACATCTCGCGGCTGCGCGAACTCCACGACGCGGAGACCCTGTTCCAGCTGGGCTGGCAGATGCGGGGAGCCGGGGAACCGCGTGCGGGGGACGCCGACGACTGACCCGCGGTCAGCCGGTGGCGATCTCCGGGGACCAGAAGCCGTACGGGGCGTGCTCGCGGCGCGGACGCGGGAACTGCTCGCCGGGCGCGGTCCAGAAGCCGCCGCGCAGCGACAGCGCCATCCCGGCCCAGTCCAGCGCGGTCTCCACGGTGTGGTGCAGCGCCTCCTGCGACCAGGTGTCGTCGAACACCAGCGGCAGCACCGGCGAGACCTGCTCGATGGTCGCGATCAGCGGGTTGTGCGTGATCGCCTCGTCCACCAGCAGCACGATCGGCTTGCGCAGCGCCGACGCCCAGCCGAGCTCCAGGCTCACCCCGGCCGACAGCGGCGCGCCCACGTAGGCGAACACCAGGTCCGCGCTCTGCATCGCCCGGAAGTCGGAGGGCACCCGCTGCTCCGGCGCCCGCCCCGCCACCGTCCACGCGTCACTGTGGTGCGCGCTGTACACCGCCGCCCCGCTGTCCAGCAGCGTGCTTCGCAACGTGGTCAGCCGAGTCCGGCTCGCCAACGTCACCACACTGTCCGCCGGCCCGGTCAGCCGCATCAGCGGCGCGGCCAGGAAGACCCGTGCGCGACGCCCTTCGGCGCGGTGCTGCAGGTGGTGCTCACTCATGTCGACTCCGGGTGATTTGCCTGCCAAAGGGAGCTAGGACTGGCAGGCGGATCGGACAATGGCTGCTCAGCGGACTGTTGTGACGCGTTGATCGTCTATTTGAATGAGCATCGGCAAGTGTGGTGAGCCTGTCGAGCCCAATCGAGAGCGAACTGATCGTCCATCGCGGCGCGACCCCTCGTCCAGGTTCGAGAGGTGTCATCTGGACGCCTGGCAGAGAGATGACAGCCTTCCCCGCGCCCAGGGGTGACATGGCGTAACGCTTGCGGTACCTTCGCACGGTAGTTTGGTGCCCGGTGTCGGATTTGTATCGAGAGGGGAATTAGGGGTGGGCATAATGTCGCGCATGCGCCGGATTGTCCTGAAGGCGGTACTTCCGGTGGCCTGTGGCGTTGCGGTGGTGCTCGGAGCGCTGGTCTTCAGCCAGGACGCAGCTTCGGACCGGGCGAATCAGGCGGGCCAGGCGGGCCAGGCGGATCGATCGGTCACTCTGGCCGCATTGGATCTTAACTGGGGTTGATGGGATCGGTTCTGAGCGCGGGTGCTGTGCCTGGACGGGGGCGTTTTCTCCCTGTGGGCGTAGAAAATGCCGGGCCTCCGCACCTCGCTGTGGTCGATCCTTGTCACTCTTCGGCGATTTCGGTTGTGCTCGTTGCGGATCGGCCCAGGGCGTAGCCCAGTTGGAAGAGCGAGTCGACATTGTAGTCCTCTCGCATCTCCGCCAGGTGCCTGGCGAGCGTCCTCTCGCTGATTCCCAGGCGGCGGGCGATGACGCGGTGGTTGGTTCCCGCGAGGAGTAGGTCCACAATTGTCTGCCTGAGTCGCGAAACCACTTCCTGTGGGACGTTCCGCTCTCCGTCGAAATCTAGCGCGCGGGTCCAATTCCGCTCAAATACTTCTTCCTGCAGGAAGTTGACCACTGATTGGTCATGGATGAAGGTGGCGAAGTTGTTGATGTCCTCGACCGACGGCAGGACGGCGACCTTTCGATCTATGATGATCAGCCGGGTATAGGGCTCGTCGAGGGTGCGGAACTGCCAGCCTTCTGCTGATAGGGTCGCCACGTAGTCGCGGGTCGACTGGTGGTAACGGGTGCTTGCGTGGTAGATCGTTCGCATGGCCGTGCCGCGGCGGACGGATTTCAGATCGCCTTCCAGGCTCCCGGCAAGCAGTTCGGGAGGGCGAGGCCCCCCGGGTTGCATCGCCACTGCCTCGGTGATTCCCGCCGCAGTGATCTGCTGCAGACGCTGGTTTATGAGCGCCTGTCCGCGGACGTATTCGATGGCACCGCCGCTCTGCTCTGGTGAGTGAAACGCATCGGCGAGCTCGGTGAGTTCGGACGGAATGGAAACTGCGCGGGACAGCAGGTCCAATGCTTGGCGTTGCCAGCGGATGCTCAGCGTGGATGCCAACTGTGAGGGGTCGATTGCGACGAGATTTCCGGCGTGATCGGTGTCGTGGACGAGCAGGCCCAGCGAAACCAGTTCGTCGAGTGCGGCGCCGGATATTTCCGAGTCGATTTTGACGGTGCCGCCGAGATCTTTGATGATCCGGAGGTAGAGCGCATGGGCTTCGGCGGACAAGCTGTTCGAACCGTAGGCCGTGCCAGGGAGATCACGCGCGCTCATCCTCACCCCTTGTCGCTGGCCTGTCAGTTCACCCCACGGGCTCCGGGCATCTGACTGAGTTTAGGCCGGAGTCGGATGCCCGAGCCGGATTATTTTCTACTCTGGCTGGTCCTGCCAGCTGGTGCTCGCTGGCACTCTCTCACGGAACGGAGAGTCGCCGGCACCCCCCGAACGGGAGGTACCGGCGGCGTCGTGCCGATGGTGCTCAGCGCTTGGGCCGCCACACCACCAGTGCGCTGGACTGCTGGACCTGCTGGTAGGGGACCAGGTCGCGGCGGTAGGAGGCGTGGACGGCGGCCTCGCGCTGCTGGAGGGTGGCGGCGGCGCCCTCCAGGGCGTCGACGAGTTCGGCGACGCGGGACTGGAGGGCGGCGACCTGGTTCTCCAGTTCGATGATGCGCTTGATACCGGCCAGGTTGATGCCCTCGTCCTGGGAGAGGCGCTGGACCTCGCGCAGCTGCTGGATGTCCCGGGCGGAGTAGCGGCGGCCGCGGCCGGCCGTGCGGTCGGGGCTGACCAGGCCGAGGCGGTCGTACTGGCGGAGGGTCTGCGGGTGCAGGCCGGAGAGTTCGGCGGCGACGGAGATGACGTAGACCGGGGTGTCCTCGGTGAGGACGTACGGCGGGGCGGCGGCGCGGGGGCGGCCGCCGCCGGGCAGGCCCTCGCCGAGACCGGGGCCGGGGCCGATCCGGCCGGTGCCGTCGGGGCCGTGGCTACTGTCGGAGTGGGGACTCATCGGGATCTCACGCTCCCTCCGCCGCCTTGAACAGGGCGGCTCGCGGGTCGTCCGAGGCGGTGGCCTCGCGGTACTGCTCCAGTGCCGTCAGCGCGTCTCCGGTGACGTGCGTGGGCACCGTGACCTCCACGGTGACCAGCAGGTCGCCGCGGGTGCCGTCTTTGCGGGTGGCGCCCTTGCCGCGGGCCCGCATGGTCAGGCCGTTGGCGCTGCCGGGGGGCAGCTTGAGCTTCACGGCCGGGCCGTTCAGGGTCGGCACCTCGATGGTGCCGCCGAGCGCGGCTTCGGGGAAGCTCACCGGCACCGTGACCGTGAGGTTGTCGCCCTTGCGTCCGAACACCGGGTGCGGGTCGACGTGCACGGTGACGTAGAGGTCCCCGGGCTGGCCGCCGCGCTCGCCCTGGGCGCCCTTGCCCTTGAGCCTGATCCGCTGGCCGTCCTGCACCCCGGCCGGGATGCGGACCTGCATGGTGCGGGCCGAGGAGGCCCGGCCGCTGCCGTGGCAGACGGTGCACGGGTCGTCGACGATCATGCCGCGGCCCTTGCAGTCCCGGCAGGGCTCGGAGAGGGCGAAGGCGCCCTGGCCGCGGCTGACGGTGCCGGCGCCGACGCAGGTCGGACAGACCCGCGGGGTGGTGCCGGCCTTGGCGCCCGTCCCGGCGCAGGCGCGGCAGGCGGCCTGGGAGGTCATCCGCAGCGGCACGGTCGCGCCGTCCACGGCCTCCTCGAAGTTCAGCGTGACCTCGGTCTCGACGTCCGCCCCGCGGCGCGGCTGGGCGGTCTGTCGGCCGCCGCGGTTGAACAGGCCGCCGAACACGTCGCCGATGCCGCCGCCGCTGCCGCCGCCCCCGCCGTTGAACAGGTCCCCGAAGTCGAAGCCGCCGGCCGCGCCCGCCCCGCCGGGGCGGAAGCCGCCGCCCGCGAACAGCGAGCGGGCCTCGTCGTACTCCTTGCGGCGCTTCTCGTCGGAGAGCACGTCGTACGCCTCGGAGATGTCCTTGAACCGCTCCTCGGCCTTGGTGTCACCCTTGTTCGCGTCCGGGTGGAACTCGCGGGCCAGCTTGCGGTAGGTCTTCTTGATCTCTGCGGCGGTGGCGTCCTTGGGCACGCCGAGGACCTTGTAGTAGTCCTTCTCCACGTAGTCCTTAGCGCTCATGGCCTTTGACCGCCACCTCCCGGAATCCCGAAGTTCTGTTGCGAAGCGGCGCCGCGGCGCGGCGCCTCGATACGGCGCTGCGGAGCCGGCCGCCGTACTGGACGACGTACGACTCCGCAGCGCACGGGGACTCTACTCAGCTGTCGGACGAACCGTCAGCCTTGTCGTCGTCCGGCTCGCCGGTGGTCTGGGTGCCCGGCTGGGGCTCCGCGACCGCGACCATCGCCGGGCGGATGATCCGCTCGCCGATCCGGTACCCGGGCTGGAGGATCTGCACGCAGGTGTCCTCCGTCACGTCCGACGAGTAGCTGTGCATCAGCGCCTCGTGGATGGTCGGGTCGAAGGGCTCGCCCTCCTTGCCGAACTGCTGCAGCCCGAGCTTGGCGACGACCGTCTCCAGCGACTCGGCGACCGACTTGAAGCCGCCCGTCACCTCGCCGTGCTCGCGGGCCCGGCCGATGTCGTCCAGCACCGGGACCAGCGACTCCAGGATGTTGGAGACGGCGATCTCGCGGACGGTGGACCGGTCCCGCTCGACCCGCTTGCGGTAGTTCTGGTACTCGGCCTGGAGCCGCTGCAGGTCGGCGGTGCGCTCGCCGGCCTCGCGCTTGGCGGCGGCCAGCTCGTCGGCACCGGCGCCCGCGACGGCCTCCTCGGCTGCCTTGAGCACGGCCTCCTCGGCGGCGGAGTCGTCGCCGGGCTGCTCGCCCTGCGGCTTCTCCGTCATGCCGCACCGCCCTTGGGCTTCTCGTCGTCGACGATCTCGGCGTCCACCACGTCGTCGTCCTTGGCGCCCGCCTCGCCGGCCCCGGCCGCACCGGCCGCCGCGCCCGCGCCGTCGGCCTGCGCGTACAGCGCCGCGCCGAGCTTCTGGGCGGTGGTGGAGACCTTCTCGGTGGCGGTGCGGATGGCCGCGATGTCCTCGCCCTTGAGGGTCTCCTTGAGCTCGCCGATGGCGGTCTCGACCTCGGTCTTGACGTCGGCCGGGAGCTTGTCCGCGTTGTCCGCGATGAACTTCTCGGTCGAGTAGACGAGCTGCTCGCCCTGGTTGCGGGTCTCGACGGCCTCGCGGCGCTTGGTGTCCTCCTCCGCGTAGCGCTCGGCCTCCTCGCGCATGCGGTTGACCTCGTCCTTCGGCAGCGAGGAGCCGCCGGTGACGGTCATCTTCTGCTCCTTGCCGGTGCCGAGGTCCTTCGCGGCCACGTGCATGATGCCGTTGGCGTCGATGTCGAAGGTGACCTCGATCTGCGGCAGGCCGCGGGGGGCCGGCGGCAGGCCGGTCAGCTCGAACATGCCGAGCTTCTTGTTGTACGCCGCGATCTCGCGCTCGCCCTGGTAGACCTGGATCTGGACGGAGGGCTGGTTGTCCTCGGCGGTGGTGAAGATCTCCGAGCGCTTGGTCGGGATCGTGGTGTTGCGCTCGATCAGCTTGGTCATGATGCCGCCCTTGGTCTCGATGCCGAGGGACAGCGGGGTGACGTCGAGCAGCAGGACGTCCTTGACCTCGCCCTTGAGGACACCGGCCTGGAGCGAGGCGCCGATGGCGACGACCTCGTCCGGGTTGACGCCCTTGTTGGCGTCCTTGCCGCCGGTCAGCTCCTTGACGAGCTCGGCGACGGCCGGCATGCGGGTCGAGCCGCCGACCAGGACCACGTGGTCGATCTCGGACAGCTGGATGCCGGCGTCCTTGATCACGTTGTGGAACGGGACCTTGCAGCGGTCCAGCAGGTCGGCGGTGAGCTGCTGGAACTGGGAGCGGGTGAGCTTCTCGTCCAGGTGCAGCGGGCCCTCGGCGGAGGCCGTGATGTAGGGCAGGTTGATCGAGGTCTCCGAGGAGGAGGACAGCTCGATCTTGGCCTTCTCGGCGGCCTCGCGCAGGCGCTGGACGGCCATCTTGTCCTTGGACAGGTCGACGCCGTGGCCGGACTGGAAGACCTTCACCAGGTGGTCGACGACCCGCTGGTCCCAGTCGTCGCCGCCGAGGTGGTTGTCGCCGTTGGTGGCCTTGACCTCGACCACGCCGTCGCCGATCTCCAGCAGCGACACGTCGAAGGTGCCGCCGCCGAGGTCGAAGACCAGGATGGTCTGGTCGTCCTTGTCCAGGCCGTAGGCCAGGGCGGCCGCGGTCGGCTCGTTGACGATGCGCAGGACGTTCAGGCCCGCGATCTCGCCGGCCTCCTTGGTGGCCTGGCGCTCGGAGTCGTTGAAGTACGCCGGGACGGTGATGACGGCGTCGGTGACCGTCTCGCCCAGGTAGGACTCGGCGTCCCGCTTGAGCTTCTGCAGGACGAAGGCGGAGATCTGCTGCGGCGTGAAGTCCTTGCCGTCGATGCCGATCTTCCAGTCGGTGCCCATGTGGCGCTTGACCGAGCGGATGGTGCGGTCCACGTTGGTGACCGCCTGGCGCTTGGCCACCTCGCCGACGAGCACCTCGCCGTTCTTGGCGAAGGCGACGACGGACGGCGTGGTCCGAGCGCCCTCGGCGTTGGTGATGACCGTGGGCTCACCGCCCTCAAGAACACTGACGACGGAGTTCGTCGTACCGAGGTCGATGCCGACCGCGCGTGCCATCGTGAATACCTCCGGGGAGAAGTTGAGCAGTACGGACTCAAGGATGCACGACCGGTCCGGCGGCGTCAACAGCTTTGAGCCGGTGTCGCTCAACTTTACTGAGCGCTTATGTCGCGAGGGGTGCGGCGGCTGCGCCGGACGGGTGAGTCGGGGCTTAGTGACTGCCGCCATACCTTGAACATCTTCTGGTGGAGTGTTAACGAGCGGTAATGTCCGGCGGGTCAGCCCTCCAAGTTACCGACCAGTACACTCTCTGGAGGACTGGGCACCACTGGGAACAAGCCGCTGGAGACGGAGAGCCGATGCAGCTAGCAGCGATCGTCATCTCGCTGGTCACCTTCGTGATCGGCACCGCGCTCGCCGCCCGGGCGGCGCTGTACATCTACAAGGTGGTGCGCACCGGCTCCGCCGACACCACCCGCTTCGGGCAGCCCGCGCAGCGGGCCGCCACCGTGGTCAAGGAGTTCCTCGGCCACACCCGGATGAACCGCTGGGGCGTCGTCGGCGTCGCCCACTGGTTCGTCGCCGTCGGCTTCTTCTCCCTGGTGCTCACCCTGGTGAACGCCTTCGGGCAGCTCTTCGACGCCGAGTTCGTCCTCCCGGTGATCGGCCACTGGCTGCCGTGGAACGTCTTCGTCGAACTGATCGGCACCCTCACCACCCTGGGCATCCTCGTCCTGATGGCGGTCCGCCTGCTCAGCCTGCCCTCCCGGGCCGGCCGCAAGTCCCGGTTCGCCGGCTCGATCGCCTGGCAGGCCTTCTACGTCGAGTACACGATCCTCGGCATCGGCCTGTGCATCATGATGCTCCGCGGCCTGGAGGGCGCCCTGGAGGGCGTCGACTCCTACGACCCGGCCTACCTGGTCTCGTACCCGATCGCCGCCGCCTTCCACGGCACCGCGCACGGCACCCTGGTCAACCTGGTCTACCTGTTCGCGATGCTGAAGATCTGCATCTCCTTCGCCTGGGCGATCACCATCGGCGTCAACCCCTCGATGGGCGTCGCCTGGCACCGCTTCCTGGCGTTCTTCAACATCTACTTCAAGCGCGAGGACGACGGCGGCACCGCGCTCGGCGCGCTGCGCCCGATGACCAGCGGCGGCGCCCCGATCGACTTCGAGGACCCGGCGGACGACGCCGTGTTCGGCGTCTCCCAGGTCGAGCACTTCTCCTGGAAGGGCATCCTCGACTTCTCCACCTGCACCGAGTGCGGCCGCTGCCAGTCGCAGTGCCCGGCCTGGAACACCGGCAAGCCGCTGTCGCCCAAGCTGCTGATCATGAGCCTGCGCGAGCACGCCTTCGCCAAGGCCCCGTACCTGCTGGCCGGCGGCGGCAAGTCCGTGGAGGGCGAGGAGCGGGCGACGGCCGAGCAGCTGGCCGGCGTCCCTGCCGCCGCCCTGGCCGAGGCCGAGCGCCCGCTGATCGGCACCGCCGAGGCCGGCCCCAACGGTGAATTGGGCGGCGTCATCGACCCGGACGTGCTGTGGTCCTGCACCACCTGCGGCGCCTGCGTCGAGCAGTGCCCGGTCGACATCGAGCACATCGACCACATCGTCGACATGCGCCGCTACCAGGTGATGATCGAGAGCAGCTTCCCGACCGAGGCCGGGACGATGCTCAAGAACCTGGAGAACAAGGGCAACCCGTGGGGCCTGGCCACCAAGGCGCGCCTGGACTGGGTCAAGGAGCTGAAGAAGGAGACCGGCATCGAGGTGCCGGTGATCGGCGAGGACATCGACCCCGCCGAGGTCGAGTACCTCTACTGGGTCGGCTGCGCCGGCGCCCTGGAGGACCGGGCCAAGAAGACCACCAAGGCCTTCGCCGAACTGCTGCACACCGCGGGCGTGAAGTTCGCGATCCTCGGCAAGGAGGAGACCTGCACCGGTGACTCCCCGCGCCGCCTGGGCAACGAGTTCCTGTTCCAGATGCTGGGCGCGCAGAACGTCGAGACCCTGAACGCCGCGCTGGAGGCTGCGTCTGAAGGAGTGATGGGCCCCACCAAGCGGATCGTCGCCACCTGCCCGCACTGCTTCAACACCATCGCCAACGAGTACCCGCAGCTCGGCGGCCACTTCGAGGTCATCCACCACACCCAGCTGCTCCAGCACCTGATCGACGAGGGCAAGCTGCTGCCGGTCAACCCGGTGGAGGGCCTGATCACCTACCACGACCCGTGCTACCTCGGCCGGCACAACAAGGTCTACACCCCGCCGCGCGAGATCATCGGCAAGGTGCCCGGCCTGCGCAACGAGGAGATGCACCGTCACAAGGAGCGCGGCTTCTGCTGCGGCGCCGGCGGCGCCCGGATGTGGATGGAGGAGCGGATCGGCAAGCGGATCAACACCGAGCGGGTCGACGAGGCGCTGTCGCTGAACCCCGACATCGTCTCCACCGCCTGCCCGTTCTGCCTGGTGATGCTCTCCGACTCGGTCAACGGCAAGAAGAACGAGGGCGCGGCAAAGGAGCACCTGAAGGTGGTCGACGTGGCCCAGCTGCTGCTGGAGTCGGTCAAGGCCGTCCCGACCGCCGAGGCCGAGCCGGTCGACGCCTGACGCCCGCTCACCCCGCCCGTCACCCCCGGACCCCGGACGCTCGCAGCGGCGCCGGGGTCCGGCCCGTTCGGGGACGCAGGGGCCGGGCGCGGGCGGGGCGTGGGCGGGGTGCGGGCCGGGCACGGGCCGGGCACGGGCCGGGCGCGGGTCCGCCGGGGCGGCTCAGGGGCGGCCCAGGGGTGGCTCCGGGCGGGACTCCGGGGCCCGGGCCCCCGGGCGGCAGCCACTGCGGAGCGTTCCCGGCGGGCCGTCGCGGCCGGATGTGCCGATTCGTACACCGGATCGACCTGGCCGGTGGCGCTCGGACGCTGTTCGGGCAAATAGAGTATGCGGCGGAGCCAGGGAGAGTACTGGCTCCGTCGAGGGGCGTGCCGCGCCGCCTCGACCAGTTCACCGAGCGAGCACACCGGACCCTGTCGTGCCGGGCCGCCGGAATTCGACCACGGGAGACATCACATGACCCAGGCGATCATGCTGGTCGGCGGAAAGGGCACCCGACTCCGCCCGCTGACCACCCACACGCCGAAGCCGATGCTGCCCGTGGCGGGCGTCCCCTTCATCGCCCACCAGCTGGCCCGCGCCGCCGCGGCCGGCGTCACCCGCGTCGTGCTCGCCACCTCGTACCTCGCCGACGTGTTCGTCGACCACTTCCAGGACGGCAGCCCCTACGGCATCGAGCTGGTCTACCTCACCGAGGAGGAACCGCTGGGCACCGGCGGCGCGATCCGCAACGCCGCCTCCGGCCTGACCTGCGGCCCGGACGAGCCGGTGCTGGTCTTCAACGGCGACATCCTCTCCGGCCTGGACATCGCCGCCCTGCGCGACGGGCACCGCGACTCCGGGGCCGACGTCACCCTGCACCTCACCCGGGTGGCCGACCCGCGCGCCTTCGGTCTCGTCCCGACCGACCGGGACGGCCGGGTGCTCGCCTTCCTGGAGAAGCCCGAGACGCCCGAGCAGATCGTCACCGACCAGATCAACGCGGGCTGCTACGTCTTCACCCGTTCGGTCATCGACCGCATCCCGGCCGGCCGCGAGGTCTCGGTCGAGCGCGAGACCTTCCCCGAGCTGCTCGCCACCGGCGCGCTGCTGCGCGGCGTCGTCGACACCTCGTACTGGCTGGACCTGGGCACCCCCGGCGCGTTCGTCCGCGGCTCGGCCGACCTGGTGCTCGGCAAGGTCGACTCCCCGGCCGTCCCCGGCCCCACCGGCGAGGCGCTGCTGCTGCCCGGCTCGGCCGTCGACCCGGCCGCCGTGCTGAGCTCCGGCACCGTCGTCTCCAAGGGCGCGCAGATCGCCGCCGGCGCCATCGTCGAGGGCAGCGTCGTGCTGCCGGGCGCCCGCATCCAGGCCGGTGCGTACATCAAGGACTCCATCGTCGGCGCCTACGCCGAGATCGGTGAGCGCTGCTCGCTGGACGGCGTGGTGATCGGCGACGGCGCCGTCCTGGAGGCCGAGAACGAGCTCCCCAACGGCCTGCGGATCGCCTGCGGCACCCGCCTCCCGGTCGGCGCCGTGCGCCTGTCCGCGGGCCCCGGCGGCTGCGAGGCCGGCCTGAGCAACGCCGCCGCGGTGCACGCGCCCGGCGCCCGCGTCAAGGGCTGACCCCACCGCGCACCCCCTTCGGCGGGGCCGGACCGCAGCGTCACAGGACGGCTGCAATCCGGCCCCGCCGCCATGATCACCCGACGGCGGGTCAGCCCTTGCGGGTACCGTCGAAGCGTGGCTGGCAATCGACACGACGACGGACGGGGCGCCGACCCCCGGCACGGCTGGTCGGCACCCCGACCGGGCGTCCCCCAGGGCGACCCGTACCAGGGCGTGCCCACCGGCGCCCCCGAGTACTTCACCGCCCCGCACCCCGCCCACCCCGGCCCGTCCGGGCCCGGCGACCAGCCCGGCCACACCAGGGCCTTCGCCCTCGGCGAGCAGCCCTACGGCGAGCCGTACCCGTACGGCGGCCAGGACGGCCACGGCTACGGGCAGGACGGCTACGGGCACGACGGCTACGGCCAGGGCGGCCAGGGCGGGTACGACGGCTACGACGGCTACGAGCAGGGCGGTCACGACGGCTACGGCCGCGGCGGCTACGAGCAGGGTCCGGCGGACAACGTCGCCGTCTACCGGGCCGGCGGGCAGGCCGCGCCGCACACCGGCGGGCCCCGGCTGCCCTGGCGGCAGCTGCTGGTCGGGATCTACCGCAGCCCCGGCGCCACCTTCGACCGGATGCGCGACCACCAGGTGTGGCTGCCCGCGCTGTGCGTGTCGCTGCTGTACGGCGTGCTCGCGGTGTTCGCCATCGACTCCACCTACGACCAGGTGGTGCACTCCACCTTCGCGGTCGCGCTGTGGGCGCTCGGCGGCGCCGCGCTCGGCTTCACGCTGGCGGGCGGGGTGCTCTCCGCGGTGACGTACGCGCTGGCCCGGCAGTTCGGCGGCGACGGCCCCTGGCAGTCCACGGTCGGCCTGGCCGCGCTGATCAGCTGGACCACCGACGCCCCGCGGCTGCTGCTCGCGCTCTTCCTGCCGGTCGGCAACCCCGTCGTGCAGGCGGTCGGCTGGGCGACCTGGGTCGGCTGCGCGGTGCTGCTGACCGTCATGGTGCGCCGGATCCACGACCTGCCCTGGGGCAAGGCGGCCGGCGCGGCCGCGGTGCAGCTGCTGGCGCTGCTGGTGCTGATCAAGCTGCCCACCCTGGGCTGACGCCACCCGCGGGCCCGTCCCGCGGCGCGTCCCGGGGGCGGTGCCGGGGGCGGTGCCGGGGGCGGTGCCGGGGACGGGGTCGGGGACGGTCCGTCCGGGTTTGTAGGGTGGGTCGTCCGGCCCGCCCTCACCCTCACACCCCGCCCGGAGCCCGCGCATGAGCCTGCCCACCACCCACGTCAGCTTCCCGGCCGGGGCGGTGACCGGCGAGTCCCCGGTCCTCGTCGTGCACGCCCTCCCCGACGGCCGCACCGCCGTGGTCACCGAGGCCACCCCGTTCCACCCCGTCGACCACACCTGGCCCGACCAGCCCGCCGACCACGGCACCCTCACCGTCGACGGCACCGCCCACCCCGTCGTCGACTGCCTCACCGGCGCGGCCGGTCCGGCCGGCGAGTTCGCGGTCGGCGCCGACATCCCGGTCCGGCGCGGCGAGGAGGACTGGGCCTGGCTGGTGCTGCACGTGCTGCCCGCCGGCGCGCTCGGCCCCGACGCGGTCGGACGCACCGCGCACCTCGCCGTCGACGCCGACCGCCGCGCCCGGCTCTCCGCCGCGCACACCGGCTGCCACCTGCTGGCCCTCGCGCTGAACGCCGCGCTCGCCCCGCGCTGGCGCAAGGACCCGGGCCGCGCCGACGCCCTCGGCCACCCCGACTTCGACAGCCTCGCCATGGACGGCTCGGTGATGGACACCGCCGCCAGCACCGACACCTACCGGATCGGCAAGTCCCTGAAGAAGAAGGGCTTCACCGCCGACGCCACCGACACCCTGCCGGCCCTGGCCGACGCCCTCCCCGCCCTCACCGCGGACGTCAACGCCCGCCTGGCCGCCTGGGTCGCCGCCGACGCCCCGGTCCGGATCGACACCCCCGGCCCCGGGCTCACCGCCCGCCGCCGCTGGCACACCGACCTCCCCGAGGGCCCCGCCGACATCGCCTGCGGCGGCACCCACCTCCACCACCTCGGCGAACTCACCGCCCTGCGCACCGAACTGGCGCTCTCCGCGGACGGCACCGAACTCACCGCCGTCACCACCCCCGTCCGCGCCTGAGCCGCCTGCGCCCGACCTCTCGCGCCCGACCTCTCGCGTCCGGTCCTCTCGTGGACGCGGCGGAGGCCGGCCCCGTGCCCGGGACCGGCCCCCGTCGCCGCACTCCGTCGGGATCAGACCTGGGTGCGGTGGAAGTTCAGGTAGGAGCGGGACGGCGTCGGGCCGCGCTGCCCCTGGTACCGCGAGCCGTAGCGCTCCGAGCCGTACGGGTGCTCGGACGGCGAGGAGAGCCGGAACAGGCACAGCTGCCCGATCTTCATGCCCGGGTACAGCTTGATCGGCAGCGTCGCGACGTTCGACAGCTCCAGCGTCACGTGCCCGCTGAATCCCGGGTCGATGAAGCCCGCCGTCGAGTGCGTCAGCAGCCCGAGCCGGCCCAGGCTCGACTTGCCCTCCAGCCGGGAGGCCACGTCGTCGGGCAGCGTGATCACCTCGTAGGTGGACGCCAGCACGAACTCGCCGGGGTGCAGGATGAACGCCTCGTCCCCCTCCGGCTCGACCAGCCGGGTCAGGTCCGGCTGCTCCTCGGAGGGGTCGATGTGCGGATAGCGGTGGTTCTCGAAAACCCGGAAGAACCGGTCCAGGCGGACGTCGATGCTCGACGGCTGGACCATCGACGGCTCGAACGGGTCGATCACGACCCGCCCCTTGTCGATCTCGGCACGGATGTCGTTGTCGGAGAGCAGCACGCCCCGAGCGTACGTGCCACGGGGCGGACGCCCCAAAAGCGCCCGCCCCGTGGACTGCTCCGGCCGGGCCGCTACGCCAGCGACTCCACCGCCACCAGCCGCAGACCGCGCGCCAGTTCGTCCGCCGACAGCTCCGAAACGTCCGCCGGCACCGAACTCCGCAACCGCCCGCACCTGGGGCACCGCAACAACCGCCCCGGCCCCAACCGCCCCGCCTGCAAGTGCTGCATCGGGAACGCCGCCGTACTGAACACGTGCCCCTCGGCACAACGAACCACGGTGCGCTGCTCCATCGGTCCCCTTCCCACACTTCCGCCGACAGCGTCACATTAGGGGATCTACCGGACACCGCCCACCCAGGCTCGCCGCCACCGGAAACCCTGCGCTCACCACCCCGCACCATGGGGTACAGTGGTCCTTGATCGGGCCGTCACTGACGGTTCGTCAGCTGCGGGTGTAGTTTAATGGTAGAACATGAGCTTCCCAAGCTTAGAGCGCGAGTTCGATTCTCGTCACCCGCTCCACGGTAAAGCCCCAGGTCAGCGGCCTGGGGCTTGCTCGTTGTCTAGACCAATTTCGAGCTCTTGCGCGACTAGCGCGCAGAAAAATGTACCTCCAGGGATGACGGACCGTCAGATTTTGGGGTACTCGGAATTTTGTTCGATGGTCGTCTTGAATGGCGAGACGCATTTTCTGTGATCTGGGTCACGGGATTTTTCGGGCACATGTGATCTGCGCCACGTGCCGTGCGGGCGGGTGTTTCTGATGAAACGCCAGGTCAGGAAGGTGATTCCGACTCTTTCCGATCCTCCGTGCCTTAACCATTATTGTCCCCTGGTGACCGCCGGAGGCCTCCGCAAGGAAGTGACGATCCGTCAGATCAGGGGTGGAAACGGCTGCGCGACTAGCGCGCGACTATGTACCTCCACAGCACGCTCAACCGCTTCGAAGCCCAACTCGGTCATGGTCGGGCGAGGCCCCGACCGGACCCGGTGAGGGCGGCTGAGAAGGTGACGCCCTGTTACTGGCGGTTGTTCTTCCGGTCGAGGCAGGCGGCCGCGTCCACGCGGATGTCGTCGTCGAGTTCGGGGTTGTCGGCGAGGGCGGTCAGCCGCTCCACGCCCGCCTCCCGGTAGCCGTCTACCTCGGCCAAGGCGGCAGCCGCGTCCACGCGGGCGTGGTCGTCGAGTTCGGGGTTGTCGGCGAAAGCGGCCAAGCGACTCGCGCCGGCCTCAAGGATTTCATCAACTCCTGGGCTCAGGCCGGGCCTTCCCGAATCAGTCCCACCGACCGCAGGAGAGAACCTGATGGATCTTCACCCGTTCGCCCTCGCCACCGTCCCGCTCGTGTTCGTCCGTCTCGTCCGCCGACCGCGCGACGCCCGTGCCCTCGCCGGTGCCCTGCGCGACCTGCTCACCCTGTGGCTGGTCCTGCGCGGCACCGACCCGGCCGAGCGCGGGCCGCTGCTGCGCGCCCACCGCTCCTGGCGGCTGCCGGACAGCACGGTGCCTGCGGTCCGGCGCGGGCGCCGGAGTCCTGGCGGCCGATGAAGAGGGCGGCGCTCCGGAACTGCTGCACCCTCAGGCCCCGGTGATGCGGGGAGGCCGGGGCAGCATGACAGGCGGCCCCGGCGGGGCAGGTGAGGTGTGAAGCCCTACCCGCCTCGCCGAGGCCGTGGCTGCGGCGGATCCGGTGCCCGTGCCGGGCGGACCGCCGCTGTCGTCTGCCCTACCTGGCCAGGTCGCGGACGAGGGTGCTGCTGACCTGGGGCAGTTCTCCGTACTCGGGGTCGTCGCTGTCGACGGGGAGTTGGTGGATCACGGCGGCGAGGCGGGGCGGGAGCTTCACGTCGAGGCCCTCGTGGCACAGGGTGAGGATCTCGGCGAGGACTCCGGCCGGGAGCAGGGAGCTCTGGAAGTCCAGGGCGCGCTGCGGAGTGCGGGGTTCGGCATCCAGGGCGTCGGCCTGGTGGCGCCAGACTTCGGCGTCGCCGAGTTCGCCGAGGCTGCGGTGGAGCAGGCTCAGGCAGGATGCGGCGGTATAGGAGCCGCCGCCGGCCGCGAACTGCCACCAGAACTGGGCGCCGTCGCGGTGGCCCGCGACGTACAGCAGCGCGCCCAGCACGAGGGCGCCCTCGGGGTGGATGCGGTCGTTGTTGACGAGCAGGTCCAAGGACGCGGCGGCGGTCGGCATCCCGAGGACCAGGGTGGTGGCGAGGCCGAGTTCGTGGGTGGCCTGGGCGTGCTCGGTGGAGAACGGACGCGGGGCGACCAGGAACCTGTTCCAGGCGTCGTCGTCCGCCTCGGTCGGGTTCCGGGGAACTTGGACTTCCCTCGGGTTGGGCTGCACGCCGCGGCCGGTGCTCATTGGCGCTCTCCCCGCGTGCCGCCGAGCGCCACGGCCAGGCGGTCGAGGGCCTGGGAGGCGGTGGAGCGGACGTTCACCTCGCCCGTCCCGAGGTAGTCGGCGATCTGGGCGTCCGGCAGGTCGAGCAGGTAGCGCAGCACGATCACATCGCGGCGCCGTTCCGGCAGCCTTCGCAGCGCGGCGTACAGCTGCTGGTGGCTGCCCTCGGTCATGAGGTCCTGTGCCCGCTCGGCGGCGGACTTCACGGCGTAGACCCAGCTCGGGACGGACTCCCGGGTGGGCAGCGGACGGCCGGTCAGGAGCATCTCGGCCAAGGCCGCGCCGATCTCCTCCTTGAGGATCGTCCAGGCGTGGAAGGCGGGGATCTGCTCACGCAGGATGCGCGGCCACTCCTGCCACACGCGCTTCCGCACGGCCGACAGCGCCTTGGCAGCGGCCTCTTCGTCACGCAGCTGTGCCCTGGCGAACCCGGCCCACGCCTTGGTGCGCGACTCGCAGAACGCGTCGAACGTCAGGCGGCTCCGGTCTCCTACCGCCCAGTCGCTCTCGTTCACGTTCCATTCCTCCCCGGCGGCGCCTGTTCGGTCGCCACCCCAGCGGGCCGCCGGCACCGGGAGCCCCGGGGCCGGTCGGCGGTCACAGCGGGAACTGGCGTCCCGCATAAGAACATTAAGTCGCAATAAGGGCCCAGATGTTAAATCGCTGCACAGAATTTCAGGGCCGGAAATAAGTGCTGATAAATGAAAAGCCTACTTTTCTCGGATGGCGACCGAGAATGATCAACTGGCGACCGGGGCTGACCGGGTCGCCAGGTGCTTCTCGGGGACGTGCTGCGCGGCTCTTGATTGCCTGTTCACAGGTATGGGCATAGTGGGGTGGGGGTCGCGCCAGGGTTCGCCACCGTTCGCCACGGCGGCGTAGGTTGCGGTTCGACCTGCCCGGTGTACGGCGAACTAGCGGACTTTCTGGGGGAGTTCATGGCAGACGCAAGCGCTCAGGCCGATGACGTCGAGGTCAAGCTTGACATCCACCGCCCGCACTCGGCGCGCATGTACGACTTCTACCTGGGCGGCACCACCAACTTCCCCGCAGATCGCGAGGCGGCTGGGCAGGCCCTCGCGGTGTTCCCCTTCGCGCGTTCCGCCGCCCGTGCCAACCGGGCCTTCATGCGCCGCTCGACGCGGATACTGGCCCGTTCCGGTATCCGGCAGTTCTTGGACGTCGGTACCGGCATCCCGACGTCGCCGAACTTGCACGAGGTCGCGCAGCAGGTCGCGCCGGACGCTGCTGTCGTCTACGCCGACAACGACCCGATCGTCCTGCTGCACGCCAAGGCGCTGTTGCACGGCACCGAGCAGGGTGTCACCTCCTATGTCCAGGCGGATGTCCGGGATCCCGCCTTTCTGTTGGAAGCCGCCGCTCGTACCCTCGACTTCAGCCGCCCGATCGCGCTGTCGATGAACGCACTGCTGCACTTCGTCCCCGATGAGGCGCGCCAGATCGCCGAGGGCTTCAAGGCCGAGTTGCCCAGCGGCTCCGCGCTGGTGATCAGCCACCTCACCCAGGACTTCGCGCCGGAGGAGACCGCCCGCGTCATCCAGGTCTACACCGCGGCCGGAACGCCCGTCGTGGCCCGCACCCGTGCCGAGTTCGCCGAGTTCTTCACCGGCTGGGACCTCCTGGAGCCGGGAGTCGCGGCAACGCCCCGCTGGAACCCGGAGTCCGACACCGACATCGAGCCCGTTACCGACATCGAAGCCTCCTGCTACGGAGCGGTCGCCATCCGCCCCTGAACCCTCACGACGAGTCTGCCACCTGCGGGGCCCCGTTGTTCAAGCCCCGGAGGACTGGTTCGGACGAATGCGCCGAGGGGCGTCCGGCTGCTGGTGTGTGCTGGAGAAGGCGCAGCGTCGGCGGTGCCGATGACGTGGTCAACGCTCCGGGGCTGGTGTGGGAACGGCCCCCTGCAGCAGCCCCGGAGCGTTCATGGACTCAGCCGTGCCGGGTACCAGGGCCGCGCCGGGCCGGCCGCCGCCGCATCGGACGGCGGGACTTCTCCACCTTGCGGGCGGTCGGGCCACGCCGAGAAGTGGGGCGCTGCCGCCGCTGGTAGATGCGGTGGAGTTGGTCGTGCCTACCGGTCCGGGAGCTGGCCTGGCGCAGTGAACCGGGGCTCGAACGGTGCTGCTGTCGGTGGTGGAGCAGGAACTGCAGCCAGATGTCGAGGCCGCCCACGAGCATGAGGGCGACCAGCTTGACGAGGGTCTCCTCGCCGAGCGACTTGAAGAAGGACACCAGAGGTTCCGATCAGGAAGAAGGGTCTCCGCTTGTGGTCGGAGGGGGTGGTCCTGATCAGGCGGCCAGGGCCAGCTGCTGCCCGAGATGCCGGGCAGCACTGGCCGAGGGCGGCCGGGGAACCAGCGGCGTCGTCAGTCTCGTCACCCCGCAGGCCATCGTCAGTGGCTCCGTCTCCCATCCACAGACCGGCAGGGGAGACGCAATCGCAATCTTGACAATGACACTGGGAAGCAAGAGCCAACTTGCAGAAGCAAGTTGCCGCGCGGTGAGGGACTGAGCGTGCCCCCATCGCCACTTTTCGAGCAGCACGACCACCTGGCCCGTCGGGATGACCGGTACGAAATCGACGGGCTCGCTGGTCGGCCGGCGGGTGTGGGAAGCGGGCAGGAGATAGGCATCCATGACGGCGGACGAGCCGCCGCGGAGGTCATTTCCCTGCTGGAGCATCTCCTGGAGCCAGTGTTCCAGGGCGTATGAAGCTATACAGATCTTGATGGCGCCGGTAGCGATACCGATCTCTGCGGCACCGTCCGCACCGTGAGACCTGGCGTGCGGGCTTGACCGGAGGATCTTGGCCTGCTTCACGACGCGATCGTCGATCAGTGCCAGGTGCCGCCTCAGGTTCGTCGACCGGAGATGCCGTAGCCGTGCCCGGCTGGCGGATGCCGGTAGAGCGGCCAGAGCCATGGAGCTGGACAGGTCGGACTCGACCTTGGGCAGCTCAATGGGTCTCATATATCCGAATCTAGTGTCGCCAGGGCGGTGGCACGGGAGAGGCCGAGATCTTCACCCGATCGGGTGATGCCCGTTGGTGCGCGGGGTGGCCAGCGCGGGATCGGACTCCACCAGCCTGACCGCCAGATGGATGGTGCCGTCCAGCGAGAACTCCCGGCTGAGGACCGAGCGGACTTCGGACGTATCGGGGATTTCAAGCAGTGTCCACTCTCTCCGAAATCCCCTGCCTACTGATCAACTCCCGCACTACGATGCGCAGATGAACGATCTGGTGCCACCCGGTCGGCGCACCCTGTACCGGCGCGACTCGCTGCGCCGCGCCCTGCTGGACACCTCCGTGTTGACCACGGACATCATCGCGGCGACCAGGCGCAAGGCGCCGTCCTCGTTCGTCGCCGGAGCCCGGGCAGGGACGGTGCGGTGCCTGATCCCGGAGCACGTGTGGAAGGAGGTACCGCGGGTGCTCGCCGACCGGCACCGCGAAGGGGGCCGGTTCGACCTGGAGCGGGCGCTGCAGCTGTGGAACTCCCGGTACGCGCCCGTCCTGTACGTCGTCAAGGCCGACGGCCTGCCGATGACCCCGCACGCCCAGGTCCTCGCCACCCGCGACGCCTCCGACGTGCCGATGCTGCAGCTCGCCGCCGTGATCGCCCCGGTGGTGCTCATCGGCACCGACGCGGACCTGCTCGCCAGCGGACTCGCCGCCGGCGACTGGATCGCCCTGCGCAAGGCTTTGGGAGACGTAGGCGTGACCGAAGGCGACATGGCCGACCTGGAGAACAAGATCGAGTCAGCGATGGTTCTCGCAGTGCGTGTGGGCATCGAGGTCACCATGGCGCCCAAGCGGCTGGCCGCGACGGCGCTGACCGGCGCGGCGGCGGCCGGAGCCCTGTACTGGTGGCGCAAGACCCACCCCCGGCCGGCCGAGCGCTCCCAGCGGCAGCCGGTGCTGCCCATGCTGCTGAGCCGCTTCTCGACCAAGGTGGCCGGGCTGGCGGAGCGGCACACCCGCGGGGAGGACCTGTGGCAGCAGGCCGAGCTGGGCACCCCCGGCGACACGGTGCTGCACCAGGTCGCCCGGACCCTGGTCGGCTCCCGGAGACCGATGACCCGCACCGCGATCGTCGAGCGCCTGGGCGAAGTTGTGCCCGGCACCGGACACACCGCGCGGATGGCCTCGGTCCTGGACGTGCTCACCGCGCACGAGATGTTCGTGGAGGTCGACCGCGGGCACTGGCAGGTCGGACGGCTCGGTCGCCCCTGATCCTGCTGCCTGTTCAGAGCGTCAAGGACCGACCGATACGACCCACGGGTTCGGCAACCTTGGCGAACTGGCCAGCATCCGCAAAGCCCTTCCTGAAGTGCAGTTTTACCCTTCACCAGGTCGGGCGCCTGCCCTGGGGAGGAAGTTGTCTTCGCCCCCAGGACCAGATCCAATTGGCCGAGCCGCGCCGCACCTTGCAGCATCATCTGCGGCAGGGCGCAGATACGATCCGGCAGTGACCCCAGCTGAGCTGCGCAGTTTGCTGATCAACCACCTTCCGTCCATGCCCGGAATCGAGGCGGCCGTTCCCTGGCCTGGCCGTCCGTATGGGCTTGCCGTTACCGCCGCTGGAGCGGGCACCGTCTACTGGACGATCACCGGGGCGTCGAACACCGCGCCCAGCGCCGAGCCCGGCGAGCGCCTGGCCGAGCAGCCGGCCCCCGATCTGCCTGGTGGGAAGGCGGCGACGGCGGAGATCGAGCAGGCCCTACTGACTGCCGCGAAGGCCGGTGACACCGAGGAGCACTTCGTGCGTGCCAAGCGCTACAGCACCGAGCCCACCCCGCCGGCCGTCGGCTACGGGGTGACGATCGACGCGGTGGACGGCTGGCGACTTTTCCTGGCGTGCATCGGCACCGCCCGGCGCGGCGAAGAGTTGCACCAGCAGCGCTACTTCCATCCCGATGCCACCGTCTGAGAGTGACCAGCTGGGTGAGGTTCGCTGACCCGACCGAACCCCGCACCCAGGGTGATCGACAGGGTCTCCAGCCTGTGCCGTACCGCCTCGTGCGGTGCTGGCGCCCCGACTGCGGATCATGGCGACCATAGTGGAGACCTTGACGACCCGGGCCGAGCCCGGGACACCTCAGGGCAGTCGCGTACCAGCCCGTCAGCGTGTTCTGCGGATGGCGTCGGTGGCGGCCTGGGCGATGGCGGCGGGGGCGCTGGAGGGTCGTGGCAGGTGGAGCAGGGTGGTTCCGGGTAGGTGCCGGGATCCGGCGGTGAGGGTGAGTTGGAGTACGGCGCAGCCGGCGGAGGTGAGGCGTTTGATGCGGGTGACGGCCGGGGCTGTTTCGTCGGGGTCGTAGTGGGCGTCGGTGACGATCACCAGGAGGCGGCCGGTGCCGGGGCGGCTGAGGTCGAGGCCGTGGTCGAGTGCGTCGATGGCGGCGTGGAGGTTGTGGGCGCCGCCGTTGGCGTTGAATGTCGTCACGCGCTCCGGTGCCCGGTGGGTGGGGCGGGTCAGGGCGGTCAGGTTCTGGTCGTAGGCGATGGTGGCGGTGCGGGAGTCGGGGTCGGTCAGGGTTGCTGCGCGGGCCACGATCCAGGCGGCGGAGGCGACGGGCGCGCAGGCGGCGCGCATGGAGCCGGAGACGTCGACCGCGATCCCCACCCGCAGCGGCGGGGTGGGGGAGTGGCGGCGGCGGGTTTGGGTGAACGGCTCTGCGGTGGGCACCGCGCCGGCGGCGCGTTGGGCGTCGCGGGCGAGGGCGGCGCGCATGTTGAGGCGGCCGGGCGGGGTGGGGCTGGTGGTCCGCTCCTCGGTTCGCTCGCGGTAGGCCGCGGCTCGCAGTGCGCGGCTCAGGCGGGCGGCGGCGCTCTGCTCGGCGGTGGTGGGCCTGCGGGTGCCGGTGATCGGGTTGCTGCTCGGCCTCGGTGCGCCGCGGGGGCTGACGGTGGTGCCGTTGGGGGTGAAGACCGACTTGGCGGTGGAGGCGGCCCGGCGTCGCTGGGCGGCCTGCTGGGTGCGGTTCTTGGCCTGGGCGCTGGACCGCTTGGCCATGGCGTTGTTCGCGGCGGCTTGTGCCGCGAGGTCGGCGGCGTCGTTGGCGTCCATGCGGTCCATGACGACGCCCACGGCTTTGGAGAGCAGGTCGGCGAGGTTCTCCGGCACGGGCCGGGTGGGGGCGGCGCTGTCCAGGGCGGCGCACCAGTCCTGGGCGTGCGCGAGCATGGTGGCGGCGTCGTGGTCGGCGCACTGGTGGGCGGCGGTCCATATGCCGGTGAGGGTGGCCAGCAGGTCGGCGCCCAGGACCTTCTTGCACAGGTTGGCCATGGCCTGGGTCTCGCCGGCGTCCAGGATGCCGGCGTCCCGGCGGCCGAGGATGAGGGCTGCGGTGCCGGCGGCGTGCGCGATGCCCTGGAGGGTGGGGTTGGCGATATCGGGCGCGACCAGGGTTCGGGCGCTGGTGCGCAGGTACGTGCGGTCGGTGGGACGCCTGACCAGGTGGGCGCCCTCGGCGCGGCTCTCCTCCAGCAGGAGCGCGGCCTCGATGACACGGGGATCTTCCGCGTCGGCCTGCTCCGTCCACCGGGTGTGGACGGCGTGGGCGGCCTCGTGAACGAACACGCCCCAGGCGGCGGGGTAGCGGTCCTCGTCGCCCACGATCCGCGGGTGGACCTCGTGGGGCTGGAGGGGGTCGAACAGGGCGGAGTCGAACTCGATCTCCCCCAGCCAGGGGGAGAACGCGGCCGGTGCGCCGCTGCGGGTGCCCGGCCGGCAGGTGACGAGCAGATCCTGACGGCCGGACAGGGCGACCAGCCGGTCGCCGAGTTCGGCTCCCACCCGCAGCCACGCGGCCGGGGAAGCAGAGGGTCGCCGGGGCAGGGCGCCGTCGTCGTCCCAGCGCGCGAGGTCGGCGTCATCGCCAGCTGTGGTGGTGGAGGGCTGGATGTGGTGATGGGTGCTCATCGCTGGCGGCTCCGGGGTGCGGGTGCGGAGCTGACCGGCGGACGCTGAGCGGCGGCGGTGGCGGAGAGCTGCTGGCCGAGGGTGAGGGGGGAGAGCTGCTTGATGCCGGTGGCCTTGGTGACGGCGTCGGCGACGGCGTCGCGGTCCTCGAGGGGCGCGATGCCGACCAGGTTCGCGAGCGCGGCCTTGGTGCCGAGGACGGCCTCCGTCTTCTGGTAGCTGATCAGCTCCCGCAACTGGGGAGCCCAGCCCAGTTCGCCGACCTCGACCTGGCGGGCCAGGCTCCGGGCGGCTCGGACCACTCGGGCGTCGATCCGCAGGGCCAGCGCGAGGTCGTAGTCCGTCGAGACCTGGACCTGCACGGCGAACCGGGACGCCAGCGCGTCCGTCAGGACCGCGCCGTGGACGCCGGGGTTGTGGCCGGCCAGCACGAAGAAGCCTTGCTTGGCCTGGATGGTCTCGCCCTTGTGGGCCTTGACCTGGATCTGGCGGCGCCCGTCCATCGCCGGGTAGAGCGCGGCCAGCACTTTGGGTGAGATCAGGGACGCATCGTCGATCAGCAGGGCGCGGCCCTCGGTCATCGCGGTGACCAGCGGGCCGTACTGGAAGACGTAGCCTCCGCCGTCGGCCTGCGTGTACTCGCCGATCAGGTCGCCGACCGTGGTGTCGCCGTCGCCGGCGACGGTGATCAGGTCGGGGAAGGCCGCCTCCACCAGCGAGGTCTTGCCGGTGCCCGGGGGGCCGTAGAGCAGCACCGGCACGTCCGCGGCGCGCAGGCGGGCCAGCACCTCGACGTCGGGCAGGTCGGCCAGCTCTCGGGGGTGGTAGAGCTGGCCGCCCGGGCGGCGGATCGGGCCGCCAGGCTTGGGTGCGGGTGCGGGTGCGGGTGCGGGTGCGGGTGCGGGTGCGGGTGCGGGTGCGGTCGTACGGGCCTTGGCCGCGGCGGCGCGGGGGGAATGGGTGCCCGGCGGGCTGATCACCGGGTTCTGCCCGGCAGCGGCGGTCAGCGGGTTCGCGCGGTACTGCTTCCCGCCGACCCGGTCGGCCTCACCGCGTTTCACCAGGGTCTCGACCGCCTGCACGACGGCCCCGCTGGAGTGGCCGAGCGCCTTGGATATCTGCCCGGTGGTGAGCGCGTCCGCCGACCGGTCGGCCAGCAGGCGGGCGATTTTGGCCCGCAGCTCGCCGGGCCTGGCGGGGTCTGGTTTGACGGGCGGTGCAGGTGTGGTCAAAGCGAGAAGCCTCCAACGGGTGTGCGTGCGGGCGGAGTTCGGTTAGGCGGGTCGGGATCTGGGCCGGCTGACCGCTGTGTGGTCGGAAGTGCTGGACGGGAGGTCGGGGCGGGGCGGCTGGAGAGGCGCGGCTGCTGTCCCGAGGCGGCGGAGCGGCGAGCGCGGGTGCTGGCCCTGCGCTTTGGCAGCTGCCGCGCGGTCGGTGCCGGGTTCGGTACGGGATGCCGCGGGCGGCGGTTCGCGGTGCTCTTCGAAGCGCTGCCCGGCCTGCTCCCACCAGGACTTCGCCAGCTCGCCGTCCTCTGATACCGCTTGGCACTGGAGGCGGTGGCTGGGCATGTCGCCGGTGAGAGGTGCGAGGGCGTGGGGAACGGCGGCGGTGACCAAGTCGGTGTGGGCGTGCTCGCCGAGGACGATCACGTCGGCATCGTCCAGGCCCAGGTACAGGGCCTGGTTGCGGATGGTGTCGGCGCGCACCGACTTCTCGTCGCCCACCTGGATCTCGTTGTACATGAGCCAGAAGTCCAGGTCCACGAGCCCGTGCAGGTCGTTGACGATGTAGATCAGGCCCCGTTCGGCGGTCAGCGCGTCGGCGGCTGTGCGCAGGGAGCGGTGGTGGCCACTGTAGAACTCGCCGGCCCGCAGCGCGTTGGGCCGACCGGCCTCATTGGTCCCGGGGTCGGTCCTCTCGGCGCCGCCCGAGATCACCACGATCCTGCGGCGCGGGGTGTCCACCCCGTGCTGCCGGGCGTAGGCCCGCCCGGCAGCTGTGAGGTGGATGTCCGGCGGGCCGAACAGCTCCTCGTACCGGTAGGTGCGGCCCCCCGTGGTGCGGGGGCGCATGTAGGCGAGTCCTTCGCGCATCAGGACTTGGTGTGTGCGGGCGTTGAAGCGGTTGGGGACCTGGTGGTTGGGGTCGCCGGCTGCCGCGATGACGGCGTCGTGGGGCTTGGGGGAGAGCTTGGACGGGTCCGGCAAGCGGTTTCTCCAGATGGGTTGGCAGGTAGGGCGGGGTCAGGCGCGGCGTCGGATGGGGTGGACCGTCGCCATCGGGCCGGAGGTACCGTGCGGCGGTCCGGGGCGTGGAGGCTGGGGCTGCTGCGTGCCCATGTCGTGCCGGACGCGGGACTCCATCTTGGCGGCGAGTTCGCGCTGGCGGCGCTCGGTCGAGTGCTGGTAGATCATCGCGGCGCGCACCGAGGAGTGGCCCATGCGGACCATGAGGTCCTTCAAACTGGCACCTTCCTCGGCCAGCAGGTTGTTGCCGGTGCCGCGCAGGTCGTAGAACGTGAAGTTCTCGGGCAGCGGCTCGACCTGCTCGACGGGTTCCTCCTCTTCGACGAGTTCGGCCAAGCCTTGCTCGTCGAAGCCCTTGAGGATCTCCCCGACCGGGACGTCGGTGGCCGGGAGAGCGGAGAGGTCACGCCGCTCCTTCTGCTCGACGGGTTCCTCCTCTTCGACGAGTTCGGCCAAGCCTTGCTCGTCGAAGCCCTTGAGGATCTCCCCGACCGGGACGTCGGTGGCCGGGAGAGCGGAGAGGTCACGCCGCTCCTTCTGCTCGACGGGTTCCTCCTCTTCGACGAGTTCGGCCAAGCCTTGCTCGTCGAAGCCCTTGAGGATCTCCCCGACCGGGACGTCGGCGGCCGGGAGAGCGGAGAGGTCACGCCGCTCCTTGCGGGTGAACTCGTGCGGTTTGAAGGGATTCTGAGCCGATCGGCCGACCTTGGCGCGGGCCTTGCGGAACTTGCGGCCGAACGTCGACCCGCGCAGGCGCCCACCGCGTTCACCGACGAACAGGTACCCCTCAAGGCCCTCCTCGGCGAACCAGGCCATGTGCTGGCGCAGGGGGGTATCGAGGAACGGGGGCAGGTGCACTCTGCGTTTGCCGGCCCTCGACTTGGTCTCGCCGGTGACCCGCTGACCGCTGTTCAGCTCCGGGGCGGCCTCCGTGATCCGCAGGATGCGCTTGTCCACGTCCACGTCGCGGCGGCGCAGGGCGGCGAGTTCCTCGGGGCGCAGGGAGGCGAACGCGCCGAGGAAGACCATCAGCCGCCAACGCGGGCCCATGTACTCGGCGAGTTCGAAGACCTGGGCGACGGTGGCCACCGGCCGCTCGTCCGGGTGCTCCTCGCCCGCGCCCTTGATCTGGCAGGGGTTGCGGGGGATCGCCTCGTCGTCGGCGGCGGTCTGCATGATCGCCTTCAGCAGGCGGTAGGACTTGGCGACCGTGGTGGCGCCGGTGGTGGCCTTCTTCTTGGCGTGCCAGGTGCGCACCGCGGCGGGCGTGATCTCGTTGAGCGGGAGTTCGGCGAAGGTCGGCAGGATGTGCAACCGCAGCAGGCGCTGGTACAGCTCCACGGTGAGCGGGAACAGGCCGCGTTCGGCGACCCACTGCGCGGAGAAGTCCTTGAAGAGGACCTTCCCGGCGGTGGGGTCGATCCACGTGCCCTTGTGGATCTCGGCCTCGGTGACGGTGAGCCAGACCTCGGCGTCGGTCTTGGACTCGAAGGTGTGGGGGGCGTTGTGGGTGGTGCCGGCCGGATCACGGTAGCTGGCTCCCCACCGCCCGGACTTGTGCTGACGGATGTTGCCGAATCTGCGGCGGGTGGGTTCGGTCTTCTTGCGCGGGCTCAGGCGGCACCGCCCCCGTGCCGGTCGCGCCGGCTGCGGACGGCGGCGACGGTACCGGCGGCGATGTAGGAGTCGAGGGTGCTCTGGGCGATGCGGACGTGGGTCCCCATCTTGACGAAGGCGATCCGCCGCTCGGCGATCAGGCGACGGACGAACCGCTCGCCGGTGCCGAGGCGTTCGGCGACGCGGGCAACGGTGAGGTACTGCTCGGGCATGGGGAGGTGGCGCCTTTCTGCGGGACGCCCCAGGCGGGCGTCGTGGGTGGGGATCGCCCGGCAGCGCGAGGTCGAAAGAGGCCGGCCCGGTGACAGGGCGGTTCTCTATTCCCTCCGGGACGAAGTGAGACATCGGCAACAACGCCTGGTATATGCCGATTTGGGCATGTAGTGTGGCCGGTCCATCCGCCGGAGCGGCCCGGCGGGGGAGGAACGAGGGGGGACCGACATGGTGCTGCGGGTATTCCGCCGGGACGGCGACTCGGCGACGGAGCTGGTCGGCACGGCCGTTCTGCTGGAGCGGGACCTCCAGGCGTACGTCGAGCGGAACATGGCGACGTTGCTGGGCGTCCGCTTCCTCGACACGGAGGTTCGGACCGGTCCGCTGCACGGCGGCCGGATCGACTCGCTCGGCCTGGACGAGGACGGCAGCCCCGTGATCGTCGAGTACAAGCGGACCCGGGATCACAACGTCATCAACCAGGCGCTGTTCTACCTGGCGTGGCTGCGCGACCACCGAGACGCCTTCGAGGCGCTGGTGGTGCGCCGGCTCGGCCAGGAGGCGGCCGCCGAGGTCGATTGGAGCAACCCGCGGATCATCTGCATCGCCGCCGACTACTCCCGCTACGACGTGCACGCGATCGGGGAGATGAACCGGCGCATCGACCTGGTCCGCTACCGCGCCTTCGGCGAGGAGCTGCTGACGCTGGAGCTGGTGGCCTCGGTCGCCGGGAGCGCGGCCCGCAGCGGCAGCGGCGCCCTGGCCGTGGCACGGCCCACGGCCGAGCAGCGCCTCGCCGGCGCCGCGCGGGTCGTGCGGGCGCTGTACGACGACCTCGACGGCCGGCTGCTCGACTACGGCGACGTGCACAGCGTCCAGCTCAAGCAGTACGTCGCCTACCGCCGGGGGCCGAACTTCGCCTCGGTGAAGGTCCAGGTGAGCTCGCTGCTGGTCTACCTGCGCCTGGACCCGGCCGCCGTCGACCTGGAGGAGGGCTTCACCCGCGACGTGCACGGGATTGGCCACCACGGCACCGGCGACCTGGAGGTGCGGATCGCCTCACCGGCGGCCCTGGTGAGGGCGGCGCCGCTGCTGCGGGCGGCCTACGAGGCGGTGGCCTAGCCGCCGCGGCGTTTGCGTCTGCCCAAGGGGAGCCAGAACACGGGGCCGGCGGTCAGCGGCTGCGGGGCCGGGGCGGGGCGGAGGGGCCGGCGATGGGTGCGTCGGTGCGGGCGGTCGCGTTGCTGCGCGGGGCCGCCGGCTCGGCGGCCAGCGAGGCGAGTCGGGCGTGGGCGCCGGGGAAGACCGCGGCCCGGATGCGCTCGCGGGTGTCGGTGCCGCGCATGCGGACGGCGTGAGCCAGGTCGGGCTGGACGGCGGTGGTGTAGTGCCCGCGCTGGAGCCGCTCCACGGCCACGGCCACGGCGTCGAGTCCTTCGCCCGGTTGGGAGGGGGCGAGGTAGAGGTCGAGGCCGGGACGGTAGCGCCAGCCGGCTTGGCTGAGGACCGCACCGGGGTGGATGGGCAGGCCCTCGGCGACCATGGCGACGATGGCCCCGTCCGGGTGCTGGGCGAAGGCGACGTCCGCTTGCCCGCGCGGCGGCAAGGTGGTGCCGGGGACGTCGAACGGCGGCTCGGTGTCGACGCGGTGGCCCATCGTGCGCAGGGCCCGCACGGCTGTCCGGGTCCGTTCCTCGCCGCCGCGCTCGGGATCGGAGAGGCGGAAGAAACCGGGGATCTCGCCCGGCAGGAAGCCGACGGCGGACAGGAGCGCGTCGGCCAGGGGCCCGGTCCACCGCCCGCCGTACGAGGCGTAGACGTCGGGGCGTTGGTGGTGGCGGAAGATCGTGACGTCGATGGTGCGGTTGTCGCCGATCGGGGCGTCGTCGTGGATGGGGTCGGGATTCAGCGGTCCTCGGCTCGGGTCGGGGGCACTGGGGCGGCGGGGTCGGCGGAGCGCCGGTCCGCTCGGAGCGGGCGGTGACGGCTACCGCGGGTTCAGCGGGCGGGGCGGCCCATTGGAGGGGATGCCGCTTCGGCGGGCGCCGCGCCGTCGGCCGCCGCGGCGGCGGCGAGGATCGGCTTCGTGGTGCGGGAGGCGGCTGCGGCCACCCGTTGGGCGATGGTGGTGGCGGGCGGCGTGATGCGGGAGGCGGGTTGTTCGGGTGCTGGCGGATCGAGCCGAGCCAGGGTGGAGAGCAGCCGCTTGTCCATCCGGCGCGCGTCCCGGGTGACCGGGTCTGGTGAGGTCAGGGTGCGGGCGAGCGCGTCGGTGATGACGGTGGGCGCGCCGGCGCTCACCTTGGCCTGCCAGTAGGGCGGCTGCCCGCTCCGACCGCGGGGGCCGGCCTCGACGTGGATGTGGGGATCGCCCAGGTCGAGCGGGTCGCCGGGCGGATCGACGCGCACCCGCACCCGGGCGAGGAGGTCGGGCGACTCCACGACGAGGGCGCCGTCGCGGTAGACGCTGCGCCAGCCCGCACCGCTCAGGATGCCCAGCAGGGAGCGGCAGTCGGTGGGCGTCCGGAGGGCAGGGTGCTCCTCACCGGAGCGGGCGGCCGTGTCGCGGTCAGTGGGGCCGAGCGGTTCGCGGACGGCGGTGATGCGCCACCAGTCGTCGGGGTCGGCCAGGGCTTCGCCGAGCCAGAACCGGCGGTCGGGGCTCCACGCCAGGTACGAGCTGAACGGCAGGTGCTTGTCGATCTTCCAGGCCCATTCACCGGTGACCCATTCGAAGGGATGGAAGTCGGGGGCGGGGCCGGCCAGGTAGGCGGGGTGCACGTCGATGATGGCGGGCTGGGTGTCGGGGATGGGGCGGGTCCGTTCATGGGCGGGTGGACGGGGCGGTGTAGTGGGTCAGCGCTGGCGGCCCCGATGCGGGAGGTGGTGCTGCTCGGGTGCACCGGCGGCGTCGGCCCGGACCGTGTCGGCGTCCACGGAGCGGTGCCGGGCGGCCGTGGCGCGGTCGACGCTCGCCGTCGGGCGCGGCTTCAAGGGGGTGATGGTCAGGTCCACCATGTGCGCGGCGGGGACCTGGCGGGCGAGCCGGGCGACCGGCTCGGTGCGGGTGAGGGCGGTGGCGAGCGCGGTGCGCAGTGGCCGGGGCACCAGGTCGGTCATCTCGATGGTCCATCCCGTCCGCACGTCCGGGCTGACGTCGCCCCCGGTGATCAGCCAGCCCGGAGCGCCGCTCTGGGCGCGCGGGAGGTTGCTGGTGTGGTCGACCATGGCGGTTCCGCCGTCGGGCGAGGTCCACATGGTGTGGCCGTCCACGCTGTCCTGGCCCCAGCCGGCCTCGGCCAGGGGCTCCAGGCCGCCGGACGGCGTGGAGTGGTGCAGGTCGGCCGGTGCGGTGGCGTAGGTGGTGGCGAGCGCCTGGTGGACGGCGGTGGTCATCTCCGCGGGGGTCTGCCGGTCGGCGCAGAACTCCCACAGCGGCTGACGGGTCGACGGGTCGGTGTAGGCCGTGCGCCACACGCTGCCGTTGGCGTAGGTCGTCTCGGTGGTGCTGATCCGGCCGCAGGGGCTGACGTACGTGGTGGACCGGGTGTCGGCGAGCGTCCATCCGGCGGCCAGCAGCGGGGCCGCGGGGGCGGTGGCTGCGAGGTGGCCGCGTCCGGCGAGGTGCGGGGGCGCTGCTTCGACCAGCGGTGCGGAGCGGGGGGAGCCGGGGGCGAACAGCTCGCCGGCCTTGTCGCCGAGGGCGGTGAAGCGGCGGCAGATCTCGTCGGAGGCGCTCTGCCAGAGGTGGTCGGGGAGATCGTGCCACCGCGTGCCCTCGACGGCGCGGCTGGCGATGTGGTCGCCGATGCCTTCCAGGATCCCCGACGGGTCGTCGACGGTGGCGATCATCTCGGCGGCGATCAGGCTCGCCGCGCTCCACAGGTCCTCGTTGCCGAAGCGCAGTTCGCCCAGCGGCAGCGCGGGCACGGCCCCGCGGGTCTGCTCCTTCCACACCTGCTGGTGCGGTCGGTCGGTCAGGCCGAGCAGCTGGTGGCTGTAGCGGGCGGAGTCCATGACGAGGTCGAGGGTGAGCATCGCGGCCAGGTGCTGCTGCTCGCCGGGGAGTTCACCCCACGTGGTGCGCCCCTGGCGGCTGGCGAGGGGGAAGTCGGCGAGGCATTCCACGGCCTCCTCCACGGTCAGGTAGCCGTCGGCGCTGGTCAGCAGGCTGGTCAGCGCCTGGGCGGCGGCGCGGGTGAGGTCCTCGTCGGTGTGGGCAGGAGGAAGGGGGGTGAGGCCTGTCTCGGTGATCGTGTATCCGGCGTGGGCGAGGAGGCGCTCGTCCATCCGTTCCGGGTCGCGGCGCAGCGGGGCCGGGTCGGTCAGCGCGCGGGCGAAGGCGCTGGTGACCTGGTCGGGGGTGTTCGTGGTGAACCGGGCCTGCCAGTAGGGATCGTGCTGGTCGGGGCCGACCGTGACGGTCAGCGCGCAGCCGGCTCCGAGGTCGAGCGGGTCGGCGGCGCGGCGCAGAAAGGCGTGGGCGAGGTAGTCCGGCGACACGGCGTGCCGCACGCCGTGGGGTTCGCTGAGGCCGCGCCATCCGGTGGCGATGAGGCTGTCGAGGAACGCGTCGCCGTCGAAGGCGTCCTGCCCGCCGGGGCGCCTGTTGTGCTCCGGCAGGAGGGGCAGGGTGTGGGCGGTGGCGGTGACGAGTTCTTCCGGGGTCTGCGCGGAGAACGCGGCCGTCCACAGCGGCGGGGCGGTGGCTTCGGGGGCGGCCGAGATGCGCCATCGGGTGTCGGGGTCGAGCCGGTTCGAGGTCAGGCGCAGTCGCTGGTCGGGGCTGGTGACGGAGGTCTGCTCCATGGGCCGGTCGTAGGTCTGCTGCCAGGCGGGTTCCAGGAGCAGCCGGTTGATGGGCAGGCTGCGGTTCTCGGCTCCCGCGAGGTAGCGGGGCAGGACGGGGAGGGTGCCCGGGACGGGTTCGGTGGTGATCGGGGACGGTCCCTTCAGGGGGTTGCGGGTGGGGCGGTCGGGGGTCGCCCCGGCGGCGGGCAGGGTGCTGTGGGCGGTGGCTCCTGCGGGTGCGCGGCCCGGGCCTCTGTGCGCGAGGACGCCGCTGCGGGTCAGCGCCGGTACCTCGGGTACGGGCTGTGCTGTTCGGGCACGTGGGGGCTGTCGGCCGGGGTCGTGCCGGTGCCCACGGTGCGGTGCCGGGCGGCCGCGGCGCGGCTGATGATGACTGCGGGGGCTGCCGGGCGCGGCTTCAGGGGGGTGAGGGTCAGGTGCTTCGCGTGTTCGGCGGGGACCTGGCGGGCGAGCCGTGCGACCGGGGTGGTGCGGGTGAGGGCGGTGGCGAGAGCGGTTTTCAGCGGCCGGGGCGCACGGTCGGTCATCTCGATGGTCCAACCCGCCTGCACATCCGGGCCGATGTCGCCCCCGGTGACCAGCCAGCCGGGAGTGCTGCCCGGTGTGTGCACGAGGTCGCTGGTGTAGTCGATCATTGCCGTCCTGTCGCCGGGCGGGCTCCAGAAGACGTGGCCGGCCTCGCTGTCCTGGCTCCAGCCGGCTTGGGCCAGGGGTTCCCGCCAGGAGGAGTAGCGCAGGTTGGTCCGGGCAGTGCCGGGTGCGGCGAGCGCCTGGTGGACGGCGGTGGTGATCTCGGCGGGAGTCCGTTCGTCTGCGTCGAGGATCCACAGCGGTTTGCCGGTGGCCGGGTCGGTGCAGACCGTGAGCCACCCGGTGCCGTTGGCGGTGGGTATCTCGTCGGCACGGAACCGGCCGCAGGGGCTGGCATACCTGGGGAACAGGGCATCGGCGAACGTCCACCCGGCGGCCAGCAGAGGTGCTGCGGGAGCGGAGGCCGTGAGGTGGCCGGGTCCGGCGAGGTGGGCGGGAGCCACTTCGACCAGCGGGGCGGGCCGGGGCATGCCGGGGGCGAACAGCTCGCCGGCCGCCTCGCCGAGCGCGGTGAAGCGGCGGCGGACCTCGTCGTGCGCAGGCCACTGGGCATGGTCCGGCAGTTCCCCCCAGCACACGCTTTCACCGTCCGGGGTGCTGCGGCCGGCGATCGGCTGGTCGTAGAAGCCCGCCACCACTCCGTCCGCCTCGATGCTGCGGATGACGTGGGCGGCGACGGTGCCCGCTGCCGCGTACAGGTCCTCGTTGGTGAAGCGCAGGCTCTCCAGCGGCACGGCCGGAACGGCCCCGCCGACGATGCGGTCCCACGCCGGGCGGTTGACGACGCCGTCTGGGCCGAATCGGTCGTGGCTGTGGGCGGCGGCGTCCGCGTCGCTCAGGCCGAGCAGGCGGTGGACGTACCGCGCCGAGTCCTTGACCAGGTCGAGGGCGAGCATCGCGCCCAGCAGCCGCTGCTCCAAAGGCAGTTCGCCCCAGACGGTGGGCGCCCTGGGGCCCTGGCCCGTGCTGGGCAGGACCTGGTCGGCCAGCACGGCGATCGCGTCGTCGACCCTCACCACCTGCTCCGCGAAGGCGAGCAGGCTGGAGAGCGTCTGCGCGGCGGCGAGGTCGAGGTCGTGGTCGGTGTAGGCGGGTGGGAGCGGCACGGGGCCGTCCTCGGTCATGGTGTACCCGGCGTGGGCGAGCAGGTGCTTGTCCATCCGTTCCGGGTCGCGTCGCAGCGGCGCCGGGTCGGTCAGCGCGCGGACGAAGGCGCTGGTGACCAGCTCGGGGACGTCCGAGGTGAACAGGGCCTGCCAGTACGGCTCGCCGGCGTCCGCGGGGCCGGCTTCGATCGCCAGCGCGCAGTGCCCCATCAGGTCGAGGGGGTCGGCGTTTGGGCGCAGGACGGCGCGGGCGAGGTGGTCGGGGGACTCGACGCGCCGGACGCCGCTGGTCTGCTCCCGCTCGCGCCAGCCTGCGGCGACGAGCGCGTCCAGGGCGGCGTCGCCGTTGAACTGCCCCTCTTTCAGCGCCGGGTGGACCTCGCCGGTCCAGTCCGTCCCGGGCCGGGCGACGATGAGGGACTCGGTGATGGCGGTGATGAACTCCTCGGGGGTGCCCTGGGAGAGGGCGACCATCCACTGGGGTGGGCCGAGGGGTTCGCGGGCGGCCGAGACGCGCCACCGGGCGCCGGGGTCGAGCTGGCCCGAGGCGATGCGGATCCGGTGGTCGGGGCTGGAGGTGAAGGTCTGGCCAAGGGCGTAGTTGTGGTTGTGCAGCCAGTGGAGGCCCAGGACGTGGCGGGCAACGGGATCGGACGGGCCGCCGGGGCCGGCGAGGTGGCGGGCGGCGATGTCGAGGTGGGGGTCCGAGTCGGGGTCGGCGGCGATCGGGGATGCGTCCTTTCGCGGGTCAGCGGTGGCGGCGTTCACCGCCGGGCGATGGGGGATCGGTGGCGGCGGGGGCGGGCGTGGTGCCTTCGGAGGGGCGGTGAAGGCCGTGGGCGGTGGCGGCGGCGGAGCGGGTGGGGCGGGCCCCGATGCGGACCTGGGGCACGTGGGCGGCCGGGACCTGCCCGCGCAGGCGCTCGGCCGGCTGTGGTTCGACGACCTCGGTGAGCGCGGCGATCACGAGCGCGTTCGGGCAGTGGGTGGTGAACTCGGCCTGCCAGCGGAGGTGTTCGTATCCGCGCGGCCCGCCCCAGACGACGGCGCCGGGCACGGTGACGGCGGAACCGGAGACCTGGACGGGCAGGTGGATGCCGCCGGTGCCGTCGGCGCGGGTGAAATCGCTGCCCAGAGCGGTCTCCCTCCACGGCGGGTCGGCGTCCTCCACCGTGAGGTGGACGGCCGCGTCCAAGGGGCGGCCCTCCCACAGCAGGGCGTCGTACCGGGCGTCCGGGTGGTGGTCGAGCGAGGAGGTGAGGTGGTCGGCGACGGCCATCACGACCTCCACCGGGGTGCGGGGGCAGAACCGGGCCTGCCAGTGGAGTTCACCGACGGGGGAGGTGTAGGCGGCGATGGTCCAGCGGGGCTGGTCGCCCTCGGCTTCGTGGTCCAGCTCGATTCGGGCGGTGTGCTGGTCGTGGACGGCGAAGGTGGTGCTGTCGTGGGGGCGCCAGCGCTGCCAGGTCTCGTTCTCCTCGAAGAACTGGTGGAACGCGGTATCGGGGTTACCGGGGCCGGCGAGGTGGCCGGGGGTGACGATGACGGGGGTGCCGGGGGTCAGGTGGAACTCCGTACGGCGTGCAGGGGCGGGGTGTCGAGGGTCATCTGCCGTTCCTCTTCGCAGGATCGGCCGCGGCCTGGGCCGCGGTGGCGTTCGGGCCGGACAGTGGTCCCGGTGCGGGTGCGGTCGGCAGGACGCGGCTGACCGTGAGTGCGGCGGCGGATCGCCCTGACGCCCGCTGCGGGTCGGGGGCCTGGCGGTCGAGGTGGCGCTGCAGCAGCTCGGCGGCGGCGGTGAGGCTCTCGCGGGCGCCCTCGAATGCCCGCTGCAGGTGCTCGACGGCCTCGGCCCGGCGGGGGCCGTCGGCGTGGACGGCGAGGTACTCGGCCTGTTCGAGGACTGGGCCCAGGGTGCGGATCATCGTCCGGCGGGTGGTGATGAGCAGCTCGGCCTGGATTTCGTGGCCGCCCTGCAGCAGGAGGTCGATGCCGGCGGTGGTGGCCTCGATCGGCTTGGTCATCAGGCTGACGTGGTCGTCGGCCAGGACTGTGTCCCAGCCGGCGGCCCTGAACATGGCGAGGCCCTCGGTGAGGTCGCCGGTGACCTCCGCGAGGGCCTGGGCGGCGAGGTGGAGGGTGAGGTCGCCGTCGTTGCCGGGGCCGAGGTTGTGGGGGTGTGCGGCGCGCAGGGCCTGCAGTTCGGCCGGGGTGTAGGCGGGCACAGGGATTCTTTCAGCGGTGGGGAGCGGGGCGGGGCGCGGCCGTGGTGAGGCTGCTCGGCGGCGGGGCGCTCAGGACGGTCTTGGGCCCGCCGGCCGCGACGAGCGTGGGGCTCGCTCCGGTGGCCGCCGCGGCCCGTCGGCCGGCGGCAACCGGTACGGCCGTCAGCCGCTCCGGGAGCCCGTCGGCGTTGCGCAGCAGCGGCTCGGGACTTGCGACGGCGGAGGCGAAGGCGTGCAGTACCGGTAGCGGGACGTTGGCGGTGAACCGGGCGGTCCACGAGGTGGCCCGGTCGCCGCTCTCGCACGTGACCTTGAGGAACGGGTCGCGCCAGGGGCCGTCCCTGTGCAGCGGCGGGGCGATCAGGGCCAGGCGCGCGGTGACGAGACGGTCGGGCGAGGCGAGGGTGAATGACCGGGCGGTGACGGTCTCCGACCACCCCTGCAGCGCGAAGGGGTACATGGCCCCCAGCCCCGAGCCGCCCCGGACGAACGCGCGGTTCTCGTTGGCACCGTTGCTCTCCTCCAGCACGGTGGCGACCTCGTCGAGCGCGGCGGCGACCATTTCGGGCGGGGTGTGCCAGCCGAAGGCCATCTGCCAGTCGGCCATCCCCCCGGAGTAGGCGTCGCTGCGGGCGACGATCTGCCACGGGTCGTCGTGGTCGTTGCGGAAGCCCATCCGGATTCGCTCGCAGGGCGAGGCGAACGGGGTGAAGTACTCGGCGGGGCCGTCCACGGCGGGGCGGGTGTGCCAGCCGTACGCCTCGGGGATGGCGCGCAGGACGGTGTCGATCTCGCCGTTCTCGGAGCCGGCGAGGTAGCGCGGGGTGACGTGGACCATGTTGTCCGGCTCGTACCAGTCCTGGGCGCGGACGACGGCGTCGGTGAAGAGGGGAAGGGGAGTCAGGGGGGCCTCTCGGGCGGGTTGGTGGCGGAAGTAGGGCACCGGTCAGCGACGGTGGGGCCGGGGGCGGTCTGCTTCCGAGGATGCGGGGGCTGCTTCGGTGCCGGGCTGCGTCGCCGCGTCGGGCCTGCTGTCGAGGCGGGCGGCCTCGGCGCGGTCCCGGGCGGACGGCAGCAGGGGCGTCTCGATCCCGCGGATCCACTCGGTGGCAGCTTCGCGGCTGCTGAAGGTCGCGCCCCGTAGGCGCGAAGTGGACTCGCCGGTGCGGAAGCTGACGAACACGGTCACGGGCTTGCTGGGGTCGGGCGGGGTGCGGTCGGTGGCGATGGCGTAGGTCACGAAGCGGTCGCCGGCTCGGCTGGAGTGGGAGTAGTGGATCTTGAACCGCTTCCCCGATTTCCCCAGCAAGGCTTCGATCTTGGTGGACTCCGAGTCGCCTAAGGGGAGGAAGACCTCTCCGGCGAGTCGGCGGAGCCGGTCGCGGTCGGCGCCCTGGCCGGCCAGCCAGTTCTCGGCTAGCGGCGGCAGCGGCTGCTCCCGCATCTCGGCGCGCAGCTCCGTGTGGCCCGGCTCGATGTGCAGGTGGACGCCGACGAAGGGCGCTCGGCCCTGGTGGTGGCGGCCGTGGTCGTAGACCAGGTAGTAGTGGTCGCCCGCGCCGCCCTCCGGTGGGCCGTAGCCGTAGAGGACCACGCGGTCGCGGTCGTAGTCGGCGAGCCACTCCAGGACTTCGCGGGTGCGGTGGCCGGCGGCCTGGAGGTCGTCGAGGCCGAGTTCGCTGGCGAGGTCGCTGACCTCGGGATAGTACGTCAGGGGCGTTCTTCTATCGGGCGAAGGGGACATGGCGGCAGGGCGGGGGCTCCTGTGGGCGCGGGCCCGGTGTCAGCGCGCCGGGCGTGGGGCTTCGGCCTGGGGCAGGGTGCTGGTGGCGAAGGGCCCGGGCGGACGGGGGATGGGACCGGTGGGAGCGGGGTGTCTACGGGCGGCCGCCATGCGGGGGCCGGGCGCACGGTGGTGGACGAGCGGTGGGAGGGGGTGGACGAGGACGCGGGCGGCGGCCGCGACCAGGTGTGTCGGGGTGTCGCGGGTGAAGTCGACTGTCCACCGGCGGGGGCTGTTATCGGCTCCGCACCAGAGCGTGATCGTGTCCTCGTACCGGTCGAGTTCGTCGCCCTGCCAGGGCTCGGGGTGGCGCTGGAGGGACAGTCCGGCGAGCCCGGCTCGGGGCTTGGGCGAGGTGACGGTGGTGCGGATGTCGGTGTGCTCGGTCCTCCAGCCGGCCGCGGTGAGGACGGCGGTGGCTTCGGCGACGTCGCGGGTGGCGCCGGTGAGGCGGTCGGGGTCGCTCTCCAGGGTCCGCGCCACCGTGTCGAGGATCGCGGCGACGACCAGCGGGGGTGTCTGCGGGGAGAACTCGGCCCGCCACTGGGGCAGTTGGAAGGGGCCGTCGGTGACGTCGAGCTTCCACGGCCAGAAGTGGTCGGGCAGGTGGCCGGCGTGCACCAGGCCGCACGGGCTGGCCACGAAGGTGTTCCCGGTCTCGGGGTTGTGGTGGTGCGGCCAGCCGCGCTCGCCGGTCAGGACGCTCAGGGCCTGCTGGACGTCGCCCGGGGATCCGGGGCCTTCCAGGCAGTGCCCGGCGACGGCCGACGGACCGCCGCTCATCGACTCGCGGCTCAACGCTCCTTCTCCCGGAGGGAGTTCACGGCGTCCGGTCGGCTGTTGGTGCTGTTCATCGAGTGCTCCCTGGCTGCGGGCGTGATGGGCGGAGGGGTGCTGTGCGCCGTCGGGGCGCCCGGGTGGCGGGCCGCAGAGGTCCGCCGCCCGGGCGCGCCTCTACGGGCGGTCGGCCCGTTCGGCCTTGAGAATCGCGACGGCCTCCTGGGCGCGGCGGGTGCTGACGCCGAAGCCCTGGGTCCGGACCGCGGCCGAGACGGTGCGGATGTTGACGGGGCTGCCCTCCGGCAGGTCCTCGCGGGCGATCCGCAGAACGCTCTCCAGCGGGACTCCCTTGGCCCGCTTGCGCGGTGTGCGCGGGGCGGGCTCGGTCGGCCGCTCGTCCGCGTCCGCGTCCGGGGTCGTGTCGTCGAAGGCGGGGAGCACGGTGGACGCGTTCTCGGCGGCCTCGGCCCGTCGGCGCTCCTCCTCCTCGACGAGCGGCCGGCAGGCGGCGGCGACCAGGTGGGCCGGGGTGGCGTCGGCGAAGCGGACCTGCCAGCGCTCACCCTTCTCGTCCCGGCCCCACAGAGTCCAGGCGAGTCGGCCGCCGAGGTAGGAGTGCTCCAGGCCGAACTCCTGCCGGTACCGGCCGGTCTCGGGCAGGCACGCGGAGGCGTTCTCCACGCGCGGGCCGCGCAGGGCCCGCCGCTGGTCGCGCGGGTTCGGCTCGGCCAGGTCGCGGGCGAGCGCGCACAGGAGCGAGGCGAAGACCGCGTCGGGGGTGCGGGTGCTGAACTCGGCCCGCCACAGGACGTCTCCGGCAGGGCTGGCGTAGGCGGTCACGGTCAGCGCCGGCTCCCAGGTGGCGCCGGGGTCGTCCTCGACGCGCACCCGCTGGCACGGGCTGACGAAGACGTCGCGGCCGTTGGCCAGGTGGTGCAGCGACCAGTCGCTCGCGCACCAGCCCGGGCAGCCGCTGGCGCCGCAGCCGTCGGAGTCGGGACCGCAGCCGGAGGTCCGGTCGGGGTCGGGGGAACAGGGGGTGGGCAGGGTGGATCTCCTTGCGGTGGTGGGTGGTTGGGGGAAGGCGGCTAGGTCAGGCCGGGTCGGCTTCGGCGAGGCTCTGCCGGGCCTCGGCCAGGCGGCGCTCGGCGATGTCCGCGTAGTGCTCGGTGAGCTCGATGCCGAGGAAGGAGCGGCCCTCCAGCAGGGCGGCGACCCCGGTGGAGCCGCTGCCCGCGGTGAAGTCGAGGACGGTGCCGCCGGGCGGGCAGATCTTCACCAGCTCGCGCATCATGCCGAGCGGCTTCTGGGTGATGTGCTCGCGGCTGGAGCCCTTGGGCTGGCTGCCCTCCAGCAGTCCGCGCAGGTAGACGGGGTTTCGGTCGCCGTCCATCGCGCCCTTGGAGCCCCAGGCCACGAACTCCGCGTTCTGGGTGAAGCGGCCCTTCTGCGGGCGCGCGGCGGGCTTGTACCAGGGCACGATGCCGCGCCACAGCCAGCCGCCGGCCTGCAGCGCGTCGGTCGTGGTCGGCAGCTGCCGCCAGTCCGAAAAAACGGCCACGGTGCCGCCGTCGACGGTCAGCCGGTACGCCTCGGCGAGCAGCTGGGACAACCAGAAGCCATAGCTGCGCTGATCCTTGTGCTCGCCGGGGAAGTCCGGCAGTACGACCTTCACGCCGCTCGTGTACTTCTCGCGGGCGGTCCGGCCGGTGCGCTCCTGGGTGGTGCGGCCGCCGCTGTTGTACGGGGGGTCGCAGATCACGCAGTCGACCGTCCGGCCGGGCAGTTCGGTCAGCCGGGTCAGGGCGTCGCCCCGAAGGAGGGTGTAGTCGGGGTCGGTTCGGGTCAAGTGGTCATGTCCTCGCAGGGGTTGGGAGTGCCGCCGGTCGGCGGGGGCGCGGCCCGCGCGCTGTCGCGCAGACCGGCCGAAGGCCCGGTGACGGGGCGGGTGGGGAGGACCCGCCGCGATCCTCGCCGCTGGGCCTGGACAAGAACGTAGGCGGGCCGATATCTCCCGGGCAAGGAATTCAGGAATGTTCGCGAACATCCGCGGATTCCTTGCCCGGGAGATATCGGCCCGCCTAGCGTCTTGCTTGTCGCCAGGGACACCGAGGCGCTGACCTGCACCGACGGAAGCGGGAACTTCCTTCGAGCGCAGGCGCATCGGAAGTCCGGCCGATTCCACCACACCCCCCGGCAGCGCACGCACGCCCTTGGACGAGTCTGCCCGCGCTGCCACTCACACGATCGGAGACACCCGTGCCGGGAATCCCCCTGCCCGCTTTCTGGACCGCCCGCGACCCGGGCCCGCGCCGAGGAGGTCCGCGCCGCCGGCGGCGCCGGTGAAGAAGATCGCCGCCGCCCTCGCGGCCGGGATCCTGCTGGCCCCGTTCGCCGTGGTCGTGCCGTTCGCGGCCATCGAAGGGAACGCGGCGGCGGCCTGTCCGACCGCGGAGGCGCAGGGCGTGGACAGCGCCGCCGTCGAGGCGGCGGTCAAGCTGATCCTGGGCGGAGGCTCCGGCCCCACCGTCCCGGTGGAGGGCCTGGATCTGCCCACCACCCAGATCCCGATGGCCAAGGCCATCGTCGCCACCGGCATCGCCCTGCAGGTCCCGGCCCGCGGCCAGATCATCGCCCTGGCCACCGCGATGCAGGAGTCCCGCCTGCGCAACCTCACCTACGGCGACCGCGACTCGATGGGGTTGTTCCAGCAGCGGCCGTCCCAGGGCTGGGGCACCCCCGAGCAGGTCACCGACCCCGTCTACGCGAGCACCTCCTTCTACAAGGCGCTGCTGGCGGTGCCCGGTTGGCAGGAGCTGCCGCTCACCGTCGCCGCGCAGAAGGTCCAGCTCAGCGGCTTCCCCGAGGCGTACGCGCAGTGGGAGCCGTTGGCCACCGCCCTTCAGCAGGCGATCGGCGCCTCGCTCGGCGCACCCGCCGCCGGCACCGCGCCGACGCCCACGGCCTCACCGGGCTCGTGCACGCCGCCGGGCGCGGACACCGACTGGGGCGTGATCCCGCCCGGCACCCTGCCAGCCGGCTACCAGATCCCCAGCGACGCACCCCTGCCCGTGCAGTCCGCTATCCGCTGGGCCCTCGGCCAGCTCAACACCCCCTACCAGTGGGGCGGTTCCTGCACCAACAGCCACGGTGAGGACCCGATGGGCCGCTGCGACTGCAGCAGCCTCGTGATGCAGGCGTACCGGGCCGCGGGCGTCAACACCCTCGACCGCGTCACCTACGACCAGGTCAAGCAGGGCACTGCCGTCCAGGTCGGCGACCTGCGCCCCGGCGACCTGCTGTTCACCGAGCCGGGCGCGAAGGGCCCCGAGCATGTCGGGATGTACATCGGCTCCGGCCTGGTGGTGCACGCCCCGCACACCGGCGACGTGGTCCGCATCGCCCAGTGGGACTCCTGGAAATCCGGCGTGATCGCCATCCGCCGCATCGTCCCCTGACCTCCCCCTCCCTTCCCTTCCTTCCCCCTTTCCTCCGTGCCGCAGCGGCGCGCCGTCCCGCGCCCCGGCATGCCCAAATCCCCCTGGAGAAACGTTTGTCCATACTCGCTGAGGCGATCACCCACCTGGCCTACGACCCGGGCGTCACCCCGGCCGAAGGCGGTCTACCTGGCCTGGCGGTCTTGAAGAAGGTCGTCTCCTCGATCAACCTGTTCGCGATCATCGCCACGGTCGGCGCGCTCGCCGTCGCCGGCGTCGTGTGGGCCTGGGGCCACCACACGGGCAGCCACGGCGCCGAGGCGAAGGGCAAGCAGGGCGTCCTGGCCGCCGGCGGTGTCGCCCTGCTGCTGGGCGCCGCGAACGGCCTGGTGAGCTTCTTCAGCACCCTCGGGACGCAGGTCAAGTAAGTGACCAAGTCCCATCTGAGCAGCAGCAATCCGGTCTTCGGGCGGCGGCTGCTGATCGGGCTGGGCGTGCTGCTGGCCGCCGCCCTGCTGGCCGGGCTCGCCGCCCGGCTGGCGGGCGGCGGCCACGCCGACCACTCCGCCACCCAGCCCACCGCCGCCCCCCGGCCCACCTCCTCGTCGACCGCCTCCGCCGAACCGTCCGGCGAGGCCACAGGGAACGTGGCCCGTCCCCCGCACACCACCTCCCCGACCGACTACGCCACCGCGCTCGCGCGCACCCTGTGGTCCTACGACACCCGCGCGCTCGACCAGCAGAACTTCGTCAACGGCCTTCGGCTGTGGCTCACTTCGGAGAGCCAGTATGCCGACGGCGCCTCCGTCGAGGCCCAGGTCCCCGACCCGGTGCTCTGGTCGCGGATGCGCGACAACGAGCAGACCTCCACCGCCCGCGACCTGGAGGCGCACCTACCGGACGGCTTCCGGCAGGCCGTCGCCCAGGACCCCGGCGCGCTGAGCCGGGCGTACATCTACGCCGTCACCGTCACCGGCACCGTCGACATCGCCTGGAGCGGCGGCGGCCGCGGCGGCGAGTCCCGGGCGATCACCCTGGCCGTGCAGTGCCGCCCGCAGCAGGACTGCGCGCTGGCCGCCATCGCCCCCACCGTCTACCCGTGAGCCGACCGCTCCCCTCTCCATAAGGAGCTGATCCCCTATCGGGTTCTGCGACCTCCCCCTCGCCGGCGCGCTGTGCGACCTCACCCCCGGCGGCGTCGCCAGCGGCATCACCACCAGCATCGGCAACTGGATCGCCCAGTCGGCCGGCGACCTCGCCAAGTCCGCGGTCGACATGGCCAGTCGGGCCGTCGACCAGACCACCTTCGTCGACCTCTCCGCCCAGTGGTTCCGCGACACCTACTCGCTCATCCTTCCCATCGCGCTGACGGTGATCGTCTGCACGTTCACCCTGCAGCTCGTCAGGGCCGCTTGGCGCCGCGACGGACAGGCCCTCGGCCAGGCCGTCACCGGCACCGTCTCCTCGGTCTTCTTCGCGATGTGCGCGATCACCTTCACCTCCGTCGCCATCGCCGTGGTCGAGGCCCTCTCCCGGGGCCTGTTCACCATCGCCAACTCCAGCATGGACGACGCGGTGCGCCGCCTCGTCAAGGTCTCGATGATCACCGCGACCACCCCGCTCGGCTGGGCGATCCCCGCCCTGACAGCCCTGGGCTGCGCCGTCGGCGCGATCCTCTACTGGGGCATGATGATCTTCCGCAAGGTCAGCATCCTCGTCCTGGTCGTCCTCGCGCCGCTGGCCGCGTCGGGCGGCCCCTGGGAGCCGACACGCGACTGGAGACGCCGCTGGGTAGAGGCCACCGCCACCGTCGTCGTCTCGAAGCTCGTGATGACGATCATCATGCTGGTGGGCGTCTCCGCGATCGGCGAGAGCGACACCAAGGACGGCCTGACCGCGCTGAGCGACATCATCGCCGGCCTGGTCGTGATGGCCCTGGTCCTGTGCTGCCCGTTCATGGTCTACAAGTTCGTTCACTGGGCGGGCGACGGTCAGGCCCACGACCTGCACCGCTCCACCGCCGCGGGCCTGCAGACCGCCACCGCCGCCGCCAAGAAGGGCGGGCAGATGGCGATGAGCGCGGGCGCCGGAGGCTCGGGTGCCGCCGCAGGCGGTGCCGGAGCTGTCGGCGCGGGCGGTGCCGCCAGCCCGCAGGGCCCCTCCCAGGTACCCGGCCAGAGCGGCGCGGGCGGCGGGTCCTCGGCCGACAGCGTCACCAGCACCCTCGCCAAGGCGACCCCGACCAGCTTCCGCTACGGGGCACCCACCCGCTCCGGGCCGGGCGACGGCGGCGTCCCGCTGCTGACCCGCTCCACCCCCGCGCCGCGATCCGACGGCGACCAGGCCACACCCCTGCTGGCCTACAGCGGCTCCTCCGGCTCCGCCCCCGCGGCCTTCCCGGCAGGCGGATCCCCGGCCGCGTCCCCCACCGGCGGAGCCCCGGCCGCCTCCCCCGCGACGAAGGCGGCCAGCGCCTCCGGCTCGCCCCGGATCTCCACGCCCGGCTCCACCGGCGCACCCCCCGCGGCCGGACCCTCCGCCGCAGGGCCGTCCCCGGCCGGGCCTTCCGCCGCCGTGCCCGCCGCTCCCGTCGGCGGCGCCGCTTCGCCCGCAGCCGCCGGTCCGGCCTTCAACCCGGTCATCGTGCCGCCCGCAGGCCGCCCGTCCACCCCGTCCCCGGCCGGGCAGCGCTTCCGCTTCCCCGAGCGCCCGCCGTCCTCCTGACGCCCGCTGCCCCCTCCCCGCCTCCAAGCGCCCTCCCGGACTGCCCATCGTCCGGGAGGCCCGGGACCGGCCCCTCCGCCCCCGCACCCCAGGTAGAAAACAGCCCTGACCAGCGAATACCCCGACACGATCCGATTCCCCTCCCGCACCCGCCGAGGCATCCTCCTCGGCCTGACCCTCCCGCAGCTCGCCATCGCCGGCACCGGCGGCCTGCTGCTGCTCGCCGTCCTGATGACCATGGGCGTCGCCGCCGCCCTGGCCTTCACCCCGCTGTGGGCCCTGCTCGGCGCCGCCGTCCTCGTCCGCATCCGCGGCCGCTCCGTCGCCGAGTGGGTGCCGATCGCCCTGCGCTACCAGCTGCGCCGCACCCGCGGCCAACTCCTTTGGCTGGCAAGGCCGTCCACCCGCCCCCGCCGTGAGGGGCTGCTGCACCTGCCCGGTACCGCGGCCTCCCTGCGCGCGGTCACCAGCCCCGACGGCCGCCTCGGCGCCGTCCACGACCAGCAACAGAACACCCTCACCGCCGTCACCCGCGTCTCCTCCCGCGCGTTCGCCCTCCTCGACCCCGCCACCCAGAACGCCAACGTCTCCGGCTGGGGCCGGGCCCTGGCCGCGCTCTCCCGCTCCGGGCAGATCGCCCGCATCCAGGTCATCGAGCGCACCGTCCCCGACTCCGGCGACACCCTGCAGCGCTACTGGCTGGAGCACGGCCGCCCCTCCACCCCCGTCGCCGGCCCCATCTACGAGGAACTCCTCGCCGCCGCCGGACCGAGCGCCGCCCCGCACGAGGCGTACATCGCCGTCTCCCTCGACCTGCGCGAGGCCCGCCGCCTGATCAACCAGGCCGGCGGCGGCCTAGCCGGAGCGTTCGCCGTCCTGCAGCAACTGACCGCCTCCCTCGACCAGTCGGTGCGCGGCGCGGGCCTGGCCCCGGGCGGCTGGCTGACCGCCGGAGAGATCGCCGCCGTCGTGCGCACCGCCTACGACCCGGCCGTCCTGGGCGCGCTGGAGCGCTGGAGCGAGAACGGCCGCCCGGAGGCCGACGTCGCCGCCGCCGGCCCCGTCGTCCTGGTCGAGGAGGCGGAGTCGATCCGCACCGACTCCGCGCACCACACCGTCTACTGGATCGAGCAGTGGCCCCGCACCGAGACCTCGGCCGGGTTCCTCCACCAACTGCTCTACAGCAGCGGCGTGCGCCGCACCCTGTCGATCACCTACGCCCCGCAGCAGCTCGACGCCGCCCTCAAGGACGTCCAGCGCCGGAAAGCCACGATCATCGCGGACGCCGCCGAGCGCGTGCGCCGCGGCCAGGTCGACTCCGAGACCGACACCGTCGAGTACGCCGACGTCAAGGCCCGCGAGCTGCAGCTGATCGCCGGCCACGCGGACGTCGCGATGACCGGCCTGCTCGTCGTCTCCGCCGACGACCCCGAGCAGCTCAGCGCCGCCTGCGCCCAGGTCGAAACCGCCGCCGTCGCCGCCCTGATCGACCTGCGCCGCCTGACGATGCAGCAGGCCGAGGCGTTCACCGCCGCCCTGCCCCTCGCCCGACTCTGACCGCCGAAGGGCACCCCGCTCCTTGACCCACGACCTCCCCGACCGCTCGGACCTGCTGCGCTTCGCCTGCGCCGCGATCGACGTCCACCACCACACCCGCCTCGCCGACGGCGAGGCCGTCTCCCGCACCGAACTCGACGACCTCCACGCCCACACCGTCGCCCTGTTCGGCCTCCTGGACACCGCCACCACCCGCACCCGCCCCCACGCCCCCGCCGCCGCGGAGCACCTCCACAACGCGAGGATCCGCCTGTGGCAGGTCTGCGAGCACCTCCACGACGCCTACCACGACGCCCCCCGCGTCGACGGCCGCCGACCCACCCGCGAAGCCTGCGCCTCCCGACTGCCCTACGGAGCGCCCGACCTGACGATCTGCCAGCGCCGCGCCGTCACCGCCGCCCGGCTGCGCCAGATCACCACCCCCGCCGACCTGCACGCCCCCGCCCCCGGCCTCCTGCGCCGCTGAGCCCTACCTGCAGAGAGGAGACCGGTTGCGCAACCGCACCACCACCAGCGCCAGTCCCCTGTTCACCCCCGCCCGCGGCAACCGTGCCGAGCGCCGCCGCGCCCGCCGCGACCTCGCCGAGGCCCGCCGCCAGGCCCGCCTCGCCGACCAGCCGGTACGCCGCACCGCCGGAGAGGTCGACGAACTCGACGAACGCCCCCTCTACCCGGCCACCGGTAGGCCCGGCCCCGCCTCCGCCCGCGGCGGCAAGCTCAAGCTGCCCCCGCACCGCATGACCACCGCGGTGGCTGCCCATGCGTTCCCGTTCCTCGCCGAAGGCGGCCTCGGCGCGGGCGGCGTCTACCTCGGCCGCGATGTCCACTCCGAAGCGTCCTACCTCTTCGACCCCTTCGCGTTGTATGGCCGCGTCGAAGGCTTCACCAACCCGAACGTCGTGCTGGCCGGCGTGATCGGCATGGGCAAGTCGGCGCTCGCCAAGTCCATCGCGACCAGGTCGATCGCCCACGGCTACAAGGTCTACGTCCCCTGCGACCCGAAGGGCGAATGGACTCTCGTCGCAAAGGAGTTGGGCGGCCGGACGATCTCGCTCGGGCCCGGCATGAGCGGACGCCTCAACCCGCTCGACGCCCCGCCCCCGCCGCCGGGCTCCGACCCGGACGACTGGGCGGCCGAGGTCCGCAAGCGCCGACTGCTGCTGCTGGCCGCGCTGGCCCGCACCGTCCTGCACCGCGACCTGCTGCCGATGGAGCACACCGCGCTCGACGTCGCCCTCGACGAGGTCGTCGCCGACGCCCACCGCACCGGCCGCGTCCCCCTGCTGGGCCACATCGCCTCCATGCTCGGCAACGCTGCCCGCCTCGACGACGCACTCGGCGACCCGGCCCGCCGCCTGGGCACCGCCGCCGAGGACCTCGCCCACGCCCTGCGCCGCCTCGTCCAGGGCGACCTGGCCAACATGTTCGACGCCCCCTCCACGGTCGCCTTCGACCCGAGCGCGCCGATGCTGTCGATCGACCTGTCCGCCCTGGGCTCCGCGGGCGACGACACCGGCCTGATCCTCGCGATGACCTGCGCCTCCGCCTGGATGGAGGCCGCGCTCTCCGACCCGCGCGGTGGCCGCCGCTGGGTCATCTACGACGAGGCGTGGCGCCTGATGCGCCACCTGCCGCTGCTGGAGCGCATGCAGGCCCAGCTCAAGCTCGCCCGCGGCCTGGGCATCGCCAACCTCATCGTCATCCACCGCCTGTCCGACCTGCTGTCGGCCGGCGACGCCGGATCCCGCGGCCGAGTCCTCGCCGAGGGCCTGCTCTCCGACTGCGCCACCCGCATCATCTACCGGCAAGAGCCCGACCAACTCGCCGCCACCGCAAGCCTGCTGGGCCTAACAGGCGTGGAGACCGAGGCCATCGCCAACTGCGGCCGGGGCCGCGGACTCCACAAACTCGCCGGCCGCTCCTTCATCGTCCAGCACGTCCTGCACCCCGCCGAGCGCGCCCTGTTCGACACCGACGCCCGGATGGGCGAGAACCCCCGCGGGTTCACGAACCCCGAAGCCCTGCGGGCCGCGTGACCCGCTCCCGCCTCCCCACCGCCCGCCCTGCCCGGCGGTGACCCTCGACACCGACCCCACCCAAACCAGGAGAACCCCCCCATCGAAGCCCATCCCACCGCTGCCGTCTTCCCCATGCTCGACGACGACGATCTGCACGCGCTCGCCGAGGACATCAAGGAACTCGGCCAGATCCACCCGATCGTCCTCGACGAGCACGGCCGGATCCTCGACGGCCGAAACCGCCTCGCCGCGTGCGAGATCGCCGGAGTCGAGCCGCAGTTCACCACCTACGACGGCACCGACGCCGCCACCTACGCCCTGTCGGTCAACATCCGCCGCCGCAACCTGACCAAGGGCCAACTGGCCATGATCGCGGCGAAGGCCGGTTCACTTAGTGAACAGCAGGGCCGTTCACCGAGTGAACAGCCCGTCCGTTCACTGAGTGAACAGACCGGGGTCTCCCTCGGCCGTATCGGACAGGCGAGCACCGTCCTGCGCCACGCCCCCGACCTCGTCGAATTGGTGATCAGTGGTGCCATCGGCCTCACCGAGGCATACAAGACCGCCCGGGAAAACAAGGCGCAGGCGGACTCCGCCGAGTCCCAGCTCGCCCGGCTGCGGGCGGAGGACCCGGAGCTGGCCGACAAGGTCGTCGACGGGGAGCTGACGCTGCCCGGGGCGTGGGCGGAGCGCAAGGAACGCGCGGAGGAGGAAGTCCGCCGGCGCAAGGTCGCCACCACCTTCCTGTGCGAGACGGTCCCGCCGCTGGCCCAGGCCCGCGGCACCGGCACCGCCCTGCTCTACGACCCGCAGTTCATGCTCACCGGCCGGGCGATCACCGCCGAGGTCATCGACCAGGCCATCGAGGCCCTGGCCGAGATGGCCCAGGCGTGGCGTGAGCGTGAGGCCGCGTGAGCGTGACCGCCGACCTGCGGCTGTGGCAGATCGTCGAGGACGTCGCCGCCCACGTCACCGACGAGGCCGGACGCTTCCGCCGCAGCGACCTGGAAGCGGAACTGCGCGAGCGGCTGGCCGACGAGGACCTGGACGTCCACGTCCGTTCGGCCGCCGTCGGCAAGCTCGCCGGCTCCCTCGTGCGCGGCTTCGGCGAGCGCCGCAGCCCCAAGCCCCGCCGCCGCGCCTCGATGTTCCACCCACAGGGCATCTTGAAACTGGGCGGCGGCGTGTGGGTGTGGATGGAGCACGCCACCCCCACCGACCTCCTCGAATGGGGCCGCCTGTCCACCCGCAACCTGGCCAAGGTCGCCGTCGCCGAGGCCGACCGCCAGGACTACGTCGCCGAGCGCCTGGACGCCTTCCGCCTCCACAGCGGCCTCACCCACCTCGGCGAACTGGAACGCGCGGTCTACGGCTACACCGGCCCCGACCCCGCCGGCTCCGGCGGCGGGGGGCAGGAGCCGTGACGCACGTGAGCGTCGCCTACGACGCTGCCCTGGGCGTCCACACCGCCCTCGCGCCCGACGCGGTCTGCGCCGCGCAACTGGTCGAGGCCGGCTTCCTCCAGCACAGCGCCGACATTCTGTACCGCCTGCCCGAGGAGCCGGTGGTCTCCGCCGAGCGGATGATCCGCGACGCCGCCCGGTTCCTGGCCGCGCACGGGTGCGGCCTGCTGCGCCTGTACTCCGAGGACGAGCAGCGCCAGCAGGTCGAGCAGGCCGGTCCGGCGGGCGAGGCCCGCCCGGTGCGGACCACCGGCCCCGGGACGGTCTTCCACCACCACGTGAGTGCGGACATCGAAGCCGGCCATCTTGTCATCAACGCCCGCTACTCGGGCGCGCACGGCGAGGTCGAGCTGCTCGGCACCTATCCGGCCACCGGGAAGGCCGCGACCTTCTACACCGAGTCCGGCAGCACCTGGTGGGGCGTCATCCACTACCCCGACCTCTCCGCCGCCGAAGAGGGCTTCGGGAGGCCGCAGTCCCTGCCCGCGGCGACCTCCCCGCCCGCCGCCGCCGACGCTCGCGCCTCGGCCGCCCACACCACCACGCGCAACGCCGACCGTCTCCACCCCGACCGGCCCAGCACCCCCGCGCCCACGGCGCCCGCTCCCGCTAAGGCTCCCCGCCTGGCGTTCTGACCCGCCCGCTTCCCCGCCCCCGGAGGTACCCATGCCCGCCCTGTCCGCACCCCTCACCCGCTTCGACGCCCGGGTCGAGGCGGCCACCAGCCTCAGCATCGCCGCCCTGCACGCCCAGGACGGCCTCGACGACGCGGACGCCCGCCTGCGCGACGCCCACCGGCGCCTGGCCCAAGCCGAGACCCAGACCGCGTTCGAGCTCGTCCGGCTGCGACTGGCCACCGACCGCCAGCGCCGGGTCGACGACCAGCTGCTGGACGACATCGCCACCCAGCTGGAAGTCCTGGAGGACATCGCCACCGCGCGGGACGAGGCCGAGCAGGACCTGCTGGACCTCCTGGCCCGGGCCGAGCAGCAGCACAGCGCCGCCGCCGTGGCCGCCACCGCGGCCCGGATCGCCGCGCAGGGCCGATGACCCCCGCGCACCGGCCGGCGGTGGCCTTCGGCTGGAATTGCGACGTCGGCGAGTTCGCCATCGCCTCTGACGAGGACGACCCGCTGGTGCGGCTGGCCCTCGACCACTGCGGCTTCGACCGCCGGATCGAACCGCTGGGAGCCTGGACGATTGCACCGGGTGCTGCCGACGAACACGAGCAGATCGAGGCCGCCTCCACAGCCGTCGACCTGCTGATCGTGGCCGGCCACCGCGTGGCCAACTGGCACGAGCCCGGCCAGAGTTCGGCGGATGTCGCCCGCCACTACCGATGGCTGCGCAGCCAGGACCCGTTTCCCGACGCCGCCGCAGTCGCCCGCACCGCCAGCGCCCAAGCCCAGGCCCGGCTGGCGGCCGACATGGTGCCCCGGCACGCCAGAGCCCTCACCGAAGAGGTCGCCGACGGGCGGCTGCGGGTGGAGGCCCGGCGCATCCTCGGGGGAGTCGAGTGGATGCTGGCCACCCCCGCCGCAGAGCCCGACCACTACCTCGGCCTGCTCCATTCCCGGCGCTACGGCTACCTCGGCATCACCGACGACTACGCCCACTGGCACGCCGGCCAGGCCCGCCGGGACTTCCGCGTCCACACCCTGCGCGAGACCGCAGTGCCAAGGCCCGCCCGCACCCGCGCGCCGGCCCCCGCCGCCCCGGTGCCCCTGCCCGCCCGCCTGGCGCAGCGCCCCGTTCACCCCGCCGTCGCGGTACCCGACGCCCGCCGCCGCTGACGCCGCTTCCCGTCCCTCTTCGATCAGCGAGACCCCATGCCTGCAGACATCTCCTTCGCCCCCGGCCCGGACGGCGCGATCACCGCCCGCACCGTGGCCCGCCTGCCCGACAGCGCCCGCCGACTCCTCGAACAGCAGGACGCGGTGCGGACCGGCGACGGCTCCTACCTCTTCACCGGCTCCGACGCCGTCGCTCGCGCCGCCCGCGCCGCCTTCTTCCTGAACGTCGGCGGACTGCGGGTGGACACCTTCAGCGGTCCGCTGGAGCCGGAGCGCGTCCTCGTCCCGGACGGCGCCGACGTCGTCTTCGCCCGCCACCCCGTCGAGGGGATCGTCGCGGCGACCGCCACCGACGCCGCCGAGACCCTGGTGCCCCAGGTCCTGGCGAAGTTCGGGTTCACCCACGACAGCGGCCGGGACATCTACCTGCAGCCGTCCGGCCTGGGCGAGCACCAGACGTTGGTGGCCGCCGCCCGCGTGAGCCTGGTCCTGCAGAACCTGGGCGTCCAGGTCGCCACCCGCGGGCTCGCCGCCCCGCCGGCCTCCGCCGACCGGCTCGCCGAGGCGGTCGAGGACCTCGCCGTCGAACGGGTCAACATCCGAAGCCTGACCGACAGCCGCGACATCGCCGACCTGCTGGACGCCGCCAGCGACCAGGACACCGGCGCCCTGTCGCAACTGTCCGGCCTGCTCGACGACATCGGCCACTGGGCCTCCGGCCTGCCCGTCGGCCAGGACCAGCAGATCGGCGGCCGGATCGACGAGGCCCGCATCGCCACCGAGGCCCTGCACATCAGCATCGCCGACCTGCAGCGCCACCTCTCCGGCCTCGACGCAGTCCTGGACACCTCCGCGGTCCGCTCGGCCCGCTCCAGCGCCGCCACCGCATCCACCGCCGCGGCCGCCCACGCCCTGATCGGCGGACCGATCCTGCAGAGCCCCGCCCCGGCGTCCGCCGCCGTCCTGCCGCAGGCCGCCCCCGTCGCCTCTCTCTAGGAGCTTCCATCCCCGACCCCACCATCCAGTTCGTCCGGCACCCGGTGCACGGCGTCGCGGTCACCGGCATCGACCAGGCGACCTACCAGCACCGCCGCCTGCTGGCCGACTACGGCTTCACCCCGCTGGCGGGCGCCGACGACCTCCTCGTCCTGACCGCCCGCACCGACAGCGTCTTCCTGCACGCCCGGCAGGCCGTCGCCGCCCTGCGCTCCACCGGCGCCGCCGTCAGCGCGGACGCCGTCTTCGACTACGCCGAGCACCCGGGCTACCCCAGCCCGGCCGCCGCCGCTGCCGGACCCAACCCCAGGATCGTCACCCCCGGCACCGGGCCTGCGGCCGACGTCGTCCTCGGCACGCACCCCGAGCACGGCATCACCGCCGCCGACCGCTCCGGCCGTGATGACGCCGCCCAGCTCCTCGCCCAGCAGGGCTTCTACCGCACCCCCGGCAACCCGGAGCTGTTCGCGCTGAACCTCCCGGACAACGACGGCACCCGGCGCGCCACCGACGCCGTCACCGCCCTGCGAGCCGCCGGACTCCACGTCAGCACCGACCTGGCCTACGAGTCCCGCGCCGCCGAGGCCGCACCGGCGCCGCCCACGCACACCGGGCCCGCCGACCCGTTCCTGACCCGGCCCGCTCCCGCCGTGCCACCGAAGGACACCGCCCTGTCCGAGCGGTCCGCACCGCCCGCCGGCACCGCCGCGGCCGACCCGTTCCACACCCGGCTGCACCCCGCCCCGGCCGCCGAAGGCGCCCCCGACGCCCGGATCGCGGCCATGGTGACCAACCGGCAGAAGACGCTCACCGTGATCGGCGAGATCCTCGCCGCCCTGTCCCAGCAGCTGCGCGACGACCCGGACTCGCTCGACCCCGTCGCGGTCGCCGCCACCCTGGCCGACGCCCAGAGCACGCTCGGCGGCGTCCGGCAGGACCTGGAGGCGATCACCGCCGCCGCCCCGGCCCGCCCCCGCGCCGCCGCCCACACCGGTCGAGCGGCCGTCACCCCCGCGCTGAGCGCCCGCGCCCGAGCCGCCCGCGCCACCAGCGTGCGCCTGGGCCGCGTCACCGCGTCCCAGCCCGCCGAGGCCGTGCGCCGCGCCGAGGACCCGCGCGTCGCCTACAGCATCCACACCCGCTGACCTGGAGATTCTCCCACCTTGCCCGTCAAGAAGATCTGGACCGTCGAGCACGCCTGCTCGCACAGCACCGACCACGACCTCTCCACCCGCCCGGCCGACCGGCGCGCCGGCTACGCCCGCTGGCTCGCCGGGCGCGACTGCACCGACTGCTGGCGCGCCCAGCGAGAGGACGACGACGCCGGCCGCACCGCCTGGCTGGAGACCCGGCGCGCCGAGGAGCAGCAGGCCGCCACCTGGTGGGCCAACCAGTTCCGCATGCCGCCGCTGTCCGGCCCCGAACGCGCCCTGGCCTGGGGCGAGCGCTCGCGCCACCAGCTGATGACCGCCGCCTACCGCGTGCTGGTCGCCGAGGGAAGCCTCACCGAGAGCGCCTGGGAAGAAGTCGAGGCCCAGGCGCGCGCCGTCGACCGGGCCGGCTGGTGGATCGACCAGCGCGACGCCGAACCGGGCGACCTGCCGGAGCTGCTGGCGGCCGCCACCGACGCCGACCGCTCCACCGAAAACCCCCACCACTGACCAGCCAGGAGACCCGCACCCCTTGCCACCCCTGACCACAGCTCTCGCCCACGACCAGTCCGACACCGCCGAGACCGGCCGGATCGCGGCTCAGGCGATTCGCCGCCTCGGCGACGCCCTGCACGACAATCCCACCCCCGCCGCCGGCGCCCTCGCCCTCACCGCCATCGAGACCGCGCTGTTCGAGATCGAGGAGGCGCTGCGCCTGGCCGCGGAGAGCGCCGCAGTCAGCGGCGGGACTCCCGCCGACTTCGTGCTGTCGGAGCAGCTGAGCGCCGCGGCCCTGAATGCCGTCCGCCTGCGCACGCAGGTGGAGGCCGCGGCGATGCGACTGCTCGGGCACGCCAACGCCTCCCCGACGCCCGCGCCGGCCACCCGCATCGAGCGCCGCCGCGCCGCCGCACTCGCCTCCGCCTCCGCCTCCGCGACAGCGACGCCGTCCCCGGCCACGGCCACCGGCATCGAACTGGCCGCCAACACGGGCTCCGTCGCCCGGAGCATGCGCTGAACACGCCCGAGATCAGCATCGTGCCGGGCTCCTTCGGCCCGGTGGAGGTACGCGGCGCCGACGAGAGGGCCCTGCGCCTGATCGCGAACCTCGGCTTCCGCCCCCCGCGGAGGGCCGCCGCCCCGGTGCACCTGCAGACGCAGGAGGGACCGCTCATCTGGCGCGCCCTGGCCACCCGGGCCGCTGAGCGGCTGGCCGCCGCCGGCTACCGGGTCGACCTCGATGCGGAGTTGCGGGTCTCCGACCTCGACGAGCGGACGATGGAGGCCCTCGACTCCATGTCCCGCAGCATCGACCAACTGCTGGGCCTGCTGGAGGAGATGGACAGCGTCCACGACCTCTCCGACGCCGCCGCCCAGCTGGTCAGCGGCCCGCACGGCCCCATCTACGCGATGGCCGATGTGCTCCAGCGGGCAGGCGACCACGTCCGCCGCACCGCGGGCGAGGGCCCCGACGGCGGCCTGGCCGACTTCTTCCACACCGGCAGCCGGAGCATGGCCGACCTCGCCGCCTCCGCCGACGCCGTCAGCTACCTTCCCCGCCCCGCGGCCACCGCGGACCGCCGCCAGGCCGCCACCGTCCGCTCCACTTCCATCGGGACCGGAGCGTCCCCACCGCCCGTCCGCGCCGAAGCCGCCCCCGCTGCGGAGCGCGCGAACGGGAGCAGCTCCCTCCAGGCGGCGAGCACGGAACCCGACCCCGCCACTGCGGTGCGCCGGCTTACCGCCCGGCTCGACGAGACGGCCGACCCCGCCGAGGCGGCCCGCCTCGTCGAGCAGGCGGAGCAGCACCTCGAAGCGCTGTCGGACTTCTTCGGCGCCGCGGCGCGCTGGAGCGGTGCCCGGGAGGGGACCGCCCACCTACAGCTCGACCTCGGCCGCACCAGCCAGGACGTGTACGACGCGGGCGCCGACCTCGCGGACGTGGTCGTCGGCCTGCGCGACGCCGCCCCCCGCCCCGCCGGCATCCGTTCCACAGCCGCCCCGACGGCCGCCACCGCGTCGGCCGCAGCCCCGGCTGCACCGGCGCAGGCCCGGCCGGGGCTGCGGCGATGAAGAAACGTTCCTTCCCTTGATTCCGAGCATCACCCGCTACGCCAGTACCCGGGACCTGCTGGTATCCGCCCAGCAGCAGGCCTGCCACCGCCCCGGCCACCCGCGGGTGCGGGTCGTCGCCGCCTGGCGCCCCGTCGTCGAGCTGCCCCGGCCGGAAACCGCCGAACTCGACGCGCTCGCCGCCGACCTGGACGCCGACCTCATCCGCCTGCGGCCCGAGCGCGAGCGCCGTCCGGGGCGCGAGCGGGACGTGTGGCACTGCACGCTGCGCGACCACCCCGACTCGCCCCTGCTCACCGACGCCCGCTGGGCCGAGGCCATCCGCCGGGTGCTGGCCGCCACCGGCATCGCCCCCGGCGGCGACGCGCCGTCCTGCCGCTGGATCGCGCTGCGGGTGGACAGCCACGAGGTGCGGATCATCGCGCCCCTCGCCCGCCCGGACGGCCGCCCCCCGCAACTGGAGCGCGACCTGTCCCGCGCCATGGCCGTCTGCCAGCTGCTCGACGTCGAATCCCGCCGCCTCGCCGCTGCGGCGCTGCTCGGCCCCGGTACCCGCCCGGTCCGCAGCACCCCCGCCCCGGCCCGAGAGCCGACTCCCGCACCGCCCGCACGCCGATCCCGCTGAACGAAAGGCACCCTCCTGCCCCAACCCCACGCCCGCCCACCCGCCAACCGTGCCCACGACGCCACCGCCCGGATGTCCCACGCCATCGCCGAGCTGGGCGAATACGTCGAGGCGATGAACCCCGACGAGGCCGCCGAACTTCTCCACGGGCTGTTCCTGCCGCCCGGCCCCGTCCAGGCGCTCGCCGCGCTCCTCACCCGCCTCGGCGCCTACGCCGCCGACGCCTGGAGCGACCCGGCCGTCCACGAGCCGCTCTATCGCGAAGGTGCCGAACTCGCCCTCGGCGCCTACCGGGTGGCCGCCGTCGCCGACCGGCTCGGACACCTCGACGCCGCCGAAACCCGGCGGCGGTACTCGGCCGCCCGCGCCTTCTCGCCCGCCGCCCAGGCGGCCGGACCGGGCGCCCGCATCCACCAGGCCGCCACCGCCGAGGCCGCCCGCACCGCCGCCCCGCACCCGCGGATCGCCGAGCCGCCCGCACGCTGACCGCGCCCCACCCGACGGGGCGACGGCACCCCTTCCCGCCGACTGCGCTGCTTCGAGCCGCAGTTGAGCTTCCCCACGCCGACCGCGCTGTCTTCGCGCGCGCTGCGGCTTCCCCGCGCCGACCGCGTGCTGCTTCCCGCGGTCCGGCTTCCCCTGCAAGGACCCCCACTGCCCCCCTCCTCCCCTTCCTCACCGTCCCCGTCCCCGGGCACCGACGCCCTCCTCTACACCCTGATCGGCGCCGGATCGGCGCTGATCGCCTACGGCTCCCTCGCCTGGGTCTGCGGCAACACCACCAACACCCTTGCCGGGAGCGGCAGCTGGGCGCCGTTCCAGCCGATCGCCGCTGCCCTGCACCCGCAGCAGACCTGGCCCGCCCTGGGCGCCGTCGCGCTCCTGCTCGGCGCCCGGATCGCCCCCGGCCTCCTCGCCGTCGCCGCCGCGGCCCTCGGCCTGCGGGTGTGGCTGCGCCGCCGCTCCAAGTCCGCCGGTCTCGCCACCAGCCGCGACCTCGCGGTGCTGCTGCCCAAGGAGATCACCGCGAAGGCCAAGAGCCTGCGCCCCAGCCTGGCCGCGGCGAAGCCCGGCAGCATCCGCCCCCAGGACACCGGCATCCTGCTCGGCACCCTGGGCGAGAGCGGCCCGGAGGTCCGCGCGTCCTGGGAGGACGTCGCCGTGGCCATCATGGCGCCGCGAAGCGGCAAGACGACCAGCCTGGCGGTGCCGTCGATCCTGTCCGCCCCCGGCCCGGTCCTGCTGACCTCCAACAAGGCGGCGGGCGACGCGTTCACCGCGACCGTCGATGCCCGCTCTGCCGTCGGCCGCGTGTGGACGATGGACCCGCAGCAGATCGCCCACACCGAGCAGGCCATGTGGTGGGATCCGCTGCACGACGCCCGCGACCTGCCCGGCGCCCGCCGTCTGGCCGGGCACTTCGTCACCGCGAGCGTCGACGCCTCCAACGCCACCGACTTCTGGTCCACCGCCGCCGCCAACACCCTCACGGCGCTGTTCCTCGCGGCGGGCGCCGACGGCAGGCCGATCACCGACGTCCTCGGGTGGCTCGCCCAGCCCTCCGACCGCACCCCGATCGACCTCCTCAAGGCGAACGGGCTCACCGCCATCGCCGCCCAGCTGCAGGGCACCGTCTCCGGCGCCGTCGAAACGCGCGACGGCATCTACGAGACGGCCCGTCAGTACGCGGCCTGCCTGCTGGACCCCGGCATCGCCGTCTGGGTCACCCCGTCCGACACCCTGCCGGAGTTCAAGCCGTCGGCCTTCGCCTCCAGTCGCGACACCCTGTTCCTGCTGTCCAAGGACGGCGGCGGCTCGGCGTCGGCGCTGATCGCCGCGGCGGCCGACTCCGTGATGCGCTCCGCCGTCGTCCAGGCCGAGCGCGACGGCGGCCGGCTCGACCCGCCGTTGCTGGCCATCCTCGACGAGGCCGCCAACGTGTGCAAGATCCAGGATCTCCCGGATCTGTATTCGCACTTGGGTTCGCGCGGGGTCATCCCGATCACGATCCTGCAGTCCTACCGGCAGGGCCAGAAGTGCTGGGGCGAGGCGGGCATGGACGCCATGTGGTCCGCCGCCACGATCAAGGTCCTGGGCAGCGGCATCGACGACGCCGACTTCGCCGACAAGCTCAGCCGCCTGGTGGGCGAGCACGACGTCGAGAGCGTCTCCCACTCCACCTCGGAGTCGGGCCGCTCCACCTCCACCTCGATGCGGCAGGAGCGGATCCTGCCGCCCGACCAGATCCGCGCCCTGCCCAAGGGCAAGGCCCTGCTGCTGGCCACCGGTATCAAGCCCGCCCTGCTCCAACTGCGGCCTTGGTACAAGGAGCCCGGCGCCGCGGGGATCGGCAAGGCGTCCGCCGCGCAGACCGCAGCGATCACCGCACGGGCCCTCGCCAAGGCAGGGGCCGCCGCGTGAACCCCACCCCCGCCCCCTCCGGCACGGCCCCCGCGGTGCCGACCGTGCGCACGCTTTCTCTAGGTGCCGGCGTGCAGTCGACCACCCTGCTGCTGCTCTCCGCCCTCGGAGAACTGCCCAAGTTGGATGCCGCGATCTTCGCCGACACCGGCTGGGAGCCGAAGCGCGTCTACGAGCACCTCGACCGCATCGAGCGCGAGATCGCCGCCCCGGCCGGCATACCCATCCTGCGGGTCGCCTCCGGCAACATCAGGTCGGACGCCCTCGACCCCGGCCACCGCTTCGCCAGCATGCCGCTCTACGTCCTCAACCAGGACGGCAGCCCCGGTATGACACGTCGTCAGTGTACGGGCGAATATAAGATCAAACCAATAAAGCAGCAGGTCAGGGCGCTCCTCGGATACCCCTACCCGGCCCGCATCCCGTCGGCGGTCTTCGCTGAGCAGTGGATCGGCATCTCGACGGACGAGTTCCACCGGGCCAAGGACGCCGACGTCCGCTACACCCGCAACCGCTTCCCGCTGATCGAGCTGGGCCTCTCGCGCGGCGACTGCCTGGCCCTGCTCGCCGAACACGGGCTGGAGAGCACCCCGAAGTCCAGCTGCCTGGGCTGCCCGTTCCACGGCAACGCCCAATGGAGGGCGATCCGCGACGGAGACCCCGAGGAGTGGGCCGACGTCGTCGAGTTCGACGCCGCGATCCGCACGGGCAACGCGCGGGCGACCGCCGACGGCCGACCGCTGCTTGGCCAGGCGTACCTGCACCGCTCCCGCGTCCCGCTCTCCGAGGCGCCCATCGACCACCGCACCCGCCGCGAACGCCTCGGCACGCAGGAGCGCATCGCCTTCGACCGCGAAGAGTTCGGGCCCGAGGACGGCTGCTCCCCGTACTCCTGCCGCTCCGGGGAGCCGGTATGAGCTTCTCCGGGATGATCGACAACCTGTGCAGGGAATGGACCGCCTCCGACCAGCACGGCGCCGCGATCCTGCGCCACCTCTGGTGGGACCCCGAGCAGTACGAGCCGGTCGCCAGCTGCCAAAATCGCGACGGCAGCGAGCACTTCATCGTGGTCTCGGACGTTCTGGCCTACGGCATGCCGTGGGTGGAACAGCGGGCGACAGGAATCCACCTCCGGCTCGACCCGGCCGAACGGATCTGTCACGCCCGTGAGCAGGCCGCCATGACCTATGCGTGGGCGAGCCACTGGCTCGTGCAGCGCGGAGCCGACCCGGCTGCCCTCGCTCAGTACCGGCCCGTCCCGGCCGACCCGTACGGGTGGGGCGACTTCAAGGCCACGGGCCTGATATCGGCCGGCGACTACCGCTACGCCCGGCCCGCCGATGCCCGTACCCGGGTGATCGAGGAGCGCATCCGCCGCTCCGGCGACCGCTACCGGCTCCTCGGCCAGCAGATGGCCTACTCGGGGAATGCCGTCGACGACGATCTGCGCGAAGCCCACTACGTCCTGCTGCTGGACAACCACCCCCACGCCGCAGAGCGCCGCTACGTCGTGCAGCTGGAGACGGTCCACCGCCTACGGGCCGTCTACACCCTCGACGAGGGCGGGTTCCAGACCGAGAAGGAAGCGAAGCAGTGGGTCGACCGGATCGATGCGCGCGACGTCGCCCCGTTGCCAGCCACCGACCCGGCCACCGGACTCCCCGCCGCTCCACGGATCGCCGCGCCCACTGCGGCGCCCGCCGCCTTCCAACCGCCCAGCACTCCAAGGCGGTTCACGCGGTGAACACAGCCGATTGGTCTCGCCAGACACTTCCTGGGCGCTGGCGCGGCCGAGGCCGCCCCGCTGCCGCCCGCAGCCCGTGGCTCCTCGGCATGGCTCCGACTCCGGCCCGCCCCGTCCTTTGTCTCCTCACCCCTACCTGGAGGTATCCCCCTTGGATCCCTGGCGCACCCCCATCGTCCCCGAAGACGGCCGCTCCTCGCACTCCTGTAGGTCCGGGGGGGCCGTGTGAACTTCGTCGAGATGATCGACAATCTGTACCAGCAGTGGAAGTCTGCCGACGAGGCCAGCGGCCGTTTCCTGCGCGACCTGTGGTTCGACAGCGAGCACTACGTGGTGGCCGCGGCTGACCAGAACTCCGACGGCGAGCACTTCATCATCGCCGGGAACGAGCTGGCCATGGGCGAGCCGTGGGCGGATGAGCGCGCGGTGGCCATCCACGTCCGGCGCGACCTGGACAAGCGGACCTGCCATGTCCGCAGAGCCCACACCCTCACCTACGGGTGGGCCGGCCACTGGCTCGTGCGGCGTGGCGCCGACCCCGACGCCCTCGCCCGCTACCGTCCCCTGCCCGCCAACCCCTACAGCCGGAGACCCGGCGGTGACGACTGCCAGGCTGAGGGCCTGATCTCGGCCAGCCACTACTGGTACGCGCGGCCCGGCGACGCTCGCACCCGGACGATCGAGGACCGCATCCGCCGCTCCGGCGACCGCTACGAGATCCTCACCAGGCAGATGGCCTACTCCGAGCACGCTACGGACGGAGAGCGTGAGGCCCACTGGGTGCTGCTGCTGGACAACCACCCCCGTGCCGCAGAGCGCCGCTACGTCGTGCAGCTGGAGACGGTCCACCGCCTACGGGCCGTCTACACCCTGGGCGAGGGCGCTTTCCGGACCGAGAAGGAAGCCCAGGAGTGGACCTACCGCATCGACGCGCGCGGCAGCGCCCCGCTGCCGGCCACCGACCCGGCCACCGGACTCCCCGCCGCTCCTCGGAGTACCGGGCCCGCTGCGGCGCCCGCTGCCTTCCAACCGCCCAGCACCCCGCGGCGGTTCACGCGGTGAACGCACCCGCCCAGCTCACGCCCCGGGCTCGGGCACCGGAACCCAGCGGCCCTCCCGCTGCCCGCGGCCCTGCGGAACAGCTGCCGCCTCCGGCCCGCCCGCACCTCTCTGTCTCCCCATCCCACCCGGAGGTACCCCACTTGGATCCCTGGCGCACCCCGGTCGACCGGGCCAAGGCGCTGCGCCTGATCAGCCCGCTGCCCGACGGCACCGTAGCCGGTGTCCAGCAGGTGGCCCGGCGCGGCGACATGACCGTCACCGCCATCCTGACCCAGACCATCCGCCAAGACACGTGGTCCGGCATCCAGGTCAGCATCCTCTCCCCGAGCGCCGGCGCGGTCGCCTCAAACTGGTTCGGCTTCGCGGAGCACGGCACCTTTGACGAGAGCCGTTACCCCCGCGACGTGCGCGACGGCGAACTGGACCGGCTCAACCAGCAGGCGTACCGCCTGCGACCGGATCGGCTGCGCGACGCCGTGGAGGACTACACCGCGGCCTTCGCGCTGCCGTGCGCCCCGCAGTTCGCGGCCGCCGCCCGCCTGGGGGCGCTGTCGGCGATGGCCCGCCGACTGGACCACGTCCGCTCCACCCACTCCGCGGTCCTGGCCGGCCGGGCCTTCGAGCACGCGGAAGTCCTGAGGGAGGTGGCGCAGGAGATCCATGCCTCCCTGCTCCCGCTGACGGGCGAGTGGAAAGCCGCCGACAGTGCGCCGTTCAGCCTGCCCGCCGGACTGAGCGCCCTGCGCAGGCTCCGCGACGTGCTCACCTGCGTGGCGGACCGCGCCGACGAGGCCGGGCGCGGCGAGGGGACGGCGTTCAGACTGCACGCCAAGGACCTGGACGACATCGACACGGAGATCACCGCAGACCTGGCAGGCCCCCGTGCCGCCGACGGTACCCGTGCCGCCGCGGCGACGAGCTCCTCCCCGGCGTCCTCTTCGACGCCCGCCCCCGACCGCCCCGCCGCCTCCCCGGCCCCGACCCAGGTCCGGGGGAGCGGGCACCGGCCGGCGGGGCGGCGGTGACCCCGCAGATGGAGGCCGAGCAAGCCGTCCTCGGCGCACTGCTCCTCGCACCACATCAACTAGGCACTGTTGCGCGCTGGTTGAGGCCGGAGCACTTCTACCGGCCCGCGCACGCGGCGCTGTTCGACGCGCTACTCGCCCAGCAGCGGGCGCGCCACCCGGCGCTCGTCGGGGAGGACGCCGAGGCGCGGCGGGCGTGGGCGCTGGAGGCGATGGGAGCGGCCGCGGCGGCCTGCCCGGCCTTCGCCCCTTCCTACGGACACACCCTGATCTCGGCCTGCCCCGCCTCCGAGCACGCCGCTGTCTACGGCCGGATGGTGCTGGAGAGCGCGGTGCGGCGGGAGGTCCACGAGCACGCCCACCGGTTGCTGGCCGCCGCCCGCACCGCCGACGCCGAGCCCGAGGCGGTGCTGCGGCTGACTGCGGACCTGCGCGCCGTGATCGACCGCCTCGCCGACACCTGGGGCGCTCTCGATGCCCGCCCGCTGCCCGCCCCGGGCACGTGGCCGACGGAGCTGTCCGAGACCGCGGCGAGGCAGACCCTGCACCAGGAGGAGGCGCTGCTCGCCTCACTGAGCGCCGCACCCGGCGAACTCGCGGACCTGGTGGGCTGGCTGCACCCTGGAGACCTCCTCGACGCCGGGCACCGCGAGGTCTACCGGGCCTTGGCCGCCCTCGGCCACCGCAGCGAGCCGATTGACCCGCTGACCGTGCTGTGGGAGGTCCAGCACCGCGGCGCCCTCACCGACGGCGCCCTCACCGCCGACCGCGTGCGCACCCTCACCCGCGCCGGCTACCAGGGAGAGCCGGGCTACTGGGCCGAGCAGGTCCTGCGCGCCTCCCTGCTGCGCACGACCGCCTCCCGCGCCGGAGCGGTGCGCCTGCTGGCGATGGATGCCTCCGTCCCCGCCGCCCGCCTGCTCGGCTCGGCTCTGCACACCCTCCGCGGCGCCGAAGCCGTCCAGGACCGCTGGTGCACCGTGACCGGCCACGACGGCCCGCCCGCCCGGGGCGACCCCGCCATGGTGCGCCGCGGCGCCGCCCGCGCCCGCACCCTCACCCCGCAGCCCGCAGCGGGCCCCGCAGCCGGGCCTTCACCGGCCCAGCGGGCGGCCCCTGCCCGAGCACCCGTCAGGAGCACGTACTGACCCAGCAGCACATCGACCCGCCGCAGCGGCCGCCCACCCCGGCCGCCACCCGGCTGCGGGCCCACGCCGACACCGTCGACCAGTTGGCTGCCGCCCTGCCTCGCGCGTACCGCGAGCAGGGGCCGCCTTCGGTGGAGGAACTCCTGGTCCACGCTGAGCGGATCAGCGAGCGCCACCAGGTGGTGATGCGCACCGCTGTCGCCCTGGCCCGGGCGCCGCTGGCCACCGGCGTCCAGCGCGCCACAGCCCGGGCGCTCGCCGACGCCGGAGCCCATATCGCCCAAGCCCTGGCCGCCGTCAGCCGGGCCGGTGCCATGGCCGCCCGACTCCACGAGGTCGACGGCCTCGAAGGTCCGATCGCCGATAACGTCCGCGGACGGGCGGGCCTGGGATTGAACATGGCGCTGTCGCGCACCCGGCTCGCCCTCGCGGACGCCAGCGACGGCCTGCGCCTGCAGGCCCGCACCAGCCACTCCGAGGCCCTCCCGGCCCGCCGCCGCGCCGCCGTCGCCCGCAGCACCGCCACCGCCCGAGCGGCATCCGCCCTCCCTGCCGCGGCCCCTCTCACGGCTTCCGTCCTCCCCGCTCCCGCCGCCGCACCGCGCCGCTAGCCACCCCTGTCCCTCCGGAGACCCCCATCCCCACTACCACCCCCACACCCGCCGACCTGCCCAGGGAGATCGCCGACCTGCGCGGTGTGTTCCACCACCTGGCCCTCACGCTCAACTCCCACCCGTCCATCCCCGCCCACCCCACTGTCCCCACCTCCGAGTCCCTGACCCAGGCCGCCGAGAGGGCCATGACCGTGATGCGGCACTGCACGATCCGCCTCGACGAACTCGGCAGCCTCGCCACCGACCCGGTCGGGCGGATCGCCGCCCGGGGCTTTCGAGCAGGACGCCAGTACGCCACATACGCCAACCGCCACCTGGCCGAAGCGATCGAGGGCGCCACTGCCCTCGAAAGCGCCGCGGACGCCGACCCCAGCGACCCGCAGGCCAAGGACGGCGAGGAAAAGCTCGCGTGCCAGGTCCTGAACTCCGCGGCCATCGCCTACAACTCGCTGATCGCCGGCATGCGGGCGGTTGCCACGGCCGCGGAGGACTTCCCGCGCCTCGGGGTGCCGCAGCCCGCCGCCGTTGCCCGGCGCCCCCGATCGGCCTCCACGGTAGCCGCCGCGCAGGGCCTGGCGGTCGACCACGGCGGGCGGCGCCGGTGAGCGACATCGCGATCGAGGACATCCAGCGTCTGGCCGACCTCGCCGACCGGCTGGCCGACATCCGGCGCGACGTGCGGCGCACCGCCCGCCGCCCACCGGCCAAGAGGCCCGCTCTGCTGGCGCAGCACATCGCCGACCTGGGCACCTACATCGCCATAGCGGCAGGGCTGCGGGCCGAATTGTCGCAGAGCCCCGGACCGCGGGTCCTCAACGTGGGCGAGGACTGGGGCCCCAAGTTCGCCGCCACCCGAGCAGCCGATGCCCTGCAGCGGATGACCGATCTGCTGGACAACTCCTGCGCTCTCGCCAACCAGACCCGCACCCGGGGCAACATCCGCAGCCACTTCTACTCGCCCGGCCTGGCCGAGCGCGTCGCACAGCGATTCACCGACATCGACGCGCTGCTCTCCCACACCATCACCGAGATCCGCCGCACCCGCAGCGGCCTCGCCCAGGCCCGCAGACGCGAACTCGAACGCGAGCAGGAGGCGCTGGCTGACCCGAACGGCACGGCCGCACGCTACCTGGCCGAGCAGGCCCGCTACCTGGCCCAGCCCCTGGTCATGGTGCCGAACGGGTACATGGCCGAGGCCGCGGAGAGCGCCGCCCAGGCCGCCCGCCGCCGCGGCGCCACCCGGATCGTCTCCTCGCCGCCGCCCACCGGCACGCCCGACACCCCCAGTAGCACCGCGGCCGCGAAGGCCGCGCACCGCTGACCCGGATCGGAGAACAACGCCTTGCCCGACAGCGACCCGCAGGCGCTGCTGCGCAGTACCGCCTACCGGCTGGAGTCCGTGCGCAGCACGCTGATCCCGGTGCTGGCCTTGGGCCGGGCGGCCGAGGCCGCCTGGCCCATGACCCACCTGACGTCGGTGCTCGCCGACTTCACCGACGAGTACCTCTTCAGGGTCTCGGACCCCGCCGCAGACCGCGGCTTCCTGGCAGCGCTGACCGGCGCGGCCGAGCACGCCGCCCGTGCCCTGGCCGACATCGCGGGCACCGCCACCGCCCTGCTCGACCCGCGATCCGACCGGCCCCCGCAGGTCGGCGAGGCCCTCGCCCGCGCGGACGAAGCGGTGGCCGAGGCCGCCCGCCTCCTGAGCGAGGCGGCCGACCGGATCGCGTCCGCCCCGCTGCCCGCCCCGCTGCCCGCCGTCACCGAGTTGGCCCGTCGCCGCGCCACCCGCGGCGCCGCCACGACCCGGTCCGCGATCGTCAGCACCCCGCCCCCCACCTCCGCCCCCGATGCCCCGGCCGCCCCTGGTGCCACCGTCACCCCCCTGCACCGGGGCCGCTGAGGCCCCACCATCTGGAGCCCGCCCTGCCCCGCCTCACCGACCGCCAGCAGCAACTGCTCGCCCTCACCGAACACGTGGACGCCGCCGTCGCCGCCTGGCCCTCCCGTCCCGGAGAGCCCTTCCGCCTGCCGTCCTGCGAGTTCGCCGTCGAGCAGCTGGCCACCCTGCAGGCCCTACACGCGCGGGCCGTCGCCGTCGCCGCCCACCCGCGAGACCCGTTCGCCGCCCCGGACGTGGCGGAGACGGCCCGCCGCGAGGCCACGGCCGCCGCCCGCACTGCCAGCCTCGTCGCCCTCGCCTCGTACAACCTGAGCGAGATCCTCGAACTTGCCATCGACGCGGACGGCCGGGAGCGCCCGCCCACCCCGCTGGTCCTGGGATTCGCCGAGCATGCGCACCGGTCCGTGGGCGACGCCCTGGGCGATGCCGCCCGGCGCCTGCACCTGCACACCGACCACCTCGCCGGACGGCCGGACGGCCCCCGCAACCAGTACGGGGCCGTGCGCCGCGCCGCCGCCCAGCTGCGCTCCGCCGTCCGCCCGGCACCCGAGGACGCGCCGGCCCCCGCAGCCGACACCGCGGCGCCCGCCCCCGAGACGTCCAAACCTTTCCCGCGCCGCTGACCGTCCGCGGCGTTGCCCGCCCCGCCCGGCTGCCCACCCGCCGGAGCGCGAGGCCACCTCCTCCCACCCGCTGTCGCCGACCACCCGCGACCGGGATCCCCCGCTTCCCCGGAGCCCCACCTGTACCTCCCCCTCCACGTCCAGGCCGACATCCTGGCCGCCACCGCCCATATGCTGCGCGACCACGGCAAAAGGATCGCGCAGCTCGCCCAGCTCCCCGCCATCCCCCCGTCCAGCACCGTCAGCGACCACCTGCACGGCTTCGTCCGGCTCCACGACCACCTCCTCGGCGAGAGCGAACCGTCGATGTCGGGCGCCGACCGCGACTCTGTCGACGCCGTCGCCCACCAGCGGGCCGGCGTCGCCTACGCCTGGGCCGCGGTGCTGACGGCCCGCGCGCACCTGGTCGCCGCACCCGCCCTGGTGGCCGCCGTCCAGGTCGAAGGACGCGGCCGGGCCGCCACCGCCGAGGAACTGGCCCTCTTCCGCACCGCGCTGAGCGACGCCCGCACCGTCATCGAGGAGGCCGCCAGCGCCACCGTGCGCGTCGCGCGCAACCTGTCGGGCCCCGAGCCGGACGTGCTGCGCACCCTCAACTCCCGTCCCGCCGGGGCGAAGGCCGCCAGCGCCGCCCGCGCCAGGGCCAAGCCCGCGCGGATCGTCTCGGCGACCGCGCCGCACAGCGCTGCCCCGGCGGTGCAGGCCGCCTCGTCGTCGGGGCGGACCCGGTGAGCGCCGACTTGCCGGGGCCGCGGATCGGCTCGCTGTGCTCCGGCTACGGCGGCCTGGACCTAGGCGTCCAGGCCGTCCTGGGCGGCAGCATCGCCTGGCACGCCGACCCCGCCCCGGCCGCCGCCGCGATCCTCGAACATCACTGGCCGGGCGTCCTGAACCTGGGCGACATCGAGACGGTCGACTTCCGCACCGTCGAGCCGGTGTGCGTGCTCGTCGCCGGCTTCCCGTGCACCGACGTCTCCGTGGCCGGCACCCGGCGCGGCCTGGCCGAGGGCACCCGTTCCGGGCTGTGGCACACCATCGCCCGCGCCATATCAACTCTCCGACCCTGCCTGGTGGTTCTTGAAAACGTCCGCGGCCTCCTGTCCACCGCCGCCCATTCCCCGGCAGCCGATGGCGACGTGGAATTCTGCCCGTGGTGTCTGGGAGAAACAGGAGCTGAGCATCCTCTGCGGGCACTCGGTGCCGTACTCGGAGACCTGGCCCTGCGCGGGTACGATGCGCGCTGGCAGGTGCTACCCGCAAGCGCCGTCGGAGCCCCCCACCGCCGCGAGCGCGTCTTCCTCACCGCCTGGCCTGCCGACGCCGAGTGCCCGGGACTTCAAGGGCCCGGACACGCGCCGGGAGAGCCTGGGGCATGTGGTGCTGCTGCTCACCCCCACCTCCAACTTGGGCACGATCGGGGGCAGTCAGCATCCGGACCTGCGCAGGGCGGGCGGGCACGGCCCGAACCTCTCGGACCTGGTGGAGCACCTGCTGCCGACCCCGCGCGCGTCCGGCAGGGCCAAGGGCGGGCCGAACCGGCGCGGGAGCCGGGGCGACCTGACGATGTCGAGCGCCGCGGCGAGGATGCTGCCGACACCGAGGGCCGGCGACGCCGGGACGCCGGGTCGCCGCGGCGGCGGGGGCTTCCGGCCGCCGCTGTCGCAGGTGGCGCTGCCGATGTGGGCCTCGAAGCCGGGGGAGTCGGCCGCTGGGGGGAGTACACCGCCGCCATCGCCCGATGGGAGTACGTGACCCGCCCCGCACCGGCCCCGGTGGATTCGCGAGGGCGCCTCACCCCGGAGTTCGTGGAATGGGTCATGGGCCTCGAAGAAGGGTGGGTGACGCAGATCACAGGGCTTTCCAGATCTGCGAAACTGACCGCCCTCGGCAACGGAGTCGTTCCCCAACAGGCGGCCATGGCAATGGAATTGCTGACACCGGGAATTCCTCTGTGCGGGAATCACCGAATTCCTTGACAGGGGGATTCGGGCTTCCATAAGCCATCGGATATCTCCCGCGCAAGGACATGGGCGGCGGGCAGGGTCGTGGTCATCACCCCGACCCGCCGAGATTCCGGAGCAGCTCTTGTCCACCTCACCTCCCGACGACCCGCCGGAGCGCGGCCAGGTCACCGCCGAGACGCTCGCCGAGTGGCGCGCGACCCTGGCTGCGCTCCAGGCGGAGCGGGACTCGCTGGCGATTGTGGCCGACCGCCTCGCCCAGGACTACGACGAGGGCGACGACGACCTCCTGGACCTGGAGTTGGACCTCGGCCCCGGCTTCGACGGCGCCGACGGAGCCGAGGGCGAGTCCGTGTCGTTGACCATCCTGGCCTTCGATGACGCGTCCCTCGCCGAGGAGGTCCGCACGATGACCCCTTGGGTGGACCACATCCTGCTGTCCGCCTACGGGGCGGAGATCGCCTCCGGCCGGCCGTGGTGCACCCGGTGGCCCGAGCACGACGAGGCTCTCGCCCGCATCCACCACTGCTGGCTGGCCTGGCAGGAGCTGACCGACTCCCGCTCCGGGGCGACCGGCCCGAGCGTGTGGCAGCGCGACCACCTGGAGCCGCTGCTTCTCAAGCTCCGCTCCCCGGACGGCCCGTTCGGCGCGTGCACGACCAACCCGGACCATCCGCACCACCGGCTGCTGCCGACCCCGCCGCACACCGACCTCTCCTCGCTGCCCGTCGCCGGGCAGCCCCGCGCCAGCGTCTGACCCTCCCGGGCGGTGACCTCCCCGCCCACCGCCGACGCGCGCACCCCCCCGCCGCCCTCCCCAGTGCCCCAGCTCCGCGAAGGATTCCACCACCATGTCTACGCCCACCCCCGTGCCCTCCTCGGTCGTGCCCGACCTCTCCCTGGCCCCCCGCGTGCAGAAGGCCATCGCCGCACTGGGCGCGTCGAACACCATCTCGGTCCTGCGGACCCTGGACCGCAACGGCGGCAAGCTGCTGAACGGGTCGTTCTCCAGCGCGATGCCGTGGATGGGCTCCGCCCTGGGTGCCCGGCTGGTGACGATGGAGGAGGACGGCCTCGTGGCGCGCTCCGGCTCCGGCCGGGACGGCGCGGTCGCCCTGACCGAGGCCGGGCGCGAGGCCCTGCAGATCCAGGTGCCCGTCGCCCGCTGGGCCTCCGCCCACCAGAGCCGCCCGACCACCGGCACCGGCCCCGGCGCCTACACCGCACAGGCGCTGGCCTCCCTCGACCGCCGCTACACGGTCGCCACGCTGTGGGCGATTGCCTCCGAGGGCGAGCCGGTGTACCCGTCGGAGATCCAGGACCTGGTTCTGCCCGCCGAGGGCCCGCACCCCGCTGTCCTCTACCAGCGCCTGGCCAAGCTGTGGGAAACGGGCCTGGTCGTGCGCACGGGCGAGCGCCGCGCCTACCTGTACGACCTCTCCGAGGCCGGCCGGGAGCTGCTGGAGCCGCTTGAGGTCCTCGCCCGGTGGGCCGAGCGCCACGTTCCCGCCCCGGAAGCCGACAAGGCCCCCGCCCCCGAGTCGCGGCAGGCCGCCCGGCCCGTCCTCCCGTCGCCCGTGAGTGCGCCCGCCCCCGCCGCCGTGCCCTCGCCCGCCGCCCTGACCGCCGCCCGCGCGGGCGCCGCCACCGTCCGCTCGACCGCCGCGCTCAGCTTCAGCCACGAGCCCGCCCCGCAGGCGGCCCTGCTGGTGGCCAACCACGTTGCCGCGCACCGGCGCTGACGGGAGGACGCACACCATGGAAGCCACCCCCACCGCCCCCGCCAGGGGATCGAACCCGATACTGCACCGCATGGGGCAGCCCGACTCCTACCTGCCCGAACGGCTCGCCGACGCCCTCGTCGACATCCGCCCCGCCTACCTCGCCCCGCCCACCCTCCGATCCACCGCCGCGGCGGCGCGCACCCTGAGTGCCGCACGGTGGCGGGCGGGCGAAGGACGCCTGGGCCGCGAGTTCCACCACCCGCGGAGCCGGAGCGTCGTGCTCGTCACCGCATTCAGCAGCGAGCGCCCGCAGGACGCCCTGATCGCCAGCGGTCCTGGCTGGCACGCGACGTTCAGCGCCCTGGCGCCCGACGAGGTCCTCGCGTACGCCGCTGCCGGGCTCGTCGACCACGCCGAGAACGGACCGGACGGCGCCGACCCGGAGGGCGCGCTGGCCGGCCTGGCCGAGGCCGGATGGAGCGGCGCGCACCGCCGAGCAGGCATGGTCGAGGCCATCGCCCCCGACGCCTTGGCCGAACTGCGCTGGGGCCCCGACGAGGACACCGGCCAGCCGTCCCTGCAGATCATCGCCGGAAGTGCCCACCGCAACCCCTGGTACGCCGAACTGCGCGGATCGGCCTGCCCCGCCCAGCTCACCGAGGCCGTTCTGACCGCTCTGGCCAGCCCGGCCCCGGCCCGCCGCCGACTGCGCGAGGTCCCCGTCGATCTGCTCCAGGACCTCGACATCACCCCCACCCACCCCCGCGCCGCCGCGGCCACCGCTCCGTCTCCTTCGGCCGCCGCCCGCGCGGCAGCCCTCGGGGCGCCGATCCTCAGCTCGCCCGCACCGCTCAGCTCCGACTCCGCCCGGAGGGCCCGTTGACGTCCCCGACCCTTTCCCTGCCCGGCAGCGCCGCGAGCGACCTGGCGGCCGACCTGGCGGAGGAGAGCGAGCAGGTCCAGGCCCTCGCCCACGCCCTCGGCCTGCCGCCGACCGCCCCCGACGGCACCCGCCTGCTCAGCCGCCACCTGCTGGCCACGCTCGTCCACCTGGCCACCGCCACCGCGACGGCCGCCGCCCTCGTCGACCTCACCGACGCCCCAGCCCTGGCGCACCTGCGCCCCCTGTCCAGCATCACCTCCGCCCTGTCCGGCCTGCTGGCCGCGAACGCGGCGATGGTCGACACCCTGCACCACCTCGCAGCCGAACCCGCCGCCGCCGAGGCCGCCGGCCTGCTGCGCACCAGCCGCGGGCAGGCCGCCGCCCTGCTCACCAGCGCCTCGGCCCACCTCGGCACCGCCGCCGCCCAACTGCGCCCGCCGCTCGTCTCGCCGTGAACGCGCACCCACCCCACCCGCCTCTCCCGGAGCCCGCGACCATCACCTCCCCGCGCCCGCCCGCTCTGCACACCGTTCTCGCCGCCCCGCACGTCACCCCCCTGCTTGCCGGAACCCTCACCGGTCGCCTGCCCGCCGCCATGGCGCCGATCGCCCTGCTGCTCACCGTCCGGGCCGAGCACGGCCCCGTCCTGTTGGGCGCCGCCCTCGCCTCGCTCTACGCCTTGGCGAGCGCGATCGGCCAGCCGCTGCTCGGCCGGCTCGTCGACCGCACCCGCCTGGTGCCCGTCGCCGCCGCCACCGCCGCGCTCTCCACCACCGCGTTCGCCCTGCTCGCCGCCTCGGGTTGCACCGCCCACCCGGCCGCCGCCGCGGTGTTGGCCGTGCTCGCCGGAGCCGCGACCCCGCCGCTGGAGGCCGCGATGCGTGCCATGTGGCCCCGCCTGCTGCCCCGGCCCGAGGAACAGCGCGCCGCGTTCACTCTCGACAGCGTCAGCCAGGAGCTGCTCTTCGTCATCGGGCCCCTGACCGCGACCATCCTCGCCCAACTCGCCTCACCCGCCAGCGCCCTGGCGGTGTGCGCGGTCGCCACGGCGGCGGGCACGGCGGCCGTCGCCGCGCAGCAACCCTCCCGCCGCACGCCACCGGCGGCCCACCGCGAGGTGCACTGGACGGGAGCGCTGCGCTCGCGCGGACTGCTGCTCCTGCTGGCCGCGATGTTCTTCCTCGGCGTCAACCTCGGCGCGTTCAACGTGCTCGCGCTCACCCTCGCCGACGCCACCGGCAGCACCTGGCTGGCCGGACTCCTGCCCGCCACCGTGTCCGTCGGAAGCCTGGCCGGCGGGCTCCTCTTCGCCCGCTCGCCCTGGCCGCACCCGCCCAGCCGTCAACTCCTCTACGCTGCAGCCGGATTCGCCCTGTGCGGTCTGCCGCTGCTGCTCGTCACCTCCCCGCCGTTCGTCCTCGCCGTCAGCTTGTGCCCCGGCCTCTACCTCGCCCCGCTGGTGGCCACCGCGTTCCTCCTCGCCGACCGGCTCGCCCTGCCCGGCACCGCGACCGAGGCCGCCGCCTGGCTGATCGCCGTGATCGGCCTCGGCCAGGCGGCCGGCTCCGCCGCTGCCGGCCGCCTCGCCGCTCTGGGCACTACCGGCGCCGCCTGCGTCCCGGTGATGGCCGCCGTCCTGGTCGCCGCGATCCTCGCCGCCCGCCACGACCTCCTCACCCCCACCACCCCTATGGAGAAGCCCGCTTGACCCACCGCACCACCACCGGCTCGACGTCCCGCATCCATCTCGTGTGGGATTGGAACGGGACGGTCCGCGACGACCTCGACGACCACGTCGCGGCCCTCAACGCAACGCTGCCCCGCATCGGCGGCCCCCTGATCGACACCGCCACCTACCGGGCGCTGCACGCCGTCCCGATCCGCGGCTTCTACGACACGCTGGTCGGCCGGACGATCACCGACGAGGAGTGGAGCCGCAGCAACAAGGAGTTCCTCGACGTGCTCCACCGGCGGCCGGTGCGCCTGCGCGCCGGGGTCCGCCAGCTCATGCTGGGCCTGCGAGCGGCCGGCCACCGCCAGAGCCTGCTCTCCCTGGCCCCGCACGATCGGCTGCTGGCCGAGGTCGAGCAGGTCGGGATCGGAGGGCTGCTGGAGCGGATCGACGGCCGAACCGGAGAACCGGCGCACTCCAAGGCCCCGGCCCTGGCCGCCCACCTGGCCGCCCTCGGCGTCGAGCCGAGCCGCGCCCTGGTGATCGGCGACAGCCTCGACGACGCCGTCGCCGCCCAAGAGGTCGGCGCCGTCGCCGTGCTGCACACCGGCGGCCTGCACAGCGCCGAGCGCCTGGCCGCCGCCGGCGTCCCCCTCGCCGACACCCTGCGCGAAGCCGCCGAGATGGGCATCGCCCTCCTGAACAGCCGCCCGGGGGTGGGACGGTGACCCAGCCCGCTCCCCAAGGCGCTCCCCGCTCGACCCGGGTCGGCACCGAGATGGTCCTGCGCATCCTCGACGTACCCGACCTGCGATCGATCCCCGGCTGGAGAGAGGACGAGAACACCCCGCTGGGCCGCTCCGCCGCCGACATCGCCCACCTCGCCCGACGTCTGGACATCCTCCAGCAGACCCTGGTGAACGTGGCCACCAGTATCCGCCGCGATATGGACCGGGTAGTCGACGGCACCGACGTCGACCTGCAGTCCTGCGGTGTCCTCGGCAGCAGCGGTCAGAGCCTGGACTCCCTCATCGTCCGCCGCACCGCGCTCCTCCAAGAGCTGGAGCGCTCCGTCGGGCTCCACCTGGCCCTCGCCGCCTCACCGTTGGCGCCGCCGTTCGGGCAGCGACCCGCTGCACCCGCGCCTGCGAAGAAGGACAAGAAGCTCACCGCTCCCCAGCGAGAGGCGCTGGAGGCGGTGTCCACCGGCAAGGTCACCATGTACAGCAGCAGCAAACGGGGGGAACTGCGGATGCTGACTCACGGGGCGAAGGTCAGCCGCAAGGCTCTCGGCAACCTGCTCCAGCGCAAGCTGGTTGAGCGCGACACCAGCACCAGCCTGTTCGTGGGGCAGACGGTCCGGCCCACCGCCACCGGGCTGCGGATGCTGGCCGTCCAGAACACCGCACCGGCCCCCGCGCCCGCCGCGTCCCCGCGCAGCATCGCACCGGCCATCGCCGCTGCCCGGAGGCCGCGGTGAACGCCGGCCCGGCGCCCGCACGGACGCTCGACGGCACCCCGGCCTTCGCCGGGCGGCTGATCGTCATGGAGCGCCTCGGCCTGGACACCTACGACATGCTGGACCGGCATCCCGATCCCGGTGAACTGCGGACCCTGGCAAGGCTGCTGAGAGGGCAGGCGAACCGGGTCGACGACGCCGACGACCAGCTGCGCCGCCTGGCCGCCTCCGCGATCACCCGCCTGGAACGCACCCGCAACGGCGACCACATGGACATCCGCTCCCACGGCCTGCTGCGCACCCTCGCCACCGACATCGAGACCCTCGCCGCCCGCTACGACCTCGGCGTCGAGCAGCTCGGCCGCGACCTGCACGCCTACCGGCAGGCAGTCGAGCGCTCCACCGGGACCGAGCAGCACTCCCGCACCCAGGCCGCCCAGGCCCGCTCCTCCGCCGCGGCCGCCCCCGACGCCGCGCTCACCGCCGCGGCGCCCGGGACGCGCACCCCGCCCGGCGCCGGAGCACAGCCCGCCCCATCCCGTCCGTCCCGCTGAACCGGGCCAACACGCCCAGGAGGCAAGCTTGGGAACCTGGGACATCGGCGCGTTCGACAGCGACCACGCCGGAGAGTTCGGCACCGAGGTCGGCAACGCCCGGCCGGGGCGCCGAGGCGCCGTCATCGAGGAGCGCCTGATGCGCTTCAACGCCGCGCCCGAACCCGACTACTACCTGCGCGACGAAGCCATCGCCGCCGCGGCCCTGGTGGCCGCGCAGTGCCCCGGCGGACCGGACGGCAGCGCCCCGTACTGGCCCCGGGTGAAGATCCCGCAACTCCCGGCGCACCTGCGCCCGCTGGCCGCCACCGCCCTCGACAAGGTGCTGGCCGGCGTGCAGGACGACATGGAGCTCTGGTGCCGGACCGGCAACCGAGAAAAGGGCGAGCAGTGGCTGGAGGGGATCGAGGACCTGCGAAGGGTCCTCGACCCGCACACCCCGCACACGGTCGCCTACACGCCTGCGCCGCCGCTGCCCACCGAGGTTGGCACCCTCGCCGTCCACCGGGCGCTCGGCGTCGACCGGATCCGCGCCCTGTCCGGCGCGGGAAGCAGCGGCCCGCTGGGCTCACTGGTCCGGCAGCTCGGCCGGGCCGCGCTGCGGCTGGACGCGGCGCACAAGAGCGTCCAGACGGCCGTGGAGCACACGGTGCAGGAACTCGACGGCGTCCGGCAGCGCCTCCAGGACGCCGCCGCCGACTCCGAGGGGGAGTTCCATCCGCGCGACGTGCCCTCCTTCGCGGTCCCCGCCGCGCTCGCAGCGGCCATGGCCCAGCGGGCCGAGCGCCACCGGCACCTGCAGGACCTGATCGGCCTGTACCGGGAGCTGTCCGCCCCGCATCCCGCCGCCGGCCGTGCGGCAGCCGCACGGGCCTCCACCCGCACTTCCTCCCGAACCGCACCCAGCCCCGCGGCGCAGACCGTGCTGCCCGTCCCGGCATCCGACACCGCCCGGCGCCACTGACCGAAAGAACCCCTCATCGACCCCGCTCCCTCCTTCACGAACTTCGGCTTCCGCGTCGACGACCTCGAACCGGCCAGCGCCGAGACCGATGCCCACCTGGCCGTCATGGACCTCGTCGCGGTTTCAGAGCAGCACCGCGTCGACGGTGAGCGCGACACCTCCTATCTCGTCCTCTACAACGGCGCGCACGCGTTCGACGACGTGCCGGGTCTGCTCGCGATGGTCGCTGTCCGCGTCCAGCGCGACCGGGCGGCGGAAGTGGTCGAGATGGAGCGAGCGTGGCACCCCCTGGTCGCCTTGGCCGAAGCCTGGCTGGTCCGGCGCGGCGCCGACCCGGCGGCCTTCACCCGCCACGGCGGGATCGAACCGGCAGACGGGGAGACTGAGCGTATCGAGGTGCTGCTGCGGGGCTCCGGCACCCTCCGGTTCGAAATCCATGACGACTACAGCTTCGACACCCCGCCGTACGACACCTGGGTCATCGCCACCGACACCCTGGCCGCCGACCCCGCCCGGTCGGTGCGCGTCTTCCACGACCGCCGCCAGGTCGACGACGACACCCGCACCCTGCGCGAGGGCCACTTCGCCAGCGTCGAGGAGGCCCTCGCGTGGACCGAAGACCTCGACTCCCCGCTCCCGCTGGCCGTCCTGTCGCCCAGCGCCCGCGCCGCGGCGGCCTTGCTCGGCACCTCCTCCGCGGCCGCCGGCTGGGCGCACGTCGTCAGCGCCCCGCCGCCCGCCGCCCCGCCGGAGCACCGGTCGGCCGCCGAGCCGCTGACCGCCCCTCATCCGCTCCCTGTACCCACGCACCGACCGACCGGTGCCGGCCACCACCGGCTGCTGCGACCGGTGCCCGTCCACCGCAGCCAACCGAAGAGGAAACCCCGACCATCACCACTTCCCTCCACGTCCAACCGCTCTACCTCGCCGGCCCCGGTGACACCTCCGCCGTCACCACGGCTCTCTCCCGCCTCGGCTGGCGCCCGGAGCACAACGGCGTCAGCATCCTGCGCTCGCCCTGCGGGTCAGCACGGCTCGAACCACCGGCCGACGACGACCTCTGGTTCCTCGCCCGTACGGCTCCCGAGGGCGGATACGACCTGTGGTCGGTCACCTTCACCGCCGGCACGCCCGCCGAGATCCTCGGCGCCACCGTACTCACCGTCGCCCACTCACTCCGCGGCGCCGCCCCTACCCGCCTGGAGCGCCTCGGCGACCCCAATAGCGTCATGTCCGGCAGCAACTGGACATACCGTGCACCAAGGTCGATGACCAGCCTGGTACGCACGTGGGTGTCGCCTGATCGGCAGGCCACCGCCGAGTTCAACGAACGCCTCCGCAGCCCGGAGAAGCTGACCATCATGGTCAAGAACGGTCGCGCCGACGCCGGAGGTTGGGCGGCGGACTTCGAGCGCGATGCACCGAACTATGTTGTCAATGCCGCGTTGGAACTGGCCGTCGGCGACCGGAGTGCCGCCCGCCCGGTCAGCGATCTTCCCGTCGCGAACCTGACCCTGCTCTCCACTCCCACCCCGGCCGGAGGCCCGGTCGACCGGCGCTCGGCGGCACTCTCACTCTCGCGCCCTGTCCGCCTGCCCCTGGGGGCGGTGCGTCCGCCCGCACCGGCGGCACCCGCACCGGCTGCGCCACTGACCGGGGGCCGCCGATGCTGACCGGCCCCGACCTCGCCACCACCCCCGACGAACAGGTCGGCACGCTGCTCCAGTTCGGCCAGGACCTCGCCGCCCGGCTGCCGGGCACATGGTCCGCCGACAGCATCGACATCAGCACCGGCGCCGCCCGCTCCGACCTGCACGATCAGTTGTGGGACCAGGCCGTCGCTGACTGGATCTTGTGGGCGCTCGCCTACCAGCGCGCGGGAATCGTCACGGACGGCGGGCTGCGGACGCTGCTCGTCCTGCCACGCCCGCACCCGTACACCGGCCAGTACGCCGTCGCGCCCCTGCTGCCCGAAGCCCTCGGCACCGCCTATGACTTCGAGGACCTCACCCCGCAGGGCATCACCGTCGGCTCCGACCCCGCCCGCGCCGCCTTCGCCGTCCGCACCCGGCTGCTGCCCCGCTACAGCGGCGCCCTGCGCGCCGTGCTGGCACGGGAGATCGGCACGAGCCCGCCTAGCGGAGCCGAGACGGCCGACGGGACCGCCGCCGGCGAATCCGGCTCGGAGCCCGAGGACGCACCCGCGTACGTGAGCGACGGCCGCCGCTGGCACAGCGATCCGCGCGACGCCCTGGTGCTGCGCCAAGCCGTTCGGTCCCTGCTGCTCGCCGCCGAAGTGCGCTTCGACGAGGAGCTGACGGGCGCCACGGACGTCCTGGCGGGCGGCGGCGAATACATCTGCGACCGCGAGGGCCTCGATGCGGACCTCGCGCCGGTCATCGAGGCCGCCGCCCTCACCGCGGTGCTGGACGCCGCCGGCCTGCGCGTGCACTCCCTCCTGGACCCGGCACTGCCCGACCGCGTGGAGCAGCTGGAGTCCTGGCCGCAGCAGCGGCAACGCCAGGCGTTCCAACTCGCCGCCCGCCCCCTCGCCCCGCAGGCCGCCGGCCGGCACGCTGCCGCGCGCGTCCGCTCCGCCACACACCCGGCGCCAGTCATCCGCCCCGCCACCGCAGCGGCCCCCGCCCCCGCCCCGCCGGCTGCCCACCTGCCGGCCCGACCGACCCTGTGAAGGAACCCCGTTCTGCCCACTGCCCCGCACCTGCTCGTCCGACCGCTGCACCTCGCCGGCCCCGGCACAGGCACCGACGACGCCATCGCCGACCTTGTCGACCACTTCGGCTGGAGGCTGCACCGCAGCACCTACTCCGGCCCGGTCCTGCGCTGCCCCCAGCAGATGGCGTGGCTGGGCCGCCGCTTCGACCTCCTCGGTGAATCCCCCGGTTGGGAACTGGAGTTCTCGAACCCGATGTGGACACGTCGGCCCTGGTGGTTCGCCTTCGACGACGCCACCCCGGGCGAGGTCACCGCCACCGTCCTGTCCGACCTCGCGCACCGGCTGGAGTACGCCTCCGGGCAAGCCTGCTACCCGGCACCCGGCTGGGGCGGTGCCCTCGCGGTGCTGCGGGAGGGCGGGTGGGCGCTCGGGCAGCGCGACGGCCACGACGTCCTGCTCGCCCCCGACCGCCTGGCCGCCCTCACCCGCTCCCTGTACGACGAGAGCGCCCCCACGGTGCTCACCGGCGCCGCCGACCACGGCACGTGGAGCGTCACCTTCAGCCCGCACGCCCCCGCCTTCCTGCTGCACAGCGCCGCGGCCGCCCTGCTGCGCCCGGCGGTGCGCCCGACGGACCAGGTGCCCGCCGCTCACCGGGAGCGGATGTCTCTCGAACCGCTCCCGCCTTCGCCGGGGCCCCGCTCCCTGGTCTCCCCCCGTTACCTGGCCGGCCCTGCGGACCGCGGGCCGATGCCGCCGCGCCTCTCGGACCTGTGGCACGCCGCCAAACCCGGCCAGGTGGTCAGCCCCTGCGGACGGGCACGCATGGAGACAAGCCCAGAGGGTGGCCTGCGGGTGTACGCGAACCCGCACCCCCTCGATATCAACGTGGCGTGGCGGGCACGCTTCACCCCGAACACGCCCAGCGAGATTACCGACGCCTGGCTGGAGCACCTGACCGACTCGGTGGCCGCCGACATCGACCTCGGTACCGACTTCACCTACGTCCAGGGCGGGGACATGACGCTGGGTGAGGCCGTCGACCCGCTCACCTCGGCCGGATGGAGCGCGTACTCCGACGCCACCTGTCTGCGCCTGCGCGCGCCCGGCGGTTACGCGAGCGCGAGCATCCCGCACGGCCGGGCCCCGCACTCCCCGCAGACCACGATCGCCGAAGCCCTCGCTAGCCCCCTGCGCTGGGGCGCATCCTTCGACGTCACCGCCCCCTCGGGACGCTGGCACGCCCACCTGACCAGTCTCACCCCGCCGCACCTTGTCCGCGCCCTGATAACGGAGCTGGCCGACCCGGCCCCGCTCCCGCGCGACGCCGGCCGGATTCCTCGGCAGCTCCTCACCTCGGTGCGCCTCGCGGCCGCTTCCCCGCCGCTGTCCCCGGCCGCAGCCGCCTCGCGCGTGCGCAGCCTGCACACCGCACCGTCACCCGGCACGGCCCCGGCCGCTCCCCGCCCGACACCGCAAGCGGCCGACCAGTCGGCCCGCCGCACCGCGCACACCCGATAACCGCCGCCCCACCACCGGAGACTGCCCTGTCCACCAGCTTCCGCGACCTGATCGAGCGCCAGGACTGGGCCGATCCCTCCAACATGGTCGCCGTCACCCCCCGCCACTTCGTCGGCCCTCTGCACGACGACGAGCGGCTCCTCGCCGAGTTCCTCACCGACCGGGGCTGGCAGCAGCCCCGCGAAGACCGGCTGATCCGCTCCTGCGGCCGACTCGGCGTCCACCTGCCGCGCGGTACTTTCCCCGAGTGGACCGTGTGGGGCGCCCAGCACCACGGGGCCCAGATCGCCTGGAGCCTCACCGTCCGCTCGTCCGTCCCGATCGAACTGCTGGCCGCCACCGTCACCGAGGCGGAAGTCATCCTGGACGAGGCCCCGGCCGGCGCCCGCGAGCCCTACGTCCGGGGCCTGCTGGCCCTCGGGCTGATCCCCCTGGCCCGGGCCGGCTGGACGGACGAGGTCAACCCGCGCGGAGCCGTCACCTTCCGGCCCCCCGACGGCTACGCCAACGCCGTTGCCAAGGTCCCGTCCGGCCTGCACGAGCTGCGGGGGAGGGCCGCCGCGACCGTCTCCTCCTACGGCCCCAACAGCTACTGGGAGGCGCAGTTCACCACCGGCACCCCCTCGCGCGTCCTGGCCGCCTTCACCCGCGAACTCGCCAGCGACGAACCCCTGCTGCGCACCGCCGACTTCCGCGACCTCACCTACACCCGCCCGCACGTCACCATCCGCTCCCTCGCCGAGACCGGCGAGGAGGGCCTCTCGCCCGCGGCGCTGGCGGCCCGCAGCAAGAGCAGCGCCCCCACCCCGGCCCCCGCGCCGGTCTCCTCCACCCCTTCGGCCGCCCCGGCCACCGCCGCCCCGGCGAACACCGCCGGCCGGTAGAACACCGCGCCGACACCGACCCCGTGAACGGAACCCATGCCCACGCCCACCGACCCGATCGACGCCGTCTCCACTGCCGTCCGCGGCATCCAGCAGGCCATGGCCGACTGGAACGCGGTCAGCGACTCCTTCTGCGACAGGGACGGCCAGGTCGTGGACACCGGCGGCTGGGAGAGCGGCATCGTCACCCGAGACCTCGCCGCCTGGCGGCACTTCCGGGCCGTCCTGGAGCACGGCGTCCCCTTCCTGCTCCTGACCAAGGACGTCGCCCGCCCCACCACGCCCGACGTCACCCACGCCCACCGCACCCTCGTGGCAACCCTTTCCAGCGCCCATCGCACCCTCCACGCGATGATCGACTCCCCGCACGAGGAGGACCACCCGCTGCGGGAGAACGTCGCGGCCGAGATCTGGCACGAGATCGTCAGCTGGGCCGAGCACGCGCCCCTCGTCCTGGACGCCCGGCGGCGCGCCGAAGCCGCCCCGCCGAAGGCCGCCCTGCCCAGGCCCACGCGGGCGGAGCGGACCGCGCTCGTGCGCACCGCCGCCGGCCGGATGCCCGACGTCGCGCACGCAGCGGTCCTCGCCGCCGCGGCCCAGCCCGAGCACCTCCTCGACAAGCGCTTGCACCAGCGCACGCTGGACTACCTGATCGAGCGGGGCATGGCCCAGGTCCGGCCTCTGCCCGACGGCCACCGGATCACCCGCGACCACCAGTTCGCACTCGCCGTCCACCTCACCGAGGCCGGACGCCAGTACGCGCTGGAGCAGGGAGCCCGCGCCCTGCCGCGCCGCGCGGTCGTCGTCGCCTGCGGATCCCGCAAGGCCGCCCCGGCACCCGGGGCGACCACCGTGCCGGCCGGAGACCTCTACACCGGCAGCTACCACCGGGCCCTGCGCCGCACCGCCGAGGTCCTCACCGGCGACTGGGGCACCGTCTACATCCTCTCCGCCCAGGCCGGGCTGGTGCCCACCGACCGCCTCCTGGCCCCCTACGACCTCCGCATCACCGACCCGCGTGCCGTCACCGGCGAGCAACTGCGCCACCAGGCAGCCGCGCTCGACCTGGAGCACGCCGACGTGATCTTCCTCGGCGGCGGCAAGTACGCGCGCGCCCTCGCCTCCGCGGTCCCGCACCGCGCGATGCCGCTCGCCGGCACCCGCGGCATGGGCGAGCAGCTGCAACTGCTCAAGCACGCCCGCGCCGACACCGACGACGGCCTCCAGCTGCGCACCGCCTGGTGGGCGCAGGCCGATTTCATCCGCACCCGGCAAGCCGCCTCGCGAGCAGCGAATTTCGGCCGCCCGGCCGCCCTCCCCGGCACCGCCGACCGCTCCGCACCCAGACGCTGACCACCACCCCGGCGTGACCGACTCCCGCCGCTCTCGTTGGACCGCCCGACGGGCGGCGCGCTCCGACACCCCCCGGTACGCGCGCCGCCCTGCGCTCACCGCCCCGACCCCCACACCCCGCAGTCCAGCTCGTGGACGCTGGTGACCATCACCGTCCCGCCCAGCGCCACCCTGCGGGTCACCGCCGCCGTGCAGCAGCGCACCGGCTCCGCCGCTCGCTCGGGGCCGGCCCGGGGCACGGGCGGATCCGCAGCATCCTCACCGCCGCGGCCGACGGCGTCCTGCTCAAGCTCGTACAGGCTGATACCGAGCTGCGCCGCACGGGCACGGCGTCGGCTCCTACGGGGTCCTCGACGGTTCACCGCACCAGCATGCCCGCCCAACTCCCGGACATGGCGGAACCGGCCCGTGCCGGGCCGAACGCCCCGGAGCTGGAGTCGTGGAACTTCGGCGCGGTGTTCGCCTGGGGCAGACGCCATCCGCTACGCGAACCGGCCTGACCAGAGCAAACATGGACGTTCCCCCCCGCCCGACAGGAAGGGACGCCCCATCACCTCCACTCCCGCCGTCCCGGACTCCAAGCTCGTCGGCCTCTTCGCCTCGGTCCGCTACATCGCTATCGTCGGCACCGTCGCCACCGCCTCCACCGCCGCCGTCTGCCTGGTCCTGCACCACGTACTCCTGTGCACTTCCCTCGCCCTGACCTGCTGCCAGCAGGTCAGCCTCCAGATCAAGCTCCACCGGCTCCAGAACACCGTGCTGGCCCTCGCCGTCGCGCAGGTGCCGCCGCAGCGCCGCCCTTCCGAGTAGCCGACGGCACACCGCCACCCCGGCCCGTCCGACCCCCTCGCTCCGCCGATCTGGAGAAGCCTTGAAGCCGAAGCTGTTCGTCCGCACCCGTAAGGCCGCTGTTCTGCTCTGGGGCGCCGCGAGCGCTGCCACGGCGCTGACCTGCGCCGTCCTCACCGTCCACGACGCCTTCGACCATGACCCCGTTGTCGCCTGGCATCTGATCGTCATGGGCCTGGCCGCCTTCAACCTTTGGGGCGCCGCCACCGTCTTGGATCGGCGCACCGACACTGAGGTCTTGCACCGCCTGCGGCTGGTCCGGACCCCCAGCAGCGCCGCCGATCTCGCCCGCCACCTCGGCCGCCGACCCGGCCCGGTGCGCCTGAGCCTGCTGCGCCTGGTCCGCCGGGGCCAGGCCGTGCAGGCGGACATCGTCAGCGGTGTTGCCCGCTACACCGTCCGCTGACCGGCGCAGCCCGCCGACGGCGGGAGTGCTGAAACACGTAGGGCCCGCACCGCGAACGCGGTGCGGGCCCTACGTGTTTGTCGTGCCGGTCGGCTTCGGGGCGGCGGCGCCCTACGGGCTGCCGGTCGAACGAGGACGGGCCTGCCGGAGCATCGGCGAGCTGCTGGTGGTGCGGGGAACCGCGCCGGCTACTACCCGAAGTAGGTGTAGGCGAGGAGGCCGTCGAAGCCGAGGCCGCGGTACATCTCCTCCATGCTGCTCCACTCGGTATCGGGGCCGGGAAGTCGCGCCTCGATGGCGCCCTTGGTGTCCAGGTCGTGCTCCAGCCACTCCATGGTGCAGCGGCAGCGGACGAAGACCTCGGGACCGATCGTGGTCAGGAGCCAGTCGCGCTCGGCGCCGCAGGCCGGGCAGGTGATGAGGGTGCCGCGCGGGGTGAGCGGGGCGGGGTGGGGGATGGCCAGGACGGCGGGCGGCTCCGGCGCGGGCTCGGGGCTCTGGCCGAAGCGGTAGTGGGTGTATCGGGGGGTGTGGGGGTCGCGGCCGTCGGGAGTAGTCAAGGAGCCCCTCTCGCGTGGTGTCGTGCGAGAGGGTAAATGCTCGGAGACGAGAGTTAGTTCCGTAATGTCAGGATTTGCCGATGTGGGGTGCGTCACTCCGTTTCGTGCTGTCGGTCTTGTCGGGGAAGGGAGTTGACGGCTGTGAGGCTGTCGGTGGGAGGGTGGCGGTGCGGCGGGCCCGGCGTGAGCAGTGCGTCGGGCCCGCCGCTCGGGGTCAGCCGGTGGGGGAGAGGCGGATGTCGAGCAGCGCGGCGGCGTGGTTGAGGCGTTCGTCGACCTCGGCCGTGGTGGTGCCGGTGGCGACGAGGTGGGCGAGGCGGGAGGTGTGGAGGGTGCCGCCGTCGGCGGGCAGCAGGATTTGCTGGCCGGGTCCGCGTTCCCAGCGAAGGCGCTCCAGCCAGGCGGGGGTGCCGAGTTCGGGGCGGGCCTGGGCGTGGTGGACGGTGCCGGAGGAGTGGGGGGAGATGAAGCGGACGCCGGCGGTGGCGCGGCGGGTGGGGGTGAGGTCGACGGGGCGGCCCAGGGCGAGGTCGGCGGCGACGGCGGGCAGGTCGATGCCGGTGGCGAGGTTCACCAGGTGGCCGATGAGGTCGCCGCCGAGGCGGCCGTTGGCCTCGATCAGGCGGGGCCCGGTGGGGGTCAGGCGCATCTCGACGTGGCTGATGCCGCGGGTGACGCCGAGGGCGGCGAGGGCGGCGGCGGCGACTGGACCGACCCGGTCGAGCAGCGGGTCCTCGGCGGTGACGGTGTGTCCGATCTCGTCGAACCGAGGCTCCGGGCCGAGCTGCTTGTGGGTGACGGCGACGGGGGTGGTGATGCCGTGGACGGTGACGCACTCGACGCTGATCTCCGGGCCCGGCAGGTACTCCTCCACCAGGACCCCGCCGTCCTGCGCGGCCTGGTCGGCGTAGGCGAAGGCGGCGGCGAGCTCCTCGGCGGTCTCGGCCTTGACGACGCCGATGCTGCCCGCGTGGGAGGTCGGCTTGAGGACGACGGGGAAGCCGATGCGGCGGGCGGCGGCGGTGGCCTCGGTGAGGGAGGCGGTGTGGATCGAGAGGGCGGAGGGCACGCCGTCGGCGGCCCAGACGGCGCGGGCGGCGCTCTTGTCGCGGCAGGCGGCTGCGGTCGCTGCGCCCGGGCCGGGCAGGTGGAGGTCGGCGGCGACGGTTGCGGCGGGCACCAGGCAGTACTCGTCCCAGGTCAGGACGCCCGCGATCTCGTGCCGGGCGGCGAGGCGGGCGACGGCGGCGCGCAGGGCGTCCAGGTCGTGGGGGTCGGCGACCTCGTGGTCGCGCAGGTGCTCCAGCTGCCAGGTCGGCGCGGCGGCGTCGATCAGGGCGACGGGGTGGCGGCGGGCGACGCTCTCCAGGCAGTAGGCCCGGTAGGCGGGGTTGCCGATGGCGATCACGACGAGCACGCGGTCGGTGTCGGGGTGGGGCATTCGGTCCTTTCGGGGAACAGCGGAAGTGGTCGTGGACGGCGTGGCCGGGGTCAGGGCCGGTGCGCCAGGGGGCGGTTGTCCTGCCGGGTGAGGGCGGCGGCGCACAGCGCGGCGAGCAGTGCGCTGCCGGCCCAGAGCCAGCCGGTGCCGAGGTCGAGTGCGGCGGCGCCCAGCAGCGGGGCCAGGAGGGCGGAGCCGCCGAACGCCGAGCCCCAGATGCCGAGGTAGCGGCCCCGGGCACTGTCGGGGGCGAGGGAGGAGACGTGCGCGGCGGCGCCCACGCAGAACGTGATCTCGCCGACCGTCCACACCACGGCGGCGCCGACGTACCCGGCCGTGCTGTGCGCGAAGGCGTTCGCGCCCATGCCGAGCCCGATGGCGGCCGCGCCCGCGGCGCACACGCGCAGCGGCGCGGTGCGGTCCATCCACGGCTGCAGCAGCGGCTGCAGGGCCAGGACGGCGAGCGCGTTGGCGACGTTGACCGCGCCGTAGACGCCTGCGGACAGGCCGTCGGCGTGGATGGCCAGCGGCACGCCGTAGACCATCTGCTGGTAGACCGTCAGGACGCCGAGCGAGAGCGCGCTGAAGGCCAGCAGGCGTCCGTCGCGCAGCGCCTGGTGCTGGCCGGAGGGGTTGGTGCCGCCGCGGCCGGCGGGCCGTTTGCCGCCGGGCAGGGCGAGGATGGCGAGGGCGAAGACGGTGCAGGTGGCGGCGTCGACCGCGCACAGCCAGGTGATGTGGGAGGAGGCGAGGTAGCCGCCGACGACGCCGGACAGGGCGCCGCCGACGTTCAGCGCCCAGTACTGGATGCCGTAGCCGCGGGCACGGCGCTCGGCGGGGACGAGGTCGGCGATCCACGCGCCGACGGCGGTGCGCGGCGCGTCGAAGACCAGCCCGATCACCGCCGCCAGGGTCATCAGTTCGGGGACGGTGGTGGCGCGGGCGAGCAGCGCGTACGCGGCGGCGGTGGCGGCGAGCGCGCCGGCGATGGTCGTCTTGCGGCCGAGGCGGTCGGCGGCCGCGCCGGCCAGCGGCTGGCCCAGCACCCACCCGACGCCGAACACTGCCAGCACGGTCCCGGCCTGGGCGGCGGACAGGTGCAGGCTGGTGACCAGGTACAGGGTGAGGTAGGGGACGAGGACGGCTCCGGTGCGGCTGACGCCGAATCCGGCTGCCAGCACCCAGAAGGCGAGGGGGAAGCGGGCGGGCGCGGGCGGGGGTGCTGTCGCCGGGAGGTGGTCGGCGGCGGCGTTCGGCAAGGGGGAGGCTCCAGGGAAGGTCGATGGGGGAGGGGCGGTCAGGTCCGGGAGGGGAGGGAGTCCTCGTCGACGCGCAGGTCGAGGGCGGTGTACAGGTCGGCGACGGCCCGGTCGACGACGTCGTTGTCGCAGCTGCCGTAGAGGATCCGGCCGGCGGTGGTCATGGTGCCGATGCCCTCGGGCACCTGGTCGCCGACGGTCAGGCGGATGTCGGCGTCCAGCACGCCGGGCAGGGCCTCGATGGTGGCGCGGTCGGCGACGCGGGTGACCCTGCCGGGCGGCGCGGAGATCATCGCGGCGGTGAGCGCCGCGAAGCGCGCAGTGGTACCGAGGACCGGGAACTGGTCGGCGGCCAAGGCGGCGAGGGTCTGCGGCAGGTCGAAGGCGTACATGCGGGAGGCGAGTTCGGTGATCGCACCGCCGCCGGGCCGGGCGGCGGCCTCGCCGACGACCCACCCCAGGTCGCGGGTCTCCAAGATCTCGCAGTGCACCACGCCGGTCTGCTGGCCCAGTGCGGCGGCGGTGCGGCGGGCAAGGTGAACCAGGTGCCGGGCCACCGGCAGGTCCGGGCGCAGCACGGTGTCGTAGGAGCGGCCGTTGAGGGTGGTCAGCAGCGGGGCGTTGTAGCGGCCGGGCACCGCGAGGAGGACATCGCCCCGGTAGACGTACAGGTCGACGAAGTACTCGGCTTCGACATCGAGGTACTTCTCGACGAGGAACCCGTTCGCCGCCTCGTGGAGGGAGTCCAGGACGTGGCCGGCGGTGAACCGCCCGGTGGGGTCGGTGGCCCGGGTGTCGAACGCGCCCTGGTCGGCCAGCTCCCGCAGGTGCTGCTCGTCGTTGACCACGAGGGTGTGCACCGAGGCGAGGCCGGCGCGGGGCTTGACCAGGACGGGCCACCCGTACTCCTGGGCGAACTCGGGGATCTGCTCGGCCCGGTGGATGACGCGGTGCGGCGCGACCTGGAGGTCGGCGGCGGCCAGCGCGGTCTTCATGACGGCCTTGTCGGTGTAGGCGAGGGCGCCCTCCAGGCTCAGGCCGGGCAGGCCGCGCAGCTCGCGCAGGTAGGCGGCGGCGACGACGGCCTGCTCGTCGATGGTGGCGACGGCGTCGAGGTGCGGCAGCCACGGCTCGAGTTCGGCGAGCGCGTCCATGTCGTCCCAGTGGGTGACGGTGTACCGGCCGGGGTCATCGGCGCTGCCGGTGCCGACGGGCTGAAGCAGGAAGACGGTGTGGCCGGCAGCGGCGAGGGCGTGCTCCAGGACGGGGTTGCCGGTGGACAGGACGAGGATGCGCATCGGGGCGGCTCCAGACGTGGAAGGGGAGTTGGGGAGAGCGGAGTTGGCTCGGTACTCGGGATCGGTGCGGGGTGGTGCGGCCGCCGACGGAGCCGAAGGGGGCGTCCGTCGGCGGCCGGGTCAGCGGCGGCGGGACGAGTCGGCCGGACGGGTGTCGGCGACGGCGGCCGCAATGGAGGTGCCGGCGGGTTCCGGGGTCGGCCGGCGGGCCGGGACGGGGAGCTTGGCCAGGTGTCGCACCCGCCAGGTCAGCACTGCGGTCACGGAGTCCGCGGTGCCCAGCTCCCGCCAGGCCCGGGCGCGCTCCAGCAGCGCCTGCGGATCGTGGCCGACAGCCTCGGCCTCGGCCAGAGCGGCGGCGAGCGCGTCGAACTCCGGCTCGGCCAGCAACCGCCCGGCCTCGCCGGGGGCCGCCCGGCGCAGGGCCTGCTCCTGGCGCCCGCGCACCTCCGGGGGCAGCTGCCGGCCGCGCTGCGCGAGTGCGGCCATCGGCCGGGCGGCGGCCTGGCGGTAGGCGGCTCGCAGGTGCTCGGCGCTGGCACGGGCGGCGGCGGCCTGCTGGCGGTGGCCGTGTTCGGCGTGCCAGCGGCTGCTCGCGATCACCAGCAGCAGTAGCGCGGCCAGCAAGGTGGCCGCGGCGGCGGCGTCCGGCGCCCGGTTGGTGGTGTAGCCGCCTGCCAGGATCTGCCGGGCCGCCGAGCGCATGCCGTAGTCCGCGTCGCGGGCGGCCCGGATGTGCGAGCGCGACGCCCGCTCGTACGCCCTGGCGGCCGCGAGGAGTTCGGCCCGCTGCGCGGGCATCGCCGTGCCTACGAGCGCGTCCAGCACCTCGCCCGTGTCGGCGATGACCGCGGCGGCGCCCTGGTCGTCCTCACCGTCGAGGACATCGAGGACGTCGTCGACGGCGGCGGACGCCACGTAGCGGGCCCGGGCCGGGGCGGAGCGGCGCTCGCCCGCCAGCCCAGCCGCCGGGGACTGCCGCTCCTCATCGGCCCCGGTGCCCGGTGCGCCGAAGCGGGCCCGGATCTTCGGCAGCGTCAGGTCCGGCGCCAGCCGATACCCGCCGAAGAACACCGGATTCCCGGCGGCGTCGCGCTCGCCGACGACGGCCACGCTGTAACCGAAGGTGTCCCCGGACGGGCCCGTCTTGCGGTTGACCAGCACACCGGTGCTCTCCAGCCGGGCGAAGAACTCCTCCTCGCTGTCCGCGCCGGCCAGGGCCTGACGGACCGCATCACGGAGCCGCTGCCGACTGGTGTCGGGATGGCCCAACCGCTGGGCCTTGTGCTTCTCCCGGTTGCTCGGCTCCTTCGCCTTCGTGCCGTCGCCCGGGTTGAGCTCGCGCAGCCCCCACTCCTTCTCGATCTTGCGGCACTCCGCCTGCGCCCGGCTGAAGTCGTGCTCGATGTCGGCCTTGCGCAGGTCGCCGCGCACGATGGTGGCGGCGATGTGGATGTGGTCGGCGGCATGTCGCACCGCCACCCACCGGCAGCCGTCCGGGTCGCCCTCGGGCGCGATACCGGTGGCGGCGACCACCCGCCGGGCCACCTGCGCCCACTCCTGCTCACTGAGCGGCCGGTCCTCCGGGGCGGTGCGGACCGAGCAGTGCCAGACGTGTCTCTTCAGCGCCCGCTTGGTGCCGCGCTGCTGCACCCGCAGCTCCAGCGCGCTCTGGAGTTGCTTGAGCGAAGCACCCGGGTCGCGGCCCGGATCGGGCGCGAAGTTGTCCCAACTCGCGATCAGGTGCGGGTCGGTGTGCTCATCCCGCCGGCCAGGGCCATAGAGGTAAGCGAGCAGCCCGTACAGCCGCGACCCGCGGGTGATGTTGGGGTTCAGGACTACTTCCGATCCCTCAGCAGACCTGAGGCGGTCGAGTCCAGTTGGGTGATCGTGTCGCGGACCGCCGCGAGCGCGGCCACCAGGTCCGCCGGGTGCGGGATCCCACCGGAGTTCAGCTGGTGGGCAATCTGGTTCAGGTTGTTGCCGGCACGGGCAGCTTCGCTGCGCGCGGCGGAGAGCGCGTCGATCGCTCGGTCGAGCTGGTCGGTGGAGTCGAGGGAGGAGTCGGGACGGGATGCGGCGCTCAGCGCGACGCTCGCGACGAAGCGGGCGACGGTCACGGCGCGCTCGTCAGCAGCACGACGAATCGCTGCTTGCTCGTCGCTGCTCACACGGATCGTCAAGAAGCGCTTGCGTTGCACGGGGAAGTGGTGGCGGCGACGCGGACGGCGGACGGGGCGCTCGTCGGTGTACTCGTCATCGTCGTAGTCGATGGACTCGATGCTCATCAGGTGCTCTGGTCTTCCTGTCGGTTCGTCCTCCGGAGCCCCCTGGCTCCGGAGGCTGGGATTCGAGCCGAGCGCCCTCGCTCGGCTCGAATCCCAGCTCCCCGCCCTCGCGGGCGGGGCCGAGCCCTTGGAGTGCCCTTTAGGGCACTCCAAGGGGATAGCTCGCTCCGCCGTAGGTGGCAACTCGCTTGCCATGAAAGCGGGTTGAAGGCTTCTCGGCGGGGGTTCGCGTTGCTCGCGGCCGGCTAGAAATCGGCGTCCATGTCGGCCAGTCCGCGGGCGGCGAACGCGCCGATCACGTGGTCCATGACCAGCTCCTCGACCTGGTCCGCGGTGAGATGCTCGGGGTGTCCGGTGCCGGTGCGGCGGACCCTCCACCGGCCGCCCCCGAGCTGCTCGGCCGTGTGCAGGTGGCGGTGGGTGACGAGGACGGTCATGAAGTCGCCGACGATGTCCTGGTCGATGGTGAGAACGGCGGTGCTCATGGGGGTGCTCCTGGAGTGGGTCTGGGGGAGAGGGAAGGGAGGTCAGCGGCGTCGTGCCGGTGGTGACTTGTCGGCCCGCAGGACCTCCAGGACCGCGCCAAGCGCCTCGTTCGACGCCCGGTGGCCCGCCTGCCGGAGGGCTGTGCGTACGACGGTCCGGGACGCCCGACCAGCAGCCGCGGCAGCCTCGCGTCCGATAGCCAGCAGCACGGGATCCGCTGACGGTTTCGTCGAGATGCCGGGTCCGCTCGGTCCGCGGGTCTGGTCCGGTCCGTCCGGGGTGGGGTGCTCCGGTCCGCTCGGTCCGCTCGGTCCGGCCGGTCCGCTCGGTCCGCGGGTCTGGTCCGGTCCGTCCGGGATGGGGTGCTCCGGTCCGCTCGGTCCGCTCGGTCCGCTCGGTCCGGCCGGTTCGCTCGGTCCGCGGGTCTGGTCCGGTCCGTCCGGGGTGGGGTGCTCCGGTCCGTTCGGTCCGCTCGGTCCGTCCGGTTCGCTCGGTCCGTCCGGTCCGTTCGGTCCGTCCGGTCCGTTCGGTCCGCTTGGTCCGTCCGGTCCGCTCGGTTCGCTCGGTCCGGCCGGTTCGCTCGGTCCGCGGGTCTGGTCCGGTCCGTCCGGGGTGGGGTGTTCCGGTCCGTTCGGTCCGCTTGGTCCGTCCGGTCCGCTCGGTTCGCTCGGTCCGTCCGGTCCGTTCGGTCCGCGGGTCTGGTCCGGTCCGTCCGGGGCGGGGTGTTCCGGTCCGTCCGGTCCGTCCGGTCCGCTCGGGGCGGTGTGCTCGGTCTGTGGTCCGTTCAGGACTGTCTGCCGGCCGCGCCGTTGGGTCTCACGGGTGTATCTGCGGACGGACTGGCGGTACAGCTGGAGGTTCTTCTCGGCGGACCGGGTGCCGGCTGTGGGCGAGAGACCGGTGCTCAGTTCTGCCGCTGCGGTCCGCTGCATGGTGTGGTCCAGCTCAGGAGTACTGGTCGGGCTTGCGGTTGCTTGGTCGTCGGCTCCGACGCGCTCGTTGGAGACCTGGCCGATGGCCGGGGCGGGTGAGTCCGGTTCGGGCACGTCCGTCGTTGAAGCGGTGTTGTGCCGGTTGACGAGGATGCCGAGGTGGACCGCGCCGGCGAGGGCCAGCGGTGCGATCGTGCTCAGGAAGGCCACCGGGACGTCGCCCAGCTTCAGGGCGTCGGCCGTTTGCCCGGGGGCTTGTTGGTTGAGGCGGACGGCGTGGAGCGCGTTGGCCCAGACGCTGGTGCCGGTCGCGCCGGCGAAGAGCGACCAGGTGTAGGTGCGGGCCTTGAGGGGTGCTTCCTGCAGGAGGACCAGGGCGCGGACGCCGTAGCCGATGAAGCCGTCGACGACGACCGGGAAGATGTAGGTGAGCTGGCTGCGGATGTGGATGGCCTGCGCCATCTGCTGCAGGGCGTCGTAGCTGAGGGTGAAGCCGGCGGTGCCGAGCAGGCCGATCGCGGCGATGTCCCAGGGGGAGACCTTGGAGCGGGGCAGCTTCACGCCGCGACGGCCAGGACGACGGGGGCGAACTCCTGCTGGTGCTGGCGCAGCTCGTCGGCGAGGGCGATCTCCTCGATGCGGTCGCGCTCGGGGATGTTCGCCAGCTCGCTGTTGGCGTTCCGGCGGCGCTTGGTCGCGGCCTTGTATCCGATGCCCATCGCCGGGGCCCAGACCTCCCAGCCGATGCCGGCCAGCTCCGCGATCCGGACGACGGCGCGCTTCTCCGCGTCGGTCAGCCGGACCAGTGCACCGAGCAGGGCCGCCTTGATCTGGTCGAACCGCGGCTGGTCCTCGCGATGGGTGAGGCGCAGACCGATTTCCTCGCCGGTGACGCCGCCGCGGATGCCCTCCGTGGTGCGGCACGCGACCGCGTCGTCCAGGCACTCACTGCGCACGGGGCAGCTCTGGCAGATGGCCAGTGCCCGGCGGTGGGCGGCGATCCGCGGCGGGGCGAACCAGTCGTCCGGCTGGGGATCGCGGGCGCACAGGGCCTGCAGCCGCCAGTGCTGGCTGCCGCGGACGAGGCCGCTGACGAAGGCGGTTTCCAGTTCCCGGACGACATCGGTCTCCGTTTTGGAGAGGACGTCGGCCTCCGGCATGCGGGGCTTGAGCTGGTGGATGGTCGCGTTCATGGGGTGGTGTCTCCATCGCGCCGCAGATGTGCGGTCGGCGCGGGGCAGAGGCGCTCCGGGGCACGGCGAGGCCGGGCCCGCACGGGCGCTGGTTCGGTGAAGGGATGAAGGCGCGGTCGGCGGCCGCGCGCAATGCCCGGACTGGGCCGCGGCGGTCGGTCGGCGGGGCCGAGGCCATGCTCGGCGACCGACGGTGCGAGCGAGCGGTCTTAGCGGCGGTGCTCGTCGCGGCCGCGGTGCTCAGCGGCGGGCGCCGTTGCGGCCGGGCACCGGTAGGCCGGGGCCGCGCGGTGCGGCGTCGCCTCGGCGGCGCGGGCCGCAAGCAGCGCCGTCGCACCGGCGCTGCGGGCGCCAGCTCCCGCGGGTTGCTCTGTACGCAGTGGCGTCATCGTGGTTCAATCCCTTCCGTGAAGGGCAGCAGCCCGACTCGTCCAAGGGCGGGGCCGCTGCTCTGGGTGTTGTACGTCACAAGTGGGCGTGCACGACCGACGCCTGCGAGTTCCCGCTCGCGGGCGTTTCGTCGTTTCTGGGGCCTGTTTCGCCGCCCGATCGCTACGGCTCGTGGCCGTATCCCGGGCTGGTCGTCGGTCGGCCGAGCGACACCGTCGCTGTACGTGGCCGACCCGCGAGGTGGTCGCCGCTACGCGTCGTGACGCCCGAAGGCGTCACGCGTTCCGCGCCGACCGGAGAGCCCGCGGCAGGGGCAGGCGGTGTGCGGCTTGTGTGCCATCGCCTGACTTCCCCTCAGATGGTTCGTGTGCCGTGGGCTCTGGGGAATACGTTAGGTATTCGCCTGGATACCGGTCAACGAATTCAATATATCTACGCGAGTAGATAAAGGGTTTTTTCAAGGACTGAGAAATGATCATGAAGTCCACCCGGCTAACCCTGCGCAAACCGGACAACTCGCCTGACCTGCGCCTGCGACCTGCGATCTTTGCCGTGGGTGACGGAGCGTATCGGCTACCCAGGGTCACGGACCGCATGTTGTCCGCTAGTGGATCTTGAATGTCCGGGTGATGAGACCCTTGCTCAAGGCGAGGGGGGTGCTGATTCTCGGGGGTATATTCGCTGCCCGGGTGAATCTCCCAGTCAAGGGATTCACCGAAGAATCCACCGTGCAATATTTAGGATTGAACGATGCGAGCTGTAGTTGTACGCGAGTTCGGCGGCCCCGAGGTGCTGGAGCTGAGCGAGATGCCCGAGCCGGCGACGCGCCCCAGCAGCCTCAAGCTCCGCACCCGCCTGGCCGGTGTCAACTTCGCGGACGTCCACCTGCGGGAGGGCACGTACCCGGCGCCGATGCCCTGCCCGTTCATCCCGGGCAACGAGGTCCTCGGGGAGAGCGAGGACGGCCGCCGCTTCGTCGCCCTCGGCAAGGGCGGCGGCTACGCCGAGGCGGCTGCCGTCCACCGCAAGTTGGCCTTCGAGGTCCCGGACGCCGTCGCCGACCGCGACGCCATCGCCCTCATGCTCCAGGGCAACACGGCCTGGCACCTGCTGCACACCGACCTGCGCCTGACCGCCGAGGACACCCTGCTGGTTCCCGCGGCCGCCGGCGGAGTCGGCTCCCTGGCCGTGCAGCTCGCCAAGCACACCGGCGCGAAGGTCGTCGCGATGGCCGGCACCGAAGCCAAGCGGCAGCTCGCCGCCGACCTCGGCGCCGACGCCGTCGTCGACTCCTCCACCGCCGAGGGCCTGACCGAGCGCATCCTCGACGCCGCGGGCGGCCACGTCACCGCCGCCATGGAGATGACCGGCGGAGACGTCTTCCACGCCACGCTCGACGCCCTCTCGCCCCGCGGCCGACTCTCCGTCTTCGGCTCCGTGACCGGGACTCAGGGCCTGGTGCCCATCGCGCAGCTCGTCGGCCAGTCCAAGTCCGTCACCGGATTCTGGCTGCCCTCGCTCTACCCCTCGCGCACGCTGCTGAACGAGTCGATGGCCGCGCTGTTCGCCGCGGTTGCCGACGGCTGGCTCAAGCCGCTCCACGGCCCGACCTACAAGCTCGGCCAGGCCCGCCAGGCCCACGCCGACCTCGCCGCCCGCCTCACCACGGGCAAGGTCGTCCTCGACCTGAGCCTCTGAACCACCCCTGACTTCTCCTTCTCCCTCTTCTCTGCTGCCCGCACCAGGCGGGCACGCGGCCCACCAAGTCGCGCCGCCGAGCGCCACGCGACGATCCCTCTGGGGGGTTCTTGATGAACAGCGCCATCACCACCACCGCGCCCGACCGCCAGGACCGGCCGGTCGCCAAGCCTGCCTCGCTCGCCGACAAAGCGTTCAGTGTCCAACAGGCTTTCACCCGGCTCTCCACCCCCGGCAGCGTGCACGCGCTGCGCGCCATCGCCGAAGAGGCCGGCCTGGACGACGCCACCGTCCACCGCATCCTGCAGACCGGCGTCAGCCGGGGCGTCTTCGAGCAGGTAGGCCGGGGCCGATACCGCCTTGGCACCGGGACGGCCCGCGCCGGACTCCATGCCATGGCCGATGCCCCCGGCGCCGCCTCCACCCACAGCATCCTGGTCACCCTTCACCGGGCCACCGGCGGACTCGCCCTCCTCTACGTCCTCAGCCCCTTCGGCGGCGCCCGCCGCCTGTGCACCGACTACGCCATCGGCGACCGAGACCCCGCGGAGGTCGGCATGACGGCGGAGGACGTCGTCACCGTCTCCCGCTCCCTGCGCACCGGCGCCTCCGGGCGCGTCATCCTCGCCTACCTCCCCCAGAGGATCCGGGACCTGGTCCTGGCCGAGGACGTACCCCCGACCGCCGGACCGGGCGTCATCCGCGACAACGACGCCCTCGCCACCTCGCTGGGCGAGATCCGACGACTCGGCTTCGCCATCGGCCGACAGGAGTGCATGACCGGCTGGGACAGCGTCTCGGCCCCTGTTTTTTGGGACGACACGATCATGGGCTCCGTCCTCCTGCTCCGCCCCAGCAACGAGATGCCCGCGGACCTGCGCCCGATGATCTACCACACCCGCCGGGCGGCGGAGGAGATCTCCCAGCTCACCCTGTCGCCCGTAACGCCGACAGGATGAACCGCCACTACGCGAGCGCCCGGGCCGCGCAGCAACCAGCCCACGGAGGAAGAGAGCAGTGGTGCCAGAACGCCTGATCCGGGCCCTGGTCTACGCGGGCATCCTCGCAGGGATCCTGCTCTGGGCGCGCTTCGCGGTCGTCGCCACCGACTGGCTCGACAAGGCCGGCGGAGGCTGACCATACCCACCGCTTCCCGCCCTCCCGCCGATGCGAGAGCGCCGCGCGGCGGTAGGGCGGGAAGCCGCCGCTCAGCCCACCGAGACCACCCGGCCCCCCGTCGGGCGCAGCCCCGCCCGCGCCCGCGCGGCACCCGCCGGGGTGCTCGCCTGCCCGCCGCCGACCTTGACCGCGGGCTTCGGGCGGCCCTGGCACGGCCCGCACAGGCCCGAACGCGGGACCGGATCACCGCAGTTGGCACACTCGTGCTTCTGCGGTGCCTGCGGCTGCTCGGGGGCGCACACGGGCGGCAGTTTGTCCACCAGCCGGCTCCGGACCACCGCCCGCGGCGAGTGGATCCGCTCCGGCAGTCCCGGCAGCAGCGCCTGCGCCAGCTCCGCCGCGCCGAAGCCCCGCGCCAGCCACCGCGCCGCCAGCGGGGCCAGCGCCAGCGCCTCCGCCTCCCCCAGGCGCAGCCGCGGCTCCGGCCGCAGTGCCCGGTGCAGCGCCAGCGCCGCCGCCCGGGTCCGCTCGTCCGGCGGCTCCACCTTCTGGTCGTCGGACTTCGTCCGCCCGCCCGCGCTCCGCACTGCCGACCGCTGCTCGGCGCTCGTGCTGCCGTCGGCCGCCTTCGGGGGGAGGGGGGAGGGTGCTTTCTCACCGTTCTTTACAGGAAGGGCCTCACGTACACCGGACGCCGGCTCACCGGACGCCGGACGGGGGGCAGCCGGTCGGGCCTGCCGCTCGGCCTCCTCCTGGACGGCCTGCCGGATGATCTCCGCGCCCGGCCGATGCGGGACGTCGAACACGTGCGCCTCGCTGCGGATCGTCCCGTCGGGCATCCGCACCTTCACCACCAGGTAGTAGCCGGCCTCCCGCAGCTCCTTGAAGGCCGCGCGGATCGCGGAGCGCCCCTGGACGCTGGAGTCCGCGATCTGCTGGGCGTCCTCCGACCAGCCGTCGGGGCGGGAGAGCAGGTCCGCGAGGAGACCGCGGGCGGTGAAGGACAGTCGCCGGTCCTGAGTGAGGGTGTTGGGCAGCACGATGAAGCCGCGCGCGTGCGCGCTACGATGAACCTGCAAGGGGAGTGACTCTCCTGTTGCCGGACCCCGGGGTGTTGACGCACCGCCGGGGTCACCTGTTTTCGGTTGGACCACGGAACGTAGCAGGGCATGGTTTGGCGAAGCGAGTCTTGCTCCAGCGACCTTGATCACATGCCTGCCCATGCGGTAGCTGGTGCCTAGGCATGGGTTAGTTACGGTCCGCGCTTCGGATGCCGTCGGCGACGGTCCCCTTGTTCTGGGGCATCATCGGCCGGAGCTGTCAGTGTAGGGTTTCTGGTTGCGCTGGTGCGGACTCCGCCGTGGTCGGAACGCATCGTGGTAGTCGGCTCATCTTGGAGGACAGGTGCCAGCGGTTCAGCGGATCACCTCTCGCAACGCCCGGTTCCAGCAGTGGGAAGCCGTGCTCACCAACCGGAAGAAGCGCAACCAGCTCGGCGAGTTCCTCGTGCAGGGAGTCCGGCCGATCTCGCTGGCGGTGGAGTACGGCTGGCCGATCCACGCTCTGCTCTACGACGACCGGCGGAAGCTGTCGAGCTGGGCGCAGGAACTGCTGCGGACGACCCGGGCCGAGCGGGTCGTGATGGCCCCCAAGCTGCTGGCAGAGCTGGGTGAGAAGACCGAGGGCGCGCCCGAGGTGATCGCGGTGGTCGGCGTGCCGGCGGACGACCTCGGTCGGATCGAGGTCGGGCCGGACTTCCTGGGCGTCTTGTTCGACCGGCCGACCACGCCGGGCAACATCGGGAGCATCATCCGGTCGGCGGACGCCTTCGGCGCTCACGGGATGATCGTTTCGGGCCATGCCGCCGATGTCTACGACCCGAAGGCCGTGCGGGCGACCACGGGAAGCCTGTTCTCGCTGCCGTCCGTCCGGGTGCCGGGGCCGAACGAGGTGATGGCCTGGGTGGAGCAGCAGCGCGCGGCCGGCCGCCCGCTGGTCCTGGTGGGCACGGACGAGAAGGGCGACGCCGACGTCTACGATTTCGACCTGACCCAGCCCGTGCTGCTGCTGGTGGGCAACGAGACGACCGGGCTGTCCAGCGCGTGGCGGGAACTGTGCGACTTCACGGTGAGCATCCCTATGACGGGCGCAGCCAGTTCGCTGAACGCCGCGAACGCCACGACCGCCATCCTGTACGAGGCTTCCCGGCAGCGGATCGCGGCCGGGAAGCGCTCGCGCTGATCGCTGGTCAGGTCCAGGTGCCGCCCGCGAGGGAACGGCGGTAGACCTCCAGGTACTTCGCGGCGATCACCTGGTGGCCCCAGCGCTCGACGGCGGTGGCCCGAAGGTACGCCGGGGTGGGGAGGCCGGCCAGGATCTTGGCGGCCTCCTCCCGGGTGGGCGTGCGCTCCACCGGCACGACGGTGCCGACGTGCGGGGCGATCTCGGCGAGGCAACCATTGTCGGTGGCGATGACCGGCGTGCCGCTGACGGCGGCCTCGGCGACGACGGTGGCGCCGGGCTCGATCCACTCGCATCCGAAGGGGCCTCCGAACGGCTGGGAGAGGACCAGGAGGGCCTGGGCGGCGGCGAGCAGGTCAGTGCGGTGGCTGCCTCCGACCTCGCCGAGGTACTCGGCGGTGCCGGGGTAGTCGGTGAGGATGCCGCGCAGGTAGTCCGGTTCCCATGCCGGTCCGGCGAGTTTCAGCGGGAGGCCAGCGGCCTCGGCGAAGGCGGCGGCGTCCCGCGCACCCTTGTGGACGGAGACCCGACCGAGGAACAGCAGGAAGTCCTCCTTCTCCTCTCGGTAGGTGTAGCGGTCGGGGTTGACCGGCAACCGGATGACCGGCGCGTCCGCGGACCCGGCGGCGCGGCGCTGGGCGTGGGAGAGGTAGATGCCGTTCGCCGTGTGCTCGGGTACGCCGTTGAGGTGGTGGGTGCGGACGGCGGGCCAGTCGGGTTCGGCGGGCAGCAGCTGGCCGTTGGTGTGGTCGTGCACCACGTCCGGGCCGAACGCGCTCAGCGCGGCCCGGGTGGTGGCGGCGGAGACGGTCAGGCCCGGCCGGACGGTGCTGCCCGGGGCACCGATCAGGAGGATCTCGCAGCCCGCTGCGAGGAGTCCGTCGATGAGGGTGGCGACCACCCACTGGATGCCGCCGTAGCCCTGTGGCGGGACGGTGATCCACTGGCTGGTGTCCTGCCCGTATCGGTGGGGCGGGTTGAGCATGGCGATCTTCACGGCTGCCTCTGGGCCGGGTCGAGGAGTTCACGGCCGATGCCGGCCAGTACGGCGGCGGTGTAGAGGAGGGCGAGCGCGGTGGGCCGAGCGCCGGGGCCGCCGGAGCGGTTGCGTCTCCATTCCTTGTGCAGGCCGGCGCGGGCGGCGCGGCGGCGGACTTCGCTGCGGCCCTGCCAGTAGGCGCGGCGCAGGAGGTAGTCGGGGCGGAGCCGGTGGGCGGGGATCAGGTGGCGGACCTGGGTGTCGTGGAGGACGGTGGTAGTCGCGCCGAGGGCGGTGAGCTGGCGTACGAGGGTGGTGTCTTCGGCGGAGGCCAGGTTGGTGCCGACGCGGCCCAGGCGGCTGTCGAAGTCGAGGCCGAGCAGGCGGGCGTGGTCGCGGTCGAGGGCGAAGCACCCGCCCCAGATGCTGGCGGGCAGATCGGGATGGTGGGAGCCGAGGTAGTGCAGCTGCCCGGCGGTGAGCCACCTCGGGGTTCGGCGGCCTTGGAGGTCGGCGGTGATCCGGGTGCCAGCCACGTGTGCTCCGTCGCCGAGCGCGGTGCGCAGGTGCTCGATGGCGTCGGTGGTGGGGACGATGTCGTCGTCCACGAACACGACGTGCTGGGTGGGGGCCTCTTTCAACGCGAGGTTGCGGCTGTAGGACAGGCCGATGGTGGCGCCGTTGAAGAAGATGGTGCATCGCCGGTCGGCGGTCTCGGCGAGCCGCCGCTGGGTGGCGGCGTCCGCGGCGGCGTCCACGACGACCAGGAGATGGTCGTCCAGGCCGAGGAGGCCGGTCAGCCGGTCGAGGGCGGCCAACAGCAGGTTCGGCCGGTTGCTGCACACCGCCACGGTGAGCGGGACGGTCACCGGGTCACCGCCGGGCGGCGCCGGGCCGGAGCGCGGCCGGTGAGCCGGGTGGCCAGGTCGGCGAGGTCGCGGGCGTGCAGGCTGTGGTCGGCGGCGGGGTGCCGGCGGACCTCCAGGCGTTCGGCCCGCACCTCCCGGTAGGCGGCGACCAGTGCCGGGTCGGTGCCGGGCGGGGCGCTCCAGCCAGTGGGCGGGGTGACGAGGGCGGCGTGGGCGCCGAGGCGCTGGGCGGGGGCGGCGTCGTGGTCGGGCCGGTCGCCGACCATGAGGGTGGTGGCCGGGTTCCAGCCGAGCTGCTCGATGGCCCAGCCGAGCAGGCCAGGGTCGGGCTTGGCGACGCCCGCGGTGGTGTCGAGGGCGACGAGGGCCAGGTGCTGGGCGGCCCCGCTGGTGCGCAGGACCTCCTCGCACTCGGGGGGCTGGTTGGCGACCACGCACACCGGCCGGTGCTCGGCGAGGGCGGCGAGCGCGGTGACGGAGCCGGGGACCAGCTGCGCGAGGTCGGCCCAGCGGCGGCGGACGCTGGTCCAGGCGTGCGCGCCAGCCGGGCTGTAGAGGCCGGGGCTGGCGGTGGCGCTGGCCCGCTGGAGGTAGAAGCGGCGCATCTCGGCGGTGAAGCGCTCGATGGTCAGGGTCGGGTCGGCTTCGCTGGCCAGTTCCAGGACGCCTTGGAGCCAGGCGAGTTCGAAGGGCTCGTCGTAGTAGAGGACACCGCCGACGTCGGTGGCGACGGCCTCGACGGCCGGGGCGGGGGCGGGCTTGGTCACGGGGTGTCCGTCCGGGAGGTGGCGGTGGTGTACCACTCGGGCTGGGTGTCGGAGCCGGTTTCGAGGGTGAGCGTGCTGCGCGGGGTGACGGGGCCGTGGGCCTTGGCCCAGGCGGCGGTGGCGGCCAGGCCGGCGGCCAGCGGGGTGTCCTCCCAGCCGCCGAGGAGCATCCGGGCCAGTTCGCTGCTGGTGTAGGCGGCGTGGACTTCCTCGCGGGTGTCCAGGTGGCGGATCGGGTGGTCGGGGACGCCCATGGCCTCGCGGACCGCGTGGGCCATCTCCAGGACGGTGCAGGGCTGCTGGCTGCCGACGTTGATCACCCGCCCCCAGTGCTGGGGGTTATCGGCGGCGTCGAGGAAGCAGCCGACGATGTCGTGTACGTAGGTGAAGGAGCGGCGCTGGCTGCCGTCGCCGTAGACGGTGATCGGCTCGCCGCGCATGACCTGGTTGAGGAAGATCGCCACGGCGTTGCGCAGCGGGTCGGACATGTTCTGCCGCTCGCCGTAGACGTTGTGCATCCGCAGCGCGGTGAACGGCAGGCCCTGCATCTGCGCGGTGATGGCGAGTTCGCGCTCGATGGTCAACTTGGCGTTGCCGTAGCTGTCGACGGGCTGGGGGTGGTCGTCCTCGCACATCGGGACGCGGCCGGTGCCGTAGACGGCGACGGAGGAGGCGTAGGAGAAGTACCGGACCTTCGTGCGCAGGGCGGCGTTGACCAGGTGGATGCTGCCGAGGACGTTGACCTCGTAGTTGTGGGCCTTTACGGCGTGGCTGATGCCTTCGGCGGCGAAGGCGGCGAGGTGGAAGACGCTGTCGAAGGCATGGCTGGCGAAGAGGTCGTCCACGGTGGCGCGGTCGGCGATCGAGCCGACGACGAGCCGCGCGCCGTCGGGGACGTTCTCCTTCTTGCCGCCGTCGAGGTTGTCCAGGACGACGACGTCGTGGCCGGCGGCCAGGAGCCGGTCGGCGAGGTGGGAGCCGAGGAATCCGGCTCCGCCGGTCACCAGGTGCAGGGCCATGCGGTTCTCCGATCGGGTTGGGAGGGTCAGGAGTTGAGGAGGGCGCGCACCCGGGCGATGTCCGCGGTGGCGAGCGCGACCTGGGTGGGGAGCCGGGTGGCGAGGTGGTCGTGGAGCTTGGCGGTGTCGAGGCGGGCGAGGTGTTCGGCGGCGGCCGGGTCGGCCGTGAAGTCGGCGATGTCGCGGTGGACGTCCGCGGACGGGACGGCGGGTCCGTAGGTGTCGGCGAGGACGCCGTGGAACTTCGGGCTGTGGCCGAGGGCGACGGCGGGGGTGCCGCTGGACAGGGCGCCGATCGAGGCGTGCAGGCGCTCGGAGATCACCAGCTCCGCCCCGCCGAGGACGGCCTTGTAGTCGGCGGCCCCGGTCCCGGCGCCGTCGAGGACGTGTACCGGCACGTTCGGGAGACGGGCCGCGATCTGCCAGGCCAGGAGGCGGTCGTCGTTGTGCTCGCGGGAGTCGTGGCAGTGCGGGACCAGGACCAGCGGGCGGCGGCGGACGCGCCACAGGGTGTCGGCGAGGCGGGTCAGCGCATCGAGGTGCTGGGCGTCGGTGACCGTGCTGTAGCGGGTGACGCCCCGGCTCGGTGCGAGGCACACGTACTCCTGGACGGGGTCGAGGCCGGCGTCGGCGAGCAGCTGCGCGGTGCGGTCGGTGCCGGACGGTTGGAGGAGGAATGCGGGGTCAGCGGAGAGCACCACCTGGTCGGCGGGCAGGACGAGTTCGCCGGTGAGGTAGGCCAGGGTGGTGGTCTCGCGGACGGTCAGCAGGTCGAGGCGGGCGGCGGTGGCGGTGAACGCGGTCTGCTCGGCCGGGTCGGTGAACGGGCCGACGGACTGGCCGACCATCGCGGTGGGGACGCCGAGCTTGTGGGCCCGGTCGAGCACCGCGAGGTAGGAGGTGGAGACGCCGTAGTCGGAGGTGTGCAGGTCACCGCCCGTGGCGAGGACCAGGTCCGCGTGCTTGACGAGGCGGGAGGCGCGTTCGCGGCGGTGCTGCTCGGTTTCAACCGGCCGCATCGTGGCCCAGGAGCGGGAGACGACGAACGGGTCCGCGGTGCAGTCGGCACCGCTTCCGGCGAGCGCTTCGGCGTCCAGGTCTGGGGTCTGGGTGAGGACGATGACCGTGGTGTCCGCCGCGACGGTCAGCGCGGTGGCCAGGGAACGGACGAGGGCCTCGACTCCTCGGCTCTCGCAGCTGGTGACGCCGGTGATCAGGATGTTGGGCACGGTGGGCTCCCGGGCTAGTTGGTGAAGGCGAGGAGGTCGCCCAGGACGCGCCGGTAGTTGAATCGGCGGCGGAGGCCGTCCTGGACACGGCCGAGCCGCTGGCGGTTGGCGTGGCTGTCGCGCAGGAGCCGCGTGAGGTCCTCGGCCAGGTCGCCGCCGAGCAGGAACGGGGCGATCTCCTCGCCGTAGAGGTCGGTGGTGTAGGCGAGTTCGGGCGGCAGGACGGGCATGGTGCCGGCCGCGACAGTCTCGAACATGCGGGGGGTCAGCAGGTGCTGGTGGGCGAACAGGGGACGGGCCAGGACCGGAGTGATCTCAGCCTTCGCCATCTGGGTGAGGACCTGGCCGAACGGGACGGGGCCAGTGACCTTCACACCGTGCTCTGCCAGCCAGCCGGGCCGGTTGGCGGTGGCGGTGAGGTGATCGGGGTGCGGGTCGCCGGACCACCAGCGGCCGGCCACCCGCAGCCGGGTCAGCGGCGGCCTCGCCGACCGGGCGGCCTCGATGAGCTGGGCGACGGCGTCCCAGCGCCACCAGTTCGCGCCGACGTACTGGAGGTCGTAGGTCGCGGCCGGTGCCCGCTCCGGGCGGTGCACCGGCTTGGGCATCCCGAAGTAGGAGAAGAACCGCGCGCCGTCGGGGAGTTCGCCGAGGCGCGGCTGGAGGATCAGGTCGCTCAACCGCCGGTACAGCTGCTGCCACGGCTGGTGGCCGTAGGCTCCGGCGGAGTCGTCCACGCCGAGGACGGTGTGCTCGCCCCAGTGGGCGTCCGGGTCCAGGACGATCCGGCGCTCCCTCGGGAAGCGCTCGCACAGCTCCAGCCGCTGCTCGTCCAGGAACTGGCGGCCCTCGAAGACCAGGACCAGGTGGGTGCCCCAGGCGAGGTCGTCGACGACCGGAAGCAGGCCGGGAACCTGGTCGTCCAGACGGCACAGCGGCCCGGCGAGGGCGACTTCGCAGTCCAGCGCCGGGGCGGCGCGCACGTACTCGGCGACCATGTGCGCCGATCCGGCCTGCCAGTGGAAGTCCCCGGCGAACAGCACCCTCACCGCATGACCCCGGCGGCGCGCAGGCGGCGGTGGGCGCGGCGGCGGCGCGCGATGGTCGGGGCGAGCCGCAGCAGCCACCACGTGGCGGCGGCCGTCTCCGCGCACCCGCGGAGCGGGGTGGTGTTCCCGCCGACCGAGCGGCCGGCCAGGTCCTGGCGCAGCCACCGCCCGGCCAGGGAGATGATCGCGGGCCACGTCCAGCTGATGTCCGTGAGCAGGAAGTAGTACCGGTTGCGGCGCATCTGCACCCGCCGGTAGGTGCTCGCGCCGGTTCCGCCGCCGCCGTAGTGCTGGATGCCCAGGTCCAGGTTGAGAGCCACCCGCCAGTTCGCCCAGCGGGCTCGGCGGCACAGGTCGGTCTCCTCGTAGTAGGTGTGGAAGACCCGGTCGAACAGGCCGAGGGTGCGCAGGACGTCGGCGCGGACGAAGAAGGCGGCGCCCTGGACGTAGGCGTGCTCCAGGGTGGCGGGCGCGCGGCCGTGCGCGGGTCCGGCCGGGGAGGGCTGGTTGGGGCGGTCGCCCACGAAGCCGTCGGCCTCGCCGAGCTTCAGCGCGAGGGTCGACCAGTCGTTGTGCTCGTCCAGCGCGACGGTGCCGCCGTCGGCGTCGCCGTAGATGTACTGCATGGGGCCGCAGATGCCGTAGGTGGGCCACTGCTCCATGAAGGCGGTCAGCTGCTGGACGAGGTCGGCCGGGGTGCGGGTGTCAGGGTTGACGAGGAACACGTAGTCCGCGCCGTCGGTCAGGGCGGCGCGCATGCCGACGTTGTTGGCGCGGGCGAAGCCGAGGTTGGCGTCGTTTTCGATGATCCGCACCGTGGGGAAGGTGTCGCGGACCAGTTCGGTGCTGCCGTCGGTAGAGGCGTTGTCGACGTACCAGACGGTGAGGTCGAAGTCGGGGGCGTTGCTGGCGAGGAGGGTGGACAGGCAGGTGGGCAGCCAGCGCGCCTCGTTGGTGCCGACCGTGATGGTGGCGACCTTCGGGCGGCGGGGCGCGGGGCTGGTCACGGTGCCTCCGTGGTGTCGGGGATGAACTCGATGACGAGGCTGCGGCGGGGCCGCTCGGTGGGGTTGGGGCGCGAGGCGTGGACGGCTCGCACGTCGTGCACGGCCACGTCGCCGGCCAGCGCGCCGACCGTCAGCACGGGCCCGGCCTCGCGGGCCTGGGCCACGTCGGCGACGTCGGGCAGCAGGTGGCTGCCGGGCACGAACTCCAGGCAGCCGTTGGCGGCGTCGGAGTCGTCCAGGAACAGGCTCAGGTTGATGGCGCGGCCGGGTTCGGCGTCGGTGCGGTCGCGGTGCCAGGGGACGGCGGCGGCCACGCGCGGCATTTTGACGATCATGGCGATGACCCGGGCCCGCGCCGGGCAGCCCAGGATGGACTCGGCGAGGTGGTGCAGCGGGCCGGTGGCGAACAGCCCGGCCGCGAGCGGGGCGCCCGGCTGCCGCTCGAGATTGTGGACGCGGAAGAGCACCGGCGTGCTCTCGCCCTCGCGGGTGAAGGACCAGAAGTCGTCGCTGCGGTGGCCGTCCTCGAAGGCGGCCACCAGCGCGTCGGCCTCGGCGCGCAGCCGCTCCAGCAGCGGATCGGTGACCACGGCCGGGACGACGGTGAACCCGTCCGCCCAGAGCTGGCCGAGGACCTCGGCGGTCGGCGCGCTCACCGGGTGGCCCCGGCGGCGAGCTGCTCGGTGAACCAGACGACGGTGGCGGCCAGGCCGTCCTCGATCGTCGTCTTCGGCGCCCACCCGAACACCTCGCGGGCCAGCGTGGTGTCGGGCCGGCGGCGGCCCGGGTCGTCCTCGGGCAGGGCGGTGAACTCGACCTCCGCGGCGGAGCTGGTGAGGTCGAGGACCAGGTGGGCGATCGCCAGGACCGTGCGCTCGTCCTCGGTGCCCAGGTTGACCGGGCCCGGGTGGTCGCTCGCCGCGACCGCCAGGAGGCCGGCGACCGTGTCGAGCACGTAGCAGAGGGAGCGGCTCTGGTGACCGTCCCCGGCGACCTGGAGCGGCTGCCCGGCCAGCGCGCGGGTGACGAAGGCGGGCACTGCGCGGCCGTCGTCGGTGCGCATCCGTGGGCCGAAGGTGTTGAAGATCCGCACGATCGCGGTGCTCACGCCGTACTCGCGGCGGTACGCGGCGGTGGCAGCCTCGGCGAAGCGCTTGGCCTCGTCGTAGACGCTGCGCGGGCCGATCGGGTTGACGTTGCCCCAGTACGCCTCGGTCTGCGGGTGCTGGTGCGGGTCGCCGTACACCTCCGAGGTCGAGGCGAGAACGAATCGGGCCCCGCGTTCCTTCGCCAGCTCCAGCGCGTTCAGCGTGCCGATTGAGCCGACCGACAGCGTCGGGATGGGGTGGCGCAGGTAGTCCGCCGGGGAGGCCGGCGACGCGAGGTGGAACACCACGTCCACCTCGCCCGCGACGGCGAGCTTGTCGTTGACGTCCTGCTCGACCAGCTCGAAGTGCTCGGTGCCGAGCAGGTGGGCGACGTTGTCACGGCGGCCGGTCAGGAAGTTGTCCACGCAGACCACGGCGAGGCCGTCGCGGATCAGCGCGTCGCACAGGTGGGAGCCGATGAATCCGGCTCCGCCGGTCACGACAGCGGTCCTTCGGGGCATGGGGCTCCTCCAGGCTCGGGCACGCCCGACCCGCCCATCGGCACGAGGGCACGGCGGACTGGAACGGCGTACGCGGTGAACGGGTGCGGGCGCGGCCGGCTTGTCGCGCCCCAGGTGATCGGTGCGAGTGGTCCGTCCGTCGGTGGACGTCTTCTCGCTGCGCGGCCAGGTCATCGACACGGACGTGAAGTGGTCCCCGGCCGAGCGCCCCGGGGTGCCCGGCCGCAGTTCAGCCAGCCGGACACCCGTCGGGGGGGGGAGCACTAGCTAACCCCCGATCAACTGCCAGTGAAAAGAGCGCGTTTGTCGTCTTCCTGTCGTCTTCTGACCTCAACCGTCCCGGATGTACCATCAGCGCACAGTGGCGGACTGGCTACGGTCCGGTGATCACATCGGGGGGTTGGGAATGGGCCGATCGACCGGCTTACGCGCACCGGTACGCCTGGTCCATCCCTTGAGCGTTGTGCGGGACGAACAGGGCTGGACCTTCCAGGACGTGGTCGACATCGTCGCCAAGGCCACCCGCCGGTCGGCCGACCGGCGCAAGGCTTGGCGGTGGGAGCACTGGGGTGTCGAGCCGGATGCCGAGAGCCAAGCCGCCCTCGCCGCCGAACTCGGCATTCCGATGAAGGAGGTGCACCGGCTCGGCTGGCCCGGCTGGCTCCCGGACGGCGGCCCGGTCCGCACCGGTTTCCCCTGGACCCGGGAGGGCACGCTCCAAGCGCTGGACGACACCCTGGAGCACGCCATGCTCGACCGACGCGGATTCATGAAGCTCGGCGGCGAGGCCCTGACCGTGCTGGCCGGCCAGTGGCTCACCGAAGATCCCGAGCCGGTGACGGCGGCGCTCGCCGGAGGCCGCATCGACGCGCAGTTCGTCGCGGACCTGGAGGACGGCCTGCCCCGCCTCCGCCGACTGGAGGCCCGCCTCGGCGGCCCTCGCGCTCGCCACCTCCTGGGCGCCGAACTCGACACGGTCGCCGGCATCCTCAAGGAGGCGTCCTACACCGACCGGATCGGCCGGCGGCTGCTGCGGCTCGGAGCCGAACTCGCCCGCCTCGCCGGGTGGTCGTCCTTCGACGCCGGCCTCCACGCCGCAGCACAGCGGTACTGGACCAGCGGCCTGCGTGCAGCCCACGCCGCCGACGACCGCGCACTGGGCGCCAACATCATCAAGTCACTCAGCCTCCAGTGTTACGACCACGGCCTCTTCGCGGACGCCCGCGCGCTCGCGGCAGCCGCCGTCGACGGCGTCGGCGAGGTCACTGCCCGGACCCTGGCCATGCTCCTGCTGCGGCAGGCCCGTGCGGCGGCGGCGTGCGGCGACCACGCCGAGTGCGACCGCCTGCTGTCCGCGGCCGAGACCCAGATGGACCGCACCGGAGCCGGAGACGACGACCCCGCCTGGACCGGCTACTTCGACGCAGCGGAGTTCCACGCCCAGACCGCCACCTGCCATGCCGACCTCGGCCGCCCGCGGCTCGCCCAGCGCCACTTCGCCACCGCCCTGGACCTCATGCCGGCCGCCAAGAGCCGGGACCTGGCCACCTACACCGTCCAGAGCGCCCGGACCCACACCGCCCTCGGCGACGCCGACCACGCCGTCCACCTCCTGGAGACGGCCATTCCGATGATCACCGCCGCCCCGTCCCAGCGGAACGCGGCCCGCGCCGCCGCCGCCCGCGCCGAACTGCCGCTCACCGCAAAGGACCCGAAAGTCCAGCACCTCGACCAGTTGCTCGGCACACTGGCTGCATGACCATGCCCCCCGTCTCCCGTGTCGCCCTCGTCTCCGGCGGAAACCGCGGCCTCGGCTTCGCCATCGCCACCCGCCTCGCCGAACAGGGCATGCAGGTCGTCCTCGGCGTGCGCGACCGCCTCGCCGGCCGCGAGGCGACGGAAGCACTCGCCCGCAAGGGGCTGTTCGTCCATTCCCACGAGCTCGACGTCACCGATCCCGCCAACGTCGCCCGCTGCGTCGCCGACGTCGCCGCTCCGCTCGGACGCCTGGATGTACTGGTCAACAACGCCGCCGTCGCCATCGACCGTGGCCAGGCCGCTGCCGCGCCGGACTTCGAGCGCGTCCGCGCGACCCTGGACACCAACTTGCTCGGTGCCTGGCGGCTCGCAGCCGTCGCGGCCCAGGAGATGCGGAAGAACAACTACGGTCGCATCGTCAACATCACCAGCCACCTAGGCTCACAGAGCAACATGGGCACCGGGAACGTGAGTTACCGCGTCTCCAAGGCAGCCCTCAACGCCCTCACCCAGATCCTCGCCGCCGAACTCCATGGCACCGGCATCCTCGTCAACGCCGCATCGCCCGGGCGCATGGCGACGCGCATGGCCTACGGCGAAACCGACCGCACCCCCGAAGAAGCGGCCGACACCCCGGTGTGGCTCGCGACCCTCCCCGACGACGGCCCCACCGGCGGCCTCTTCTACGAGGGCAAGCCGCTGGACTGGTGACCTTCCGCGCCTTCGGGATCCGGGGAGGAGGACCCGACTGCAACGGTCCGGATGAACCGCACCAGGTCCTCCGCCGTATACCCCAGCAGGCCGGCCCGGTAGATTGCCAGAAGAAGGTGCTGCGCAACCGTCTCCGCGCCGAAGCCGTTCAAGCCGTCCTCGGACCACTCCTGCAGCTTGACCACACCCAGGTCGTTCAGGACAAGGCCGTAGCGTGCCCGCACCTCGCCAGCAACGTCGGCGACGCCCTCAAGAAGGCTCTCCGCCTCCCGGTGGCACTCCAGGAAGAACGGCCCGTCGGCCAGGGGGACACACCCGGCCGGCGGCGAGGTCATGAGGGCATGGAGGGGCGAGGACTGTGACACGCCCCGCCCCTCGTGATCATCAAGGCCGAGCGTGAAGTGGTGGTCCAACGTGACTCCTCAACATCCCCAACCGCAGTAATTGGGTGGGTATGCCGCTGGCTATCACTCGTGAGAATGGTTGACCTTCAGGGGAGTTGACGTCTGGAAGGGCTCGATGCAGAACGCCTCGATCGGCTGCCACCAGGCCCATGCCTACCTGTGGGCGGTGCCGTAGCGCCGATCAGCTCCCGGGCCCGGTCCGCGAGGAGCGGTGCCAGTCCGGGGTAGTAGCCGCGGTCTACCGCTTGGAGCATCTCTGCGAGGGCGATCAGTTCGCCGACTCGGCCGGCTGAGCTGGCGAAGGTGTCGGCGAACTCGGTGCGGATGCGGTCGGCGATGGCCGGGACTTGGAGGCTGTTGGCCCAGAGCATCGCGGGGTCGTAGCCGATGGGTACGAGGCCCCAGCGCTCCCAGTCCAGCAGGGCCAGCGGTTCCTGGGTCAGGTTGGCCCATTGGAGGTCGCCGTGGCCGGTCACCCGCTCGATCCCGGTCGGTGCGGGGATGCCCAGGTACTGGGGGATGTTCTTGTCGATCCACGCCTGGTGCGGTGTCGCCTTGGTTCCGGTGGCGGTGGCGGTGTCGGCCAGCGCGGTCTTGAGCGTGTGCCACCAGGTGTCGTCGAGGCCGGGGTCGTGGCGCAGGTCCGGGGTGGTGGAGATGGCGGTGCCGGCGAAGTCGGCCAGGTCGCCCTTGTAGAAGTGCTCGCCGTCGATCCAGTCGACGGTCCGGTGGATTCGGGGGCGGAGGACGGAGTCGGGGAGAAGTTGCTCGGCGCCGAGGGCGCCCTGGCCGGTCGGCCGGGGCGCCCGCGTGCGGCTGCTGCGGGAGACGCGGAGCCACAGGTGGTCGGCCCGGCGCCCGGCGGTGGTGCCGGAGGTGCCGAAGGCGATCGGTCCGGTGCACCGGAGGTCGAGGAATCCGGCTGCCCTGGCGTGTGCCGCTGTCAGGGCGGCCCGGGTCGGTTCATCCGGAGGAGAGGACATCGAGTACCGTCCTGAGGTGGCCGAGGGGGATCGGCTGGGCGAGTGCTGCTCCAGCATCTTCCCAGTGCCGGCGGGTGCTGGCCGAGGTGAGGATGACGTCCAGGGCGGGGCAGGCCGCGACGGCGCGGAACGCGGCGGTGTGAGGGGTCGTGCCGGGGCTGACGAGGTTCACCAGTTCGGGTGTCATCAGCGCAGGCAGCTCGCCCCCGTGCAGGGGTGCGGAGCCGAAGGCGGTGAGGCCGCTCCCGCGTGCCTCGACGAGGGGGCCCGTGCCGTCGAGGGCCTGGCGCACGGTGTCGTACATGACGAGGCTGACGGGCATCTGCACCGCGCCGAGGTGGTGTCGGGGCGATCCGGCCGCCTCGCTCGCCAGGGTGGTGAGTTCGGCGATCGTGAACGCCCCGGAGGTGAAGCCGTTCCAGGTGGCGATGCCGTAGCGGCCGATGCGGCCGGCGTCGGCGAACTCCTCCAGGACGGTGAACGCGTCGCGGATGCCGCGGTGCAGGTGCCCGCGGTCGTGGCCGTGGTGCTCGGGGTTGTGGACGAAGATCAGGTCGGCGCGGCCGAGGACGGCGAGCGACTTTTCGACCTGGGCGCGTACGTCGGTCGGGGCGAGGCTGTGCCGTCCGCCCGGGTGGAACCCGGTCTTCGTGGCGACCTTCGAGGCCGGGTGGTCGGCCAGGACGGGCGCGAGGGCACGGTGGACGTGGCCGTGGCCGTAGTTGGGGGCGGTGTCGATCCACGCGGCGCCGTCGGCGAGGGCGGTGCGCGCCGCCTCGGCGGCGGCGCGCACCCGGTAGGTCCCCAGGCCGAGGACGGGGCTCACTGGCCGGTCCCGACGACGGCCAGCATCTGGCTGCGGATGAGGACGGTCAGCAGCTCCGCCAGGTCCTTGAGGTGCAGCCCCGTGGTGTCGGCGAGTTCGCCGAGTGTGGTGCTCCGCCCGGTCAGCAGGGCCTGGAGTACGGGTTCCGCGCCGGCGGCGACGTCGCACTCGGTGCTGGCGGCGGCCAGCGTGAGTGTGGTGCCGTCCGGGTCGGCGGTGAGTTCGGCGCGCGGCGCGGTGAGCCGCACGGTGATTTCCCGGTCCTGAGGCAGGGCGGTGACGTGGGGCAGCGACGGCATCGGCCGACCGGGGTGCGTGGCGGCGGTCGACCGTGTCCAACGGTCGATCAGGTCCGGGTCGGACAGCACGGCCAGCACCGACTTCCGGAGCCGTTCCAGGTAGTCGGCCTGTTCGGTTGCCGTGGCGTGGACGGGGACGTCCGCCCGGATCGCCTCCTCGCAATGCAGTTCGTCCGTCACCCAGCCCAGGAGGGAGGCGCCGGTCTGGGCGACGAGGCCGAAGGTCAGGTGCAGGGATTCGACGCCCTGGTCGGCGGTGACGCTGTGCCACCAGCCGCGCGGGAGGTAGAGGACGTCGCCGGGGCGCAGGACGATGTCCGCGACCGGTTCGCCCTCGGGTTCCGGCGGGAACTCCACGTCGCGGAAGGCGGGCACGGGTCTGGTCGGCGGCCACAGCCGCCAGCGCTTGGCCCCGTATTGCTGGACGACGACCACGTCGTGGTCGTCCCAGTGCCGGCCGAAGCCTTCCTGCTCGGTCCAGGAGGCGTAGACGTTGGTCTGCACCGGGGTGCGGAAGAAGCGCTCCAGCTCCGCGGCGGCGGCGCGCACCGGCGGGTGGATCTCGTCGATCGCGTCCAGGACCAGGGAGGCGCCCTCGGCGAGGAGGGCGTGGAGCAGGGCGGGCTGCAGGCGGCTCCAGTGCACCCCGCGCCGGTTGGCGGCCGGGACGGTGTAGCGGCCGGCGGGGATGCTCTCCCCGTTCTGCGACAGCCGCAGCCGGGGCGGCTCCAGCCGGTAGGTGGCCAGGACGGCGTTCAGGTCGTCCCAGGACAGCAGCGTCCCGGGGGTGCTCCCCTGGGCGGGGAACAGGGCGTAGGAGCGGTGGAGCACCTGGGCGAGGAAGTCGTCCCCGCCCAGGCGCACCGCCCACGAAGCGTGTTCGGGCATCGTGGGCTTCCCGATCAGGTGTCGTTCTGGTCGCTACGGCCGCCGGTGTTGTCCGACGGCACGTCCGCGCGGGAGCGCGCGGCCCGGATGTCGCGGACCGCGCGCACGAGGCCGCCCTCCTCGGTGGCCGGGTTGTTCGGTTCGGTGATCGGCATGCAACTCACCTTCCGTCCCTGAGTTTTCCACCGGACTGTCCGGCAGAGAACCAGGGAACCGCCACATGCCGGGTACGAACAGGGCAGAATTGCTGCATCTATGAGGCGTCCATGATGCAAATGCGCCTCTGAGCAGGCAAGTGCGCCGCAGAGTCTGCTCTCCGTGCGCAGGGGGTGGCTGGTGGAGGAACGACGCGAGGGCCTCGTCGCGCTCCGGCGGCGGGCGGGCTACACCCAGGAGGGGCTGGCCCGCGACATGGGCGTCGACCGCACGACGCCCGGCCGCTGGGAGCGGGGAAAGGCAACGCCTTATCCCTGGCAACTGCCCAAACTGGCAATGCTGTTGAAGGTCTCCCCGGACGGCCTCGCCGAGGCCCTGCAAGGCCGCCCCGGCGATCAGGGGCCCACAGGCGGCGCCCTGCGGCCGGAGCAGCCGCCGGGGCCCGCGGCTGCCGGTGGTCCCGGCCCGGGCAGCGCTCCCGTCGGGGGCGGGTTCTCCACGACGGAGTTCGCCGACGGCGGCATCCGGGCGGGCTGCAGGACGGCGGACGGGCGGATCGTGTTCCTCACGCTCCCGCGCCAGGCCCGGCTGCCCGGGGGAGCGGTACTGCCCGGGGCCGCTCGGCCTGTCGGCCTCGTGCTGCCCGACCCGCCGGACACGTTCCCCGAACTCACCTCGGACCGGCACCCGGTGGAGAGCCTGGCCGCGCTGCGCCGCTCCCTGGTCGAGTGCGACAACGTCGTCGGCCCGCGGGACGTCGTGGCCACCGCCCACGAGCACGTCCGACTCGTTCAGCGGCTCCGCACCCAGGCCGACGGCCGGGACCGGCTGGAACTGCTGCGCACCCTGGCGGAGTACGCGGAGTTCTGTTCCTGGCTGCACCAGGACAGCGGCGACCACCAGGCCGCACAGTACTGGGCGGACCGCGCCGTCGACTGGGCGAACGCCTGCGGCGACCACGACCTCACCACGTACATCACCGCCCGCAAGGCCCAGCTCGCCGGCGACATGCTCTCCGGCGCCGATGCCGTCGACCTCGCCGACTACGCCCAGCGCCTGGCCCGCCCGGGCACCCGGCTGAGCGCCATGGCCGCCGTCTACGGAGCCCACGGCCAGGCCCTGCTCGGCGACGGGCGCGCCGCCCAGCACACCTTCGACCGGGCCCTCGACCTGCTCGCCGACCCCGCCGATTCCGACACCGGACGCGGCCGGTGGCTGAGCGCCGGCTACGTCGAGGCCCAGCGGGCCCGAGCGCTGGCCCTGCTCGGCCACCACCGCGAGGCGGCAGCCGGCTACGAACAGGCGATCCGCGCCCTGCCGTTCACCTTCCGCCGCGACCGCGGCGTCTACCTGGCCCGCCTGGCACGCTCGCAGGTCGCCGCCGTCGGACCCGAGCAGGCCGCGGCGACCGGCCGGGCGGCGGCGGCCATCGGGGCCGCCACCGGCTCCGGCAGAATCCTCACCGAGCTGGCCGCCCTCGACGAGCTGCTCCGGCCCCGCCAGAGTCTCCCGGAGGTCCAGCACTTCCGGGACACGCTCGACGGGCTGCTGCTCCACGAGACCTGACCGACTGCCGGCTTCCTTCACCCAACCGACGACAGAACGGACCGCCATGCCCGCCACCCGCCGCCCCCACGTCCTGCTGAGCGTCGCCACCTCCGTCGACGGCTACATCGACGACACCTCGCCCGAGCGCCTCCTGCTCTCCAACGCAGCCGACTTCGACCGCGTCGACGCAGTCCGCGCAGGCAGCGACGCCATCCTCGTCGGCGGCAACACCCTGCGCTCCGACAACCCCCGGCTCCTGGTGAACAGCGAGCAGCGGCGCGCAGCCCGCGTCGCCGACGGCAAGCCCGCGTACCCGCTCAAGGTGACGATCAGCGCCAGCGGCGACCTGTCCCGCGACCTGAAGTTCTGGCACCACGGCGACAAGAAGGTCGTCTACACCACCGACAGCGCGGCCCCCAAGCTCCGCGAAGAACTCGACGGCCTGGCCGACGTCGTCAGCACCGGCGAGGCGGTCGACTTCGGCGCGATGCTCGACGACCTGGCCACCCGCGGCGTCGAGCGCCTCATGGTCGAGGGCGGCGGCACCGTGCACACCCAGTTCCTCGCCCTGGGCCTGGCCGACGAGGTCCATCTCGCCGTCGCACCGCTGCTCGTCGGAGACTCCGCCGCGCCCCGCTTCCTCCACCCGGCCGCCTACCCGGGCGGCAGCACCCGCCGGATGCGCCTGCTCGGCGCCGAGACGGTGGGCGACGTCGTCCTCCTGCGCTACGCCCCCAAGGAGGAGTCGGCCTGAACCGACCGGCCAGCCGGGTCCGGCGCGGCCGCGCGTCGGGCCGGTGATCGGCGTCCCCTCGTGGGTCTCGGCTGCGCCGGGGCCACCGGCGGCGGGTAGCCTACGGGCTGCCAGGAGGCCGGCACCGAAGGGATCGACGGCATGACCGAACACGGCGGGTTGTCCGCTGGGTGGGTGGCCCGGACGACGGTCGCTCTCGACGAACTCCAGGTCTCCGATGGCCGGTTGTGGTGGCTGCAGTCCGATCCCGAGCACGGGGGTGTGCGGCGGGTCGCGCGGGCGGAGCCGTCCGGAGCGGCCAGGTTCGTCACCCCGGCGGACCGGCCGGTGGGCGGCGGCCTCCACGCTTACGGTGGCGGTGCCTTCGCGGTGACCGGCAGCACCGTCTGGTTCACCGGCAGGGACGGCTCCCTGCTGCGCCGAACCCATCAGGGCGGTGCCGAGGTCGTTGCCGCTGCCGGTGAGCACCAGTACGGCGACTTGGCCGCCGACGGCGAGGGGCTGCTCGCGGTGCGGGGTGGAGACGGAGAGGACGAGATCGTCTCGGTGGCGGCCGACGGCCGCATCGAGGTACTCGTCCGTTCGACGGGGTTCCTCGGCTCCCCCCGCTCGGCCAGCGGCCGGCTGTGCTTCACCGAATGGGACCGCGATCGGATGCCCTGGGACTCCTGCCGGGTCCTGACGTCAGCCCTCGGCGATCCCGGAAGTGCCGAGACCGTTGCGGGCGGGAGCGGCGAGTCGGCGGTGCAGCCGGGTTGGGGGCCCGAGGGCCGGCTCTACTTCTTCTCCGACCGGACGGGCTGGTGGAACCTGTACCGCCGCCTGGAGCGGGGCGGCATCGAGTCCGTGGCCCCGATGGAGGCCGACTGCGCGCCGGCTCCGTGGGAGGGCGGCTACCGCTCCTACGCCTTCACCGGCCGGGGCGGGATCGTGCTGACGGCGTCAGACGGCATCACCACCGAGCTGCTGCTCGTCGACGGCGCAGGACGCCAGCGCCGCATCGGGACCAACCTCAGCTCCGTGAAGCCGTACTGCGCGGTCCTCGGCGACGCCGTGGCGGTCATTGCCTCCACCCCGGTGAGCGCGCCGTCCCTCTGGCTCGTTGCTCTGGAGGGGAACTCCACGGCCGAAGCCCACCCGAACCTGGAGGTTGCTGCCGACAACGACACCCCGCCGACCGTCCGGCCGCAGGTTCTTGCCGCTCCGGGGCCGGGGGGCGACGTGCGCTTCGTCCTCCACCGACCCGCAACTCCCGGGCGCGTGCCCCTGCTCCTGCGCGTCCATCCCGGCCCGACCGACGACGTCCGGCTGCGCCTCGACCGGACGACGCAGTTCTGGGTGAGCCGGGGCTTCGCGGTCGCCGAGCCCCTCTACCGCGGCAGCACCGGGCGGGGCAGGGCCTTCCGCAGCCAATTGTACGGGCGCTGGGGGGAGTTCGACGTGGAGGACTGCGCCGCCGTCGCCGAATATCTCGTCGGGCAGGGCGTCGCCGACGCCGACGCTGTCTTCATCAGCGGTGCGAGCGCCGGAGGCTATACCGCGCTCAATGCCGCTTGCCGGACGGAGCCGTTCGCCGCGGCCACTGCGATCTCCGCGATCATCGACCCCGGCCGCTGGGCGCGCTCCGTCCCGGCCTGGCAGCGTCCGCACGCCGTCGCGTTGCGGGGCCCTGCCGGCGCCGTCCGGCCCGAGCGGGTCCGTCGTCCGGTGCTGGTGGTTCACGGCTCCATGGACGACATCACCTCCGCAACCGATGCGATGGCCTTCGCCGACGCGCTCGGCGAGCGCGGGATGGGGCGGGGGCTGCTGTTGGAAGGCGGCGACCATTACCTGTCGAACCCCCGGGACCTCGAAGCGGCGCTGGAGGCCGAACTCGCCTTCTACCGGGACGTCATGTCGTACCCGGCCGGGGGAAGGTGCTCGGGAGTACCGCGCGGGTGAAGTCGTGCAGCTCCTGCACCGGCGCGTAGTCGAGGTGGGGGCCGAGGGCGTCCAGCACGGTGGCGACGCGCTCTACGCAGCGGCCGGAACCGGTGCGCGCCGTGTACTCGACGGCCTGCCTCCCGACGGCCACCGCCTGGTCCAAGTCGCCCGAGACCACCCAGGTCGAGGCGAGAAGGGCGGCGTCGAGAGCACGGCGCCGGACCCGGTCGCCGCCGACCCCGCTGAGGGCGTCGACCAACTGAGTCCTCGCGGCGGGCGGCCGACCGAGGTCGTGCAGGCAGTGCGCGGCCTCGTCCGCCAGGTAGGCCGGCGTGAAGTAGCCGATCCACAGCGGGTCGTCGCCCTGAACGGACTCCAGCAGGTGTTCGGCTTCGATCAGCATCGCGGTCGCCTCCGCCTCCCGGCCGAGCCGCGCGTTGGCCCGGGCGACGACTGCGGCCACGGCCGCCCGGGTGGCCGGGCTCGCCCCAGTCGAGGAGGCCCTCGCGGTGGAGGCCCACTGCAGCGCCAGCTCCGGACGGCCGCAGTGAAGCGCCAGGTGGCCCAGGTTCACGGCGGTCAGATACGCGCTGTAGGCACGGTCGCCCACCGACGAGGACAGTTGCAGGGCCCGCTGGTAGTACTCCTGGGCGCGGGCCGGCTGCCCGTTGTCGACGGCCTGGTAGCCCGCCAGCTCGCAGAACTCCGCCGTCAGCATGGCGCGGCGCACTGCCACGTCCGGTGAAGCCGCCGGACGATGCAGGACTGCCCCGATCTCCCGGTCGAGGTAGTCGACGACCTGCTGCGCGTGGGTGCGGCCACCGAAGGTGTGGTCGAGCTGCCGGAACATCGCCAGCATCTGCCCGATCAGCGCCAGGTCCTCCTCCGTGGCCCACAGCGTGTGCGCGGGTTCGGCACCGGTCGGCCCCAGAGCCGCCCAGTCGGTGACTGCGCTGTCCAGCTGGTTCCACGACGGCATGCCCGCTGATGGCTCGGAGACTTCAGGCGGCGATCCCTGTTCGGTGGTCTCGGGGCCCTGCTGCCACAGCAGCGCCCCGATGTCCCCCGGGCGCCGACCGAGCAACTGGGCGAGCCGCGGGATCTGCCAGTCGCGCGGTCTGCTCCGGCCCTTCTCCCAGCGGTGGACCGTCGAGCGGTCGACATCCATCGCTGCCGCCAGCTTGTCCTGGGTGTATCCCGCCGACCGCCGCCACACGGCGAGCAGATCAGGGTCTGTCATCACTCGCTCCAGAGATTTTATCGACGGGGAAGGCTGCAGCTCACCGCCAAGTTTGTCGCACAGATGCCACACGATGCATCAAATCTGCACTGTTGCAGCGCTGTTGTTCGGTGTTCCGTATGACTCCCACGGGACGTCGGTCCGGCTGGATCCAACTACCCCGGTCGTTGCACTGGTGAGACCCGGCAGCGACGACGGTGGTTCGCGACTGCCAGTCCGCACCCCGGAGAAGGAACCGTCCAAAGGGCCTTCGGGAGACGGACGGATCACCAGGCCGGCGAATTCCCGCAGGTCATCATGTCATGTCCACGCGCGAAAGGGGGGTTTGTTGTGTCCGAGTTCCGACTGCGCTACCACCCTGCAGGGTTCGACGGTCCGCTCCGTGCAGCGGTGGACGACCTGCTGGCCGGCCGGTGGCTGTCGACGGAGCGGCTGCTGGCGGGAACGGAGCGGTTTTCGAGCCTGTGGGTGTCCCGGACTCAAGTGCTGGGCTTGGCCGCCGCCCGGTCAACGGTGCTCACTGCGTGGGCCCGCGAGAATCCGACGGCCTCGGGGCTCGGCATCCTGCGGCTTCGGGTGTTGGTCGAGCACGCCCTGCTCGCCGGCAGGGAGGCTCAGCGGGAGGCCGGGCGGTTGGAGCAGGAGGCCCGTGAGGCGTGCTGGGCTGCGGCGCAGGAGGACCCGTCCGATCCGGTTCCGTGGGTGTGCCTGCTCGCCCTCGCCGAGCTCGACCACGGCCAGTTCCGCCCCGAGCACCGGGTGCTGTCGGGGGATCCGCTGCTGCCGCCGGGCCCGTGGGGGCTGCTCGACGAGGCACTCCGGCGGGATCCCGGGAGCCGGGAGGCGCACCACCGGGTGTACCGGTACTGGCGGCAGCGCAACCGCGCCGCGGCTCTCGACTTCGTGCACACCGCGGCGCTGCGGGCGCCGGCCGGTTCGCCGCTGGCGGCGCTGCACCTGTACGTGTCCGTCGACCAGTACCGCAACACGGCGGTCCGGGACGCGGTGACGCGGGGGCAGTGGCGGCGTGAGCCGCACTTCTCCCACGCCCAGCGGGCCTTCCAGAGCTGGTCGGTCGCGGAGCCGGAGTCGTGGCCGGTAGCGGACCTCAGCTACCTCGCGCACGCCCTGTGGGCGTCGGCGCAGATGGGCGCGGCGGTCCGGGTATTCGAGGCCCTGGGCCAGTTCGCGTCGCGGACGCCCTGGTCCTACGTCGCGGACTCGCCCGCGCGCGGTGAGGAGCTGCTGCTGACCGCCCGACAGCAGGCTTACGCGGGACGCCCGATGGCGTTCGCCTGACCTTTCTGCCGCGCCTCCTCCTTTTTCTTCCTTCCTTCTTCTCCTTCACCCTGTACGGAGGTTGTCCCTGATGTCCCCTGCCCACGCCGCGTCTTCGCCCCCGAGCGACGAGGAGCACCTGCGGCGGCTCGGCTACGAGCCCAAACTTGCCCGTCGGATGGGCGCGTTCGGGAACTTCTCCTCGTCCTTCTCCGTGATCAGCATCCTGTCGGGCTGCATGACGATGTTCGCGTTCGGGCTGAACGCGGGCGGCCCGGCGGTGATGCTCTGGGGTTGGATCGGCGTCGGCGCGATGGTGATGTTCGTCGGCGCCGCGCTGGCCGAGGTCACCTCCGCCTACCCCACCAGCGGCGCGCTGTTCTACATGGGCCACGCCTTGGGCGGCCCCCGCTGGGGGTTCCTGGTCGGCTGGCTGAACCTGCTCGGGCTGATCGGCGGGATCTGCGGCATCGACTACGGCGCGGCCAGTTTCGTCGGCGCCTTTCTGAACATGCAGTTCGGCTACGAGCCCACCGCGCTGGGCCTGCTGGGGATCTTCACGGTGATCCTGCTGCTGCACGCGGGGCTGAACCTGCGGGGCGTGCGGTTGGTGTCGGTGCTCAACTCCGTCTCGGTGTGGTGGCACCTCGGCGGCGTCGCGCTGATCGTCGGGGCGCTGGCCGTGGTGCCGGACCGGCACCGCGGCACCGGCTGGCTGATGACGCACTTCGTCAACAACACCGGCTGGAGCAACCCGGTCTACGTCTCCTGCCTGGGCCTGCTGCTGGCGCAGTACACCTTCTGCGGGTACGACGCCTCCGCGCACATGAGCGAGGAGACTACGCGGGCGTCGGTGGTGGCGCCCCAGGGCATCGTCCGCTCGATCTGGGTGTCCTGGATCGCGGGCGCGGTGCTGCTGGCCGGGCTGCTGCTGGCCGTCGGCGACTACGACGGCGTCCTCAACTCCCCGACGGGCGTGGCGCCCGCGCAGATCTTCCTCGACGCCCTCGGCCCGACCGGGGCGAAGGTGTTGCTGTCGGTGGTGATCGTGGCGCAGCTGTTCTGCGGCAACGCGGAGACCGCGGCGTCCAGCCGGATGGTGTTCGCCTTCGCCCGGGACGGGGGGCTGCCCGGATCGGGGCTGTGGAGCCGGGTCTCGGAGCGCACCGGAACTCCGGTGCCGGGGGTGTGGCTGTCGGTCGGCGCGGCGTTCGTCCTGGCGCTGCCCTCGCTGTGGTCGCCGGTCGCCTACGGGGCGGTGACCGCCGTCAACGTGGTGGGGATGACCCCGGCGTACGCGGTGCCGGTCTACCTGCGCCTTCGCAAGGGCAGTCCGTTCCGACCGGGCCCGTGGAACCTGGGCCGCCGCGGGCGGCTGGTGGGGTGGGTCGCGGTGGGCTGGGTGGCGCTGGTGACGGTGCTGGTGTGCCTGCCGCAGTCCTACCCGGTGACCGTGGACACGTTCAACTACGCGCCCGTCGCGGCCCTCGCGGCGCTGGGCCTGGCGGCCGGTTGGTGGCGGCTGCGGGGCAGGTACGACTACGCGCCGCCGGTGCAGCAGTCGGCCGAGCTGGTCGAGCTGGCCGAGGAGGTCGTGTGAGCAGGCGCGCGCACCGCCGCGACGAGGCGGCGAAGCCGGCCGACGAGCCGCAGCCGGAAGGGCAGGGCCCGGAGATCCGGTTGGTAGAGCTGATCGACGGCGGCCTGGTCGAGGCGGTGATGGTCGCGGTGGCCGACGCCCAGGGCCGGTTGAAGGGCAAGGTGTTCGACGCCGGCGTCCTGCGCGGGCGCTTGGCGCGGGGGCTCGTGTCCAGCGAGGTGTGCGGCTACCTGCTGGGCACCGACCTGGGTATGACGCCCGCCGACGGCGGCGTGTGGTCGTGGGCGTCGGGGTTCGGCGACGTGGACCTGGCCTGGGAGCTGGGCCGGGCGCGGGTGCTGCCGTGGCTGCCGGGCACGGCGCTGGTGTGGGCGCGGCCGGTGCAGGCCGAGGGCCGGCCGCACGCGCTGTCCCCGGTGACGGTGCTGGAGGAGCAGATGATGCGGCTCGCCGGTGCGGGCCTGGTGCCTATGGTCGGGCTGGAGACGGAATTCGTCCTGGTCGAGGGCAGCGAGCGTGACGCGGAGCGCTCCGGCTGGCGCCCGCGCCCGGCGACGGTCGGCAACCTCGACTACGGGTTGGACGTGCCCGCGGGCGCCGCCGCCGTCCTGCGGGAGCTGCGGCGGGTGCTCGCCGAGGCGGGCATGCCGGTGGAGGCGTTGAAGCTGGAGGGCGCGCCGGGCCAGGTGGAGGTCACCTTCCCCTACGGGCCGGTCGAGCGGGCGTGCGAGCAGCACCTGCTGTTCAAGCACGCAGCCCGGGTGGTGGCCGAGCGGCACGGGATGTCCGCGCTGTTCATGGCGGCCCCGTTCACCGGGACCGGCTCGGGCCTGCACCTGCACCTCTCGCTGCACCGGATGCACGACGACGGTGGCGACGGCGCGGTGTTCGCCCCCGACGGCGAGGGCGAGCTGCTGTCCGAGACGGGGCGGCAGGCGGTGGCCGGGCTGCTGAACGTGCTGCCGGCGGTTGGCCCGATGTGGGCGCCGACCGTCAACTCCTACCGGCGCCTGGCCCGTGACCACGGCTTCGCGCCGACGAGGGCGACGTGGGGGTGGGACAACCGCTCCTGCGCGGTGCGGGTGGTCGGGCACGGCGGCGGCCGGCACCTGGAGGTGCGGGTGCCGGGCGCGGACGCCAACCCCTACCTCGCGGTGGCCGCCGCCCTGGCCGGTGTCCGGCACGGCATCGAGGGCGGCCTGGTGCCGCCCGCGCCCGCCCGCGGCGACTCCTACCAGGAGGCGAAGGCATGGCGCCTGCCGCGCGACCTCGCCTCGGCGGTCAAGGAGTTCGAGACGGACCAGGCGGTGGCCGAGCTGTTCGGCGTGCAGCTGGTCGCGCACCTGGCCTCCCTGGCCCGCCTCGAACTGGACCACCACGCGCCGCTGGTGAGCGCGGCCGAGGTCGCCCGCGGCTTCGCCCAGTCCTGAGCCCCGGCCCGGCCGCGCACCTCCCCGGCGGCCCGGCCGGGCCGGACCACCCCCTTCCCCTTGTTCAGCACGTTGGAGAGCAGCATGGCCACCGCCCCCACCCTGACCACCGCCACTGGTGCGGAGCCCGACCCCGGTGCGGAGCCCGACCCCGCCGGTCTTCCCGCGGCCCTGTCCGCGGTGCACCTGGCCGGCGTCACCGACCCGGGCATGGAGGGCCTGGCCCTGCACCTGGCCGCGCGCGGCGCCCGGGTCAGCGGCAGCGCCCGCCCCGACCAGGTGCGCGGGCACGTCGCCGACCGGCTCCGGAAGGCCGGGGTGAGCGTGACGGAGCGCCTGGCACCGGAGCAGGTCGGGGAGTTGGGGTCGGTGGTGTGGTCGCGGGCGGTCGTCGGCCCGCACCCCGAGCTGGACGCGGCCGTCTCGCAGCGGGTTCCGGTGCTCGCCCGCACCCACGCCCTCGCGCTGGCCGGCGCCGGGTTCAGCGGCGGCACGCTGGCGGCAGTGTGGGGAAGCCACAGCACCGCGACGGCCGCTGCCGCCCTCGCCCACCTCCTCGACGACGGCCGCACCGGCTGGATCCTCAACACCCCCGCGCTCGGCGCACCGGCCGGGCACCACGGCACCGCGCGCCTGGTCGCCGACCTCTCGCCCGACACCGGCACCCACGAGACGTCCCCCACCGCCCCGGTGCGGCTGTCCCCCGGGGCCGTCTCCCGCCCTACCCTGGCGCCCGCCGCGATGCTGATCACCGCCGTCGACCCGAACTCCCCGCACCACGAGGACCTGCCCGCGGCGCTGGCCATGGCCGAGCACCAGGCCCGCACCGCGCGCACCCTTCTCGTCCCGGACCTGTCGTGGTGGAACAAGCCGCTGGTGCTTATGCGCGAGCGGCTGGCCGAGCGGCCGGGCCCGCAGGTGGTCACCGTCGGCCCGTCCTCCCGCTGCGGCGTGCGGATCACCGACCTGGAGAAGACCGCCGTCGGCACCTACTGGGCCGAACTGCGTCACGGGAGCAGCAGGTTCCGGTCGGTGGTGCCTGCCACCGGGCTGCACCACGCGGTGACGGTCGTCTGCGCGGTGGCCACCGCCCTCGTCCTGGGCGAGGACCCCGACGCCCTCGCCCAGCGCCTGGCCGGCTTCGGCGGCGTCGAGGGGTCGATGCAGCACCTCGGCACCCGGGGCGGGGTCAGCGTCGTGCGCTCCCGGGCCCGCCACGTCTCCGAGGTCGCCCGCGACCTGCAGGCCGCGGGCGAACTCGCCGGCCGGGGCAGTGTGATCACGGTGCTGGAGCCGGACGGCTACGTCCGTACCCGCGCCCAGGCGGACTTCCTCGGCGCGGCGCTGGACCGCGGCCACCGTGCCGTGCTGCTGCCGGTGGCCGCGGGGATGCCGGTGCTCGACGTCGAGGACCCGCTGGAGGCGGTGGTGGCGGCGGCCCGCAAGGGCCTGCCCGCCGAGCGGGTGCACACCGTCCGCACCGGTCCGAGCTCACAGAGCGCCGAGGAGATCGTCGCCGGCCATGCGAAGGACGGCGACGTGGTCCTGGTCGTCGGCACCCACCGGGCACCCGCCCTGGCCGAGCGCCTGCTCACCCGCCTCGACACCACCGTCTGACACCCCTCACCCGGCAAGGAGCCTCTCGTGTCCATCGGACAGCCCGCCCACGACCTCGACGCCGACCAGGTTGCCCTGGTGAGGCACGTCGTCGCCGGTACCACCCGCAGCACTCTTCGCGCACAGCTCGGCCTCGACAACGTCGACGCCGCCATCGCCGGCCTGCACGCCGCCACCGGTACGAGGAACACTGTCCACCTGGCGGCCTGGGCTGCGGCCTGCGGGATCGTCACCGCCCGGCCGGGCACCGCGCTCGCCGGACGCCCGCACCTGACCCCTCGGTACCGGCAGGTCCTCGACGCGCTCGTCGCCGGGGCCGACGAGCGGGAGATCAGCCAGGAGCTGGGCGTCGCCCCGGCGACCCTGCGCACCTATGTCAAGACGATCGCCCAGCAGCTCGGTGCCGCCGGCCGCACCCAGCTGGCCGCCGCGGCCGTGCTGAACGGCGTGGTGCGACTGTCCGCGGTCATGCCGGGCTGGCCCGACGAGCCGCTGACCGCCACCCGGGACAGGGCGAGTGCCGCGTGAAAGCGCCCCGCACCGCCCGCCGCGCCGCGACGGCGATCGTCTGCTTCCTCCTCGGCACGGGCACCGGCAGCGCCGGGATGTTCCTCGTCGAGCACCGCGACCGGGCGCAGCCGGCCTGGCTGGGCCTGTTCGCGGCGGGTGCCCTGACTGCGGCGGCGGCCGCCGACGGGCTCTCCCGCCGCCGAGCACCGCAAGCCTTCACCACCCTGCACCACCAGCACGAAACCCATGGCGGCCGTCCGGGTCAGGGCCGCACCCGCGTCTACCGAAACCGCTGATGGCCATGACTACTACCCCCCTGTCTCCTCCCGAGCGGCCCCGATGACCGCCCCCGCAAACGGGGCGAGAGCGGTCCGTGTCGGTCCCCGGTACATCGAGGCCCCGGCCCCGTTCCTCCCCGACGGCAGTCCGTCGATCTACCTGTTCGGCAAGACCGCCGGGTGCCCCGACTGGCAGATCCACGTGGTCCGCCTGCTGCGGGAGCTGCGCTGGACCGGCACGGTGCTCAACCCCCGGCCCTCGCTCACCCCCACCGGCAGCCCGTACGACGCGTGGAGGCCCTTCGGCTGGCAGGACCGCAACGTCCCCAAGTGCGACGTCGTCCTGTTCTGGAACCCGATCAGCGCCGACCGGGTCCTGTCCGTCTACACGGCCGGGCTGCTCGCCGAGCCGGGCACCGCCGTGGTCTTCGGCAGCGACCCGGCCGACCCCGAGCAGCAGGCCCTACGCGGCGAGCTGGAGCGCCGGCTGCCGTGGCTGCCCGTCGCCGACACCCTCGCGGCCACCGTCCACGCCGCCCTCGCCGAACTCGAAGCCGCTCCGGCCCGGAGCTGACCGCCCATCACCCACCTGCCCATGCAAGGACTTCCATGCTCCGCGCCACGACCCCGTACCTGATCGAGGACCACGCGCTCCTCGGCAACACGGCCTCGGCCGCCCTGGTCCTCCCGAACGGGACCATCACCTGGGCGTGCCTGCCCGACTTCGACTCCCCGCCGCTGTTCACCTCCCTGCTCGGGACGCCCGCGCACGGCTACTGGCGCGTCGGGCCGGCCGTCCCGGATGGGCCGCCGCCGGTCGCCGACCGCCGCCAGTACCTGGGCGACACCCTCGTCCTGCGCAGCGAGTACGACACTCCCAGCGGCACCCTGGCCGTCACGGACCTCATGCCCGCGCCCGACAGCCTCGGCGTGGTCGCGCCGAGGATCGTGCGGATCGTCGAGTGCGTGAGCGGCGTGGTGCACGCCGCCTCCGTCTACCGGCCCCGCGCCGACTACGGTGCCACCGCGCCCATCATCCAGCGGGCCACCTCCGGCGCCCCGTGGCTGGAGGCGACCGCCGGGGACGACACCTACTGGCTGCACAGCGACCACGACCACTCGGTCAACCGCGACCGGGTGTGCCGCGCCGACTTCACCCTCACCGCCGGCCAGAGTTCCGCTTTCGCCCTCACCTGGGGCCCCACCAGCCGCTCGGCCCCCGCTCCCGCCCGGCCGGACGCCTTCGCCGAGCTGGCCGCGACCGTGCAGCACTGGGAGGCGTGGGCGCGCGGGTGCACCTACCGCGGCCCCCACCGGGAGGCGGTGGTGCGCGCCGCCCTCACCTTGGCGGCGATGTGCCACCCCGGCGGCGGCATCGTCGCCGCGCCGACCACCTCCCTGCCCGAGGAGATCGGCGGCGAACGCTGCTGGGACTACCGGTACACCTGGCTGCGCGACGCCTCGCTGACCATCGCCTGCCTGCTGCGCCTGGGCCTCACCGAGGAGGCCCGGCGCTGGCGCGACTGGCTCCTGGAGCACCTCGACCCCGAGCACCTGCAGCCGATCTACCGCCTCGACGGCGGCACAGACCTCACCGAGCGGGTGCTGGACCACCTGCCCGGCTACGAGGACTCCCGGCCGGTACGCATCGGCAACGGCGCCGCCAAGCAGCTCCAGCTCGACGTGTACGGCGAACTCGCCGACGCCCTGCTGCTGGCCGAGGACGCCGGACTGCCCGCCGACCCGCGGCTCGACGCCCTGCTGCTGGCCCTGGCGGGGCAGGTGGAGCGCCGCTGGCGCGAAGCGGACGAGGGGATCTGGGAGATCCGCGGCCGGGCCCGGCACTTCACCCACTCCAAGGTCATGTGCTGGGTGGCCGTCGACCGCACCGTGCGCCTGCTCCGGCGCCGCCCCGACGCCGACCCCGCCCTGCTGCTCCACCTGGAGGGCCTGCGCGAGGAGATCCACGCGGACGTGTGCGAGCGCGGCGTCGACGAGCATGGCGTGTTCACCCAGTACTACGGCGGCCGGACCCTGGACGCCGCCCTGCTGCTGATCCCGCTGGTCGGCTTCCTCCCCGGCGACGACAAGCGCGTCATCGCCACCGTCGAGGCCGTCCAGCAGGGCCTCACCGAGGACGGCCTGGTCCTGCGGTACGCCACCGGCCGGAGCGCCGCCGCGAACGTGGACGGCCTGGCCGGGCACGAAGGCGCGTTCCTGGCCTGCTCGTTCTGGCTCGCCGAGGCGCTGGCGGCCATCGGCCGCGACGACGAGGCGGACCAGCTGTTCGAGCGGCTGCTGGCCCTGCGCAGCGACCTGGGGCTGCTCGCCGAGGAGTACGACCCCCGCGCCCGCCGCCACCTGGGCAACTACCCGCAGGCGTTCAGCATGTGGGCGCAGGTCGACGCCGCCCTGCGCCTGGGCCGCCGCCCGGCGGCGCGGGTGGCACTCCCCGAGCAGGCCACCCGCCCGTTCTCGCCGCCATTCCAGGTCACCACCTTGTCCCGGGCGGCGCAGCTCACCGGGCAGGTGAGCCGGTGACCGCCGCCGCGCCCGCCGGCCCCCTCGGCGCCGCGCTCGCCCGCTTCCCCCTCACCCCCGGCGCGACCGCGCGGGTGGCGCCGCCGCTGCCGGAGCGGGTCGAGGAGGTGGCCGCCCTCGCCCGCCGCGCCGTCGACCGGGCGGAGGCGGGGCTGGCCGGCGAGGTCCACCGCCGCGCCGCGCAGCTGTACTTCGACCTGGGGCTGCCGGGCTCAGCGTACGCGGTGTGCAACCTCCACACCGCCCGGGTCCTCCAGCACCGCCCGCTGGACGCCCGACTCGCCATGTGCGCGCTGACGTCGCAGCTCACCCACGCCGACCTCCTGGTCCGCGAGGGCCGGCCCGGCACCGCCATCGCGCTGCTGGAGGAGATCCTGCGGGCGATCGGGACCGGCACGGACGCCGAGACGGCCGGCGTCGGGCTCCTGCCGCTGGCCGGCCTGAGCGCCACCGGCCGAGACCGCGGCGACCTCTACGACTGGTGGGAGGACGCCTCCCTGCTGCCCCTGGCCCGCGCGCTGGCGCGCAACGGCGACTGGGAGCGGGCCCGGGGCACCCTGCTGGCCGACCCGGCCCCGCCGCCCGGTCCGGGCGCCGCGCTGCAGCTGGCGACGATCGCCCTCGCCGTCGGCGGCCAGCCCGAGATCGCCGCGGTGCGGCTGGCCAGGACCCGGCTCGACCGCCACACCCCCTGGGAGCACGTCGTCGCCGCCGCGCTCCACCTCGCCTGCACCCTGACCGGACCCCGGGCCGAGCGCGCGCTCGCCGACCAGGTCACCACGCTGTGCGAGGCCCACGAGACCTACCAGCCGGGCAACAGCCCCGAGTTCGACACCGAGCTGGCCCTGGTCTGCGTCGACCTGTGCACCGCCGCGGACACGCCGCCGACCGCCGACTGGTTCTACGCGACCGCCACCGACTGGGCGCTCGCGGCCGGCGACGGGTACGGCGCCCGCGCCCTGCTGCACCACCCCCTCGCCGCCCGACTCCCGGACAACGACCGCACGGAGCTGGCCTCGATCGCCCAGCGGGCGGGGCTGGGAGCAGGCGCGCTGCCGCCCCACCTCGACGACCAGCTCATCCACGCCCTCGCCCTGGCCGCCGAAGCCATCACCGCTGCGGTGGGGACGGGCAGCCGGCCCCGGCCCGCCGACCCATCCAGCACAGGAGGCACCACCTCGTGACCCCGCCGCACGGGCCGGTGGCCGACCTGCTCGCCCGCCTCCCGCTGACCCCCCGCACCAGGTGGGCCGCGCCCCCGCTGCACCAGCGGGTCACCGACCTGCACGCCCGCGCCCGCCGCGCCTCCAGAGGGAAGTCTGCGACCACCGCCGGCACCGTCCTGCACCAGGCCGCCGTGCTGCTGGCCGACCTCGGCCGCCTGCCGCAGGCCCTTGAGCTGAGCGCGGAACACACCCGGCTGTGGGCCGCGCGCCGGCCGCTGAGCGCGGAGACGGCCCGGCAGGCGCTGGCGCCGCAGAGCACGGCCGCGGCCCTGCTGGTGCGCGCCCGCCGGGCCGAGGACGCCCTGGCCCTGTGCGCCGAGATCACGCGGGCCCTGGCCGAGGACGACGCCGCCGCACTGCCCCACGGGCCGCTGCCGCTGGCCCGGATCACCGATGACGACGGCGACCGCGAGAACGTCGGCAACTGGTGGGCCGCCGCCCAGGCCGAGCACGGCGCCCGCGCCCTGGCCCTCCAGGGCCACTGGGAACAGGCCCACCTCCACACCAAGACCGCCCGCGGGGCCAGCCCGCAGTCCGGCCTGCTCTACGCCCGCCAGATCGCCGTCATCGCCATGGCCGTCCAGGGCCACCCGGACCTGGCCCGGCACCTGATCGACGACACCCGCCCCACCACCCCGTGGGAGCGCGTCGTCGCGGAGGTGCTGCGCGTCCTGTGCGCGCTGATCGGCCAGGACACGCCCGACGAGCAGATGCTCGATCGGATGTTCACCACCCACGACGCGATCACACCCCGCTCCCGCGACCCTTTGTGGGACACCGAACTGTGGCTCGCCCTCGTGGACACGGCCGCGGCAGCGGGCAGACCGGCCTGCGGTCTGCACCGCTACGCCGCCGACTGGGTCAAGAGGTCCGGGGACGGCTACAGCGCCGCCGCCCTCCTCGAACACCGCCTCGCCCAGCACCTGGACGAGAAGAACCGGGACGCGCTCACCCGCCTCACCGACGCCGCCGGCCTCGGCACCAAACCGCCGCCGGCCAGGACCGAGCGCCGCATCGACGAAGCGATCGGCCTCGCCACCGCCACCCTGGCCGCCGCCACCTAGCCGGACCCCGCGGCGACCTTTCCGCCGGCCGCCCCGCCGCCGAGCGGAGGCGGCCCCGCGCCCTCGACCGATTCACGGAGTTCCCCGTTGACCGACGACCTCAGCGCCGACGAGCAGAACCTGCTGGCCGCCCTCGCCCACCTGCCGTCGCACCTCGACCTGCCCAACGCCCTCGCGGCGACCCGCACCCCGCCCCACCTGACCGAGGCCCTGGCGCGCTCCCTCACCACCCGGGGACTGCTGACCACCGTCCCCGGCAGCAGCACCCTCCACACCCTGGAGCGCGGCGCCGCCGCCCAGGCCCTCGGCCCCGCCTTGTCGAAGACCGGGGCCCAGGCCCTCGGGCGCTACCTGGACGCCCAGCTCGACACCGCCGACCAGGCCGCCCGCCTGCTCACCCCCGACCACCGCCCGCGTCCGCACACCCGCCGCCACCAGCCCTTCCAGGCCCGGCAGCTGACCTCCGAACAGGACGCCCGCACCTGGATGGAGGCAACGGCCGCCTACCTGCCCGCCGTGCTCACCACCGCCCTGGAAGCCCGCGAGGACACCGCTGCCCTCGCCCTCACCACCGCCTTCACCGCGCACGAGTACCTGCTCCGCCACCGCGACCTGCGCATCTCCGTCCACACGCTGGGCCTGATGGCCGCCAAGGAATGCCGGGACCGGGCCGCCGAGCACACCATCCTCCAGGTCCTGGCCGCGGACTACCTCGACAAGGGCCGCTACGACCTGGCGATCACCCACCTGCAACAGGCCCGCCGCATCGCCACCGCCAACAAGGACGCGGCCAGCATCGCGCGGCACACCCACGGCATCGGCGCCTGCCACCACGCCGCCGGACGGTGGTCCGCCGCCGAGGTCCACCTGGAGGAAGCCCAGGACCGGCTGCGCCCGCTCGGTCCCTCCCAGGACCTGGTGCTCGTCCTGATCCTCCTCGGCTCCGCCCGCACCGCCCTGGACAACCCCACCGCCGCCATCGAGCTGCTCAAGGAAGCCCTGCAACTCCTCGGCACCCTCCCGGAGCGCGACCCGGTGACCGCCGGCCGGGCCCTGGGCTACCTCGGCGAAGCCCACTCGGTGGCCGGCGGACGCCCGGAGGCCACCGCCCACATCTCCCGCGCGCTGTACGAGTTCTCCGGTGCCGGAGCGCACCGCTGGACCGCGTGGGTGATGGAACTGCACGGCCAGGCCGCCCGGCGCGCCGGAGACGAGAAGGGCGCCGCGATCTGGTTCAACGCCTCGCACGCCGTGTACAAGGCGCTCGGCCTCACCGCGGACGTCCGGCGCCTGGCCCGGCGGCTGAACGGAGCCGAGGACCGGTGACGGGCGGCGAAGCCGCGTGCGTGCGGCAGGTCGAGGCGGCGACGGCGCTGGCCGCTGGCCGCGCAGCGGTTCGAGGCAGCCGTCGCCGCCGCGCCGGAGCCGACCGGCTGGTCGACGCCATACGCCGACGCCTTCCGCCTCTTCGCCAGCGGCTCTCCGCACCGGCAGACCTGCGCGCAGCTGCACATCGCGCCCGACTCGCTGCGGTGGCGGATGAGGCGGATCTACGACCGCCTCGGCACCCGCACCCCGCTGCTGGCCGCGCTGGTCGGGCTGGCGCACCGCATCGTCTTGCCCGAGGACCTCGCCCCGTGGTGGCCGAACCCGCCCACCCTGACCGACCGGGAGACCTGCGCGCTGGCGCTGGCCGCGACGGGACTGCACCGCTACGAGGCCGCGCACCACCTTGGCCTCACCCCCGACGCACACGCCTACCGCCTGCGGCTGCTGCGCCGAAAGCTCGGCGTCTCCAGCACCTTCGACGGCGTCGTCGCCGCGGCCGTCAACGGCGTACTCGACCTGCCCGCGGTACCGCGCCGGCAACCACCACCGCTTGTCGCCCCCGTCCGGAGGACGACAGCAGCCCCACCTCCGGACACCGGCCGGGAACACCTTCTCCACCCAGCCCCCGAAGGACCTCGATGACCAGCTCCCTGTCCGTTCCCCTTCGCACGGCCGAGGCTCCGGATCCTGCCGACACCGCCCGGCAGGCGCTCACCGACGCGGCCCTGGACCAGGGGTTCGACCCGGACGGCGCCGAACTGCTGCACAACGCCCGGAACTGGGTCTTCCGCCTGCCCAACAGCGGCCTGGTCGGCAAAGTCCACAGCCGCTCCACCCACTACTCCGACGTGGCACGCCAAGCCCGTACAGCGGACGCCCTGCTGGCCGCCGACTTCCCCACCGCCGCGCCGGTCGGACGCATCAGCGTGGTTCGCGGCCACTTGGTCGACTTCACCAAGGACTTGGGGCCGGACCACCCCAGCCAGCGCCAGCACGGCGCTCTCCTCCGCCGCCTCCACCTCCTCCCGCGGCCGGCCAGGCTCGACATCGTCCGCGTGGACAAGGTCGCCCGCGCGTACGCGCGTCTGGACCGACTGCGCCCGAGCGCCGTCTCAGACACCGGCCGCGTCGGTCTGCGCCGCTTCCTCACCACCGCCGCCGACAGCTACCACCAAGCGCGCCGGTCTGAACTCTGCCTGACGCACGGCGACATCACCGTTACCAACGCCGCCCTTCCCGAGGACGGGGACGCGGCGCTCCTCGATCTGGAGACCTTCGGTCTCGGGGACCCCGCCTGGGACCAGGCCGCCAGCGCCTTCGCCCGGGCCGTCTTCGGCAAAGACCCCCAGGAGCACGAGGAGTGGGTGGGCGGGTACGGCTACGACATCGCCGAAGCCGACCCGGGGATGTACGAGCTGCTGGTGCCGATCATGGGCGTCAACTCGGCCCTGTTCTACCTCGACTGGGCCGACCGCATTCGCCCCGAAGCCCGCCACGAGGCGGAGCACCGCCTCGACACCCTCCTGACCGGCCGTCCGCTGCCCTGGGACTGGGCTCCCGTTCACCTCGTCAAGCCGTCGGCCGCCCCGAGCGGCAGCGCCCCGTGAGCCCGATGTTCCGCCCGCACCCCCTGTGTGCCTCCATCCACGCCGCCCTCGTCGCAGCCACCACCGGCGACCACCCCGTCGCCCTCGGCCTCCTCCAGGACACCGAGCCCGGCGGCCCATGGGAGAACGCCGTCACCGCCCTGTGCCGCCCCGGCGACCGGCACGCCAACTCGATCTCCGCTGCCACCCGCTCCCACGACGGCGGGCCGGTGGGCTACTACGATGCGGAGCCGTACGCCCAGCAGACACCTGATGACCTTGAGCACCAGGTCCTCGAAGGCACGCTCGGCACCGCGAACCCGGCCGCGCACCTGGGTGTGCCATGGGAGGCGACGGTCGGGTACTGGGAGGACGGTCGAGGCGACCCAGACCCGTGGGGGAGCACAGGATCGGCCTGGTGCTGGCGACCCGGCCCGTCGCCGGCGCCGTGGCCTGCTACCGCACCCACCGCAGCGAGGCCGCGCGCAGCGCCTCCGACCACCTGCCGGTCGTCGTCGACCCCGCCGCCCTGCCCTGACACACGATCACCGCGCCGAGCCCGTCTCCCGACCGAACAGGAGCACCGCCATGAAGCCGTTCTTCACCCCCCACCGGATGTGGCCTGGCGGCGGCCCGTACCCCCACTTCCTCATCCTGCTGGACCGCTACCCCGCCTACCGGGCGTTCGTGCGCGCCCACCACGACCTGCTCGCCGAGTATGGCGAGCGCCTGGGCGTGGTGCCCGAGCAGTGGCTCCACTCCACCGTCCAGGGTATCCACCACCCCTGTGACGCCGCGCAGCTGGACCAACTGCGTGCGGTCAGCCGGCGCGAGTTGCGGGGCCTGGCTCCCTTCACGCTCCAGCTCGGCCCGACCTGGCCGGGCATCACCGCGATCACGGTGGCCATGTATCCGGAGAACGGCATGGCCGAGCTCAACCGGCGTGTGCGGGTCGCAGCCGACGCCGTCCCCGGCATCGCCCTCCGCGACCAGCCGGCCAGGTTCTGGCCGCACACGTCCTTGGCCTACGCCCGCGACCACATCGGCGACGACGAGAGGCTCAACCGGGCCCTGCGGGCCCTGCGGCCCGAGCGGGTGGAGATCACCGTCGACCGGGTCCACCTCGTCAACCAGCGCCAGGACGTCGAGCAGGGCTGCTACACCTGGGACGTCGTCGAGGAGTTCCCCCTCGCCGGCTGAACTGCCGCCCCTGCCCGGCCGCGTTGCCCCCGCTGCCGGAAGAACCTCTCTTCGCACTGGATCTTCAACACCCACGGAAGGACCCCATGCACGTCATCACCGGTGAACTCCCCGGCGGCAGCCGCCCCTCCGAGGACCGCGTCCTCGTCAGCGACGACCACGACCTGGTGGTCGTCCTCGACGGCGTCTCCACCCTCAGCGACGACACGCCCCGCGGCGGCTGGTACGCCCAGACCCTCGGCGAGGAGATCCTCACCGCCCACCGCCGTACCCCGCACCTCGACCTGCGCGACACCCTCCACGCCGCCCTCACCACCGTGGCCGGCACCCACACCCTGACACCCGGCGTATCGCCGGCGGCCACCGTCGCGATCGTGCGCCACCGCCCCGACGACCACATGGTCGACGCCCTGGTCCTGTGCGACACGATCGTGCTCGCCCAACAGCACGACGGCAGCGGCAGCGTGGAAGTCCTGCGCGACGACCGGCTGGAAGACCTGGTGCGCCCGCACCCCGACATGGAGCGGATGTACGAGCACCTGCGCGCCGGGCACGGTTTCTCCTCGCCCGAGCACCGCGAGATGCTCGGGCGGCTGCGCCAGCACCAGATGCAGCACATCAACCGCGTTGGCGACCCGCAGGCGTACTGGGTGGCCGAAGCGGTCCCGGCCGCCGCCCGCCACGCGGTGGTCCGGTCCTGGCCGCAGGCGCAGCTGCGGCGCCTGCTGGTGGCGACCGACGGCGTCCAGGCCGGCGTCGAACCCTACGGCCTGTGGAACTGGGGGGCCCTCGTCGAGGCATGCGCCGACACCGGCATCGGGCCACAGCGGGTCGCCGAGCGCATCCAGGCGTACGAACACACCGACGACCCCGACGGCGCCAAGCACCCGCGCTACAAGGTCTCCGACGACAAGGCCGTGGCGCTGCTCTGGTTCTGAGCAGCGCCACGGCAACCGGACCCGGCCCCAGCACCCGTCCTGCCTTCACCGGTCAGCCCTGTCACGGTCGGTCCAGGAACACCTCTGCACTGCTGCCCTTCCCGCGACGAAGAGGCGAACCCGCCCACTTTGTCTGACCGCACCACCAACCGTCCTTCCCCGCACCGCCGGGCCCAGTAGATTCACCAGCAGCACGATTCAAGCCCACCTGCGGCCGGAGCTGTTCGCCCGGCTCCGGCCGCAGGCCGCCCCGCTCCCGCCAGTCGCGCGCGGAGCAGACCCGTCGTCGAAACGGAGAATTCCCGATGGCCGACACCGCCCTCCTGCGTGCCCGGGCCGTCCGCTGGCGCGGCACCGGCGGCTCCGCCTGTTGGGAGCGGGCATGGGAGCGGGCCTTGAACGAGATCCTCCCGCTCTACGCCCAGGAGAACAGGGAAAGGGAAGAGGGTGACTTCCGCCTTGTGCGTTGGGCCGAGGGCATCGCTGGCCTCGCCCTGGCCTACTACCTCATGGCCGCCGCCACCGGCACGCCCGTCGAGCAGGTGCCCTCCGACGATGTCCGCGCCCTCGCAGCCCCGGACCCGGACACCCACAGCGTCCTGCCCGTAGTCGCCCGCATCGACGCCCTGGTCGATCGCGCCGGGCACCGCCGTGACACCCAGGGCGACCCGGTCGCTGCCTGCTGGCTGGACCTGCGCGAAGACTGCTCCCCGGCCGCGCACGGCATTTACGACGACGCGGTGCTGGCCCAGCCGATGTGGCGCCAGGGCCCTGACAAGGCCCGCTCCTTGTCCGTCGTCCTGGAACACACCGCAGCGGCGGGTACCCGGTGACCGGGTACCCGCCGCTGCGCGTGGTCACGTTCAACTCCTTGTTCGGTGGGTACTCCGACGACGGCCTCGGCTTACCGGAGCGCTGGGACGGGCAGATGGAGTTCCTCCGGAGCCTGCGGCCGGACGTGCTGCTGGTGCAGGAGTGCAACTTCTGGGACCTGCTGGGCGGGCGCCGCCTGCACCGCGCCGTCAACGCCATCGGCATGGCCGCCGGCCACCTCGCCAGAGCCAACAAGACCACGGGCGGGCACCGCTTCCACTCCGTGATCATGATCAGCGACCGCGTCCGAGTGCTCGCCCAGGACTACGACCGCGCCCGCTACCACCACACGATGGGCTGGGCGAACCTCGCGGTGCCCGGCCACCCGGGCATCACCCTTGAAGTGCGCAACCTGCACCTCGATCCGTTCGACCCGCGTAACCGCTCCCGGGAGGTCGGGCCGCTGGAAGTCCTCGCCGCACCCGGCCGCCACGCAATGGTCGCCGGCGACCTGAACGCCATCGGTGCAGACTTCCCCGAACCCGACTGGGGACAGATGTCGCCCCATCTGCTCAACGGCCATCTGCGGCCGCCCGGCGAGGCCGAGGTCGGTGACCGCGGCGCGGTGGCCCTGCTGGCACGCGCCGGATTCGTCGACGCGGCCGTCATGGCCGGCCAGGCCGACGTTCCCACCGCTGCGTTCGGCGACGGTGACGTACCGCGCCGCCAGGACCTGATCTTGGCCAGCCCCGCTCTGGCCCCGGCGGTGGCCGGCTACCAGGTCCACCGCCGACCGGTCGACGAGGGGCTGTCCGATCACTGCGCGGTCAGCATCGACCTCAACCTGGGCTGAGGAGTCCAGCCCGATTGCGGCGCTCCAAAGCAGGCCCAGCCGCCCCTCTGCACGGCTAGCATGGTGACGGGCTCTCCACGGTGGCGAGGATGCGGGCCTCAATTCGGTGCAGGGCCAGAGATGGAGACGCGATGGCCTGGAAGATCACTGTTGACGGGCCGATGAATGTCCATCAGAAGTCGCCTCAAAACGCCAGCTACGGTCGCGTCCGCGACTTCGCCAGCTGCTACGGTCGGCCGCTTCCCAAGCCGCCGCCGGTATTCGACAGCGTGCCCGTCGAATGCCGCTACTGCGGCAGTACCAGCGGCTTCCTCGTCACCGGGGACTGGGACGGTATCGGGAAGCTCTGCTGCCTGCGGTGTGATCGGGAGTTCGGCCTGGGCGATCCGCTCCTTGCCGCCGGCCTCCTCAAGGAGTGCATCCTCGCCTCGATCAGCCAGTCCGGCCGCGACGCCAATGCCATCTGGGAGATGCCCGCGCCCAGCCTCACGGCGGCGATCCGCCCGAAGGCCGCCGCCGCTCGTACCGCGTTCGCCTCCGGGCTGTGGGTTCTGTCCAGCGAGACCGTCTCGTTCCTGGAAAGCCTGCTCATCCGCTTGCGGCGGCCCCAGAGGATGGCGGGGTACTCCCTGGGGGAGCGCATCGACCAGGTCCAGCGTGCCGTGGTCGCCCTCCACGAGCAGCGGGGTTCCGAGTGGACGGTCCAGCAGTGGCTCAGCGAGTGCGGCCAGGCCCTCGCCCCCGCCGCGGCGTTCAGCGACAGTGAGTTCCGCACGTCGCTGCCGGTCGGGCTGATCGACGCTGAGGAAGCACTCGGCCGGGTCCGCGAGGAACTGCGCCGCGCGATCGACCAGACGGGCACCGCCTGAGTACGAGGCGATTCGCGGACGGCGGATACCGGCCAGGGTTGGGTCCGGCGCGCCCGGTTCGGGCCGCTGCCTGGCCTGACTCCGGGCTGTTGTTTCGAGCAGCTCTCCCGCGACCCCTGCTGCGGTCGGGCGTGGACGCTACGGCTCCTGGCCGTCCGCCAGTTCGGCGTGCAGGCCGGCGGGGTACAGCGGGGCCTTCAGGGCGACTTCGAGCAGTAGGACGGTGTGCACGGAGGGCAGGCGGCTGCCCTGCAGGACGGTCATGACGGTGGGGTGGGTCACCTGGGAGCCGGTCAGCCGCGAGAGTTCGCGGGCGCCCAGACGCTGTCGCTCCATGGCGGCCCTGAGCGCCTCGGCGATGGCCTGTCCGAGGTGCGCGCCCGGGGGCGCGTCGGGGACGAGGGGGCCGGCGGGCCAGATGCCGCCGTCGGCGAGGTAGGCCCGGGGGACGACCTCCCGCGGCATCTCGCACCCCACAACGTCGATCGTCTCCGAGCTCACTGACCCGCCCCATTCTTCCGTGCCCCGGTGCGCCGACCGCGCCATCTCGGGTGGTAGTTTTTTCTACCACCTGGAGGGGGTGTTCGAACGCATGCTCTATGTGGGCATTGACTGGTCGTCGGGGTGGCTCGACCTCGCGGTGCTCGACGGTGCCGGCGTCCTGCTGCTGGAGCGCCGCATCGTCTATGCCGACGAAGCCGACCCGGTGGCCGCCTACCTGGATCTGCTGCGGTCCCTGGCCCGCACCTGGCGTTCCGCCAGCGTGACCGGGATCGAGGAGGTGGGGCTGCCGTTCGCGCGGGCCCTGCTGGCGGCCGGACTGCGCGTGGTCCACGTCGATCCGACCCTGGCTGCCCGCCACCGCGCCGCCCTGGGCATCGCGAAGTCGGACCGGGCGGACGCCAGGTTGCTGGCGGACCTGGTCCGCCAGGGGATTTACCGCCGCGTGCTGGAGAGCAGCCCGCAGGCACAGGCGCTGCGGGTGGTCGCCCACGCCCACCGGGCGGCCGTCGAGGACCGGATGGAGGCCGTCCATGCGCTGCGCGCCGCCCTGGAGCGGGCCTGGCCGGCCGCCATCACCGCCTGGCCGGCCTCCCGCGGCGGCCTGAGCAGTCCGCAGGCCCTGGCTGTCCTGCGCGCCGCGCCCGGACCCCGGGCGGCCGACCTGCTCACCCGCGCCCGACTGGCCGACCTGCTGCGCGAAGCCGGGCGCACCCGTCGGCTGGAGGACGAGGCCGAGCGGCTCCACCTGGCCTTCAGCAGACCCGCGATGCTGCTGCACCCCCAGCTGGAGGAGGCCGAGGCCATCCGGATCGCGGACCTGGCCGAGACCCTGTCGAGCGCGGTCGCCCGCGTCCGGCGGCTGGAGGTGCACCTGGCCTGCCACTACCGTCGCCACCGCCACCACCACGTCACCACCGGAATCCCGGGCATCGGCGATATCCTCGGCGCCCAGCTGCTGGCCGAGATCGGCGACCGGCCCGGCGAGCGCTTCGGCGACGCCCGCGCCCTGGCCGCGTACGCCGGGGTCTCACCCGTCACCTGGTCCTCCGGGACCATCGTCCGCGTCTCCCTGCGCCGCGCCTCGTCCCGCCTGCTGCGCTCCACGCTCCACCGCGCCGCGTTCTCGTGGTCCCGGCACTCCCCGGGCGCGGCGGCCTACTACCGCGCCCGGCGCGAGGCCGGCGACCCCCACACCACCGCCCTGCGCAAGCTGGGCCGCAAGCTCATCATGTGCCTGTACCACTGCGTGACCACCGGGGTGGGGTACGACGACGCCCTCGCCTTCGGCTACACCCCGGGGCCCGGCGCGCCGACGCTGGCCAGGCAGCCGCTGCTCGGCGAACAGGACGTCGCCCGCGCCCGGGACCTCCTCGCCCTGCCCAACGCCAGCGTCTCCGCCGTGGCGAGCACCCTGGGGGTCAGCCGCCAGAGCATCGGCCGGCACGTCCTCGGCAGACCGAGGTCCCGCTGACCGCCCCGCCCGTCCCAGGGCGCAGGTGTCCCCCGTACTGCGGGTGAGACCTCCGCCCTCGGCCAGGGCGGACGCGAGGCGGGTGGGCCGCGGTACGCCCGCTGATCTCCGGGCCACCGAGCCCCTACGTGGGAATGGCGCCCGCACCGCCCACCCGCCTCGCCACCCCCAGGAAGCACGCCGGCCCCGACCGGCACGCCCCCCACTCCGTCCCTGGAGACCCCTCCACCGGGCACCGCCGCACCCAGCGAAGGAGAGCGCCCCCATGACTGCAGACGACAAGGCCACCGACCCGACCCTCGGCTTCGCCGGGCCCATCCCGCACCCGCCGACGAAGCAGGGGCCCAACGGCCGGACGCTGCGCCGCCGCTGGATGCTCACCGGCTACCAGGCACCCGTACTCGGCAACGCCCACTTCGAGTCGGCGTTCGTCCCCGACGACGGCACCCCGGACGGAGAAGTCCTCCACGAGTGGCACGAGAGGGACGGCTTCCTCCCGCTGTGCCTCGTCGTCACCGGCTGGACGTACTGGTCCTGCCACCGCGCGTACGAACGCCTCTGGGCCGAACGCAAGACCGCGGAGACGGCCTCGTAGTACTGCCAGGAAACCGCCGCCAAGAACAGGCGGCAGCGCTGCCCCCGCTCACCGGCCGGGCCGGAGCAACACCTTATGAGTCACCCCGGACTTCGAGTCCCGACGCGGGAGCGGTGCCGCGTCCGGCCGCCTCTCCGCCCACCCGAAGCGGCCCCTTCGCCCCGCGGTGGACGGGCGGCCGGGACGGAGACGCCCCACTTCACCAACCGGGCCCCGAGCCCCGAGGAGAGTACGGCGCTGCCCGGCCGCCACCCAACCACTTCAACATCGAACCCAGGGAAGGACCTTGATGCGCGACCTCCTCGACGAGACGTACCTGAACACCCTCTGCGGGCACCTCGCGGAACGCCCACCGGCCCGCGGCGCGTGGCTGGACCGGGCACGCGGTTGGTCATCCCCGCCGAGCGACCGCCGCCAGGGGGCCTGGCTGAGGATCGCCACCACGCCGCACGTCCTCTACGAGGTCGCGGCCGACGCCGAGGTGCCGCTGCCGCCGAGCACCGGCGACACCCACCCGCTGCAACTCGTCGCCCAGGACAACATGCTGGCCACCACCCTCGCCGTGTACGCCACGCTGATAACGACCGCCCCCGGCGGCGAAGCCCACCTCGCGGGCGGCCCCAGCATCGGCACGATCATCGGCAACCTGGTCAAGCGCGGCCCCACCCACGCCGTCACCGCCCGCGCCACGGTCCGAGAGATCGCCCGCAGCGGACGGCCCGCCATGTCCCGGGTCGTCCACGACGCCGGCCGGGCCCGCGGCTCCCGCGTCGACCTGCGCACCGTCGCTGCGCTCTCCTTCGCCATCGCCGGAAGCCACCGCCTCCAGCGACTGACCACCAACCCCACCGGGCACTGGCCCAACGCCCTCAACACGGAGGAGCAGCTCTGGGAGCCCGCCACGGAGGTGATCCGCGACTTCACCGCAACTGCCCACTAGAGAGTGTCCGGCCGATCGTGCGCGGAGTCGGGTGGTGGGTTGACTCCTACCAGAGGATGACGACCAGTCCGCCGTCGCCGGTGTTCCCGTTCCAACCGCCCTTGCCGCCCTGGCCGGGCTCGGAGTAGACAACGTGTCGCTCGCCCCGGCCGCCGTCGCCGCGGCGGATGCTGGCGGGCAGGGTGTAGGCGGTACCGTCGGGGCCGGTGGGCACCGTGGCCGGGCTGGCGCCGAACAGGCGCTGGACCTGATCCGTGAGGAACTACGCCGTGCGATCACCTTCATGGGCACGGCCGGAAGCGGCGCCAGCCTGCTGGCGGCGCATGACCCCGTCGGTGCCGTATACGTCGTCCGATACGTGTATCAGCCGTCATCCGGTCCGGCCTCGAAGCTGCGGGCAGTGCCTTCGCGTGGCCTTCCGTCGCAGCGTTCGTGAGCTGTGTCGCCAGTGCCGCACGTCACGTTCCTCGTACGCTTCATGATGGGCTGCTGTGTGCTTCCGGAGGGTGGCCGCGGACATTGAGCAGTCCGAGGTCGGGGTCGTAGTCGGCGTCGAGGACGTGGACGTCCAGGGCGTGTTCGTAGCGGCTGAGGAGGACGGCCGATGGGGACAGGGGGATGAGGTATTCGTCGGCGAGGAGGCGTCCTTCGGCTCGGGTGCCCTGGGCGAGGGCTTGGGTGTAGGCGTCGAGGTGCTGTTCGAGGACGGCTTCGGTGCCGTCGAAGAGTTCGTCGAAGGAGCGGGAGAGGCGGGAGCGGTCGGCGAAGGGGTAGTGGAAGGTGAGGAAGGCGTTCTCGAAGCTGCGGCGGTGGGCGATGACGTCGTGGTGCCAGCGGCGGCCCCAGTCGGTGGTGTAGATGATGTTGAGCCAGCCGGTCGCGTCGGTTTCGTCGATGATGCGGTGGCGGTGGTCGAGTAGGTGCCGCCAGGCCGCTTCGACGGGTTCGCGGGGGTAGATGCCGTCGGCGAACTCGCCGGGCTGCTTGCTGCGGCGGGTCCAAGCGGGGGCGTGGACGATGACGTCGGCGGGTTCGCGCAGCCCGAGGCGGTTGACCCGGCCGAAGCGCTGCAGGAGGGCTTCGAGGACCGCGGCGGCGGTGAACAGGACGTCGAGGTCGAGGTCGAGGCTGACCTCGACGGCCTGGGTCGCGACCAGCAGGCCGGGCATGCGGTGGGCCGCGGTGCTGGCGAAGCGGGCGCCGATGCGGCGCTCGATGCGGCTGCGGTCCCGGCGCTCGAAGCGGGAGTGCAGGAGGAAGGCGCTGTCGTTGCCGTGCAGGGCGCGGCAGTGGGGGGCGAGGCAGGTGAACAGGGCCAGGGCGTGGGCGATGTTGTTGGCGACGACCAGGACGCTGCGGCCGAGTTCGAGTTGGGCGCGGACCTCGGCGGCGGTGGCCGGGTGGGTGAGGTGGCGGTGGCGTACCTGGAGGCGGTGGCGGGGCGGCAGGCCGAGGTCGGGGGTGTCGATCAGGGTGGGCTGGTGGGTGAGGGTGGTGGTGAACAGGTCGGCGAGGGCGTCGGGCAGGGTGGCGGAGGCGACAGCGATCCTTCCGCCCAGGCGCTCCCACAGACGGGCGGCGGCGAGGATGTAGCCGAGGCGGCGGGGGTCGTAGGCGTGCAGTTCGTCGAGGATGAACACCGAGTTCGCGGCGTCCACGAGCAGGCCGGCGTGGGCGGGGCCGGCGAGGGCGGCGCGCAGCAGCTGGTAGGGGGTTCCGACGCGGACGCTTTCGCGGAACAGGCGGGTGGCAGCCTGCCGGGACAGGGCTTTGGCGGCCTCGTCTGGTGCGGGACGGCCGGGGTGCTCCGTGTCCTGGTCGGTGTCGTCGGTGGGGCGAATGGCGGCGGCCAGGTGGTAGGAGGCGGCGCGGGAGTGGGCGACGCCGACCAGACCCGGGTCGCCGAGGAGGTCGGCGAAGCGGTCGGCCATCGCGTTGATGGAGGCGAGGTAGGGCAGGACGTAGAAGAGGCGGGGGGTGCCGCCCATGCGGTGGGCGAGTTCGGTGATCTGCAGGGCCGCCCACAGCAGGAGCGCTTCGGTCTTGCCGCTGCCGGTGGGCGCGTGCAGGAGCATGTGGCCGGTGGTTGCGGCGGCGCGGAGCTGGTGTTCGCGCAGCCCCTGTCCCCGGTGGGCCATCCGTTTTTCCAGGGTGGGGCGGAAGCGGTGGTTGAAGGGCTGGTCGGTGTGGAGGGTGCCGTGGGCGGAGGAGAGGTGGTCGGCGAGGGTGACGGCGCCCTGGAGCAGGGCGGCGGCCAAGCCGGTGTCGGTGTCCACTCCCACTGACCAGCGCTCCAGCAGGCAGTCGAGGACGTCGTGCGCGGCGTCGAGGAGTTCGCCGGCGTTGGGCGCGTCGGCGGGGCGGGGCGCGGTGGGCAGGGCGGAGGAGGCCGCGGTGGTGCGCAGCCAGCCGGCCATGGCCTGTACCGCGGGGTCGTCGATGTGGCCGATCCGCTCGGCGAGTTCGTCGGGGGACAGTCCCTCGTAGAGGAAGCGAAGGTCCCGGCCGGTGCTTCCGGTCAGGGCGCGGTGGTGGGTGGCGACGCCGGCGGCGACCCACGGCAGCAGCGACCCGTCGGGGACGAGGGCGGGCAGGAAGCCGAGCGAGACGACTTCGTGCCGCTCGCCCCAGGGCTGTGCCCGGTCGCGGACCATCTTCTGGAATCCGTCGGTGATCTTGCCGCTGTCGTGGCACAGTCCGCCCAGCTGGGCGGCCGGCCAGAACAGGTCCTTCAGGGGGCCTTCGGCGGCGTCGATCCGGCCGATGCGGTGGGCGAGTTCGCTGCCCGCGGTCAAGGTGGCCGCCAGGTGGGCGGTCAGTTCCTCGGCCGGCTGGCCGCGCTTCGCGCTCTTGGCCAGCAGACCCCGTAGCTCCCGCGTGCTCGTGTCCATGTGGGCTTCCCCGGGTTCAGGGCCGGTCGGGGGCGGTGGTGAAGTGGAGCGCGGGATGGACCGGCGGCAGCAGCACGACGGCCTGGCCGTCGGTGTCCGCCCGGCTCCCCGGCACCGGGAGGGGGCTGCGGCCGGTGGCGTCGTGCCGGAAGTCGCCCCACACCGCCCGCCCGTGGTCCGGCGCGGCGGCGATCGGCAGCCGCAACGGCGTGCCCCGGGCCTTGGGGAAGGCGGGGACGAGAGCGCCGCGCTGCTCACCCTCGCCGGGGGCCAAGGTGGTGTGGTCGAGGCGGATGCCGACGAGGTCCTGGCTGCGGCCCAACCGCATCGGCCACACCGGGCGCCGCAGTCGCTGCCACCACAGGTCCATGTCCTCCAGCAGCCACACGGTCGCCACCGTGTCGGCGAGGAACTCACGCTCGCGCGGGACCGGGAAGGGCGTCTTCCCCCGGGGCGCCAGCGGGTGGTAGGTCTCCAGGTCCACGCCGAGGCCGGCGGCGTGGAAGGCCAGGGCGAAGCGCAGCCGGACATCGACACTGCCCCAGCCGCCGGCCACCGCCGCGAGCATGCCCGCGACGGTGGACGGCGGCGGGCAGGGGTGCGTGACCTGCGCCGTGGCGTAGAGGTGGTTGCGGAAGGAAAGCACCGGGGCGGTCAGTGTCACCCTCAGCGCCTCGACCGGGGCGCCGCTCACGCGCTGTCCTCGAACCAGGCGTCGTGGCGGCCCTCCTCGAACCGGTCGGCCAGGTCGGTCAGGACCGTCCGGGGGTGCCCGATGGCGACCTTCTTCGCCTTGACGAGGTCGGCCAGGTCCTTGGCGGCCCGCTCGCGCTGGCCGTCGAGGAAGCCGGGTGCCCAGCCGATCAGCACCTGACCGTCCAGTTCCTCGCTCCACGCCCCGATCTCCTCGCGCAGCACGTCCGCCTGGAACACGGCCTTGCCGTTGCTGGCGCCCAGGATGCGGGTGAACGGGTTCACCCCGCCCTTGAGAGGGGCCAGCAGCACCAGCGCCGGAGTGCGGTCGCCGTAGTGGAGGGACTTCTTCGCGCCGCCGTGCAGCCGGGCCAGCGCCCGCAGCAGCACCACCACGCGCCGCCGACGCTCCGCCAGCGGCAGGCGCACCGCCTCGGTGCTGCGCAGCACGGTCTCCTCGGCGCCGGCCTCGATCGCCTCGGCGATGCTCTCGGGGCTGAGCGCGGGCCGCAGACCCGAGCCGTTGGTCTCGAAGACGCCGACGCGGGGCAGGTCCAGGAGCACGTCACCGGCCAGGACGGCGCTGTAGAACTCGTGGGAGTGGATCACGGGATTCTCCCCGGTGGGGAAGTCCCGGGTCATGGTGCCGAAGTCCTCGGTGGGGCGCTGCGGGGCGACGGAGACGAAGGTTCCGGTGGCCAGCACCGTGTCGCGGTAGTGGCTGTCCTGCGGCTTGGCGACCATGTAGCCGAACAGGTCGTCGTCCAAGTACAGGTCGGGGCGGCCCGCGGTGTGGGCCTGCTGCTTGTCCTTGCCGCCGCTGCGGGTCACCGGCGAGCGCGGCTCCTGCTCGGGCATGGTGGCGCGCAGCCAGTACCGGAACGCGGGCGTGGAGATGTACGGGTGGACGTCCGGGCCGACTCGCATCTGCTTGACCCTGCCGGTGTTCTCGTCCGACTTGCCGTTGTTCGGGGCGCCCGCCACCACGTCCAGAACGATCTTCCCTGCCAGGCACGTCATTTCTCGTCCTCCGTCCCGAAGCCCGGGCGCCACTCGTCTTCGAGGCCGCCCTCCCCGCCCTCGTCCCCGTCCTCCTTGTCGCCCTTCTCGGCAGGCTTCCAGCCGAGCGTGTTCAGCTCCTGCAGCACCCCCACCACGAGCATGTTCCGGTGGAACCAGCCCGGGTTCTCCGACACCGGGTTGAACAGGAGCTCGAAACTCCGCTCGGTCACCAGCGGCCCCTTCACCCCCGGGGGCGGGTCGACGGCCCACTGCACACCCTTGGAGGTCAGCCACTTGCGCAGACCACCCGGGTCGCTCAGCAACCTGCGGAAGGCGCGCAGGTCCCCGGGGGAGGTGGCGGTGCTCAGCAGCGCGGCCACGTTGCGTGCGGTCCCGGCGATCTCCGCCAGGTCTTTCTCGGTCATCAGCATCACCTCGGTGGCGAAGGAGTCGAGCAGCCGTGCCAGGGCCCGCGTGCGGGACCGGTCACTGCCCGCGCCGGTCAGGTTGCCCAGCAGCCGGGGGATCCCGGCGGACACGATCCGCTGCGGGGAGCGGAAGGCGTTGCGGGCCAGCGACACCAACCCGGGCGTCGACGCGCTCTCGTGGGCCCGCACCAGCTCCGCGAAACCGGCACGCAGGCCCTTCAGCCGCTGGGTGCGGCGCAGCCACTCCGCCAGCGGCTGCTCCAGCGAGTGGATCTCCAGCATCGGGTCGCGGTTGCTGTTGCTGAACACCATCAAGTCGACGGAGGCACCCACCGGTCGGCGGTGGGTGCGCAGCGCCTCCAGCGCCACCACCTCCCGCGCCTGGATTTGCCGTCTGCTGCCGTCGCCGGTGGCGGCGAGCATCCGGTTGAAGTCGACCTGCTCGGCCACCGCGTGCTTCAGGAAGGCGTCGTCCCAGCTGTGCAGGGCTACCGACGGGCCGCCGGTCAGCCGCACCCCGTAGGGAAGGGCGTAGAAGCTGTTCAGGCACGGCCAGCACAGCGCCACCCCGGTGTGGCCGCGGGGCGTGCAGTTGCGGTAGGAGCTGCTCTCGGCCAGCGGCACGTCGCTCTTGCCGTAGAACCCGACCGCCTGCCGCGAGCACAGCACGCACGCCACCGACGGCCACTGCTGCCGGCCCGGCAGCGTCCGCCACCGCCGCACCCACTCCCGCACCCCGTCGTCGGAGCGCTTGCCGTTGCTCGGGTGGTTCATCGCCGTGTCGGGGAAGAACGAGTGGCTGGCCTTCAGCCAGAACCCGTCGGCCGCCTTGGTGTCGCGGCCCAGCGCGGCGCGCACCGCGTCCTCGGCCATGACCTCCAGCGCCGCCTCGAAACCCTCCGCAGTCATCCGGTCGGGGGCGTCCTCGCCGGCCAGCGCCGCGAGCGCGAACGCGCCCACCCGCTGCAGCGGATGCGGGGTCAGCACGAGCCGGTACTGCTCGCCCTTGCCAGGGTCCACGACCGGGTTCGTCATGTCGCGATCCATCCGCATCCGGTGGAGTTCGCCTGGCCCAGCCCCCAGCTCCACAGGGCACGCAGCGTCTGCGGCGCCCCTGACAGCTCCACCTCCACCGCTGCCCCCGGCTTGCTGCCGTACTTCCCCACCACCGACGTCCTCGGCCCCACCCAGAACACCGACTCCAGCCCCACCCCGGCATCCAGGCCCAGCGTCTCGGCCTTGCGCCTCAGGTTCCCCTGGAAGTAGCCGGCCCACTCCCTCTCGCCCGGCAGCACCCACGCCTGCCGCGGCCCTCGCACCCCGTCCTCGCTGTACCCGGAGCCCTTCATCACCACCGGCGTCACCGTCCGGAACACCGCCCGGCCCTCCGCGAACTCCGGCGGCGCGAGCACCGATAGCCCCGTCAGCCGCAACGCCACCCCGCCCCAGTCCAGAAGTTCACGCTCCTTGAACCCGGACGCCAGCGCCCGCACGACCTGCGGAAGAGGACTCCCGAACTCCACAACCCCCCGTCCACCCGCCGCCCGACCCCCAGGACGCCCCCGCGCCCTGGAGAACACAGGCGCCCCGTACCCGAACGGAACCATCCCGTACGGGCCCTCGCCCCCCTCGTGCAACCGGCTTCCGAGCGCCGGCGCCACCCGCCCCAGCACGTCGTACACCAGCCCCCGCCCCGGAGCCAGCACACTGCCATGCGGCAACCTAGCCGCAGACGTCACAACCGCCAGCCGTATCCTCATCCGCACCCCAGATGGTCTGGGCAAAACGACAGCTGATACCCAATTCAGCCTTACACCAAGACTCCGAAGACCGCCACCCGGGAGCCCCCAGCCGCCAACCACTCCTCCCGCGGGTTTACCCTGGGGGTCCTCACCATCCCTCGGAGTGGTAGCAACGAGTTGACGAAGAGGGAGACCTCCCGCAGGACCTCCGTCCTCACCATCCCTCGGAGGGGTAGCAACTAGGGCTGGTGGTGGGGCAGGCCGTTGCCGTAGCCGGTCCTCACCATCCCTCGGAGGGGTAGCAGCGCCCGACCCCGCCCGCGATCCTGCCGGACAGCCGCAGGTCTATACCACCCCTCGGAGGGGTAGCAACCTGGCTACCACGTGCGCGCTCTCGTGCAGGCGGGTTCCACACCATCCCTCGGGGGGAGCAGCAACGGGTCGGGGTACGCCAGCAGCGTGTACGGACATCGCCATCTTTTGCTAACCCTCAGAGGGGTAACAACACCAGGGGGTCCTCGCCGTATCCGACAAGGACAGCCTTCCACACCGCTTCTAGGAGGGGTAACAACGTTTGCGACACCGACCGGAACTGCACCAGCTCGGGTCCGTACTACCCCTTGGAGGGGCAGCAACACGCCGCAGACGGCGTCACCCGGCTCAACCGCTCCCGTCCGCACCACCCCTTGGAGGGGTAGCAACGACAGGAACGTGGCGATGCTGCGCCGGGCGGGGCCCGTCCGCACCACCCCTTGGAGGGGTAGCAACGTGGTGATCGAGGAACCGCAGCCGCTGGCGTCGGCGGTCCGCACCACCCTTGGAGGGGTAGCAACGGCCTATGGACATCCGAATGTCCATGACCTGACCTGTCCGCACCACCCCTTGGAGGGGTAGCAACCCCGGCTGGAGCGGGTCCGCCGCGAGATGGGCCAGCGTCCTCACCACTCCCCGGAGGGGTAGCAACGCGAGCGCTGGCCAGCGTTGGAGCGGGCGACCTGGCGTCCTCACCATCCCTCGGAGGGGTAGCAACACCATCGCGGCCTCGTCGATGACCAGGACGTGTCTCCACCACCCCTCGGAGGGGTAGCAACTCTTTCGGGGCGCCCGTGCCGTACGTGCGGAGTCTGGTTCACGCCATCCCTTGCAGGGGTAACAATGTGTAGTGGGCATTCAGCATTTTGTGCTGGGCCGCCTTGCCACCCCTGGGAAAGGTAGCAACTGGGCATGCTGCTCCCCACCGGCGCGCCGCCGCCCCCTTGGAGGGGTACCAACTGGTGCTGGATCGGACAGGCGGGGCCTCCCCTCGGGCCCCACTGCCCCTTGAAGGGGTACCAATGTGTAGGCGCCCGGGGGCAGCAGCACATCGGCGGCCCTCACTGCCCCTTGGAGGGGTACCAACCCAGACACCATTGAGTGGACTCCGTAACCGGCGAGCCCGAATCCTCACCACCCCTTGGAGGGGTAACAACGGGTGCAGGGTACCGATCGAGTGGATGACCACCTAGAGCTCTCACCGCTCCTTGGAGGGGTAGTAACGCCCACTGGCCTCGGATGTCGCCGCCATCGGCCTCGGTACCGGTGCGGACCTCTACCGATGCCGAATGGCCGCGAATACGTCAGTACCGGGTATCGGCTGTCTGGTGCGCAGATGAGCGACGAGTGGCGACCGACGGCACGATGGCTAGGCGTGGACTCGTGAGCGGTCTACCCTCGTAGGTAGAGCGTCGAACGACACGGTGCACAGCAGGTACGCGGTACGGAACGGCGGCGCTGCGACGAAACGTCGCTGTAGTGCTCCTGCGCGACTGCTGCGCGAGTAAGGGCGGTATGCCACAGAGAGTGACGGTAAGGGATTTCAAGATCCACGACATTCCGTGCCAGGGCCTGTGCGGCTTGTGACCTGCGGATCTACCAGTCTTGCGCGGAAAGCTTCCCAAGCTTAGAGCGCGAGTTCGATTCTCGTCACCCGCTCCACGGCAAAGCCCCAGGTCAGCGGCCTGGGGCTTGCTTGTTGTCTAGACCAATTCGGGGTTTTAGGCTATGAGCTTGGATTTCTCGAGATTCTCGGGAGGTGTGACGGGGGTTTCGCTGTTGGCTCTTCCGGGGTCGGAGCTGTGCGGGCTGTCGGGGCGGCACCTACGGTCACGTCAGATACCTTCCCTGGAAAGCGACTTGGCGCCGGTTACCTGGTGACCGCCTGGATTCTTCTGCTGGATGGGCGACTCCGTGTGGGCTGGGTCGGCGGTTTGCGGCGGGGTGGACCGGGTCTGATTCGAAGCTGCGCACGAGTAGCGCACGAGTAGCACAGGGGCCCGCCGAGGGCCGTGGATCCCTTGTCCTGCGGCCTCTGTGCCCGATCGGGAGATATGAGCTTCTTTCGGGCCACCCCATCGAGCGGACAGAACTGGTGGCGAGGTGGGCCTTCGTGTTAGCTCGCAGCCGGACCGCCCGAGAGGCGGGGCTGTTCAGTGTCCCTTCCGGTCGGGCCCCGGCTGTGTGCCGGGGCAGCGGCGGCAGCGGGCCACCGTAGCGATCCGGTCGTGATCGTCCCCTGCTTTCCGCCCGGGTGAGCGGGGCGGCGAGGGCCTTCTCCCGGGTGCTCTCACCAGGTCATCTTTGGGGCGCCCTGTCGGCTGCGACAGTGCCGAGCGACCCGCGTACTGGTCAGATGCTTCAAAGTGCCACCCTGTACAGCCGCCGGCGCCGTCGTCAATGCCGAGATAAATCGAAAGTACGTTTTATTGGTCGGTTTTGTCGGTGCTCCCCACTAGCGTTGGTGCTCGCCAGCCGAATTTGCCTGGATACGGTGTGGAAGCCTTCCGGCTCAGGGTAGGTGGGAGCGCGTGGACCTCGACAACGCAGCGGGTGTCATGGAGTCAATGTCCGAACGCAGACCTGTCCGCTCGGTGGTGGCGGAGTGGGAGCAGGTGACTGGCCACTCGTTGCGCCCGGAACGTCAGGAGATGTTCCTCGCGCGTCCTGTCGTCAAGGAATTGGCGGATGTATCTCACGCCGTTCGATTGGCCGCAGCGCGGCGGCTTTGGGCCGCCAGGGGCCAGTTGCTGCTGGATTACTGGCTGCTGGACCGCCGGTGCCCTGGTGCGTCTGCGCAGACCCCGGTCTGGCAGAGTTCCGGTGAGCTGGCGCCCGACACCGTGATGATCTTGCGTGAGCTCATCACGCTAGCCGTCGAGGAAGTGCAGCACCCGCGGGACCGAGAAATCCTTGCCCGCCGCATTGGGCTGCACGATCAGCTGCCTCAGACCTTGGAACAGGTGGCCGCTGCGTTCGACTTATCGGGACAGTGGGTTAGCCAACTGCAGAACCGTGCGTTGGGGCGTATGTCGCGAGCCGCTGCGCCCGCGACCCGACGCCTGCGTAGCCTCCTGGCCGACCTCGGCGGCTTGCCTGCGGCTGAGGGGGAGTCGAGCACTCCCGAGCGCCTGCTGGGGCTGAGCGAGGCCGTCGTCCCCTCGTTGGCACCACGGCAAGCAGTCACATTAGTTGCACGGCTGGCCGGTGTTCCACGGGCTTGCGCGGAGAACTTGGCGGCTGAAGCGATGACGGTGCGTGTGTCGAGGCGTGCGGAGGAACGCCACGAGGCCGCTCGGGTGGGAAGAACCGAACGAGCCGATCTTCGCTGGTCCCGCATCGCCGGGGACATCCGGTGGCCCGGCGGGCTCTGGGAGGCGCCCCAGCAGAGGGATCTGCAGGCGTTGCGTGAGGTCAACGACGACCGGGCCGGCGTGTGGTTCTGCCCGAAGTTGAAACGTGATATCTCCTATGAATCGGCCACCGAGCTCGTAGTTATCCAGCTTCTTAGCTTCACTTCTGAAATATTGTTCTACCAAGAGCAGCCCCTTGCCGTCGGGTACGAGTTCGATGGCCGCGAACGGACCTACTATCCCGACCTCCTCGCTGTCACCACCGACGGGCGCTGCATTCTGATCGAGGTCAAGCCGCTCTATGAGGTAGCTACGGCTATCAACGTGGCCAAGTCCCGTGCATTGGAGACCCTGTGTCGCAGACGGGGATGGGGTTGGCTGGTGACGGATGGTAACCGAACCAGGGCTCTTCTGGAGTCCAGACCGGTCAGCCCGGAGTTCGCTGAACTCATCAGCTCGGCTCTGGCTCACAACGGCGAGCTGACCTGGCCTCAGGTATGCGCGGCGGCAGAAGGCTGTACGTTCGATTGGGCCGATCTTGCCGCGCTGGTTCTCCGCAATGGCTGGGACTGGCGGCACCGGCCGTACCGGCTCAAGGCCCAGCCATCCAAAAGTGCTGATGGCGTGGGCTTGATCCGCTTTGACGGACACTCCTGATCAGGGGCTTCGGCCCCGGAAGGATGATGTCCATCATGGAGAGCATGGGGAAGAAGAAGCCGCGCCCTCGCCGCTCGTTCACACCGGAGTTCAAGGCCGAGATCGTCGAGCTGTGCCGACGCGGTGACCGCTCGGTCGGTCAGGTCGCCAAGGACTTCGACCTGACCGAGACCGCGGTGCGCGACTGGATCAGGCAGGCCGAGGTCGATGCCGGTGAACGCGCCGGTCTGACCAGCGGTGAGCGTGAGGAACTGGCCCGGCTGCGGCAGGAGAACCGCCGTCTGCGCGAGGACGTCGAAGTCCTCAAGCGTGCGACGGCTTTCTTCACGAAGGAGACCCGATGACGGTGCACCCGTTCATCGAGGCGGAGAAGCAGGGCAGCCGCAACGTCAAACGGGCGTGCGAGCTGCTGAAGGTCTCCCGTACCGCCTTCTACGCCCGCCGCACCGCCGCCCCAGGTCCCCGTGCGGTGCGCGACGCGGAGCTGACCGAGAAGATCACCGAGGTCCACGAAGCCTCCCGCGGCAGCTACGGAGCTCCGCGTGTGCACGCCGCCCTGCAACGCGAGGGCGACCGGTGCGGTCGCCGACGGGTCGCCCGGCTGATGCGGCAGGCCGGCCTCCAGGGCCGACACCGCAGACGAGCCCACCGCACAACGACCCCCGACCCGCTCGCCGCCGCCCGTCCGGACCTGGTCCTGCGCGACTTCACGCCGGACCCGGTGGCCCTCGATGCGCGCTGGTGCGGCGACATCACCTACATCCCCACCGACGAGGGCTGGCTCTACCTGGCCACCGTCATCGACATCGCCTCCCGCCGCGTCATCGGCTGGGCCACTGCCGACCACCTGCGGACCGAACTCGTCTCCGACGCGCTGCGGGCTGCCCGCCATCGCCGCCGACCCAACGGCCCGGTGATCTTCCACTCGGACCGCGGCTGCCAGTACACCAGTCGTGAATTCGCCGATCTGGCGATGAAGTTCGGCGTCCGGCTGTCGGTCGGTCGCACCGGCCAGTGCTGGGACAACGCCCTCGCGGAGTCGTTCTTCGCCACGCTGAAGCGCGAGCTGGTCGACGACCGTTCGTGGCCCACCCGGGCAGCAGCCCGCACCGCGATCTTCGAATGGATCGAGAGCTGGTACAACATACGCAGGCTGCACAGCAGCCTCGGCTACCGCAGTCCCGCCGAGTACGAGACCGTCCTCGTGGCCTGACCACCACACCGCAGGTGTCCGTCAAAGCGGAGCAAGCTCACTCCCGCGGTTGCGCGGGAGGCGCCCTGGCGTGTTCTATTCGGCGCGGACCTCGGCGTGCGGGTCGCTCTCTTCGATGGGCTCCAGCAGTCCGTTGCGCAGGGCGGTGCGGTCGAAGGGGCCTTCTGCGGAGATGTGGATCTCCACGTCGGTCGCGCTGCCTTGCCCTCGGAGCCATGCGAGCGCTCGGTAGAGGTCGCCGAGACCCGACTTGTCGAACTTGGCGCGGATGTCGACGTTGCGCACGACGTCTGCAGGCGGTGCCTGCGGCTCGGGCCGGGCCCGGTTGTTTCCAGCGTCTTTGGGCGCGGGGGCGGGGAGAGTGGGCTCTGTGGGCGGGGCGTCGGATGCTGCAGGCTGACCATCCTGCAGCATCGCGCGGGCGTGGTCGTGCCAGATGACGGCTGCGTCTGCGGAGAGGTCGATCTCTTCTGCGGGGATACGCTCGGCGAAGCGGATCCGTCCGACATCGAGGGGGCGCAATGTCCCTTGGTGGTCAGTGATGCCGACGGCGTATCCGAGCTCCGAGCTGCTGATGGCGTTCGTGATGGCGGTGGCGAGAGCGCGATGGTTCCAGAGCTTGGTGAAGTCGAAGTAGCTGTAGAACCAGTCGACGAGGTCGGAGCAGCGGACGACCGGCCTATCGGGTCCGAGGCCGGAGAGTGCGACGAGGCGGGAAGCGGTGACGGAGCTGAAGACCCGCTGGCTCAGGGCTTCGACGACACGTTCGTGCAGTGCGCGGCCTGCGGCGAGCATGGAGCGCAGGTCGATGTGCTCCAGGATGTACGGAGAGTCGTCGTCCTGGCGCGGCCGCGTCGGCAGCACGGCGGTGTCGTATGCCATGCCGAGCGCTGCTGCGGCGTCACGGCGAGCGTTTCCTGCCTTCTCTCGGAGCTCGTCGATCTGCTCCGGGGAGAAGCCGTACTTGGGTGACTTGGTCAGAAGCCTGTCGGCGGCCAGCCGCAGCCGGGTGGAGTGCCGGGCACGGTCGAACTGGGAGGCGTCAGGCAGGACGAAAGCGATGCCGTTGCGGTAGCGCCGGGTCCCGGCTTTGCCGGCCTGCTCGATGAACTTGCTGAGCGGCTCGCGGTCCTGTGACCACTCGGGGTGGAGGTAGCAGACCGTGAACAGAGGCTGCTCGTCCGCGAGACCGTTAGGCCCGTCGGGCCACAGGCAGATCCCTGTGGCACCCCGCAGCTGCCGCTCAAGTTCCAGGCGGACATCGATGAGGACTTCGAGGGAGGTCAGCTTGGCGGCTTCGTCCCGGACGAGTTTGGTGAGGTTCGGGGTCGGCTCGAACCGGTAGCGACGGCCCGTGTGGTGGAGGTAGAGCTCCTCCTCCCGCAGGTCGTGGAGGGCAGCGAGGACGATGTTGCGGTCCAGGCCTGGCACCAGGACGCCGCGGACGAGGTCGGATTCGAGGACGCCGCGGTCTTCTCCTTCTCGGGCGCCGAAACTGTAGAGCATGACGGCGCTGGCGACGCGGGTGCCGACGTTGAGCTGTGAGATGGTCGGACTGTCGATGCCAAGGCGTCGGTCGACGGTGGCGGCGCCGGATCCGGCGGAGGTGATGTCGCTGGAGAGGACAGCGGTGAACCGCTCGCGTTCGCCGACCTGGGAGAAGAACGCGCCGCGGACCTGCTCGTCGGTGAAGTCGATGTCACCGGGCCCGATCAGGGGGCTCTTGGCGCCGTTGCGCCACAGCGCGTGGACGACTGCCGCGAGGAACTGCAGTGCGCCGCGGGTGCGCTGGTAGGACGGCAGGGAGCCCCAGCGGTGGTACATGAGGTCGAGCAGGTCGGGGTGGAAGGGGTAGGCCTCGACGATGCGCTTCTCAAGGTTCCCGGCAACGACCTCGGCTTCACGCCGGCCGTCGCTGGTCTCGGCGGTGGCAAGGAGCTGCTTTCGCAGAAGCTGTCCGTAGGCGCGTGCGACCTCCGTGTGGACCTGTTCGTTGCCGATCTCGTCGAACAGGCGCCGCTGCACGACGCGCAGGACCTCGTCCTCGGAGACGGGCTCGCGCTTGGCGTCGACACGGGCCACCAGCTTGTCGAGGTCGCTGAGGAGACCTTCGGCTCCTACCGCTTCGCCAACGCTGGCCTGGAGGCTGTAGACCATGACGGCATTGGGGTGCGAGCTGACGGCCTCGGTGAGGGCCTGGATGAAGAGCATGGCCTGCCGGCCGGCGGTGGAGTCGCCGCGCTGGACGGCCATCGCCTTCTCGACGAAGACCAAGACCTCGTCCAGCAGGACGAGGGTGGGGCCGTCGCCGAGGATGCGGCGCAGAGTGTCGCCGCCTGGGGCGGAGCCAGTGCGATCGTGCTCCGCGACCAGCTCGTACCGGCCGAGCTGTGCGGCGAGCTCGCCCCACAGGGTATGGGTCACGGTCCCGGTGGCAGTTGCCGGCGACAGCGGGTCGAGTTCCTCACCGGACAGCACGGCGACCTGGACCTTGCCCGGGTCGGTGATCTCCTTGAGCGCCGGGCACGCGGCGAGGGCAGCCGGACGATCGCGGACGAGATGCAGCAGTGCGACGAGGCTGTGGGTCTTGCCGCCGCCGAAGGGGGTGCGCAGTTGCAGGACATGTGAGCCCTTGCCGCCGGCGAGGACGTCCATGACGTCACCGAGCAGTTCGCCCATCTTGGCGGTCAGGTAGGTCGCGCTGTAGAACCTGCCCGCATCGGAGTACACCGGGGCGATGCCCGGCCTCCGGCGGAAGACGCCAGCGAGATTGGCGGCGTACGTGCCCATGTCCAGCACGCCGGCGGCGACGTCCTCGTGCGGGCGGGCGATGTCCGTCCACGGCGCCAGCCGGTACCCGGAGCTCACGGTGTTGTCCTTCCCCTCGGTCGGTTCACATCGGCGGCGCCACGTCAGACCAGGCCCTGGTCCCCAGTGATGCTTCGCCACGAAACTAGCAGTCGTTCGGCTGCGCTCGCCTCACGGGTCTTGGCCTCGTTGGGAGTTGAGCGCAAGGCTCGGCCCGCGAGGGCCTGGATGAGTTGCTGCAGTCGGAGCGTGTCGACATTGGTCGACAGCAGGTAGGGGCGGACGTCGGCCGGCTTGTGCTCGGCCCGCCACAGGAGGGCGTGCGCCACGTCGATCAGGGGCAAGGTGGTGGGCGGGGCGAGTTCGACGAGCGGCATAGTGCCGCCGGCGTCGAAATGCGGCAGGCCGAGGCGCTCGTCGTCGCCCCGGTCTTCGAAATCGCGCAGGACCACCGCGGACTTCACCTTCGCCACGTGGGGGTTGGCGCCATTGGTCAGCCCGTTGGGGCTGTCCAGGTCGGCTCCCGTCATCCGGGCGAGGTTGTTGGCCTCGTCGAAGGGCACGGGGCTGTAGCCGTAGGAGTACTGGGCTGCGACGTAGTAGCGGGTGACCGGGTCGACTCCGGCGAGGGATCCGAAGATCGCGTCCAGGACGCGGCTCTGGACGGTCTCCAGAAAACGTTCGGCGGGCAGTGCGTCGCCGTTGTCCTGTTCGACCCGTTCGAATCGGGTGAGTGCCCGCAATCCCGCGCCCACAGTCGCGATGACGAGGTCCGCGCCGGTGATACCGAGGCCCTCCAGCCGTTCTAGTCGCTCCTTGATGATGTCGTTGAGTTCCGACATCACCTCGGCCTCGCTGCCTACTCCTGCATTGGCGTCGCGCTTGCGGGCGACAAGGAAGATGGAGGAGGCAAGACTGGCGGTTCCTCGGCCGACGGCCCGCTCGGGCATCTCCGTGTCGAGCGGCCACGCCTCGGTGATCATGAATCCGGCGCTGCGAAGGGCTTCCACGAGGCTCGACCAGCCGGACGTGGTTTTGTGGGCGTAGACACATACCAAGGGGGCGCCGGGCTTCAGGACGCGGTGGGCCTCCTTGAAGGACTGCTCCATCAGTGTCTCGTAGTGGTTGCGGGCGGCGTCCTTGCTTCCGGCATGCCGGTAGGCCGCGACGACGGCCTCGCTCCTCTTCGGGGTGAGGTCTCCGCCGAGGTCGGTGGGGTAGAGGAATCCGACCGACCGCTTGAGCCAAACGTAGAAGAAGTCCGACAAGTCGGCATAGGAAATGTTGTCGTAGTAGGGCGGGTCGGTGACGACGGCGTCCTGCGAGTCGGCAGGAAGCGGGAGGGCCGTCGCGGATCCGCGTACGCACTGGGCGGGGTTGCGGATGTTCGCGAGCCGGTCGACCAGGTTGGCCGTTTCCTTCAGGTACTTGCGGACGTCGCCCGAGGCACCGGCGAAGGGGTTGGCTTCGTAGAAGTCCCAGACCATCGGCAAGGCCTGGCGGGCGAAGGTGTTCGTCCCGCCTTCGTTCTTGGTGTCCAGCCGGCACAGGTTGGACAGCCGGTCGGCGACCCGGTTGAGGGCCATGGCCAGGGCGGTGGCCATGGCGCCGGCCCGGCCCTCCTCCATGCCGTCCTCGCGGGCCCGGTCGTGGACCCGGCGGATTCCTGCGGAGAGCGTGCTGAGGGCGAGGAGCTGGCGCGGGGTGAACAGGTCCCGGTAGTGGGAGAAGCCGTACACCATGCACGTGCCGCCGGTGATGCGCATCGTGCCAGGCAGCGACTCGTCCATTGGCTCCAGCTGGAGTTCGGCCAGTCGCCGTGCGCATTCGGCGTCGTCAGGCAGCTCATACTCGCCGACGGGGAGGTAGTCGCGGCCTCGGCCGACGGCCTTGAGCGCGATAGCCGCCAGCGGCGCGGTGGTCATGCGCCCGGCGCGGGCCTCCTCCTTCACGTAGCGGCCTTCGACGGGTGCACCGCAGATCCGGCAGGTAACCTCGCCACCACGCGATCCCTCGGCGGGGTCGAATCCCAAGCCGTCCTCGGTGGAGGATTCCACCACTTCGTAGCGCAGGGTCCAGCTGTCGCGGTCGGCGATCGGCCGCAGTGCGACGTACCGGCCCTTCCTACGGCCCAGCCATGTCTGGCGCAGCAGGTGGGCGTCGTGGGCGGGCGCTGCGGGGTTCGGGCAGCGCACAGCCCTGGTCCACAGGTAGGCCAAGGGCGGACGCCTGTCCGTCTCGGAGTCGCCGATCATGGTCTGGCCGGTGCCGCTGTCCACCGTGGGATAGAGGTCGGAAAGATCCGCCCAGGCCTCGTCGACCCAGAGGGTGCCCCAGCGACGGATGTCGTCACCGAGGCCGGGGTAACGCTGCGGGAACTCCATAAGGGTCCGCTCGATGAGGTGCGCCACCGGGTTCAGCTCGTTGGCGGTCACCTCGCAGCCGAGCCGGAGGGCCTCCAGCGGGATGGCACCTCCGCCGGAGAACAGGTCGACGACCTTCGGGGCCCGGCCTCCGTGTGCTGCGAGGACCTCGGCCCTCGCAGTCTCGACGGCCTGCTCGGGGCCGCCCCACGTGCACAGGGCGTCGAAGAAGTCGGACAGCTCCTGGACCGAGCGGGTCCGCCCTGCGGCCGGGACGAGGGCGGAGTAGATCGCGGCCCGGGAAGCGGCCAGCGGGCGGCGCGCCCACCACAGGTGCAAGGACGCGGGATGGCCGACGCGCCCGCCGACCTTCTCGCTCGCGCTGGTGCGGCTGATGACGTCGATTGGGATGACGTCCTCGATGAGCCGCTTGTCACTGCTGTCGCGCACTGTGATCCTCTCGCCCCGCGGTCTCCGTGTTGCCGACCGCGTGAGCTCGGATACTAGCGCCCGGCACCCGGTAACCGGTGATCTGCCGGATCGCCGCAACGTTGGGCAACGTGTGGTAGGGGTCCTGGACACGCATCAGATTAGGCGCTGTCGTGGCGCCGTACACCACGTAAAGCCAGAATCCCGCGCCCCAGCGCTGTGCGGCGTACCACTCGGTCCGGTACAGGCCCACATCGCCCGCTGATGCGCCTCGGCCCTTGACCTCGATCCGGCGGACCTCGCTGGAACCGTCGGGCAGAATCTTCGTCGATCGGATGTCGAACCCGGAGCCGTCCCGCAGGTCTCCCACGTACTCCGGCGTCCAACCTGCCGAACGTTCGAACTCCATCGCCACGCGGACAGCAGCGTCCTCGACCTCCTTGCTCGGACGCATGACGTTGATGTCGGGGTCGTTGGGTGCGGCCGGCGGGACCACCACAGCTGTGCCGAGATAGGTCACCTTCCCGGGGCGCACAACACCGAGTCGGCTGAGCGACTCCAGCTTCGAGGTCCGACGGTGGCCCAGTTCCTTCAGCTGCCGGTCGGTGTTATCGCGCAGCAGCCGGTACGAGTCGTCGCCAGCATCGATCTTGGCATTGTATGCCATCCACCGATCGTCCAGGCGATGCTTCTGCGCAGCCATCGCCTCCTTCAGGTACGTCTCGCGCAGCCGGGCGTGGTCCAGCCGGTTGGTCCGCTCTGCCGAGGCACGCGGAAGCTGGACCTTCACCCGCAGCCAGTCCGTGGCCAGCCGGATCTGGTCCGGACCGGGCGGCTCGGCCTTGCCTCCGTCGGTAGGGGTCAAGGTGTGCAGGACGTCTGCCGGGCCGCGGTGCAGCCCGTCCTGGTCCTCTATCACCGCGACGACCTCGGAGAACACCTGCTCCGGCGAGCCATGGACGTCCTCACCGACAATCTGGTAGGCGAAGAGGTGCACCAGGTACGGCGACCGGGTGCCCGGGTCGATGAACACCGCCGAACTCTGCGGCACGCCGTCCGCGGCCAGGTCGCGCTCCAAGGACTCCGACAGAGCGGCGAACAGCGGGTGGCCCGGCGAGCAGAGAGCTGCGTCCTCGTGCTCGACGCGGTCGCGCTGCTCCTTGCGGAAGGTGAGCTTGCGGTAGTCGGCGGAGGGGCGGCCACGCAGGCGCACGGACGACAGGTCGTCGCTGCGCAGGGCGGCCGGCACGCGCTCCACACGCAGCAGCTGGTCGGCGCGACGCTCGACTCGAAGATGCTGGCGAGCTGCGGCCTGGAGGAAGAACTCCTCCACGTACTCAGGCATCAGGCGACGCTCGTCGGACAAGAAGTTCTGTCCGCGGACCCACTCGATGTCCACGTACTTCTTCGCCAGCGCGATACCGGTGGCCTGCTCGTATTGGGCGAGCTTCTCCGAGTCCAAACGATTGATCTCCGCGACGGCGGCATCACGGTTCGCCCGGGTCGGGTTCGCCAGCGTCTCCTTCACCAGCCGCTCGAAATCGATGCCGTTGATGGTCAGCAGCTCACCGATCACGTCGTAGACACGGCCGTTGAGGTCCTGGCGCATCGCTTCCAGGCGTGTGTGCAGGCGCTCCAGGAGTTCGCCTTCGACGGTGTTGGTCGCGCAGAAGTTGAAGATCCAGCAGTCCGCGCTCTGCCCGATCCGGTGAACACGGCCCATGCGCTGCTCAAGGCGGACGGGGTTCCACGGCAGGTCGTAGTTGATCATCAAGTGGCAGAACTGCAGGTTGATGCCCTCGCCGGCCGCTTCGGTCGCGATGCAGATCTGCTTGTTCTGCCGGAAGTCGTGCTGGATGCGCTTGCGCTCCGCCGGCGGGTGACCGCCGTGGATAGTGCACACGTCGTAGCCCCAGTTCTCCAGGTGCTGCTTCAAGTACTCCAGGGTGTCCCGGTGCTCGGTGAAGATCAGCAGCTTGCCCCGACCGTCGCGGAGCTCCTGAAACTCCGCCCTCTCCAGGCATTCCCGGAGCGCCGTGAGTTTGCGCTCCTCACCGCCCTGGGTCCGCACCCGGTCGGCGTGCGCGACAAGCCTGCGCAGTTCTGCCACCTCGGTGCGCAACTGAGAGATCTGCCCTGCGCCACTGACCTCCGTGGCCAGCAGGTCGTCGGCGACCTCGTCGATGTCGTCCGACTCCGATTCCAGGTCGTCGAAGTCACTGTCCGCAGGTAGGCGGCCCAACGCGGCCAGACGCCGTGCCGCGTCACCCGGCCGCATCGCCGTCAGCTGATCAGCCAGTTCCTCCAGACGGTTGGCCCGCTTGGCCAGCGACGAGCGGATGGCGCCGAGACTGGAGGCCAGGCGACGCTGGAGCACCGTGCGGGCCAGCGCCACCGCGTTGCCCCGGGACCCGCCGCTCGCCCCGAGGTAGCGGTTGACGTAGTCCGTCACACTCATGTAGAGGTCGTACTCGGCGGTGGACAGCTGGAACGGCTGGGTGCGCACATGGCGCTCCACGAACAGAGCGCCATTCCGCTCGTCGACGAGGTCTTCCTTCTGCCGCCGCAGGAAGTACGGGTTGTCCTCGTTGGCGATCTGCTTCTTCACCAGATCCGCCGAGGCGAATTGGTCGGGGTCGAGCAGCCCGAGGAACCTTGTGAACCGGTCCTCGTCGCCCGAGTGCGGCGTCGCCGTCAACAGCAGCAGCCGGTCGGCCTGCTGCGCGACGCCCTCCACCGCCGTGTAGCGCTTCGTCTTGACGACTCGCTCCTCGCGCCCGCGCTTAGTGACTGCGGATGCCTTGTGCGCTTCGTCCACGATCACGAGATCCCACTGGTTGCGCAGCAGGTCTTCCCGGACATCGTCACGCTTTGCGAAGTCGAGGCTGCTCACGACCATCGGGTATCGCTCCCACGGGCTACGCCCGACCTGGTGCCTTACCTGCTCGCCGCCGACCACCTCGAACTGCTCGTCGAACTTGTCGAGCATCTCGTCCTGCCACTGCGTGGTCAGCGGAGCAGGGCACAGGATCAGCACCCTCTCGACGACGCCCCGCAGCTTGAGCTCCTTGAGCAGCAGGCCCGCCATGATCGTCTTTCCTGCTCCAGGATCGTCCGCCAGAACGAACCGCAGTCGCGGTTGCGGGAGCATGTGCCGATAGACGGCCTCGATCTGATGGGGCAGCCCTCGCACGCCACTCATCGACACGGCGAACAGCGGGTCATGGGCGAAGGCCAGGCGGATGCGCTGAGACTCCACCCAGAGGAAGAAGTCGTGCGGACTAACCAACGAGGACTGGCCTGCAGCTTGATCGAGTGCAGCCTCCAGCTCGGAACGGAAGAGCTGGGTTTCGTCCGGGGCGCCACTGGAATGCCTTACCCGGACCAGGTAGACGTCGTCGCCGATCTCCTCGACGTGCTCGACCCGCACGGGGTGCGCGAAGTGCCCCTCCAGCATGACCTTCTGATTCTTCGCGCGGTCCTGCAGGTCATCCACGTCGGTCCTCCCAGCAAAGTCGCTCACCATGCAAACGTAGCGGACAGCACCGACACCGCCATGGGCATCGGCGCAGGGCACCGGGGCAGCGTAGAGGCCTGTTCCAGCGATCCCGCATGGGGAACGCCGTTCGCCTGCTGCTCAATGAACGGACGGCCCCAGAAAAAGTGCTCCGCGCTCTGATACCTCGGGCCCCGTGACGGCACAGCGCCCGCTCGAACGGCAAGATCACGCAGTCTGTCGGCCTAGCCGGCCCCGACGAACAGCAATGGGTCGGCATATCCAGCCCCGGGTCCATACGTATGGGCCCGGGAGCATGCTAATTGGGCATGTGCATTACAGCCGTTCGGGGGTTCCGATACCGAGGAGGTCCATGCCCTGGCGCAGGGTCTGGCCGGTGAGCTGGCAGAGCAGCAGGCGGGTCTCCATGACCGCGGGGCTGGGGGCCTTGAGGACGGGGCAGTGCTCGTAGAAAGCGGTGTAGGCCGACGCGAGGTTGTGCAGGTAGGCGCAGAGGCGGTGGGGCTCGAACGTTGCGATCACCTGGGTGATGGTGGCGCCGAATTCGTCGAGGAGAAGTCCGAGGGCGCGTTCGGTCGGCTCCAGGGTGAGTTCCTGGTGGACGGTCGGGGTGACGCCTTCGGGGGCCTTGCGCAGGATGGACTGGATGCGGGCGTAGGCGTACTGGAGGTAGGTGCCGGTGTCGCCGTTGAGGGAGACCATGCGGTCGGCGTCGAAGATGTAGTCGCGGGTGCGGGAGGTCGAGAGGTCGGCATACTTGACGGCGCCGATGCCGACCTGCTTGGCGCGGTCCTCGAGTTCCTCGGTGGGGAGCTGGGGGCTCTTCTCGGAGACGACGGTGCGGGCCCGGTCGACGGCTTCGTCGAGGAGGTCCATGAGGCGGACGGTCTCGCCGGAGCGGGTCTTGAAGGGCTTGCCGTCCTTGCCGAGGACGGTGCCGAAGCCGAGGTGCAGCGCGCGGACATTGTCGGGCAGCCAGCCGGCGCGGCGGGCGGTGGCGAAGACCATCTGGAAGTGGAGGGCTTGGCGGCTGTCGACGACGTAGAGGAGCTGGTCGGCGCCGAGTACACCGACGCGGTCGCGGATGGCGGCGAGGTCGGTGGTGGCGTAGCCGTAGCCGCCGTCGCTCTTCTGGACGATGAGCGGGGTCGGCTCGCCGTCGGGGCCCTTGATGTCGTCGAAGAAGACGCACAGGGCTCCGTCGGAGCGGACGGCGACGCCGGAGGCTTCGAGGTCGGCGCACACGTCGGCGAGCCTCGGGTTGTAGTAGCTTTCGCCGATGGCGTCGGCGTCTTCGAGGAGGACGCCGAGGCGGGCGTAGACGGCCTCGAAGTAGACCTTCGACTCGTCGACCATGCCCTGCCAGGAGGCGACGGTCTCGGGGTCGCCGGCCTGCAGGTCGACGACGCGCCGGCGAGAGCGGTCGGCGAAGTCGGCGTCGCTGTCGAACGTGGCGCGTGATGCCTTGTAGAGGCGGTTGAGGCGGGACATCGACGGGCCGGCGTCGTCCGGCTCTGTGCCGTCGCCGAGTTCGTCGGGGTGCTCGACGAGGTACTGGATGAGCATGCCGAACTGGGTGCCCCAGTCGCCGAGGTGGTTGCGCTTGATGACCTTCTCGCCGGTGAACTCCAGGGTGCGCACGAGTGCGTCGCCGATGATCGTCGAGCGCAGGTGGCCGACGTGCATCTCCTTGGCGATGTTCGGCTGGCTGTAGTCGATCACCGTGATGCCGGGTTGGGCGGCGCCGCCGACGCCGAGCCGGGTGTCCGCCGCGCGGGCGGCCAGCCGCTGAAGGATCGCGGCGTCGGTGACGGTGACGTTGACGAACCCGGGGCCGGAGACCTCCAGGCCCGCGATGACCTCGTCCGCGGCCAGGTGTTCGAGGACACGCGCGGCCACCTCGCGGGGGTTGGTCCGCAGGGGCTTGGCGAGGCCCATGATGCCGTTGGCCTGGAAGTCGGCGCGGTCGCTTCGTCGCAGCTGGGGGTCGCTGTCCGCTGCGTCGGGGAACGCGGTGGAGATCGCCTGAGCGAAGCGCTGCTGCACCGCGTCGGCGATGGAGAGGACCGTAGCCATAGAACGAAGGACCACTTCTGTGAGAGGGCGGATCCGCGGGCGGGCCGCGGGAGTCGCACAGCAACCGCACCAGGTGGACGGTCGGCGCCGCACGCCGATTATCCCACGCCCTCAAGGGCGGAAGGCCGATTAGGCGCAGCAAGCAAGCACGCCGACGACCCCCAACAGCGTTGATGGCCACAAGAACTGAATGATCATCAGTATTTGAGAGCCTTCCCTCCGCTTCGCGCGGCTCCGTACGGACCGGACGCCGACGACCGAATCCGAGAAATCGATCGAACACACGGTGACGGAGCAGCTACGGTGGCACATCTGCGTGCGGCACTCGGGAGGGGAGTGGGGTGAGCAGAACGATGAAGGATGCGCGTGGGCCGGGGGGCCTTGCGGTCTCGGTTCGGCGGGCGTTCGACCAGAGCAGCGAGACGGTCTCCTTCGACGACCCCGGCTTCGTCGACGTCGGTGGGTGGTTACGCCGGTTCCGGCACCGCGGGCGCGACTTGGTGGCGAAGCGCCGGTCGGTGGAGGAAGCGCTCTCGGAGCGGGATCTGGCGGCCGAGTCCGCGCGCCGGCTGGCCGGATTGACGGTCGGCGGGTTCGGCGCCGTAGAGGTCTGCGTTCCCGAGCTGGTGCCGTTACCCGGACTTGGCGCCGCACTGGTCTCCCCGTATCTGGGCAGGCCCTTGTCGGCCGGGAGCTGGACGAGCGCTCTGCCCATACCTGTCATCACCGGCCTGCTGGTGGCCCTGCTCGGTAGAGGGGTCGAGGCGTCGGGGTGTGTGCCGCGGAACATGTTCCGCCAGGACGGGCGGACGGTTCTGATCGATTGGGAGGACGCGCTCCTGGTCCGGGCGGGCGAAGCCCCTGGCGAGTTGACCTTGATGAAGTGGGACATCGCCTGGTCCGACCTGCTCGGGCGCGACCTCAAGCTGCGCGAGCGCATCCCCGTTTCGTCGCCGGGCGAGCGCACGGAGCTGGACGGCTTCGAGACGGTCCTGGCGGCCTGGCTTCCCTCGGACGCGGCCCGGCGGGATGTCCGCCGTCGCGGAGTCGAGGTGACGCTCGCGAGTGAACTGCCGTCGAAGAGGGCTGGATCGGCGAGCGCCGCCGCTCTGGGCCACCTTGCCGAGGACGTCCTTCCCGCAAGGCTCGGTGTCTTCCACACCGTGCTGACCGCGCACCTGCGCGAGCAGTGCGGTGAGGACGCCTACGCTTCCCTGCTCGGGCAGTTGGACACCCTGGTTGCAGGGAGCCGACCGGCCGCTCATGCGACGGATCTGGGGGCGCTGCGGCGGGCGTGGGTCCTGGCCCTGTTCTCGGCCGCCGAGAGAGATGTTTCCGCCGAAGCCGTGCCGCTGGAGCAACTGGTCCGGCGAATAGCCGAGTTGGCTTGTACGAGCGGTTGGGATGCGGCGCGCAAGCGGGCCGCGGCGGCCGAAGAGATCACTGACCGGCTCGCCGCGGTGATCCTCGCCGTTTTGCGGCTGGAGGGACTGGATCTGCTGTTGCGGGGCTCGTGTGCCCAGGGGGTCCTGGGCCTCGGCAGCGACATCGACTTCGAGTTGAGTTCGGCGGCGCTGCCCTATGGGCACCGGCCCGCGGAGGACCTGCTGATCGAGGCACTCGCCTGCTTCCGCCTGGACGCCGAGGGATCCACCGCGCGCCCCGTCGAGCGTGACCTCGTCAGCGCCGACGGAGGCACGGGCCGCGACCTCCACGAGTGGTTCGAGCTCCGCCGGCCCGGCTCCACCGCTCACGACCCTGGCTGGGCAGCGGCCGCCCTCACCCTGCCGTCCGCCGATACTGTCGGCCGCCCGAGCCAGTACGAGGATCAGGGCCGCGAGCTCACCGCCAAGTACCTGTGGTTCGAATCCCGGGCCGCGCTGGCACGCCTGGCGTCCGCCTGCTCGGGCGCGGCGCCAATGCCGGTGACCGTGGAGCGGCAACTCGCCGTCCTCCCTCAGGCGATCGGAGTCGAGGACGCGGCGGAGCTTCGCGATCTCGTCCATGCCTCGTTCGCCCTGCGGGAGACGGCCGACCCCGCACACCCCGCCGACGACCGGACCCGGCGCGAGATCACCCGGCTCGCCGACCGACTGGATCTGTTCCGCCGGCGCCTCGGACTGCCCGGCCCGCGACACCTGTAATCCCGTACCGCCCCGATCCGCACCGTCTCAACCCGAGAGGTCCACCGTGATCAGCGACGCGATTCCACTTTCCACCAGCGACCCCGCGCACGTCTCCTTCGCCGACGGCTACGTCTTCCACGTCCGCGGCGGCCATATCACCGCCCCGGGCACGCCGTGCCCGTGCGGCGCGCTGGAGGCGGTCCACCAGGTCACGTCCTACCGCGAGGCGTACCCGCAGGCCCAGCTCTCCCTGACCGACCAGTGCAACATGGGCTGCACGTACTGCTCGTTCCGGGACCGGGTCCACGCCGACGGCAAGCCGGTGACGATCCCGCTGGAGACGGTGGTGCAGGGCCTGGCCACCCACCGCAAGCGCCTCATCGAGGAGGACGCGCGGTACAGCCGCGTCGACTTCGGGCTCGCCGGCGAGACGATGCTGGTGCGGCACATGCACGAGGAGGTCCAGACCCTGGTGGAGGAAGGGCTGGCCGACTCGCCGGTCAGCGTGGTGTGGGCCGGCCCGATGGTCACCAACGCGACGCTGTCGATGACGCCGGAACTCGCCGACCGGCTCGGCCCGCCCCAGGACATCAGCCTCGACGGCCCGAAGGAGGTCCACGACCGGGTCCGCTTCTACACCGGCGGGCGCGGCGGCACCTACGACCACGTGCGGCCGGTCCTGGACCGGGTGCTGGCCCGCCACCCCGACATGGGCGTCTCCGCGGTCCTGACCGCGTACTGCACCGACTTCGTCGCGATCTTCAGCCACCTCTTCGAGGACGTCGGCGCCCGCAACATCTACATGAAGCCGGTCAACGCCACCCACGACAAGGACTACGCCCTCAACGCCGCCACGCTGCCGGCCTTCCGCCAGGGCTACGCCGACCTGGTCGACCACATCCTCGCCCAGCCGCCTCAGGGCATCCTCGCCCGGCTGCTCGCCCTGAACTCCGAGGACTTCTTCATGCGGTTCTTCTACCGGGTGAAGGACCGCGCGGCGCAGGTCTACCGGTGCGGTGCGGGCAAGAGCGGCACCTACCTGGACACCAACGGCAACCTCTACCCCTGCGCGCACTTCATCGGGAAGTCCGGCTGGCACATCGGCCACGCCTCCACCGGCGTCGAGGACAGCGAGCGCACCCGATACCTGGACCTGGTGGTCGACCAGCGCGACGGGTGCTCCACCTGCCCGTCCCGGTACGTCTGCGGCGGCGGCTGCTACTACCAGGCCGTGCTGGCGAACGGGGACATCACCAGGCCCGACGAGGTCAAGTGCGACCTGATCCGGTTCATCACCGACCTCGCCATCCGCCTCGTCATCACGCTTCGCGAGGAGCACCCCGAGGTGCTCGACGCCCTCCCATCCCCGTACGGGCTCACCGACGAGGCGCTCGCCGCACCCCCGGAGGCCGACTACCGGCCGAAGGCCACCCTCATCGCGGACCCGGACAACGACAACACAGCCATCCCGCTGGGCACCGCGGGCCGTCTGCGGGGCGGCCTGGCGACCTCGGCCGGTCTGCGGGCCCGGCTCGCGCTCGACAACGGCCGGCTCGCGGTCGGTCTCGACCTCGGTGACACCCCGAATGCCGTGCGCGCCGTGAGGGTTCTCCTGCAGCCGCTGGGTTCGGGATCCTTCACCCTGCACGACCTTGCCGCCCAGCAGTGGCCGGGTGAGGACCAGTGGAGCTTCGCGCGCGACGGCGCGAGCCGGCTCAACCTGCCCACGGCTCGATTCCGCCGCGTCCCGCACCCCGATCCCGTCTGGGAGGACATCGAGGACGTCGACTTCTCCTGGGAAGCGGACCAGGTGCGCCTCCGGTTGCCCCTGCCCGCGCATGGAGAGACCGGGGCCGGTCTCGGGGTGAACGTGTTCGTGGACTTCGCGGACGGCGGCTGGACCGCCCTGACCCTGCACGAGCCGTTCGCGGTCCTCGACCGCTCCCGCACCGGAGCCCTGCGACTGTCGGGGCCAGAAGCCCTCACGGGGCCGGAGAGCGCTGGTGTGAACGGGCGGATGCCCGCCGGACTCACCCCGATCGGCCGCTGGGCCGGTCTCCAGGGCAACACCTGCTGAGGGGCGCAGACGTGCGGATCCTTCTGACCACCCACCGGTTCGCCGGCGACGACGCCGGCGGCACGGAGATCCTGGCCGACGACCTCGCCCGCGCCCTGACTGCCCGCGGCGTGCACGTCAGCTGGCTCGCGGCCGGCGAACCACCGCCCCCGCACCGCCGCACGGCCGGCGAGTACCTGAGCCTGCCCGTGGCGTTCACCGGCGACTACCCCGTTGGCTGGCGCGTCCAGGAGACGGAACAGGCCCACCGCGTCGAGCAGTTGCTCGTCGGACGTCCTGGCGTGGATGTCGTGCATGTCCTGCACTTCAGCCGCATCGGCCTGGAGTTCCTCGGCACCCCGTCCCTGGCCGGGGTGCCGGTGGTCGCGACGTTGACCGACTACACCACGGTCTGCCCCGATCACCAGCTCGTTGTCAGGTCCGCCGGTACGCAGTGCACGGCGACCGCACCCACCCGGGACTGTCTCGAATGTCTGAATGCCCCCGCGAACGCCCACGGCGACGTGGCCCAGTGGCGGGCGCGGAACATTGCCTGGCTGAACGACCGGGTCAAGGCTTTGTGGACCCAGACGCCCTACCAGGCCGCCGAGCTGGCGAAGGCCGGCGTCGACGTGGGCAAGGCTGTCCGCGACCGCGCCTACTACGGGCTGCCCGACACCTGGGCTCCACTCGCAGCCAGCAGCGGAGACGGGAGGCATCTGCTGTTCCTGGGCAGGTGCTCGCCCGAGAAGGGCCTCCACCTCCTACTCGACGCCTACCGTCGCAGCCGCACCGACCTGCCGCTGCTGATCGCGACAGTGCCGGACGACGCCCCCTACGAGGAGCGGATGCGCGCCCTCGCCGCGTCGGATCCCCGGGTGCGCTGGCTTCCCCCGCACTCCCGTGCCGAGGTCGGTCCGGTGCTGGCCGACGCCCGGGCGCTGCTGGTGCCGTCGCAGTGGTGGGAGAACCACCCGTTGGTGGCGTACGAGGCACGGGCCCTGGGTGTCCCGGTGTGGTCCTCGGCCGTCCCGTCCATGCACCACCTCGCAGACGACCCCGGCGTCCACCTCGTCGAGGACTACCGCGATCCGGCCGCCTGGACCCGAGCGATCGACGCGGCCTCCCACCAACTGGCCCCTCGGATGCCGTCGTTCGACCGCAGGGTGGAGGAGTTCGCCCTGTTCGCCGACGAGACCGTCTCCGTCTACCGAAAGGCGGTGGCCGGGTGACACCCGAACACGCGCCGCAGATCACGGTGCCCGAGCGGTTCCGGAAGTTCCTCGTCACCGACGACTTCGACCGCTACGGCCTCACCCCCGGACAGCCAACCACCATGCCGCAGTACCTGCAGGTGGAGCTCACCGACCTGTGCAACCTCGCGTGCGCCGGCTGCCTTCGGGCCGTGCACGACAGCAGCGGTGGGCACCTGCCCCTGGAGGCGTTCGTCGCGCTCCTCGACCAGCTCCCCGACCTCGGCCACGTCTCCTTCGTCGGCGGCGGAGAGGCACTGATCGTCCGCGACTTCGCCGCCTACGTGAAGGCATGCACCGACCGCTCCGTGTTCACCTCGACGAACACCAACGGCCTGCTGGTGCGCCGCCGACTCGGACCGGTCCTGGACGCCGGGCTCGACCTGATCGCCATCAGCGTCGACGGCACCGACGACGCCACCCTCGGACGGATGCGCTCCGGGCTGCGCCTGTCCCAGCTGAGCACGGCCCTGCGCGAAGCGGTCGCACTAACCCAGGGACGGAAGACCGGACTGTCCGCCGCAGTGACGCTCTCCTCGGCGAACCTGTACCAGTTCCCGGCGATCGTCGACTTCGTCGCCGACCACGGCCTCACTCGCGTCAGCGTGGAGAGCCTGCACCACTGGGGCGAGGACAAGACCCTCAATACCGAGTCCCTGTTCGCCCTCCCCCCGGGCGACGTCGTCCCGCACCTCGAGGCCGGCCTCGCCCGGGCCGAGGAACACGGCCTGCAGCTGTCGATCTTCGACTACTCCCGCCTCGCCTCCCCGGCCGCCGCGAACGCCGTCTGCCCGTGGCCGTGGGACGCGAGCTACCTCACCAAGGACGGCGACGTCACGCCGTGCTGTGTCCACATGGAGTCCAGCCCCGGCAACGTGCTCGGCAACATCCACCAGACGCCGATCGCCGAGATCTGGACGGCAACGCCCTACCGGTCACTGCGGGACTCCTTCCTCCAAGGCCCCGCCTGGTCCTCGTGCGAAGGCTGCGTGTATCGAATGGAGTTCGGACGTGCCTGACCCCCAACCGCCCGCCCTGCTGAGCAACCGTCCCCGGGACGACAGCCGCGCGCTGCTGCACCGGGCGGTCGACCTCGGACTCGACTTCACCACCGGCGAGCTCCGCGACCACCTCGTCCTGCGGCACGCGAGCGTCGGCGAACTCATCGACCGCCTCGCCAGGCCGATCCCCCACACCGGGACCAGCGACGACCGGCTCATGGACTCCCTCGCCGAGATCGCCGGCTGGTCGATCTCCCAGGCCGACCCGCGCTACCTCGCCTTCCCTGACACCGGCGACAGCATCGCCGCCCTCACCGCGGACATCGTCGCCACCTTCCTCAACCAGAACCTGATCGCCTTCGACCGCAGCGCGCCCGCCGCCAGCGTGATCGAAGCCCAGCTGATCACCTGGCTGCGCGAACTCATCGGCTACAAGGCCGCGCCGCTCACCGCCTACCAGGGACTCGCCTCGCTCGGCGGGATGTGGACCTCCGGCGGCAACATGAGCAACCACATCGCCATCGCCGCAGCCCTCGCCCACACCTACCCCGAAGTCCGCCACCGCGGCCTGCGCGCCATCCCCGAGCAGCCCGTGATCCTCCTCGCCGGCGGCGTCGAGCACTTCTCCTACCTCGCCGCCGCCCAAGCCCTCGGCCTCGGCACCGACGGACTCCTGTGGGCGGACGCCACCCCCGACTTCACCAGCGACCCCGCCTCGATCGCCGGCCTGCTGGCCTCACCGCAGCCCGGCAAACGGATCTTCATGGTCGTCGGCGTCGCCGGGAACTGCCGCACCACCGGCATCGACGACCTGCAAGCCCTCGCCGACCTCTGCGCCCAGCACGGCGTCTGGTTCCACGTCGACGCCTGCCACGGCGGCAGCCTGCTGTTCTCCGAGAAGCTCAAGGTTCAGCTCGCCGGCATCGAACGCGCCGACTCCGTCGCCCTCGACCCCCACAAGGGCCTGTTCGTCTCCTACCCCTCCAGCTACGCCCTCTTCCGCGACCCGACCGTGCTCGGCCACTTCACCCGCTACCCGGACCGCGCCGACGACCCCAACTGCCTCGACCTCGGGCTGATTACCCCGTTCTACGGATCCCGCGGCTTCGAATCACTCAAGCTGTGGGCCCTGATGAAGCACCAGGGCACCGACGGCATCGGCCAACTCGTAGAAGCCCGCCAGGCCACCTACCAGCGCATGGTCGACCTGCTGGAGCGCACCGGCACCTTCCGTCTCCTCGGCACCTCCGACTTCTACCGGTGCGCCTTCGTCTTCCTCCCCAACCCAGTTGCCCACGCCCTCCAAGAGGCTTACAGCCGGCCTGAACTCCACGGGGCGGTACGCGCACTCGTCTCCCGCTACACCGCGGCCTTCGCCGACCGCCTCTACCGCAGCGGCACCGTCGTCTTCGACCTCTTCGCCCTCCAGGACCTCGCCGACCGCATCGGACTCGGGACCACCGCCAAGTACCAGGTCATGGGCATGTGCGTCGGCCACCCCCACATCCCCGACGACATCGAGCGCGGCATCGAACAGGCCATCCTCGACCACTCCCAGGAACTCACCGCCGCCATGCTGAACGACGCCCGCGCACTGCTCACCACCGCAGCCCCGCCCGACGGCGGTGCCGCGGCGGACGTGACCGGACCGGCAGGGTGGTGACCCCGGTGGCCTACCCGCCCGCTTTCACCATCGCCTACCTCGTCCACAGCGACGTCGAACTCCTGCGCCGCACAATCCCCGCCACCCTCGACGCCCTGTGCCGGGGCACCCGTCACCCCTACGACCTGGTCCTCGTCGTGGACGGCGCCGAGAACGCCCCGATCGAAGAGATCACTGAACTCGCGCACTCCACCTGGGGATTCGACGAGGTACGGCTGCGCTGGCGCACCCGCCACCGGGCCTCCGGCGACCAGGCCAACAACATCCACACCCACTTCGTCACCGACAAGAGCCGATTCCTGATCACCATCGAGGGCGACGTCGTCGCCTTCCGCGACCCCAACGCCACCGACGTCCTCGCCGAGATCGCCGACACCTTCGACCGCTACCCCCAGCTCGCCCTCGCTCAGCGCATCGACGACCACGAATGCTGGCAATGGAAACTCGAAGACGCCGGCCCCGTCCTCAGCGCCGAGGTCCGCTCGGTCAACCGGGTCTCCTCCCACTTCCTGATCTACGACACCCACCGCGCGCGTCCCGTCATGGCCGCAGCTGGCGGCATCCCCGGCGACCGGTTCCACGACGACGGCCAAAGCTGGCTGAACTACGAGGACTGGCTCTCCCACACCTTCGCCCACCCCGCCGGGCCCGGCATCGGCTACCTGCACCAGCTCCCGCTGCGGATCTTCCACTGCGACGAGAAGACCACCCCCGGCTCAGCCCACTACCGCCGCGACCTCGAAACCCGCCTGCGCGTCTTCGCCGAACGCGAGCACCAGGTGAAGAAGGAGTTCCGTGCCTGACCAGCGCCTCGTCCCCGCACCCGTCTTCATCCTCTCCCCGATCCGCTCCGGATCGACCCTGCTGCGCTGCCTGCTCGGCTCCCACCCCGACGTCCACGCCCCGCACGAACTCCACCTCGGTGGCCTCACCGTCACCGTCGACGACGAGTTCACCGACCTCGCCATGCGCACTCTCGGCCTCGGCCGCCAGGACCTCGAACACCTCCTGTGGGACCGGCTGCTGCACCGTCAACTCACCGAAGCGGGCAAGACCGTGCTCGCCGAGAAGTCCCCCGGCAACGTCTTCATCTGGCAGCGCCTCGTCGACTGCTGGCCCGACGCCCGCTACATCATCCTGCGCCGCCACCCGGTGGCCATCGCCGACTCCATCCGCCGCGCCGGCGACGCCACCGACCTCGCCGAAGCCGCCGTCACCGTCGGCAAGTTCGCCACCGCCCTCGCCGAAGCCGCCGCCCACGTCCCCACCTCCGTCAGCGTCACTTACGAGCAGCTGACCGCTGAACCGGAAGTCACCTGCAAGACCCTGTGCGAGTACATCGGCATCCCCTGGGAGCCGACCATGCTCGACTACGGCCGCCACGACCACGGCCCGTTCGTCTACGGCATCGGCGACTGGTCATCCCAGATCGCCTCCGGCCGGATCCAGGACGCCACCCCGCCTCCGGCCGACGTGACGATCCCGCCGCTGCTCAAGCACTGGTGCGAGAAGTGGGGCTACCCCGCGTGAAGCACCCACCAGCCTCCGCGGTCTTCTGGCTCATGGGCCTGCCGGCTTCCGGGAAGACCACCCTCGCCCGCCGACTCCTCGCCCACCTTCAACACGAGCACCGCGACTGCGTCCTGTACGACGCCGACGAACAGCGGGCCACCGGCATCCTGCGAGACCTCGGCTGGTCCCCGGAAGACCGCATCGCCACCATCGAGGCGCTCGCCCACGCCGCCCTCCGGCACCCGATCGGCATCGTCACGCTCGTGACCTCCACGCCCGCAGAACGGCAGCTCGCCGCCGACCTCCTCGGCGAACGACTTCACCTCATTCACGTCCGCGCACCCGAACAGCTCCGGCACGCCCGCGACGCCCTCCGACCGACACCCGCCTACCGCCCTACCCCCGCTCCTGATGCACCCGAGCTCTCCTGGACCGACCCCGAACACCCGGCGCTCACCCTGGACACCACAGCTCCGCTCGGCCTCTCGGAGAAGGCCATCTGCTCGTTCGCCGACAACGTGCTCCGGCGCCGCACCGTGCCGTAGCCGTCCGTCACGCTGCGGCGGGAGGCGTCGACGCCCAGCGCTCCCCGTGCCCGGGCAGGATGCCATCGTGAGTCGGCGGAGCGGTGCCGCCGGCCAAGCGCTCCTCGCTCGGGCGCTCGGCGACCGCGATGAAGGCCAGCTCGGAGAAGAAGAACCCGCCCAGGCGATCCGCCTCCCGCACCGTCGCGAACCACTTCTCGACCTCGGCCGCGCTGACCGCGCCTCGGCCATGCTTGTCCGCGGACAACAACGCCTTTCGGATCTCGCCGATCCTGGCCTCCGCGTGACCCGACAGCTCGGTCGACCACGTCAACAGCGGCTCGACGCTCACCAGCCTCAGCGCACTCCGCGCCAACAGCAGCCCCAGCTTGCGGCCGATTCGCCCGTCCGCGTGATCCATCCAGTTCTGCACGTCGTCCGCGTATGCGTGACAGACCCGCCGATCAAGGTCCGCATCCGCGCCGGCGATCACGAGAGAGTCGAAGTCGACGTGCGCAAGGACCGCCCGCCCACCCGGCCGGAGAACGCGAGCGATCTCTGCCAACAATTCATCTGGATCCGGCAGGCACTCCACGGTGTTGTACGACAGCACGGCATCCGCACTCCCATCCCCGCACGGAATGGCGGATCGCAGGTCTGCGGCAAGCGCCACCAGCGTGCCGGGGTGGCCCTGAAGGTTCTGCCGCGCCTGCCCGAGGAAGGCGGGAGACCTGTCGACTCCGATCAGCGTGGCATCCGGGGCTAGACGGCTCAGCGAGAGCAGCGTCGGGCCGGAGCCGCAGCCAAGGTCGATGATCCGGCTGTCGGCCATGGGCGCGATCAGCTCCGCCAACCGCGAATGGATTGCCTCTGCGCTGTCGGACAAGGCACGGCCCCTCTCCCGCGTACCGAGCTGCAGGCAAGACCGGCGAAACGCCTGCCACGTATGCGCATATTAGGTGCAAACATGCACTAATCGCCTTTTGGGAGATCGTCGGACTCATGGTGTTGTTCGGTTGCGGCCTGCGCTGCGGCGGAGGTCGGCGAGGATGCGGTGGTCGAGTTTGTCGGCGAGTTCGCGTTGGCGGTTGTCGGTGGAGTGCTGGTAGCCGATGGCGGCTCGTGGGGTGCTCTGGCCCATGCGGACCATGAGGTCCTTGAGGCTGACGCCTTCCTGAGCGAGGAGGGTGTTGCCGGTGTGGCGTAGGTCGTAGAAGGTGAAGTTCTCCGGCAGGTCGGGGACGTTGGCGCGGGCCTTGTGGAACTTTCGGCCGAAGGTGGAGCGGCGGAAGGGGGCTCCCTTCTCGCCGACGAAGACGAGTCCAAGGGGGCCGGGTTCGGCGTAGCGGTCCATGTGCAGGTGCAGTGCTTCGTCGAGGATGGCGGGCAGGTGGACGGTGCGGGTTCCGGCCTCGGACTTGGGGCGGCCGGTGGCGCGCCTGCCGTTGAGGAGTTCGGGCGAGGCGGAAGTGATGCGGATCAGGCGTCGGGGGACGTCGATGTCCTCGCGCCTGAGGGAGGCGAGTTCTTCGGGGCGCAGGGTGGCGAACCCGCCGAGGAGGACGAACAGGCGCCACCGTTCGCCGACGGTGTTGGCGAGCGTGAAGACCTGGGGGACAGTGGCGGTGTGGCGTTCGGCCGGGTGCTCGCTGCCGGCGCCGCGGATGCGGCACGGGTTGCGGGGGAGTGTCTCGTCGTCGGCGACGGCGGTCTCCATGATCGCCTTGAGGAGCCGGTAGGCCTTAGCGGCGACTGATTCACCTTGTTTGTCCAGTTGTTCGGAGTTCCAGTGCCGGACTTTCGCGAAGGTGATGCGGGTGACGGGTGTGCTGCCGAAGGTGGGCAGGATGCATGCCTTCAGCAGGCGCTGGTAGAGCCCGCGGGTGGTGGCCGCGAGGGGGCGGTTGTCGATCCAGTCCTTGGCGTAGTCCTTGAACAGGACGCCCTTGAGTGGGGAGGTGATGGGTGCGCGGCGGCCGTGGGCGAGGTCAGCCTGAACGAGTGCGAGCCAGGTCAGGGCGTCGAGCTCGGTGTCGAAGGTTTCCGGAGACCGCTGTGTCCGGCCGTTGCGGTCGGTGTAGGTCGCGCTCCAGCGGCCCGACCTGTATTGGCGGGCGTTGCCGAAACCGGCGACGTGCCTTCTGCTTGCGAGGCATGGCAGACCTTCTTGGAGGACTCCACCGAGCCCTGGGTCGGTGGGGCGGCAGATGCCCGGAGCACCGATAGGGCAGGCCGACTGGCCGTGCTGAGGTCTTCGGGCCGTCGGCGCTCTTGGCTGGGGAAATGTTCCCCACCGTCATTATATGTCGCGTTCATGCCGCACGGGAGGAGCCTCTCGGTCTCATTGCTGCGCGCCCAGGGGAAGTGAAGCGCTGTGAGCATCGATCAGGTGGCCCGGTGGCAGCCTTGCTCGCCGAGGAGCGGTCGGTGTCTCATAGCCGTTCGGTCGGTTACGCCAGGGCATGATCGAGGTGACTCCAAGACGGCGAATCGAAGCGGCCGTGGAGCGTCGTGTGCGACTGTTGCGCGAGTAGGGGCGGTATGTCGGGGTCGGTGCCGGTCAAGGATTCCATGATCCGCGGCGCTCCGGGGTGGGGCCTGCAAGGCTTGTGACCTGCGGAAATGCCCGATTCGGGGCAAAAGCTTCCCAAGCTTAGAGCGCGAGTTCGATTCTCGTCACCCGCTCCAGCAGAGAGCCCCAGGTCAACGACCTGGGGCTTCTTCATTGTCTGGACCAATTCCGGGACCGCGTGTCCTCTCGGAGCCCGTGACAAGGACGTCTTCGTCTGGGAGAAGCCTCCGATCATCCGAGTCGGCTCGGACCGCTTCGCGCGGTACCGCCGAGACTCGGGCAAGCGGCGTTCCAGGCCGAGGTGGAATCGGCCGGCCTCCAGCGGCGCCAGGAGATGTTGGTGCTTGCCGAGGTACAGGCACCGGCATGGGTCGCTGAGTGGTTCAGCAGCGAAACCAGGGGGCTGGTCTTCGTCCGGCGTCGGCGCACCCGGACCGAGAGCTACCCCACCCAGCTCGCCAAGTTCCGCGAGGAGACGGAGGCCCGGATGCCGACGCCGGAGAGGGCGGCGGACCGCTACGTCTTCCCTTGCGAGTTCTCTGCCCCGAGTAGGAACACCGTGCAGATCAGCTCCACCTGCCAGCCGAGTTCGGACGTGCAGGCCAACGGGGACTTCATCCTTGCCGCCGAGCGGTTCGTCATCGTCCTGGACGGCGCCACGGCCATCGGCCTGCCGTCCGGGTGGGAGCGCAGCGTGTCGTGACTGGCGGGTCGCCTCGACGGTCGACTCGCCTGTGTGCTGATCGAGAACCCGGGGCTCGCCCTCACCGAGGTGCTACGCGAAGGGATCATCCGGGCCCGGGGCCTGTACGCGCAGTGCGACCTCACCAACCCGAACAGCCCGTCCAGCACGGTCGCCATCGTGCGCGAGCACAATGGGCGGTTGGACTGCCTCACCCTTGCGGACTCCCCATCGTGGTCCGCACCCACGGCGGCGAGGTGACGGCGGTGTTCGACGACCGGATGTCACCCTGCCCGCCTATGGCCGCGACTCCCTGAGCGTCCTGCGCAACACGGACGAAGGCTTCTGGATCGCCAGCACCAAGCCGGAAGCTGCGGACCGGGCCGTGACGGCGAGCTTCCCCCTTGCGGACGCCGAGAGCTTCGGCATAGTCACCGACGGCGTTTCGCGGCTCGTGGAGCGCTACGGCTGGACCTGGGAGCGGCTGTTGGACACGCTCGCCAAGCAGGGCCCCGAACGAGCCGTCCAAGCCATCCGTGATGCCGAGTTGGCCATCGAGCCAGGCACCTTCCGGGGCAAGCGCCACGATGACATGACAGCCGCCTACGGCCAGCTCGTACCCGGCGGGGAGTAGATCAAAAGGCAGAGGCAGTAGAGCTGTTACGAGTTCCACTACTTCATCAAGGCGCGCACAGCGCGCCAGCGCGGCCTTGGCCGATCGCCGACGCTCCTGCCTTCGCCCCACGCCAGCGGCGCCCCGGCCGCGTCGGCGGACGGGCGGCAGAGAGAGCAGGGGCCCCAAACTCCGCCGGGGCTGGGGCCGACGGCTCCACGATTTTACCCACCTGCCAGGACCGGGCCCCGCGTCGAGCAAGAACGGGGGGCCACTCGGCCACATTGCGGTCAGGCCCAAAAAGCCCTGACCGAGTCGCAACAGCTTACGGCCCCCCGATCATGCTCGACCCCAGACCAGGCAGGACACCGGCCAAAACCGCTCCGCCGCCCTAATGCACTCGCTCCTCCGGAAGTCTTCGGGACTTAGATTCCCGGATTATTTCTCCTGACAACTCGGACTTCTTCCGGGCCGCCACCAGACGCTCCATCATGGTCCGATACATCAATCAGAAGCCTGAATAGCCAAATCAGTCGAATTGTGCGCAGAATACCGAGGACCAGAACGGCTTCCAGTAGCCATCCTGCCCGGCCCAGATTTTCCCCAGAGTCATAAATCATGACAGCGAGGCATCCAATTGAAACTTCTGACATCGAAACCAGAATGCTAACCCAGTTACGGCGCAGGCTTGGGCCAAACCTGACTCTAATAAACGTCATTCGCCGTCCAGAGCTGGAGGCATATTGACTAATTGCAGCCGTGCCAAATCCGCCAATAATCGCCGCCACGGAAGCGACCGTCGCATAGATGCTCATGCGCTGATCTGCCGAGTTTTCGGCTAGCAAGTGCTTGCCGGAAATGAAACCGTGGGAGATCGTAATCGCCACCGCAAGCACCCAGTCCACCGTGGGGCGTTCGCCCCATGCGTTGTATATGGATGTCGTGAACCGCGCCCAACGAGCCATCACTCCCCCAATCGACTTCAGGGAGACTATGGCACGGCACTGACAGCGTCACGCAGCTCGCGCTCACACTCAGTAGCTACCTGCGTGATCGCTCTTACTGCCGCCTCATGCCAGGGGGCTCCACCCTCGCTCCGCCGCATCATCACTTGCCGCTGGGCAGTAATGTGATCAGATACAAAGTTGATCTTCTCTTCGATCAGGTCACCGTCGCCGTTGGGGAGGACGACATGAGCAATAGCCCGGTCTACGGCACCGCCCTCGCCCACCAGGCTCGCGTATTGGGAAATAAAACCTAGAACATCTTCTCTCAGTTGGCTTTCCCCGCGCGAGCGTCGAGTTCCTCGGCTGAAGGGTCCCTGCTTGGGAATCTTCATTGTTAGTGTAATTAGGGCATTTGGGTTATGCCTATGAGCCCGGCGAGACAAATCTCCGAGACCGGCTACGTCCGAATCCAGAAGATCCGGCCCTGGGCGGAGTCTCACCTCGAAGAAGTTAATCGCTTCGGCCCTCTTTAGCTTCTCGCGAGCATTTCTTCCGATGAGAGGGACTACTGCGATATCACGGTCAAGCCCAGAGTCCATGCTGTTCAGCCAACGCTGAACCGCGCTTGGCCGCGGGGCTGACATTGTTCCTTGTAGAACGCCGATGATATTTCCATAAGGCAGAAAGCTGACGACGGTTGTGTCAACGATGCTTCTATTCTCTTCTAGCTGCAGATGATCGATTCTTCCATGGACCCAATCGATCTGCTGAATGTCGCGGTCTCGAAGTCGAGCCACCCCTAGATGCATGCGTCCACCCGCTACCACGGGCTCGCCGAAATAAATATCTTCGGTGTCTCGATATAGGCGGCGCTCGGGGGGAATGTCTCCAATATTGGCCAGCACCGTTTGCCAGTCAACATTAGACATGCGTGCCTCGCCCGAGTCCTTTGGTCGGACAATCTCATAAAAGGCGACGGTCTTCTTTCGGTCAGATCCAGTCACAAGCCACCCCCTGGCAACGTGCGCGACGCCGCCCTGCGGCGCTTGGTCAGAAGTATGGTCGGGTTTGAGGCTTCTCGCTACCGATTGCGCCTAACTCAGTCACTCTCTGTCCAGATGGAGACGCCATCTCGCGGTCTGCCAGCCGCCTTGTCTGCCGATGTTTGATCGAAAGATGGTGTCTAGGACCGCGTTGGCCAGCTAAAACAGAGCACGCGTCTGTCATGGAGTCTGGCAGTCCAGTGATCGGCACCTGTGATGGCCATGGGGTGATCTCTCGGGGCGTCCTGCGGGGTCTGTCCTTACCTGCAGTTCGGGTCGTGACAGCGATGGGCCGGGAAGCAGTTCGCTCAGCTTGATCTTGGAAGCGGGATGACGGGTAGCGCTCCTTGCGTGCCCCATCCGTGTCTTACGAGGCGAAGACAGGCGGTCAGTAGCGGTCAACAGTTAGCCTTTCGATAGGCGTCGTAAAGAGCCTTCTGGCGGCATCTGTGCAGTTCAGGGTCCAGGCAAGCTGACTGGCTGTCGAGATTCCCAAGCTTAGAGCGCGAGTTCGATTCTCGTCACCCGCTCCAGCAGAGAGCCCCAGGTCAACGACCTGGGGCTTCTTCGTTGTCCGGGCGGGGGTGCGGGGAGGGGTCAACCGGGGTGCGGTGATGGGTCGTTGGGGTGGGCGGCGGGGCGGTCCGGGATGCGGGGGAGGGTGCGGACGGGGCGGGCGAGGAGGAGGGCGGCGGGGGTGAGCAGGGCGACCAGGGTGCCGGCGGCGAGGACGTGGGAGGTGCCGAAGGCGTGCGCGGCGGGCCCGGCCAGGGCGGAGCCGATCGGGTAGAGGCCCACCGAGCCGGCGACCTCGTAGGCATGGACGCGGTTGAGGACCTCGCCGGGCACCTGGGTCTGGACGGCGGTCGACCACATCACGCCCCAGACGCCGATGCCGGTGCCGACCAGCACCTGGGCGGCGGCGAGCAGCCAGACCGGGGCGTGCAGCAGGATGGCGAGGGGGTAGAGCGGATAGGCGAACATGGCGACCGCGCCGGCCGCGAGGGGGCGGCGGGGCTTGTAGCGGATGGCGAGCAGCCCGCCGGCCACCGTGCCCGCGCCCAGGGCGCAGTTGACCAGGCCGAACGCGGTGGGCCCGTGGGCGGGGACGACGACGCCCGCGGCGAGCGAGAGCTGCGGCCCCCAGGCGAGGACGGCGTAGACCATCCAGATCAGGATGACCCCCCACAGCCAGCTCCGGGAGCGGAACTCGTGCCAGCCGACGGCCAGGTCGTGCCGGAACGAGTGCCCGGCGGGCGGGGCGGGAACGGCGCCGAGGCGCAGCGCGAACAGGCAGGCCGCGCTGGTGGCGTAGGCGAGCGCGGACAGCGCCATCACCCAGCCGGTCGACCCGAAACCGACCAGCACGCCGGCCAGCGCCGGGCCGCCGAGGCCGGTGATCGCCTCCGAGGTGCGCAGCACGCCGTTGGCGCCCTGGACGTCGCGGGCGATCAGCGGGACGGTCGAGGCCGCGCCGGGCTGGAACAGGGCGTTGGCGGTGCCCGCCACCGCGAGCAGGGCGTACAGCTGCCAGAGCCGGTCGACGCCGTGCCAGAACAGGGCGGCCAGCAGGACGTGCGCGGTGAGGTTGGTCAGGTCGGCGACGATCATCATCCGGCGGGCGGTGAACCGGTCGGCGAGGACGCCGCCGAACAGCACCAGCCCGGCGAACGGGGCCACCAGGAAGGCCATCGCGTAGCCCGCGGTGTCCAGGCCGTGGCCGGCCGAGAGCAGCCCGGCCGAGACGGCGACCGGGAGCATCGCCCAGCTGAGCAGACCGGCGCTGCGGGCGGTGAAGTAGCGGCGGAAGTTGCGGGACCAGATGGCCGGTCCGGGGGCGGTCGCGGCCGCGGCCGCGGGGTGGTCGGTCAGGCCGGTGGGCACGGCGGGATCAGTCCTTCGGTCGGGAGGAGGGGTGCGCGCCGGTGGCGGCGGCGAGCTCGGCGCGCAGCAGGGCGTTCTCCCGCTCCAGCCGGGCCAGCCGGTCGCGGATCGGGTCCAGGACGTCGGCGAGTTCGCGCTCGGTGAAGCGCGGGGTGATGTGGTTGGGGCAGTTCCAGGCGTGCGCCTCGACGCTGATGGTGACGAGCTGCTCGACCCGGCCGTCGGTGCGCGGGGTGGCGAGCCGCCGGGCGAGGTCCGGGTCCCGGTCGGCGGGGACGGCGGTGGCCCGGCCGAAGACCTTCAGCCGGGCCTGCCGGGCGTGGTCGAGGAAGAACAGGGCGACCCGGCCGTCCCCGCCGCGCAGGTTGCCGGTGGTGAGGTACTGCCGGTTGCCGCGCACGTCGAGGTAGCCGAGGGTGTACGGGTCCAGCACGTGGACGAAGCCGGGCGGGCCGCCGCGGTGCTGGATGTACGGCCAGCCGTCCTCGTTGACCGTCGCGAACAGGAAGCCGTCGAGCCCCTGGACGAAGGCCGCCGCGGCGGCGCTGAGCGGTTCGGGCCCGTCGTCGGGTCTGTCGTCGGGCGCGTCGTCGGACGTGCGCAGCCGGCGCTCGGCCGCGGCGGCGCTGCCCATTTCCTGCTGGACGCGGCGCACGGAGGGCGTGCGGGCGAGTCGGTCGTAACGGCTCAAGGTGTCACCTCTGGGTCCGGTGCGGGTGAGGTGCGACCACCGTAAGGAGCCGGGCTGTGCGATCGGCCGGAGCGGAACCGGAAGGAGGAACGGGCGCTGCGGGTGCGCTGAGCTGCGGTGATGCGGCGGGGCGGAAGTTCCGCGGAACTTCCGGGTCAGCGCGGCGGGGTTCCGCCCGTCGCCCGGACGAGCAGCAGGGCCTCCCGGCGGTGCCGGACGGCGTCGGCGTCGGCACCGAGCGCGGCGGCGGCCAGGGCCAGGACGAGCCGGGTCCGGGTCTCGCCCGGGCGGTGGCCGGTCGCCCGGTGCAGGGCGAGCGCGTCGGCGCCGAGGGCCAGGGCGGCGTGCGGCTCGCACAGCCGGACGTGGACGCGGGCCAGGACGGTGAGCGCGTCGCCTTCGAGCACCCGGTACTCGGCTGCGCGGGCCAGCGCCAGGGCGCGTTCGGCGGTGCGCAGTGCGGCCCGCGGATCGGTTTCGATCAGGGCGGCGGCCAGCCCCGCCAGGGCGGCGGCCTGCGGGTGCCGGTCGCCCGAGGCCTCGGCCGACCGCAGCGCCTCCCGGTACGCGGCCGTCGCCTCGGCCGGGCGGTGGGCGCGGAGGTACGAGTCGGCGAGGGCGAGCCGGGCCCCGGCCTCCAGCGCCCGGCTGCGCCCGGCCCGGGCGGCGGCGAGCGCGCTGTGGGCCAGCAGCCGCCCGGTGGCGTGGTCGCCGAGGTCGGTGTGGGCACGGGAGAGGCAGCTCAGCGCGACGGCCTCGCTGAACCGGTTGCGGTGCCACCGGTGCACCGGCAGCGCCTCGCCGATCCCCCGGATCGCCTCCCCGGGCCGTCCGAGCGCCCGCTGCACGACGGCCAGGTTGGTCCGGGCGATGGCCTCCCGGTCGCTCGCCCCGCCGCTGTGACCGGAGCCGGTGGCGGTGGCGGTGGCGGGGCCGGAGCTGGTGGCGGGGGCAGGGCCGGGGCCGGAGTTGGTGGCGGGGCCGGTGGCGAGGACGCGGGCGGCCTGCGTGAAGTGCTCGGCGGCCTCGGGCAGACGGCCGAGCTTCCAGCAGATCAGGCCCAGCACGGTGATGTCGTCGGGGTGCGGGCCGCCGCGCCCGTCGGACCCACCGGACGCCAGGTCGCGGGGCGGGACGGGCGCAACGGGTATGAGCGGGCGGTGCGTCAACTCGTGCTTGGCTTCGGCGGGTTCCGCGTCGCAGACTCGGGTGGCGGTCGCGTTCGGATGCTGACGACCGGTCAATCCGCTGATGGTGGGCGGCTGCTCGACGTCAATCCATTGATCGCCGCCAAACTGCTGATGAGCGTCAATCAATGGATTGACGTCAACCGCCCCCGAGCCGCCATCACCGCACCCCCCGCCGCACCCCTCATCGCCCTCCGCCGCCAGCCCCGCCGCGTACGGGTGGAGCAGGCCGGGCAGCCGGTAGTGGCCGGGGGGTTCCTCCCGGACGAGGTGGGCGTCGGCGAGACGGTCCAGTAGGGCGGTGGTCTCGGTGGGGCCGGTGGCGGCGAGCGCGGTGGCGGTGGCGGCGGTGAGCCCGGCGGCGGGGGCCCGGCCGAGCAGGCGGAACATCCGGCGGGCGGGGGCGGGGAGGACGCGGTAGGAGTGGCCGAAGGCGGCGCGCAGGCCGGTGCGCGGGTCGTCGGCGAGGTCGAGCCGGGCGAGCAGGGCGGCGTCGGGATGGGCGGCGTCGGGGTGGGCGGGGGCGTAGTCGGCGAGGGCGGTGGTGCGGGTGGTCAGGTCGGCGGCGGCCAGGCGCAGGGCGAGGGGGAGGCCGCCGCAGGCCCGGACCAGGCGGTGGGCGGCGGCCGGTTCGGCGGCGACCCGGCAGGGGCCGAGGACGCTGCCGAGCAGCAGGGCGCCCTCGGCGGGGTCGAGCGGGTCGAGGGTGAGGCGGCGGGCGCCGTCACCGGCGACCAGGCCGGTGAGCCGGGTGCGGCCGGTGACCAGGACGGCGCAGCCGGGGGCGCCGGGGAGCAGCGGGCGGACCTGTTCGGCGTCGCGGGCGTCGTCGAGGAGGACCAGTAGGCGGCGGTCGGCGAGCAGGGTGCGGTAGAGCGCGGCGGCCTCGTCCGGGTCGGCGGGCAGCCGGTCGGGCGGGGTGCCGAGGGCGCGCAGGAAGCGGGCCAGCACCTCGTCCGGGTGCGGTGCGGGCCGAGCGGAGTGGCCGCGCAGGTCGGCGAAGAGCTGGCCGTCCGGGAAGCGGTCGCGGTGCCGGTGTGCCCAGTGCGCGGCGAGGGCGCTCTTGCCGATGCCGGGCGGGCCGACCACCACGAGGAGCGGCGGGCGGGCGGCCGGCTCACCGGGGTGGTCGAGGTGGTCGGGGTCGGCCGGGAGCAGCGCGTCGAGCGCGCTCAGCTGCCGGTGCCGCCCGACGAACGGTCCGGTGGTGGGCGGGAGTTGGGCAGGCTTCGGGAAGGCGCCGAGGGTGTTCGGGATACCCGGGGCGTTCGGGGCGTTCGGGGTGTGCGGCAGCGACTGGTGCTCCCCGGCAGCACGTGGTGGAGGCCACCCGGCGGTGGGCCCCGGTAGGACGCGCGGTTGGGCGTCGAGAGCGTTCGGGGCGTCCGGGGCGTCCGGGGTATGCGGCAGCGGCCAGTGCTCCCCGGTGGCGCGCGGTGCGGGCCGCGTGGCGGTGGGCCCCGGTAGGCCGCGTAGGACGCGTAGGTGGGCGTCGTGGAGTTCGGGGCCGGGGGTGACGCCGAGTTCCTCGTCGAGGCGAGTGCGCAGCCGGGTGTAGGTGTCGAGGGCGTCGGCCTGGCGGCCGCTCGCGGCGAGGGTGAGGATCAGCCGGGCGTGCAGCCCCTCGTGCAGCGGTTCGGTGTGGGCGAGTTCCCGCAGCAGCGGGACGGAGTGGTCGGGGCGGCGCAGCAGCAGGGCGGTGTCGGCGTGCAGCAGGGCGGCGCGGATGCGGCGTTCGTTGGCGGCGACCGCGGCGGGGTGCCGGCGCAGGGCGGGGTCGGCGTCGGCGAGGACGGGGCCGCGCCAGTGCCGCAGGGCGCGGGTGAGGTCCTGGTGGGCGGCGTCCGGGTCGGGGGCGTGCCACAGGCAGGTGGTGCGGGCCAGCAGGTCGTCGAAGCGGCCGAGGTCGGTCCGGTGCCGGGGCAGGCCGAGCCGGTAGCCGGTGGGGGTGCGGACCACGCCGGCCGCGGGGTCGTCCGGGTCGTCGGGGCTGAGCAGGCGGCGCAGTCGGCTGACGTGGGTGTGCACCAGGCTCTGCTGCGATGCGGGCGGGCCGGCCGGCCACAGGGTGTCGGTGATCTCCTGCCGGGTGGCGGCGGCGGGGTGGGTGAGTGCGAGCAGGCCGAGCAGGCGGTGCAGGGTGGGGCTGCCGATCGGGACGGTGTCGCGGCCGCGGCGCAGCAGCAGCGGGCCGAGCAGCAGCAGGGTGGTGCGGCCGGTCCCGGGGGCGTGGTCGTCCCGGGTGGCGGCGGTGCGCAGCGCGGCGGCCTGGTCGGTGGTCAGGGCGAGTGCGTCGGCGAGCCGGTGGACGGTGCGTGCGCGGGGCCGCCGGACCCGGCCGTGTTCGAGGTCGCGCAGGGCCCGGGCGCTGAGTCCGGCCCGGGTGGCGGTGGTCTGCTGGTTGATCCCGGCGCGGGTGCGCAGTTCGCGCAGCAGCGCCCCGAAACCGGACGGGTCGGCCGGATCGGCCGGTCCGTGCTCGGTCATGACGCCCCCTCGGTTCCGGACGATCAGTGTGGGCTCCGTCCGCCGCCCCGGGCAAGGCGATCGGGTGGGGAGGACGACCGCAGCCGACTCCAGGCGACTCCAGGCGACTCCAGGCGGCTGAAGACGGCTGAAGACGGCCGCAGACGGCTGAAGACGACCGCAGACCCGGGGCCCGGCCCCGGAACGTGCCCGGAAGTCCTCTGGGAAGGCATGTGAAGGCTGCATATGCTCTGAGGCATCAAGATCGCTGCCAGAGCGGTCAGTTCGAGTGCAACACTGCATGGAGGCCGCGGTGAGTGTCTGTGTGATCGGTGCGGGTCTGTCCGGTCTCGCGGCGGCGTACGCGCTGCGCGAGGCGGGGCTGGACTTCGTCTGCCTGGAGGCGGCCGCCGAGGTGGGCGGGGTGTGGCGGGACCGGGCGCCGGGGGAGCGGGGTCCGGCCTACCGGGCGCTGCACCTGAACACGGCGAAGGCCCTGACGGCGTTCAAGGCCTTCCCGATGGACGAGGACCTGCCGATGTACCCGAGCCGCCGGGACATGGCGGAGTACCTGCGGGCGTTCGCGGAGCGGGCGGGGCTGCTGCCGTACGTGGAGTTCCGCACCGAGGCGGTGTCGGTGCGGCAGGACGGGCACGGGGCGTGGCGGGTGGTGAGCCGGGACGTCCACGGGATGGAGAGCGTGCGGGTCTTCGACCAGGTGGTGGTGGCGTCGGGCCACCACACGGTGCCGCTGGTGCCGGACCCGCTGCCGCCGGGGGCGGAGTCCTTCACCGGCCGGATCCTGCACTCGATGGAGTACGCGGACGGTGCGGACTTCGCGGGCCTGCGGGTGGTCGTGGTGGGCCTCGGCGCGTCGGGGGTGGACATCGCGGTGGACCTGTCGCGGCACGCGGCGCGGACGATGGTCTCGGTGCGCCGCGGCCAGCACGTGGTGCCCAAGCAGCTGTTCGGCATATCGGTGGAGGAGATCGCGGTCGCCCCGTGGTTCACCGCCAAGTCCCTGCCGGAGCAGCAGGAGTTCATCGAGGAGGCGCTGCGGGTGGCGCGCGGCCCGCTGTCCGGGTACGGCCTGCCCGAGCCGGAGAACCGGATCTTCGCGACGCCGGTGACGATCTCGGACGAGGTCCTGAGCCGGATCCGGCACGGCGCGGTGCTGCCGAAGCCGGGCATCGAGTCGCTGGCGGGTTCGACGGTCCGCTTCACGGACGGGAGCACGGCGGAGGTGGACGCGATCGTCTACTGCACGGGGTACGGCTGGTCGTTCCCGTTCCTGCCGGCCGACCACCCGGCGGGCGGGCACGGCCCGGTGCCGCTGTACCGGCGGATGGTGGACGCGGAGCGGCCGGGCCTGTTCTTCCTGGGCCTGTTCCGCCCGGTGGGGTCGATCACCCGGCTGGTGGAGGCGCAGGCGCAGTGGTTGGTGCGGCTGGTCACCGGCGCGTCGGTGCTGCCCGCCGCGGAGGTGATGCGCAAGGAGACGGACGGGCACCTGGCCGGGATCGAGCGTCGCTACGGCCTGTCGGCCGGGTCCTCGCTCCAGGTCGACGTGAACGGCTACCTGCGGGAGTTGACGGGGGCTTAGGCCGCAGCGGAGGGTTCGGGGGAGGCTCGTGATACAGGGGGTCACGGGTCTTCTCCGACAGCTGCGGCCGTCGTCGGCCGTCGAGGGCCGCGGTGGGGCGCGGTGGGTCCCGGTGGAACGTGCCGGGCGCGGGGGTGCAGCGCGGCGGTCAGAGCACGGTGGTCAGAGCACCGGGCGCGGTCCGGTGGGCCGTTCGTTGGGCGGGCGGACCCGGTACGCCTCGGAGGACAGGTACGCGGTCAGCCGGGGGTCGTGGCCCTGCTGGTGCACCATGGCCAGGTAGGCGATCAGGCCGACGCCGTCCTCCAGCCGTCGCGGGGTGAGGGCGCCGAGCGCGTCGCGGAGCACGTCGGGGGCGATCCCGTACCGGGGCAGCAGCTTCTCGGCGCGGTCGAGCACCTCGCGGTCGTGGTGGGCGTAGTCGCGGACCGGGACGTGCAGGGTGAAGCCGCTGGGGCGGTCCGCCGCCGGGTCGGTGAAGGAGTGGCAGGCGAGCACGGGGCGGCGGTCGAAGACGCCGTCGTGCCCGGCGGGCAGCCCGGCGGCGGTGTACAGGAAGGCTTCGGTCTCGGCGGGCGAGGGGCCGCCGGCCATCCGGTCGAGCGCGCCGACGGCGGAGGCCCGCAGCCGGTGGTGGGCGGTGTACACCTTCAGCCGGGGGGCCGCCCAGTCGCCGAGGTCGAGGGCGAACAGCAGCAGCCGGTCGGCGGGCGGCAGGCTGTCGTACGCCCGGTGGTGGCCGAGCCGGTCCAGCGCCTCGCGGACGGTGGCCCCGGCCCGGTCGGGCCCGGCCGCGGCGGGGTTGAGGTAGGCCTTCATCCGGGGGGTGCCGCCGGCGGTCAGTTCCAGGGTGATCCAGAGCGCGAAGCTCCCCCGTGGGTCGTCGGGGAGGAAGAGGTCCTGGACCAGGTCGAGCTGTTCGGTGGAGATGCCCCAGCGCTGGGCGAGTCCGTGCAGCGCGCGCAGGCCGAGCCGGCTGCTCTCGGCCAGGGTGCCGAAGCCGCTGGAGGGTTCGAACAGGACGCGCAGCGAGGGGGCGGCGGCGCCGGGGGAGAAGGAGAGCGAGAACTCGACCGGGGTGTGGTCGTCGGAGAGGAAGGTCGGGGCGGCGGGCGGCAGGTCGAGCGAGCGGCGCACCACCGGTCCGAGCGCGTCGGTCAGGGCGCGGGCGTAGCCGGCGCAGTCGCCCGCGTCCAGGCCCACCAGCTCGCACAGGGAGAGCAGTTGACGGCCCGTGTGGCTGCCCACGGTCCGCCCGGAGGGTGCGGGTGGCAACAGAGATGTCCCCCGGCCGTGCGGCCGGGGGACATCGGTGCGAAGGGGACGACCGCCGGGGGCGGCTGGCCCCGGGAGGAGCGGGCTGCGGGTCTCGGCGGCGTCTCTGGATATGTGGTCCATGACACCCTCCTGTTCTCCGGTCATCGGCGCCATGGCATATGGCGCAGGCATTCGCGCTGATTACCCGGGTTTTTCAGGATTCATGCCGTAATCACGGCCACATAAGTGTTGCGAGAATCACCTGCTGAGCCAGTTGAGGAACTGGCTCCAACGCCCACCCTTCGCGGCGGGCTGCGCGGCCTTGGCCGTCTGGGCGGTCTCGGCGGCCTGCGGGCGCTGGTCGGAGGCGTTCGGGGTGAACCGGACGGGCAGCGAGACCAGGGCGCGGTTGAACGGGCCGGGCCGCCAGCTCAACGTCTCCTCGGGAACGGCCAGTTCGATGTCCGGCAGCTGGTTGAACAGGTTCTCCAGCGCGGTCATGGCGATCTGCCGGGCCGGGTCCTTGGACGGGCAGGCGTGCGGTCCGGCGCCCCAGGCCAGGTGGGCGCGGCTGCTGGCGCGCCGCTCGGCGGCCAGGATCGGGCTGCTGTTGGCGGCCGCGAAGCTCACCAGCATCAGGTCGCCGGCCTCGACCTTCTCGCCGGCGAACTCCCCGTCGGCAACCGGGTAGTGCGGGCCCATGTTGGTGATCGGCGGGTTCTCCCAGAGGGTGTCGTCGATCGCCTCGTCGATCAGGCCGCCCTGGTGCGCGTAGGCGTCGTGCACGAGCAGCCGGTGCAGGGTGTTGCCGAGCAGGTTGCCGAGCGGCTCGACGCCCGCGCCCAGCAGCAGGGCCAGCTGGTGCGTCATCTCCTCGTCGGTGAGCTTGGCGTGGTGCTGCATCATCCAGGAGGTGACGTCCTCGCCGGGGCGGCTGCGCTTGAGCGCGACCAGCTCGCCGACCGCGCCGTACAGCACCTGGGCGGACTTCTCGGCGTTCACGCCGTCGAACATGCCGGAGATGCCGAACATCACCCGGTCGCCGATGTCGGCCGGGCAGCCGAAGAGCTCGTTGAAGACGAACAGCGGCAGCTGCTTGGCGTAGGAGCTCAGCAGGTCGCTCGAACCGCGGTAGCCGAACTGGGCGATCAGGAAGTCGGAGATCTGCCGGGTGCTGCGGGCGAGCTTGCGCTGGTCGATCCGGGCCATGCTGTCGGTGATGGCCTGGCGCAGCCGCAGGTGCTCGACGCCGTCCGCGAACAGCACGTTCGGGCGGTGCAGCAGCAGTTGCAGCACCGGGCTGTCCATCGGGACGGCGCCCTCGTTGAAGGCCCGCCAGCGGCGGGAGTCCCGGCGGTAGGAGGTGGGGTCCTGCAGCAGCTGCAGGGCGGCCGAGTACTCGGTCACCAGGGTGGCGTCGACCCCGGGGGCGAGTTCGACCGGAGCGGTGGGGCCGTAGTGCCGCAGGTAGTCGTAGTAGGACTGCGGGTTGGCCGCGAACTCCGGCCCGTACAGCGGCACTCGGCCGCCGTGGGCCGGGCACCCGGGCGGGGGCACCGGGGCGGGGGAGTGAGTGTCCATGGCTGCGTGTTGCTCCTAGCTGGCGCGGTCCAGCAAATAGCGGACGAGAGTGGTGAGTGCGGCGGCCGACGACTTCTCGTTGCGCGCGTCGCAGGTGACGACCGGGGTTTCGTCGAGCAGGTCGAGGGCCTCCCGCAGCGCCCGCTCGGCGCGTTCCGGGTTGCCGTCGAAGTGGTTGACGGCGATGGCGTAGTCCAGCCCGTACTGCTCGATCAGGTCGATCACGGGGAAGGAGTCGGCGAGCCGTTCGGGGTCGACCAGGATCAGCGCGCCGAGGGCGCCGCGGGCCATGTCCTCCCACATCTGGACGAAGCGGGTCTGGCCGGGCGTGCCGAACAGGTACAGCACCACGCGTTCGCTGAGGGTGAGCCGGCCGAAGTCCAGCGCGACCGTGGTGGTGGTCTTGCCCCGGACGCCCTTGAGGTCGTCGACGCTCTCGGAGACCCGGGTCATGGTCTCCTCGGTGGACAGCGGTTCGATCTCGGAGATCGAACCGATGAAGGTGGTCTTGCCGACGGCGAAGTGCCCGACGACGAGGATCTTCACGGCGGTCTGGGTGGCGCCGCCGGCGACGTAGTCGTCGGTGGTCAGCCCGACCCGGTCATCCGAACTTGCGGTGAAGCCCATTGAGCACCTCCTCCAGAAGGTCCTTGTCCGCGTTCCGGGCCCTCGGGACCGGCGGACGGGTCATCAGGTGGCCGCCCTCGGTGAGCGAGGCCAGCACGATGCGGACCACGCCCAGCGGGAGCCGGGTGTGGCCCGCCACCTCGGCGACCGACAGGTAGCCGGCCGAACAGATGTCGAGCAGCCGCGCCTCCTCCGGCGTGAGCCGGACGGGGCGGCGGCCCTCGGCGGGGGCGGCGGTGACCAGGGTGATCAGGGAGAGCTCCTGGTCGTCGGGCAGCTCCCGGCCCTTGGTGATGACGTAGGCGCGGACTAAGTCCACCGGCTCGAACTCGAAGTCCTCGCCGCCCGCCTTCACCGGCGGACCCCGAGGTCCTCGCGGGGCGGCGCGGCGAGGAACTTGCCGAGCTGGCCCACGAGCTGCTGCATCCGGAAGGTGATGTCCTGCATGTCGACGTCCGGCAGCGCGGACACCCCCAGGTAGGCGCCGTCACCGGCGGAGATCAGGAACACCCAGCCGCCGTCGAACTCGACCAGGGTCTGCTGCCAGCGCTGGGTCGGGTTGTCGCAGAAGAAGCCGAGCGAGCGGGAGAGCGACTGCACGCCGCTCATCGCGGCGGCCACCCGGTCCGCGTTGTCCTTGTCGATGTCCCTGGTACGGGCCATCAGCAGGCCGTCGGCGGAGATCAGGACCGCGTGCAGGGCCCCCGGGATCTCCAGCGCGCTGTCGAGCATCCAAGACAGATCGTCGTTCACGAGAACTCATGCCCTTCACTGCTTGCACCGCGGGTGCTGGTCGTCTGGTTCGCGTCGTCCCGCTGGGTGGCGCGACCGGACCTGGTGCCGCGCTGGAAGGCCCCCAGGATCGCCGCGGTCTGCTCCCCGGAGCGGGACGCGGCGGCGGCGGGCGCTGCGGGCGCGCCGTAGGGGGCGGTTTCGGTGGCCGGGACGATCGCCATCGGCCGCTTGCGGCGGCGGATCGGCAGGCCGTCCTCGGTGGAGCCGAACGACTCGGTTGCCGGGGGAGGGACCGCGGCGGCGGGGAGCGCGGCCGGCTGCGCTGCCGGTCGCGCCACGGGGGCGGGCGCCTGGGCCGGGGCCTGGGCGGCCATCGGGGCGGACGCGGCAGGCGGCTGGGAGCGCCGGTCCGGCATGCCGGTCAGCAGTTCGTGCGGTAGCAGCAGGACGGAGCGGACGCCGCCGTACGGGGAGGCGGAGTCCACCGAGACCTCGAAGCCGAAGCGCTCGGAGAGCACGCCGATCACGGCGAGGCCGAACTGCGGCGGGTTGCCGAGGCCGCCGACGCCGTTGACCCGTTCGGTCGTCAGGAGCCGTTCGGCGCGGGCCCGTTCCTCGTCGTTCATGCCGACGCCGGCGTCGTCCACCACGATCACCACGCCCTTGGGCACGGTGCGGATGTTGATCTCGACGACGGTGTCGGGGCTGGAGTACGAGGTCGCGTTGTCGAGCAGCTCGGCCAGCGCCAGGGCGACCGGCTCCACCGCGCGGCTGGAGACGCCGAAGTCCACCTGGGAGAGGATCTCCACCCGGCGGTAGTGGCGGATGCGGCCCTGGGCCGAGCGCACCACGTCGTACACCGAGGCGACGTCGCGGTGGCGGCCGAGCCAGCCGCCGCACAGCACGGCGATGGACTGGGCGCGGCGGCCGAACTGCGAGTTGGTGTGGTCGACCTCCAGCAGGTCCTGCAGGATCACCGACTCGCCGTACTTGTCCTGCAGCCGGGAGAGGATCAACTGCTGTTCCGCAGCCAGGCCCTGGAGCGTCCGCATGGCGGACTTCAATACCGTTTTGGTTGCTTCGTCCGCTTGTTCCTGAGCGGAGGCGACCGACTGCGTATAGTGGTGCTCCAGGTCGGTGTAGTGCTCCCGGAGCCCGCCAATCTCCTGTCGGAGTGCCGCGGCTGCCTTGCGCTGGCGGACCACGACAAGGACCGCGGCGGCCAGGACGAGGAAGAGAACCCAGAGCAATGGGTTCGCTGTGTATTTCGTCATAAGACTCTCTTCAGGCGACTGGCGGCCGACTGCTGAATCCCCGTCATCGCAGGGTGAACCCGCCGCTCCCCCAAGCGGGATGATCGTATCATCGGGCGAATAGGTGAACGATCGTCAGCGTCGATGTGAAGATCCGTCTCATCCCGGGTGGACGCGGGTAGTTGGAACCCCAGGTCAGTGCCCTGTTGCCGAGCCGCCCGAGCCTCCGGCCGGGCCGCTCCGGCCCGCGCACCGCCTCCCATCGGGGCTTCTACCACAGGGAGGCCGGACAGTGCGGTAGCGACGCGTCGGATCGGGGTTTTTCCGGCGAAATCCCGAGGAGTCGCTCGTCGGGGTGCTATGCCGGTCGCGGCGCCCGGAACTTCACGGGGCGCAACCCGCCGTTAAGGCGGGGACATCCGGCCCACCCGGCCCCCGCAGCACGCACACCGGGTCTGCACGGAATCCGCCCCCTGTGTGCGCCGCGTACGCGTCGGCCCCCGGGCGCCCGGAGGCCGACGCGCGCGCTCAGCCGACCGACCCGGCCAGCTCCGCCACCACCGCGTCGAGCGCCACCTCGCGGACGGCGCCGTCCGCCCGGGCGGTCAGCTCCACCACCCCGGCCGCCAGCGAACGCGCGCCGACGGTCAACCGCCGGGGCACGCCGATCAGTTCGGCGTCGGCGAACTTCACCCCGGGCCGCTCCGCCCGGTCGTCCAGCAGCACCCGCACGCCCGCCGCGCCCAGCTCCGCGTACAGCCGCTCGGCCGCCGCCGCCACCGTCCCGTCCCGGTCGGGCAGCACCGTCAGCACCACGTCGAACGGGGCGACCGCGGCGGGCCAGCGGATGCCGCGCTCGTCGTGGTGCGCCTCCACCAGGGCGGCCAGCACCCGCTCCACGCCGATGCCGTAACTGCCCATCAGCGGCACCACCCGCTCGCCGCCGGGCCCGGAGACCGCCACGTCCAGCGCCTCGGTGTAGCGGCGGCCGAGCTGGAAGATGTGCCCGACCTCGATGGTGCGCAGCACCTCCAGGGCCGACCCGCACTCCGTGCAGGCCTCGCCCGCCGCGACCTCCCGCAGGTCCGCCCAGCGGCCGACCCCGGCGTCCCGCCCGACCGACACCCCGCGCAGGTGGAAGCCGTCCCGGTTGGCGCCGCAGGTCAGGCCGGTGCGGCCGCGCAGCGCCTCGTCCGCGACCACGGGCAGGCCGTGGCCGCCCAGCGGGCCGAGGCTGCCGGGGGAGGCGCCGAGCGCCGCGGTGATCTCCTCGGCGGTGGCGGCCCGGGTCGCCGAGGCGCCCAGTGCGTCCAGCAGCTTCTGCTCGACCAGGGCGTGGTCGCCGCGCAGCAGCACCAGCGTCAGCACCCCGTCGACCACCTGCACCAGCGTCTTCAGCTGCCGCTCGGGCGCGACGCCGTGCCGCTCCGCCAGCTCCTCGATGGTGCGCGCCGCGGGCGTTGCGAACTCCTCGGGCCGGTCGGCGCCGGGCCGGTCGGCGTCCGTCGGGTCGACGACGGCGGGCAGCGCGGACAGCGCCTTCTCGGTGTTCGCCGCGTACCCGCAGCCCGGGCAGCGCACCACCAGGTCCTCGCCCGCCGCCGAGGGGCTCATGAACTCCACCGAGGCGCTGCCGCCCATGCTGCCGCTGGAGGCCCGCACCCCGAACGCGGGCAGCCCGAGCCGCTCGAAGATCCGCAGGTAGGCCCGCCGGTGCGCCTCGAAGGAGCGCTCCAGGCCGGCCTCGTCGAGGTCGAAGCTGTACGAGTCCTTCATGGTGAACTCGCGCACCCGCAGCAGGCCCGAGCGGGGCCGAGCCTCGTCCCGGAACTTGGTCTGGAACTGGTACCAGACCTGGGGCAGCTGCCGGTACGAGCGCAACTCCCCGGCGAGGTGCGCGAACACCTCCTCGTGGGTCATCCCGAGGGCCTGCTCGGCGCCCTTGCGGTCGGTCAGGCGGAACATCTCCTCGCCCATCGACTCCCAGCGCCCGGTGCGCCGCCACAGCTCGGCCGGGTGCAGCGCGGGCAGCAGGAACTCCTGCGCCCCGATCCGCTCCATCTCCTCGCGCACCACCGCGACGATCCGGGCCCGGACCCGGGCCGCCAGCGGCAGCAGCGAGTAGTGGCCCGCCGCCAACTGCCGCACGTACCCGGCGCGGACCAGCAGGCGGTGGCTGGCGGCGTCGGCGTCGGCCGGGTCCTCCCGCAGGGTGGGTACGTACAACTGCGACCAGCGCATCGGGACACCGTCCTCTCGGCCCGCGGAAAATGAGTTCGGATTCTAACCGTTACCCGGATTCGGGCGCTCCGAATAATTCCGCGCCGCCGCGGGCCGGGGGCGGCGCACCGCCCCCGGCCGGGCCGGACCGCCGCCGCCTCAGTCGGTCGCCGGGCCGCTCGCCCCGCCGGCCGGAGTGCGCGGGGCGTGCTGGAGGTTCGGGGCCAGGCAGAGGCTGAAGCTCTTCTTCCGGCTCCACTGCGCGTACTGGGTGGTGTAGCCCGCCACGTCGTCGCAGGCCGAGTGGTCGCTGCTCTGCTTCACCGCGAGCACCTTGTACGCGGCCTTGGCGTCGGTGCACGGCACGATGGCGAGGATCGGCTTGGTGGCGGTGCCGCCGGACTTGTACAGGCACTGGCCGGGCTGGGCGATGCCCGCGTCGTCCTGCGGGCCGAACAGCCAGTAGGCGCCCATCGCGATCGCGCCGAGGCCGACCCCGACCACGGTCAGGACCTGCCGGGGCCGCCAGCGCGGCACGGTGCGGGCGCCGTAGCCGCCGGGGGGCGCGTACACGACCGGCCCGCCGGGCGCGGGCGGCGGGGGGTACTGACCCGGCGGCGGGTAGGCACCCGGCGGCGGCGGAGCGTACTGACCCGGCGGGTACGCGCCCTGCTGGGGGTAAGCGCCCTGCGCCGGGTACGGGCCCTGCGCCGGGTACGGGCCCTGCGGCGGCGGGTGGCCCCCGGCCGGCGGGTACGGCCCGGGCGGGGGGTACTGGCCCGGCGGCGGGTACGGGCCCGGCTGGGGTGTGCTCACGGATTCTTCCTTCGCGGCGGGAAAGGCGTAACAGGCCGACGAAGCGTAGCCAGGCGGCCGGGAAGGAATGGGGCGAACGCCGGGGAATCATTGCCTTTTCTTTGCCGGGAAATCGGCGTGAATCCGGCATTTGGCCACGAATGGCCCGGCCATTTCGGAACGCCCCCGGTGGTTATTGCCCTTTTCGTGCCGCCCGAACCCCCCGGCGCCCGGGCGTTCCTGACGGGCACTCCGTTCCCGACCGGCCGTCAGGCCGCTGTTCGGGCACCGCCGTCCGGTCCGGTCCGGACGGCGGGTCGCCGCGCCGCCAGACGGCGGTCAGCAGCAGGCCGAGCAGCCCGGCCAGCGCGCAGGCCACCGCGACGGCGACGGTGGTCCAGGCGGCGGTGCGCAGCGGCGCGGTGAGCCCGGTGTGCGGGCGGGACAGGCCGAGGACGGCGCCGAGCAGGAAGAACGCGGCGGCGGCGCTGCCGCTGACGACCGGCACCACCAGGGCCAGCGCGCCCAGCCAGCCGGTCAGCCGCTCGCCCGGGACGGTGCTCCGGGCGGGCGGGCCGGGCTCGGCGTCCCGCAGCCGGGCGGCCGGGGCGGTGCCGTCGGCCGGGGCGGTGCCGTCGGCCGGGGCGGGCCCGAAGTCGTCCCGGTCCTGCCGGGCGGGGCCGTCGCCGGTGTGCCGGTCCATCGCCGTTGTCCCCCCGTGAGTGGTGGTGTGCTCGTGCGGGCGCGTACGGGTGCGGTTCGGCCGGAGGCCCGTGGGCCCCGGCCGCGGGTCTCGGTCGCGAGTCTCAGCCGTAGGTCAGGTCGGCGCAGGCGTCGTCGTCGGCGGAGCGGGCCTGGCTGACGCTGGTGGGCAGCGGGCCGGTGGGCACCGGCGGGGCGGCGGTGGTGCCGCCGTCGGCGGCGTAGTCGGCGCCCAGGGTGAGCGCGATCCCGGCCCGGCCGCCGGCCTCCAGGACGGCGCCGGGGAACAGCGCGGCGACCTTCTCGGCCTGGGCCCTCTCGCCGGGCCCGTACTCGACCAGGGTGCTGCGGTGGGTGCGGGAGGCGGCGTTGGCCCGGCCGGTGACGGTGAAGCCGGAGCCCTCCAGCGCCTCGGCGGCCCGGGTGGTCAGCCCGGGGGTGTCGGTGCCGTTGTAGACGGCGACCCTGACACCGGTGCCGTCGGTCCTCGGCGTCCCGGCGGAGGCGGCGCCGGACGCGGCGGGGCCCGGCTCGGCGGAGGCGGAGTCGGTGCCGGCGGCGGGCGGCGCGGAGCCGTCCTGCCCGTCCAGGGTGCGGTCGCTGCGGAGCGCGGCCCACAGCTGGTCGGCGTCGGGGTGCACCAGGGCGACGCGTTCGCCCTGGTAGCGCCAGGGCACGGTGAGGAACTTGATGTCGTGCAGGTCGACGTCCTTGAGCGACATGGCGAAGTCGATCAGCTTCGCGGCCGAGCCCAGGCCCTGGTCCACGGTGAGCGCCTTGGTGGCGGCGTCGGCCAGCGGCAGCAGCGTGGTGGGGTCCATGCCCTGCGACTTGACCTGCTTGATCAGCGAGGACAGGAAGGCCTGCTGGCGCTTGGTGCGGCCGATGTCGGAGCCGTCGCCGAGACCGTGCCGGATGCGGACGTAGTCGAGCGCGGCCTGGCCGGAGATGGTCTGGTGGCCCTGCTTGAACAACTCCTTGCCCTTGTGGCCGAGGTTGGGGTCGAGGTCGCCCTCGTAGACGGCCTTGGGCAGGCAGACGTCGACGCCGCCGACCGCCTTGGTCATGTCGGCGAAGCCCTGGAAGTTGACCACCATGGTGTGGTCGACCCGCAGCCCGGTGAGCTTCTCCACGGTGTTCTGGGTGCAGGCCGGGTTGCCCTGCTCGGTGTCGCCGACCGAGAAGGCGCTGTTGAACATGGCGCTGGGCTGGTCCTTGGTCCAAGTCTTGTTCGGCAGCATGCAGGGCGGGATCTCGACCAGCGAGTCGCGCGGGATGGACACCCCGACGGCGTGCTTGTGGTCGGCGTAGACGTGCAGCAGGATCGCGGTGTCCGAGCGGGCGCCGCCGTCCTCGCCGCCGCCGAGGTCCTTGTTGGCGCCGTCGCGCGAGTCGGACCCGATCAGCAGCAGGTTGACGGGGGTGCGGCCCTGGGCGTCGGCGCTCCCGGCGGCGGGCCGGTCCTTGCTGACGCCGTCCTCGTCGAAGGTGCTCAGGTTGCCGTTCAGCCGGTAGTAGACCAGGCCGCCGGCCAGGACGGCCAGCGAGACGGTGCCCGCGGTGGCCCACAGGGCTATCCGCCGCGCCCGGTGGCCGCGGTTCCGTGCGCCGCCGCGACCGCCCTTCGCCCTGCGTGCGGACATGACGCCCCCTCACCCGTTGCCGTCGGCCGAACTTCTACATGGCTGTAGAAGTCGAGCGAAGCATACAAACCCGGTCGGGTGAAGTCACACCCGTGCCGCACCGGGCCCGATCGGGCGGGTGCGGGCGGAGGGGACGGGGCCCGGGTGCGGCGGTCGACGCGTCGGCGGGCGGGCCGGAAGTCGACGGGCTGAAGTCGGCGGGCCGGAAGTCGGCGGGCCGGAAGTCGGCGGGCCGGAAGTCGGTGCGGCGGGCGGATAGGGGTGCGGCGGGCGGATGCGGGCGGGGCGGGCGCCCCGGAACGGCGGATCCCCCGTCGGCTGCGGCCGGGCGGGGGATCAGTGGGTGCGGAGCAGTCCCAGGTGCACCACGGTGACCTGGGCGAGGTCCAGGTCGGCGTCGCGGCGGTGCCTGCGGGCCTCGGCCGACTCGGCGCGCTCGATCGCCTCGCGGCGGGCGTCCTCCTCGGCGGCGGCGTCCACGATGAACAGGTGGCGGCCGGAGCGGATCTCGTTGGCGTGCGGAATCTCGACGCACCAGCGATGACGGCTCTGGGTGGCGTTCATCGGCCTTCCTCTCCCGGCGCGTCCCGCGTACCGGCACATGAGGTACTCCTGCTGACCTAGACCATAGGTATAGGCCAATTCGTCCGTCAAGAGGACGAGCAGGCTGTCAAATAATCCTTTCAACGGTGAAAAGGGGCGGCAGGTCCGCTACCGTTCCGTGCATGACAGCCCCCGCCACCCAGGCCCCCTCGGCCCGCCGCCTGCGCACCCGGGCCACCCTGCTCGCCGTCCTGGGCGAGCACGGCACCCTGAGCCGGGCCGAGATCAGCCGGCTGACCGGGCTCTCCCGCTCCGCCGTCAGCAGCGCGGTCACCGACCTGCTCGACGAGGGCCTCGTCAGCGAGACCACCGCCTCCCCCGCCGCCGACGGCCCCCTCCGCCCGACCGGACGCGGCCGCCGCGCCGCCGCCGTCACCCTGCGCCGGGCCCACGCCCTGGTGCTCGCCTTCGACTTCGGCCACACCCACCTCACCGCCGCCGTCGCCGACACCACCGGCGCCGTCCTCGGCGAGGCCACCGCCCACCTGGACGTCGACAACCACCCGCGCGAGGTCCTCGACGCCGCCCGCACCCTCGCCGGCCGGGCCCTCGACGCCGCCGGGCACCGCCTCGACGAGATCACCGCCATCGCCGCCGGCATCCCCGGCGCCCTCGACACCCGCACCAACGTGGTCCGCGCCCCCTCCACCCTCTCCCAGTGGATCGGCATGGACCCCGCCGCCGAACTCGGCCGGGTCTTCGACCGCCCCGTCGCCGTCGGCAACGACGCCGAGATGGGCGCCCGCGGCGAACGCGCCTACGGCACCGGCCACGCCGTCAACGACCTCGTCTACGTCAAGGCGTCCACCGGCATCGGCGCCGGCCTCCTGCTCGACGGGCGCATCTACCGCGGCGCCAGCGGCATCTCCGGCGAGATCGGCCACATCCAGCTCCCCGACACCGGCACCTGGTGCCGCTGCGGCAACCGCGGCTGCCTGGAGTCCGTCGCCTCCATCGTCGAGGTCCGCCGCCGCCTGGTGCACGTCCTCGCGCCCGGCGCCCGCCCCGGCGAGGCCGTCGACCTCCCGCCGCTCGACCAGCTCGCCGACGTCCCCGCCGCCGCCCGCGTCATCGGCGAGGCCGGTCGCACCATCGGCCGGGTCCTCGCCGACCTGGTCAACTGCCTCAACCCCGCCGCCATCATCATCGGCGGCGAACTCGGCCAGGCCGGCGCCCCCCTCGTCCACGGCATCCGCGAGTCCGTCGACCGCTACGCCCAGCCCGCCGTCGCCGAAGCGGTGGACATCCGCGCCACCCGCCTCGGCCTGCGCTCCGAGCTCTACGGTGCGATCGACGCGGCCGTGGCGGTCGCCGTCGGCCGCTGACCCCGGCCGGGCCCTCGTACCGGTGGCTGGGCCCTCGTACCGGTGGCCGGGCCGTCGCGCCGGTGGCCCTCAGGGCAGCTGCCGGGCCCGCTCCGTGAGGTAGCGGCGTTCCGGGAGGCTGGGGGCCAGGGCCGCCGCGCGGCGGAAGGACTCGGCGGCGGCCGCGGCGCGCCCGGCCCGGGCGAGCAGTTCGGCGCGGACCGCGTGGTAGCGGTGGTGGCGGGACAACTCGCCCTCCAGGGCGTCGAGTTCCTCCAGCGCGGGCCCGGGGCCGCGGACCTCGGCCAGCGCGACCACCCGGCTCAGCGCGGGCATCGGGCCGGGGGCCACCCGCAGCAGCAGGTCGTACAGGGCCAGGATCTGCGGCCAGTCGGTCGCCGCCACGTCCGGCGCCTCGTCGTGCAGGGCCGCGATCGCCGCCTGCAACTGGTACGGCCCGACCCGGCCGGCCGGGAGGGCGCGTTCGACCAGTGCGGTGCCCTCCGCGATCGCCGCCGCGTCCCAGCGGCCGCGGTCCTGCTCCGGCAGCGGCACCAGCTCGCCGTCCGGGCCGGTGCGGGCCGGGCGCCGGGCGTCGGTGAGCAGCATCAGCGCGAGCAGGCCCATCACCTCCGCGTCCCCGGGCAGCAGCCGGTGCAGCAGCCTGGTCAGCCGGATCGCCTCGTCGGAGAGCCGGGAGGTGGTCAGCTCGTCGCCCGCGGTGGAGGTGTAGCCCTCGTTGAAGACCAGGTACAGCACCTGCAGCACCTCGCGCAGCCGCCCGGCCTCCTCGTCCGGGCCGGGCAGCGCGAACGGCAGGCCCGAGGAGCGGATGGTCTGCTTGGCCCGGCCGATCCGCTGCGCCATGGTCGCCTCCGGCACCAGGAACGCCGCCGCGATCTGCGCGGTGCTCAGGCCGCCCACCGCGCGCAGCGTCAGCGCGACCCGGCTCGGCGCGGTCAGCGCCGGGTGGCAGCACAGGAACAGCAGCGCCAGCGAGTCGTCCCGGTCGGCGTCCGGCCCGGCGTCGGCCGGGCGGCCGAGCAGTTCGGACTGCGGGGTCGCCAGGAACAGCCGCTCCTCGCGCTCGCGCCGCGCCCGGTCGGCCCGGACCAGGTCGACCAGCCGGCGCGAGGCCACCGTCACCAGCCAGCCGCGCGGGTTCTCCGGGCGCCCCTCCCGCGGCCACTGCTCGGCGGCCGCGAGCAGCGCCTCCTGCACCGCGTCCTCGCAGGCGTCGAACGCGCCGGAGTGGCGGCGCAGCAGCGCGGCCAGGACCTGCGGCGCGAGTTCGCGCAGCAGGTCCTGGTCGGTGCGGGCCGGCAGGCTCACTTGGCCTCGTGCAGGATCGGCCACAGCTCGACCGGCTCGCGGTCGGCCCACGGCATGTCGGCGGCGATCTCCAGCGCCCGCTGCTCGCTGTCGACGTCGAGCAGGTAGAAGCTGGCCATGTACTCCTTGGTCTCCAGGTACGGGCCGTCGCTCACCACGGGCAGCCCGTCCTTGCGCCCCACCATCCGGCAGGTCGCGGCGTCGTTCAGGCCGTAGGCGCCGATCAGTTCGCCGCTCTCCTGGTAGCGCTTGTTGAAGGCGTCCTGCTGGGCGATCGCCTCGGTCCAGCCCTCGGCCGGCAGCGAGTCCCACTTCTCCTGGTTGCCGTAGGTCATCAGCAGGTACTTCACGTGGACCACTTCCTCGTCTGGTGCGTGCGGTGTCGTGCTTGCGTCCAGTGGTCGGAGCCGGGGGAGCGGTTCTCTACACGCCACCCCGCAGAATTCTCGGAAATTTTCCGGACGGTCGCCCACCGGCACGTCGACCCCGCCGCGCGCAGCGCCCCCGCTGCTGCGCACCGAGTGCGGCGCGATGCGGGTCAGCCGGCGGGCGGGGTCCAGACGTACGGGGTGGTGGTGGTCACGGCGTGCATGCCCAGGCGGCGCAGGACGGGGGCGCTGTCGGGGGAGGCGTCGACCTGGAGGTGGCGGATGCCGTGGTCGAGGGCCCAGCGGGCGCGGTGGGCGACCAGGGCGCGGTAGATGCCGCGGCCGCGCCAGGCGGCGAGGGTGGAGCCGCCCCAGAGGCCGCCGAACCCGGTGCCGGGGGTGCTGGTGAGCCAGGCGGCGGAGACCACCTCGGGGCGCGGGGCGTCGGTCTCGGCGACCAGGACCAGGAACCCGTCGGCGTCGCCCGCGCGGGAGGCGAGGTCGCCGGCCAGCCAGGACCAGTCCTCGTCCCAGACCTCGGTCTCCATCGCGGCGATCCGCCGCATGTCGGCGGGGTCGGTGACCCGGCGGATGGTGACGCCCTCGGGAGCGGGGGTGGGGGTGGCGAGTTCGGCGGCGAGGCCGATCAGGACGGTCTCGGCCTCCTCGCCGACGAAGCCGGCGGCGGTGAGCCGGGCCGGGAGGTCGGCGGGGAGGTCGTGGCCGCGGGTCTTCCACTCGACGGCCTCGCCCCGGGCGGCGAAGAACTCCCGCTGCCGGGCGATGAGTTCGTCGAGTTCGCGGTCGCGCAGGCCGAGGTCGGGGCGGGGCGAGGTGACGAAGCCGCGGAAGCCGCCGTACTTGCGCAGCAGCGGGCCGTCGCTGTCGTGCGTCTCGCCCTCGCCGGCGGTGCCGAGGCCGCGCATGTGCTCGTCGTAGGCCGCGAGCAGGGCCGTGGTCAGTTCGGTCATCAGGCGAGCGTAACGATCACCGCAAGGCGGCTTCCCGGCCCGGGGCTGGCGTTGACGCCGGGGTGAAGGTCTAGCGTCGTGGCATGCGGATCGGCGAGCTGGCACAGCGGGCGGGCACCACCACCAGGACGCTGCGGTACTACGAGTCGCGGGGGCTGCTGCCCGCGCGGCGCGGGGGCAACGGGTACCGGGCGTACGACGAGGAGGACCTGCGGCTGCTGCGGCAGATCAGGGTGCTGCAGGACTTCGGGTTCGGGCTGGAGGAGACCCGGCCGTTCGTGGAGTGCCTGCGGGCCGGTCATCCGGCGGGCGACTCGTGCCCGGCCTCGCTGGAGGTGTACCGGGCGAAGCTGGCCGAGCTGGACGCGATGGTGGCCCGGCTGAGCGAGGTCCGGGAGGTGCTGGCGGGCCAGCTGGCGCAGGCCGAGGCGGCCCGCGACGCGCTGGCCGGGTCCGGTTCCGACGAGCCGCGCTGCGAGCTGGTCCGCACCGAGGAGTGACGACGAGAGCGAGGAGGAGCCGATGGGCGGCGTGCGCAGTGTGACGGACCGGGACTTCGCGAGCGAGGTGCTGGCGGCCGAGGGGCCGGTGCTGGTGGAGTTCACCGCCGAGTGGTGCCCGCCGTGCCGGCAGCTGGCGCCGGTGCTGGCGGAACTGGCCGAGGAGCAGGCGGGGAAGCTGGCGGTGGTGGCGCTGGACGTGGACGCGAACCCGGAGACCCGGATCGCGTACGGGGTGCTGTCGATGCCGACGCTGATGGTGTTCAAGGGCGGCGAGCCGGTGCGGTCGATGGTGGGCGCGCGGGCGAAGAGCCGGCTGCTGCGGGAGCTCGACGACCTGCTGTAGGCGGGTGAGCCGTGCCACAGGGCGCGGCGGGGGGTGGCTGCGGGACAATCTCGCGTTGTAAAGTGCAACTAAATATTAGTTGTAGTTTCCAACCATGGAGTTGTGATGTCCTCGCTGTCCGCGGTGTCCCGCCCCGCCCTGCGGCACGTCCTCACCCACCTGGTCACACCGCTGCTGATGTGCCTCGGCATGGGGATCGCGTACCTCTCCGCCTTCCACGCCCCCGCCCCGCACCAGCTCCCGGTCGCCGTGGTCGGCCAGGGCCCGCAGGTCCAGGTGCTGGCGCAGACGCTCAAGGACAAGGCCGGTGACGGGCTGGACGTCACCACCGCGGCCGACACCGGCACCGCCCGGCAGCGGCTGCTCGACCGCGACCTGGTCGCCGCCTACGTGCCGGACGCCGACGCGCCGACCCTGCTGGTCGCCACCGCGCACTCGGAGACCTCGGCCAGCGCCGCCGAGAAGGTGTTCACCGAGGTCGCCGCCCGGCAGGGCAGGCCGCTGACCGTCCAGGAGCTCACCCCGCTGCCGGCCGGCGACCCGACCGGGCAGGGCCTGTTCTTCCTGCTGGTGGCGCTCAGCATCGGCTCCTACGGCTCGGTCGCGGTGCTCGGCGCGGCCGGTGCGGCACTGGCGATGCGGGTGCGGGCGCTGCTCGGCCTCGGCGTGGCCCTGGTGGTCAGCCTGTTCGGCCTCGCCCTGGCCGGGCCGGTGTTCCACCTGGTCGAGCACGGCCTGCTCGGCGTCTGGGCGATGAGCTGGCTGTACGCGGCGGGCATCATCGCGATCGGCACCGCCCTGCACACCTTCCTCGGCCGGTGGACCACGCTCACCATGATGGCGCTGTTCGTGATGCTCAACTTCACCAGCTCCGGCGGCATCTTCCAGCCCGAGCTGCAGAACGGCTTCTACGGCGCGCTGCACTCGTTCTGGAACGGCGCGGGCTTCCTGGAGGGCGTCCGCGACCACGTGTACTTCGGCGGCCGGGCCGGGCTCGGCGGCCACGTCGCCACCCTGTTCGGCTGGCTCGCGGCCGGCGCCGCGCTGCTGCTGCTGGCCGCCCGCACCGAACGGCGGCGGGCCCTGGCCGCGGCCCCCGCGCAGGCCGGGGAACAGCCCGCGGAGCAGCCCGTCGCGCAGGCCGGGGAGCGGGCCGGGGACGAGGAGATGGAGGAGGCGGTCGGCGTCTGAGTGCGGCTGCCCCTACCGTGGTCCGCAACACCGCACGACGAAGGAGCCACCGCCATGCCCGACCGCGACGCCGCGCTGGAGACCATCCAGCGGGAGCTGACCGCGTTCGCCCGCCGGGCCCGCCACAAGGCAGCCCAGCTGCACCCCGAGCTCTCGCTGGTCACGTACAGCATGCTCGACCTGGTGAAGGAGCGCGGGTCCTGCCGGGCCGCCGACCTGGCGTCGCACTTCATGCTCGACAAGTCCACCGTCAGCCGGCAGGTCGCCGCGCTGGAGCGGCTCGGGCTGCTGGGCCGGGTGGCCGACCCGGACGACCAGCGCGGACAGCTGCTGCACCTGACGGACGCCGGCGAGCAGCTGCTCGCGGAGGCGTACGAGCAGCGGCGGCGGGCCTTCACCGACCGCTTCACCTCCTGGGACGACGAGGACCTGGACCGGTTCGCCGCCTACCTGATCCGCTACGGCGAGTCCGAGTAGGCGGCCCGGGCGGGAGCCGGGAGGATGGCGGCCATGCCCACCATGACCGAGCCCGAGTGGCGCGCCTTCCTCTCCCACGGCACCCGCACCGGCAAGCTCGCCACCACCCGCGCCGACGGCCGTCCGCACCTCGCGCCCGTCTGGTTCCTGCTCGACGGCGACGACCTGGTGTTCAACACCGGGCGGGACACCGTCAAGGGCCGCACCCTGCGGCGCGACGGCCGGGCCGCGCTGTGCGTGGACGACGACCGGCCGCCGTTCGCGTTCGTGCTGGTCGAGGGCGTGGCCTCGGTCAGCGAGGAACCGGCCGAGGTCCGGCACTGGGCGGGCCGGATCGCCGCCCGCTACATGGGCGAGGACCGCGCCGAGGAGTACGCCGCCCGCAACGGCGTCCCGGGCGAGCTGCTGGTGCGGCTGCGGATGGACAAGGTGCTCGCGCAGGGCGGCGTCGCCGACTGAGGCCCGCCCGGCTCCCGCTTGACCCTCACGCCGCGTGAGGCTCCAGGCTGGTCGCAACAGCGGCGGGAAGGAGGGAACGCGATGGACGGCGAGGGCTACACGGTCGGACGGCTGGCGGCGATCGCCGGGGTCACGGTGCGCACCCTGCACCACTACGACCGGATCGGCCTGCTGTCGCCGGACGGCCGCACCCCGGCCGGCTACCGGTGCTACGGCGAGGCCGAGCTGGACCGGCTGCAGCAGATCCTGTTCTACCGCGAACTCGGCTTCCCGCTGGAGGAGATCGCGGCGATCCTGGACGACCGGACGGTCGGCCCGAGCGAGCACCTGCGCCGGCAGCGCGAGCTGATCGGCGACCGGATCCGCAAGCTGGAGGAACTCGCCGCGGCGGTCGAGCGAGCGATGGAGGCGAGGACCTTGGGGATCCAGTTGACCCCGGAGGAGAAGTTCGAGGTGTTCGGCGCGGACTACCAGGAGGACTGGGAGGACGAGGCCCGGCAGCGCTGGGGCGGGAGCGCCGCCTGGCAGCAGTCCCGGCAGCGGACCGCCCGCTACACCAAGGCGGACTGGGAGCGGATCAAGGCCGAGGCCGACGGCATCAACGACGCCCTGGTGGCGGCGTTCACCGCCGGATCGGCCCCGGGGAGCGAGCAGGCGATGGCGGTGGCCGAGCAGCACCGGCAGCACATCGGGCTGAACTTCTACGACTGCGGCCCGGCGATGCACCGCTGCCTCGGCGACATGTACCTCGCCGACCCGCGGTTCACCGAGACGTACGAGAAGCTCGCCCCGGGCCTGGCGCAGTGGCTGCGGGACGCGGTCCACGCCAACGCCGACCGGCTGGAGCGGGCGCGGGAGGACTGACGGCGGCTCAGGCCGCCCGGCCGAAGGTGCGCCGGTAGGCGGTCGGGGAGGTGCGCATGGTGCGGCCGAAGTGGTGGCGGAAGGTCGCCGCCGACTCGAAGCCCACCGCCGCGGCGATCTCCTCCACGCTGCCCTCCGGCGACTCCAGCAGCGGCAGGCTGGCCGCGATCCGCTGGATCGCCACCCACCGCATCGGGCTGACCCCGTTGCGGGCGGTGAAGTGCCGCAGGTACGAGCGGTCGGACATGCCGGCCGCCCGGGCCAGCAGCGGCACGGTCAGCGGCCGGGCGAGGTGGTCCAGCGCCCAGCGCATCGAGTCGGCCACCCCGTCCTCCGGCTCCTCCACCGGCCGCACCGCGGCCTGGACGAACTGGGCCTGGCCGCCGTCCCGGTGCGGCGGCACGACGAAGCGGCGGGCGACGGTGTTGGCGACCTTGGCGCCGTGGTCCTGCCGGACCAGGTGCAGGCACAGGTCGATGCCGGCGGCGCTGCCCGCGCTGGTCAGCACCTGCCCGTTGTCGACGTACAGCACGTCCGGGTCGACCCGGACGCCCGGGTAGCGGCGGTGCAGCTCCCCCGCGTACCGCCAGTGCGTGGTGGCGGGCAGGCCGTCCAGCAGCCCGGCGGCGGCCAGGGCGAAGGCGCCGGAGCAGATCGACACCACCCGGGCGCCGCGGGCGTGCGCGGTGCGCAGCGCGGCGACCACGGCGGGCGGCACGTCGCCGTACGGGTCGGGCACCCCGACCACCACGACGGTGTCGGCGGCGGCGAGTTCCTCCAGGCCGTGCCGGGGCGTCAGGGAGAACCCGCCGACCGCCTCCAGCGGGTGGCCGGGGCGCTCGGCGCACACCCGGACGTCGTACCAGGGGGCGGAGAGCAGCCCGGCGAGCTCGGGCCGGGCGAGGGCGAACACCTCGACCACCACGCCGAGTTCGAACGGGGCCATGCCTGCGAAGGCGTACACCGCGACGGTGTGCACCGGCGCCGGGCGCCTTCCGATGGTGACGGGTACGGGCTCGGCCATGTGGTGCTCCCCGGGGCGGCCGGTGGCGGTTTCGCGCCGAGTGTAGCCGTCCGGGCCGCCGGTCCGGCGCCGGTGGCGTCCGGAGCGGACGGGTGCGCACGGACGGTGGCGCAGGCTGACCGGACGGGGGCGGAGCGCGGCGGAAAACCTTTGGAACCGGGGGACAACCTCCCGGGAGGATGGAGCGTCACCAGGTCGGGGGGCGGTGCGGCCGCCCCTGTCCTCGACTGTCCTCGACTTTCCACCACCACGTCCGGAGAGCCTCAGATGCCCACGTCGTTCCGTGTCCGTTATGCGAAGAACATCCAGATCAGGGCGGCCCGTTCGGGCTGGGGCCGGCGCCACTGAGCGCGCCGGTGCCCTCCCGCGCCCCGTCCGCCCGCGACCGCGCGGGGCCCCACCGGCGGGGTTCTCCGGTGGGGCCCCGGCGCGGAGCGCGGGTCAGCGGGTCAGGCGGACAGCCCGGCCATCCAGGACTCGACCTCGTCGGCCTGCCGGGGCAGGGCCGCGGAGAGGTTCTCGTTGCCGTCGGCGGTGACCAGGATGTCGTCCTCGATCCGCACGCCGATGCCGCGGTACTCCTCGGGGACGGTCAGGTCGTCGGCCTGGAAGTACAGGCCGGGCTCGACGGTCAGCACCACGCCCGGCTCCAGCAGCGCGTCCACGTACTCCTCGCGGCGGGCGTGCGCGCAGTCGTGCACGTCGAGGCCGAGCATGTGGCCGGTGCCGTGCAGCGTCCAGCGGCGCTGCAGGCCGAGCTCCAGGACCTTCTCCAGGTCGTACACCGAGGCGTCGATCAGGCCCCACTCCAGCAGGCGCGCGGCGAGCACCCGCTGCGCGGCGTCGTGGAAGTCGCGGAAGCGGCCGCCCGGCCGCACCGCGGCGATGCCGGCCTCCTGGGCGTCGTACACCGCGTCGTAGATCTTGCGCTGGAGCGGGGAGAAGGTGCCGTTGACCGGCAGGGTGCGGGTGACGTCGGCGGTGTAGAGGGTGTGCGTCTCCACGCCCGCGTCCAGCAGCAGCAGTTCGCCGGGGCGGACGTCGCCGTCGTTGCGCACCCAGTGCAGGGTGGTGGCGTGCGGGCCGGCCGCGGCGATGGTGCCGTAGCCGACGTCGTTGCCCTCGACCCGGGCGCGGCGCCAGAAGGTGCCCTCGATCCAGCGCTCGGAGGTGGCGACGGCCCGGTCCAGCTCGCGCACCACGTCGGTGAAGCCGAGCACGGTGGCGTCGCAGGCGGCGCGCAGCTCGCCGATCTCCCACTCGTCCTTGACCCGGCGCAGCCCGGACAGGAACACCGTCAGCTCGTCGTCCTTCTCCGGGTCGAGCTGCTCGGCGAGGGCGGCCTCCAGGCCGGCGTCGTAGCCGCGCACGATCCGGGTCGGCACGGTGGCGGCGGCCAGCTCCTCGGCGGCCTTGCGGACGTCGCGCACCGGCAGGCCGTACAGCTGCTCGGACTCGGCCAGCGAGTGCCGGCGGCCCACCCACAGCTCGCCCTGGCCGCTGAGCCAGAACTCGCCGTTCTCCCGGTCGGAGCGCGGCAGCAGGTACAGCGCGAACGCGTGGCCGCCGTCGACCGGCTCGCCGACCAGGACGGCGTCCTCGGTGCGGTTGCCGGTCAGGTGGACGTACTCGCTGGCGGCGCGGAAGGCGTACTCGGTGTCGTTGGCCCGGGTGCGCAGGTTGCCCGCGGGCACGACCAGGCGCTCGCCGGGGAACGCGGCGGACAGCGCGGCACGGCGCGCGGCCGCGTACGGGGCCTGGACGTCGGGCTGCAGGCCGTGCAGCTCGGTGTCGGCCCAGCCGGTGCGCATGGACGCGGCGAGCTCGTCGGAGACGCCGTCGTACAGGCCGTTCTTGCGGCTCTTGACCGGTTTCTCGGCCTCCTCGCCCTGGGCGGAACCCTCGGGGTTCTCGGACACCGCCGGGCTGCGGTCCTCGGTCACTACGTCGCCTCCTCGCGCGCGCTACCGCCCGCCCGTCCCCGGATCGCGGGGCGGCGGGCGGATGTCGCCCCCATGGTACGTAGGGCCGTTCGAACGGAGGAAGGGCGTCCGTCGTCCGGTGGGCCCGGGCGCCGGGCCGGGCGTCCGGCCCGGGGCAGGCTCCGGGCTCACTCGAAGCGGACGGCCAGCAGCACCAGGTCGTCCACCCCGGGCTCGCCGCCGCCGGCCTGTTCCAGCAGGTGGGCGCAGAGCCGGTCCGGGTCGATCCGGACGTCCCGCGGGGCGTCGGCGGCGGCCCGGCGCAGCGCGCTCTGCCCGGCGTGCAGGTTCGGGGCGAAGCGGCGGGCCAGGCCCTCGGTGTACAGCACCAGCACGTCGCCGCGCTCCGCGGTGAGCTCCACCCCGGGGGCCTCCCAGCAGCTGAGCATGCCCAGCGGCGCGGACAGCGAGGTCTCCACGAAGTTCGCGCCGTAGCGGGTGAGCAGCACCGGCGGGCAGTTGGCCGCGCCGGCCAGCGCGATCCGGCGCTCCGCCGGGTCGACGCAGGCGTAGACGGCGGTGGCGGAGCGGGTCGGCTCGGTGGTCTTCAGCAGCAGTTCGAGGTCGCCGAGCACCGAGACCGGGTCCTCGCCCTCCAGCACCGCGTAGGCGCGCAGCGCGGCCCGCACCCGGCCCATCGCGGCGGCGGCGCCCACGCCCGAGCCGGGCCCGGCGCCCGGGCCGCCGCCGAGCACGCTGCCGACGGTCAGGCCCACGGTGTCGTCGGGCAGCGCGATCGCGTCGTACCAGTCGCTGCCGGCGGCCCGCTCCAGCCCGGCGGGCACGCAGCGCACGGCGACCTTCAGGTCGGCCCGGGCGGGCAGGTGGTCGGGCAGCAGCGAGCGGCGCAGCGCCTCGGCGGCGCGCACCGCCCGGTCCGCCGCCAGCTGGCGGGCCAGCAGCGGGGCGGCGAACTCGCAGTAGCGGCGCACCAGGTGCTCGCGGCGCTCGTCCGGGCTGCCCGGCTCGTCGTAGAACCAGGCGGCGGCGCCGAGCGGGCCCTCGGGGCCGCCGGACAGCGGCAGCGCGTAGCAGGCGCCGAGGCCGAGCTGCTCGGCGACCTCGCGGAAGCGGGGGCCGACGGCCGGGTCGGTGGCCAGGTCGGCGATCAGCAGCCGGCCCCCGGGGCCGGGGCGGCCGAGCAGCCCGGCGAACGGGCCGTGCTCGATCGGGACGGTCTCCAGCGTGCCGAGCGTCGCCCGGTCCAGGCCGAGCCCGACCGGGCGGGCCGGCTGGCGGTCCGGCCCCGGGGGCAGCGTCACCACCAGGCCGCGGCGGGCGCCGAGCAGGGCCGCGCCGGAGTCCAGCAGCGCGTCCAGGGTGCCGGCCAGGCCGTCGGCCCGGGCCAGCAGCTCCAGGTGCTCCTGCAGGCTGGTGAAATCGGACAGCCATCCGGCCAAACGGTCCTGCAGGTCGGCCGCGGGCACCTCGCCCAGCACCGGCAGCAGATCGGGCAGCGGCTCCGGCGGCACCGGAGCGGCGGCCGGGGCGGGCGTCAGCGCCGTGGCCGCGGACGCGGAGGACGCCAACGGGTGGACGTCGGTCATGTCGCAACTCCCCACAATCCGGAACGTGTCACGCAAGACCACCGAGACCGACCGAAACGATGTCTTTACTCACTACTCGGCATGTTTCCCCCACTTGTACACAGGCCGATCGGGGCATGTCCAGGAGTGCGGCGGCCGAACGTGCCAGGGATCGTATGGGCAGGCCGCCGGGGCGCCACCCGGGGCGGGACGCACTCACTCGTACGGTGGAACCGGGGGCCGGGCGGCCGCGTCCATCCGGAGGTATGGGGGATTCTCGTTCCAGCGGCGGGTAGCCGAGACGCACACGCACCGCCCGCCACCCCGAGCACGCCGAACACGCCGTCCGACCGGTCGGACGATCGCACCGACCGTGCCGTGCGCTCCGATGCGAACGCGGAAAGGAACGAGCCGCCATGCGCCCACCCCGCCGAGAGCAGCTGTCCGAGCGTGCCGGCCGGTGGTGGCCGGGCCGCCGGGGGCGTTCGCTGGCGCTCGCCGCCGCGCTGGAGGCCGCCGTCGGGTGCGGCTGGCCGGTGCTGCCGGGCGCGCGGACGGTCCGCGGGGCGCCGGGTCCGTGCTCGTGCGCCGACCGGTCCTGCACGGTGCCCGGCGGGCACCCGCACGACCCGCCGCTGGAGGCGGCCACCACCGATCCGCGGATGGTGCGCTGGTGGTGGAGCGGCGCGCGCCGGGCGCCCGGTGCTGGCGGCGACCGGGCGGGCGCTGGGCGCGGTGAGCCTGCCGCGCCCGGCCGGGCCGTGGCTGCTGCGGCACCTGGAGGAGATCGGCGTCCCGTGCGGCCCGGTGCTCGGCACGCCGGGCCGGTTCGTGCTGCTGACCGCGCCGTACACGCTGCCGGAGCTGGGCGGGATGCTGGCCGAACGGCCCTGGGTGCCGGGGGCGTTGCGCTACCACGGGCCGGGCGGGTACCTGGTGCTGCCGCCGTCCCGGACGGGGGCGGGCCCGGTGCACTGGGTGCGCCGGCCGGGGCGGGGCCGGCCGTGGCTGCCGGAGGTCGGGACGCTGCTGGGCGGGCTGATCACGGCCAGCGCGGTCGCCCTGCCGCAGCGCTGAACCGGCCTCCGGGCCGGTCTCCGGCTGGGCCCGGGCCGGTCCTCGGAGCCGCCCGTCTTGATGATGCTCAGTCAGCTAGGCTGCGGGGAACGGCCCGGAACGACGAATGTCCGACCGCTGGCGACGGGGGATGCACCAGCGGTCGGACATTCCAAACAGTAACAAAGATCCGGCTCCGCGCCAATTTGTCCACGCCGAAAGGTCTTTGGGATTCCCGGCGGCCTTCCGGTGAACGCCGGGAAATGTGACGCGGGTCACTCCGGAGTGGTGCGGGCGGTCAGTTCAGGGTGATCTGACGGCTCACCAGATTGGCCCGGGCCCGGCGCTCCTCGGCGGTCAGCGGCGCGGGCGCGGCCAGCACCTCGGCCAGCTTCGCGGCGAACTCCACGGCCGGCTTCTCCACCTCGGCGGCGGACATCTCCACCGGCAGGTCCCACACCGGGACGGTCAGGCCGTGCGCCCGGAACGAGCCGACCAGCTTGGTGTCCTCGCCCAGCGAGCTGTCGCCGGCCGCCGACAGCCGGGCCAGCGCGTCCAGCAGCTGCTCCTCGGGGACGGTCATCACCCAGCGCAGGTGGTTCTTGTCCGGCGTGCCGCACCAGTACGCCGAGTCCACCCCGGCCAGCTTCTCGGTCGGGATCGCCGAGGCGTTGGCCCGCTCCAGCGAGGCCGCCACCTCGCCGGTCGCCGACTCGGCGTCCTCCAGCCAGAACTCGAAGCCGGTGTGCACCTCGGGCTCGAACGCGGCCGAGGTGTCCAGCAGGTCCTGCAGGCGGCGGCCGCCCGGGTTGGTCCGGCGGGCCGGCACCGGGGTGCCCGGCTCGGTGGCCAGCGCCAGCTCCAGCGCGTCCGCCAGGTCACGGCTCAGGTCACCGGAGGAGGACTGCGTCTGCAGACCCAGCAGGATCGACCCGTCCGGGCGGCGCAGCGCCGGCCAGGCCAGCGGCAGCACCGTCGCCAGCGTCACCGACGGGACGTCGCCGACGGCCTCGTCCGCCACCCCGGCGGCCAGCGCCAGCGGCACCGTCGCGGCCGGGACCAGCTCGCGCAGGGCCACCCAGTCGGCCTCGCCCGGCAGGCCCTCGAACGGGCGGTGCACCAACTCCTGCACCGCGTGCGCCGCCTGACGGCCGTGGCAGGCCTTGTACCGGCGGCCGGAACCGCACGGGCACGCCTCGCGCGCCCCGACGACCGGGACCTCGCCCTCGACGGCGGTGGACTGGCTGGGCTGCTTCTTCGCGGCCTTCTTGGCCATGGTGCGGCTCTCCCGGAGACGTCGGACGTTGCACCGGGCAGCCTACTTCGCCCGCGCGGCCCCGCCCGGGCCCCGCTCAGGCGCTGCGCCGCCGCCCGCCGCCCGCGACCTGCCCGAACGCCGGCAGCTGCGCCCAGACCGTCACCTGACCGGGTGCGTGCCGCACGCCCCAGTCCCGGGCGAGCTTGCCCACGATGCTCAGGCCCCGGCCGCCGTGCGCCGTCACCGAGGGGCTGGCCGGGACCGGCCGGGTCACCGCCCCGCCGTCCGTCACCTCCAGGGTCAGCAGGCCGTCGCCGAGCATCTGCCAACTCACCAGCACCGTGCCGCTCTCCGCCTCCTCGTCGGCCGCGCCGTCGCCTTCCGGCCCCAGCGGTCTCGCGTGCCGACAGGAATTGCTGAGCAGTTCGGAGAGGATCAACACCGCGTCGTCAATCACCGCTTCCGGTATCGACCGGTCGCCGAGATCGCTGCGCAGCCTGCGCCGCGCGGTCGAAACACTGGCCGGCCCGTGCGGAACCGCCATGGCCGATGAGGTCGACCCGGCCTGAACTGGCACAGCTCGCGCCACCATCAACGCCACCCCCGGACCTCCTTCAGCTTCTGCCGAGGGATGGATGCCCGCAGGTAATGCGTCGGAAACGGACGTTCGACGATCCGATGGCGGCATTAACGACATCCGCACGGACCACGGGCAAAAGGTGAGGCGTCCCTCACGTTCCGCCCCGGCGATCGGCGGGAAACACCGCGCGGAAATACCCCGTTCGGTATTTCTGTCACGCGATTGGACCGCGGGTGCCGCCCCGCGCGCGGGCCGGGGCGGTCAGCGCCCGAGCCGGGCCAGCACCTCGGCCGGGCGGTTGGTGATCAGCGCCTCCACCCCCAGCGACAGGCACAGTTCGACGTCCTCCGGCCGGTCCACCGTCCACACGTGCACCCGGTGCCCGGCCCGGCGCAGCGCCGTCACCACGCCCGGGTTCCGCCGCACCAGCTCGATGCCCGGGCCCGCGATCGACGCGCCGCCCGGCAGCGACCTGGTCCGGCCCAGCACCGGCAGCCGGCGCTCCCACAGGTACACCCGGGGCACCGCCGGGGCGGCCCGCCGGACGCGGTGCAGGGCCAGCTCGGAGAAGCTCATCACCCGCACCGCCGACTCCTCGGGGGAGGCCGGCAGCAGCCCGAACCGGCCCAGCGTCCGCAGCAGTTCGGCCTCCACCCGGCCCGCGTACCGCACCGGGTGCTTGGTCTCGATCGCCAGCTCCACCCGCCGCCCGGCGTCCGCGACCAGCTCCAGCAGCCGCTCCAGGGTGAGCACCGAGCTGCGCCGCGGCTCCCGGGGGTCCTTCCACGAACCGAAGTCCAGCGCGGAGAGCTGAGCCAGCGTCATCGCCGACACCGTGCCCCGCCCGTCGGAGGTCCGCTCCACCGTGCGGTCGTGCACGCACACCAACTGCCCGTCGGCGGTGACCCGGACGTCGCACTCCAGCCCGTCCGCGCCCTCCTCCAGCGCCCGCCGGTACGCCTCCTCGGTGTGCTCCGGCAGCGCCGCCGAGGAGCCCCGGTGGGCGATCACCTTGACCGCCGAGCGGTCGACGCGGTCCGTCCGGGCGGCGGCCGGACCGGCCGCGCTGTGCTGGGTGTCCACGCCGACCACCGTACGCGGCGCCCGGTGGCCGCCGTCCCCCGGCACGGCGACGGGCGGGTGAACAGCGGCCGTCTCCGGCCGGGCGGCGGGCGGGTGGCCGGTGGTCGTTTCCCGGCCCGGCGGCGGGCGGTCGGGCGGTCGGCCGAACGGGCGGACGGCCGCGGCTCAGGAGCGCCCGGCGTCGTCCTTCGGCCGCTCCAGCGCGGTCACCGCGAGGGTGGCCAGCGCCGCCGCCAGGAACGAGAACAGCGAGGCCGAGGTCCACGCCTGCGGGGTGAAGTGCACCGCCCGCTGGACGCCCTCCCACAGCCCGGTCCACCAGTCGCCGATCCCGGACGGGGCGAGCAGCTGGTACACCGCGAAGCCCACCGCCCACGGCAGCAGCATCACCCAGCGGGCCGGGGCGTCCTGCCCCAGGTCCCAGCCGCGTCGGCCCGCGCCCAGGAAGTAGTCGGCCGCCAGCACCGCGAACAGCGGCACGAACACCGAGCCGATCAGGCCCAGGAACCCGTAGTACGAGTCGGTGAACTCCTTGATCTGCAGCGCCAGCACCGTCACCAGCACGCCGATCCCGCCGGTCAGCACCCGGCGGTCCACCCGCGGCCACAGGTTGTGGACCGACATCGCGGTCGAGTACACGTTCGCGAACGACTGGTCGGTCTCCCGCAGCACCAGCACCAGCAGGAACGCCCAGCCCGCCGCCACGCCGGTGAACGACTCGAAGATCCGGCCCTCGTCGCCGCCCGACTGCAGCAGCGCGACGACGCCCAGCACGTAGCACCACACCTGGGCCACCGAGTACCCGGAGAACGTCGCCCAGAACGCCTTCGAGGAGCTGCGCGCGTGCCGGGTGTAGTCCGCGGCCAGCGGCACGAAGGAGACCGACACCGCGATCACCGCGTCCGTCGCGTGCAGGAAGCCGTGCCAGTTGCCCGCGCCCGGGTCCGGGAAGCCCTGCCGGGCGAACTGCACCGTGAAGTACACCATCGCCGCGCCCACCGCGACCGCCACGTACTTGCGCAGCACCGCGATCGCGCCCAGCGGCCAGATCGTCAGCACCGTGGTCAGCACGCCCGCCAGCAGCACGAACAGCCAGCGCCAGCCCGCGGTGCCGGACACGGTCTGCGCGCCCCAGGCCACCACCGTCAGCTCGTACACGCCCCAGCCGACGCACTGCACGATGTTCAGCACCGTCGGCACGTACGACAGCCGGGTGCCGAACAGGCCGCGCAGCACCGCCATCGCCGGGGCGCCGGTCCGGGCGCCCACCAGGGCCGCCACCGCCAGCATCGCGGTGCCGATCACGGTGCCCGCGACGATCGCCGTCACGGCGGCGGCGAAGCCCAGCTCCTGGCCGGACTTGCCGAGCACCGTCGCGGCGCTGGTGAAGCCGATCAGGCTCACCCCGAGGTTCGCCCACAGCGCGAACAGCGCCCGGAAGTCCAGGGTGCGCGGCGGGGCGGTGTCGAGGGTCAGCGGTGCCTCGGCGCGCGCCTCGGGGGCGCGCTCGGAAAGCTGGGCAGACGGAACAGCCGTCATGGCCGATACTCCCTACGCCGGCATTACCCGGACAGGTTCCGGCGGTCAGCGCCCCCTCGGCCGTGGTGGCGTCACCGCCATGCCCTACGGTCGAACCGGCGCACTCTCAGCCTGGCTGGTCCAAGCTCCCGCGACGTTCTTCGGTTTACAGGAGCGACAGGCTAGCCTCCGGACGGGGGAACGCCAAGACCGGGGGCGGTCCGTCCGCATCGCGGGCAGCCGTCCGGCCCGCCGCCGGGCCCGCTGCCGCGCAGGTCGCGGGGCGTGTCACTGGGCGCGTCACCGGGCATGTCGCTGTGCATGTCGCTGTGCATGTCAGAGCGGGCTAAGGCTTCTCATGATTTCTTCAGGGGCCCGCTTACGGTGTCCGAATCCGGTATAGGAAAAACTGTGCCCCGAGGTTGTGAACCGTGACCCCGGCGCCGCGGTTCGCGGCCGAAGGTTCTGTTCAGCGATGGAGGTCGTCCGTGAGCACCGAGCACGCGAGTGGTACCACCCCGCCGGAGAAGGCCACCGGGCCCACCGGCACCGAGGCGGTGGCCGCCGGCTCCGGTACGCCCGCCGCGCCCGCCCCCGCCTACCTGGACGCGCCGCCGCCGGTGCTGCCCCCGGCCCCGCCGGTGCCCGCGGCCGAGCAGACCATCCAGCTCGGCAAGGTGGTGCCGGACGCGGCCCCGGCCGCCGCGCCCGCAGCCGCCGCGCCCGCCGCGCCCGCGCCCGTCGCCCCGGCCGCTCCGGTGGACGCGCCGCCGCCGTTCCAGCACCCGTACGGCGCGGCGGCCGAGCCGGTCAGCCCGTACGCGCGTCCGGACGGGGCCGCCACCGCGGTCGAAGCGGCGCTGCCCGCGTCCGCCGCGCCCACCGTGACCTCGCCCGTGCTGCAGGAGGGCCAGGCCGCCCCCGGCGACCCGTCCGCCCCCCAGCAGCCGCACCACCCGTTCGGCGCCGGCCAGCCGGTCGGCGGCTGGGGCCACCCGTCCGGCTCGGCCCCGGCGGGCGGCGCCGGCACCGGCGGCCCCGGCACCCCGTGGGGCGCGCCGCAGCCCGGGGCCGGCGGTCCCGGGAAGCGCAAGCGCGGCTCGCTGGTCGCCCTGGTCGCGGCCGTCGCCCTGGTGGCGGGCCTGGCCGGCGGCGCGATCGGCGCCTCCGTCACCGACAACGGCCGCAACGGCGGCGGCAGCGGCGCCAGCCACAGCAGCACCACCGTCACCGTCGGCGACACCCACAAGAACCTCGACCGGGCCCCCGAGTCCGTCGCCGGGATCGCCGCGAAGGCGCTGCCGTCCACCGTCACCATCAAGGCCGAGGGCTCCAGCGAGTCCGGCACCGGCACCGGGTTCGTCTTCGACACCGAGGGCCACATCCTCACCAACAACCACGTGGTCGCCCCCGCCGCCAACGGCGGCAAGCTCACCGTCAAGTTCTCCGACGGCTCCTCGTACAGCGCCTCGGTGGTCGGCCGCGCCCAGGGCTACGACGTCGCGGTCGTCCGCCTGGACGACCCGCCGACCGACAAGCTCAACCCGCTGCCGCTCGGCGACTCCGACAAGGTCGCCATCGGCGACGCCACCATCGCGATCGGCGCCCCCTACGGCCTGGAGGGCACCGTCACCACCGGCATCATCTCGGCCAAGGACCGCCCGGTGGCCTCCGGCGACGAGACCGGCGCGCAGGCCTCCTACATGAACGCCCTGCAGACCGACGCCTCGATCAACCCGGGCAACTCCGGCGGCCCGCTGCTCGACGCCGGCGGCTCGGTGATCGGCATCAACTCCGCGATCCAGTCCAACACCAGCGGCAACGGCCGGGCCGGCTCCATCGGCCTCGGCTTCGCCATCCCGATCAACCAGGCCAAGTGGGTCGCCCAGACCCTGATCAAGGACGGCACCCCCGTCTACGCGATCCTCGGCGTCCTGCGCAACGACAACTACAACGGCGACGGCGCCCAGATCTCCACCACCGCCGTCCAGGGCACCCCGGCCGTCACCCCCGGCGGCCCCGCCGACCAGGCCGGTCTCAAGGCCGGCGACGTCATCACCAAGCTCGGCGGCATCTCCATCGACAGCGGCCCCACCCTGGTCAGCGAGATCTGGACGCACAAGCCCGGCGAGAAGGTCGAGGTCGAGTACAAGCGCGACGGCAAGACCGCCAAGACCACCGTCACCCTCGGCGAACGCAAGGGCGACAACTGACCCCCACCCCGAAACGGTGTGCACCCGGGCCGCTCCGACCCGTTAGGCTGGCCTCCACCTAGGAGGGTTGCCCGAGCGGCCTAAGGGACCAGTCTTGAAAACTGTCGTGGCCTCGCGCCACCGTGGGTTCAAATCCCACACCCTCCGCGCAGGTGGCTGAACAGCCAGGTCAGGGCGGGTACCGGAGAGATTCTGGTACCCGCCCTGACTCGTTCCGTGCCGGGCTGTCCCACCCCTGTGCCGGGCTCGGTCAGTGTTCGTGGGCCAGGTGTGGGCCGGATTCGAGCCCGTACTCGGCGTCCAGGAACCGCTGGATCAGCTCGTTGGCCTGCTCCCGCCGGCCGTTCAGCACCTTGGCGTAGAAGTGGAACAGCACCGCCACGCTGTGCCCGGCCCGGTACGCCACCTCGGTCGGGTCCACCCCGGAGGCGATCCAGCCCGAGACGCAGGTGGCCCGCAGCTTGCCCGGAGTCTCGGCCAGCGGGGTCTCCAGCTGGTGCGGCGGCAGGACCAGCTGCCGGGCCTCCTTCCAGACGTCCGAGTACTCCTTGGTGGAAACCAGCCCGCCGGTCGCCGACTGGAACAGCCGCCCGTCCAGGCCGAGCCCGAACTCCTCCACGTGCGCACGGAGCCGCTGCACGTAGACCGGCGGGATCGGCACCGTCCGGGTGGAGTTCCGGGCCCGATGCTTCAACCCGCGCTCCTCGTAGGTCTTGCCGTCGTCCGTCCACCGGGAGCCGACCCGCGGTGAGGTCTTCGCCAGCACGGCCGACCCCCATCCCTCGGCCGGCAGGTGGCAGTCCTCCCTCCGCAGGTTCACCGCCTCCGAGGGGCGGGTGGCGATCCAGTTGGTGGCGCCGTACAGGGTCGACATGTGCCGACCGCGAGTGCCGAGCGTGGCGACGGCGTCGACCAGCTCCCGCGCCTGGCGGGGCCCCGGGACGTAGCGCCAGTCGATCTCGGAGTCGGTCTCCGGCGGCGACCAGTCGATGAAGCTCAGCGGGTTGGCGGTGAAGAACCGCCGCTCCACCGCGTAGCGCAGGGCGCCGCTGAAGGTGGAGTACTTCCGGCGGATCGTGTTGTCCGCAGCTCGGGTGCCGTCCAGCTTCAGCGTGATGGCGGTGAGCGCCTCCCGGATCACGTCGGACTCGTCCAACCGGGAGATGGGCAGCGACCGCTCGGCGATCCACTCCAACGCCGCGGCGATCTCGGGCGGCGGGTCGCCCTTCTGCGGCGAGAAGTTGAACGCCCAGCAGCTCAGCGCCCGCCGCAGCACCCGGGGCGGCGGGCCGCCGCGGGGGTCCGTGACCAGCGCGGGCGTGAGCGTCGCGAGGCCATCTGCACGGGCCGAGCGCTCCTTGGCGGAGTCGTCGGGCCACTTCATCGAGACGTGCTTCACCGCGTGGCCGAACCAGGTCTCCTCCGGCGGCGCTTCCTTCGCCCGCAGCGCCTCCAGCTCGGAGACCGGGAGTCCGGTCTCCTCGTCGAACTGCTCGCCGTTCTTCATCGCCGTCTTCAGCTCGGACAACCGGCCGATGGCCAGCGTCTTCGTGACGAAGCTCTTCGAGTGGCCCTCCGATCCGACCTTCCAACGGAGTTCGAACGGGCGCCGGCGCCCCTCTCGCTTGCGGATCGTGTAGAGGCGGACGTCGTAGGTCAGCAAGAGGTACTCCTGAGAGGGGCCCCGGCATCCCGGGGCCCCTACGAGTTGAAGGGTGGTCAGGCTGCGGTGCTCTGCTCCTGCGCGATCCACCAGGCGTCGAGGTCCGAGCGCCGGACGCGGATCTGACCGTTCGGCAGCTTCAGGAGTTTCGGGCCCTTGCCGCGGGCGACCATGCGGTAGAAGGCCGAGCGGGACATGTCGAGTTCTTCGAGGACGGCGGCGAGCTTGAGCTTCGTCTCCGGGTTGGGCATGTGCGGCTCCTCAATCGGGATCTTGGGCTTTCGCCCTCTCTTTCTTGAGGTCCGCTACCGCCGCTACGTCCGCTACTTCCCTGGTCAAGGGCTTGTAGCGGGTAGCGCTTCAGGTAGCGGTAGCGGATCGGTGCCGCTTCCGGTGGCTACCGGGAGCGGCAGGTGATTACTATCGGGCGATGCTCTGCTCGGTGGCGGAAGTCGGGTCGGCATCCGCTACCGCTACCGGTTCCGCTACCGAGAACAGGGCCCTGACCTGGGAGGTAGCGGGAGAAGCGGCGGTAGCGGACACCTCGGGGGCGGGCTGGCAGTAACGCGTCCAGGCGTCGGCGAGGTCGGAGGCGTAGTAGCCCTTGGCGACGGACTTGGGGCCGGTCTTGATGTTGCGGGGCTTGATGGGGTCGCCGTCGACGGTGACGTAGTCGCCGAGCATGCGGGCGAGCGCGCGGGCGACGATGGGCTTGCCGTCGAGGTCGGCCCACGGCGCGTCGTCCAGTTCGGCGAGCTTGCCGAGCAGGTCGGAGGTGAGCATGCGTTCGGCGGGCCCGAAGATGTCGCGCAGGTCGGTCAGCAGCCGGATACCGACGCTGCCCTTGTCGTTGGCGCGGGCGGCGGTGACGAGCTGGACGCAGGCGGCGCGGGCGCGGGCGGGCCAGTGGCCGCCGGCGGCGTCGGCGACGGCGAGCAGGGGCTCCCAGACGTCGGCGGGGCGGTCGCTGATGCCCTCGGGCAGCTCGGGCCAGACGTCCTGGAGCTTGTCCCGGACGCTGTCGGCCCAGGCAGCGAGGCGCTTGCGCAGGGCGTGGCCCTGGGCGGCGTGGACGCGCTCGCGGAAGGGTTCGACCTTCTCGTTGGGGGCGCGGCGGCGCATCCGGATGATGACGGAGCGGCTCATGATCGTGTCGGGGAGGTCGCCGAGTCCGCCCATGGCGAGTGCGGCGTAGACGGGGAAGCGCTGGACGGTCTGGGTGTTGCCGTCGCCGACGCAGCGCAGGACGACGCCGGAGCGGCGGTGGCCGGAGTTGATGAGTCCGCGCAGGTCCTCGTTGCCGGCGGCCTTGGGCCCGAAGGTGGTGTCGACCTCGTCGAACAGCACGGTCGGGCGGGCCTCGGGGTCGGAGACGGAGCGGAACAGCGCGGCCGGGCTGACGTCGGTGGTGAGCATCGGGCGCGGGGTGAGCGTCTCGATGATCTCCAGCGCGCGGGTCTTGCCGGAGCCGGGCTCGGGGGAGAGGAACGCGATCCTGGGGGTGGACTCGAACGCGTCGAGGAGGTGGGTGTGGGCGTCCCACAGCACCACGGCGACGAACGCGGCCTCGCTGGGGAAGACGTTGAAGCGGCGGTGGTGCTTCTCCACGTCGTCCAAGAGGGCGGCGCCGTCCTCGGGCCCGTCGGGGGCGGTGTGGGGCGGGGTGTGTTCGGTCATCGGGGGTGGTCTCCTGGTTGTTCGCGGGCGGGCCGTCGGGCCTAACGAGCGTTGCTGGTGAAGGAGTTGGCGGCTTCGAAGCCCCTGGTGACGGCACGGGCGGCGTAGTCGTCGGGGACGCCGACGGAGGCGGCGGCGGCGATGAGGTGGGCGGCGATGGCGTCCAGGCCGCAGGGCCCGGGGCAGTGGGCGTGCTGGGCGGCGAGGAAGCGGGCGACGCCGAAGGTCTGCGATCCGGCGCCGGACTCGGGCAGCGCACGGATCTTCGCCAGGCCGCGGTTCAGGCCGTCGGTGACGTAGCGCTCGGTGTGGCGGCAGCCGGTGGCGACGTTCCGCGACCACGGGGCGGGGCTGGAAGAGGCCAACCGCCCGCCGATCGGGGCGGGGTTGGCCTCTTCAGCCCGGACCACCAGCGCGCGGACGGCGTCGGTGAGGCGGGTCATCGTGCCGGTGCCGGTGCCGAGCCAACGGGCGTACTGCATCAGCGACTTGACGTCCACCCCAGGCCGGACACCGTTGGAGGACGGCATGGCGCCGAGGTAGACCCAGTGCTCCCCGCGGGTGGTCGCCACGGTGCGGGTGGGCGGCATGTGTTCGCGGGCCCAGGCGACGGCGTCCGCGTGGTCGAGGTCGAGCACGGTCAACCCGGCGCCGCCCGGGTGGTAGCCGACGGCGCGGGCCTCGCGCCAGGCGTCCAGCCACGGCCTGGACAGGATCACCTGTCGGTCGGTGCTGGCGGCGGCCCAGGCGTGGCACGGCCTCGGGCACTCACAGGGACCGGGGGCGCGCATGTTCGGCCGGCCGCCGCACCGGGAGCGGGTCGGGCTGATCTTCTCGCAGGCACGGCAGTTGCCCAGGGGCCCCTTGCCCTCGCGCAGCGGCAGCACCGGCACGCCCGCCGCCGCGAGCCGGAGCGCGTCGGCGATCAGGTAGTGCGTGGGATCGGTCATCCGGAGTCCTTCCGGACCGACCAGCCCGCCGCTGACCGGCGGGCCGGTCGGCGGGTCACAGGTCGAAGAGGGCGTCCGGCCTGGCCGCGACGATGCTCCGCTGAGCCTTGCGCGCCAGCAGGCGGGCGGCGTCGCGGCAGGCAGGGCACCAGGCGTCGAGGGCCCGCTTGGGCAGGGCGGCGATACGGTGCGGGGGCAGCAGCAGTTCGGCCGAGTCGGCGGGTGCCGCGAGGAGACGGACGGTGCCGCCGACGTTGGCGAACAGGAACGTGCGGTAGTCGATGCGGCCCTGCGCGGCCAGCACCAGAGCCGCGGTGGACTGCACGCCACCGCCGAAGGAGAAGGAGCGGATCACCGGGGCCTGCTGCGTGGGGGTGCTCATCGGACGCCTCCGGCGGCGAGGTCGTTCACCAGGTGGGCGTGCATGTTCACGAAGCCGACCAGGGAGTTGACCGCGTCCTTGGCCTGCATCGTCATGCGAGGCCCGGGTGCCGCGACCGTCGGGGTGATCAGGTCGTAGGTGGGAACGGGCAGCAGGAGCGTGGCGGTGATCAGCAGCGCGCTGCGACCGGTGGGGCGGGGCTCTTCCAGTGCGGTGAAGGCGCCGTCGGTGGCCCACACGTCGCGCTGCCAGTCCGACAGCCGGTGGTCCGGGGCGGCGGCGAGCTGGTGGTGGCGCAGGGGGACGTCGATGCGCACGGCGACCTGGTCCAGGTCCTCGCCGTAGCTGACGAGGGTGAGGGAGTGCAGGTCGGGGCGGACGCGGACGTAGCCCGGCGACATGACCGGGGCGGTGGCGGTCTGCCAGGCGGCGAACGCGAACTGCTGGGCGGAGAGCAGGTCGCCGTCCTCGTGCAGCAGGCTGGCGTTGTAGCCGAGGTAGGCGCCGAAGCGCGAGAAGCCGTCGGAGGCGTCGCGTCGGTCGGCGACGTCGTCGGCGAAAGCCAGCGTGGACGGGCTGAACTTGGGCATGCTGGTTCCTGTTCGCTTGTGCGGACTGGGCCCCGCAGCAGCCGTCTCTCTGCCAAGATCGGTCGGCTGCTGCGGGGCTTTTGGTGTGTCTGGGGTCAGGCGTAGTAGGAGAGTTGGGCGGCGGTGGTGTGGTCGATGTCGCCCTCTTCCACGGCGCGGGCGAGGTCGGGGGTGAGCTGGTCGGCAGTGGGTTCGGGGGCCGGGTCCGACAGGGGCAACAGGTGCGAGTCGCCGGTGAGCAGGGCGTGGACGGCGGCGGTGATGATGTCAGGGGTGGCGACCAGACCGAGGACCAGTTCGTCGGTGTTGTTGAGGAAGCCGTCGTCGTTCACGTAGCCCCAGTGCCAGCCGATGACCTGCGTCCACACCAGTCCGACCGGTCCACGGGGGACGCTGATGTAGATCTCGGTGAGCATGACCTCGCCGTCGTCGCTGTCGAACTGGGTGAACGACTCACCGCCCTCGGCGAGGTCACCGAGGGCGGCGAGGACGGCCTCGAAGTACGGTTCGTGCGGGGCGCTCATGGGCGCTTCCCTTCGCGTGGAAGGGCCGGGCTGTCCGGCCCCCGCACCGCCCACCAGCCGCCGGGGCGGGTGCTGGGCGGCACGGCGGCAGGCACAGACCGAAGGTCAGAACGGCGGCTCGTCGCTGTAGACGGGCTCGCGCCAGCCGAACAGGCGGCGGGCGATCCACCGAGGGATGACCACGGAGCGTTCCGGGTGGTCGGGGTTCCAGCAGGCGCACGGGACGTACTCGGTGCCGGCGTACTCGCCGTTCTCGTCGCCGTAGTCGTAGGCCCAGCCGCCCTCGCCCCAGCACTCGGGGCAGCGCGGGCGGGGGGTGTCGGCGAGGACGAGCAGGGGCCGGTGGTCGGCGCGGTAGTGCAGGCGCAGGCGGGGCATCGGCGCGGGTTCCTTCGGGGTGAGGAGAGCCCGGTGGCGGCCCGGTCGGCCGGTCCGCCGGACTGTCGGGTGAGGTGTCAGAAGCGGGTGTCAGACGGCGTCAGGACGCGTCTGACACTCCGTCTGCCTAGGAGATTGGGTGTCAGGGGGTGTCGGGTGTCAGGAAGTGTCAGACGAGGGCCGGGGCGGGGGTGATGCGGTAGCGGCCGGCCTTCGCGGTCGGGACGAGTCGGCCGTCCTCGATGAGGCGGCGGAACTCTCCGGAGACCCACTGGCGGCCCCGGCCGAAGCGCTCGGCGTGCTTCATGACGTCCTTGGGGCCGATCACCATGACGCCGTCCTGCTCGAACTCGGCAACGATGGCGTCCATCGCGGCGCGGGCCTCCTCGGCGGTGAGGTCCGGCCCGGTCGGGTTACCGAGGGTGATGGCGGCGAGGGTGTTCGGGACGGGCGGGAGTTCGGTCTGCGGGTCGAGGTGGGCGTCTTCCGCGTCCACCCGGCCTGTCGTCTCCGGCTCCTGCGGCTGCTCGTATTCGTCGCCGCGGTCGCTCTCGTACACGCTGTCCTGCCCGTCCTCGTCGTCGTCGCGGCGGTGGGTGTAGGCGTTGCCGACGGCGGCGGTCGCGGCCTTGGCGGTGACGGGGTCGACGGTGGCGCCGTTGCGGCGGGTCCACTCGGCGAGCTGCTCCATGACGCGGGCGGCGTTGCCGGTGAAGCGCCAGGTGCGGCCGGGGGCGCTGTGCCGCTGCTCGTCGACACCGGGGGTGACGAGGTAGCAGTAGCCGGGCCGGCGGTTGCCCCAGGCGCCTGGTCGGGCACCGGCGTCCAGGACCGGGGCGGGCAGTGCCATGCCCTCGTCGCGCGGGTCGAGGCCGAAGGTCAGGACGGACGGCATCGAGGCGCGGGTGCTGGTGGAGATCTGGTCGTGACTGGGACGCTGAAGGGAGATGACCAGCGCGATGCCGGCCGAGCGGGCCTCCTGCGCGGTGCCGGTGAAGGCGTCCTCGCCCATGAAGCGCAGGGTGTTGGCGGCCTCCTCGAACCAGCCGACCAGGAACGGCATGCCCGCGCAGCCGCAGGCCCGGCCCTTCTGGCAGGAGTGCTCGGGGTCCGTCTGCTGCTGGGCGGCGGCGGGGGTCCACTGGCGGTAGCCGTGGGCGCCGAGCCAGCGGGTGCGGGCGGGGATGACCGCCTGGAGCGCGGTGACCATCGTCTCGGTCGCGGCCCCGCCTTCGACGGCCCAGTCCAGGCCGGGCCGCAGCGGTCCGAAGTCCTGGAAGCTCTTCGGGTCGGAGAGCCACACGATCACGTCGCGGCGGCTCATGATCTCGGTGAGGACGTTCAGCGCGCCATCGCCCTTGCCGGAGCCGGACATGCCGCAGACCAGCAGGTGCGTAGAGTTGCGGCCCGCCGCCGGGTCGCCGGGCAGCCAGAGCTGCAGGGGCGAGCCGTCGTCGTAGCGGCCGATGACCAGCGGGTCGGCGATCGAGCCGCCGACCTGGGTGGGCATCTCCCACTCGACGACCTCGGAGAGCATGTCGCGGGGCACCACGACCAGGCTGCCGCGGCGGGCGGAGTCCGGGTCGGGCAGGTAGCGCACCGCGGTGGGGGCGACGTCGAGGGCGGAGGCGATGTTGCCGAGCGACCGCGTCACGTCGTCGTTGGTCAACTCGCCAGCAGGGAGCGAGATTTCGGCGGTGAGGCGGTTCGGTTCGACCTCGGTGCGGCGGATCGCCGCCCCGGCGAGCTTGACCTTCTCCAGCAGCGAGCCGTCCGCGTCGGTGGCGGTCTGGACGGCTTCGGGGTTGCGGCGCATCACCTGGCGGACGTTCCACGACAGGGCGAGCACGGCCCCGCCGATCCAGAACGTGCCGAAGGTCAGGCCGTTCCAGCCCGCCAGCGCGACGCCGGTGAACCAGGCGCTGCCGGCCGCGACGGTGACCGCCGAGTGCAGGCGGCGCTGCGGGGTGGTGGACTTCCCCGCCCACGCGGTCGCGCCGGTCAGGGCGACGGAGCCGAGGGTGAGGCCGACCGCGTACCCGGTCGAGCCGTGCGCGGGTACCCATGCCAGCGACCCGGCGACGCCGGTGGCGGCGGCGGTGATCCACGGCGGGGTGTAGGGCTTGGCGCGGTGCGCGACCCACGCGGCGACGCCGCCCGCGTTGCTGGCGCCCTCCAGGGACTCCCGGTGCTGCACCTCCGCTTCGGCGGCGCTCTTGCTCGTGTTGTTCCTGGTCACGGCCGGTCTCCTCTCAGAACTGGAAGGGGCGGTGCTGCGGCTGCGGGCGCTGGGGGGTCATGACGTCGGCGTACTCGCGCTGGAAGGCGGCCCACGCGGCGGCGGCGTCCTTCGCGGCGTCGGTGAGCGCGTCGGCGGCCTTGGCAAGCTTGCGGGCCACCGCCCGGGCCCGCATCTTCCGGCTGAACGGGTTGTCGCCGGGCACGTTCGGAGCCTGCTCCAGGGCGGCCTTGAGGATCTCCGCCGCCACCTCCACCTCGATCGCGGAGTAGGCGCCGAACGCCCGCAGCGCCTCGCAGTAGGAGCGCACGTCGGCGGCGGAGTAGAACGCGGGCTCGGGCAGCGCCAGCGGGCTGGTGCGGCCCACCCCGGTGCCGGGGTTGGCCGCCGCACCGGGCTGCTGCGGCACGCCCGGCGTCCCCTTGTTGATGTTGATGTTGAACCCGGGGGAGAACGTCGCCCCGGAGCCGAAGCCGTTGCGGGTGTTGCTCGTGCTGTTGGTGCCGCCGGTCGGCGTCTTCGCCTGGTTGGCCATCGCGGTGCCTCCCCATGCGGGCCGGGACTGTCCCGACTCCCCACCCCCGCCCGGCCGTTGAGCCGGGAAGGGACGGGCAGTCGTCAGTTCTTCCGCATGTCGCGGATAATCCACCGGATCACCAGCGACGTGACGGCCAGCGCCAGCGCGGCCATCCCGACCGCCAGCAGCGCGGCCGTGGCGGCGAGCAGCACCGGGATCAGCACCGCGGCCGCCCCCGCGCCGGCGGCCACGTAGCCGCCGAAGCGCGAGACGGCCGCGTTGTGCTCGGGCTGCACCACGACCGGCGCCGGCGCGGGTGCCGGGGCGGTGGGCAGCAGGGCACCGCTGTGGCCGCTGTTCAACTGGGCGGCGACCAGCAGCGCCAACTGCTGGAGGTCGACGTTGGAGCCGCCGTCCGGCGCGGGGACGACGTTGAGGTGACGGGTCATCGGAACTTCTCCTTCAGCTCTGATCGGCGGCGAGCGGGGCGGTTGGCTTCTTCCTTCGGTGCTGCCACCAGGCGCCCTGAACAGCGAAAACACCGATGAGCCACAGCAGCGCGACAACGCCGTCGGCCGGGCCGAACCAGACAGCGGCGGCCGACCAGGCGAGCGCGGCGGACGCGACGACGACCGGAACGGTCAGGGCACGGGCCCGGCGGCGCACGGCCGGACGCGAGTGCCGGTACGCCGCCACCGCCCATCCGGCGGGCAGCAGCAGGCCAGGAACCGCCATCGCCACGGCGGCGGCGGGCACCGTCAGCGCCAGCACGCCGGTGCCGATGAAGAGGCCAACCCCCGCCCCGGTCGGCGCGAGGGCGATGCGGTGCCGCCACGCCAAGCGGGCGGTGGCGAGCGCGAACCTGCTGGTCAGCGAGCCCTTGGTGTGGGGCACGACGACGACCACCGGTTCGGCGCCGTCGCCGAGGTGGATCACGTGCGCGGCCGGGCCGGAGCCCCGGCCGCGCTGGGCGGGTATGCGGATCTTGGACGTGCGGACGCGGGTCATGGCGCCTCCTCAGGGGCGGATGGTGAGGGGCAGGGCCCGGGTGTCGGCCACGATCAGCCGGTGGTCGAACGCCAGGTCCGCCGGCAGGTCGGCGAGCGGCACCCACTGCACGGAGGCGGCGTCGTCCCCGGCCAGGGCCTCGGTGCCCTCGGGCACCCGCACCGCGTAGGCGGCGCCGATGTACCGGCCGCGCGGGTCCCTCTCCGGGGCGTCGTAGAGACCGACGAACACCAGGTCGGCCGCCTCGACGCGGACGCCGGTCTCCTCCAGCAGCTCGCGGGCGGCGGCGTCCCGGGAGGTCTCGCCCGCATCGACGTGGCCGCCGGGCAGGGCGAACATGCCCTGGTAGGGCGGCCAGCCGCGCTCGATCAGCAGCACGGCGTCACCCCGGAAGCACACCACGTCGGCGGTGTAGCGCAGCGCCTCGAACTTCTCGATCTCGGGCATGTGCAGTTCCCCTTGAGGCAGGTCAGAGGTGGGCGGGGGCGGTGGGACGGTAGCCGGCGGCGAGGAGGTCGGCGGCGTCGGCGCGGCGCTGGGAGGCGGTGGCGAGGGAGACGCCGAGGTCGTCGATGATCGCCTGGAGGGTGACGGCCTCGACGTCGCCGCCGGCCGCGAGGATCATGCGGGCGACGCGGCGGGCACCCCGGGCGGCGGGCGTCAGCTTCGCGGCGTCCTCCGCTTCGACGGCGCGCAGCTCCGCTTCGGCCGCGCGCTCGCGCGCTTCGGCGGTGCGCTGTCGGGCCGCCGCTTCGGCTTCCTCGTCCTCGGCGCGGGCGCGGTTGGCGGCGGTGGTCCGGCGCTTGGCTTCGGCCGTGCGCTCGGCCGCTTCGGCGGCTTCCTGCTCCGTTTCGGCCGCGAGCTTCGCGGTTTCGGCGGTGCGCCGGCGGGTGTTCTGGAGTTCCTCTTCGGCTGTCGCCTCGGCTTGCTCGGAGGCGATCGCGCGGGCCTGTGCTTCGGCCGCGCGGGCGCGGGCTTCGGCGGCGCTCCGCTCCGTTTCGGCGGCGGCCTGGGCGGTTTCGGCGGCGCGGGCGCGGGCTTCGGCGGCCTCCTGCACGGACGCGGCGGCGGCCAGTTCCTCGGCCGACTGGTCCAGGCGCTGGACGGCTTCGGCCTTGCGGCCGGCGGCCAGGGTGCGGGCGGTGGCCGTCGCCTTGGCGGTCGCGGTTTCGGCGCCGACCTCGTACCCGGCGGCCTCCACCCGGCCCGCCGTTTGGAGCCTGGTGATCTCCAGTTCGGCGGCCCGCTGCTCGGCCCGCACCGCGGCGTTCTTCTCGAACTCGGCGGCACGCTCGGCCCGCAGCCGGGCCCGCTCGTCGGCCTCCTGCGGCAGGGCCAGGGCCTCGTCCACGCTCAGCCCGAAGCGCTCCATCACCAGGGGAAGCAGCAGCTCAGCGGGCGCGTTCTTCAGGTTCTTGCCGTGGTCGCGCTCCAGCATCACCCGGTAGACGGTGCGCTCGCGCTCCAGCTCGATCGCCTGCTGGTAGGAGTCGATGCCCCACAGCCGCATCCGCCGGTACATCGCGAACGACGGGCCCGGGGCGAGGATCCAGCGGTGCAGCGGCACGCCGTCTCTCTGGTGGCCGGCCTCGATCCGGGTGATCCGGATGACCAGGCGGCGACCGGCCTCCACCACCGCGACGAACATGATCGGGATCACGGCGTGCATCGCGGTGCCGGTCGGATTCGCCAGCGGCGGGCCGGCGGAGGCGGCGTTGAAGTAGATCGTCGCGGCGGTGAAACCGTGGGCCAGCAACCGCAGCATCGGCCACGGCGTGCCTTTGCGGATCAGGTGCAGATCCATCGCCAACAAGGCGACGATCCCGGCGTCCACACCGACCGGGAACGCGTAGCTGAAGCGGCCGAAGCCGTGGGTGAAACCGAGGTCCCGCAGCGCGGCGTAGGAGCCGCTGAAGCCGATCCCGGCCAGCGCCACCGCACCCACCGCGGCCACCACCGTCAGGCCCAGCATCAGCCTGCCCGAAGCCCTCGACCCCGTGGCCGAAGCGGCGCCGGGCGCGGCCGAAGCCGGGGCGGCCGGCGCCGAAACGCGGAAACGCGGGAAGGCCGACGTGCTCACGCGGCACCCCCGAGCCCCGCCTCGGCGGCGGCCCGCTCGCGCAGACGCCGGCGGTGCCGGCGGTTCTCCTGGGCGTGCTTGAGCTTGCGGCGCTCGTCGGCGTCCAGGCCGCCGAAGATCCCGGCGGGCTCGCTCCGCTTCAGCGCGCCGTCCAGGCACAGCAGCCGCACCGGGCACCGGGCGCAGATCATCTTCGCCCGCCGCACCGCGAACTCGAACACACATTCCCCTTCGGGGGCGTCCGGGTCGACCTCGGGGAAGAACAGGTCCGGGTCGACGCCCTTGCACGCCGCACCCGGCAGGAAACCGCTGGCCGGCGCCGTGAACGGGGCCGCGGGGGCGATGTGCGGGTGGCAGGTGCCGCGCAGGCCCCGCCGGTGGATGCGGGCCATCACGCCGCCACCTTCCACGCCCGCACCCGGCCGCGCTCGGCACCCGCGCCCATCAGCCGACGGGCCACGCTCCGGGCGGTGAAGTCCAGCTCCCGCAGCACCTCCCGGGCCACGTCCAGCCGGGCCGCCTCCTGCTCCGGGCTCTCGCCCGGCACGCCGGCGAACAGGTCGGCGTCCACGCCGACGCCGAACGCCAGCTCCTTCAACTCCTCGGCCCCGAGGGCCTCCTGTCCTGCGACAATCGTCTTCACGGTCTACCTCGATCTCAGGTTGTCGGTAGGCCCAGGGGCCGCCGCGCGTTCCTTGGCCGGAGCGCGGCGGCCCCGAATCGGGCCCGGACCACTCGGTACGTCACGAGCAGCCGCGGCACCCGGCACGCACCAACGGCCCAACCTGGGCCGGCTGTTGCGTGCCGGGCACCGTGATCACTCGTAGGCGATCAGAAGCAGTGGGCCCCGCCCGCGATCAGCGGCGGGGCCGGATACATCGGCGAACCCTCACGGTTCGACCTCCTTGCGAATCAGCCCTGCTGGGCTGCTGATCGGGAGTGCCCGTCCTACGGGCGTCAGGGGTATCGGTCCTGGTCCGGCGCTTCCTCTCTGCTCAGCGCGAGCAGGGCGGCACACCCTCGGGTGCTGCATGGCTTGCTGCCGCCGGTGACGTCACCCGGTCACCTCGGGGGCGGTCTGTCTCATCCCGCCACATGCTTCGAGACCTCGCTGGACTCCTCGGCTCCCCGGCCTGCCGTACGAATCGGCCTGGCCAGCGTCCGTCCGTCCCCACGCCCGCCAGAGCGGGCGGCGTGCCACCGCGTAGGGGGAGGGCTTCGTTCGTCACGGCGGTTCGCCCCCGGCCTCTCGACCTGGGCGCCTACCGTGACTGCCGCCCTCGCGTCGGTCTCGCATGATCCCTCTTCAGTTCTCAAGCAACAGCGCTCACTTCGGACGGGTCTCACCCCGCCCTCCAGGCGCGTCCGTGCAGCTCAGAGCAGCCCAAAGAAGGCCACTCTGTGTCGCCCCTGTCTCACTGTGTGGCGACACACACAACATAGGCAACCTGCCTAAGCAGGTCAAGAGGGTTGGGTTTCTCGCGCATGTTGGGCATCCGCCCTAGGATTGCTCCATGAGCCTCGACCCGGATGACTCCCGACCGCCGTATCAGCAGGTCAGCAGCTCTCTGCGAGCGTCGATCCTGACCAAGAAGCCGGGCTTCGAGACCGGCGACAAACTCCCGTCCGGCCCCGAACTCGCCAAGCACTTCGGCGTTGCGCGCGGCACCGTGGACAAGGCTCTCGACCTGCTCAGGCAGGAGGGGCTGATCGTCACCCGGCAGGGCAGCGGATCGTTCGTCAGGGAGCGCACGTCCCGCCCTGTCGGCCTCCGGCCGCACCTCGAAGCCGCCTTCGAGCAGAAGCACGTCACGCTCGACTTCGCCGGCTTCTCCAGCGAGACCTTGCACAACGCCTTGGTCGAGCCGCTGGACAAGGTCCGAAGCGGCCGGCTCGCGCCTGAGTCCATCGCGGTGCGCCTGCTGCTGCCCGACACCTCTGCCCCGATGGCCGTGCCTGTCCTGGTCGACGGCCTTCAGGACGAGGTGGCGCTTCGCGAGCGGGCCCGGGACATCGCCCTCACCAACGCGAAGGGCATCGCCCACTCCGTCGAGGTGCTGGCGGAACTCGGCCTGGTCCAGTCCGCCAACGTCGAGGTCAAGGTGCACCGGGCGTCGAGCCTGTTCAAGCTCTACATCCTGAACCGGGCCGAGGCGTTCTTCGGCTTCTACCCGCTGCGCGAGCGGACCGTGGCGATCGATGGCGACTCGCACACGTTCTTCGACGTCACCGGGAAGGACACCACCCTCTTCCACCACGCCGTGGGGCCCGACGATTCGTCGCTCGGATCGCAGTACGTCCAGCAGGCCCAGACCTGGTTCGACAGTGTGTGGTCCACGATCGCGTACGAGCGTCAGCCATGACGGAGACGAACGCATCCCTCACGGACCTGCTCCGCCCGGTCAAGCACGTGCTGCTCGACTTCGACGGCCCGGTCTGCTCCGTGTTTGCAGGCTTCCCCGCGCCCGACGTGGCGCAGAGCCTCCAGGAAGGGCTGGAGGCTCTCGGGTGGAAGATGCCGGAGCAGGGCCAGGTCGAGACCGATCCGCTGGCCCTGCTCCGCCTGGTCGCGGAGCACCGCCCGGATCTCGTATCGCCCGCCGACCGGCGACTTACGCTGCTCGAAACTGGGGCCGTGCAGTCTGGCCGGCCGAACCCCGGTGGCGAGGCAGTGCTCCGGGCCTGCGCCGAGTCTGGGCGGGCGGTCTCGATCGTCAGCAACAATGCGACCGCGGCGATTGAGTCCTACCTTGCTGCGCATGACCTCACGCGATACGTCACGCGGTCGGTCGGTCGTACACCGGGTGATCCGGCATCGATGAAGCCAAGTCCACGGCTCCTTCTCGAAGCCATGAGTGGCGGCGAGACCCAAGACTTCATCTTCGTGGGTGACGCGACGCGCGACGTCGAAGCCGGGCTCGCGGCGGGGGTCGGCGCCATCGGCTATGCCAATAAGCCCGGTAAGCGCGAACGGCTCGAAGCCGCTGGCGCGCTTGTGGTGGTTGACTCTATGGACTCCATCGCAGCCGCCTTGGAGGCCAGCAGTTAGATGAAATAGCGCCACCGAAACTGCGGATTGCCAGTGCACGGCCGGGCCCGTGCACTGGCAATCTTACTTTCGTTCCGGCGCCCCATTTTCGAGTGGATATGTAGATATTATCCGACGCCTTGAGGAGATTTAGATCCATCCGGGTATTGCTGGAATATCAACTTTCTCCCACCATCCTGATTCGCCTTCCGGGGAGAAGAGATCGTCAATCTCTGGAATTCGAAAGAAAGGGGCCGAATCCAGAGCTTCAAGTGCTCCCTTGTAGCTAGAACAGGTGGAAGAAAGGCGTGCAATTGACGGTATGGCCCTCATCATGAACTGCTGAAGTCTAGTAATGTCGGCAATATCTGGCTCTTTTCCGTTGTGAACTAGGCGCGACCGGGAGGCGTAAATAGACTTCAAGCGTTTGGCCACTTTGTAAGAAGGCTCGCCTTTAGATGTGAGCAGTGCGCCGCGCTGGGACAGCCTGAAGGTGAGGTCGCCTTGAAGGCCATCGCCCAGAAGTGACTCGTATGCTACCGCCAACAGGAGTAGAGAATTCGAGAAATTTCGATCCTGGCGCTCGTAAACTGACTCTCTAAAGAAGTCCAGGGCGACGGATATGCGCTTATCTGGAGTGGGAGAGGGCCAGCTTTCGCAGATTTCTCCCCAGGCCGAGAGTCGTGATGAGCTGATGAAGCTGTGCCGGGCTCCTTTTATCATTCCCAACCATTTCACGCGTTCCCAGTGCTCTCCGTTGTATCTATCAAGAACTGCAGAGAATCCTGGAGCAACTCGCTCCGCACAGCACAGGAGAGAGATTTTTCTGCGGGAAAATTCCAGTAGCCATGCTGCTGGGCGGTCCGGAACATTGTGGATTTCCAGGCGCCAGCCGCCAAAGTACCTGTTGTATATGGAATATGCAACTCTGTCCTCCTCGTCCTTTTCGAGTCGGACCATTGCCATTTCGCCACCTAGGGGGATTCTCTGAGGTTGATCGATGAAGTTTTTCGATTCGTCTCGAACGATGACATCAAGGAGTATGCAGCAGATTCGCAGATCGCCCTCTTTGTAGGGCTTGAGGTTATCCATGGGCGAATTTTATCTAGAACTTTTCTGGAAATCAATCGATTTGGCGGATCGCGATTGAAGGAAAGATCTGGGATTATCCACTCTCGTCTTGTGAAGGCGAGGTTGGCATATGGGGCTGATTCAGGGAGAAATCAACCTACGTAGCTCGCCAACCGTTTCGGCTTCATGCGAGGCGTAGATGCTGAGGGAATAGGCCCGCAAGGCTGCTCAGTCGATAGCGCTGGTCTGCGGGCAGGACATCGTCTATGCGCTGCGCCAACACGGCCACTGCACTCCCAAGAGCGTGCGGTCTTGGCTCAACCGTGAGTTTCTGCTGATGTGAGTGGAAGAGCAGCCTCTTGTGGGCCAGGTGTGGGCCACCGGTTTCTTGTGAGTCGCAGTTGCAGGCTGCGTTCCTGTTCAGGGTGGGTGTCGATGGGCGGCTTCATCCAGTCTTGAAAACTGTCGTGGCTTCGCGCCACCGTGGGTTCAAATCCCACACCCTCCGCCCGAGCACGGCCCCCGACCAGCAGCGATGCGGCCGGGGGCCGTCGCCGTTCCCGGCTCGGTCGGTTCGCGGGTACTCCTTGAAAGCTTCGTGGTCGTACGACAGCATGGGCCTCCTGCGCCGGGGCGGGGACGTGGTGGTGCGGTAGCAGCGCCGGCCCGTGTCTCGGAGGCGGAAGAGAGCAGCTGTCAGGTCAGTCATGGTTGAGAGGGGGCGGCTCGTGATCGGTGAGGTTCCCGGCGTCGAGATCGGCCAGGAGTTCAGCTCGCGCCGCGAGGCGCACGAGGCCGGAGTGCACCGTCCGTTGCAGGCGGGGATCTGCGGGACGAAGCGGAGCGGTGCCGAGTCGATCGTGGTCTCCGGTGGGTACAAGGACGACCAGGACTACGGCGACGTCATCGTTTACACCGGGCACGGCGGGCAGGACGCGGCGAAGAACCAGGTCAGCGACCAGAGTTTGGACGATCCCGGGAACGCGGCGCTGGTCACCAGCCACCTTGAGGGCCAGCTTGTCCGAGTGCTGCGCGGGGCGCACCGGGGTTCGCACTTCGCGCCGCGCAGCGGGTACCGCTACGACGGGCTGTACCGGGTGGCAAGTTACGGCAGCACGGTCGGTACGGACGGGCACCGGATCTGGCAGTTCCGCCTGGAGGCGGACCAGGAGGTCGACGTACCCGAAACTCCCGACCAGGACGCGCAGTCGGTGTTGGTGACCGTTCCCGCCCCACCGCCGTCCGGGAACGCAACGCCCTTGCGGGTGCGGACGGAGGTGCAGCGGACCGTCCGCAGCGGGGCGGTCGTGCGGCAGGTGAAGTCCTGGCACGGGAGCGCTTGCCAGGTGTGCGGCCTGGTGGTGGTCCTGCCCGGGGGCGTGTACAGCGAGGGCGCCCACATCCAGGCGCTGGGCAGTCCGTACGATGGTCCGGACACCACGGACAACGTGCTCTGCCTCTGCCCGACCTGCCACGTGATGTTCGACGGTGGCGCGATCGTCCTCACGGACGACCTGGGCGTCGTCAGGCACGGCGAGCTGGTGGGGTCGCTGCGGACGCATCCGCAGCACGTCATCGACCCCGTGCGGGTCCGCAACCACCGCGAACGCTGGGGCGGTTGATCCGAACCGGCGCGGAGCTCGGGGCCGGCCCGGCGAAGGGCCGGCCCCGGGCGGTCAGAGCGTGATCGTCGGGTCAGTGCTGCGGTAGCCCTTCCCGTCGGGCCAGATGACGGCACATCCCTGGCTGGCCGCCAGGTCCAGCAGGTCGGTGCGGGGCTGGCTGGGGACCAGGATGGCCTTGAGGGGAGCGTCGAGGTACCGCGAGTAGTCGGCGAGCTGGCCGATGGCCATCCGGATGTTCTCGCGCGTGACGCTTCCCTTGGCCTCGACCAGCAGGTTCAGGGCTTCGACGTACACGTCGGTGTAGAGGGGGCGGGTCTCGCCGGTCGGCATGATCTGGTGCCGTCCCACCTGGTGGTTCTTGGTCCGCAGGTAGTCACCCAGGGCAGCGACGAGCTTCGACTCCTTCCGCTCGGCCTCGTACGCCTCGCGGTTGGGCTCGACGAACATCTTCTCGGTCAGCTGCTGCTCCAGGGGGAGGTGCTGCACGGGGTTGGAGCTGTCGGTGGTTTCGAGCAGCCGGCCGAGGCGGGACGTCGGGTCCTGGGGCCGGGTGTCGACGGGACGGAGCCGGAAGACGATGACCTTCCGGAGCGGTCCACCGTTCGTCTCCGGTGCGTCCGCCTCGTAGTACGGGTCGTCGGCGGCGATCTCGAATTCGCCGAGGTAGGTGACCAGGCCGCGGGCACCCTTGAAGACGCGCAGCGCGCGTCCTTCGGCCCGGTGGTTGAGGATGCTGGCGTTGCCCGAGATCATGCGCTGGTCGCCGTACTGCCCCTCGCCGCTGTAGTGGAAGTACCCGTCGGGCATCCAGCCGTCGTAGTAGCCGTGTTTCTCCCCGGCGACCGGGTCGGTGAAGACCATGACGTTCAGGGTCCTCGCCGACGGCCCGATGCCCCCCTGGGTCCGCCCGCCGAAACGGGCGTGGAGCTGCTTGCGCTCGATGCTGTCGCCGGGTGCCAGGTCCCATGCGGTGTGCTGCGGCTCGGTCATCTGTTCATCCCCCTGGTGTCGGGTACGCCGAGTCATCCGCCCGGCAGGATGAGCATACAAACACACCATGGGAATCGGATAGCGAATTTCGGCATCCGATTCACTGTTCAGTTCTGTCGGTCGGCTCGGTCAGAACAGGGTGGGCGGGACGTCCGGGGCGGGGAGGCCGGGGAGGGCGTCCTGCCACAGGGTGGCTTCGGTGAGCGGGAGTTGGCGCATGCTGCCGGTGCAGAGGCTGAGGGAGCGGCGGTCGCGCTTGTGGTCGTGGATGACGCCGTAGCCGGTGCGGCGGGTGGGCATGAGGGCGACCGGGCGGTCGCAGTCGGGGCACTGGATCCGGGGTGCGCGCATGGGACCAGGGTGCCGGAGCGGACCGACACCGCGGGAGGGGGCGGCGAGCGGTTGTCCGGGTGAGGGAGGGGGAGGGGAGGAGAGTGCGGACGAGTCGAGTGGAGGTTGTTGTGGGTGGGTTGGTCGAACGGCTGCGCGCGGGGCTGCCGGACGGGGCGGTCGCGGTCGATCCGGACGTCACGGCCGCGTACGCGCGGGACATGGCCGGGTTCTGCGCGGTGGGTGAGCCGGCGGTGCTGGTGTTCCCGGAGACGGTCGAGCAGGTGCAGTTCGTACTGCGGACGGCGACCGAACTGCGGGTGCCGGTGGTCCCGCAGGGCGCCCGGACGGGCCTGTCGGGCGGGGCGAACGCGGTGGACGGCTGCGTGCTGCTCTCGATGACCAGGATGAACCGGATCCTGCGCCTCGACCCGGTGGACCGGACCGCCGTGGTGCAGCCGGGCGTGGTCAACGCCGACCTGTCCCGCGCCGCCGAGGCCCTGGGCCTGGCCTACCCGCCGGACCCGTCGAGCTGGGAGTCCTGCACCATCGGCGGCAACATCGGCACCGGCGCCGGCGGCCTGTGCTGCGTGAAGTACGGGGTGACCGCCGAGTACGTGCTCGGCCTGGACGTGGTGCTGGCCGACGGACGCCTGCTCCGGACGGGGCGGCGCACCGCGAAGGGCGTGGCCGGGTACGACCTGACCCGGCTGCTGGTCGGCTCGGAGGGCACCCTGGGCGTGGTCGTCGAGGCGGTGCTGGCCCTGCGGCCCGCCCCCGGACCGCAACTCGTGCTGGCCGCGGAGTTCGACTCGGTGGATGCCGCCGGGCAGGCGGTGTGCCAGGTGATGGCCGCCGGGCACACGCCCTCGCTGATGGAGCTGATGGACGCCACCACTGTCCAGGCGGTGAACGAGATGGCCCGGATGGGCCTCCCGGAGTCGACCCGGGCCCTGCTGCTGGTCGCCTTCGACGGCCCGGACCAGCGGGAGCGGCTGGCCGCGGTCGGCGACCTGTGCACCGCCGCCGGCGCCACCGCGGTGGTGCCGGCCGAGGACCGGGCGGAGTCCGAGCTGTTGCTGCAGGCCCGGCGGCTGTCGCTGCCCGCACTGGAACGGCTGGGCACCACGATGATCGACGACGTGGCGGTGCCGCGCAGCGCGCTCGCCGCGATGCTGAACGGCGTCGCGGAGATCGCCGACCGCCACCGGCTGACCATCGGCGTGGTCTCGCACGCGGGCGACGGCAACACCCACCCGGTGGTGATCTTCGACGCCAAGGACGAGGACCAGACGGCCCGGGCCCGCAGCTCCTTCGACGAGATCATGGCGCTCGGCCTGGAACTGGGCGGAACGGTGACCGGTGAGCACGGCATCGGCCTGCTGAAGCGCGAGTGGCTGGCCCGGGAGCTGGGCCCGGTGGGGCTGGAGCTGCAGCGGCAGATCAAGGCGGCGTTCGACCCGCTGGGCATCCTCAACCCGGGGAAGATGCTCTGACATCGATGCCCTGACATCGGTGATGCGGCACCGGCGTCCTGGCATTGGTGTCTCGACATGGATGCTTCGACATGGATGCTTCGACACGGGTGACTTGGCATGGGTGACTCGACATCGGTGCCGAGTCATCAATGTCCCGACACGGGTGATCCAACACCGGTGTTCTGGCATTGATGCGCCGACACCGATACCGACACCGATACCGACACCGACGCCTTGCCGCGAGCGGCTCGGCATCGACACCCCAACACCGATGCGCCGACACGGGTGCCCCGGCATCGGCGTCCCAGCATCGGCGCCTAGACACCGATGTCGAGACACTGATGCCTGAACATCGATGCCCCGACACCGAAGTTTCGAACGGTCGGAACTATTTCCCGACCGCCGCAAGAAACCGGCCATGGAATTCGCGCAGAATTCGCCAGGTCATCATTATCCGGCATGCGGATGGTATGAGAATCCAGCCCGATCGGCCGAAATGTCGACTTCGTGCGGTCACCTACCCCGAACACGGCGCGGACGGGCCGTTCGTGCGCCCCGGGGCTCGCGCGACTCGCCGGAAACCGATCGTCGTGCGCCCGTCCGGACGGGGTGTCGGCTGCCGCCGTCCGGGCGAAGTGGCAGCTCGTAGGCGGTGTGTCTGTCGACGAACCGATCGGCCCGGGATTATGCGCCGTTGCCGCCGCGTCACGCTAATGGGGGAAAAGGCTCAGTGGTGCTGGTGCTTTGTCGATTTGTTGCGGAAGTCTGGTCCTCGGCGTCGCAGCCCCGGAGCCTCGTCTGGCCGCGAACTCCGGAACACCTTTACGTCTGGCAATACCGAGTAAGAACCAACGGAGGGAATCCCATGACGCGCTTCCGCACCACACGTCTGGCCGCGCTGGTCGCGTCCGTCCCGCTCGCAGCCGGTCTGCTGCTGGCCGGGGCGGGTGTCGCGGCGGCCGACAACGGTGCGGCTGCCGACCACGGCTCGAACAGCGGCGTGGTCTCGAACCTCGGCAGCGGCAACATCTTCGGGTCGGTCGACGGCAACTACAACTCCACCCAGCAGACGGCGACCGGTGCCGGCGCGTCGAACCAGAACAACACCCTCGGGGTGACGGGCAACTCGGGCGTCGTCTACGCGGACCAGTCCAACAAGAACTTCAACTTCGTCTTCGCGCCGGTCTACTCGTACTGACCTTCCGGCGGGAGGTGCGGACGGTTCGGCGGGGGCGCCGGACCGGACGGAGCACGGACCGCCGGGCACCCGGGAGTGGAAAGGGTCAACCGCCTCGGGGCGCACAGACGCACGACGATCAGAACCCCTCGGGGGCGCGGCACCGCCACGGCGGAGGCCGCGCCCCCGAGGGGTTTCTCCCGAGCGGGAAGGGCAGAAGAGGGGAGGCGGGGAGGGGGAAGGCCGGGCGGAAGGGCGGTGGCTCAGCGGCGCGCGGTGAGTGTCGCGCCGACGCTCGCGGCGACCACGCAGCAGATACCCAGCACCTGCGGCAGGCCGAGCAGCTGGCCGAGCACCAGCAGTCCGACCAGGGCGCTGATCGCCGGGTCCAGACTGACGACCACGCTGAAGACCCGCTGCGACATCCGGCGCAGCGCCGTCATCTCCAGCGCGTACGGCAGGACCGGGAAGAGCAGGGCGACGCCCGCGACGGCGAGCAGCAGCAGGGCGGGGGAGGAGGAGCCGGCCAGGCCGTGCAGGGCTTCGGCGGCGCCGAACGGGGCGAGGACGACGGTGCCGATGGTGAACGAGACGGCCAGGCCCTCGAAGCCCTTGAAGGCCGCGCCGACCTTGTCGGTGAACAGGATGTAGCCGGCGTAGCAGGCCGCCGCGCCGAACGCGTAGGCCAGGCCGACCGGGTCGAGGCCGCCGGAGCCTCCGTCGCCGCCCAGCAGGGTGAGCAGCGCGACCCCGGCGGCGGCCAGTACCGCCCACAGCACGTGCCCGGCGCGGCGGGCGAAGACCAGGGCGACGGCCAGCGGGCCGAGGAACTCGATGGTGGCGGCGGTGCCCATCGGCAGCCGGTCGACCGCCCCCGCGAACAGCAGCGTCATTCCGGCGGAGGCGATGCCCAACAGCCCGGCCAGCGCCAGGTCGCGCGGACTGCGCCCGCGCAGCCGGGGCCGGGTGACGGCGAGCAGCACGACGGCCGCGAAGGAGATCCGCAGGAAGGTCGCGCCCGCCACCCCCAGCACCCCGAACAGCGGCTTGGACGCCGCCACGCCGAGTTGCACCGCCAGCATCGACACCAGGCACAGCACCGGCGCAGGCACGCGTCCCAGCCGCGACCGCACGCCGTCCAGCACGCCGTCCAGCGCGCCGCGCCCCGTGCCGGAGCCCGCGCCAAGGTCTACGCCGCGCCCCGCACTGGAGTCCGCGCCAAGGCCCACACCGGGCCCCGCGTCCTGCCCCGTGCCGCGGCGCAGATTGCGTCGGCGGGTGCCGGTCGATCGGGTCTGGGCCCGGGGGACGCCGGTATCGGCCTTCGAAACGGAGGCGATGCTCGGGAGTTCGCTGGTGCTTTCAACGGTGAGGGACGTGCCTGGCATGTGATCGAGTCTGTCGTAAGGAGTGGTTGCGGTCAAAGCCGGTTACCGGTGAGCTGCGTCGCAGGGCCACCCGGGTGAGTCGGAAGCGTCGGCGGCGTGTCCTGCCGGGCGGGGTGACGGTCCGTCAGTAGTCCTGGAGGGTGCGCTACCTCGGCCCGGCGGCCCTGACGGCCGCGTCACTCGTCCTACTGCTCGCCACCGACCAGGACGCCGTCGGAATGCTGGCGGCCGGTCCGTCGGCCACCCCTGCCCGCGTCGAGAGCCGGGCCGCGAGCCAGACCGCCACCGGCCGGGCCTTCCCCGCGCAGGCCGCTCCCAGCCGGACCGCCCAGGAGTCGGCCGCCCCCGAGCTCGCCACCCGGCGGATGTCCACCGTGGCACACCAGGCCGCCCCGCTGACCGCCGCCGGGACCACAGCCGGGACCGCCCCGCTGACCGCAGCCGGGACCGCCGTCGGGGCCGTCGCCGAGGCGCCGCCCGTCCGGTTGAACCGCACGGTGCTGTCCGACCCGCTGCGTTCGCGCCGGGGCCCGCTGCCCGTCGAGGTGTTCACGGGCGCCGGGTTCGACGCCTGCACCGCGCCCCCGCTGGAGACCATGCGGGCCTGGTGGGGCACCTCCCCGTACGGCGCGGTCGGGATCTACACCAGCGGGCGGCAGCGGGCCTGTGCGCAGCCGGAGCTGACCGCGGACTGGGTGCGCGAGGTGCGGAGGACGGGCTGGCGGCTGATCCCGACCCACGTCGGACGGCAGGCCCCGTGCATGACGGCGAGCGGCAAGACGCAGCGGATCGACCCGGCGGAGGCGGTGCAGCAGGGCAAGGAGGAGGCCGCCGAGGCGGTGCGCGCGGTGCGGAACCTGGGGCTGCGCACCGGTACCCCGATCTACCTCGACATCGAGGCGTACCCGCGCGGCGACTCGGCGTGCAGCCAGGCGGTCACGGACTTCACCGTCGGCTGGACGCAGGCGCTGCACCGGGCGGGTTTCCGCTCCGGCTTCTACTCCTCCACCGACTCGGGCATCGCCGACCTGGCCGCCGCCGCCCGGGCCGGCAGCGCGCCGCTGCCGGACGCGGTCTGGTACGCCCGCTGGGACGACCGGGCGACCACCACCGACGGCGCGGGCCGGCTCGGCGACGACCTGTGGGCCGACCGCGCCCGGATCCACCAGTACCGCGGCAACGTCCAGGAGACGTACGGCGGCGCCACGCTGACCGTCGACCGCGACCAACTGGACGCCCCGGTCGCCCGCTGAGCCACCCCCCAGGCCCGCCCACCCCCAGGCCAGTCGCCGAGCCACCCGCCCGTCCGTCCGTCCGCTGAGCGCACGGATGACAGCTGCGGGAGCATGGGAAAACGCGTGGAGGCGCGCGGGAACGCGGCAGAGAAGCGCGGGAGCGCGTGAACGCGTGAACGGGTGATTCGCCCCCGTTCGAACGCGACGGACCCGGCCCGCTCCCGTCCGGCCGGTGCCGCCACGCCCCGGACTCGGGTGCGCACGTCTCGTGACCTGCGGAGGAGGGGTCGGTCTCATCTCGGTTGCGACTGCTGACAGCGGGGGAGGACCGGGAAACAATCGTAGGAATCGGTTGCTACCTGCGAGTAGCAACGTGCCGCCGGTCAAGGAGGACCCCGTGTACAGCACGATGCAGGACGTTCCGCTCACCGTCGCCCGGATTCTGCAGCACGGGGCCACCGTCCACGGCCGTTCGACCGTCACCACCTGGACCGAGGGCGGCCCGCAGGTGCGCACCTTCGCCGAGGTCGGGGCCCGTGCCGCGCAGCTGGCGCACGCGCTGCGCGAGGAGTTCGGGGTCTCCGGGGGCGAGCCGGTCGGCACCCTGATGTGGAACAACACCGAGCACCAGGAGGCGTACCTGGCGATACCGTCGATGGGCGCCGTGCTGCACACCCTGAACCTGCGGCTGCCCGCCCACCAGCTGGTCTACATCGTCAAGCACGCCGCGGACCGGGTGGTGATCGTCAACGGTTCGGTGCTGCCGCTGCTGGCCGCCGTGCTGCCGCAGCTGGCCGGCACCGTCGAGCACGTGGTGGTGGCGGGGGCGTACGACCCGGCGCTGCTGGCCGGGTTCGGCGGGACGGTGCACGACTACGAGGACCTGCTCGCGGGCCGCCCGACCGACTACCCGTGGCAGACCGACATCGACGAGAAGCAGGCCGCCGCGCTCTGCTACACCTCCGGCACCACCGGCGACCCCAAGGGCGTGGTGTACAGCCACCGCTCGATCTACCTGCACTCGATGCAGATCATCGCCGCCGCCAGCTTCGGCCTGACCGCCCGGGACACCGTGCTGCCGGTCGTCCCGATGTTCCACGTCAACGCCTGGGGCATCCCGCACGCGGCGTTCATGACCGGTTCGAGCCTGCTGATGCCGGACCGCTTCCTGCAGCCCAAGCCGCTCGCCGAGATGATCGACCGGATCAAGCCGACCTTCGGCGCCGCCGTCCCGACCATCTGGACCGGCCTGCTGGACGAGCTGGACGCCGGCGACTACGACACCTCCACCCTGGAGACCGTCGTCATCGGCGGCTCGGCCTGTCCGCCCGCGCTGATGAAGGCGTTCGAGGAGCGGCACGGCATCCGGGTGATCCACGCCTGGGGCATGACCGAGACCTCCCCGCTGGGCACCGTCGCCCACCCGCCGGCCGGCGCCACCGGCGAGGAGGAGTGGGCGTACCGGGTCACCCAGGGTGTCTTCCCGTCCTCCGTGCAGGCCCGGCTGGTCGGCCCCGGCGGCGAGACGATGCCGCACGACGGCGTCGCCGAGGGCGAGCTGGAGGTGCGCGGGCCGTGGATCGCCGCGGCGTACTTCGGCGGCGCGGGCAACGAGGCCGAGGCGCCCGAGGACAAGTTCAGCCCGGACGGCTGGCTGCGCACCGGCGACGTCGGCACCATCACCGCCGACGGCTACCTGACGCTCACCGACCGCGCCAAGGACGTGATCAAGTCCGGCGGCGAGTGGATCAGCTCGGTCGCGCTGGAGAACCACCTGATGGCCCACCCCGAGGTCGCCGAGGCCGCCGTGGTGGCCGTCCCGGACGAGAAGTGGGGCGAGCGCCCGCTGGCCACCGTGGTGCTGCGCCCCGGCGCCACGGCCGGGCTGCCCGAGCTGCGGGCCTTCCTGGCCGAGCGGGTCGCCTCCTGGCAGCTGCCGGAGCGCTGGTCGCTGATCGAGTCGGTGCCGAAGACCTCGGTCGGCAAGTTCGACAAGAAGGTGATCCGTGCGGACTACGCGGCCGACCGCCTCGACGTGACGGTGCTCGGCAAGGCGGACAAGGGCTGACGCGGGGCTGCCGGGCGGCCCTCCTCGCGAAGATCCGGAGAACCGGTTCGGAATACCCCTGGGGGGTATAACGTTCCCGGTGGTCGGGGAAACCCGCCGGACCGGACGAGGAGGGCCGTCATGGAGCACAGCACGCACCCGGAGCACGAGCACCACCACGCACAGCACGAGCACGCGCACGAGAACACACACGCGCACGCGAACGAGCACGCGCACCGCACCGGTCACCAGCAGCACGCGGGTCACGCGCACCACGCCCGCGCCCACGGCGGCGGCAGCAGCTGGCGCACCGCCGCGCAGGCGACACTGCACTGCCTCACCGGCTGCGCCATCGGCGAGGTGCTCGGCCAGGTGATCGGCGTGGGCCTCGGCCTGCACAACGGCGCGACGGTGGTGCTGTCGATCGCGCTCGCCTTCGTGTTCGGCTACGCGCTGACCATGCGCGGCGTGCTGAAGGCCGGTCTGCCCCTCCGGGACGCGCTCAAGGTCGCGCTGGCCGCCGACACCGTGTCGATCATCGTGATGGAGCTGATCGACAACGGCGTCATGGTGGCCGTGCCCGGGGCGATGGACGCGGGCCTCGGCCAGCTCCTGTTCTGGGTGTCGCTGGCCGGTTCCCTGGTGCTGGCCTTCCTGGTCACCGTCCCGGTCAACCGCTGGCTGATCGGCCGCGGCCGGGGCCACGCGGTGGTCCACGCCTACCACTGACCCCGGCCCCGGGGCCGTCCCCGCCGTACGAAGCAGTCCGGCCCCGGCCCCGGCCCGGTGCGGGCCTCAGCGCCCGGCGGCCGCGGTGCCGGTGGTGTTGCCGGTGACCGACCCGTCGGTGCCGTCGACCGTCACCAGGTGGCGGACGCCGTCCGCGCCGAGCACCTCCACCGACCAGGAGCTGCCGCCGCCCTCGCGGCCGACCACCGAGAGGGCGGCCACCTTGCCGTTCGGGACGGCCGCGGCGGCCTTGGCCAGCGCCTGGTCGGCGGGGACGGCGGGCAGCGCGGCGGGGGCGAGCCTCCCGTCCGGGCCGACCGCAGCACCCGCGCCGGCCGGGCCGTCCTGCCGGATGGTGACGCCGGGCGGCAGCGCCCCGTCGCCGGGGAGGACCCGGACCGACCCGTCCCGGTCGGTGATCACCAACTGGCCGGTCGAGCCGGGGAGTTCGGGGAGTTCGGGGAGGCCGGGGAGATCGGGAAGGCCGGGGACGCGGACCGGGCCCTGCACCGCGTAGGCGCGGCCGAACCCGGGCCCCCCGCGGTCGTGGTGGCGCTCCAGCGCCACCCCCGCGCCGACGGCCGCCACGCCCAGTACGACCGCCACGGCGGCGCCCAGCACCCAGCGCACCCCGCGCCGCCGGGGCAGCCGCACCGAACGCCGGGACGCGGTGGGTGCAGCGGGTGCGGCGGGTGCGGCCTCGGGCTCCGGCAGCGGCGGCTTGGTCAGCTCGGGCCCGGACTCCGCGACCGGCGCGGACGCGGACACGGGCACGGTTTCGGACACGGGCACGGTTTCGGACGCGGACGCGGACTCGGAATCAGACGCGGGCGCGGGCTCGGGCGACTGCGGTGCGGACATGCGGGTACGACCCCCTCCTGGGAACGCGGCCGGGGACCGATCCCGTCCGGCCGGGCGCCCAGCATGCAACCGCCCGCCTGAAGCCAGGCTGAAGCCGCCCCGCCGCCCGGGCCGGACGCCTGCGACGCTGTCTGCCATGCGCGTACTGGTGGTGGAGGACGAACGGCGGCTCGCCGCCACGCTGCAGCGCGGGCTGCGGGCCGAGGGCTTCGCCGTCGACCTCGCCCACGACGGCGCGGAGGGGCTGTGGCTGGCCACCGAGCACGACTACGACGTGATCGTGCTCGACATCATGCTGCCCGGGCTGAACGGCTACCGGGTCTGCGCCCGGCTGCGCGCGGCCGGTGACGAGACACCGATCCTGATGCTCACCGCCAAGGACGGCGAACTCGACGAGGCCGAGGCCCTGGACACCGGCGCCGACGACTTCCTCTCCAAGCCGTTCTCGTACGTGGTGCTGGTCGCCCGGCTGCGCGCCCTGGTCCGCCGCACCGGGCGCCGCCTGCCGCAGACCCTGGAGTTCGGCGACCTGGCGATCGACCCGGCCCGCCGGACCTGCACCCGGGCGGGCGCCGAAGTGCGGCTGACCACACGGGAGTTCGCGGTGCTGGAGTGCCTGGCCCGGGCGTCCGGCGGGGTGGTGTCCAAGCGGGAGATCCTGGAGAGCGTCTGGGACGCCGCGTTCGACGGCGATCCCAACATCGTCGAGGTGCACATCAGCGCCCTGCGCCGGAAGATCGACGCCCCGTTCGGCCGCAGCGCGGTCGGCACGGTGCGCGGGGCCGGCTACCGGCTGGCGGTGGACGGTGGCTGACCGGGCGGGGCCCCTGCACCGAGCCCTTCAGCGAGCCCTGCGCCCAGCCCTGCGCCGGGCCCCGCACCGGGCGTTGCGCGCAGCACTGTGCCGGGCCCCGTACCGAGCCCTGCGCCGACTGGTGCCGCGCTCGGTGCGGGCCCGGGCGACCTTCGCCGCCACCGCCGTGGTGGCCCTCGCCCTGGGCGGCACCGCACTGGCCCTGGTCGGCGTGCTGCAGGCCAACCTGACCCGGGACGTCCGGCAGAACGCCGCCCGGCAGGCCGACAAGGTGGCCGCGCTGGCGGAGCGCGGGCACCTGCCGCGGATCATCGTGGGCACCGACAACGGAACCGTCCGGGTGATCGACGAGCGGGGCAGCCTGATCGCGACCACGTCCGACCTGGTGCCCGGGTTCGGCCTGTCGCTACCGCCGCTGCCGCCGGTACCGGCGGTGCCGCCGGCGCCCGAGCCGTTCGACCGCGGGCGCGAGTGGCGGCTGCCGGACCCGGCGGGCGAACGCTACGTCGGACAGCTGATGAGCGACTCCGGGCAGCAGGTGGTCTCGGTGTCCGTCAACGGCCCGGACGGGAACCTCGTGGTCTACTCCTCGGCCTCCCTGGGGCCGGTGGCGGCGGCCGAGCGGATCGCCACCGCCGCGCTCGCCGTCGCCCTGCCGCTGCTGGTGGCCCTGGTGGCCCTGGTGACCTGGCGGGTGACCGGCCGGGCGCTGCGCCCGGTGGAGGCGATCCGCTCCGAGGTCGCCGAGATCACCGGTCACGACCTGCACCGCCGGGTGCCGGTGCCGGGCACCGGCGACGAGGTCTCCCGGCTGGCCGTCACCGTCAACTCCACCCTGGACCGGCTGGAGGACGCCGGGCAGCGCCAGCGCCGCTTCATCGCCGACGCCTCGCACGAACTGCGCAGCCCCATCGCCGTGTTGCGCACCCAGCTGGAGGTCGCGCTGGCCCACCCCGACCCGGAACTGTGGCCCGAACTGCTCGCCGACGCCCTCCAGGACACCGTCCGCCTCCAGGACCTCGCCGCGGACCTGCTGCTGCTCGCCCGGCTGGACGCCGCCGACCCGGTCGCCACCGAACTCCTCGACCTGGACGTGCTGTTCGCCGACGTGCTGGACGCCCGCCCGGCCGACCGCGTCCCCGTTCGGGCCGAACTCGCCGATGGGGCAAGGGTGCTGGGCAACCGCACCTGGCTGACCAGGATGCTCACCAACCTGGTGGACAACGCCCAGCGCTACGCGGACCGCCGCATCGAGGTCCAACTCGCCGTCGAGGACGACGAGGTGGTGCTGGAGGTGCGCGACGACGGGCCCGGCATCCCGGAGCCGGACCGGGAGCGGGTGTTCGAGCGGTTCACCCGGCTCGACGACGCCCGCAGCCGCGAACTCGGCGGCGCAGGGCTGGGACTGGCCATCGCCCGGGACCTCGCCGAGCACCACGGCGGCACCCTGGCCGCCGCCGAACACCCGTACGGCGCCCGCCTGGTGGCCCGCCTCCCGTCGGCCGGGCCACCTGCGCAGGGCAGTTGACGCGGCGTCAGAACGAGGCGCCGCTGCCCGCCGTCACGGGCTGGCCCAAGGTGCCGATCCGGGCCAGCAGTTCGACGATCCGGCCCTGCACGTCCTCGGTGGTGGAGCGCTCGGCGAGGAACAGCACGTTCTCGCCGGTGCGCAACCCGGCCCGGGCCTGCGGGTCCAGGTCGGCCGAGGTGTAGACGACCAGCGGGGTGCGGTGCAGCCGGTCGTTGGCGCGCAGCCAGTCGAGCAGCCCGAGGTTGCGGCGCTCGATCCGCTGCAGGTCCAGCACCACCAGGTTCGGCTGGATGCTGCTGGCCCGGGCCACCGCCTCGTTCTCGTCGGAGGCGTGCTCGACGTGCATGCCGCGCCGCTCCAGGCTGGCCACCAGCGCCGCCGCGACCTCCGGGTCGGACTCCACCAGCAGCACCCGGGCCGCGTGGTTCTCGCCGTCCCGGGGCGCGAGCGCCCGCAGCAGCACCGCCGGGTCCGCGCCGTACGCGGCGTCCCGGGTGGCCTGGCCGAGGCCGGCGGCCAGCAGCACCGGCACCCGCCCGGCCAGTGCGGCGGTGCGCAGCGACTGCAGCGCGGTGCGGGTGATCGGGCCGGTCAGCGGGTCGACGAACAGCGCGGCGGGGGCCTGCGGCACCTGCGCGTCCACCTCCTCGCGGGAGGCGACGACGACCGGACGGAAGCCGCGGGTCTCCAGCGCGCCCCGGGTGGACGGGTCGGGCTCGGGCCACACCAGCAGCGGGCGCGGGCCGTCCGGCGCCTGGTCGCGGGCGGGGGCGAGTTCGGCGACCGGCCGGGGCGGGGTGCGCCCCTCGACCGGGGCGCCGCCGGGCAGCGCCAGGGCCGAGCCCGGGCCGCCGGTCTCGCCGGAGCCGCCCTGCGGGGCCTGCCCGTTCAGGCGCTGGCCGTTCAGCAGCGTCGGGTCGACCGCGGGCGGGGTGCTCCCGGCGGCGGGCAGCGCGTTCGCGGCGGGCGCCTGGCCGGGCGCCTGGGCACCTGGGAACGCGCCCGGGAAAGCGGCCTGGAAGCCGCCCATCGGCCGCGGCGGCAGCAGTTCGCCCAGGCCGCTGCCGACCGGCTGCGGCCGGTCCTCCCCGGCGGCGTCCGGCGCGGCGGGCAGCGCCGGTGCGGCGGGACGGGCGACCTCCAGCGCGGCCGACTCCGGCGCCCCCACCTGAGCCGCGCCGGCCTGAGCCGCGCCGGCCTGAGCCGCACCCGCCTGAGCCGCACCCGCCTGAGCCGCCCCCGCCTGGGCCGCACCGGTCCGGGCCGGGTCGGCCTGCGGGCACCGGCGGGCGCCGCGCCACCGGGCGGCGCGGGGTCGCCGGCGGGGACGGGCGGCAGGACGGCCGTGACCTCCTCCGCGCTCTCCGCCAGGTCGGCGGGCAGGGCCAGCCGCCGCCGACGCCCGGTGGGCTGGGCGGTCGGGGTGACCGGTTCCGGCGTCGAGACCGCCAGCGCGTTCTCCAGGCCGGGGTAGACCGGCGTCCCGGGGTCGGGCACGCCGGGGATGTGCAGCGCCCCGGAGCTGTCGCCGGACGAGGTCTGGGTGGCGGCCCGGCGGGCCCGGCGCCCGGAGCGGGTGGCGCCCTCGGCCGGGTCGGCGGCGACACCGCCGCCGGCGGTGTCGTCCGGCCCGGTCCGGCGCCGAGCGCGATCGGCCCGCGCGGGCCTGCCCGGCTCCCGCCGCGGCCGGCGCCCCGGCGTTCCGGGCCCGGCGCCGCCCGGAGCCCTGGGTGTCGTCGGCCCGGGCCTCGGCGCGCTCGGCGCCGGACTCGTCCGCGGCGGCTCCCGACGGCGCGTCGGCGGCCGGCCGCGGCTCGGCCGGGGCGGCCTGGCCCGGCAGGTCCGGGATCATCGCGGTGTCGGAGTCCTTGGGCACGTGCTGCTGCTTGTCCGGGCCGCCGGACGCGTCGCCGTCGGGGTCGAGCGGCAGCTCCACCACGTAGGTGGCACCGGCCCCGGCGGGCAGGTCGTGGCGCTGCAGCACCCCGCCGTGCCGCTCGACGGCGGCGCGGGCGATCGGCAGGTGGACGGCGCTGGAGCTGCGGGCGGGACCGCGGACCTCGACCCGGGCGACGTCGCCGCGCCGGGCGGCGGCCAGCACCACCATGGGGGCTGCCCGTCGGCCGGTGCGGGCCCGGCGAACGGCGCCCCGGCGCCCCGGCGGGGGCGGCCTCGCCCTCGGCCCGGGCGGGCTCGGGGACGGGCGTGACGCCGCTGACGTCGGCGACCAGGTGGGCGAGCGCCCGGGCGAGCCGCTCGCGGTCGGCGAGCACCTTCACGGCGGCGGCGTGCACCGAGTAGCGGACCCGGCCGGGCCCGACCAGTTCCCCGGCCCGTTCGACGGCGAGCTGCACGACCTCGTCCAGACCGACCCGCTCGCGCTCCAGGGCGGCCTTGCCGCGGTCGGCGGCGTCCTCGAAGCGCTGGTGCTCCAGGACGCCGTCGATCAGCCGGCCGAACCGGCGGCACTCGTCGGCGAGCCGGCGCAGCGTCCAGTTGGCCTCGGGCCACAGCTGTCCGGCGGGGTCGGCGGCGAGCGCGTCGATCCGGCCGTGCAGGGCGGTGAGCGCCCCGCCGAGCTCGGACTCCAGGACGGCGGTGAGGTGCTCGTTGCGGGCGGCGAGGGCCAGCTCGCGGGTGCGGTCGGTGAAGGTCATCACCGCGCCGACCAGCTGCTCGCCGTCCCGGACCGGGGCGGTGGTCAGGTCGACGGTGACCGGACGGCCGTCCTTGCGCCACAGCACGGTGTTGCGGATCCGGTGCTTGCGGCCGGAGTGCAGGGTGTCCACCAGCGCGGAGCTCTCGGCGGCGAGCGGGCTGCCGTCGGGCTGCGAGTGCTGGATCAGCGGGTGCAGCTCGCGGCCGCCGAGCTCGCTGGCCCGGAAGTCCAGGATGTGCGCGGCGGCCGGGTTGACCAGCACCACGCGGCCCTCCAGGTCGACGCCGAGGACACCCTCGGCGGCGGCCCGCAGGATCATCTCGGTCTGCTTGTGCTGGCGCCGCAGCTCGGACTCCACCCCCAGGCGGGCCGACATGTCGCGGACCAGGAGCAGCAGCAGGCCCTGGTCGTTGGTGGCGAAGGACAGGAAGCCGTGTGCCTCCCCGCCGCCCTCGTCGGTGAAGTCGTTGCCGGACACCTCGACGGTGAAGGCGGTGCCGTCGGTGCGGCGGGCGGTCATCCGGACCGGTCGGTCAAGGCTCTCGGTCTCGCTCGCGGGGGGCCGCATGGAACCCGGGATCCGACTGGGGTCGAACTCCGGCAGCAGGTCCAGCACGCCCATTCCGACCAGCGAGGTGCCGGGTGCCTGCAGGCTCTCCACGGCGGCCTTGTTGACGTCGACCACGGTGCCGTTGCTGTTCACCAGCAGCAGCGGGTCGGGCAGTGCATCGAGTATCGCGGCGAGGCGAGCAGCGCCTCGGGTCGGCCTGCTGCTCACGTCGACAGGTCTCCTCACGGCTTCGGGCCGCCGCTGCGACGGGCGGCTCTGGCTCTCCTCGGAGAGGGAAGTATCTCATTCTTCTTTGCGCCGTGGACGACCCGGCCAGTATCGTTGTGGTGGTTGGTGCCGGGGCCGTCGGCTATGGCATCATCGCAGTCGCACGGAACGCGCCGGAGTGCCGGTCGCGGTCCGGGTGTTGGAGGCGTCGCCTAGTCCGGTCTATGGCGCCGCACTGCTAATGCGGTTTGGGCTTTACCGTCCATCGAGGGTTCAAATCCCTCCGCCTCCGCTCACCGGGAGCCCCGTCGGTCACTGACCGGCGGGGTTCCTGCGTTGTCCGGCGGATGTCCGGGCCCGGCCGGGCCTGGCCGGGGCCCGCGGCAATCAATTTCGCCCCTGGTCGACGGTCATGTAATGTTGTCCCCGCACCGCCCAGGAGGCCAGTCCGCCGGGGCGAGCGCTCATAGCTCAACGGATAGAGCACTTGACTACGGATCAAGAGGTTGCAGGTTCGAATCCTGCTGAGCGCACCAAACTCCGCTCGCGGTTCCGCAAGGGGCCGTCCGAGCGCTCATAGCTCAACGGATAGAGCACTTGACTACGGATCAAGAGGTTGCAGGTTCGAATCCTGCTGAGCGCACCAGCCGAAGGCCCCGGGTGACCACCCGGGGCCTTCGCCGTTCCCGGGGGCGCCGGAGCGGGTGTCGTCGGCCCTGCCGTCCCCCGTTGTGGTGGTCGGGGGGCGGCAGGGCCGGCGTCAGCCGAGTTCGGTCCGGTTGATCCAGGGCACGTCGCGCTCCTCCAGGAACCACTCCGCGGGGGTGAGCGGGCGGCTGCGGTTGAAGGTGGGCGTGACGGGGTCGTGCCGGACGTGTTCGGACTCGGCGCCCTGCTCCAGGAGTTGGGCGCGGACGGCGGGGACGAGGTCGGGCGGGCCGGACAGGTGGACGTCGTGGCCGGAGCAGTCCCCGTACCCGCTCAGGCCCTCGCGCAGCAGCCGGGCGGCCTCGCTGCGGGAGGCGCCGCGGTCGGGTGCGGAGAGCACGGCGTGCAGCCAGGAGTGTTCCTTGACCAGGGCGTGCACGGTGTCCAGGTCGTACTGGTCCTCGTCCCCGCGGGCGGCGACGAAGACCGTGGTGGGCCGCCCGCCGTCCCGGGCGAGCTGTTCCAGGAGCGCCTTGACGGGGGCCCAGCCGGTACCGGCCGCGACCATCAGCAGCGGCCGGTCGGAGCCGGGGGCGAGCACGGCGTCGCCGAGCGGCGGCCCGACCCGGACGCTCTCGCCGAGCCGGACCTCGTTGACCAGCGCGGTGGACACCAGCCCGTCGGGGACCCGGCGGACGTGCAGTTCCAGGGTGTTGTCGGGGCGGGGGGCACAGGCGACGGAGTAGGGCCGCCAGACCTGCGGGCGACGGTCGGAGCAGACCGTCAGGTACTGGCCGGCGGTGTACGGGTACGGCCGGTCGGGCCGCAGGGTGAGCACCGCCAGGTCGGGGGTGGCCCGGCGGAGGTCGACGACCTCGGCGTTCCACCAGGCCGGGACGGAGTCGGGGACGGCCGCGGCGGCGTCGATCATGGCCTTGGAGATGACGGTGAAGGCCTCGAGCCAGGCCTTCTCGATCTCGGGGGTCCAGTAGTGGCCGGAGAAGTGCTTGAGCGCGGCGATCAGGCTGGCGCCGACGGCGGGGTAGTGCTCGGGCGCGGCCTGGAACTTCCGGTGGTCGCGTCCGAGTGCCGCCAGGTAGCCGGTGAGTTTCTCCGGCTCCTCCAGCCGCACCACGAGTTGGGTGAGTGCGGCGAACAGGCGGTCGCGCTGTTCGGCGAGCCTGGCCGGAAAGAGCTCTTCGACACCGGGGTTGTTGGTGAACAGGTGGGCGTAGAAGAACTTGGTCAGCTGATCGGCGCGGCGCTCGACGACGGCGAAGCTGGCGCGGATGACCGCAGGGTCGAAGGGCACCGGGAGGCTCTCAGCCCGCGGCTTCTTCGGTCATCGCCGCGCTCATGACATCCGTGACGACGCCGTAGAGCGCCGTCCACGCGGCTTCGATCTCCGGGGTCCAGGCGTCGCCCGCGAAGTGGGCGAGGGAGGCGAGCAGGCTGGCGCCGACGGCGGGGAAGTGCTCGGGGAGGGCGCCGTAGCCGGCGTGCCGGCGGCCCAGGCCCTGGAGCACGTTGACCACGGTGTCGGTGTCCTCGAGCTTGTTGACCAGGGTGCCGATGGCGGCCCAGAGGCGGTCCTGCTGCTCGTTCATGTGCTCGGCGAAGAGCTTGCGCACGCCCGGGTTGTGCTCGAACAGGTGCGTGTAGAAGTAGGCGGTGACCTCGCTGCCGTGGGGCTCGACGGCGGCGAAGCTGCTCTTGATGAGAGTGGGATCAATCGTCACGCCCGCCGACTCTACTGATAAACCCACCAATTCGAACAGGGTGATGTGACCGATGGTCAACGACTGGGCGGTAGTGCCCGATTGGTGGTTGTTCATGGGAGTTGACGGTGGGTCGGGCGGGTATCCCGATGCTGCTGACCGAGTGGCCGCCAATCGGGTGGTGTCGGATGAAATGACCGGGTGTTGCGGTATGGCCGAAACCAGATCGTGATTCCCTTTTGTCGGATCGTCATGAGCATTCGGGTGCATGGCGGTCGGACCGCGATCCAGGCGGCCGACGACACCGAGAGGAGAGCCGGATGTGCCGACAGTTCCCCCACCGGGCCCCGGCCTCCGACGCCCGCCCGGCCGACCGTGACCGGCCGCGTCCCAGGATCGGCCGGCGCACCGCCGTCCTGATCGCCACCGGCCTGCTGACCGGCGCCGTCGTGCCGCCGTCGGCCGCCCAGCAGAGCCCGGACGGCTGGTCCGCCGAGCGGCGGGCCGTGCTGCCCTCCGGCCTCGCCATCCAGTTCGACTACGCGGCCGTCCCCGGGGTGGGCGTCGACGCCGCCCCCGGCAAGCTCGCCGACCGCTCCGCCGGCGGCAGCCCCTACACCGACGGCATCCGCCCGGGCGACCCGGCCGAGACCTTCCAGGCGGCCGAGCGCCGCCCCGGCGCCGACGGCTCCTGGCACACCCTCGGCACCCTCCAGCTCTCCTTCTCCCGCCCCGTCCGCAACCCCCGACTGCACGTCAGCGGCCTCGCGGGCACCGCGACTTCGAAGAACGGCAGCACCTCCACCGACACCCGGCTGACCGTCACCGGCGGCAGCCCCGCCGCCCCCGCCCTGGTCGGCCGCACCGGCTGGCGCGGCTGGACGGTCGGCTCCGGCGAGCTGGCCCCCGCCCCCGACGCCGGGCCGCTCCCCGCGGCCGACGGCTCCGGCACCCTCGAACTCGCGGGCACCGTCTCCACCGTGTCGCTGCGCGTCGAGCAGCGCTCCACCGCCCTGGACGGCTCCACCACCCCGCCCGCCCCGCTCCGCCAGGCGTACACCGTCACCCTCGACGAGGGCCTCGGCAGCGCCCCGCAGGACTACGGGAACGTCTCGCACCTGGTGTCCGACCTGTTCCTCGGGCAGGACGCCGCCACCTCGGCGACCAGGGCCCGCCCCGGCCTCGCCCAGTCCGTCGAGTCCCCGCTGCAGCCCGGCCCGCCCGCCGACCCGCCACCGCCGTCCCCCGATGCCGGCCCGGTCGCCCCCAGCGTGGAGATCGACGGCGGGGAGAGCCGCCGCAGCCCCTGGGCCAGCCCGCCCCCGCCGCAGCTCCAGCCCGGCCGCGCCGAGTACCAGGGCGCCGACCCGACGCTGCACTTCCCCGCCGAGGCCGCCGTCGGCCGCTCCTACCACCTGGACGTGCCGGTCAACCCGGGCAGCGGCCCCGCCGTGCTGGCCGGCTGGATCGACTTCGACCACAACGGCCGCTTCGACCCGCTGGAGCGCGTCCAGACCGACGTCCCCGACGGGGCGGACCACGCCGCCCTGGAGTGGCAGGTCCCGCCCGGGGCGACCGGCGGCGACACCTGGGTCCGGCTGCGGCTGGCCCGCAGCGGCTCCCAGCTGGTCGCCCCCGGCGGCTTCGCCGACTCCGGGCAGGTCGTCGACCAGAAGATCGCCCTCTCGATCGGCGCCGCCAAGCCGCAGGTCGCCCTCCCCGTCCCCGGCACCACCACCCGGGAGACCCGCCCCGAGTTCCGCGGCGACGGCGCCGTCCCCGGGGCGAGCATCGCCGTCCAGGAGAACGGCACCACCCTGTGCACCGCCAAGGCCGGCAACGACGGCTCGTGGAACTGCCGCCCCGACGGCCCGCTGGCCGAGGGCACCCACACCCTCTCCCCGGTGGAGACCACCCGCAGCGGCATGGTGCTGCGCGGCGACGAGTTCCGGCTGACCGTCAGGACCACGCCCCCCACCGCGCCCGTGCTCACCCTGCCCGCCTACACCAACGACCCCGGCCTGCTGCTCACCGGGCTCGGCGAGCCCGGCTCCACCGTCACCGTCACCGCGGACGCCACCGGCCGGGGCGAGGGCGGCGAGCTCTGCTCCACCGCGGTCGCCGCCGACGGCACCTGGTCCTGCCTGCCGGTCGAGAACCTCGCCGACGGCCGCTACCAGCTCACCCCGCGCGCCGTCGACGGCGCGGGCAACCGCTCGGACGGCAGGGCGGCCGCCCTCACCGTCGACACCGCCGCCCCCGACCGCCCGCAGCTCACCGCCCCCGGCAGCGGCGAACTCCTGCACACCGCCCGCCCCGCACTCACCGGCCGCGCCGAGCCCGGCACCACCGTCACGGTCACCGTCGCCACCGGCCACGGCGACGAACGCACCACCGTCTGCAGCGCCGTCACCGCCCCCGACGGCACCTGGTCCTGCACCCCCGGCCGCGACCTCGCCCCCGGCGACCTCACCCTCCTCCCCACCGCCACCGACCCGGCGGGCAACGGCACCCCGGGCGACCCGGTGCCGGTCCGCGTCGCCGCCCCGGCGGGCGGGAGTGCGAGTACGAGCCCGAGTGCGAGCCCGAGTACGAGCCCGGCTGCCGAGGCCAGTGCCGGCCCGGCTGCCGAGACGAGCGCGACGGCGAGCGCCAGCGCCAGCGCCAGTACCAGCACCAGCGCCGACCCGAGCCCGAGCGCGTCGGCCTCGCCGTCCGCGTCCGACGCCCCGGCGAGTGCTCCTCCGTCGTTCCCGGCGGTGCCGGACGTGGTGGTGCCGGTGTCTCCGGAGTTGTTGCCGATCGTGGTGCCGTCGACGGACGAGCCGACCGGCGCGAGCCCGAGCCCGAGTGCGTCGGTGTCGGCCTCGCCGTCCGTCGCTGCGTCCGGTACACCGTCGGCGTCGCCGACGAGCGGTGCGAGCCCGAGCCCGAGTGCCGAACTGAGTGCGCTCCCGAGTGCGTCGTCGTCCCCGGCGGTCCCGGTGTCGCCGGAGTTGTTGCCGATCGTGGTGCCGCCGACGGACGAGCCGACCGGCGCGAGCCCGAGTGCGAGTGCGTCGGTGTCGGCCTCGCCGTCCGTCGCTGCGTCCGGTACGCCGTCGGCGTCGCCGACGAGCGGTGCGAGCCCGAGCCCGAGTGCCGAGGCGAGCGCCAGCGCCGAACCGAGTGCGTCGTCGTCCCCGGTGCCGCCGGAGCTGTTGCCGATCGTGGTGCCGCCGACGGACGAGCCGACCGGTGCGAGCCCGTCTGCTTCCGCGTCCGCTGCTCCCTCCTCGGCGGAGGGTTCGGCCGAGCCCGCGCTGACGCTGCCGGTGCCGTCGGACGTGCCGTCGCCGGTGGTGCCGAGTGTGCCGGACAAGCCGGATGTGCCGGTGGTGCCGCAGCCGTCCGAGTTGCTCGCGGTCGGGGTGCCGTCGGCCGTCCAGCCGATGGACGGCCGGGTCGCGCCGGAGCCCGCGCCGCCCGGGGCGCCGGACCGGCAGGTCGCGCTCGCGACGGCCACGCCGACCCGGGGGACGCCGGTCGCGACCACGCCGCCGCCGGTCGGCACGCCGTCGGCCGCGGTGCCGACCTCGACCCGGAAGCCTTCGGCGGCCGCGACGGTGCTGTCCGCCACGCCTCCGCCCGCCGGCTCGTCCTCGCCCGTCGCGGCGTCCGTCCCGGCCGCCCCGGCGGTGTCCTCCGACCCGGAGCCAGTGGGGGGCGACGAGCCCGCCGCGGACGCGCCGGTGGCGGGCGGGGAGTCCGCGTCCGCGCCGTCGCGGACGCAGGCCGCGCCGCCGCCGGACGCGGTGGCGGCGGCGCACCGGGCGGCGGCCACCGGGTGGCGCGGGCTGGCCTGCGGGGCGCTGCTGGTCGCGGCGGCCGTGGGGCTGTTGACCCGTCGGGTGTTCGGCCGGGGGAGTGGCTCCCGGCGTCGCTGACGGCCCGTCCGATCCGTCCCGTTCCCGATCGGCCCGCTCGTTCCCGCAGTTCAGGGCGGGCGGGCCGTCCCGCATCCACTGAACGGACAAATCGACACACCTTCTCATATGTGTCGCATTTGATGACTTATCAACTTAGCCTGAGCCTGGCGCTGCCCGGCAGGTCCGGGCTGCCCGGTGCGCGAAACTCTGACCCTTAGGACACGTGCATGGACGTCACCCGCGGCCCGTCGCCGCGAACCAACTCCTGGCCCCCCGCCGCACCCCAGCCCCCGGTCGGCGCGACCCAACTCACCAAGGCGGTCGCCAAGGCGGTGGCCAAGCCGCTGATCACGGCCGCTCCCCCGGCCGAGGAGCTCCTCGACCGGGGCCCGGACACCCAGCCGCTGCCGGTGATCGGCGCGGACGAGCCGTCCGCGTTCCCGCCCGGGCCCCGGGCCGTCGTCGAATCCGCCACCGCGGAACCCGCCGGGGCGGCCGACCGGGCCGCGTCGAGCGGGCTGCGCCGGCTCGCCGCGGCCACCGCGCGGCAGCAGGCGGCGCACCCGTCCGTCGCGGACGCCGCGACCCACCGCCGGCCGCCGCGCGCGGACCAGTCGCTGCGCGAGCGGCGGGCGTTCGTGCTGCCGGGCTGGCTGCCGCTGCTGGTGCTGCTGGCCGGGGTGGCCGGGATGCTGCTGGTGCTGGCCCGGGCCGGGGTGCTGACGGACCTGCCGGGGCTGCCCGACCTGCGCGGCGCGGCGGCGCGGGCGAGCGGGGAGGCCGAGGCCGGTGACGGGACGCTCGCCGCGGTCAGCGCGATCGGGCTGGTGATGCTGGGCGCGGTCGGCGGGCTGCTGTCCAACCCGGGCGGCGAGACCCGGGTGCTGACCCGCTGGGGCCGCTACCGGGGCACCGTCCGCCGCACCGGCCTGCTGTGGGTGAACCCGCTGGTGCGGCGCCACCGGGTGGACGTCCGGCTGCGGCACTGGCGCAGCGAGCCGGTGCGGGTCACCGACCGGGCCGGGACGCCGCTGGTGGTGCGACTGCTGGTCGTGTGGCGGGTCAAGGACACCGCCCGGGTGACGCTGGGCATCGCCGAGCACGAAACGTATCTGCGCGAGCAGGTGCAGGCCGTTCTCACCCGAACCGCCTCCCTGCTGCCGTGCGACTCCGATTCCGCGCCGGGGCCCGCGCTGCGCGACGGCCAGTGGTTCGCCGACGAGCTGACCAGGGCGCTGGCCGCCGAGACCGCTCCGGCCGGGATCGAGGTGTACTCGGTGCAGCCGCTGGCGCTGGACTACGCGCCGGAGGTCGCCGAGTCGATGCGCCGCCGCCGGTTGGCCGACCTGGACGCCGGGCTGCGGACCGTCCTGGTGGACGACGCGGTGGAGGCCGCGGCCCTCGCGGTGCGGCGCCTGGAGCGCGCCACCGCGCACGAGTTGGACGACAGCGCGCGCAGCGCCCTGATGGAGCAGCTGCTGGTCGCGTTCGTCGCCCCGGCCGGGGTCGCCGCCCCGGTGCCCGCCCCGGCGGTCCGCCCGAACCGCAAGGAAGGAAGGCCCGCGTGACGACCGCGCTCACCTCGATATCCACCGACCCCGCCGACCTCCCGGTCTTCTCCGGGGCCCCGCTGCTGGGCTTCGCCGAATCCGACGGTGCGTCAGTCTGCCGGTGCGCCGTGTGCGTCCGGTCGGCGCTCCGCACCGTCGGGTCCGGCGCGGCCGAGCGGCTCGGCCGAATACCCCGTGCCGTGCGCTCGGCCTGGCTGGCCGTCGCGGTGCTGGCGGGAGCGGGCCCGGTCGGGCTCGGTCTCGGCGCGAGCCCCGCGCAGGCGCTGCCCGCACCGTCCGGACCCGGCTGGGACGGCAGGGTCTACTGGTTCCAGAACGCGGCGGGCCAGTGGCGCTACACCCAGTGGTACGACGTCTACCTGGAGCGCACCGGCGGCTCGGGGAGCGCGCAGCCGCAGGCCCGGCCGCAGCAGCCGGCGCAGTCCTCCGGCGGTATCCGGCAGGGTTGGGACGGAACGGTCTACTGGTTCCGGAACGCGGCCGGCCAGTGGCGCTACACCAGCCACTACGACGTCTACGTCGACCGGACCGGCGACCGCGGCGCCCAGCAGTCCGGGCAGTCGTCCGCCGGGCAGTCCGTCGGGCAGCCCTCCCGGCCCGCCGCGAGCGGGGTGGAGGCGGCGGTGGCCTACGCGCTGGCGCAGCTCGGCAAGCCCTACGCGTGGGGCGGCAACGGGCCGGACGGGTTCGACTGCTCGGGCCTGGTCCAGCAGGCGTTCCGCCGGGCCGGGATCTCCACCCCGAGGGTCGCCGACGACCAGTACCGGGCCGCCACCCCGATCTCCGCGGGGCAGCTGCAACGCGGCGACCTGGTGTTTTGGTCCGGCAACGGCCGGGTCTCCGGCATCCACCACGTGGCCGTCTACCTCGGTGACGGGACGTACGTGGAGGCCCCGCGCCCGGGCAAGGACGTCCGGGTCTCCCGCCTCAACAGCGGGTACTACCCGGACTTCTTCGGCCGCTACTGAGCGGCCGGGAAGCACGGCGGCGCCCCTCCCACAGCGTGGTGGGAGGGGCGCCGCCGCCGTGTCCGGGGAGGTCAGTCGGAGGCGGCGGTGAGCAGGTCGAGCTCGGCCGCGGTCAGCTCCAGCGAGGCGGCGGCCAGCAGCGGCGGCAGCTGCTCGACGGTGCGGGCGCTGGCCAGCGGCGCCGCCACCGCGGGCTGCGCGGCCAGCCAGGCCAGCGCCACCGTGGCGGGCTGCACGCCGTGCGCGGCGGCGACCTCGTCCAGGGCGGCGAGCACCCGGGGGCCGCGCGGGTCGTCCAGGTAGGCGGACGCGCTCCGGGCCCGGGCGGAGTCGACGGCCGCGCCCGGGCGGTACTTGCCGGTCAGGAAGCCGGCGGCGAGCGCGAAGTACGGGACGACGGACAGGCCGTGCGCGGCGACCACGTCGGCCAGCGGGCCCTCGTAGGTGCCGCGGGAGACCAGGTTGTAGTGCGGCTGCACCGCCACGTACCGGGCCAGGCCCTCGCGCTCGGCGAACTCCAGCGAGGCGGCCAGCCGCTGCGGGCCGATGTTGGACGCGGCGACCTCGCGGACCTTGCCCTCGCGGACCAGCTCGTCCAGCGCCGTGACGATCTCCTCCACCGGGGTGTCCGGGTCGTCCCGGTGGGTGTAGAGCAGGTCGATCCGCTCGACGCCGAGCCGGCGCAGCGAGGCCTCCGCGCCGCGCTTGACGGTGGCCGCCCGCAGGTTGTCCAGGCCGGGCATCGAGCCGACCTTGGTGGCGATCACGAGCTGCTCGCGGTCGGCGCGGCCGCGCAGCCAGTCGCCGATCACGGTCTCCGACTCGCCGCCGGAGTTGCCCGGCGCCCAGGCCGAGTAGACGTCCGCGGTGTCGACGAAGTTGCCGCCCGCGGCGACGTACGCGTCGAGCACGGCGGCGGACTGCGCGGCGTCGGCCGTCCAGCCGAACACGTTGCCGCCGAGCGACAGCGGGGAGACCGCGAGGTCGGAGGGGCCGAGGTTCACCCGAGGGGCGTCACTGGTGGTCATGACCGGGGACAACCCGTTCGGGGCCGCCTTGATTCCGGCCGGTCGTGCGTCCACGGCCGGGTCGTCCGAGGTGAGAGGTCCGTGCAGACCGGCTCCGGTACGGGGTCCGGGGTGTCGGCGGGCGGCCCGGGGCCGCTAGAGTCCCGTCCATGGCTGACAACGACTACGACCCCGCCGGCTCCACCCAGATGTTCCGGGCGTTCGTCGACGAGGCCCCGGCCCCGCAGGCCCCGGGCACCGTCACCACTTACGGCAGCAGCAGCCGCTCCTCGTCGAGCCGCACCCCGCTGATCCTCGTCGGGGCCGTCGTGGCCCTGGCGGTCGTGGTCGGCGTGATCTGGCTGGCCGTCAAGTAACACCCCGCGCACCCGCCCGCACGGGGCCGACCGGGCATCCGGGCGGCCCCGGCGCCGGTCGTGCCTACACTGGCCCGGTCGTCCGCACCGCCGCCAGGAGGCACCCGTGACCGCGCCGTCCACCGTGACCGCCAGGAGCCTCGGCCTGGCCGCCGCCGTCAACGCCCGTGACCTGGGCGGCTACCGCACCGCGGACGGCCGCACCGTGCGCGGCGGCGCGCTGCTGCGCACCGAGGCGCTCAGCCGGCTCGGCGAGGCGGACCGGGAGCTGCTCGGCGCGCTCGGGCTGCGGCACGTGGTGGACCTGCGCAGCCTCGACGAGGTCCGCCACCTGGGCGCCGACCTCGTCCCCGGGCTGCCCCCGGCGGTGGTGCTGCCGGTGGACGCGGCGGCGACGCTCAGCGTCCCCTCGCCCGACGGCCTCGGGCCGACCCTGCACCACCTGCCGGTGTTCTCCGCGGACTTCGACCTGTACGTGGAGCTGCGCCGGGCGCTGGGCACCGGCGACCCGGCGGCGGTGCACGCCGTCCTCGGGGACGGCCGGGGCGCCGCGATGATGACCTCGATGTACCGCTGGTTCGTCACCGACGCCGTCGCCCGCTCCCGCTTCGCCACCGTCCTGCGGCTGGTCGCCGAGGCGGACGGCGCGCCGGTGCTCTTCCACTGCACGGCCGGCAAGGACCGCACCGGCTGGACGGCGGCCCTGCTGCTCACCGCCCTCGGCGTGGACCGGGAGAGCGTGCTGGCGGACTACCTGCTCACCAACGAGCGCGCCGCGGCCGTGATCGACCGCGTCGACCCGCTGATGCGGCCGCTGGCCCGCGCGGAGGCCGGCTACCTGGAGGCGGCCTTCGAGGAGCTCGCCCTCGGCTGGACGGGCTTCGAGCACTTCTGGCAGGACGGCCTGGGGCTGACCGAGGAGCACCTGGTCCGGCTCCGGCGGGCCTGCACCGTCTAGGGCCCGCGCCGCCCGGCGGGCCTCACTCCGCGGTGAGGCCCTCCCGGAGGTGGGCGAGGGTCTTGGTGAGCAGCCGGGAGACGTGCATCTGGGAGATGCCGATCTCCTCGCCGATCTGGGACTGCGTCAGGTTGCCGAAGAAGCGCAGCATGATGATCCGGCGCTCGCGGGGCGGGAGCTTGGCGAGCAGTGGCTTGAGCGACTCGCGGTACTCGACGCCTTCGAGGGCGAGGTCCTCGTAGCCGAGGCGGTCGGCGAGCGGGCCGTCGCCGCCGTCGTCCTCGGCCGGGGAGGAGTCGAGGGAGCTGGCCGTGTAGGCGTTGCCGACGGCGAGGCCCTCGACCACGTCGTCCTCGGAGACGCCGAGGTAGACGGCGAGTTCGGGGACGGTGGGGGAGCGGTCGAGGCGCTGGGAGAGCTCGTCGCCGGCCTTGGTGAGGGCGAGGCGGAGCTCCTGGAGGCGGCGCGGGACGCGCACCGACCAGCTGGTGTCCCGGAAGAAGCGCTTGATCTCGCCGACCACGGTGGGCATGGCGAAGGTGGGGAACTCGACGCCGCGGTCCGGGTCGAAGCGGTCGATGGCCTTGATCAGGCCGATGGTGCCGACCTGGACGATGTCCTCCATCGGCTCGTTGCGGCTGCGGAAGCGCGCGGAGGCGTACCGGACCAGCGGCAGGTTGAGCTCGATCAGGGTGTCCCGGACGTAGGTGTGCTCCGCGCTGCCGGACTCCAGCCCGGCGAGGCGGCGGAACAGCGAGCGGGACAGCGTGCGGGTGTCGAGGGCCCGGTCGGGGGCCTCGGCGGGACCGGCCTGGGCCGGGATCGATACGGCGACGGCTTCGGCCTGGGTTTCGACTTCGATGACCGCACTGCCCGGTTCTGTGAACACGCGCCCACCCCCTCGTGACTGTCTGTCGAACGGTCGCCACCGCGCAGTGGTTCCCGGCTGACGGGTCTGACTGCTCAATACCGGCCCACCGGCCCCGGCAAACCCGAACGTCTCGACTCGTCACCCGCCGGTGACGCGGGGAAACAGGGGGCGGCTCACTCCTCCCAGGAGTTCCCGGTGCGCAGCCGGGACAGGATCCGGGACAGCAGCCGGGAGACGTGCATCTGGGACATGCCGAGTTCGGTGGAGATCTGCGACTGGGTGAGGTTGGCGAAGAACCGCAGCATGATGATCCGCCGTTCCCGCTCGGGGAGTTGGACCAGCAGGTGGCGGACCATGTCGCGGTGCTCGACGTCGGTGAGGGCGGAGTCCTCGTAACCGAGCCGGTCGAGCAGGGCGAGGCCGCCCTCGTGCTCCTGGGCGGCCTCCAGGGAGGCGGCGTTGTAGGCGCGGCCGGCGTCCAGGCAGGCCCGGACGTCCTCCTCGGGGATGCGCAGGTTGGCAGCGATCTCGGGGACCTTGGGGGCCCGGCCGTGGGTGACGGTCAGCTCCTCCATGGCGCCGCTGACCTGGACCCACAGCTCCTGGAGCCGGCGCGGGACGTGCATGGTGCGGACGTTGTCGCGGAAGTAGCGCTTGATCTCGCCGAGGATGGTGGGCAGCGCGTAGGTGGGGAACTGGACGCCGCGCTCGGGGTCGAAGCGGTCGATGGCGTTGATCAGGCCGATGGTGCCGACCTGGACGATGTCCTCCATCGGCTCGCTGCGGCTGCGGAAGCGGGTGGCGGCGTAGCGGACCAGCGGGATGTTGGCCTCGATCAGGGCGGCGCGGACCCGGACCCGCTCGGGGGCGCCCGGCGGGAGCTCGGCGAGCCGTTCGAACAGCACCCTGGTGAGGGTGCGGACGTCCACCGCGCCGCAGGCGCCGGGTCGGCGGGAGGCGAGCTCGACCGGGTCCGGCGGGTCCTCGACCCGGTCCTCGGGCGCACTGCCCTGCTGCGTCCGCACGGACACGTCACCCTCCCTTGAGAACCACCTCGCCAATTTCCGGCAAAACCGGTCATAGCATCACAAGTCGCTCTGTGGCCGGGCAAGTACCCGGCGGAGGCGTGTTGACGGGCCGTCCAGCATTCGGCGCAGTGCCCGACGGCCCCCGTCCTCGGGTGGAGGGCAGGGGCCGCCGGGTCGTGCGTGTGCGATGGACGGTGCGGGAGGGTCAGACCTCCAGGTCGGCGATCACCCAGGTGGCGAACTCGCGCCACTGCGCCGCGGCGGCCTGGTGGGCCGGGTGGCCCAAGTACGCGGCCAGTGCCGCGCGGTCCTCGACCAGGCTGTTGATCGCGAAGTCCCGGGCGATGTCCCGCTCGGTGAAGTTCCAGCCGCACTCCCACTCGCGCAGCTCGGGGACCAGCGCGCCGAGCTCCTCGAACGCCTTGGCGCCGGCGACCGCCCGCGGGTCGTCCTTGGTGACGCCTTCGTTGAGCTTGAACAGGACCAGGTGCCGGATCACGATGCCGCTCCTCGCGGGTGAGGGAGGGCGTGCCCGCGCGGGCGAGCGCCCCCGAAGGACGAACCCCGCCACGGTACTAGGGCGCCGGAGCGGCTCAGCGCACCAGTCCGGTCATGAACGAGCCGACCGCCTTGGCCGCGTCCGAGATGCCGACGAAACCGGACTTCACCAGGTCCGCCGAGCGCTCCGGCGAGGTGATGATCGTGTAGATGACGAAGACGACCATGATCCACATGGCCACCTTCTTCGCCTGAGCCATCGAACGGGCCTGCCTCCCTGAGTCGGGCCGCCGTCCTCTCCCCGTGCGGCCCTGCCACCCGGCAGCTTATCCACCGGACGGCGCAAGGAGTGAGGGGTGCGTTCACCCGCCGGGACGAAGGTCCCGCGCGGACGGGGCTTTCTCCGGATGTGTCCACCCGGTCGGCCCGGCAGGATGGTTGATGTACCGAGGATCTGGCAGGAATCCCCGGTACGGAGATCCGGAGGTCCCCGCTGTGGGACCGGTGCCGCGGCATCCCCCCGACGCGGCGCCGGTTGTGGGACCTCCGCCTCGGGGCAGCAGCTCGTCCCCCCGGAGCTGCTGCCCCCACCCCGGACCGAGAGGTTCCGGCCGGCTCCGCCCCCCGGGCACGGTGGTCAACCGCCCGGGAGGGCGGGGCCGTTCGCCGTTCCCGGCCGGGCGCCCCCCACCGCGCAGGCCAGCAGCCGGGCCGCCTCCTCGGCCGCCGCCGGCACCAGCTCGGCCCGCGCCCGGGCCGCCAGCAGCTCCGCCGTCTCCCCGCCCGGACAGCCGGAGGCCAGCGCCCGCAGCGCCGCGATCCGCACCCCCGCGTCCGGGTCCTCCACCGCCCGCCAGCGCAGCAGCTCGACCGCCGCCCGGTCCGGCGAACCGGCCAGGGCCCGCAGCGCCACCCGGCGCGGCAGCGGGTCCGGGTCCTCGACGGCGCGCTCGCGCAGCAGCGCGGCCAGCCCGGCGGCGTCCCCCGCGCCCGTGCGGGCCAGCGCGTGCAGGGCCACCGAGCGGATCGCCCCCGAGGTGTCCGCCCCCGCTCGCTCGCGCAGCAGCTCCCGCACCGCCGGATCGTCCGGCCGGTGCGCCAGCAGCGCCCGCAGCACCGACAGCCGCACGTCCGCGTCGCGCAGCCCCGCCGCCCGCGCCAGCAGCAGGCCGGCCGCCCGCGGCTCGCCGTCGTGGCAGCGCACCACCGCTGCCAGCGCCGCGTCCCGCACCCGCGGGTCCGGGTCGGCGCGGGCCCGCTCCAGGAACAGCGCCCGGGCCGCCGGGCCCGGCTCCCGGCGGTTCGACAGCGCGGTCAGCGCCGCCGCCCGCACCTGCGGGTCCGACGGGTCGGCGGCCTGCCCGCGGACGAACGCCTCCAGCTCCGGGTCGTCCGCGAAGTGCGCCGCCAGCTCGGCGACGGCCGCCGCCCGGCCCGGGCCCTCCTGCTCCGCCCGCTCGCGCAGGAACGCCGCCACCCGCGGATCGCCCGCCCAGACCTGCCCGAGCAGCGCCAGCGCGCCCGCCCGGACGTCCGGCAGCCGGTCCTCCACCGCCAGGCCGCGCACCTGCTCGGCGACCTGCGGATCGCCCGCCCAGCGCAGCGCCAGCACCGGCGGCACCCGCAGCCGCACCAGCGGATCGCGGTCCTCGGCGACCCGGCGGCGCAGGAACGCCGCCACCCGCGGATCGCCCGCCCAGCCGCGGGCCAGCCCCACCAGCGCCGACACCCGCACCTGCGGGTCCGGGTCCGACTCGGCCAGCCGGCGCAGGAACGGCGCGTTGTCCGGGTCCTCGGCGGGCTGCAGGCAGATCGCCTGCAGCGCCATCCGGCGCACCCCCGGGGCCCGGTCGGTGCGCACCCGCTCGCGCAGGAACGCCGCCAGCCCGCCGTCCATCCGGTCGTTCGCGGTCAGCGCGAACACCGCCAGGCCGCGCAGCTCCGGCCGCTCCTCGGCCGCCGCGATGCCCCGCAGCAGCAGCTGCGCCGGGCCGTCGCCCGTCCAGCCCTTGCCGAGCGCCAGCATCTCGTTCAGCCGGTTCACGCCCCCGGCGTCCGCCACCCGCGCCGCCAGGAACGCGCCCGTCTCCGCGTCCCCCGCCCAGCCCTCGGCGAGCGCCGCCACCGCGGCCTCCAGGGTCAGCGGGTCGGCCTCCCGCTCCACCCGGCCGCGGACGAACGCACCCGTCCCCGCGTCCCCCGGCCAGCCCTCGGCGAGCGCCCCGAAGGCGGCCGCGCGCTGCGCCGAGGACCAACCGTGCTCCGCCCAGCCGCGCAGCACGGCCGGCCCCCGCGGGTCGTTCAGGTGCAGCGCGCAGGCCAGCCGGGCCGCCACCGCGCCCGCCTCCAGCGGGGTCGGCGCCTCCCGGCCCGGCTGGTGGCCGTGCACCAGGTACCAGCGCAGGAACCGCTCCCGGCCCGCCCAGTGCGGGCCCAGCCCGGCCAGCACCGGGCGCAGCGCGTCCAGCGCCTCCACCGTCTCGCCCGGCAGGTAGGCCGAGCCCTCGGCCGCGTACGCCTCGAACAGCGCCGCCAGGGCGTCCACCACCGCCTCGGACTGCGCCGTCACCAGCCCCAGCCTGCGGACCTCGCCCAGGCAGCGCACCGCCAGCACCAGCCACTGCGGCGCCGCGTCCCGCGTCCCCGGCGCGCCCGGCAGCGCCGGGGCCCGCTCCAGCAGCAGGGACACCGCCGCGCCGACGAACCGCTCGTCCAGCTCCCCGGCCAGCAGGAGCAGCACCTCCCGCCACGCCGGGTCGCGCCAGCGGGCCGCGAACACGCCCTGCAGCAGCTGCTCCTCCGTCAGCGAGCGCTCCCGGTTGAAGCGGTGGGCGATGTCGGACGCCGCCAGGTACTCCAGGAACGCCCGGTGGACGAAGCCGTACACCTCGCCGCCGAACCGGCTCAGGATGAAGTTGCGCTCCCGGAACTGCTGCAGCATTGCCCGGGCGGCCGGTGCGGCCCGGTCGGCGGGCAGCTCGTAGCGCTCGCGCAGGTAGCCCTCGAAGGAGGACAGCAGCACCCGGCCCGGGATGTGGTTGCCGGCGATGCCGTCGCCGCCCTCCTGCATCCGGCGGGCCACCAGGCGCAGCAGCTCCAGCCGGTCCTCGGAGGCCAGGTACGGCATGCCGCCGTCGACCCGCCGGTCCTGCAGGTACTTGCTCGGGTCCCAGTGCTCGACCAGCACCGCCACCGCGTGCTCGTACACCGAGCGGCGGTCCCGGGGCAGCTCCCGGCGGCGGCCGATGATCGCCAGGATGGTCAGGATCAGCGGGTTGCCCGCCAGGTCCCGGACCGGGGCGGAGCCGGCCACCGCGGCCGTCACCCGCCGGCGCAGCCGCCGGGCCTCCACCGGGTCGGCCGGGCAGGCGTTGGCGTACCAGCGGGCCGCGAAGGCGTCGATCTGGCCGGTGTCCAGGTCCTGGAGGGTGTAGTGGCCGAAGCCGGCGGCGTCCATCGGCTCGCGCCGGTAGCCGATCATCCGGGAGGTCACCACCACCCGGACCTGCGGGTGGCGGGCGGCGAACGCGCCGATCCGGCGGCTGGCGCCCTCCCTGACCCGCGGGTCGAACAGCTCGTCCAGGCCGTCGAACAGCACCAGGGTGTGCGCCGGGTGCTCGGCCAGCTGACGGGCCAGCAGGTCCTCGGGCAGGCCCAGGCCCTCGGTGCGGTGCAGGTGGGCCAGGAAGTCCTCGAAGGTCCACTCCCGCCGGCCCGGGTCGGCGTACCGGCGCAGCTCCACGATCAGCGGCAGCCGGCCCGCCAGCGGGGCCAGTTCGGGCGGCACCCCGGCCTCCGGGTCGAGCAGCGGCTCGGTCAGCGCCAGGCACAGGAAGCGGGCCAGCGTCGACTTGCCCGAGCCCGGGTCGCCCAGCAGCACCGCCCGGTGCCCGTCCGGGCCGGCCAGCAGCGGCAGCACCGGCACCGCCGGGCGCTGCCGGTATGCCTCGCGGACCCGGCGCACCGTCTCCCGCTCGACGCCCGGCGGCAGCCGGCCCGGGTCCGGCCCGCCCGGCTCGGCCAGCCGCCGCAGCAGCTCCCGGGGCAGCTCCACCGGGGGCGGGTCGGAGCGCACCAGCTGCGGCACGAACACTTCGCGCAGGTGCACCGCCGGGTGCTCGTCCTGCTCGGACAGCGGGGTCAGCACCTCCAGGTCCAGCCGCAGGTAGCGCTCGCGCAGCCGCAGCGCGTAGCGCCGCCGGGCCTCGCCCAGGTCGCCCGGCGGGGGCGGCTTCGGGCCGGTGGTGATCTGCACCGTCCCGGCCCGCTGGACCATCGTCAGGTCGCCGCCGACCCGGGCGCCCGCCGCGGACTGGGCGCCGCCGGCCCCGTCGCCGAACAGCCGCCGCCAGAAGCCGCTCACGGCCGCGGCCGCCCGTCGGTAGGCCGCGGCCCGCCGAAGCGCACCGAGCCCTCCACACCGTCCACCAGCTCCACGTCCCCGCCCGCGCGGACGTTCCGGGCCGACAGCCCCCCGGCGGGCGGCGCGGCACCCGGGACGGGGTCCGGCGCCGCCTCCGGGACGGGGCCGGGGGCGGACGGGGCGTCGATCACCACGTCGCCCTGCACGCCGCGCACCAGGCGCACCGAGCCGCCGGCCGCCGCCCCGTCCGCCGACTGGCCGCCGGAACGGCCGCCGGTCCCGCCCGCGAGGGTCAGCACCAGGCCCGCCACCCCGACGAACAGGCCCAGTACGCCCGCCCACTGGTTGGCCCGGTCCAGGCCCTCCGCCCACAGGAACACCGCGAGCCCCGCCACCGAGACCCCGGCCCCCACCCACACCAGCATCCGCCACCGCGCACTCCCCATGCGGGCATCATCCCCTCAACTCGCCCACCGCCAACCGCAGATGGGCGCGCGAAGCGGGCGGGCGCCCGGGGCTCGCCCGCCGCGCGGGGGCGGCCGGCGGAGCACCGGCCGGGGAGGCGGGGGGCGAACGGGTCAGGCGGCGGGCGTCCAGGCCGCGCGGGCCCGGGCGGCGTGCTCCTCCTGCATGGCCGTCAGGCGGCGGACCACCAGCACCGCGAGCACCGCCGCGGCGGCGACGAGCAGCTCGGAGGCGATCAGCAGGGACACGGCCTGCCGGTACGAGTCGACGTCGTGCCGGGCGGCCCCGGAGTCCATGCTCCGGGTGCCGAGGAGGGCCAGCAGCTTGCCCAGCACCAGGGTGGCCCACCAGGCGTGCACCAGCCCGGCCGGGGCGGGCCGCGGCGCGCCGTGCTCGCCGGGCGGGCCGCTGGCCCGCCAGACGTCGTTGGTGATCCGCCACGGGAACCAGAGGTTCACCAGCGGGACGACCCAGCCGCCGACCGCCCACCCGCGCGCGTACTGCCGCCCGTGCGGGTGGATCACCTCGGCGTTCACCCGCACCCGGTACAGCCACAGGACGAACACCACCGCGGTGGCCGCCGACAGCAGCAGCCCGGCGTTGCGCGCGGCGTCCGTCCCGAAGAAGTCCACCAGCGACGTGATGTCGTCGCCCGGCTCCGCCGTGTACAGGCGCAGCATCACGGGCACCGAGGCGAGGGACGCCGCCCCGTTCAGGCCGAGCAGCAGCACGGACGCGGTGGCCAGGCCGCTCGGCGACCTGTAGACGGCTGGCGACGCCATGGGTGAACTCCCGGTTCCGGTGGTGGAGGAGCCCGCACAGTAGCGCCCCGCGCCGATCCAAAGCCAGGTAAAATCCCAGCTCAGGGCCGGTTTGTCCGCTTCGGGGCGGGAAGATCCGGAACGCGGCCGGGAACGCCGAAGGGCCCGACCGGAGACCGGTCGGGCCCTTCGAGTGGCGGTAGCGGTGGGATTCGAACCCACGGTGGAGTTGCCCCCACACACGCTTTCGAGGCGTGCTCCTTTGGCCGCTCGGACACGCTACCGAGGGGAACTCTACCGGATCGCGGGGAGCGGACGAAATCCGTTCCGGGGGCGGTCAGCGCTGGGTGTCGAAGAAGGCCAGCAGTTGGGCGGTGCACTCCTCGGCGAGGACGCCGCCGACCACCTCGGGGCGGTGGTTGAGCCGGTTGTCGCGGACCACGTCGAAGAGCGAGCCGGCCGCGCCGGCCTTGGGGTCGTACGCGCCGAAGATGACCCGGGCGAGCCGGGAGAGCACGATCGCGCCCGCGCACATGGTGCAGGGCTCCAGGGTGACGACCAGGGTGCAGCCGCTCAGCCGCCACTCGCCCCCCCGCCGCCCGCCGTCCTCGTCGGACGCGCTCCGCGCGGCTCCGTTCAGCGCCCGCGCGGCCCGGCGGATGGCCACCACCTCGGCGTGGCCGGTCGGATCGCCCACCGCCTCGCGGACGTTGTGGCCCCGGCCGAGCACCGTGCCGTCCGGCCCGAGGACGAACGCCCCGACCGGGACGTCTCCGGTGGCGGTGGCCAGGGCGGCCTCCTCGATCGCGAGGCGCATCCGGTCCCGCCACCGGTCGCGGACCGGATCGGGGCGTTCGGGGGCGGGCAGCGGAGCGATCCGCGGCCGTTCGCCCCGGGTGTCGGGGGGGAGGGGGACGGGCTGCATGGACCCAGTGTCGGGCACCGGGCCCGCCGCTACCGAACGGCCTCCAGGACCTCGCCGCAGCCGAGCGCCTCGGCGATCTCGCCGAGCGCGTCGCCGGGCGCCGCGCCCTCGCCGGCCAGCTCCAGCAGGTCGGTCGCGGTCATCCCGAACTCGGTCAGCAGCTCGGAGTCGCCGATCGGCCCGACCGGGTTCGCGCCCCGTCCGCCCGCCGGCTCCTCGTCGTCCTCGTCGGCGTCCTCGGCGACCGCGCCGTCCTCCTCGTCGAGGCCGGCCACCAGCCCGTCGAGGTCGTCGAAGTCCGCCTCCCCGTCCTGTTCGATCAACTCGTCGGTGAGCACCGCGCCGTACGAGCTGCGCGCCGCGGCGGCCGCGTCGGAGACGAAGATCCGCGGGTCGTCCTCACCGTCGATGCGCAGGACGGCGAACCAGGCGTCCTCCTGCTCGATGAAGACCAGCACGGTGTCCTCGTCCTCGGCCGCCTCGCGGGCCAGGTCGGTCAGGTCGGCCAGGGTCTCTACGTCGTCGAGTTCCGTCTCGCTCACATCCCACCCGGCACCGGTGCGAGCAAGCACTGCAGCGAAGTACGCCACCAGGGACACTCCCAAGATTGGTCTCGGCTGTCGGCGATCTCGGGCGGGTGCGGTCCGGCCGCCCCCGCGCCAGAGGGCGGTCCGCTGTTCGGACCGTCCCACCGCATCGTGACAGAAAGCCCGCCGCTGCGGGGGGTGTTCGGCAGCGCGTCTTCGCAGGTCGTGTCGGAAAGGTCGGCTTCCGGCCGCTCCGGGCACGGATCTTGACCGTCGGAGGGCTTGCGGCGGGGGCGCCGGGGCGCCCGCGGGGGCGCAACTCCGGTGCGGGGCGCGGCCCGCGGGAGGCGGCCGGATCGGATCGGCGCGGTCAGATCCGGAAGGTTCGCATCCGCAAGGCCTCGCGCATCCGGCGCTCCTTGGTCCGTCTCGGCTGCACCCGGGCCCGCAGCTCCCTGGCCTCGGCCAGCTCGCGGAGGAACACGGCCCGGCGCTTGCGCCGCTCCGCGTCGGTCTCCGCGTCGGTCTCCGCGTCGGTCTCTGACGTCGGACGGGACTCGTCTGTCGAGCCGGACCCGCCCGCGCCGGCGGTGGTCGCCCGCGTCGGGTTGCTCTTCATAGGTTCCGACTTTCCCAGATCGGCCTCGGGGATACCACAGGAGCGGCCCGACTTCCGAGATTCGCGGGATTCCCGGAGCGGTCCGGCGGGCCGCCCCGGTCGTCCCGGTTCGTACGGAGTCGTACACACGTGCCGGTGGCCGTTACCGTTGGTCCCATGCGTCTCCACGTCGTCGACCACCCGCTGGTCGCCCACAAGCTGTCCACCCTGCGCGACGAGCGCACGGACTCGCCGACCTTCCGTCGGCTCACCGACGAGCTGGTGACCCTGCTCGCGTACGAGGCGACCAGGGACGTCCGCACCGACACGGTCGAGATCACCACGCCCGTCGCCGTCACCCGGGGCACCCGGCTGTCCTACCCGCGCCCGCTGGTCGTCCCGATCCTCCGGGCCGGCCTGGGCATGCTGGACGGCATGACCCGGCTGCTGCCGACCGCGGAGGTCGGCTTCCTCGGCATGGTCCGCAACGAGGAGACGCTGGAGGCGTCCACCTACGCGACCCGGATGCCGGACGACCTCTCCGGGCGGCAGATCTACGTCCTGGACCCGATGCTGGCCACCGGCGGCACCCTGGTCGCGGCGATCCGGATGCTGCTGGAGCGCGGGGCCACCGACGTCACCGCGGTGGTGCTGCTGGCCGCGCCCGAGGGCGTCGAGGTGATGGAGCGCGAGCTGGCGGGCCGTCCGGTCACGGTGGTCACCGCCGCGGTCGACGAGCGGCTCAACGAGCACGGCTACATCGTGCCCGGCCTGGGCGACGCGGGCGACCGGCTGTACGGCACGGCGGGCTGAGCCGGGCCGCGCGGAAAGTGACGGACGGCGGGGTCCGGTCGGCGGCGGGTGCCGCCGACCGGACCCCGCCGTGTGCGTGGGGCGATCCGCCGGGCCCGGTGGGCTCAGCAGTGGCCGGGCTCCGGGGTGGGGGAGGGCTTGGTGAGCTCGGCGAGCGCCGCGGCGGCCTGGGCGGGGTCGGAGAGGGCGTTGAAGGTGTCGCCGATGACGAAGTCGACGGTGGCGTCGGTGCGGCCGTCCTCGGTGGAGGTCGCGGCGGCGACCTGGGAGACCAGCAGGGTGGCCGCGCCGAGGCCGCCGGGGCCGCTGAGGATCTGCGCGGTGCCGGGGACCTTCTTGTCGAGCGCGGCGGGCGCGTTGCCGACCTTGTCGACCACGAAGCCGCGCTTGCGCAGCTCGTCGGCGGTGCGGGCGGCCAGGCCGGACTTGTCGGTGGCGTTGTAGACGTTCACCTTGACCGCGGCGGGCTGCGGCACCGCGGTGTCGCTGGGCACGGGCGCCGGGGCGCCGGACGCGGGCGCGCCGGCCGCCGGGGAGGCCGGGGCGCCGGCCGAGGGGGAGCCCTCCGGGGCGGCGAGCGGTTTGCCGGAGGCGGGCGCGCAGGCCTGGGCGGTGGCGCCCTTGTGCTTGCCGGTGAAGACGTCGTACAGCTGGACGCCGCCGACCGAGACCAGGCCCAGGACCAGGACGCCGCCCAGGCCGAGGGCGACCTTCCGGCCGCGGCGGGTGGGTCGGCCGAGCCGGGGGTAGGCGTTGCCGGTGACGCGGTACTGCTTCCCCTTCAAGCCCCGGGGAGTCAACATGCTCATGGTCTGTCTCCCCCTAGGTGCCAGGGTGGGGTGTCGGTGACCGCGGTGCGGCCGTGGGGAACGGCCCGCGTGACCGCTGTAGTCAGCAGACTAATCCGACAACGGGTGCGCAGGTACTAAATGATCATCATCCGGGGGACGACGGCACTCGAAAGGACGTACCGGCACCGCCGCCGGTTGCGCCCCCCGTCCGGATGACTTCGGATCAGTCCATCTCCAGCACGCGGGCGTGCAGGACCTGCCGCTGTTGGAGGGCGGCCCGGACGGCGCGGTGCAGCCCGTCCTCCAGGTACAGGTCGCCGCGCCACTTCACCACGTGGGCGAACAAGTCCCCGTAGAACGTGGAGTCCTCCGCGAGGAGGGTCTCCAGGTCCAACTGGCCCTTGGTGGTCACCAACTGGTCCAGCCGCACCGGACGCGGCGCGACGTCCGCCCACTGGCGGGTGCTGGTCCGGCCGTGATCCGGATACGGCCGTCCGTTGCCGATGCGCTTGAAGATCACACGGAAAGCCTACCGTTCGGGACGCTCCGGGCGCAGCAGGCGGGGGTGAACGGTGCGTTGGCCGAAGGTGCGGACCAATCGGGCGCAACCGGGTCGAACGGCGCGTTCCGGGCGCCCGCGGGCTAGCGCAGGGCCTGGCCGATCCGGTCCATCGAGGACAGCCGCATCAGGCCGTAGTTGTAGAACTCGACCTCGGGGACGCCCAGTTCGCGCAGGGTCTCGATCTTGGCGGTGAGGTTGGCCGGGCCGTCGCAGTCGGAGGCCATCGGGCGCAGGATCACCGCCATGTCCTGCGGGCGGACGCCGTGCAGGGCGAAGGCGGCGACCTTCTCGCGGACCTGCTCGGGGGTCTTCGCGTAGCCGAGGGTCTCGATCTGGTGGGCGGCGCCCGCCAGCGAGGGCAGGTCGATGCCGGACAGCCAGCCGGTGCCGGGGCCGCCGCCGTCCATGAAGGTCAGCCGCATGCCGCGCTCGGCGGCGGTGGCGGCCAGCTCGGCGGCCAGCGAGGTGACGGTGCGGGCCGAGGCGTCGACGTACGCGGCGAACGCGCCGCCCGCCAGCTCGTCCAGCGCGGCGGGGGCCAGCGCCCGGGACTCGTCGGCCAGGCGGGCCCGCAGCTCGGTGCGGACGGTGTCGCGGACGTGCTCGGCGGGGACGCCCGCGGCGCTCGCGGCGGCCAGGCAGTGCGGGCAGAAGCAGACCGACAGCAGGGCCTCGGTGACCGGGCCCAGCTCCTCGAAGTAGCGCTCGTGGTGGTAGCCGTGCGCCAGGCCGTGGAAGTGCAGCGACTCGGCGCGGATCGCGTCCACGCCGTAGCGGCCCAGCTCCTCGACCACGGTGCGGCAGTACTCGCGGACCTCCGGGTTGGCCGGGCACAGCTCGGTCAGGTGCCGGTCGCCGAAGGCGTTGGCGGGCGCGCAGTCGGGGTGCGCGAAGCCGAGCCGGTCGTTGTGGCAGAAGACCGTCCAGGCGTGCAGCTTCAGCCCGCGGCGGCGGGTCTCCTCGGCGGCCTCGGCGAACGGGTCGCGCTCCCCGATCGCGGTGGAGGGCAGCGGGGCGAGCCGCCGCCCGGCCCAGCGGGCCGGGTCGGGCCGGAAGTACGCGGCGCCCGGCTCCAGGTACCGCAGCACCCGGCGCGGGTTGTGCGGGAAGACGTCCCGGGCCTCGTGGTAGACGGACGCGAGCGTGACGCCGCCGACGCCCGCCCGGTCGGTAAGGTTGCCGAAGAAGGTGTCGGCCCCTTCGTCGAGCAGGTCGGTGGCGAAGGCGAGGACGGACGTCTCCACGGGGCAACTCCGGAGAAGGAAGTACGGGGAGTGACCACGCTAACCGTGCGCTCCTGTATTGGTCTATACCTGGTTGGGTGAGGAGAGCGGCGCCATGACGGTCTACCGGGGCTTCGACCAGCGGGAACTCGACCGGGAGTACTCGCCCAGCAGCAGGGTCGCCGACTTCGACGCCGAGATCGGCGCCTACGCCGCCGAGAGCCGCCGCGCCTACCGTGAGCTGCCCGGGCACCGGGAGCTGCGCTACGGGCCCGCGGCCCCCGAACTGCTCGACTTCTTCCCCGCCGCCCGGCCGGGCGCGCCGCTGCACGTCTTCGTGCACGGCGGCTTCTGGCAGGAGCTGGGCAAGGAGGACTCGGTCTTCCCCGCGCTGGACCTCGTCCCGCTCGGCACCGCGTTCGCCGCCGTCGGCTACGGCCTGGCCCCGCACTGGACGGTCGAGCGGATCGTCGAGCAGGTCACCGCGGCCGTGCACTGGCTGGTCGGGCACGCGGCCGAGCTCGGCGCCGACCCGGAGCGGATCGTGCTCAGCGGCAGCTCCGCCGGGGCCCACCTGGCGGCGTCGGCGCTGCTGGACGAGCGGCTGCGCGGGCGGATCCGCGGGGCCGCGCTGCTCAGCGGCGTCTACGACCTGGAGCCGGTCACCCTCAGCTACGTCAACCAGCCGCTCGGCCTCGACGCCGACCGGGCCCGCCGGCTCAGCCCGCTGTACGCCGGGGCACCGGCGCTGGCGGCGCTGCCGCCGGTGGTGCTGGCGCTGGGCGAGCACGAGACGGACGAGTTCGGGCGGCAGCAGGCGCAGTTCGCGGAGGCGGTGCGGGAGGCCGGCGTCCCGGTGCACGAGATGCTGGTGGGCGGGCGCAACCACTTCGACCTGGTCTTCGACCTGGGGAAGGTGGACACCGTGCTGGGGGCGGCGGTCGAGGGGCTCTGGCGCGGGTGAGCCGCTCCTGACGGGCGGGCCGGCGGACCTGCCGGCGGGGCGTGTTGGCGGGGCGGTTCCGACGGGGACGCGCCGATAGGGTGGGGCGGCATACCGAGAGCCTTCGATGGGGATGGTGGCCGATGACCGGGCGTATTCCGCTTCCGTACGACTTCCTGCCGCCGGTGCCGGCGTTCGAGCTGCGCAGCACGGACCTGGTGGACGGCGCGACCATGCCGGACGCGCACGTGCACGCGCTGGGGAACACCTCGCCGCAGCTGTCCTGGGCGGGCTTCCCGGCGGGGACCAGGTCGTTCGCGGTGACCTGCTACGACCCGGACGCGCCGACGGCGGCGGGCTGGTGGCACTGGCTGCTGGTGAACCTGCCGGCCGGGGTCACCGAGCTGGCGGCCGGGGCGGGGGCCGGGGACGGGGAGCTGCCCGGCGGGGCGTTCCACGTCCGCAACGACTTCCCGGGGCACCGGTACGACGGGGCGGCGCCGCCGCCCGGGCCGGCCCACCGGTACGTGTTCGTGGTGCACGCGCTGGACGTGCCGGCCCTGGAGGTCGGGCCTGACACCCCGGCGGCGCAGGTCGGGTTCCACCTGACCGCGCACGCGCTGGGCCGGGCCGTGCTGACGGTGGAGTACCAGTCCGCGCCGTGAGCGCCGAGGCCCTGAGGCACTGAGTCCCTGAGGCCCTGAGTCCGGGGCCGGGGGCCGGGGGCCGGGGGCCGGGGGTCGGGGGCGCCGAGCCGGGGCCCTGGGCTGCGGGGCGGGTGCTCAGGCCAGGACTTGGCGCAGGAACGCCTCCAGGTTGGTGACCGTCCGGGCGATCTGCTCCTCCAGCGGGAGCGACTCGTCCGGGCGGCTGACCGTGGCCGGGCGGCGCAGGCCGCGGACGTACAGCGAGCAGGCCAGGTCGGCGCAGAGGTAGGTGCCGACGGAGTTGCCCTCGCGGCCGGCCGCGCCGGCCCGGGGGGCGGTGAGCAGCGAGACGCCGCTGCCCGCATGGGCGGTGATGCAGACCGAGCAGACGTTGGTGCGGGTCAGGCTGCGCTTCACGTTCGGCGAGCGGAGCGTGATGCCGACCGGGGTGCCGTCCAGGACGGCGACCAGGTAGGCCCGGTCGGGGGCGCCGAGGTCGCGCCAGCCGAGGAAGTCCAGCTCGGGCCAGCGCTGTTCGGCCAGCCCGCGCGGGACGGGCAGCCGTTTGGCCTCCCCCTTGGAGCAGTTGACGAAGGACGCGCGGATCTCGGACTCGGTCAGGGCACGCATGGGGGCGACGCTAGCCGAGCGGGCGCGGGCGTGTCGTCCGGTTTTCCGCCGGTATCGGATGCCGGCCCGCGCGTTGGGTGGAGTGAGGTTCGCGGCACGGGCCACACTGGGGGGATGGGGATGACGCGACAGCGGCGGTTGATCGTGCTGCGGCACGCCAAGGCGGACTGGCCGGACGTCCCGGACGAGCTGCGGCCGCTGGCCGAGCGCGGCCGGGCCGACGCGGTGGCGGCCGGGCGGTGGCTGGCGGAGCACGGGTTGGTGCCGGACCGGGTGCTGTGCTCCACCGCGGTGCGCACCCGGCAGACCTGGGAGCTGGCCGAGCCGGAGCTCGGCGGCGCGCCCGAACTCGTCCTGGAACCGCGGGCGTACCGCGCCGGGGCGGACGAACTCGTGGATCTGCTACGGGAGTTGCCACCGGTGGTGCGCACCGTGCTGCTGGTCGGGCACCGGCCCGAGGTGCAGGAGCTGGTGCTGGGGCTGGCCCGCAAGCGGGAGGGCGAGGCGCTGGAGCGGGTGCGGGAGAAGTTCTCCACGGCCGGGATCGCGGTCCTGGACGTGCCGGGCGAATGGGGACAACTCGTACCGGAAGAGGCCGAGTTGGTCGACTACGCGGTGCCGCGCGGGTGAGCGCGGGGGCGTGATAGTCATGGGAGGTGCGCTTCGACACCGTTCCCAAGCCGCCCGCCGTGGAGGCCCGCCCGCGTGACGAGCGGGGCTACCCGGTACCCGCGATCACCCCGTGGGAGGACGGGCGGCCGCAGTTCGCGCTGACCGACCACGAGCGGTCGGCGGCCTGCGCTCGGGAGCGGCTGTGCTCGGTGTGCAACACGCTGATGCCGCGCGGGCCGGTGTGGCGGGTGGTCGGCGGCGCGGAGGCGGCGGCGATCGGCGAGGCGCTGGCGGCCGGCCGGCCGTACCGGAACATGGCGCCCACCATGGAGGGGCCCGGCCACCGGGCGTGCATGCTGTACGCCTCGATGGTCTGCCCGTACCTGGCCCGGTCGAACGCCCGCCGCCGGGTGACGGCCGAGCAGGGCGACACCCCGGACGAGCTCACCGCGCACGTGGTGCGCGGGGCCGCCCGGGGCGAGGCGGGTGCGGTGGTCGGCTTCGCCGAGTACGAGTTCGCGGTCACCCCGACCAAGGTGCTGTTCCGCTTCCTGGACCCGGTGGAGTGGCTGCCGCACCACAACGCCGATCAGCAACTGCCGAACCTGATGCAGGAGTTGGAGCGGATCACTCAGCGGTAGGCGGGCAGCCCCACGGTGTCGGAGACCAGCTCCGGCGTGCCGCCCGTGAACGGGACGGTGTAGATGCCGTCCGGGCCGCGGAAGGCGACCGTCTGGCCGTCGTGGCTGATGGCGGGCTCGGTGTAGTCGACCGTCGCGTCCGGGGTGAGGTCGATCTGCTGGTCGGCGTTCTCGTCGCCCGGGCTGGCGAAGATGTGACTGTGCCCCTTGGCGGAGCGGACGAACACCAGCGCGCCCTCGTCCGCCAGCGCGGGCTGCGAGCCCTTGGCGATGGCACCGCCGTTGGTCCGGCTGACCACGTCGTGGAAGTACACCTGGCCGTCGGTCTTGTTGGCGTACACCGTCATGCCGGAGAGGCCGTTGGCGTACGGCCACAGGTTGCCGGTCTGCGGGATCTCGGCGCCCTCGGAGTCGCCCAGGTGCAGTTCCTCGACCTTGCCGTTCGGCTTGGCCTCGGCGGACATCAGGCGCAGGTCCTTCTTGTCGTCCGCGGTGAACAGCAGGTAGCTGCCCGCGCCGTGCGGCTCGTCCGCGTCGAAGACCTGCCAGGTCGGGTGCGACCAGGTTGTGCCGGAGGGCGCCTTGGCGACGACCTGCTTGTTGCCGCCGTCCGGGTCGGAGGTCTCCAGGTTGCCGTTGCCGTCGACGAAGGCGGCCTGCTTGCCGTCCGGGGACCACGCCAGGTCGCGGACCACGGTGCCGAAGTCCACGTACTTCCCGTCCATCAGCACGGTGTTGGTGCCGGTGCTGATGGTCAGCTTGGTGCCGGCCGTCTTGTTCAGCGTGCCGATCTTGACGGGTGCGGCGGAGGAGGCCGGGGCGGGGCTGCCGGGCGTGGCGCTTCCGGCGGCGGAGGTGCCGCCGCCCGCGCCGGTGGAGCCGTCCTCCGGGTCGCAGGCGGTGAGCAGCAGGGCCGAGCCGGTGGTGACCGCGGCCACCAGCAGGGCGGCGGCGGAGCGGCGGAGACGGGCGCGTTCGTTCATGGACGGTTCCCCCCTGGGACGGAATTCGGACGGCGGGAGCGGTCCGGGCCGGGGCTCGACCGCCGCGTGCGTGACGGACACATCCTGGCAGTGGTGGACGACAGCCCGGACGGCAGGTCCGTCCGGGCTGTCGTCTCGGTGGTCCCGGTTCGCGGACCCTGAATTCGCGAACCGGGACTGGCTGGTGACGCTCCGTCGGGAACGCGGGGGCGGACGGGGCGGCAGGCCGCCCGGAGGGGTCCGGGCGGCCTGCCGAGGGTGGTGCCGGTGGTTCAGCCGCGGTAGGCCGGGAGGCCGACGGTGTCCGAGACCTTGGTGGGGGTGCCGCCCTTGGCGGGCAGGGTGTAGATGCCGTCGGGGGCGCGGAAGGCGATGGTCCTGCCGTCGGGGGAGAAGGCCGGCTCGGTGTAGTCCACGGTGGCGTGCGGGGTGAGGTCGCGCTCCGCGGAGCGGTCGTCACGGTCCTTGGTGAACAGGTGGGAGTGGCCGTCCACCGAGCGGACGAACACGATGTCGCCCTCGTCGTCGAGGTCGGGCTGCGAGCCCTTGGTGACCGGGCCGCCGTTCTGCCGCAGGTAGTCGTCGCGGAGGTAGACCTGGCCGTCGCCCTTGTTGGCGTAGACCGCAGTGCCGTTCCGGGTGCCGACGTTCGGCCACAGGTTGCCGGTGGCCGGGTTCGGCACGGGGTTCTCGTCGGCGTAGGTGCCCAGGCGGATCGGGGCCGGGGTGCCGCCGGTCGCGGGGACGCCGAGCAACCGCAGGGTGCCGTGGTCGTCCGCGGTGAAGAACAGGTTGTTCTTGGCCGGGACGCCGTACGACTGGTCCTCCGCGGTGGGCGTGTACACCTGCCAGGTCGGGTGGGACCAGGTGACCCCGGCGGGGGCGGTGGCGACCAGGACCTTGTGGCCGCCGTCCGGGTCGGAGGTCTCCAGGTTGCCGTTGCCGTCGACGAAGGCGGCGTGCTTGCCGTCGGGGGACCAGGCGAGGTCGCGGACCACGGTGCCGAAGTCGACGACCTTGCCGTCCATCACCACGTAGCGGGTGCCGTTGCTGATGGTCAGGCCGGTGCCCTTGGTGAGGTTGAGGGCGGCCTTGGTCGGCTCGGCGGAGGGCTGCCGGGCCGGGGCGGATGCCGACGCGGAGGGCTGCTGGGCCGGGGCCGAGGCGGTGGGCGTGGCGGCGGTGGTCGGCGTGGCGGAGGCCGACGCGGAGCCGGCCGGGGTGGCGGACCCGGTGGCGGTGTGCGACGGACCGGCCGTGCGGGAGGGGGTGGCGGTGCCGGCCTTGGCGGCGTCGGCGTCGGACGGGTCGCAGGCGGTCAGCAGCAGGGCGGAGCCGGCGGTGATCGCGGAGACGAAGGCGACGGCGGCGGAGCGGCGGAGGCGGGCGTGCGCGGACATGAATGGTTCCCCCCAGGAACAGTGGATGTGGTGATCGCCTCCGTCGGTTCCTTCGTTCCGTCCTCCGGGGCGATGCCTAAAGCTTCGCAGTCCAATGACCCCGCTCGGTAGGCGAATTGTCACCGCTGGGCAACAGGCGTTCGGGCATGTCCGAGCGCGTCGCCGGGCGGCCGTCGGGGCCACTGGTTAGCGTGGCAGCGCACGTGCTTTCCCCGGGGCGGCGCCCCGGGGCCCGACAGCGGAGGGAGAGGCACCATGACGGCACTACCCGAGGGCACCCCCGTCCGGGCGGACGCGGTGTCCGCCGCCCCGGAGGGCGCCGGGGCGTCCTGCGGGAAGGCGCCGGGCCGGACGCCCGGCGAGGGCGGACGGCCGAGCACGCCGGAGGTGGCCTGAACGATGGTCACCCCGCTCCCCGGGCCCACCGGCGAACGCGCCGACCTGCTGGCCGCGCTGGACAAGCAGCGCGGCTTCCTGCGCTACACCGCGCGCGGCCTCACCGACGAACAGGCCCAGCAGCGCACCACCGCCAGCGAACTCACCCTCGGCGGGTTGATCAAGCACGTCGCCGGGGTGGAGGAGCGCTGGCTGCGGTTCGCCGTCGGCGGCGCCGAGGCGATGCGCGCCGAGGGCGCGCCGGACGACGCCGGCTCCTGGGCCGAACAGTTCCGGATGCTGGACGGCGAGACCCTGGACGTCCTGCTGGAGCGCTACCGGGCCGTCGCCGAGCACACCGACCAGCTGGTCGCCACCCTCGACCTGGACGGCGAGCACGCACTGCCCGCCGCGCCCTGGTTCGAGCCCGGCGCGGCCTGGAGCGTGCGCCGCGTGCTGCTGCACGTGATCGCGGAGACCGCGCAGCACGCCGGGCACGCCGACATCCTGCGCGAGGCGCTGGACGGGCAGAAGACGATGGGCTGACGGGCCCTCGGGGCCACGGGCCCGGGCGGGCTCGGAGTTGGGCGGTCCCGGGGCCGGGCGACCACGGGACCGGGCGGGCTCGGAGTTGGGCCGACCGGGCCGTCAGAGGTCGGGCTCCAGGTGGGCCCAGGGCCGGGCCGACTCCACCTGGGCGGCGAGGGCGAGCAGGGTGCCCTCGCCGCCCAGCGGTGCCACGAACTGCACGCCCAGCGGCAGCCCGTCCGGGGTGCGGTACAGCGGGACGTTGGCGGCCGGGCGGCCGGTGATGTTGGCGAGCTGGGTGAACGGGACGGGCGCCAGGTTGGTGATCACCGCCCGCTCGTACGCCTCCGTCCGGCTGAGCAGGCCCAGCAGGCCGAGCGGCAGCAGTAGCCGGGCCAGCGCCCGGACCGCCGGCGGGGTGTCCAACTCGCCGATCCGGACCGGCGGTTGCGCGAGGGTGGGGGTCAGCAGCAGGTCGTAGCGGGTGTGGAACCCGGCGAGCTGGCGGTTGTACAGGTTCCAGCGCTGGTGGGCGGCGTAGTAGGCGGGCGCGCGCATCCGGCGGCCGGCGGCGGCCAGCACGTGGGTGTCCAGCTCGAAGCCCGCGTCGCCGGAGCCGGTCAGGCGCTTGACCTCGTCCACGGTGGCGGCGGTCTCGGTGGCCCACATGGCGAGGAAGTCCAGGGCCAGGCCGCGCTCGTCGATGCCGGTGTCGGCCTCCTCGACGCGGTGGCCGAGGCCCTCCAGCAGGACGGCGGCGTCCGCGACGGCGGCCAGCGCCTGCGGGTGCACCTCGGTGCCCAGCGGGGAGCGGGTGGTGAACCCGATCCGCAGCGGGCCGGGCGCGCGGCGGGCCTGTTCGGCGTACGGGGTGTCCGGGCGGTGCGGCAGGTACGGGCCGGCCGGGTCGGGGGCGCCCGCCAGCACGTCCAGCATCGCGGCGCTGTCCCGGACGCTGCGCGAGAGCACGCCGTCGGTGGCCGCGCCGTGCAGGTGCTCGGCGGCGGCCGGGCCGGCCGGGACGACGCCGCGGCCCGGCTTCAGCCCGAACAGGCCGCAGCAGGCCGCCGGTATCCGGATCGACCCGCCGCCGTCGTTGGCCCCCGCCACGGGGACCACGCCCGCGGCGACGGCGGCCGCCGAGCCGCCGGAGGAGCCGCCCGGCGTCCGTCCGGTGTCCCACGGGTTGCGGGCCGGGCCGGTGGCCTCCGGCTCGGTGACGCCCTTGCTGCCGAACTCCGGCGTGCTGGTCTTCCCGAACACCACCAGCCCCGCGTCCAGCCAGCGCCGCACCGACTCGCTGTGCGCGGCCGCGGGGGTGTGCTGCAGGGCCCGGCAGCCGCTGCCGGTCGGCAGGCCCGCGTAGTCCTGGATCAGGTCCTTGACCAGGAACGGGACCCCGGCGAACGGGCCGCTCAGCTGCCCGGCGGCCCGCGCCCGGGCCACCTCGTACATCGGCCGCACGATCGCGTTCAGCCGCCCGCCGACCTGCTCGGCCCGTCCGATCGCGGTCTCCAGCAGCTCCCCGGCCGAGACCTCCCCGCCCGCCACCAGCGCGGCCAACCCCACCGCGTCGTACCCGCGGTACTCGCCGTACTCCACCACGACCTCCGAGATCACCGACCCGAGCGTGCCGGTGACCCTACCGCCGAGTAGGCCCGCCGCCCAGGCCCTAGCAGCAGGAGACGACATGACAGTGCACGACATCGAACGGATCGGGACGGTGGCGGTCTTCGGCGCGGTGTGGGCGGTCCTCGTGACCGGCCACGCCCTGGCCGACCACGTGTTCGGGCAGACCGACCACCAGGCGGCCAACAAGGCCGCGCCGACCCCGGCGGAGGTCGCTGCCGGTGCGAACCCCCGCCGGGGCTGGAGGGCCTGCCTGGCGCACGTCGCCCGGTACCACCTGGTGATGGCGGTCGCCCTGGCGCTGGTGCGGCTGGTCATCCCGCTGCCGCTGTCGCCGGTGGGGACGGCCGCCGGGTTCGCCTGGTCGATGACCACCCACGCCTGGCTGGACCGCCGCTGGCCGGTGCGCTGGCTGCTGCGGCACCTCGGCTCCGCGGCCTTCGCCGAACTGCGGGCGGCCGGGATGAACGGGATGTACCTGGCCGACCAGGCGCTGCACAAGGGCGCCCTGCTGGTCTCGGCGGTCCTCGTCACCCGGCTGTGAGCGCGTTCAGCGGCACACCAGGGAGGCGGTCCGCAGGATCCAGTCCCGCCGCAGGACCTCCAGCGCCCCGTGGTGGTTGGCGAAGTTCTCGGTGAACTCGCTCCGGCCGAGGGCCCCCACGATGGCGGCGTGGCGGACTCCCAGCCAGCGGCTCACCTTCGCGTTGCTCAGCGCGAGCCTGGTCGCGCGGAAGTCCCGGCGCGCTTCGTCCACCACGCGCACCGCCGGGTGCACCCCGACCGCCAGCCGGGTCAGCGGGTCCTCGAACTGCCGCATCAACTGGTCGATCCGCTGGCGTTCGTGGAGCAGGGCGGCGACCGAGAGCTCCAGATCGGGGTGGTGGAGCAGCCGGCGCAGCTCGGTGACCGGGATCCGGACGACCCGGCAGGCGGTCAGGGCCGCGACCGTGGCGGTGCGCGGTCCGCCGAACAGCGCGGCCTCGCCCAGCAGGTCGCCCGGACCGCGCAGGTGGCAGGAGACGCGGCCGTGGCTGGTGCCCTGCTCGACCCAGGCCAGGCCCTCCAGCAGCACCACGACGTGGGGGCCTGGCTCGCCCTGGGTGAGCAGTCGGCGGCCCGGCGCACAGGTGACCTGTTCGAACTCCGTCGTCACGGTGCGCCAGGCCCGTGTGCCGATCAGCGCGCGCCAGGGGCCGAACTCGAGGGAGGGGGAGGGCGGAGACGTCCGGTGCATGCGGGGGAGGTTATGGGGCGCGGAGCGGTCGACGCGCCCGAGTTTCCGAAGGGGCGACCGGACGGACCGCAGGTTGACGGCGAACCGAACGGGCTTTCTCCACCTGGTCGTTGGAGCGATTCGTGTGATCCGTCACTGGTATTTCGTTCCCGGGAACGGACAGCCGGGGCCCCCGCCGCACATCCTCGGGTGGGCAACAGACCGCCGACCAGAGGAGAGTGCCAGTGCCGACTCCACCACTCGCTCCCGGAACCGAGACCGTTCCGATGCCCGATCTGCAGGGAATGGCGGCGTTCGACGCGAAGGGCTTCTCCGAACTGCCCTCCCTCACCCAGCCCGGAGTGAGCCGGCTGATCGCGGAACTGGTCGACGAGAGCTTCGTCGAGGCGGGGCTGCGGCAGGTGCTCGACGAGCGGTCGTTCCTGGCCCCGCGCGGCGACGGCCTGGCGACCGGTTTCCCGCCCAGGCACCTGCCCGCCGTGGTGGACCGGTTCGTCCCCGTCCTGGACCGGGCCGCCGCCGCGTACAACGCCTGCCACCGGGGCACGCCGGTGCGGCTGCGGATGAGCCTGCACCTGGGGCCGGTCACCATCGACGGGACCCCGCCCGACGCCAACGGCACCGCCCGCAACGACCTGCACCGACTACTGGACAGCGAGCCGCTCAAGCGGGCGATGGACGACTCCGACCCGGAGGTCACCCACCTGGTCTCGATCCTCTCCGACCGGGTCTACCAGGACGTGCTGGTCGGCGGCTACAGCAAGCTGCGGCCGGGGGCGTGCACCCGGGTCGAGGCCACGGTCAGCGGCAAGGCGTTCCACCAGGTGGCCTGGTTGTACGTCCCCTACCCCTCGGGGGACGGGCCGGGCCGCGCCGGGGTCGGACCGGGGCCGGGCGGGGCCCCGGACGGCCCGTGGCGCTTCTCGCGGCGGCCGCGGTTCAGCCAGACCGTCGGGAACGGGACCGCCGTCGCCGGGGACGTGCACGGCGGCCTCACCATCGTCCACCGCCCGTGACCAGCGAATTCGAAGCCGATCACGCGTACGCCGACACCTGCGCCGGATGCCGGCACCAGCAGGTCGGCAGCGGCCTCGCCGTCGGCGGGGACATCGGCGAACTGCACCTCTACATCGGGCAGTTGCGGATTCCCCCGGTGTTCGGCGCGCTGGTGCGGACCGGGCTGGGCGAGGCGGTCGGCCGGCTCGCCCGGGCGACCCGGGCCACCGCCGACTTCTTCGACCGACACACGCCACAGCAGGGCCGTCCGACCGACGGGCCCATAGCGGAAGGAACGGACCCATGACGACCCTCGCCTTCACCGGGCTGCTCGACAGCATCCACCACCGGGTTCTCCACCCCGATCCGGACCGGCGGCTGCGGCTGGAGGTCCCCGGCCCGGCCGGGGGCCGGCGGCTGCTCGATCCGTCGGCCGCCCGCGACCTCGCCTACCGGTCCGGCCCGGGGGAGGGCCGGGAGGTGTGGGCCGGGGCGATCCGGCTCGCCCAGCGCTCCCAGCGGCCGGAGGGGGAGTGGTCGACCTACCTGGTCTGGCTGTGCTCGCCGGCCCTGCGGCGCACCGTCTGGAAGGTCTCCCACCGGCTCGCCGCGGACCGCAGGGACATCGAGGCCGAGGCCGTCACCGGCCTGCTGGACGCCGTTCCGGACGCCGATCCGGACCACCCCGAAGCGCCCCGCTGGCTGGTCCGGCGGGCGGCCCACCGCGCCTGGGACGCGGCGAAGTCGGCCTGGCCGGAGCGGCCGGACGAGGCGGCGGCGGCCATCGCCGACCGGCAGACGCTCCGGGACGGCACCCCGACGCAGGCACAACCCTGGGAACCCGACTGGGAGTTGGCGATCAGCCCGCCGGCCCGGTCGGACGGGCTCGCGGCGCAGCTCAGGTTCACCGTCTCGCCCGCCGTGCGCGAGGGGGAACGGCTCGGCGCGCTGGCCGAGCGGATGGGCCTGGCCGAGGTGGTGCGGCGGGCCCGCAGGCCGCGCGGCCCCGTGGTCGGCACCCTCTCGCTGCGCCCGGCGGGGGCGGCGCGATGAGCGGAACCGGGGGCGGGATGAGGTTCAGCGAGGTGTTCGACCTGCCGCTGACGATCGACGTGCGCACCGCGGCGCGGATGCTCGGGCTCTGCCCGGCCACCGTGTACCGCCGCCTCAAGGCGGACGACTTCCCCTGCCCGGTGCTGCGCCCGGGACGGCAGTACCGCATCCCCACCGCCGGCATGCTCCGGGCGATGGGGATCGAGGAGATCCCTGTCCACGCCGAGGACCTGCAGCGCGGCGCCGAGTACGCGGCCGCCGAGGACACCGACCCGGAGGAGCGCGCATGAACGCCGCCGACCCCGCCCCGCCCGTCCCGCCTGCCCTGCCGGTCCCGCCCGTCCGGGGTGCCCGGGACGCTCCGCCGCCCGCGCTGAGCTGCTTCGTCATCGGCCCGATCGGCGACCGCCACAAGGACAACGGGACCCCGGAGCGCCTCGCGTACGAGGAGGCGCTGGAGATCTACGAGAAGGTCGTCCTGCCGGCCTGTGACAGCGTGGGCCTGGAGCCGACCCGGGCCGACCTGATCGCCCAGCCGGGCGAGATCACCGAACAGGTCTGCCGCCACGTCATGCATGCCGACGTGGTGGTCGCGGACGTCACGGGCGGGAACCCGAACGTCATGTACGAGCTCGGCATCCGGCACCTGCTGGGACGGCCGACCGTGCAACTCGGCGAGCACGGACGGCTGCCGTTCGACATCTCGCTGATCAGGACCATCCAGTTCAAACGGACCAGGGGCGGGCTGGTCGACGCGCGCAAGGAGCTGGAACAGGCGCTGGGCAGCGGTCTGCGGGACGGGTTCGGGATTCCGACTCCGGCCCGGGTGTTCATCGGTGCCGAGCCCGGGGAGTCCGCGGACCCCGGCCCTGGCCCCGGCCCCGGGGCGGCCGACCCGGACGACCCGATCGACCCGGACGACCCGGACGCCCCCGGGCTGTTCGAACGGTTCGCCGCGGTGGAGGCGGACATGGAGGTGATGGGCGAGGACATGAACGCGATGACCCGCTCGATCAACGACCTCGCCGAGGTGATGGAGCAGTTCGGCCCGCAGATCCAGCGCGCGTGGGGCACCGGTGCGCCGCTGTCCGCGAACCTCGCGGTGACCAAGCGGATGGCGGCGGCGCTGGCCACCCCGGCGAGCGAACTGCGGGTGCGGGCGGACCGGTTCGCCTCCCACATGGAACGGATCGACCAGGCGGTGGGCTCCGCGCTGGACCTGCTGCAACGCTCCCCGGACTTCCGGGACGTGCTGGGTGCGGACGCGTTCGTCAACGACCTGGTGGGCGTGGCCGTGTCGATCCGGGAGGGGCTGGCGGTGATGGAGCAGTTCCGCGCGCTGCTGGCGGTGCTGGCCGGGATGAGCGGGTCGCTGCGGCAGCCGGTCAGGGAGATCGCCCGGGCCATCGACCGGCTCGGGGAGGTCGTGGCCCGGGCGGAGGCGTGGGAGCGGCGGGGGACCGCGATGCTCCGGGAACGGGTCGTCCGGACGGCGTAGGCGGCCCGGCCGGAGTGCGACGGGGCTGGTTCGGGGTGCTGTTGGAGTGTTGCCGGGGTGTTGTCGGGCCGGTGTGCGGGGCGGTGCGGGGATGGTGCGGGGTGCCGGGTGGGTCTCGTGCGGGTGTTCAGTCGGTGACGTGCAGGACCAGCTTGCCGCGCAGGTGGCCCTGTTCGGCGCGGCGGTGGGCGGCGGCTGCTTCGGCGAGCGGGAACACCTCGGTGACGGCGACCCGGACGGCGCCGGAGACCACCAGGGCATCCAGCTCGGCGAGGTCGGTGCCGCTCGAACGGACCTGCCACATCCGGTCGTTGAAGACCAGGCCGAGTTCGCCGACGGCGTGCTCGGTGCGGTAGTCGCCGAAGTAGACCGGGGCGACCCGGCCGCCGCGGCGCAGGACCGGGAGCAGGCGGTGGGCGTCCGGGCCGCCGACGGCGTCGAGCAGCAGGTCGGCGTCCCGTACCGCGTCCGCGACCGGGCCCGCGGTGTAGTCGACGAAGCGGTCGGCGCCCAGCTCGCGCAGGAACCGCTCGTGGCGGCCGGAGGCGACCGCGACCACCTGCCCGGCGCCGCCCGCCTTGAGCAGTTGCAGGGCGAGGTGGCCGACGCCGCCGGCCGCGCCGTTGACCACGGCGGTGATGCCGGGCGCGGGGCGCAGGTAGTGGGCGAGGTACTGGTGGGCGGTCAGGCCGGCCATCGGGAGGGCGGCCCCCGTCAGGTGGTCCAGGGCGTCGGGCAGCCGGGCCAGGTGGGCGTCCGGGACGGTCGCGTACTCGGCGTAACCCGCGCCCCGGCCGGGGAAGTTGACCAGCGCGTGGACGCGTTCGCCGATCTGCCAGGCGGAGTTCGGGCCGGTGGCGGCGACCGTGCCGGAGACGTCGCTGCCCGGGATCAGCGGGAGCGCGGGGGACGGGCGGAGCTCGGGCGGGAGGTTGCGGTAGCCGTTGCGGGCGTACCAGTCGGGCGGGTTGACGCCCGCCGCGTGCACCCGGACCAGTGCCTCGCCCGGGCCGGGCACGGGGCGCGGCACCCGTTCGCGGACCAGTACCTCGGGTGCGCCGAAGGCGTGCAGGCGCACCGCCCACATGGTGTCGACGGACATCCGTGTCTCCCCTCCGCAGGCCCGAACGGGCACTGCCGTAGAATCCGGAGCACCGCTCCGGAAGGTTGGGGAGAGTTTAGGCGGAGCACTGCTCCGAATGTCAACGACGGGATGGAACATGGCTGTTGAGCCGACGGCCCGGGCGCCGCGTGCGGACGCCCGGCGCAACCGGGACCGGCTGCTGGAGATCGGGGCGCAGGTGCTCGCCGAACAGGGCGCGCGGGCCTCGCTGCGGGACGTCGCCCGGCGGGCCGAGGTCGGACTGGGCACGCTCTACCGGCACTTCCCCAGCCGGGAGGCGCTGCTGGAGGCGCTGCTGGCCCAACGCTTCGACCAACTGGCGGCAAGAGCATCGGAGTTGGCGGAGTCGGGTGCCGATCGGGAGGGCGGCGCCGATCCGGTGGCCGATCTGGTCGACTGGCTGCGGGAGTTCTGCGCGGGGGCGGGCGCCTACCAGGGCCTGCCGGAAGCGCTGTTGGCCACGCTCCGCGACCCGGCCTCGCCGCTGCACGCGAGCTGTGCGGCGATGCGGGAGGCCGGGGGCGGGCTGCTGGCCGCCGCGCAGCGGGCCGGACGGATTCGGGCGGACGTCACCGGCACGGACCTGTTCGCCCTTGCGAACGCGGTGAGTTGGGCCGCCGGGCAGGCGCCGGCCCTGGCCGAGCGGCAGGAGCGGCTGTTCGAGGTGGTGGTGGACGGGCTGCGGACCTGAGGGCTCGGCGGGTCGTGCGGGTGGTTCGGTCGACGGGTGGTTCGGTCGGCGGGTCGGGCGGTGGTCCGGCCGGGGGCTCGGCCGGGGGCTCGGCTGGGGGTGGCGGGGGTCGGCCGATGGGTTCAGTCGGCGGTGAGGACGCTGCGGTAGTAGTCGATCTTGTCGCGGAGGTGGGCCCGCTGGCGTTCCAGTAGGGCGATCTGGTCGTTGACGGCGGTGTCGTGCCGCTCCAGCAGCTCGATCCGGCCGAGCAGGCTCTCCGGCCCCTCGGTGCGGGCGAGTTCGGCGTAGCGGCGCATGTCGGCGATCGGCATGCCGGTGTCGCGCAGGCAGCGCAGGATGCCCAGCCAGCCCATGTCGTCGGGGCTGAACCTGCGGTGGCCGCTGGTGGCGCGGGTGATGGAGGTGAGCAGGCCGATCCGCTCGTAGTAGCGCAGGGTGTCCAGGCTGAACCCCGAGCGTTCGGCGGCCTCGGCGGGAGTGAGCAGCTGCTGAGTCGTCACCGTTCCGATTCTGCCTGCTGGCCGGTTCCGGTGCGGCGGGTGTCCGGGGCGGGCGCCGAGGACGGGCCGTGGGCCGACGACGGGGCGGGCGCCGACGACGGGCTGGGTGTCGACGACGGGGCGGGCGACGGGCCGGGGTCGGTGGCGCGGCGGAAGCGTTCGCTCCAGGCGACCAGCAGGGCGGCGAGTTCGGGCGGGGAGACCAGCCGGAAGTCGGCGTCCAGCGAGCCGAGCGCCATCGCGGGCCACTCCAGCGAGTCGGCGCTCATCCGCACCCGGCTGCGACCGGCGTCGACCTCCTCGACCTCGGCCCACTGGCCGATCCGCTCCCGGACCTGCCGCGCGGGGGCCTCCACCAGCGCCTCGACCCGGTGCGGGCGGGGCTGGTTCTGCAGGCCCGCCCGGACGAACTCGGCGGCGTCGGCGGCCGGGAGGGTGCGGGGCAGGAAGCGGGCGCCGGTCGGCTCGGGGGCGGCGAGCCGGTCGAGGCGGAAGGTGCGCCAGCCCTGGCGGGTGAGGTCGTAGGCGACCAGGTACCAGCGGTGCCCGAGCCGGACCAGTGCGTGCGGCTCGGCGTGCCGCTCGGTGGCGGCGCCGTCGGCGGCCTCGTACCGGAAGCGCAGCCGCTCGGTGTCCCGGCAGGCCAGCGCGACGGCGGTCAGGGCGTCCGGGTCGATCCGGGAGGCGGTGTCGGTGCGCCAGGTCGCCGGGACGGTGACGGTGCGTAGCGCGTCCACCCGGCGGCGCAGCCGGGCGGGCATCACCTGCACCACCTTGGCCAGCACCCGGACGGAGGCTTCCGCGATGCCCTCCACCGCGTTGTCGGCCGCCGCCTGCAACCCGACGGCCAGCGCGACCGCCTCCTCGTCGTCGATCACCAGCGGGGGCAGCGCGGCCCCCGCGGCGAGCTGGTACCCGCCGTCGACACCGCGCCTGGCCTCGACCGGGTAGCCGAGTTCGCGCAGCCGGTCGACGTCGCGGCGCAGGGTGCGGGCGGAGACGCCGAGGCGGGCGGAGAGTTCCTCGCCCGCCCAGAAGCGGTGGGACTGGAGCAGGGTGAGCAGCCGCAGGGTGCGGGCACTGGTGTCGGCCATGGTTCCCATCCTCGCGCCATTGCGGACGGAAAGTGGCCGCAATGCTCCGTACCGTGGAACACGAAGCGAGCAGGAGAAGCGCACTGCACAGCGCACCGCGCACCGCACACCGCGCACACCGCGACCGGAGAGGCGACACCATGAGCACCGAGACCGTCGAGACCGCCCAGACCGCTGAGGCCGCTGAGGCCGTTCAGACCGCTGAGGCCGTTCAGGCCACGGAGACCGCCCGGACCGCTGACGACCAGTACCCCGCCGCCACCGCCGAGGGCCCGACCCCCGAGCACGCCGACCTGATCGCCGAGCTGCGCACCATCCGGCACTTCCTGCGGCTGACCGCCCGTGACCTCGACGACGAGCAGGCCTCCCGCCGCACCACCGTCAGCGAGCTGACCATCGGCGGCCTGATCAAGCACGTCACCTCGATGGAGCGGGCCTGGGCGGCGTTCATCGCCGTCGGCACGTCGGCGCTGCCCGACTTCAACGCCATGGCCGAGGCCGACTACCAGGCCCGCGCGGACGAGTTCCGGCTGCTGCCCGGCGAGACCCTGCTCGGCGTGCTGACCGCGTACGAGGCGGTGGCCCGCGGCACCGACGAGCTGCTGGCCGGCCTGGCCGACCTGAACGTCTCGCACCCGCTGCCCTCGGCGCCCTGGTTCGCCCCCGGTGTCAGCTGGTCGGCCCGGCGCACCGTGCTGCACATCATCGCCGAGACCGCCCAGCACGCCGGGCACGCCGACATCATCCGGGAGTCCCTGGACGGGCAGAAGAGCATGGGCTGACCCCCTCCCGGCCCATCGCGGAGAGGCCCGCACCCCGACGTCCGCGTCGGGGTGCGGGCCTTTTCCGTTTTTCTCCGGCTTCCGTGTCACACCCGGGCGGCGCTGCCACTCTCGGGATGCGGACGCAGACGCGGATACGGATGCGGGCACGAGTACGGATTCGGACGCGGGCACTTCGGACGCGGGCGCTGGCCCGGGTGCGGACGGAAAGAGGAGAGGGCGTCATGGACCAGGCCACCGAAGTGTTCACCGAGCACCGGGAGTTGCTGTTCTCGATGGTCTACAACCTGCTGGGCACGGTCGCCGACACCGAGGACGTCCTGCAGGAGACCTGGCTCGCCTGGTCCGGTCGGCACCGCTCCGCCGAGGCCGGGCCGGTCCTGCACCCGCGGGCCTACCTGGTGCGCACCGCCGTGAACACCGCGCTGGCCCGGCGCACCGAGATCAGCCGACGGCGGGAGAGCTACTTCGGGCCCTGGCTGCCCGAACCGCTGGTCGCCCCGGCGGGGGTGGCGGACGCCGAGGGGGTGGAGGAGGCGGGCGAGCGGGCCGAGGCGGTGTCGATCGCGCTGCTGGTGGTGCTGGAGACGCTCACCCCGCTGGAGCGCGCCGTGTTCGTGCTGCACGAGGTGTTCGGGTACAGCCACCCGGAGACCGCCGAGATCCTCGGCCGCAGCCCCACCGCCGTCCGCCAGCTCGCCCACCGGGCCCGCGAGCACGTCCGGGCCCGGCGACCCCGCTACCGGGCCGACCCGACCGTCCGGCGGCAGGCCACCGAACGCTTCGCCGCCGCCGTCGGAGGCGGCGACCTCGACGCGCTGCTGCGGCTGCTCGCCCCCGACGTCACCCTCTGGGCGGACGGCGGTGGCAAGGCGACGGCGGCCGGCCCCGCCCGGTGCGCGGCCGCGGGCAGGTCGCCCGGCTGCTGGTCGGCGGCTCCGCGAGGGCCCCGCAGGGCGTCCGGGTCCGCTGGGCCACCACCAACGGCGACCCGTCGGCGGTGCTGCTGGTCGGCGCCGCCCCCTTCGCGGTGCTGGTGCTGGACCTGACGGCGGACGGCGAGCAGGTCACGGACATCTACTTCGTGACCAACCCGGACAAGCTTTCCCGGGTGGGGGAGGAGGGGTGAGCCGGGCGGGACGGACGTGTGGGCGGGCGCGCGAACGGGGCTTGCGGGCGGGGTGCGCGAGCGCGTTGAGCGGGCGGCGGTGCGTGGGTGGCGGTGCTGCTGCGGGACCGGGGTCCGGGCGGGCGCGCGGTGATGGGCAAGTGTGCTGGTTCACAAGGGAATTGACGAGAGACCGAGGAAGCAGGGGAGAGCGATGAAACTGACCGTGGTGGCCGCGACCGGTGGGATCGGACGGCAGGTGCTGACGCAGGCGGTGGAGGCCGGGCACGAGGTGACGGCGGTGGTGCGGGACCCGGGGAAGCTGGGGGAGACCGGCGTCCGGGTGGTCCGGGCGGACCTGGCGCGGGCCGGGGCGGCGGACCTGCGGGAGGCGGTGGCCGGGGCGGACGCGGTGCTCTCCGGACTCGGGGCGGTGGGCAAGGCGGGTGTCGGGGTCGCCGAGGCCGGGACGCGGGCGCTGGTGGAGGCGATGCGGGAGGCCGGGACGCGGCGGCTGCTGGTGGTGAGCGCCGCACCGATCGGGACGGTGCCCTCACCGGACCGGCCCCACCCGCCGCGACACGACCCGGGCGAGGGCCCGGTGATGCGGTACGTGCTGACGCCGATGGTGAAGCGGGTGCTGCGCGCGCACTACGCGGACCTGGCCCGGATGGAGGACGTGGTGCTGGCCGGCGGTCTGGACTGGACGGTGCTGCGCCCGCCCCGGCTCACCGACGGACCGCTGACCTGCGACTACCGGGTCGCGTACGGGCAGAACCTGCGCGGCGGGTCGACGGTGTCGCGGGCGGACGTCGCGCACTGCATGCTGCGCTCCGTCGGCGACCCGGACACGGTTGGGCGGATCATCGGCATCGCGTACTGATGTCACGTCACCGATGACGCGCCATCGTTGTCGGCTCATTGATGTCGCGACATCGGTGATGCACCAACGATGTCGCGACATCGGTGTCGGCTCATCCGTGTCGCATCACTGGTGTCGTGTCACTGGATGACGTGACACCAATGTCATCTCATCGATGTGTCGTTATCGATGTCGAGGCACCAATGTTGCATCACCGATGCCGCGTCATGGGTGTCGCCTCATTGATGTCACGCCATCGATGCCGCGACATCAGTGATCCGGCATCGATGACGCGTCACTCATGTTGGAACACCGATGACACGACACCGATGCGACGACACTGATGCCGCGACACCGATGCCGCGACACCGGTAACGCGTCACCAGTAGGCGTTGTCGTCGAACGGCTCGAAGGTCGCGTACTCGACCGGATCGTCCTCCTCGTCGTACGCCGGCAGGCCCGGAACGTCGATCTCGCGCCGCAGCCAGGCCAGCAGGACGTCGACCAGGCCGCCCTCCAGCGGCGGGCCCTGGTCGGCGTGCCGGGGCCAGATCGCCAGCGGCCAGCGGTCCGGGTCGGGGCCCTGGGCGAGCCAGCCGAGTTCGTCGCCGTCGCGGGAGGTGGCGAAGGGGAGGAAGCCGCCGGGTTCCGGCCAGACCGGCAGTGGGTACTCCTCCGGGTCGTCCTCGCGGAAGAAGGCGTAGTTCTCGCTGGTGTCCCGCTGGTGCTCGATGAAGTCGTGCGTGCCGTTGCGCAGCGGGGTGTGCAGGCGGAGCCAGCCGCCCAGGTGGCCGGAGCCGTAGAGTTCCATGAACTCGCGGTAATCGGTGGGCAGTTCGGTGCCGAGTGCGGCGGCGAGCGAGGTCCAGGTGTGGCCGCTGCCGAGGTAGGGGTGCTCGGGTGGCGGGGTGAGGACGCGGAGGGCGGCGAGGCCGGTGCCGGTCTGCAGGGCGAAGCGGCGCTGCTCCTCGTCCAGCCGGGGCACTGCGGGGGGCGGGGGCGTCCAGGCGACGGCCTCGGTGAGGAAGGCGGTGCCGGCCCGGACGGCGGGGCGGGGGCCGATCGGGGGGACGTCCGGCCCGGTGACGAGGGAGTGCAGCAGCGGGCCGAGGGCCAGGCCGGTGCGGTACCAGCCGGCTGCGCCGTTCTCGTCGTGGCTGATGCGCTGGACGACCACCGTCCAGCGGTCCGGGTCGGGGTCGGCGGTGTCCCAGAACAGCGTGTCGGACTCCCGGGTGGCACCGAAGGCGAGCAGGCCGCCGGGCTCCGGATGGACGGGCGGTCGCTGCGCGCCGTGCAGTTCGCGCAGCTCGATCCGGGCACTGCGGTGCTGCTGGTGCAGCCACTTGCCGTAGTCGAACCGGTCGTCCTGGACGTACGGCCCGTGCACCCAGAGGTGGTCGCCGAACAGCACCGGTCCGTGCCGGTCGAGCAACTCCCGATAGTCGGTGGGCAGTTCCAGCCCTAGCCAGCTCTCGACCACCGCCCAGTCCACCGGGACCGGCCTGGTCCGGTACTCGGACGACTGCTCGGTGTACGCGGCGATGTCCATTCCCGCTCCCCTCCGACGCTTGCGACGCTTCCGGTGCTTGCAGCGCTGCGGCGCTTGCGAAGTTTTCGATTCATCCGGCGCCGCCTCCGCGAGACAGCCCCCGTACGCCGCCCCGCAGGCCGCCCCGCAGGCCGCCCCGCGAGGCCGCCGGGTGAGGCTACGGCACGGCACGGACGGCACCTACCCTGAAGGGATGTCAGCTCCTCGCCTGCGCCGGGTGGCCGTGCTGGTCCTGGACGGCGCCAAACCGCTCGACGTCGGGATCCCCGCGCAGGTGTTCTCCACCCGGGGCAGCATGCCGTACGAGGTGCGGGTGTGCGGGGCGGCGCCGGGGCTGGTCGCGGGCGGGGACGGCCTGTCGTACCACGTGGCGCACGGGCTGGAGGCGCTGGAGTGGGCGGAGTCGGTGTTCGTGCCCGGCTACCGGCATCCGGACCGGGACGATCCGCCGCCCGCCGTGGTCGAGGCGCTGTGCGCCGCGCACGCCCGCGGGGCCCGGTTGGCGGCGATCTCCACCGGGGCGTTCGCGCTGGCCGCGACCGGGCTGCTGGACGGCCGCCGGGCCACCACGCACTGGCACTACACCCGGGCGCTGGCCGCCAAGTACCCGAAGGTGCGGGTGGACGAGAACGTGCTGTTCGTCGACGAGGGCAGCGTGCTCACCTCGGCGGGCGCCGCGTCCGGCATCGACCTGTGCCTGCACGTGCTGCGCGGCGACCTGGGGGTGGCCGCGTCCAACCACACCGCGCGCCGGCTGGTCGCCGCGCCGTACCGCAGCGGCGGCCAGGCGCAGTACGTGCCGCGCAGTCTGCCCGAGCCGGTCGGCGAGCGGTTCGCGGCCACCCGGGAGTGGGCGCTGCACCGGCTGGACGGCCCGCTGACGGTGCGGACGCTGGCCCGGCACGCCGCGGTCTCGCCGCGCACCTTCTCCCGCCGCTTCGTCGAGGACACCGGCTACACCCCGATGCAGTGGGTGCTGCGGGCCCGCGTCGACCTGGCCCGTGAGCTGCTGGAACGCTCCGAGCACAGCGTCGAGCGGATCGCCGCCGAGACCGGCCTGGGCACCGGCACGAACCTGCGGACCCACTTCCAGCAGATCCTCGGGACCACGCCCAGCGAGTACCGGAGGACCTTCGCGAAGGGTGAGTAGGCGTCCTCCCCCGGCTTGGCACGATCCTTGCGAACCGTGGCACTGGCGCCACTGCCACCGCCCCTCCCGGCGAGCGAGAGTGGAGTCATCCACCCGGCAGGAACGCCGCAGGAACGCTGCAGGAACGCCGTAGAAGAGCCGCAGAAGAGCCGCAGAGAAGGGCACCACCCATGACCCGCATCGCCGTCAACGGATTCGGCCGCATCGGACGCAACGTGCTGCGCGCCCTGCTGGAGCGCGACAGCAAGCTGGAGGTCGTCGCCGTCAACGACCTGACCGAGCCCACCGCGCTCGGCCGGCTGCTCGCCTACGACACCACCTCGGGCCGGCTCGGCCGCCCGGTCACCGTCGAGGGCGACACCCTGGTGGTCGACGGCCGCCGGATCAAGGTCCTCGCCGAGCGCAACCCGGCCGACCTGCCCTGGGCCGAGCTCGGCGTCGACATCGTGCTGGAGGCCACCGGCCGGTTCACCTCCGCCGAGGCCGCCCGCGCCCACCTCGCCGCCGGTGCGAAGAAGGTGCTGGTGTCCGCCCCGTCGGACGGCGCCGACGTGACGCTGGCCTACGGCGTCAACACCGAGGCGTACGACCCGGCCGCGCACACCATCGTCTCCAACGCCTCCTGCACCACCAACGCGCTCGCCCCGCTGGCCGCCGTCCTCGACGAACTCGCTGGCATCGAGCACGGGTTCATGACCACCGTGCACGCCTACACCCAGGAGCAGAACCTCCAGGACGGCCCGCACCGCGACCCGCGCCGGGCCCGGGCCGCGGCGGTCAACATCGTGCCGACCACCACCGGCGCCGCCAAGGCGATCGGCCTGGTGCTGCCGCAGCTGGACGGCAAGCTCTCCGGCGACTCGATCCGGGTGCCGGTGCCGGTCGGTTCGATCGTCGAGCTGAACACCACCGTCGCCCGCGACGTCACCCGCGAAGAGGTGCTCGCCGCCTACCGCGAGGCCGCGGCCGGCAAGCTGGCGGGCGTGCTGGAGTACTCGGAGGACCCGCTGGTCTCCTCCGACATCACCGGCAACCCGGCGTCCTCGATCTTCGACTCGGAGCTGACCCGGGTCGACGGCCGCCACGTCAAGGTGGTCGCCTGGTACGACAACGAGTGGGGCTTCTCCAACCGGGTGATCGACACCCTGGAGCTGCTCGCCGCGAGCTGACGCCGCACCGCGAAGGGGCCCGGACCGGTTCGCCGGCCCGGGCCCCGTCGCCGTGTTCACAGCGCGGGCAGGTCGAACGCGGCGGCCGCGACCCGGTACTGGGCGGGGAAGGACGCGCCCTGCCGGGAGGTCGGGGTGAAGGAGCAGACCAGGTCCCGGGAGGCGTCCCGGGTGGCGAACATCGCGCTGGTCCAGCCCGGGCGGCTGCCGGTCTTGCCCCACAGCTCGATGCCCGGCGCCGGGGTGAAGCGCATCAGGCCGGTGCTGAAGCAGGCCCGCCCGGTGGTCGGGCCGATGTCGCAGTTCTGGTTGTGGAAGTTCGGCACGTCCGGGACGGCGAACAGCTCGGCCTGCTGGGCGGGCGGCAGCAGCTCGCCGCGCAGCAGGGCGGACAGGAAGCGCTCCAGGTCGGGCGCGGAGGAGAGCATGCCGCCCTCGGCCCACGGCCACGGGCTCTGCCGGGTGACGTCCGCCAGGCCGGTGCCGCCGTCCGGGCGCGGGACGGCGAGGACGGCGTGCGCGGTCGGGTCCGGCAGCGCGGTGTCGGTGGCGGCGGGCGCCGAGGTGTGGCGCAGGCCCAGCGGGCGCAGGATCCGGTCGGTGACCTCCCGCTCGAAGCTCCGGCCGGTGACCCGCTCGATCAGCAGCCCCGCCAGGTAGTAGTTGACGCCGTTGTACTGCTGGGCGGTGCCCGGCGCGAACTGCATCGGCTGCCCGGCCAGCACGTCGACGGCCTGCCGGGGCGTCCAGTGGTCGGCGGCGTGCGCGGCGAACCAGGCGGCGCTGCCGTCGTCGGTGCTGCCGTCGGGGGCGAACAGCTTGCCGCCGGAGGGCAATCCGCTGGTGTGGTTGAGCAGTTGGCGGACTGTGATCGGCGGGTAGCCCTCCGGGAGGGCGTGCGGCAGGTAGCGCTGGACGGTGCCGTCCAGGTCGATCCGGTGCTCGGCGGCGAGTTGCAGCAGCACGGTGGCGGTGAACACCTTCGAGATGCTGCCGATCCGGAACCGCCCGTCCGCGTTCACCGGCCGCCCGGTCGCCGGGTCGCCCGTCCCCGAAGTACCGCTCCACCGGCCGCCGTCGCCGTCCACCAGCACCACCGCGCTGGTGATCTCCGCGCTCGGCAGCCCGGCGATCGAGGCGCGCAGCGCGGCCGCATCCGGCCGGGCCCGGTGCACCGTGATCTGCGCCGCGCCGGACGTCCCGGCGGTGAGCGACACCACCAGCGCACCGATCGCGGCCGTCCCCGCCAGCCTGCCCACCGTCGTCCTTGCGCGCATCCCCGTACTCCTCAACCCCGTTGTTCCTGACGCTCCTTGACGTCGAGAAGTCTTCCGCCCGAGCCGCGCCCCGCCATCCGGGACGAACCCCGAGCCGCCCCGGATCCGACCCCGGGATGGGGTGCGGGTGGGGGTGGGGGTGGGGGTGGTGCAGCCGGCGCGGGGCCCTCGGGGTCCTTACTGTTCCGGGCCGGGGCGGCCCCGGCGGAGGCGGAGTCGGGTGCTGCTTCGCGGCACCGGCCGCCGTTGCTGTCGCGGCAGGACGATTTGATTCGTCGGGCGGAGGACAGGGAGATCTTCGGGCTCCTGGTTCAGCAGTCCTTCCAGGATGCGTTGGACCAGTCGAGCCGTGTCCGGGGCGGACAGGCAGTCACCTCGGAGCCGGTCGAAACGGCGTGCGTGCATGGCGATCGTGTGGTCGTCGTTGATCAGGTGCCCCGTGCCCAGGCTCTCCGAGTACAGGTACTCCTGCCCACCGGGAAGGGTGATCAGGGTCATCGACGTGTTCACCGGGGTCCTTTCGGCCAGGGAGAACGGGGCCACCTGGAGGACGATGTTCGGCCGCTGCGCGACGTCCAGCAGGTGGCGCAGCTGGCCTGTCATGACGGCGGGACCGCCGATCGTCCTGCGGAGCACCGCCTCGCTGAGGATGACGACCAGCATCGGTCCGTTGGGGTCTTCGAGGAATCGGCGCTGGCGGCCCATCCGGACCCGCATCCGTTCCTCGATCAGGTCCTGGTCGGGCATCAGCGCGTTGCGCGTGAAGAGCGCATGGGCGTAGTCGGGGGTCTGTAGCAGGCCGCCCACCAGTGAGACGTGGTACTCGCGGTGCATGGTCGCCGCCGCCTCCAGCTCGAAGAAGCGCTGGAAGCCGTCCGGGCGCTCGAAGTCCTGGTGCCAGGGCACCCGTCGCCAGAAGCGCAGCAGTCGGCCGTCGGTGTCCAGCAGCCTGTCGCAGGCCCGGACGAAGTCCTCCTGCGGTACGCGGTCGCTCGACTCGATCCGGCTGATCAGGGACCTGTCGCAGTGGGTCAGCTGGGCCAGGTCGCCCTGCGACAGCCCGGCCCGCTCGCGGGCCAGGGCCAGCTCCTCGGCGAAGAACTCCGGCGAGCAGAACGCGCGCTCTCGTGCGGATTCCCGACGACCCACTGTGGCTCCTCCCGGCGGCATGACCGGATCTCCTATCTGATGCTCACTCAAAGTAGCTCTACGGAAAGGCTGTTGGGTGGAAAAGGGCGACAGCGGAACGTCGGGGTCGTTTTCGGCCGGAGTTCGGTCGAAACGAGTCAGCCGCCAGGCCGCGCCCCCGCTGCCGACGTCCGGCGAGCGCCAGGATCTAATGGCCACCCACCGTAGCCGCGCGGGCCGGTTCGGAGGGAAAACCGCTGACAACCTTCTGGTGGGGGCGGGGCGTGAGGGTGGATGTGAGTCGAGAAACCGAGGACGACGCCTACGCGGCCTTCGTCGAGGATGCCTGGCCGCGGCACTTGCGGACGGCCACGTTGATAGCGGGGAACCGCGACCTGGGCGAGGAACTGCTCCAGGACTGCCTGGTCAAGCTGTACGTGCGCTGGCACCGGGTCGGCGTCGAGGACCCGCACGCCTACCTGCGGCGGATGCTGGTCAACGGCAACATCAGCCGGTGGCGCAGGTTCCGCCGCGAGACGCTCACCGACCAGCTCCCCGAGCCGGCGGTCGGGCACCCCGGTCCGGCCGAGGACGGGATGGACGAACTCCACCGCGCGCTGCGCTCGTTGCCGCTCAAACAGCGCGCGGTGGTGGTCCTCCGGTACGTGGAGGACCTGACGGAGAAGGACACCGCGGCCGTGCTCGGCTGTTCGGTGGGCACGGTGAAGAGTCACCACGCGCGGGCGATGGCCCGTCTGCGCACCGTCCTCTCGGGCACGTGGTGGAAGAACCAGGAGGTGGCCGTCCGTTGAGCATCGATCACGAGGAGCTCTCCCGCGCCCTCCACACGCTGAAGGACCGCCAACCGCCGCCCGGCCCGGCCCCCGTCGCGCACCTGCTCCAGGCGGGCCGGCGCCGCAGGCGGCGTCGCAACGTCACCTCGCTGGCCGGGGTGGTCGCCGCCGTCGCCGCGGTGGCGGTCACCGCCTCGGTGCTGCTCCCCGCCGGTTCGGAGAAGCACGGGCAGGGCCCCGCCGGCGGCGGCTCGCCGTCGTCCTCGGCCTCCGCCCCGCCCTCCGGGTCCGCGTCCGGGCCGCCCTCGCCCTCCGCGTCCCCCTCGCCCAGCAAGCCGGTCAACGGGCAGGTCGGCGAGCACATCCGGCTGGGAGCGAAGTTCACGTACGTCTACGGCTTCGAGTACCCCTCCCCGTACCGGCTCGTCAGTACGTACGACGCCATGTCGGGCAGCGTCAAGGTCGGGACGGTGTTCATGCAGGTCCGGCAGAGCGGCGGCGTGGAGGTCGCCGAGAACAAGGTGCTGATGCACGCCGACTGCGCGGGCGAGAGCTTCTGCACCATCGACAGCCGCGACGACGGGACGAAGGTGCAGGTGGAGATCCCGCCGGAGGTGAAGGGCGAGGTCCGCAGCGGCCAGGTGTTCGTCTTCCGTCCGGACGGCACCACGCTGTCCCTGACCTACCTGAGCGAGAAGGTGGCCACCCCCTCCGCGCCGTCCGGCAACGGCCAGCCCCTGACCAAGGACGACCTGATCCAGGCGGCGCTGTCCGAGGACTGGCACGACCTGGTCGTCCCGGGCCACGAAGTCGGCACGAGCACCCCGGGCGGCACGGACACCCCGGGCGGCACGGGCACCCCGAGCGGTACGAGGAGCACGGGCGCTACGGGCGGCGCGGCCAGCGCGGGCGTCTCCGGCCTGCGGACCTGACCGCTCCACGGGCACCGGCGGGCGGTGCGCACCGGACTCTCCCACCGGTGCGCGCCGCCCGTCGGCCGTGCGGGAGGCTCGGCGGACGGGTGACAACCCTGCGGGGCGGCTCGTGCGTGTGAGGGGTGTGAGCCAAGAGACCGAGACCACTGCCGCTACTACCACTGTTCCTGCTGCTGCCCGTGCCGCCGCTCCGGCGGAGAAGACCGGGAAGGCCGGGCAGGTCGGAAAGTTCGGGAGGGCGGGGAAGACCGGGAAGGCGGGGAAGGCCGGGCAGGTCGAGATTCCGCCGTGCTGGCCGGGCGTGCCCGGGTACCCGGAGGTGCCGCTGATCCGGCCGGGGTGGTGGAAGCGGCTGGGCCTGGTCACGCTGGCCACCCTGGTGCTGGTGGTGGTCGTCGGCGTGATCGAGGTGGAGACCCACCCCGGGCCGGGCGGCCGTACCGGCGCGGCGGGTGCCCCGGGGGCGGGTGCCCCGGTGGCGGGGAGCGCCGCCCCGTCCGCGTCGAGTCCGGTGCGGGCCTCGCCGCGGCGGCGGGAGATCTACGACTTCAGGATGCCGGACGGCATGCAGTTCTCCCGCAGCCACGTGGAGCTCCACCCGGTCTACCTGGTGAGCGCGTACTACACCGTCCAGAAGGGCGGCCGCTTCGGCTCCGTCCGGGTCGACGCCACCCACGTGCCGGAGGTGCCGCGCGGCGGCACGTACCGGCCGAGCCAGGACTGCGGCGGCGTGTCGTGGTGCACCGTCACCACCCGCGAGGACGGTTCCGTGCTGCGGGTCGAGACGCCCGGCGCCGGTGCGGACGGCTACCCGCAGGACTGGACGGTCGCCGTGTACCGGACGGACGGCAGCGAGGTGACGGCGGTCTTCAGCGTCTTCGCGGAGGCGGACCGCTCGGTGCTGACCGTCGACCAGCTCACCCGGGTCGCGCTCTTCCCCGACTGGCAGACCGTCGCGGAGCAGGTGCCCGAGGGCTCGGCCTGAGCGCGGCCGGGAGGAAGGGGCACCGACGGACGCCGACGGACGCCGACGGGCGGCACGCACCGGCGGAGGGGGCCGGTGCGCGCCGCCCGTCGGCGCCGGGGGGAGCGGGGAAGTGGGGGAGCGGGGGAGCGGGGCGGAGCGGGACCTACTGCGGGTCGCGGTCGAACTGGGCGCGGGACCAGCGGTAGCCGAGGACGGTGAGGGCCGCGCACCACAGCAGCGCGATCCACCAGTTGTTGCCGATGTGGGTGCCGAGCAGCAGGCCGCGCAGCGTCTCGATGGCCGGGGTGAACGGCTGGTACTGGGCGATCGGCTGGAACCAGCCGGGCATCGAGTGCAGCGGGACGAAGGCGCTGGAGATCATCGGCAGCAGGATCAGCGGCATCGCGGCGTTGCTGGCGGCCTCCGCGTTGGGGCTGCCCAGGCCCATGCCGACGGCGATCCAGGTGAGCGCCAGGGCGACCAGGACCAGCAGGCCGAACGCGGCCAGCCACTCCAGGGCGGTGGCGTCGTGCGAGCGGAAGCCGATCGCCACCCCGACCGCGCCGACCAGCAGCACGCTGGCCACCGACTGCAGCACGCTGCCGGCCACCCGGCCGAACAGCACCGAGCCGCGGTGGATCGCCATGGTGCGGAACCGGGCGACGATGCCCTCGGCCATGTCGGTCGCCATCGACACGGCGGTGCCGATCACGGTCGAGCCGATGGTCATCATCAGGATGCCGGGCACCAGGTAGGTGACGTAGGCGGAGCGGCCGAGCCCGCCGCTCATCGCGCCGCCGAAGACGTAGACGAACAGCAGGAGCAGCATCACCGGGGTGAGCAGCAGGTTCAGGGTGAGCGACGGGTAGCGCCGGGCGTGCAGCAGGTTGCGCCGCAGCATGGTGGACGAGTCGCGGACGGCGAGGGCGAGCGTGCTCATCGGGCGTTCTCCTCAACGGTGGTCCGGGTGGGGGTGGCGGACTGGGCGGGGGCGCCGGTGAGGGCGAAGAAGACGTCGTCCAAGTCGGGCGTGTGGACGGTGAGTTCGTCGGCCTCGGTGCCGGCTCCGTCGAGGCGGTCCAGGACGGAGCGCAGGGCGCGCTGGCTGCCGTCGCCGGGCACGCTCAGGGTGAGGGCGGCGTCGTCGCGGGCGGCCTCGGTGAGTGCGGCGGCGGCCGAGCGGTAGGCGGCGGGGTCGGTGAAGCGGAGCCGGACGTGGCCGCCGGGGACGAGCCGCTTGAGCTCCTCGGCGGTGCCCTCGGCCACGATCACGCCGCCGTGCAGGACGGCGATCCGGTCGGCGAGTTCGTCGGCCTCCTCCAGGTACTGGGTGGTGAGGAAGACGGTGGTGCCGTCGGCGACGAGCTGCCTGATGATCTGCCACATGCCGTGCCGGCTACGCGGGTCGAGGCCGGTGGTGGGCTCGTCCAGGAAGATGATCCGCGGGTTGCCGACCAGGGTCATCGCGATGTCCAGGCGGCGCTTCATGCCGCCGGAGTAGGTCGAGGCGGGCTTGTCGGCGGCCTCGGTGAGGTCGAAGCGGGCCAGCAGGTCGGCGGCGACGCGGCGGCCCTCGGCCTTGGGCAGGTGGTGCAGGTCGGCCATCAGCAGCATGTTCTCGGTGCCGGTGATCAGGCCGTCGACGGCGGAGAACTGGCCGGTGACGCCGATCGCGGTGCGGACCTGCTGCGGTTCGGCGGCCAGGTCGTGGCCGCCGACGCTGACCCGGCCGGCGTCGGCCCGCACCAGGGTGGAGAGGATCTTGACGGCGGTGGTCTTGCCGGCGCCGTTCGGGCCGAGCAGGGCGAAGACGGTTCCGGTCGGGACGGCGAGGTCGACGCCGTCCAGGACGGTCTTGTCGCCGTAGGACTTGCGCAGCCCGTTCGCCGCGATGGCCAGGCCGTTCATGGGGTGCTCCCTGTGGGTGTGGGGGTCGGTGCGGGGGCGGTGCGGGCGGTACGGGGCTGTGCGCGGGCGGTACGGGGCGGTGCGGTACGGGGTTGCGCGGGGGTGCCGGTCGCCGGTCAGGCGGCGGTGCGGGCGGAGATGTCGCCCTTCGAGGTGGTGGCCCGGATGGTGACCGCGGGGACGTCGTCGGCGTTGCGCAGCGCGTTGTCGATGCGGCCGTGGCCGGTGCCGGCGTCCAGCGAGGCGGAGACGCCGCGGGCGACGCCGACCGAGATGGAGCCGGCGAGGGTGGTCAGTTCGAGCGTGCCGCGCACCGCCTCGGTGACGGTCAGGTCGCCGCGCTGGGTGCTGAGCCCGCCGGGGCCGGTGAGCCGACCCACCTCGATGTCGCCGTCCTGCAGGGTGAGGCTGGCGGCGGACGCCTCGTCGAGCTTCACCGCTCCCCGGGCGCTCTCGAAGGTGACGTCGCCGAGCCGTCCCACGCCCCGGAGCCGGGCGTCCGCGCTCTTCGCCTCGACCTTCGAGCCGGACGGCAGCTGCACGGTGACGTCCAGCGCGCCGGACGGGCCGAGCAGGCGGTGCGGGGCGGAGCCGGTGACGATCCGCAGCACGCCGTCCGCGTAGCTGACCTCGGTCTGCTCGACGGCCTTCGCGTCGCGGCCCTTCGCCGGGTCGGCGGGCCGCAGTTCTACCACGGTGTCGGTGCGGTCGGCGGCGATGAAGCGGACCAGGCCGGCCGGGACGTCCAGGACGACGGTGACCGGGGCGGGGGTGTCGAACTTCTGCATGGTGTGCTCCCTGTGCTCGGGGGTGCGGCCCGCGGTGCGCCGCTTCGTTTCTGACATTGGAAACGCTACGTTGCGTTCAAGGGTTGGGCAACATGCTTGTTGCAATCGAAAGGAATAAGTGCAGGTAGAGATGGGAAAATCGTTGCAACAACCCTGAAGCTAACGCAACGTCAGCGGGCAGGCTCGTTGCAATGGAATGAGGGTGAACGCTATGCTGGGGGCGGAAACGCCACACACCGCAGAAGGGGGCCCCGATGCCGGGAGGCAGGCTCACCCAGCAGGAGCGCCAGCAGATCGCGCTGGGCCTGGCCGACGACCTCGCCTACGCGGAGATCGCCCGCCGGATCGACCGGCCGACCTCCACCGTCACCCGCGAGGTCATGCGCAACGGTGGCCCGGCCGGCTACCGGGCCGACCTCGCCCACCGCGCCACCGAGCAGCGTGCCCACCGCCGGGCCGCACCGGCCCGCGGCCCGCGCCCGGCCGACCGCCCGGCCGACGGACGCGACCCCGAGGCGATGGCCGGTTTCGAGGAGGCGATCACCACCGTCTTCATGCAGTCCGGCCTGAGCCGGATGCCCGCCCGGGTGCTGGCGGCGCTGCTGCTCACCGACTCCGGCTGCCTGAGCGCCACCGACCTCGCCCGGCGCCTGGAGGTCAGCCCGGCGTCCGTCTCCAAGGCCGTCGCCTTCCTGGACGAGCAGTCGATGATCCGCCGCGAGCGCGACGAGCGGCGCCGCGAGCGCTACCTGGTGGACGACGAGATCTGGTACCAGTCCGCGGTGGCCAGCGCGCAGGCCAACGCCGTGGTGGCCGCCACCGCGCGCCAGGGCGTCTCCGTCCTCGGCTCGGCGACCCCCGCCGGGGCGCGGCTGGAGAACGTCGCCCGGTTCCTCGACCACCTCTCCGAGATGCTGCTGCGCGCCGCCGAGCAGGCGCGCGAGGTGCTCTCCAGCAAGCCCGTCGAGGAGGGCTGAACTCCCTTCGCCGGGTGCTCAGTTGCCGCCGAGCGTGCCGTCGACCGAGGCGATCCGCCCCTGCGGGTCGAACGACACCCGGACGGTGTGCCGGTTCGGCAGGAGGGCGGTGATCGCGTCCGCGTCCTCGGTCACGCTCGCGCCGTGGTGCCCGAAGTAGCCGCGCACCACGGCGCGGGCGTCGTGCCCGAACAGCCCGGCGCCGGTCAGCAGCATCCGCGGCACGGTCACCGGGTCGAGCGGCGCCGGGCGGAGGGCCGGGTCCTGCGGCACGAAGTACACCCGGGTCTCCGGCCCGGCCTCCTGCCCGATGTAGCCCGGCGCGCCGAGCACGCCCATGCCGGTGAAGGCCAGCGCCTCGGCCGCGTGCCGCGGGTCCGCGAAGCCGGACAGGTCGACCCCGGGTTCCGCCAACTCCGGTACGCCGTAAGCCCGTCCGAACTCGGCGAGCCGGGCGGAGGCGGCCGTCACGGGCGTCCCGGCGAAGCCCGGGTTGGCCCAGCCCCACAGCCACGACCGCGCCGCGGGGTCGAACGTCCCGAGCAGCCCGACCCGCAGGGTCAGCCCGCCGCTCTCGTAGACGCCCCGCTCCAGGTCGGCCGTCCACGGCGCGTCCGGCAGCACGAGGCCCAGGGCCTCCAACTGCTCCGCGCCCCGGGCGGCGTGGTGTTCGGCGACGCGGAGGAAGGGCTCACTGAAAGTCGTGGTCACGCCGCCAGCCTAGCGAGGCGGAGCGAGTTGACGGAGTGTCAGTTCTGCTCTGCTTGACCGATTTACTTCACGGCCGGTAGCGACTGCTGAAATTGCTACGGAAGATGGCAAATTAATCGGTTAAGCGCAAAGCATTGACCGGGTGGGTGTGCCGTGCCACGATCCCGCAGACAACGTTGCCAAGACCTTGTCGCCGCAGCCGCCCGTTCTCCCTCCACCACCCGCCCGGCCACCTCCGCCCCTGCGGAGGGACGGCCCGCGGCGGGGTGCCGGAGCGGCCGCGTTCCCCACCCCCACCCAGAGGAGAGTCATGGAAAAGCCGCCGAGCCGCAGGGCGCTCACGGCTGTCGGCGCGGCAGTCGCCGCCGTCTTCGGCCTGCTGTTCTCCGTCTTCGGGTTCACCCCCGGCAGCGCCGAGGCCGTCACCTCCGGCATCCACGTCAGCAACGGCCGGATCTACGAGTCCAACGGCAACCGGTTCGTCGTGCGCGGCGTCAACCACGCGTACGCCTGGTACCCGAGCCAGGCCACCGCGATCGCCGACATCGCGGCCAAGGGCGCCAACACCGTCCGCGTCGTCCTCGGCGACGGCCAGCGCTGGACGCGCACCAGCACCGCCCAAATCTCCGCGCTGATCGCCCAGTGCAAGGCCGCCAAGGTGATCTGCGTGCTGGAGGTGCACGACGCCACCGGCTACGGCGAGGACGCCGCGGCCGGCACGCTCGACGGGGCCGCGCAGTTCTGGGTCGACAACAAGAGCGCGCTGATCGGCCAGGAGAACCACGTCGTCGTCAACATCGCCAACGAGCCCTGGGGCAACACGGGTTACACCGGCTGGACCGCCGCCACCAAGAGCGCGATCGCGAAGGTCCGCGCCGCCGGGATCCACAACGCGCTGATGGTCGACGGCCCGAACTGGGGCCAGGACTGGTCCGGCACCATGCGCGACAACGCGGCCTCGGTGTTCGCGTCCGACGCCGACCGCAACACGATCTTCTCGATCCACATGTACGGCGTCTACAACACCGCCGCCAAGGTCCAGGACTACCTGAACGCCTACACCTCGGCCGGACTCCCCATCGTGGTCGGCGAGTTCGGCGCCCAGCACAGCGACGGCGACCCGGACGAGGACGCCATCATGGCCACCGCCCAAGCCCAGGGCATCGGCTACCTCGGCTGGTCCTGGAGCGGCAACGGCGGCGGCGTCGAGTACCTCGACCTGGTCAACAACTTCGACAAGAACTCGCTGACCACCTGGGGCAACCGCTTCTTCAACGGCGCCAACGGCATCGCCGCCACCGCCAAGCGCGCCACCATCTACGACAACCCCACCTCGTCCCCGACCGCGACCAAGGCGCCGAACGGCTACCCGTACTGCGCCTCCGCCTCCTCCGACCCGGACGGGGACGGCTGGGGCTGGGAGAACAGCGCCTCCTGCGTGGTGCGCGGCGGCAAGGCCGACCACTGACCCCCACACCCTGACGCCCCGCCACCCCACGGGGGGCGTCACCCGCGAGGCCCGCTCCTCCGTCCACCCGGACGGGGCGCGGGCCTCCGCCGGTTCGGAAGAGTTCAACCGTCCTTCGACTCGGACGGCTCGGGGTGCACCTCGCTCCAGACGACCTCCCGTGCAGTGCCGTTGTTGCGGGAGGGCGGGGAGTAGGTGTGGCCCCAACGGTCGCCGAGGGCGAGGGCCTTCAGCACGGCCAGGTGGTCGTCGGTGCCGTCGGGGCGGAGGATGTCGAGTTCGATCCGGTAGCCGTCCGGGGTCGTGGTCAGCCGGGCCTCCCTGCCGCCACCGGCTCTGGTGAGCTGGTCGGCGATCTCCCAGGCGCGCTGCCGCAACACGTCGTTCACGAGGCGGCCCCCAGCGCGGAGGGCAGAGGCGGGACGGGCAGCTCGCCGCGCAGGTGGGCGAGTTCGACCAGCGACTCGGCCAGCCGCTGCACCCACGGCAGCCCGACGCAGCCCAGTGCGACGGCGCCGAACTCCGGCAGCACGTCGTCCCGGTAGACGGGCGACAGGCCGGACGGCGGGTCCAACCTCGCTGCCCGGAAGGCCCGTTCCAGCAGATCGGCGGCCCGCTCGGCCTCGGTGAACCTGCCGCGCAGGAACCGCTGGAGGACATCGGTCTCCTCCAACGGCTGTCCGGTGTAAAGCACTTGCTCTCCCCTTCTCGATGCCGTGCTGGAACGTGTTCAGGCTGCGCCGACGGATGCGCCGACGGATGCGGCGGCGGTGCAGCGCGGACAGGCGCAGGCCGGCCAGCTCAGGGCCGAGACCAGCGGCAGAACCTCTTCTTCGTCCGAGAAGCAGGCGGAGACCGGATCTCGGGCCCCGTCGGGTCGCACCCGGTAGATGCGGATCGTCAACTTGGCGCCCCGGTACGGCTTTTCCGGGGGGATCTGGTGTGTCGTCATGGTTGGTGCTCCGTGCTGGTGCGTGCTGGGTGCGCGGGTCAGATCGGTACGTGCCAGCCCGGGCCGTCCTCGGTGCCGATCCAGACGCGCTGACCGGTGGCCGACACCGTGATGCCGAAGCCCTGCTGGTGCGGTGCGCCGGCCGACTGCCAGGCGTCGATCGCGTCCTCGACCTGGTCCCAGAGCCGGAGCGGTCCGCGTTGGGTGACGGTCCACCCGCCCTCGGGGCCGGGGGCGGTCCTGGCCTGCGATCCGGTGGCCACGTCCGAGAGGATCTGCCGCCCGCCGGCTCCCATCCGTTCGGCGGAGGGGGCGGCGAGCTGGGCCACCCAACTGCCGCTCCAGGTATCGATGGTGGCGGGGTCGATGCGGGCCGGCCGTTCGTCGCCGGGCAGCAGGACGATGCTCCGGCGGGGCGGACGGTCGTGCGGGCGGGCGGTCATGAAGCTGGTGCCGCCGGGCAGGAACCGTCCGCGTGCTTCGCCCGGCCCGGTCACGGTGAGCAGCGCGAGGCCGTAGCCGTGGGACCAGCCGGAGAGGGTGGCCAGGACCTTCCCGCCCGGCCTGACCTGGTGCAGCCACGGGTACGGGACGTGCCGCACCGCGCAGGTGGCGATCAGCCGGTCGTACCGCCCGCCGTCCGGGTCCCCGAGCAGCCCGTCACCGACGAGGAGCCGGGGCGCGTACCCGGCGGCCTTGACGCCGGCAGCGGCGGCCGCCCCGACCAGCGGGTCGTACTCGACGCTGGTGACGTTGCCGTCCCCGAGCCGGTGCGCGCCGAGGGCGGTCGAGTAGCCGGTGCCAGTGCCGACCTCCAGGACGCGGTGTCCGGGCTCGACACCGAGCTGGTGCCACATCCGCAGCACCAGCGAAGGCAGGGTGGACGAGGCGGAGGGCGTGCCGGTCACCGTGCCGCCGGGTACGTCCTCGGGCCTGGTCCGTCCGTCGAGTTGGGTGATCAGCGTCCGGTTCTCGTAGACGCCCGCCAGCCATCCGGGTTCGCCCTCGTGGGCGACGCGGTACTCGGTCGGGTTGCTGCCCGGGACCGGGAGGAAGTACGACCCGACGAACAGTTCCCGGGGGACGGCCCGGGCGGCGCGCTCCCAGGCGGGGTCGGTGATCGCGTCGTCCCCGGTGAGACCGTCCACCAGGGCGGCGCGGAGTTCGGCGGAGGTGCTCACGGCTCAGGGCCTTTCGTCAGTCGGTCGGCAAGGGCCTGGGCGATGGCGGCGGTCGTCCCCGCCAGCTGCCACGCCCACTGCCCGTTCGGGTTGCATGCGAGGAAGTACCAGGAGCCTCCGGCGGTCACGGCGAAGTCGAACGCCTTCGGCACCCTGGCCCGGAAGAGGTGCGGGCAGATGGACACGGCGTCGGTGATCTCGGTCTGGTCCACCTCCCTACCCACACCTGCCGCGCGGATCCTCCGGCATCCCGGTACCTGCTGTCCCACAGCGGCTTGTAGACCGCCCCGTCGGACTGGCGGGCGCAGAACTCCCGGGCTTCCTCCCCGACCGTGCGGCCGTGCTCGTTCACGAGTACGGCGATCTGCGTCTCGGGGCCGATCACGGGGATGAACTGCGGGACGGGGGTGCTCGGTGCGTACGGCGCCATGCGGGTGGTGCCCCATGGTGCGGTCGTCATCTGTGCGGTGCCTCCGAATCCGGTGCGTGCGGGCAGGGCGGAGCCTCGTGCGAGCACGTCGGGGGATGCGAACGGTGGGTGACCGTCCGTGTATCCATAGTTGCGAGATCGCTGACGGTCCGCCACCATCTGAACCGGACAGTCTGCGTATTTCAGTTGGGGGCAACTGCCGTGAACAAGAAGGATCTTGACCCCACGATCTCTCCCGCGCACGCGTTCGGCGTCCAGCTCCGGCGGTCGCGCGAAGCGAAGGGGCTCACGCAGGCCCAGCTCGGGGATCTGCTGGGCGTCACGGGCACCTACGTCGGTTGCTTCGAGCGTGCGAGCAGGGTTCCCCACATCGACGCTGTGACCAGGGCGGATGAGGTGTTGGAGACCGGAGGGACGCTGTCGCTCCTGTATTGGAACATTCGGCACACCGCGTTGTTCGAGGGCTTTCCGGAGTTCACCGAATGCGAGGCGAAGGCCACTGAGCTACGACTCTTCGAGATCGGCATCATGCCGGGGCTGCTCCAGACTCCGGAGTACGCACGGATCGAACTTGCCGGTGGAGTCTCGCGTGGCAACATTTCAACCGAACAGGCCGCCGAGCGACTCTCCTTTCGCCTCGCCCGACAGGCGGCGATCACCCGTCGACCAGCGCCCATGATCCACGTTGCGATGGACGAGAGCGCACTTCGCTGGCAGGTAGGTGGCCCTGCAGTGATGATTCCGCAGCTACGACGCATCGAAGAATTGGCCGAACTGCCGAATATGATCATCCAGGTGGTGCCCTTCAGTCTCGGCACTCGCCGTCCGTTCCACCATTGCCTGACCCTGCTCACCCTCCCCAACCACACACAGGTCGGCTATGTGGAGGATATGAAGCAAGGACACCTCGAACGAGACATCTCCACTGTTCAGGAGTGGTCCAGGGACTACGCTCGCATGCAGGCTGACGCGCCGTCCGTAGCCGATTCGATGGCGACAGTCCGTGCCGTACGAAAGGAACTGGAACGATGACCCTTCCTCCTGACCTGAGCGTCGCGTGTTGGAGCAAGTCGAGCTACAGCGGTTCCGGCGGGCAGTGCGTCGAGATGGCGTTGAACCTTGTTCAGATGCACGGCGTCGTGCCAGTCCGTGACTCCAAGGACCCCCAAGGCCCCGCGCTGGTGTTCACCACGGCTGACTTCGACACCTTCGTCACCGCCCTCAAGTCAGGCTGGTTCGGCGAGGTTTGATTCACCGCGTATGCGGATGGCGATCATGAAGTTCGCATGTTTGAAAGGGCTTTGCGGGTGTGCGCGGCGGTGGCGGAGGGCAGTGTCTCCCTTCGGACGGGGGCACGACGCTGCCGGCCTCGCTTCGGCCGGCCGCCCAGATGGCAAAGGAACTCAAGTGATGCGCACCGACCGGGACAAGACGGACCTGAGCCGCGCCGTGTGGCGGAAGAGCAGCTTCAGCGGTTGCCAGGGCAACTGCGTGGAGGTCGCCGACGGCTTCCCCGGGGTGGTTCCCGTCCGGGATTCGAAGGACCCCGCGGGGGCGGTGCTGGTCTTCGGGGCCGGGGCCTGGTCGGTGTTCGTGGCCGGGGTGCGGGCGGGGGAGTTCGGCACCGGCGGAGCGTGACCTCCGGGTGGTGGGCGGCCGCCGCGGAGGCTAGCGGTGGGTGCGGTGCGCGGTCTCCGGGCCGATCTCGCGCAGCAGTTCCAGCGGGCCGGGGTCGGTCACGTCGGGCGGGGGCGTGAACAGGCGCAGGCGCTGGTCGGCGGCCTGGGTCTGGAGCAGCTCGTAGTCGAACTCGATCGGGCCGACCGCCGGGTGGACGACCCGGAGGCGGCTGGTGCGCCGGACGGCGACCTCGTGGTGCTGCCAGAGGTCGGTGAACTCGGGGCTGGCGGTGGTCAGTCGGTCGAGCAGGGCGCGGGTGGGCGGGTCGAAGCCGCGGCGGGTGGCGGCGGCCCGCAGCTCGGCGACGTGCAGGCGGCCGAGCGGTTCGCGCTCCTCGGCGGGGTAGGCCTCGCGGACGGCGGGTTCGGTGAACCAGCGCCAGACGATGTTGCGGTCCGGCTCGGCGACCGTGCACACGCACCCGAACAGCGCCTCGGCCAGGGCGTTCTGGGCCAGCAGGTCGCCGAGGTCGGTGAGCAGCTGGGCGGGCGTGTCGCCGAGCCGGTCGAGCAGGTAGCGCAGGGCGGGACGGACGTGCCGGCCGGCGGTCGGGCCCTCGGGCGGGCGGTGGCCCGCGAGCAGGTGGAGGTGGTCGCGTTCGTCCCCGGTCAGCCGCAGGGCCCGGGCGAGCGCGGCGAGCAGCTGCGGGGACGGCTGGGAGCTGCGGCCCTGTTCGAGCCGCATCACGTAGTCGGCCGAGACGCCCGCCAGCTGGGCGAGTTCCTCCCGGCGCAGGCCGGGGGTGCGGCGCCGCGGCCCGGCCGGGAGTCCGGCGTCCTGCGGGCGCAGCCGCTCGCGGGAGCGGCGGAGGAAGTCGGCGAGCCCCGTCCGGTCCATCTGCATGCCGTCCATCCTGCGCCGCCCGGGGCGGGTTCCGCAGCGTTCCGGGGATACGGGGGCGGAGGTGGCCCGTTCAACAGGGCGGTCGGCGGCGGGAGGACTAGCGTGACGGGAGAAGGGGTGCTGCCCAGCCCACCGGGCCGCCGGTCGCGGCCGCGGGCCCGTGGCGCGGCCTCCGTGGTGACGCGTCCGCGTGGCGGCGCGCCCCCGTCGCGGTGCGGACCCGCTCCTCCCGGCCGCCGCCGCGGTGGCGGAAGGAGGAGTCATGGCTGTCGCCGTGGAACCGGACCGGGCGAAGCAGGAGGCGTTCGCGGGCCGGATGCTCCAGGTCCTGAACGACGCCTGCCTGGGCCTGATGGCCGGGGTCGGCCACGAGAGTGGCCTGTTCGACGTCATGGCGGGCCTGGAGCCGGCCACCGCCGGGGAGGTCGCCCGGGCCGCCGGGCTGAACGAGCGGTACGTCCGGGAGTGGCTGGGCGCGATGGTGACGGGCGGGGTCGTCGACTACGACCCCGCGCGGGAGTCGTACCGGCTGCCGCCGGAGCACGCGGCCTCGCTCACCCGGGCGGCCGGCCCGGACAACCTGGCCCGGATCGCCCAGGACCTCGGCATGCTGGCCGAGGTCGAGCAGCGGGTGGTGGAGGCGTTCCGGACGGGCGCCGGGGTGCCGTACGCGGCCTACCCGCGCTTCCAGGCGCTCCAGGCCGAGGAGTCCGGCGAGGTGTACGACCTCGCCCTGGTGCACGGGATCGTGCCGCTGGTTCCCGGCCTGCCGGAGCGGCTGCGGGAGGGCATCGACGTCCTCGACGTCGGCTGCGGGCAGGGCCACGCGGTCAACGTGCTCGCCGAGGCGTTCCCCGCCAGCCGCTTCCAGGGGCTGGACCGCTCCGAGGAGGGCGTCGCCGCCGCCCGCGCCGAGGCCGCCGGGCGCGGCCTGCCGAACGCCCGGTTCGAGGTCGGCGACAGCGCCGAACTGACCGGCTCCCACGACCTGGTGACGGCCTTCGACGTGATCCACGACCTGGCCCGCCCCGCCCGCACCCTGGCGGCGATCGCCGGGGCGCTGCGCCCCGGGGGCGTCTTCCTGATGGGCGACATCGCCGCCTCCAGCCGCCTGGAGGAGAACATCGGCCACCCGCTCTGCCCCGCGCTCTACACCTTCTCGGTCTTCTACTGCATGAGCGTCTCGCTCGGCGAGGGCGGCGAGGGCCTGGGCACCGTCTGGGGCGAGCAGACCGCCCGCCGGATGCTCGCCGACGCGGGCTTCGGCACGGTGGACGTCCGCCGGGTCGAGGGCGACATCCTCAACGTGTACTACGCGGCCCGGCGTTGAGACGGCGGGGGCTCCGACCGCGGGTGCGGTCGGAGCCCCGGTTCCTCACGGGATCAGCAGGGGAAGGTGCCGCTGTAGAGGGCGTGCCCGTACGAGGAGGTGCCGGAGCCGAAGCCGTAGATGCCGTCGTCGCTCCAGACCGCCTCGCGGAAGCCGCCCGCGCAGGTGGAGGTCGGCGCGAGGGCGAAGCCCTCCAGGTTGTCGACCGGCAGCACGGCCGGGTTGGTGTAGGTCACGTCCGGCACGATCGCGCCGGAGGCGTTGACCTTCAGGAAGGTGTGGGTCTCGCCGCAGGTGTTGTCGCAGGTGGCGACGATCCGCTGGGTGCCGGCGTCGTAGGTCACGTCCATCACGCCGGGCTTGCCGGTGGAGACGGTGCCGAAGGTGGTGAAGCTGCCGTCCGAGTTGAGGCCGTAGACGTGCAGGGTGCCGTCGTACTCCAGGCCGGCGAAGAACAGGCCGGAGCCGTGCAGCGGGTAGTTCGCCGGGTTGTAGGCGGCGCCGGTCAGCGGGTCGGTCCAGCCGCTCGCGGTCAGCCAGCTGTCGGGGACGTAGCCGACGCCCTCGAAGCCGAGGTTGGCGTCGTCCTTGCTGCCGGTGTCGAGCTGCGGGAACTGCGTGGTCATGTCCCACTGGTGCAGCGGGGTGAGGGTGCTGCCGGTGGCGGCCGGGTCGAACTCCAGGACGGTGTCCTTCGGCACGGTGTTGTTGCCGTTGTCGCGCTCGGAGGTCACGTAGAGGTGGCCGTTGCCGCCGACGGTCAGGCCCTCGGAGTCGGGCTGGCCGGTGCCGCCCGCGAAGCGGATCTGCTTGCCGGTGGCGCTCCAGGTCGCGTCCGGGACCCACTTGCCGTTGCTCTTGACCAGCTTGTACAGCCAGTTCTTGTTCTTGGCGGCCCACAGCACGGACGGGTTGGCCGGGTCGAAGGCCAGCCCGCTGACGTCCCGGCCCTCGGGGCCGGTGGAGGTGGTGAACGCGCAGACGTCGTCGGCGATGGTGACGTCGAGGCCGCCGGGCCAGGACTGGGTGCCGGGCGGCGCGGAGCCGGTGCCGCCGGGCGCCTCGGGGGTGCAGCCGCTGGTGAGCGAGCCGCCGCCGCCGAGCAGCCGGCCGGTGGTGCCGCCCGTACCGCCGCCGCTGCCGGAGCAGGAGTTCACGGCGCCGAAGGTGGCGTTCGCGGAGGTCCGGAAGCCGGTGGCGCAGCGCTCGTCGGAGGGCGAGGCGCCCGCGGCGGCCCAGGTGGCCGAGTCGACGGTGTTGCCGCTGCCGTCGAGCAGGAACAGCGAGTCGTTGCCGCCCAGGCCGATGGTGGAGTTGAAGGTGACGTAGCCGCCCGCCGGGATGCTGGTCGCGCTCGGCGAGGAGGACGAGATCGAGGCCGCGGTGTGCGCGGTGTCGTTGTCCACGTACTTCCAGGAGCCGATGCTGACCGCGCCGGTGCCGCCGTTGTACAGCTCGACGGTGTCCGAGCCGTCCGAGCTGACCTCGTTGACCACCACCTTGCTCGCGGCGGGCGGTGCGGCCGGGCAGCCGGCCGCGTTGGCCGAGCCGAAGGTGGTGGCGGTGGTGGTGGTCACCCACGCGCCGGTGCCGTCGCCGCCGCAGCGGGCCATCGCGGGCTTGGCCCGGTCGGTCGCCCAGTCGACCCGGTCGACCACCGTGCCGCCGGCGGTGTAGATCACCACCTTGTCCGAATCGCCCAGCCCCTTCGGCGAGTTGAAGGTGACGAAGCCACCGGCCGGGATGCTGCTCGCGGACGGGCTGAAGCTCTGCGGCGAGAAGCCGTCGTCGGCCATCTTCCAGCCGCTGATGCTCACCGCCGCCGAACCGGCGTTGTAGAGCTCCACCGTGTCGTTGCCGGAGGAGGTGACCTCGTTGATGCGCACGTTCTGGTAGCCGGCCGGGTCGGCAGCCGCCGCGGGCTGCGCGGCGAACAACCCGGTGACCAGCAGGCCGGAGAAGGTGAGGGACGCGGCGCACACGGAGGCGACGCCGACACGCGAGTGTGTAGTGGGCACGGGCCGGAACTCTGGCGACCCCACGTGGAAACGGCGTGTACGCCGCCTGAATCCCGCCCCCTCACCGCCGGAACGCCAGGTTCACGCCGCCTCGGTCCGTCGCCGTCCGGCCACCTGGCCGGCTGCCCCTCGCACAACCAGTGGTTGATCACCGGGCTGCTCATGGACGTGGGAAGGCGGATGATGCGCTGGATCGACAACCGTCCGTTGTTCGCTAGGCTGGCCCGTCATGGACCTCGAAGCCGTGCGCACCTACGTCGCCGTCGCGGAGGCCGGCCAGTTCCAGTTGGCCGCCGCCGACCTGGCGGTCACCCAGCAGGCCGTCTCCAAGCGGATCGCCGGGCTGGAGCGGGACCTCGGCGTCCGGCTGTTCGCCCGCACCCCGCGCGGGGCCGAGCCGACCGTCGACGGGCAGGCGTTCCTGCCGCACGCCCGCGCGCTGCTGCGGGCCGCCGACCGGGCCGTCGCCTCCGTCCGGCCCGGGGCCCGGCCGCTGCGGGTCGACGTGATCAACTCGCGCGGTGCGGCCTCCCGGCTGATGCGGGACTTCCACCGGGCCCACCCGGGCGTCGAGTTGGACATCGTCATGCTGCTCGACATCGACAGCGCCGTCGCCGCGATCCGCTCCGGCAGCATCGATGCCTCCTTCCGGGCGGTCGCCGCGCCCGGTCGGCCGCTGCCCGAGGACCTCACCGCCACCCGGGTCGTCGACGAGCCGCTGCACCTGCTCACCGGCCCCGGGCACGCCCTCGCCGCCGCCCGCGCGGTGCCGCTGGCCGAACTCGCCGGGCACCGGATCTGGATGCCCGGCCTGCTGCCCGGCAGCGAGTGGGCCGCCTACTACGCGGCGCTGGCGGGCGAGTTCGGCCTGACCATCGAGTCGACCGGCCCCAACTTCGGCTCCGACGCGCTGCTCGACACCATCGCCGACACCCCCGCGCTGGCCACCTTCACGGGCGAGGACACCCGGCTGGTCTGGCCCACCGGCCACGGCCTGCGCCGGATTCCGGTGGTCGACCCCGTCCTGGTCTACCCGCACGCGCTGCTCCACCACCGGGACGACCCGCACCCCGCCCTGTCGGCCCTGCACGCCCACCTGGCGGCCGCGGCCGCCCCGGCCCCCGCCGGAGCCTGGACGCCCTCCTGGACGCCTCCCTGGACGCCCTCCCGGCCACCGGCGGGCTGAGCCCCGGCCGGAAGCACCCCGGAGCCAGGCCCTACCCGCGCTGTCCGCCCCGCCCCGCCCTACCCGCCCTCGCCCGCGCGCAGCGTCAGCAGGGTGATCTCGCTGGGCGCGAACACCCGGAACGGCGGCCCCCAGAAGCCGGTGCCCCCGCTGGTGTAGAGCCAGGTCCGCTCGCCGTGCCGGCTCAGGCCGCGCACCACCGGCTGGTCGAGCCGGACCAGGTACCGGAACGGCCAGATCTGGCTGCCGTGGGTGTGCCCGGACAGTTGCAGGTCGATCCCGGCGGCCGCCGCGTGCGGGACGTACTTGGGCTGGTGGGCGACCAGCAGCACCGGCAGGTCCGGGTCCGCCCCGGCCAGCGCCCCGGCCAGGTCGGCCCGGTGCCCGGGCAGGCCGGAGGACTCCGCGGTCACGTCGTCCACCCCGGCCAGCACCAGGGCGTCGCCGCCGCGCTCCACCACCAGGTGCCGGTTGTGCAGCGCCTCCCAGCCCAGCTCGGCCATCCGGTCCAGCCAGCCCTGGGCCTCGCTGCCGTACTCGTGGTTGCCCGTCACGTACACCCGGGCCAGCCGGGCCCGGACCGCGCCGAGCGGGGCGGCCTGCGCGCGGCGCTGGACGGGCGTGCCGTCCGCGATGTCGCCCGCGTGCACCACCACGTCCGCGTCCAGCGCGTTGACCGCCTCGGTGACCCCCGCCGACCAGGCCGCCCGGTCGATCGGCCCGTAGTGGGTGTCGGCCAGCAGCACCACCCGGGTGCCGTCCAACCCGGCGCCCAGCCGCGGCAGCCGGACGTCCAGCCGCCGTACCCGGGGCACCCGCATCGCCTCGTGGTGGCCCCGGGCGAGCACCCCGGCCGCCAGCAGCACGACCGCCGCCGCGACCAGCCGGGCCCGGCCGGCGCCGCCGACGCCGGCCGCGGCCAGCAGCAGGTCGGCCAGGGCGCCCAGCACCGAGCAGGTCCACAGCACCCACACCACGCCGAGGCTGGTGTCCGCGATCCGGGCCGCCCGGTCGTCGCGCGAACGCGGGCGGTGGCCCCGGACCATCAGGAACGGGAAGCCGACCGCCCAGGCCAGCAGCACGGCCGTGCCCGCCGCCACCACCGGCAGCGGCCAGTCGGTGCCGGCCGCGAGCAGCGTCCACCACGGCGGCAGGCACAGCAGCACCAGGACGCCCACCAGGACCGCCACCCGCCGACCCGCCCGCCGTCGCCCGCCCGTCGCCCCCCGCGCGGGGGCCTCCGCCCGCCCGGTGGACCTGCTGTCCGTCGCCATGCCGCCTCCTGTGTCCGGCCCCCCGGCGCCCGCCCGGATCGGAAGGCGATCCGGGCCGGTTCGGTGCGGGGGGTGATCCCGAGTCTCGCGCACGGGCGGGGGAGGGTGGTAGCCCGCGGTGCGGGGGCCGACGGACGGCCGCCGCGCCCCGGCCCGGACGGGACGAGGTCCCGGCCCACCCGGGCCGGGACCTCGTCGCGCAGTCGCGCAGTCGCGCAGTCGCGCAGTCGGGAGAGGGCGCGGCTCACCCGCCGCCGTAGGTGGCCTGGGTGACCGCGAAGACGTTGCGCCCGCCCGGGGTCTCCTGCAGCGACCACAGCAGGTCGGCCTTGGTGCTGTCCTCCCAGTAGGAGATGCTCTCGCCGCCGCCCACCCAGGCGAAGGTGGACGGGCCCGCGCTCGGCGTCCAGTAGTAGAGCTTCTTCTGGCCCGAGGAGTTGAACCACCAGCGGCCGTTGTGCGAGGCCACCCCGTTGAGCTTGTACCAGGGCAGTTGGAGCGCCTGGCTCGCGGTCGTCGTCGCGGCGAACGTGGTCGCCCCGGGCGCGAACGGGAAGCGGACCGCCCGCGGCGCCCGGGTCGGGTAGTCGGGGCAGTCCGTCGACAGCTCCGGGCAGGTGTACTCCGTCATCACGATCGACTTGCTGACCCGGTCCAGCGAGATCGACGACCACACCAGCGGCTTGGTGCCGGTGGGCGTGTGCGCCGTGACGGTGCCGACCTGCGGGAGCACGTACGCGTAGTTGTGCGCGTAGTAGACCGACCCGGACTGGCGGCCGATCTGGTCGGCGGTGCCGCCGGTGTCGGTGTTCAGGATCTTGCGCAGGTCGAAGACCCGCATGCCGTTCCCGGTCTCGGCGACGTACAGGTAGTCGCCGTACCAGGAGACCCCGCCGGCGTGGATCGGGATGTCCTTGAAGCTCGGCGCCGCCGCGGTGCCGGTCGGCTCGACCAGCAGGATCTTCCGGTACTTGTTGGGGTAGGTGGCGTCCCAGTCGACCAGGGTGATTCGGCTGCGCTCGTGGACGCCTTCCTTGGTGCAGGAGTCCTTGGTGTACCAGCTCACCAGCACCAGCTGGTGCCCGTCGTAGTTGCCGCTGTTCGCGGTGCCCACCGCGTCCCGGCTGGTGGTGATGCCCTGGGGGTAGCTGTAGCAGTCGCCGTCGTCCCCGTCGTCGAACCGGAAGCCGGTGGACAGCCCGGCGACCGAGAAGCCCGAGGTCAGCCCCTGCCGGTCGTGGTTCGCGTTCGCCATCACCGTGTGCACCGGTGACGTCCCCAGCGTCGAGACCAGGGCCGAGTCGAGCGCGTCGAACTGGTGGTAGTCCGCGCTGAGCGTGTACGCGGACGCGTCCAGCACCGTCGGTGCCGCCGCGGCCGCCCCCGCCGCCGGGGCCCCGGCCAGCGCGCCGGTGACCAGCAGCCCGGCCGCGAACAGCGCCCCGGCGGTCCTTCTGACTTGACGGAACATCAGGTCGCGCCTCCCCCGTGCAGGTTGGATCAACGGCCTTTCACGCTAGGCGCGCACTGGGCATGTCCGCAACACCCGTGCGGTCCGGCCGCCGCGCCGACACCCGCCGCGCCGACACCCGCCGCGCCGACACCCGCCGTACCGACACCCGTCGCGTCAGGGCCGGGCCGGCCCTAGCCGCCGAACCCCGCCCGCTCGACCAGCCGGTGCCAGTACGCCAGTTCCCGCACCTCGGCCTTCCGGTGCACGCCGTGCGGCCGTAGCTCCTCGTACGCGCGCACGAAGCGCTCGGCGGTCCGCCGGGTCAGCCCGGGCACCTCGTCCAGGAACCGGTCCCACGCCGGGGCCGCCGGGTCCCACGGCCCGCAGTGCAGCCGGTCGACCGGCAGTTGCCGGGCCACCGCCCAGACCAGCAGGTCGGGCGCGTCCTCCAGCAGGTGCCGGTGCCGGGCCGGGGACTCCCGGAGCAGTTCCCCCAGTACCTCCACGACCGCGCGGTGGAACGTGATGGCGATGTGGATGCCGGTGGCCCGGGTGCGCTCGTCGAACAGCGTCCGGAAGGCCGGGCCGGACGGGTCCCGCCAGATCTCCTGCCGACCCGCGTCCGTCAGCGCGCGGTGGGCGAGGTCCGGCCGGGTGCCCGGCGCGAACAGCGCCAGCGCCGTCGTCGCCTCGCAGACGTGGTACCCCTCCCGGTGCGGGCCGCGCCGCTCCCCGCGCCGGAAGCCGAAGTACCGCCGGTCCCGGCCGAACTCCTCGACCAGCCGCCGCATCACCGGCTCCCGGACCAGCAGGTCCTGCGGCTGCACCGGGTTGTCGTACAGGTGCGCCCGGTCGTGCTCGGCGCGCGCCAGGTCGCGGGCCGCCCCGGTCAGCACCCGGACGTCCAGCACGGCCAGGTCCAGGTGGTCCGGGGGCAGTTCGGCGGCCAGCCGGGTGATCAGGGAGATCCGCTGGTAGCCGTCGACGCACTCCGGCCCCAGCAGGTCGAGCGTCCCGCTGCTGCGCGCCCCCTCCGGCACCCACCGCACCTCGTCGGCCCCCAGCACCACCCGCCCCACCACGCCGAACGCCTCCGGCCGCTCCCGCAGCACCCGCTCCAGCTCCCGGTTCTGCGCCGACCCCGCCAGGAACTCCCGCCGGGCCTCCAGCCGCCCCGCCGCGTCCGCCCCCTCCCCGAGCCCCGCCAACTGCCCCGCCGACACCCGGGCGTCCCACTGCCCGACGTCCGACCGGTGTAGCAGCGTCGTCCGGATCCGCCACCCCGCTCGGGCAAGCGGCACGTCCATCGGTCCCCGGGGCTCGGCGAAGAAGTTCACACCCCTACAACGGGCACCCCCGCGATCAGGTGACGGCCGTCCGGACGCATCCGCCCCACCACCCCCGGACCGAACCGGTTCCGGCGGGGGCGGTTTGAAATCCGCGGTACGGCGAAGACGGATCCCGTCAGCGAGAGCGCGCGTAGGAGAAGGAGAACGACATGAGCATCCTCGCCTGGATACTGATCGGTCTGATCGCGGGCGCCATCGCCAAGGCGCTGCTGCCGGGCAAGGACCCCGGCGGCATCATCATCACGATGCTGATCGGCATCGCGGGCGGCCTGCTCGGCGGCTGGCTCGGCAAGGTCATCTTCGGCGTCGACTCGATCGACGGTTTCTTCGACCTCTCGACCTGGGTCGCCGCCATCGTCGGCTCGGTCATCCTGCTCGTCCTCTACCGGGTGGTCGCCGGTGGCGGTCGGCACCACCACCACCGACACGCCTGACCGGGCACGTCTGATCGGGCACGCCCGACCGGCACGTCCGATCGGCACGGCGCACCCGTACGAAGGCTCCCCCTCCGCGTGAGGGGGAGCCTTCGTGCTGTGCGGGGGACGGGGGCGGGGTTCAGGCCCGGTGGTGCAGCCTGCGCAGGGCGGTGCGGGCGGGGAGCCAGGTGCCGAGGGCGGCGAGGGCGGCCGCGCCGAGCAGGACCGGGGCGAGCCGGGCGGCGGGGACGGCGGCCCCGGCGGTGCCGCGGGTGATGCCCTCGGCGTAGGTGCTGAGCACCGGGAGGGCGACGGCCAGGCCGAGCGCGGTGGCGAGGGCGACGGCGAGCGCGGTCTCCCAGCCGAGCATCCGCCGGATCTGGCGGCGGGTGGCGCCGGCCAGGGCCAGCGCGGTGAACTCGTGGCGGCGGGCGGAGATCCCCATGGCCAGGGTGTTCAGGACGGCGATGGCGACGAAGGTGATGATCAGCCCGAGGGTGACGTAGCCGATCCGCGCACCGGTCCGGTCCGCCGAGGCGGTGGTGGAGGCGGCGGCGGAGGCCCGGTCGAGCACCCCGAGCCCGGGCTCGCCCCGCAGGGCGTCGGCGAGCTGCTGCCGGGTCAGGCCGTCGCCGCGGACCAGTAGTTCGTCGTCCAGCGGCACGTCGACGTGGGCGGCGACCAGCTGGTGCGCGAGGGTGAGGTCGCCGAAGCCGAGGCCCCGGCCGTAGAGCGCGACCACCGTCACCTCCGCCGGGGTGCCGTCGGCGAGGGTCAGCCGGATGCGCTGGCCGAGCCGGTAGCCCAGCCCGTCCGCGGCCGCCGCCGTGCCGTCCGCCAGCCGGCCGAGGTCGCCGGCGGTGACGCCGAGGTCCAGGGTGTCGGCCAGCCGCTCGGGGGTGACGGCCTGCACGCTGCGCCTGGTGAGCCCGTCCCGGACCTCGCTGTGCAGGACCCGGGTCACCGTCCGGACGCCCGGCACCGCGGCGAGCGCCGCCGCGGCGGAGGCCGGGGCGTGCGGCCCGACCACGAAGTCGGCGGTGCTGCCGCGCTCGCGCTGGGCGGCGGCCGCGTGCCCGGTGGTGGTCTGGGTGAACAGGACGGTGCAGGCCATCGCGATCAGCAGGGTCAGCGGCACCACCACCGACGCCAGCCGGTGCGCCCCGGCCCGCAGGTGCTGGACGGCGAGCCAGCCGCCGATCCGGGACGCCCGCAGCGGCAGGCCCAGCACGGCCGTCCCGGCCCTCGCCACCAGCGGGCCCAGCAGGGAGAGCGCGGTGCACCACAGCAGGACGGCGAGGAAGCAGACCGGCGTCGAGGCCTGGTCGGAGTGCAGGGCGGTCAGCAGGACGGTCAGCACGACCGCGCCCGCGGCGACCAGCACCCCGGAGACGATCCGGACCGCCGCCGGGCGCGACGGCCTCGACTCCGCCTCGCCGAGCGCCTCGACCGGCTTGATCGCGGTCGCCCGCCGGGCCGAGACCCGGGCCGCCGCCCAGCCGGCCAGCAACGTGGCGGCCGCGGCGGCCAGCGCCGGGAAGGGCGAGAGCACCACGGGCAGGTTGGCCGGGGCGACGCCCAGGGCGACGAACCGGCCGTGCAGCCAACCGCCCAGCGGCAGACCGGCCATGGCGCCCAGGGCCCCGGCGGACAGGCCGAGCAGCAGCGCCTCGCCGCCGATCATCCTCCGCACCTGCCGCCCGGTCGCGGCGACCGCCCGCAGCACCGCGATCTCCCGCTGCCGCTGCTGGATCGACAGGCCGAAGGTGCCCACCACGATCAGCAGGGCCACCAGCAGCGAGGTGCCGGCCAGCACGGCGCCCGTGCTGACCAGGCGCACCCCGGCCCCGGCGGCGTCCGGGAACTCCGCCCCGCCGCGGCCGTCGCCGGTGCGCACCACCGCACCGGGGGTGTCGGCCAGCAGCGCCCGGACGTCGGCGGCGGCCGACGGCGCGGTCGGGAAGACGCCGACCGCGCTGACCAGGCCGTCGTGACCGGCCAGCGCCCGGGCCCGGCCGGTGGCGAAGAAGATCGCGGCCTGGCTGTCGAAGCCCTGCGCGGTGACCCCGACCACCCGCACGTCCAGCGTCCCCGAGGGCGTCCGGACGGTCGTGGCGGAGCCGGGCGACAGGTGCGCCCGGGCCGCGGTGGCCGCGTCGAGGACCACCTCGTCGTCGGCGGCGGGCGCGCGGCCGGCGGCCAGGGCGAGAGCGGCCAGTGGCGCGGACTCCCAGCCGTGGCCCCACGAGCCGCGGTCCGGCCCGCCGGGCAGCAGCGCCGGGAAGGTCACCTCGGTGGCGACGGCCCGCACCGACGGCAGGGCCGCGACGCGCTCCGCGAGGGCGGCGGGCACCCAGGCGCGGTCCGCGATCGGCTTGGACTTCTCCTTGGTCCTCCCCTTCCCCTTGTCCACCAGGGCGTGCACCTCCTGGTCGCCGGAGACGACGACCGGCGCGGCCGCGTAGCGCTCCGGCCGGACGGTGCCGACCAGGCCGGTGACCAGCAGCGTCCCGCAGCCGCAGACCAGGGCGGCGGCGCAGAACAGGGCGACGAAGGCACCGGCGAACCCGGCCCTGCGGTGCCGGAGGGTGGCGAGGGCGAGTCCCAGCATCACCGGTTCCACGCTCCCAGCCGGATCATGCGGTCGGCGACCTCGGTGGCGGTCGGCCCGGTCACGGTGTCGGCGACCCGGCCGTCGGCCAGGAACAGCACCTCGTCGGCGTAGGACGCGGCGACCGGGTCGTGGGTGACCATGACGAGGGTCTGGCCGAGCTCGTCGACGGTCTGCCGCAGCAGGGTGAGCACCTCACGGGCCGTCATGGTGTCCAGCGCGCCGGTGGGTTCGTCGGCGAACACCACCTCGGGGTCCGAGACCAGCGCCCGCGCGATCGCCACCCGCTGCTGCTGGCCGCCGGACAGCTGCCCCGGCCGGTGCCCGGCGCGGTCCTCCAGGCCGACCCGGCGTAGCAGCTCCGCCGTCCGCCCGGCGTCGGCCCGCCGCCCGGCCAGCCGCAGCGGCAGCGTGACGTTCTGCTCGACCGTCAGCGCGGAGACCAGGTTGAACGACTGGAACACGAACCCCACCCGCTCGCGCCGCAGTTCGGTCAGCTCCCGCTCGCCCAGCCGGGACAGGTCGGTGCCGCCGAGCCGGACGGTCCCGGCGGACGGGCGGTCCAGGCCCGCCGCGCAGTGCAGGAAGGTGCTCTTGCCCGAACCGGACGGCCCCATCACCGCGGTGAAGCCGCCCCTCGGCAGCCGCACCGTCACCTCCCGCAGCGCGGCGACCGCGCCCCGCCCCCTGCCGTGGACCTTGCTCACCGCGTCCAAAGTGATCGCTTCGCTCATGCCTCCAGCCTGTCGGCCCGCGAACTCCCCTCCCAGGGACGGGAACACGCGCCACCCGTGACATCGTCACGGGTAGGGTCGGCCCATGATCAGACTCCTGCTGGCCGAGGACCAGCACGTGGTGCGCGGCGCCTTGGTGGCCCTCCTCGGGCTGGAACCCGACCTGGACGTCGTCGCGGAGGCGGGCTCGGCGGACGACGTGCTGCCCCGGGCGCTGGTCTTCCGCCCCGACGTGGCGGTCCTGGACATCGAGATGCCGGGCCGGACGGACGGCCTGCAAGCGGCCGCCGCGCTGAAGGAGGCGCTGCCCGCCTGCCGGACGCTGATGCTCACCTCGCTCGGCCGCCCCGGCCTGCTGCGCCGCGCCCTGGACGCCAAGGTCGACGGCTTCCTGCTGAAGACCGCGCCGCCCGCCGAACTGATCGCGGCCGTCCGCCGGGTGGCCGCCGGGGAACGGGTGCTGGACCCGTCCCTGGCCGTCGCCGCCTGGGACCTGGCGGACAACCCGCTCACCCCCCGGGAGAACGACGTCCTGCGCGAACTGGCCGGCGGCGCCGAACCGCCCGAGATCGCCGGACGCCTGCACCTGTCCACCGGCACGGTGCGCAACGTCCTGACCGCGGTCGTCGGCAAGCTGAACGCCCGCAACCGCACGGACGCCGTCCGGATCGCCCGCGAGGCCGGCTGGCTCTGACCCGCGGAGCCGTGGACACCGGCTCCGACCCGCCGGGCCCTCCGCCTGCGGGCCCGGGCCCGGGCCCGCCCTGACGGTCCCGGGTTCAGCGCAGCGGCACCTCGGCCCGCAGCAGGTACCAGCCGTCGTCCGGCCCGGCGGCCAGCGTGCCGCCCGCCCCGGCCAGCCGGACCGTCAGCCCGCCGATCCCGGAGCCGGGCGCGGTGACGTCCGCCCCGACGCCGTCGTTCTCCACCTCCAGCCGCACCGCGCCGCCGCCCGCCGAGACGGCGATCCGCGCATGCCGGGCCCGGCTGTGCCGCAGGACGTTGGTGACGGCCTCGCGCAGCACCACGCCCAGCACGGCGCCCGCCGCGTCCGGCACCGGCCCGTCCTCCAGCTCCACGGTGATCCCGGCGGCCTCCAACACGGCTGCCGCCGAAGCCAGTTCGGCGGTGAAGGACAGCCGGGGGCCGTCGTCCGCCACCGCGCCCAGCTCGGCCCGGCCGCGTTCGGCCAGCCGCGCGATGTCCGCCAGCTCGGCCCGGCAGCGGACCGGATCGGCGTCCGCCAGCCGCCGGGCCAGCTCGGCCTTGAGCAGGATCGCGGCCAGGCCGTGCCCGAGCAGGTCGTGCAGGTCCCGGGCGGCGCGCAGCCGCTCGGTGACGACGGCGGCGCGGGCCAGCCCGGCCGCCGCCCGCTGCAACTCCCGCACCAGCCGGACCAGGCGCAGCACCGCGTACACCACCACGCAGGTGACCAGCGCGCTCACCGTGGTCAGCAGCACCGGTGCCGGGCCGCCGCCGACCGCTCCGCCACCGATCACCCCGGCGGCCACCAGCACCGCACCGGCCAGTGCCGCGCCCGCCCGCAGCGGCAGGGCGACCAGCAGCGAACCGGCCAGGATGCCGGCCGCGCCGATCCAGTTCCGGCCCAGCCAGGGCAGCGGCAGCAGGGCGAGCACCGCCGAGGCGAGCAGCGCGGCCCGGGCGTGCCGCGTCGCGTCCCGGATCGAGAAGCGGACCTGGAAGGCGCAGAAGAGCGCCGCGCACCCCGCCCCGAGGACGAGCCGGGGCCCGGGGACGAACATCAGCGCCTTGACGCAGAACACGCCGAGCAGGAACCAGTACAGGCCGAGCGCGGTCCGCAGCTCCGGCGGGTCCGCGGCGGGCGGGGCCGGCGTCGCGGCCACCGACGCCTCCACCGCGAAGCGCCCGTCCGGCTCCAGGCCCGCCGTCAGCCGGCCGCCGACGGCCCGCACCCGCTCCGCCAGGCCGTCCAGCAGGTCCGCGCCGAGCGCCGCCGTCGGCACGCCGTCGCTGACCACCCGCAGCACCACCCGCCCGGCCCGCTCGTCGGTCGACACCTCGCACCGCCTGGCGTCCCCGACCCGTACCACCGCGGTGACCGCCTCCCGCAGCACCGTCGCCAGCACCGTCCCGGCCGGGCCGAGCGGCTCGCGGTGCCCGATCCGCAGGTCGGCCGCGATGCCCGCCGAGCCGAGCAGGGCGCGGGCGCTGGCCGCCTCCGGGGCCAGCGAGAGGCTGCGCAGCTCGGCGGCGGCGGCCCGGACCGCCGTCAGCGTCCGGCGCGCCACGCCGATCAGCCCGTCCAGCTCCGCCGGGTCCCGGCGCTCCGCGGCCGCCCCGATCCCGGCCATGCCCGCGTCCAGCCCGCGGCCCAGCGCGGACGCGATGCGCAGGCGCTCGTCGGTGACCGCCGAGGCCGCGAGCTCCAGCCGGGCGCCGCGGGCCCGGCCCGCCAGCAGCGCCAGCGCGGTCACGGTGTAGAGCATGGCGCCGCCCAGCGCGACGGTCAGCAGCAGGTCGACGGCCTCCCGCACCTCCGCGGCCCGGCCCGCCTCCACCAGCACCGCCCCCGCCACCAGCAGGACCGGCAGCAGTCGGCGCCGCTCCAGCAGCAGGGAGGCCGCCGGCAGGCAGAGCAGGCCGATCGAGGCCCCGAGCGGCCCCACGGCGAGGAACCCGACCCCCAACTCCACCGGCGCCGCCCATCCGGCCCGCTCGGCCGGTCCGGGGGCGTCCCGGGTGTGCCGCGACTGCAGCCCCACCAGGACGAGGCAGGCCGCCACGACCGCCGCCCCGGCGGCGGGCTCCTGCGGGATCCGCCCGATGCCCCTCAGCAGGTGCGCCAGCACCAGCGCGACGGCCACCGCCACCGCCAACCGCCGCCCCACCGGCCCGCGTTCCCCCTCCACGCCGCGCATCGTACGCGGCCCCCGGCACGGCACCGGCGGCCTGTCCGTGCGTCGGGACGGCCGAACGGGCCGCCCTCGGCTACTCGCTGCGGAGCCGGGACGCGCCGCCGCCCGAGCCGCCCGGGGCCGGACGGGTGCGGGGGGCGGGGAACGGGCGGCCGGGGCGGTTCCGGCCGGTGGACCGGCTGCGGCGGGGCCGCTCGACGACGGGGTCGGGGACGGTGACGGGCACGCCGGTGGGGACGCGGGCGCCGGTGATCCGGGCCAGTTCCTCGTCGCCGGCCCGGACCGCGGTGGTGACGGGGGTGATGCCGGCCGTGGCCATCATCCGGGCCGTCCCGCGGCGCTGGTTGGGCAGGACCAGGGTGACGACGGTGCCGGACTCGCCGGCCCGGGCGGTGCGCCCGCCGCGGTGCAGGTAGTCCTTGTGGTCGGCCGGCGGGTCCAGGTTGACGACCAGGTCGAGGCCGTCGACGTGGATGCCGCGGGCGGCGACGTCGGTCGCGACCAGCGCGCCCACCAGGCCGCTGCGGAACTGCTCCAGGGTGCGGGTGCGCTGCGGCTGGGACTTGCCGCCGTGCAGGGCCGCGGCCATCACGCCGTTCGCGAGCAGCGTCTCGACCAGGCGGTCCGCGCCGCTCTTGGTGTCGGTGAACATGATCACCCGGCCGTCGCGGGCGGCGATGTGGGTGATCGCGGCGTTCTTGTCGACGTTGCGGACGTGCAGCACGTGGTGCTCCATCGTGCTGACCGCGCCCGCGGACGGGTCCACCGAATGGGTGACCGGGTCCTTCAGGAAGCGCCGCACCAGGCCGTCGATGTTGCGGTCCAGGGTGGCGGAGAACAGCAGCGTCTGGCCGCCCTCGGCGACCTGCCCGAGGAACGCGGTGACGTCGGGCAGGAAGCCCATGTCGGCCATCTGGTCGGCCTCGTCCAGGACGGTGACGCCGACCCGGTCCAGGCGGCAGAGCCTGCGCTCGATCAGGTCCCCCAGCCGGCCGGGCGTGGCCACCAGGATCTCCGCACCGCGGTTCAGCACCTGCGCCTGGCGCCGCACCGGCACCCCGCCGACCACGGTGGCCATCCGCAGCCGCGCCGCCTGGGCGTACGGGGTGAGGGCCTCGGTGACCTGCTGCGCCAGCTCGCGGGTGGGGACCAGCACCAGCGCCAGCGGGCACCGCGGCTCGGCCTGCTGCCCGGCGGTGCGGGCCAGCACGGCGAGGCCGAACGCGAGCGTCTTGCCGGAGCCGGTGCGGCCCCGGCCCAGCACGTCGCGGCCGGCCAGCGCGTTCGGCAGCGTCGCGGCCTGGATCGGGAAGGGGGTGGTGACGCCGCGCCGGGCCAGGACCCTCAGCAGTTCCTCCGGCAGGTCCAGCTCCGCGAAGGAGTCGACCGCGGGCAGGGCCGGGACGGTGCTCACCGGCACCGCGAACTCCTGCCGGGAGGCGGGCCCCGCGCTGCGGCCCGGTGCGGAGCCGGTGTGGCGGCGCGGAGAACGGCTGGAGCGGTTCATGACGGAAGGACCCTTCTCGGGGCGGCTCTCGGACGGCTCTCTGGGCGGCGGGTGAAGCGGCCGTCCGGGCCGGGCGCGTCCGGGGCGGACCGACCGTCCGGGGCGCGGGGTGGCACAAAGCCGAAGGGCCCGCCCCGGGCACCAAGTGCGCGGCGCGGGCCCCTCGCTGCCAGGCGGTTCGCCGTGGCAGTGGGAACTACAGCGGGCGAATGTTCTCGGCCTGCGGGCCCTTCTGGCCCTGCGTGACGTCGAACTCGACCTTCTGGCCCTCGAGCAGCTCGCGGAAACCGCTGGCGTTGATGTTCGAGTAGTGGGCGAAGACGTCCGGGCCGCCACCCTCCTGCTCGATGAAGCCGAAGCCCTTTTCCGCGTTGAACCACTTCACGGTGCCATTAGCCATGTAAAAATCTCCTTCAAGGACTTTCCGGAGCCCGCACGATACGGACACCGAGTCACGCGACGAGGACCCGTCCGGAGAATGTCCGGAAAACAGAAATGCGCCCGCGATACATCAGCAGGCGCACACAAAGTTCATGGGAACCACTACTGCAACTCCTTCGACTGTAGCAGCCGCGAGCCCGCAGCGGGGGGACATTTCGCCCCCGGTTTCGGCGGGGGTCGCCCCCCGGGCCGGCCGCCGGACCCGCACCGCAGGGCAACGTCCTTACTGATCAAGGCAGTTGATCGGATCGTGCGCGGCCCCCGGCGCGGCACCCGATCGGCGGCGCCCCGGCGCGCCCGCGCGCCCCGGGGAGTGCCGTTCGACACATTCGACATTTCGGGCATCCAGAATTCGGACCGTCAGAAAGGGTCGACTCCCGCGCTCCGCGGCGCATACTGGACTGGATGAAAAAGCCTGAAGCAGTCCGCCGGCACCTGCCCACCAGCCCCTTCAAGGCCAAGGTCGAAGCGCCGCGCAAGCACTTCGCCGTCGGCGACCGCGTCACCCACGACGCCTACGGCCTCGGCCGGGTCGTCGCGGTCGAGGGCGACACCGCGGTCCTGGTCGACTTCGGATCACGACAGGAACGCATCGCCGAGCCCTACCGCGGCATGTTCAACCTCTGACCCCGAGCCTTCCCCGCCCCCGAGCCCTTCCCCGTCTCCCGCGCGTCACCCGCGCCGTCGGCGCTTCCGTGCGCGCGCCTGCGGCGGGCAGCGGGCACTCGTCGAGCCGCACCTCGCACCGGTCACCGCGGTCGGGAGCGAGGTTCTCCCTTCGCCGCGCGGTGTGCCTGCCGCGCCTCGTCCTCGCCCGACTCGGCGACGTCCACCCGCGACGGCACCCGGCCCCGGCGCTGTTCCGTGCTGCCCGCGGCCGTCCCCCGGTTCCGTGCTGCCCGCGGCCGTCCTCCGGAACCACCGGCGTCCGGTGGTCAGCCGGCCCGGTCGCAGTCGTCCGGCAGGAGCTCGACGACGATCTCCATGCCGAGCGCGTAGGACGGCGTGCCCGACGTGATGAGCGCGGTCTCCGCGACGCCGATGAGGTCGGCGATCCCGGCGCCCGCGTGGAGCGCCCCGCGGGCGTGGATCCGGGCCGGGTCCGCCCGGCCGAGAGCCAGCAACTGCCCGAAGTGGACCAACTGCTGCACCCGGTCACCGAGCGGGTTGTCGGCCAGCACCACGTGGCGCAGGGCGGTGAACGCCTCCTCGGTGGGCAGCCGGCCGAAGGCCCGGGCCACCCGCAGGCGGTCCTCCACGGCGGGAGGGACGGCTCCGAGCGTCGTGCGGTAGCGCTGCCGCAGGGCTTCGGCACGTTCGGCGAAGGTGCGGTCGGTCATCGTGCGACCCGGGCGATCGAGGCCCGGACGGCTTCCAGGGCGCCCTCGGGGAAGTCCACGGCCCCGCCGATCGCGGCAGCGGCGAGCTCGGCCTCGGCGCTCTCCTCGACGGCCACCACGAGGTGACCGGCAGCCTCCGGGTCCGGACCGAACACCAGCAGCCCGTGGTTGGCCAGCAGGACCGCGGACGTGGTCGGGCGCCGTTCCAGGACGTCGGCGATGCCCCGGACCGACACGTCCGACCCGCGCGGCCCCCAGGGCACCACCGGTACGTCCTCCGGCTGCCCGAAGCGGAGCATCGGCTCGGTGCGGCACGGCAGCGGCCGGTGGGCCACCGCGAAGGCGGTCGCGGCGGGGGAGTGGGTGTGGATGATCGCGCCCACCCGGGGGCGGGCGCGGTAGACGGTGCTGTGCATGGTGATGATCTCGGCGCTGACGGAGCGCAGTTCTCCCTGCTGGACCTCCCCGTCGAGCCCGACGGTCGCCAACCGGTGGGGCTCCAGGTCGCGGACGAACCCCGGGGTCAACAGGAAGCGGTCGGCGTCGAGCCTGACGCTCAGGTTGGCGTGGCCGGAGTGCGACATCACCCCGGCCACGAACAGCTGCCGCGCGGCTTCGACGAGTTGCTGGGCCCGGTTCTTCGCTTCGGGTGTGTCCGTCATCTCTACGTCTCCCATGTCCGTGTGGTCCTCGCGGCGCCGGCAGGTTCGCCGCCGCTGCCCGTGCCGGCCACTCTGGGACTTGAACTAAGGTTCAAGTCAAGCGTCGCGTCGGTACGACGAACGCGGCGAGGGACAAGGGGGTCGGCGAGCATGCGCATGACGATCGGGCAGCTGGCCGAAGCCGCTGGCGTCCCCGCCTCGGCCATCCGGTTCTGGGAGCGCCACGGCCTGCTGCCCGCACCCGAACGCCAGGGCGGGCAGCGGCGCTACCCGCCGCAGGCCGCGGAGCGGATCGTGCTGCTGCGCAAGTTCCAGCAGGCCGGCCTGAGCCTGGCCGAAGTCAGGGAGTTCCAGCAGGACCAGCCGCGCCGACAGGCGATGATCCGCGCCAAGGTCGCCGAGATCGAGCAACGCGTACTCGACCTCCACCACGCCCACCAGCTCCTGACCCACGCCCTCCAGTGCAGCGAGACGGACATCGCCAGCTGCCCGACCTTCCGGGAGCAGATGAAGACCTGGGACCAACCCGCCTGACGTCCCCCGACCGCAGTGGCCGCTGATCTCGGGGGTGAGGACCGTCACCCGCCCCGGTTGCCGCGGCGCCACCACCGCGAGCACGGCGTCGATCGCGTACTTGTGCCCGTGCAGGCCGGCGTCCGCGAGCAGCCGACGTGCCGGTCGCGCCTCGTCTTGCCCAACTCGGCCACCTTCACCCGCGACAGCACCCAGTCCCAGCGCTGCTCCGTGGTGCGCGCGTCGTACGCCCCGGCCAGAGTCATCGCCGAGGTGACGACCTCCGCCTCGCCGCGGGCGGCGAGGTCCAGCCGGGCGATCATCATCCGGTCGCCGCGGACCGCGAGCGACAGAGCCGCGCTGTCCAGCACGAAGGCGCGCAGCCGCCGAACCTCCTCGGCCTGCTTCTTCACCCGCCCGCCCCGCCGCTCTTGCCACGAGCCGCCCGGCCCCGGTCGTGCTCCGCGCCGAGGCCGCCCAGTTCCGTGCAGGCGGCGGCCCGTTCGTCACCGCTGACCGACCCGCGTTCTTCCTCCAGCCAAGGGCGTCGGCGACGTAGGCGGAGAGGCCGCGATCGGCACTGTCCGCGGATCTCGTCCAGCAGTTCCTCGGGAAGCGTGACCGTGACCTTCTTGGACGCCGTACACACCACCATGCTCGCCATACAGCAGGGTGGCCCGGCTTCTCGGGAAACGCCGAAGGCCCGGGCCGCTGAGCGGTCCGGGCCTTCGATCAGGCGGAGGATACGAGATTCGAACGCGTGAGGGGTTGCCCCCAACACGCTTTCCCATTCTCCTCACCGCTGTTCGGTGCGGTACGAACCCGTCCTGGCCTGTGTCGGAGCGGTCGTAGCTGAAGCGGATGAACCCTGGTGGACGGGCATGAATGAGATCAGAACTGAGACCAGCGGGCCCTGCAGGACTACTTGCTGTAGTGGTATCGGCAGGCAATGATGCACACAGTGTTCGCCGGCTCGTCGAGGACGTAGACCAGGCGGTGTTCCTGGTCGATCCGACGGGACCACGCCCCGGCGAGTTCGTGGCGCAGTGGCTCGGGTTTGCCGATACCTTCGTGGCCGTTGCGGCGGATGTCCTCGATCAACTGGTTGATGCGCTTGAGCAGGCGGCGGTCGTTCGCCTGCCAGTAGAGGTAGTCGGCCCAGCCGCCGTCAGTGAACTGGATCTTCACGCGGACTGCTCGGTGACGTCCTCGGGGTCGATCAGCTCGCGGCTCTGCATCCGGCCTTCCCGGTAATCCCGGAGGGACTGGCGCAGGTGCTCGGCGTTAGCAGGAGACCGCAGCAGGTAGTCGGTCTCGCGGAGCGAGGCGTACTCGGCCAGGGAGACCACGACCAGCGGCTCGTGGCCAGCTCGGGTGATGATGAGCTCCTCGGCGTCGTCCTCGACGGAGTCGAGGGCGGCGGCGAGGTTGCTGCGGAGCTCAGTCGCGCTCATCGTCTTCATGGCGTACAGAATAACGTACGCCCCTGGCTCGGGCTAGGAGGAAAGCCGTCTCGCGGCGTCGGGCCAGGGTTGGGGTTCGGGCGCGTCTGCAGCCAGCATGACCTCTTTCTCCCACCAGCCGGTGCCGTCGACCCAGGAGCGCAACCACTTCGCGAGGGAGGGTGAATCCGTGAACCACGCCTCGGCCCAGTCGTCAGGATCGGCGTTCGGCTCGAAGAGCAGGACCGGCGCCTCGGGATCCTGGCAGTCCACCGCGGCGTACATGCCGCAGCCCCAGTCCAGGATCGGCAACAGGCCCCGCGGCCAGTATTCGCAGGGGCGGTACTCGGCGACCGCCGTCCGCCCCTCGCCGATCAGCGGGAACAGGAAGTAGTCAGGGCCGAAGCCGCCGTTGGCCACCTCCTGATACAGCCGTGCCAGCAACGGCGGCAGCGGGAAGCCGAGTTCGCGTTCGGCCGCGGCGATCTCACCGGCCCCGGCCCGTGCGGGCAATTCCCCCCTGCCCTGCTGCGCTCGTTCCCGGACGCGCGCGATGAGCGTCGAGGTGTCGTCTGCGGCCTCGGCCCGTGCGCCGTCCCGATCGTCCTGCTCTGTCATGAGCCCGGAACGTAGCGCTGCGCAGTGACAGGCAGAGGCCGCGGAGAGGACAAAATGCAGAGGGCCCGCACCGGTGAACGGTGCGGGCCCTCTGACCTGCGGAGGATACGAGATTCGAACTCGTGAGGGGTTGCCCCCAACACGCTTTCCCATTCTCCTCGGTGCTGTCCGCCGGGGTTCACCATCGTCCTGACCTTGGGTGATGTTGATCCCTGGTTGGATCACGGACCCTGCCGAACACTGGTGAATGAGACCAGAACTGAGACCAGGTCTTCCCTGTGGCGTTCATCCTGTCCTGCCCGCGCGGGCTGAGTCTCGGGTGGAACCGCTGCGGCTCAGCGGTGGTGGGTGGCCAGGTCGATCAGGCGGTGTGCGACGGTAGCCGGGATTGCGGGGTTGGCGGCCGCGTCCTGGGCCGAGCCCTGGTCGCGGAGCAGGGTGGTGAGGGTGGGGACCGGCAGTTGCGGGTTGTGGATCACGGCGTTACGGAGCCCGTAGGTGGCGGGTACGGGGAGGCCGGGGGTTTCCTGGGCGGCGCGGTAGTCCGCCTCGGTGGTGGCGAGCAGGCGCAGTGCGGTGGCGGGGGACAGCCGCGGGTCGGCCGCGGCGGGGGCGTGCACCATCGGGTCCGGATCGGTGGCGAGGCGTTCGACGGTCTCGGGGGTGCAGTCGGCGGCGTACAGGGCGAGCCGGCGCCGTTTCGGGTCGGGGTGGTCGGCGAGGCCGTTTAGCGCCTCGCGGGGGAAGTCGGGGCGGCGCAGCACGGGCCAGGGATCGGTCCAGTTCAGGGCAGCTTCCAGCAGCAGCTCGGCGGGCGGTGCCTCGTTGTGGTGGACGAGGGCGTACCGCACCGAGGTTGCCGGGTCGCGGGAGAGCAGGTCCAAGACGTCGGGCGGCAGTGTCCGGGCCCCGGCGACGGCCTCCCGGACGCGCGTGCTCGCGGAGGCGGCGAGCTGGCGCATCGCCGCGGGATCGCCGTGCTGGTCCTCGACCCAGTGCATCCACCAACTCGGCAGGCGGGTGGGCAGGCCGGGCTCGATCTCGGCGCGCAACTCCTCGGTGGCGTCGGGGCGGACCGCGACCCGGGACCGGACGGTCGGCTCGGGGTCGCGGGCCAGGACGGCGAGCGTGTCAGGGGTGAGCAGCTCGTTCTCGGCCAGGTGGAGGCGAACCCCCTTGTCGGGGTGGTCGAGCAGGTGTCGCAGGCAGTCCTCGTCGAAGTGCCGGACGCTCGCCGCGTCCCACTGCTCCCCCTGGTCCAGAGCGTCGAACTCCGCGCGGGAAATCGTGAGTTCGTGCCCGGCATGGGCCCCGGCGGCCGCCTGCACCTCCGGGTCGGGATCGGCCGCCAGCGCGGCACGCGAGTGCGCGTCCAGCCGCTCCCAGCCGCGTTCGCACAGCAGTGCGCGCACCTCGGGGTCGGGGTCGACAACCAGGGCCGCGGCCACCGGCTCGGGCAGGCCGCGGAAGTACAGGGCCCGCAGTCGTACCTTCGGGTCCGGGTCGGCGGTCCAGCCCGCGAAATCCTCCGCGGTGGGGCGCGGCGCGTGGCAGGAGGCCCGGTACAGCAGGGTGTTGCGGCGCCACCCGGCGGGCTCGTCGCCGATCAGCCGCACCCACTGCGCGACGCTCATTCCTCGCTGGTGCTCCGCCCACGCCCGGCGGATCTTCCAGTCGGATTGGGCGACTGCGGCGTCGACGACCTCCGGCGGGTGCATCCGGTCCGAGTACCCCACCAGGGTCGGTTCGACGGCGGCCAGCCGCACCCGGACGTCCAGCGCGGGATGCCAGCAGAGCCCGGAGATCCACGTCCACGCCATCCCGGGCCGCGCGGCCACCTCCTCGATGCCCTCGAACAGCCCGTCCCACTCCCCAGCCCCCGGCATCCCGGCCACCTTCCCCCCGCCGACTGCGGACCGTGACACCCTACCCGCTCGCCGCACGGCCAGAGCATGCCAAGTAGCCATATTTGAGCAGCCGTTGGTCAAAGCCTCCCGTCCCAAGCCGCAGCCGCCCCGACTCCGGAGAGTGATCAGAGGTTCTGACTCGGCCTCTCCAGCGGGCGCGCAAGGAGTAGATGGCGCTTCGCCCTTCTTTGGTGCTCCTGCCCCAGTCGCCAGAAGCGGCGATCTCCAAGCCTCGCTGCTCAACGGCTCCCTATTGGCTCTTGGTGGAGGCGTGTCGCCGTACGTGGGTCCATGCCCCCGCTGCCCGCACCGTAGCTTCGCTGCTGGCTTCGTGAGCCCTAGTGGAGACGGTACCGCCGAAGCTTCGAGCCCCGCACTCGCGACCAGGTGCAGGCGATCGTCGACCGCTCGATCGACTCGGCGAAGGCCGAACCGCGCACCGAGTACGGCCTCGCCGTCACCCGACACGGCGACCGCCGCCTGATCGGCTACGCCCGGCTGGCGACGGAGCCCCAGCAGGCCGCCACCATCGGCTTCGCCCTCCACCCGGCCGAGTGGGGCAAGGGTCAGGGCACCGAGGTCGTCCACCTCCTGTCCGCCCTCGGCTTCAACCTCCTCGGCCTGCACCGGATCCGGGCCGCGCGCTCCCCCCTGAACGAGGCGTCCGCCCGGACGCTCCTGCGAGCGGGCATGACCGAGGACGGCCGCATCCGCGACCACGTCTTCGTCAACGGAGCCTGGCGGGACTCGATCACCTACTCGCTCCTGGAGCACGAGTGGGCACCTGCGGATGGGGTGCAGGTCAACAGGCAAGGTAAGAAGTGACGCGGCGCTGATCTGACCGAAAGTGTTGCGTGCGGCGGCCTTCGGATGAGAGCTGAACGCCGAAGGCCCGGACCGCTGAGCAGTCCGGGCCTTCGATCAGGCGGAGGATACGAGATTCGAACTCGTGAGGGGTTGCCCCCAACACGCTTTCCAAGCGTGCGCCCTAGGCCTCTAGGCGAATCCTCCGTGGGAGAGCTTAGTACATGTCGAGGGGTGGTTGCGACCACGCTCTCGCAGGTGGGTGGCGGGGCGAGGCCTGCGGATCGGAGTTGGGGGTGGGTGGGGGGAGTGGGGGCCGGGATCCGCTACTCTTGGGGCAGCCCCTCGTGTGGCGCTATCTCTTTGAACCCCCCCAGGGCCGGAAGGCAGCAAGGGTAGGAGAGCTCTGGCGGGTACACGGGGGGTCCTTGCGTTCTGCGGGGGGTGCCGGTGGGTGGGCGGTCACGTTTGTCGGTTGGGCCCGATATCTTCGGGGGTGTGTCCCTAGCCCTGTACCGCCGCTACCGCCCCGAGACCTTCGCGGAGGTCATCGGGCAGGAGCACGTGACCGCCCCGCTCCAGCAGGCCCTGCGCAACAACCGGGTCAACCACGCGTACCTGTTCAGCGGGCCGCGCGGGTGCGGGAAGACGACGAGCGCCCGCATCCTGGCCCGCTGCCTGAACTGCGAGCAGGGCCCGACCCCGGACCCGTGCGGGGAGTGCCAGTCCTGCCGTGACCTGGCGACGGGCGGGCCGGGTTCGATCGACGTGATCGAGATCGACGCCGCCTCGCACGGTGGTGTGGACGACGCGCGCGAGCTGCGTGAGCGGGCGTTCTTCGCGCCGGTGCACAGCCGGTACAAGATCTTCATCCTGGACGAGGCGCACATGGTGACCTCGGCCGGCTTCAACGCGCTGCTGAAGGTGGTGGAGGAGCCGCCGGAGCACCTGAAGTTCATCTTCGCGACCACCGAGCCGGAGAAGGTGATCGGGACGATCAGGTCTCGCACGCACCACTACCCGTTCCGGCTGGTGCCGCCCGGCACGCTGCGCGACTACTTGGCGGAGGTCTGCGGCCGGGAGGGCATCCAGGTCGAGGACGCGGTGTTCCCGCTGGTGGTGCGGGCCGGCGCCGGGTCGGTGCGTGACTCGATGTCGGTGATGGACCAGCTGCTGGCGGGTGCCGACGAGGCCGGCGTGACGTACCGGATGGCGACGGCGCTGCTGGGGTACACCGACGCGGCCCTGCTGGACGAGGTGGTGGACGCCTTCGCCGCGCAGGACGGCGCGACGGTGTTCCAGGTGATCGACCGGGTGGTCGAGGGCGGGCACGACCCGCGGCGGTTCGTGACGGACCTGCTGGAGCGGCTGCGCGACCTGGTGATCCTGGCCACGGTGCCGGACGCGGGGGAGAAGAGCCTGATCGACGCCCCGGCCGACCGGATCGCGGTGATGCAGGCGCAGGCCGACCGCTTCGGCCCGGCCGAGCTGAGCCGCGCGGCGGACCTGGTGAACACCGGCCTGACCGAGATGCGCGGGAACGCCGCGCCCCGGCTGCAGCTGGAGCTGATCTGCGCCCGGGTGATGCTGCCCGGCGCGTACGGGGACGAGCTGTCCGTGCAGGCCCGGCTGGACAAGCTGGAACGGCGGGCGTCGGCGGGCGGTTTCGCCGCACCGGTCGCGTTCCAGCCGATGGCCCCCCAGGCCCAGGCCCAAGCCCTCCAGGCCCAGGCCCAGGCCCAGGCCCCGGCCCCGGAGGCGCAGGCCGCACCCGTGGCCCCTGCGCCCCCCGTACAGCAGCCCCCCGTACAGCAGGCACCTGCGCAGCAGGCTCCCGCCCCGGCCGGTCCGGCGCCGGGCGCCTGGCCGATCCCGCGCAGCTTCCCGCCCGGCGGCCAGCAGCCCCCGGCCGCAGCGGCCCCTGCGGCAGCCCCGGAGACCCCCGCAGCGGCCCCGGAGGCTCCGGTGGCGCCGGCCCCAGTGCCAGCTCCAGCGCCGGCCCCCGTCCCGTCCCCCGTCGGCGTGCAGCCCTCGGCGGCGGCGCAGCAGGGTGCGGCGCAGATCCGGCAGATGTGGCCGCAGATCCTGGAGGCGGTGAAGAACCGCCGCCGGTTCACCTGGATCCTGCTGAGCCAGAACGGCCAGGTGGCCGGGTTCGACGGCAGCGTGCTCCAGGTGTCGTTCGTGAACGCGGGCGCCCGGGACAGCTTCGTCGGCAGCCACAGCGACGAGGTGCTGCGGCAGGCGCTGGCGGACGCGCTGGGCGTGGACTGGCGGGTGGACTGCATCGTCGACCCGTCGGGTGCGACGAATCCGCCGTCGGCGCAGTCGGCGCCGCCCGCCCCGGCGGCCGGTGGCTGGGGGGCCCCGCAGGCTCCCCGTCCCGCCCCGCAGCCGGTGCAGCAGATCCAGCCCCCGGCGCCCCTGGTGCAGCAGGCTCCCGTGCCGCAGGCGCCCGCCCCGGTGCCCGCGCCCGCGCCCGCTCCCGTGCCGCCGCCGCAACACCAGCAGCCGCCACAGCCGCAGCCGCAGGCCCGGCCGGTGCAGGCCCCGCCCGCGGTGGCGCCGGAGGACGACGTCCCGGAGGAGGACGACCCGGACTTGAACGAGGACGTCTTCTCCGCCCAGGAGCTGATCGTCCGCGAGCTGGGCGCGACGGTGCTGGAGGAGATCCACCACCGTCCGGGCTGAGCCACCGCGCTGGCCGCCGGGCCGCCGGGCTGAGCCGCCGGGCCCGGGTGGGCCTCCGCAGCTGATGTGGGGCTGACGGGCGGCCGCGTAGGCTCGGGGGCGGGGCGCTGGTGCGGGCGGTTTCGGCCGGGCGCGCCGGTGCCCGGAGTGTCGTGGAGTGTCGAAGGATCGAGGAGAGTCCCGTGGTGTTCCCTGGTGGCCAGCCGAACATGCAGCAGCTTTTGAAGCAGGCGCAGAAGATGCAGGAGGAGCTGGGCCGGGCCCAGAAGGAGCTGGCCGAGGCCAAGGTGTCCGGCTCCGCGGGCGGCGGCCTGGTGGAGGCGACGGTGACGGGCTCGGGCGAGCTGGTCGCGCTGACCATCGCCCCGGCGGCGGTCGACCCGGAGGACACCGAGACCCTGGCGGACCTGGTGCTGGCCGCGGTGCGGGACGCCAACGCGGCGGCGCAGAAGCTGCAGGCCGAGCGGATGGGCCCGCTGACCCAGGGCCTGGGCGGCGGCGCCGGCATCCCCGGCCTCCCGTTCTGACCCGCCCGCGCTGCCCGCGCGCACTGACTGGCGCGCACTGAGCCGTACGCACCGGCCCGCGCGCACCGGCTCATGCGTTCCGACCCGCCCGCGCAGACCCGCCCGCGCAGACCCGTCGCGGGCGCCGCTCGGCACCGTCCGCTCGGCACCGTCCGAGCGGCACCCGGCGGGCACGCCCCGTGCGCGGCGGGAACCCCGGGTAACGGGTTGTGTGATTTATGGGCCAGTAGGGCGTCGGGCGGTGTGTCCGACGCCCGATTCGTTGGATGATGGCACCGGAGCGGACTCCGGTCGAAGGAAGGCGTGGCAGGTGTACGAAGGCGTGGTGCAGGACTTGATCGACGAACTGGGCAGGTTGCCCGGAGTCGGTCCGAAGAGCGCCCAGCGGATCGCCTTCCACATCCTGCAGTCCGATCCGGTGGACGTGCGCCGGCTGGCGCACGCGCTGCAGCAGGTGAAGGAGAAGGTGCGGTTCTGCGCGGTCTGCGGCAACGTCGCGGAGTCCGAGCAGTGCCGGGTCTGCCTGGATCCGCGCCGCGACCTCGCGGTGATCTGCGTGGTGGAGGAGCCCAAGGACGTGGTGGCGATCGAGCGGACGCGCGAGTTCCGCGGCCGCTACCACGTGCTGGGCGGGGCGATCAGCCCGATCGAGGGGGTCGGCCCGGACGACCTGCGGATCCGCGAGCTGATGACCCGGCTCGCGGACGGTACGGTCACCGAGCTGATCCTGGCCACCGACCCCAACCTGGAGGGGGAGGCGACCGCGACCTACCTGGCCCGGCTGTGCAAGCCGATGGGCCTCAAGGTCACCCGGCTGGCGAGCGGGCTGCCCGTCGGCGGGGACTTGGAGTACGCCGACGAGGTCACCCTCGGCCGGGCGTTCGAAGGGAGACGACTGCTCGATGTCTGACCGAACCGACACCACTGAACTGCCGGGCCCACTGGGGCGCACCGGCGCTCCGGACGACTTCGCGGTGCAGATCGCCGACTCGGTGGAGAGCTTCGTGCTGGCCGTCACCGAGGTGGCCAAGGGCGACGAGCCGGGCAGCGCGATCTCACTGCTCCTGCTGGAGGTCTCGCAGCTGCTGCTGGCGGGCGGCCGGCTGGGCGCGATCGAGGACGTGCTGCCGGAGGACCGCTTCGAGCCGGACGCCGGGCCGGAGCCGGACGGCGTGGAGCTGCGCGAGCGGCTCGCCGAGCTGCTGGCGCCGATCGACGTCTACCACGAGGTGTTCGACCCGTACGGCCCGCCGGAGAAGCCGAGCGCGTTCCGGATCTCGGACGACCTGGCGGGCGTGGTCAGCGAGCTGAACCACGGGCTGACGCACTACCGCGAGGGCCGGGTCTCGGAGGCGCTGTGGTGGTGGCAGTTCTCGTACCTGTCCAACTGGGGCTCGACCTGCACGGCGGTGCTGCGCGCGCTGCAGTCGCTGATCGCGCACGTGCGGCTGGACTCGCCGCTGGGCGCGGTGCCGGACGGGGCGGACACCGACGACGACGGGCTGACGGACGAGCAGCTGGAGCAGCAGGCGGGCGACCTGATGGCGGCCGAACTCGGCCTGTAGGCCGCTGAGCGGCCCGGCGCGGGCCCGGCTCCGAGCCCGGCACCGACGCCGAACCGGCCGCCGACCGGCCGGAAAGCGCCGGTCGGCGGCCGGAACCGTGCGGGTGTGACGCAACAGTCACCGGCCTCCCGGAAGCGAAGATTCCGGGAGGCGGACGGCGCTCCGGCGGCGATTCTTCGGAGCGGGCGGCCGGGGCCCGCAGACCTGCCGGTCGGCGGTGACCAGAGTCCGATATCCGCATCTCACGATGTGGAAGAGGTCGGTCGGAGAACCCCTGCTCGTTAGACTGGCCGCGACCTACCACCCCAAGTCGAGGAGCCCCCGTGGGCCTTGTCGTGCAGAAGTACGGCGGCTCATCCGTCGCGGATGCCGAAGGCATCAAGCGCGTCGCCCGCCGCATCGTGGACACCAGGAAGGCCGGCCACGAGGTCGTCGTCGTGGTCTCCGCGATGGGTGACACCACGGACGAACTCATCGAGCTCGCGGAACAGGTGACCCCTATTCCGTCCGGCCGCGAGTTCGACATGCTGCTGACCGCCGGAGAGCGCATCTCGATGGCGCTGCTGGCCATGGCGATCCGGACGCTGGGCTTCGACGCCCAGTCGTTCACCGGCAGCCAGGCCGGTGTGATCACCGACTCGACCCACAACAAGGCGCGCATCATCGATGTGACGCCGGGCCGGATCCGGGCGGCCCTGGACGAGGGCAACATCGCGATCGTGGCCGGTTTCCAGGGCGTCTCCCAGGTCTCCAAGGACATCACCACGCTGGGCCGCGGCGGCTCGGACACCACCGCGGTGGCGCTGGCGGCCGCGCTGGGCGCCGAGGTCTGCGAGATCTACACCGACGTGGACGGCGTGTTCACCGCCGACCCGCGGGTGGTCAAGAAGGCCCGCAAGATCGACTGGATCGCCTTCGAGGACATGCTGGAGCTGGCGTCGTCCGGCTCGAAGGTGCTGCTCGACCGCTGTGTGGAGTACGCACGGCGCTACAACATCCCGATTCACGTACGATCGTCGTTCTCCGGTCTGCCGGGGACGATCGTCAGCGGCACCAACCCGAACAAGAAGCCCGAAGGGGGCGAGATGGAGCAGGCCATCATCTCCGGAGTCGCCCACGACACGTCGGAGGCCAAGGTCACCGTCGTCGGCGTGCCCGACAAGCCGGGCGAGGCGGCCCGGATCTTCCGCGCGATCGCGGACGCCGAGGTCAACATCGACATGGTCGTGCAGAACGTGTCGGCCGCGGCCACCGGTCTGACCGACATCTCCTTCACGCTGCCCACCAACGAGGGCCAGAAGGCGCTGGACGCGTTGAACCGGGTCAAGGAGGGCATCGGCTTCGAGTCGCTGCGCTTCGACGACGCGATCGGCAAGATCTCGCTGGTCGGCGCCGGCATGCGCTCGAACCCGGGCGTCACCGCGACCTTCTTCGAGGCGCTCTCCGAGGCCGGCGTGAACATCGAGCTGATCTCCACCTCGGAGATCCGGATCTCGGTGGTCACCCGCGCGGAGGACGTGCCGGAGGCGGTCCGCGCGGTGCACACCGCGTTCGGTCTGGACAGCGAGAGCGACGAGGCGGTCGTCTACGGCGGCACCGGCCGCTGAACGGCCCCCGGGTCCGCCCCGGATACCCACACCGCAACGGTTGTGTGCGGGAGGGGTGAAGCGGACCCGGCCCGTCCGCCGGGTCTGCCAGAATCCCCCTTCGGAGCCAGTGCGCTCGGGAGGGGGATTCCCTCTTCCCGCGCAACAACGCCCCCGGCCGGGGCAACCAGGACAGGGGATCGTGTGTCCAACCATCGTGATCGACGTGACGCGGGCGGCGGTGGCGGCCGCCCTGCCCGGGGCGGCCCGGCGGGCCGGTAGTCGGATGGGCTTTGCTGCGGCGGCAGCGGACGCGACCGGGGCCAGCGTCGACCAGCTCACCGACGCCTACCGGGCCCACTACCGTTCCCTGTTGCGGCTCGCCGCGCTGCTGCTGGACGACCTCTCCTCCTGCGAGGACGTCGTGCAGGAGGCGTTCATCCGGGTGCACGCCGCCCGGCGCCGGGTCCGCGACCCCGAGAAGACGCTCGCCTACCTGCGGCAGACCGTGGTGAACCTGTCCCGGTCCACGCTGCGTCGCCGCCTGCTGGGCCTCCGTCTGCTGCCCAAGCCCATGCCTGACATGGCCAGTGCAGAAGAGGGGGCTTACGATGCGCTGGAGCGCGACGAACTCAAGGCCGCGCTCCGGGGGTTGCAACGCCGTCAGCGGGAGGTGCTGGTGCTGCGCTACTACGCCGACCTGACGGAGGCACAGGTCGCCGAGGTGCTCGGCATTTCCATCGGCTCGGTGAAGGCGTACGGGTCGCGCGGGATCGCCGCCCTGCGGGTGCGGATGGAGCCGGGCGATGACTGAGGGCCGGACCGAACGCCCCGGCGAGGGCCCGGCCGGTGACGGGGGCCCGCTCGGCGGCGGGGCGGCGTTCAGCGGCGGGGGGCCGCTCGGCCCGCTGACCGAGGACCTGCTGCGCGCCCGGCTGCACCGGGCCGTCGCCGCCGTCGAACCCGAACCCGGCGCGCTGCCCCGGCTGCGCGCCGCCGTCCACGCCGTCGCGCCGTCCGCCGGCGGGCCGTGGGCGGGGCCGTGGTGCTGGCCGCCGCGATCGCCGCGCTGCCGGTGGTGCACGTCACCGGGCCGTTCGACCTGTCCGGCGACCCGACCGGCGGGCAGGCCGCGCCCAGCCGGGGCAGCAGCCCGGTGAAGACCCCGGACAGCCGCGTCGGGCACCCGCACGCCTCCGCCGCGGTGCCGACCGCCGGCACCGCCGGGCCCAGCCCGGAGGCGTCCGCGAGCCCGTCCGCGAGCGGCAGCCCGGGTGCCCCGCCCGCCCTCGTCCCGGTGTGCGCCCGCACCGACCTCGGCCGGGCCGCCGCCGAGCAGGCCGCCGCCGACCCGGCCACCGGCAAGGTNTACGGCTGGTTCCGGATGACCAACACCACCGCGCGGGCCTGCCGGGTGGCGGCCCCCGGCAGGCTCGTCCTGGGGGCCGGTGCCGGCGGCGTCCGCCTGCTCGCGCACACCGTCGGCGACCCGGCCGGTTCGCTGCCCGACCCGGCGGGGCTGCCCGCCGAGGTGCCGCTCGACCCGGGCGGCTCCTACCTGGTGCGGTTCGCCTGGGTGCCCGACCGCTGCCCGGCCGCCTCCGAGTCGCCCGGCGGCACGGACGGGCCGCAGCCCAGTGCGGGGGCCAGCGCCGCCGCGCAGGCCCCGCGGCCGGCTCCGCCGCGGAGGCGACGCCGGCGTCCTTGGCGGCCGATCCGACCCCGACCGCGGACCCGAGCACCGGGGCGGTCGTGAGCAGCCCGTCGGCCGCGGTCTTCGCCCTCGGCTACGTGCCCGCCGACCAGCGGGCCCCCGGGACGCCGGTCGACACCGCGCTGTCGGCGGGCTGCGGCGGCACCGTCTACTGGACCGGCCCGGAGCCCGACCAGCCCGTCCAGGCCCCGCCGAGCACCCCGTCCTGACGCCCGGTCCGGCCGGCACCCCGCCCCGGCCGGAGCCGCCGGGTGTCGACCCGTCAGGCCTGCCGGGTCGGCAGCACCACCAGCTGGCGCAGGTTCACGTGCCGGGGGCGGCTGGCCGCGTAGGCGACCAGGTCGGCGACGTCGGCGGCGGCCAGCGGGCCGATCGCGTCGAACATCGCGCCGAGCTGGCCGTCCGGGCCGAGCGCCGGGTTGTCGATGTGGGTGCCCAGCTCGGTGTCGGTCAGGCCGGGCTCGATGTTGGTGACCCGGACGTCGCGCGGGCCGTACTCGCTGCGCAGCGCGGCCGAGAGCTGGGTCAGCGCGGCCTTGGTGGCGCCGTAGACCGCGTAGTTGGGGAAGACCACGTCCGCGCCGATCGAGGAGATGTCGACCAGGTCGGCGGTGGCGCCGGCCGCGGCGGCCTCGACCAGGTCGGGGCCGAAGGCGCGGATCATCCGCAGCACGCCGGTCACGTTGGTGTCGATCATGCGGGACCACTCGTCGATCCGGCCGTCGTCGATCGGGTTGGGCAGCATCACGCCGGCCGCGTTGACCAGCAGGTCGACCCGGCCGAAGGTCTCGTGGACGAGCTTGCCGGCCGCGTCGACGGAGTCCTGGTCGGTGACGTCGGCGGGCACCGCGAGCGCGTTCGGGCCGAGTTCGGCGGCCAGCTCGGCGAGCCGGTCGGCCCGGCGGGCCAGCAGCGCGACCCGGGCGCCGTCCGCGACCAGCTGCCGGGCGATGGCCTCGCCCATGCCGCTGGCGGCACCGGTGACGACGGCGGTACGGGTGTTCAGGGTGGGGTAGCCCATGGGAATCGCTCTCCTCAGTTCGCTGCGGTCTCCGCTTCCCGCGGCCCGCTTCCTGCTGACGGGTACGAGTCTGTTCGGCGGCGGCGGTCCTACCCAGTGCCGCGGTTTTCCTGGGTCCGGGAGAACCACCTTCGCGGCGGGGGCCGTATCGTCGGGGGCATGAGCGAACTGGGGGAGTTCCTGCGGCAGCGCCGCGCCCGCATCCAGCCGTCCGACGTGGGCCTGCCCGAGCTGGGGCGCCGCCGCCGGGTGCCCGGCCTGCGGCGGGAGGAGGTCGCGCAGCTGGCGGGGGTGAGCGTCGACTACTACGTGCGGCTCGAACAGGGCCGGGGCGACGGCGTCTCCGCGGAGGTGCTGGACGCGGTGGCCCGGGTGCTGCGGCTGGACGGCACCGAGCGCGGCCACCTGCACGACCTGGCCCGCCCGCCGCGCGACACCTACCGGCGCACGCCGCGCCGGATCAGGCCCGGGCTGCGGCTGGTGCTGGACTCGATGGCGTCGCCGGTGTTCGTGCTCGGCCGCTGCATGGACGTGCTGGCCTGGAACGCCCCGGCCGACGCGGTGATCGGGTTCTCCGAACTGGCGCCCGGCGCGCGGAACATGGCCCGGCACGCCTTCCTCACCGAGAGCGGCGGCCGGCTGTACCCGGAGTTCGAGCGGGTCGCCGCCGAGACCGTCGCCTACCTGCGGCTGGACGCGGCCCGGCACCCCGACGACCCCGAACTGGCCGCGCTGGTGGCCGACCTGACGGCCGGCAGCCCGCTGTTCGCCGAGCTGTGGGCCCGGCACGGCGTCCGGGAGAAGACCTTCGGGCGCAAGTTGCTGCTGCACCCGCGCGCGGGGGAGCTGGACTTCGGCTACGAGACGCTGGCCCCGCCCGGCGAACCGGGGCTGCTGCTGGTGGTGTACACCGTCGAGCCGGGCTCGGTGACCGCCGAGCGGCTGGCCGCGCTCACCGCGGCGAGCACCGCCGCGAGCACCGCCGCGAGCGCCGACGCCCCGGCCCCCGTACCGGTCTGAGAGCGCTGCGGGGGCGGGCGGTCAGATCCCCAGGAGGCGGGCCCGGGCCCCGGCCCGCTCCAGCAGCGCGTGCACCTCGGCCTGGCGGCGGCCCGGTCGGTCGTTCCACACGTCGGGGGAGGGCACGGCGCGGCCGGTGGCGTGCAGCACCTCCATCACCTGGGCGCGGGCCCGGCGCACGGTGTACGCGGTGCCGTAGCCGTGCGCCAGCACGGCGGTCTGCGCGCCCAGCAGGCAGACCCGGCCGCGGGCGTCCCACAGCGCGCCCTGCGTCCAGCCGGCCTCGGCGAGGTAGCGGGAGGTCAGCCGCAGGTGCCCGGCGACGGTGACCTCCACCGGGCGGGCCGGGCGGTGGGCCAGCAGGTCCAGCAGCGAGCGGCGGGGCAGCGGCTGGCCGTGGTTCCAGGGCTGCCGGACGCTGCCGTGCGGCCCGCCCGGCGGCCCGGGGGCGGGCGCGGGCGAGGGGGCGGCGGCGGGCGCGGGCAGCCCGGCCAGGTACTGCTCGATCTCCTCGACCAGGCCCAGCGCCTGGGCGAGCTCGTGCGCGTCGAGCCGGTCGAACGGGGGCGCGGGGACGGTCACGGCAGAACTCCTCCGGTCATTATGTCCGTATTTGTTACGGTACCGTTGATAGCCCGTCAGCGGCCGCACCGCATCAGCTCCGTGTCCGCACCAACGCCGCGCCGCCCGCGCGCCCCCCTCGCGCCCCCGTCCCGCCCGTTCCGATCACCCCCCGGCATCGGGTTGGATGAGCGCATGAACGAGCAGACGAACGCCGTCCCGGCGTGGGAGCAGCGGTTCCGGGCGGCACGGGTGTCCCTGCCGGACTGGGCGGACGAGGCACCCGACCGGGCGTTGTACGTGTCCAACGCGACCGGCACCTACGAGGTCTACGCGTGGGACCGCTCCACCGACCGGCACCGCCGGGTCACCGACCGGCCCAACGGCACCACCGACGCCGAACTGTCCCCCGACGGGCAGTGGATCTGGTGGTTCGACGACACCGACGGCGACGAGTTCGGCGTCTGGCGCCGCCAGCCCTTCGACGGCGGCCCGGACGAGGAGGCCGCCCCGGGCGTGCCCGCCGCCTACTCGGCGGGCCTGGCGCTCGGCCGGGACGGCACCGTGGTGGTCGGCACCTCCACCGACGACGAGGGCACCACCCTGTACCTGCGCCGCCCGGGCGCCGCCGGGCCCGAGGTGGTCTACCGGCACGCCGAGTACGGCGGCGTCGGCGACCTCTCGCACGACGGCGCCCTGCTGGCCGTCGACCACACCGAGCACGGCGACGCCATGCACTCGGCGATCCGGGTGCTGCGCCTGGCCGACGGCGCCACCGTCGCCGAACTCGACGAGGTCACCGGCCGCGACGAGCCGCGCGGCGTGGCCTGCCTGGGCTTCGCGCCCGCCGACGGCGACACCCGGCTGCTGGTCGCCCACCAGCGCAGCGGCCGCTGGGAGCCGATGCTGTGGGACGTCGCCGCGGGCACCGAGACCGAACTCGCCCTGCGCGACGAGCAGGGCCGCCCGTTCCCCGGCGACCTGTCCGCGCAGTGGCGCCCGGACGCCCGCTCGCTGCTGATCGAGCACGAGTACGAGGCCCGATCGGAGCTGTTCTCCTACGACCTGGCGGCCGGCGAGCTGACCAGGCTGGACACCCCGCGCGGCACCGTCGCCGGGGCCACCGCCCGCCCCGACGGCACGGTGGAGTTCCTGTGGTCCTCGGCCGCCGAGCCGTCCGCGGTGCGCTCCACCTCCGGCGCGGTGGTGCTGCGCGCCCCCGGCCCGGTGCCGCCCGGCTCGGTGCCGGTCGAGGACGTCTGGGTGGAGGGCCCCGGCGGCCGGGTGCACGCCCTGGTGCAGCGCCCGTCCGGGGAGGGCCCGCACCCCACGGTGTTCGAGGTGCACGGCGGCCCGACCCACCACGACAGCGACTCCTTCGCGGCCGGGCCCGCCGCCTGGCTCGACCACGGCTTCGCCGTCGTCCGGGTCAACTACCGCGGCTCCACCGGCTACGGCCGGGCCTGGACCGACGCGCTCACCGAACGGGTCGGCCTGATCGAGCTGGAGGACATCGGCGCGGTCCGCGACTGGGCGGTCTCCTCCGGCCTGGCCGACCCGGACCGGCTGGTGCTGTCCGGCGGCTCCTGGGGCGGCTACCTCACCCTGCTCGGCCTCGGCACCCAGCCCGACCACTGGACGCTCGGCCTGGCCGCCGTCCCGGTCGGCGACTATCTGGCCGCGTACGAGGACGAGATGGAGGCGCTGAAGTCGCTGGACCGCACCCTGTTCGGCGGCACGCCCGAGGAGGTCCCCGAGCGCTGGCGGGCCTCCTCCCCGCTGACCCACGTCGAGCGGGTCAAGGCGCCGGTCTACATCAGCGCGGGCGTCAACGACCCGCGCTGCCCGATCCGGCAGGTCGACAACTACGTCCGCCGGCTGGAGGAGCTCGGCAAGGTCCACGAGGTGTACCGCTACGATGCCGGGCACGGTTCGCTGGTCGTCGACGAGCGGATCAAGCAGCTCCGGCTGGAGATCGACTTCGTCCGGCGCCACCTGGCGCCCGGCACCGTCCGCTGAGCTGCGCAGGACCGGGCCACGAGGGGGAGAACTGATGGGTGGACGCGCCGTGCTGGCCGTCGTCGCGGTCGGCGCCGTCCTGCTGACCGCGGCCGGCTGCTCCTCGGGCAGCGGGAGCCACGACTGCGTCCAGGCGGCGGGTGCCCCCGCGGCCGACACCGGCCTGGTGCTGACCGGCGGCGGGGACGGCAGCGTGGTGCTGGCCGACGGCGGGGACGGCAGCGTCGTGCTGGCCAAGAGCGGCGGGCGCAGCTCCAAGGGCGGCTCCAGCGGCAGCCGGAGCTCCAAGGGCTCCAAGAGTTCGGGGAGCTCGGGGAGCTCGGGCGGTTCCGGCTCCAGGGGCTCCAGCACGTCGCACTACACCGGGGGCGGCACCACGGTGGTGCACCACTACCACCACCGCACCTCGGGCTCCACCCGCAGCGACGACTACGTCGACGACTGCGGCAACCCCTCGCCCGCGCCGGGCTTCACCGGCAGCGGCTTCGGCGACGACTGCGCCACCGCCCCGAGCGCGCTGCCCGCGGCCACCCCGGCCACCGGCACGCCCTCGCCCCGCCCGACCGGCACCGGGGCGGTGGCCTGCGGCAGTCCGGATCCGAGCGCCTCGGCCGCGCCGGGCGCCCGGGTCTCGCCGAGCGCCCGGGTGTCGCCGTCCGGGTCGAAGCCGAAGACCGGCTGACGGCGCGGGAGCGGTCCGGTTCCGGTCGGAGCCGGACCGGCCCGGGGTCAGTCCAGGCCCGGGGTCAGTCCAGGGCCGGGTCCAGTCCCAGGGCCCGGTCCTCCGCGGCCTCGGCCTCGCGGCGGACCAGCCGGAACCACATGAAGACCACGAACCCGGCGAAGACGAACCACTCCAGGGTGTAGCCCAGGTTCTGGAACGCTCGCAGGCTCAGCCCGTCCCCGCCCTGCGGCTGCACCGTGGGCACCGCCGCCAGGCCGACCGGGGCGTCGTCCGCCGCGACCCAGCCGTCGTACACGGGGTACGGCAGCACGTTGACCAGGGTGGCCGGGCTGATCGTGCCCAGCTGTCCGGCGGGCAGGCCGCCCGCCACCGCGCCGCCGCTGCCGCTGTTCTCCGGGGCCTGGAGCCGGCCGGTCAGGCTGACCCGCCCGGCCGGGACGTCCGGCGCCGCGCCGGGCTCGCCCGCCGCCCAGCCGCGCACCACGGCCACCGCCCGGCCGCCGTCGGTGACCAGCGGGGTCAGCACGTAGTAGCCCTGCCGCCCGTCCACCGTCCGGTCCGGCACCAGCAGTTGGTGCGCGCCGTCGTACGCGCCGGTGACCGTGACCGTCCGGCCGACGGTGTCGGTGCCGACCTTCGCCGCGCCGTCCGGCAGCACCGCCGCCAGCGGTGGCGCCTCGGCCGGGCCGGCCGCGGCCGACGTCCGGCCGCTCTCCCGGTGGGTCGACACCCGGGACTCGAAGCGGTCCAGCTGCCAGGTGCCCAGCATCAGGCAGACCACGACCGCCGCCACCGCGACGACCGTGCCGACGAGCCACCGCGGGCTGAGCAGGAACCGGTACACCCCACCACGGTAACCATTCCTGACATCACGGATGACCGCGGGTCGGCACCCCCGCCGCCGCCGTGTCCCGGATCGGGGATACCATCCCGGATATGGGACAGGACGAACCCCCGGACGAGGAGGGCCGCCGCCTCGCCGCCCGCCTCGCCGCACTGCGCGCCGACCGCGGCTGGTCGCTGGACGAACTCGCCCGCCGCAGCGGCATCAGCCGCTCCACGCTCTCCCGGCTGGAGCGCGCCGAACTCAGCCCGACCGCCGCCCAGCTCGGCCGGCTCTGCACCGCGCACGGCCGCACCGCCTCCCGGCTGCTGGCCGAGGTCGAGGCCGAGCCACCCGGCCTGCTGCGCGCCGCCGACCAGCCGCGCTGGCACGACCCGGCCACCGGCTTCGCCCGCCGCTCGGTCTCGCCGCCGCACCCGGGGCTGCGGGCCGAACTGGTCGAGGGCACCCTGCCGCCCGGCGCGGCCGTCTCCTACGCGGCGCCGCCCGTCCCCGGCCTGGAGCACCACCTGTGGGTGCTGGACGGCGTGCTGGAGCTGGAGCTGGACGGCGCCGTGCACCGCCTCGCCGCGGGCGACTGCCTCCGCCACCGGCTGCACGGCACCTCCGGGTTCCACTGCCCCGGCCCCGACCCCGTCCGCTACCTGATCGCGCTGGTGCTGCCGTGAACCCGACCGTCCGCCCGTCCGTTCCCGAAGACCTGGACGCCCTCGTCGAACTGCTGCTGGACGCGGTGGCCGACGGCGCCTCGGTCGGCTTCCTGGCCGGCACCGGACCGGCCGAGGCCGCCGCCTGGTGGGCCGCGCTGGGCCCGTCCGTCGCGGCCGGCACCCGGCTGCTGTGGGTGGCCGAGGACGCGGCCGGGCGCCTGCTGGGCACCGTCTCGCTGGTCCGGGAGGAGAAGCCGAACGGCCGCCACCGGGCCGAGGTCGCCAAACTCCTGGTGCACCGCGACGCCCGCGGCGCGGGCCTGGGCCGCCGCCTGCTGGCGCACGCCGAGGACGCCGCCCGGGCCCGCGGCGTCACCCTGCTGCTGCTCGACACCCAGACCGGCAGCGCCGCCGAGCACCTCTACCGCTCGGCCGGCTGGACGCCGTTCGGCACCGTCCCCGGCCACGCCGCCACCCCGGACGGCACGCTCGCCGACACCACCTACTACTACAAGCGGCTCGACGCCTGATGGCAGGAAAGGTGGGGTGCGCGTCCTTGCTGCCACCGGGGAGCTCCGCCAACCTGGGAGCATGCCGACCCGCAGCGTGCTGATCGTCCTGTTCGACGGGGTGCAGAGCCTCGACGTCACCGGCCCGCTGGAGGTGTTCCACGGCGCCGGGCACCCCGTCACCACCGCCTCGCCCGGCGGGCGGCCGGTGCGCAGCAGCAGTGGGCTGACCCTGCTGCCCGACACCGACCTCGACCTGGCCGCCCCCGCGCACACCCTGCTCGTCCCGGGCGGCGTCGGCACCCGCGGCGAGGTCGCGCCCGAACTGCCCGCCCGGATCGCCGAACTCGCGGCCGGCGCCGGGCGGGTGGTCTCGGTGTGCACCGGCACCTTCCTGCTCGCTGCGGCCGGCCTGCTGGCGGGCCGCCGGGTCACCACCCACTGGCGGCACTGCGCGACGCTGGCCGCCCGCCACCCCGAGCTGACCGTCGACCCGGAGCCGATCTACGTCCGGGACGGCCGGTTCCTGTCCTCGGCGGGCGTCACCGCGGGCATCGACCTGGCGCTGCACCTGGTGGAGGAGGACCTGGGCCGGGAGGTCGCGCTGGCGGTCGCCCGCAACCTGGTGGTGTTCCTGCGCCGCCCCGGCGGCCAGGCCCAGTTCTCCGCCCAGCTGTCGGCGCAGCTCGCCGAGCGGGACTCGGTGCGCGAGGTGCAGCGCTGGATCGTCGAGCACCCGGAGGAGGACCTGTCGGTGGAGTCGCTGGCCCGCCGGGCCGCGCTGTCGCCGCGCCAATTCGCCCGGGTCTTCGCCGCGGACGTCGGCATGACCCCCGGCCGGTACGTGGCCGGGGCCCGGCTGGAGGCGGCCCGCCGCCGGCTGGAGGACAGCCGGGACGGCGTGGAGCAGGTCGCCCGCTCCTGCGGGTACGGCTCGGCCGAGGCGATGCGCCGGGCCTTCGCCCGCACCCTGGCCACCACCCCGGCCGACTACCGCCGCCGCACCCGCTGAGGCCCGCCGCCGCGGGCCGCGGTCAGCCCGCGATCAGCCCGCGGTCAGCCCGCGATCAGCCCGCGGTCACCACTGCGACCAGGGCAGGGTCCAGCCGCTGAGGCCGTTGGCGGGGTCCAGCCGCTCCTTCTTGACCGAGTTCCGGATGATCACCACGTCGCCGATCTTCGAGGCGTTGTAGACCTGCCCGGCGACGGAGTCGTCGCTGCCCTCGGGGGTGTCGGGCATGCCGATGCAGCCGTGGCTGATGTTGGCGCGGCCGGCCACGCCGCGGGCCTGCGGGTTGCCGTGCAGGTAGGTGCCGGAGCTGGTCAGGCGCATCGCGTGCGGTTCCATCGCTTCGTAGCCGGGGCCCTTGAGGTTGGTCTGGCCCTCGGAGGTCATCTTCTCCATCCGGCTCTTCGCCGAGATGACCATGGTGCCGTTCCAGGAGGGGTTGTCGTCGGTGCCCGCGACGATCGCGATGGTCTGGTCCGGCTTGCCGTCCTCCTTGACCACCATCTGGTGGGTGCGGGCGTCGACCTCGCTGATCCGGGAGCGGGCGATGGTGAAGTGCTCGTCGCGCTGGGTCGCGCCGTACACGCCGGGGGCCAGCTCCACGCTCTTGGTGCGCAGGTGGACCTGGACGGTGGTGCCGGGCTTCCAGTACTCGGCGGGGCGCAGGTCGAGCCGGGTGTCGCCGTCGAACCAGTGGCCCCTGACCTGGGTGCCGTCCGAGGCCTCGACCGTGATGGCCCGTTCGACGGCCTCCTTGTTCGTGACCTTCACGCCGCCGAAGTTCACCGAGACGATCATGCCGACGCCGAAGTCCTCGCCGGTCACCACGTTGTCCTCAACCTTGACCGTCCGCCGCGGGACGAGCGTGGTGAAGGTGCTGGTGGCGGTGGCGGCCACGCCGTCGGCGTCGGCGGCCCGGGCGCTCACCCGGTAGGTCGAGCCGACCGCGAGGCCGCCGGGGGCCGGGGCCCAGGTGAGGCTGTCGGCGGCGATGGCGCCCTCGACCGGCCTGCCGTCCTGGTCGGTGACGCTGACCTCGGTCAGCTTGCCGGTCGCCACCGAGACCTTGACCGCGCCCGGGGCCACGTCCTTCGCGCCGTCCCCCGGCTCGATCGACAGCACCGCCGCGGACGCCTTCGCCCGCACCGGGCCGCTCGCCGTCCCCCCGGCCGGCGTGTCGGAACCGCCGCCGCCCCCGCCGCCCCCGCCGCCGCACGCGGTCAGCAGCAGCGCCCCGCCCAGAACCGCGCCCACCATCGAAATCCGTCGCACGACGGGTCCCCCTCCATCCGGTCTTTCCGGAAGAGGTACACGCTCGAAGGGGCGTTCGGGTTTCGGTCGGGAGCCCGGAGAAGTGTCACGGTTTCGCACGGGCCCGGCGGCGCGCCGGCCCGGTCAGCCCGCGGGTCCCGCCAGGTCGGCCAACGTCCGTTCCAGCCAGTCCAGTTCGGCCCGGCTGGTGGCGCGGGCCACCGCCAGCAGGCCCTGCCGGAACGGGTCGTCCAGCTCCTCGGCGGCCAGCGGGCGCCCGTCGTCGTAGAAGAAGCTGCTGGGCTGCCGCAGGAACTCCAGCCGCCGCCCCAGCACGGCGGACTGCTCGTCCGGGTCGCCGAGGTGGCGCAGGAAGGCGAGCACGGTGAACCAGTGGTTCTCGTCGGTGATCTCGGTGCCGTCGGCGTCCCGCAGCCGGCGCAGCAGCTCGGCCCGGCCGTCGGCGGTGAGGGTGAGCACGTGCCGGGGCGCGGCCCGGCTGCCGGGCTCGGTCTGCCGGACCAGCCACCCGGCCCGCTCCAGGCGCTTGATCGCGGGGTAGAGGGTGCCGTCCGCGATGGGCCGGACGTGCCCGGTCAGGTGGGCCACCCGCCGCTTCAGCTCGTAGCCGTGCAGCTGCTGTTCGAAGAGGAAGCCGAGGATCGCCAGTTCCAGCACCGGACCATCATCCCGCACCTGCGTTATGCATAGATGCCGATGTATAGTCCTGGCGAGGTAATAACCGTCATCCCGGGAGGACGAACCGTGCGCACCGCCGAAGTGACCCCCAGCGGCGCCCTGATGCGCTGGACCGAGATCCCCGGCGACCGGGGCCGCCCCCGCGTCTACCTGCACGGGCTCGGCGCCGCGGCCGCCCCGTACTACGCGGCCACCGTCGCCCGCCCCGAACTGGTCGGCGCCCGCTCGCTGCTGGTCGACCTGCTGGGCTTCGGCACCAGCGACCGCCCCACCGACTTCGACTACACCCTGGAGCAGCACACCGATGCGGTCGCCGCGCTGCTCGCCGCGGCCGGTGTCCGGGGCGCCGACGTGATCGGCCACAGCATGGGCGGCGCGATCGCCGTCCTGCTCGCCGACCGCCACCCGCACCTGGTGGCCCGGCTGGTGCTGGTCGACCCGAGTCTGGACCCGGGCACCCCCGAGCGCGGCCGGGCCGGCGGGGGCGGCATCGCCTCCTACTCCGAGGACGAGTACCTGGCCGGCGGCTGGCGGGAGATCCGCGACCTGGTCGGCCCGCACTGGTGGTCCACCTTGCGCCTGGCCGGCCCCGAGGCGCTCCACCGCAGCGCCGTCCACCTGGTCCGCGGCACCGACCCGACCGTCCGCGCCCGGCTCGCCGCGCTGACCGTGCCCCGGCTCCTGCTCCACCCGAGCTCCGACGCCCCGTACCCCGGCGGGCCGGAACTGCTGGCCGCCGGGGTGGCGGTGGTGCCCGTCCCGGACTGCGGGCACAACGTCATGCTGGACAACCCGGACGCCTTCACCGCCGAACTGGCCCGCTTCCTGGCCGACTGACCCCCGGCCGGTCAGGCCGCCCCGTCCGGGCGCTGGAACTCCGGCTGGTCCAGCAGCCGCAGCCAGCTGCCGTCCGGCTGCTGCCGCACCACCTGGGCGCGGGCCCCGGCGCCGTCCTTCGGCGGGGTCGCGGTCAGCGCGATGCCGTCCGCGGCCAGCGTCGGCAGCGGCGGCTCGGGGGTGAACCGCGGCCGGTGGGTCAGCACCTCCGCCCACAGCTCCCGGATCGCCGCCCGGCCGACCGTCACCTGCCCGGGCGGGTAGGCCAGCACCGCGTTCTCCTCGTACAGCGCCGCGACCCCGTCGGCGTCGCCCGCGTTGGAGCGCTCCACGAACAGCCGGGTCAGGTCCTCCGGGCGCATCGCCTTCTCGTACTCGCTCACCGCGGCCTCCTCCTCGTCGTTCTGTGCCTCCAGCCTCCGCCCGCCCCGTTCAGAAGTCCAACAGCTGGTTGCGTTCCGAACTAGAATCAGGAGTCATGGAGCTGAGGCAGCTGGAGTACTTCGTCGCGGTCGCCGAGGAGCGCAACTTCACCCGCGCCGCCGAGCGGGTGCACATCAGCCAGTCCGGGGTGAGCGCCCAGATCCGGCAGCTGGAGCGCGAGTTGGGCGCCGAGCTGTTCGACCGCTCGGCCCGCGCGGTGACGCTCACCGTCGCGGGCAAGGCCGCCCTGGAGCACGCCCGGCAGGCGCTGGCCGCCGCCCGCGCGGTCGGGCAGGCGGTCGGCGAGGTGAGTGGCCTGGTGCGCGGCAGCCTGCGCCTGGGCATGGTCGCCGGCTGCACCCTCACCCCGCTGTTCGACGGCCTGGCCGCCTTCCACCGGGCCCACCCCGGCGTCGAACTCGCCCTGCTGGAGGACGACTCCGAGCACCTCACCGAGGCCGTCCGCACCGGCGCCCTCGACCTCGCCCTGATCGGCCGCCCCGCCCCCGCCCCGGACGGCCTGGACACCCACGTGGTGGTCGGCGAACCCGTGGTCGCCGCCGTCCCGCCCGGCCACCCGCTGCTGGACCTCCCCGCCCCCGCCCTCGCCGACCTGCTCGCCCACCCGCTGGTCTGCATGCCGCGCGGCACCGGCCTGCGCGCCGTCCTGGACCGCGACTGCGCCGCCCGCGGCCTCACCCCGCACATCGCCCTGGAGGCCGGCGCCGCCGCCGCGATCGCCGACCTGGCCGTCCGCGGCCTCGGCGTGGCCGTGCTCAGCCGCTCGATGGCCGCCGCGTTCCCGGCCCTCGTCCCCGTCCCGGTCGCCGACCTCACCACCCCGGCCCTGCTCGCCCTGGTCAACCGCCCCGCCCCGCCCCCGGCCCTGCGCGCGCTGCTCTCCGCCCTGCGCCGGGCCTTCCACCTCCAGCCGCCCCCGGCGTGACGGAGGGCCGCCGGAACGCCGACGGCCCTCCCCGCCCCGCCTCCGGCTCAGTTCACGAAGGCCAGCTCGTGCGGCGTCCCGTTGAACCGCAGCCCGCCGTCCTCGGTGACGGTCACGATGTCCTCGATCCGGACGCCGAACCGCCCCGGCAGGTAGACCCCCGGCTCGATCGAGAAGCACATCCCGGGCACCAGCGGCTGGGTCTCGCCCTCCACCATGTACGGCGGCTCGTGGGTGGTGAGCCCGATGCCGTGGCCGACCCGGTGGATGAAGTACTCGCCGTACCCGCCGTCGGTGATCACCTTCCGGGCGACCCGGTCGATGTCCTGGCAGGTCACCCCGGGCGCGACGGCGTCGAACGCGGCCTGCTGGGCCCGCCGCACCAGGTCGTGGACGGCGAGCACCTCCTCGGGCGGCTCGGTGCCGACGAACACGGTGCGGGTGGTGTCGGAGCCGTAGCCGTCCTTCAGCCCGCCGAAGTCCAGCACCACGGTGTCGCCGCGCCGGATCAGCCGGTCCCCGGCCTCGTGGTGCGGGTTCGCCCCGTTCGGCCCGGAGCCGACCACGGTGAAGTCGACCTGGCTGTGCCCGTGCTTGATCAGCAGCGCGGCCAGGTCGGCGGCCACCTGGTTCTCGGTCCGCCCGACGAAGGGCATCCCCAGGATCTCCCCGTACGCCAGGTCCGCCGCCGCCCCGGCCGCGGCCAGCCGCTCCAGCTCGTCGTGGTCCTTCACCGCCCGCAGCATCGGCAGCACCGCCGTCAGCGCCGCGTACGAGGTGCCCGGCAGCGTCCGCTGCAGCCCGAGCAGGTGCATCGCCCAGGCGTTGTCGGAGATCCCGTACCGGCCGCCGCCGTCCAGGTTCGGCGCGAGCGCCGCGTACGGGTCGCTCCCGTCCGTCCAGTCGGCCATCCGGACGGCCTCCGCACCCGGCGCCTGCTCGGCGTCCGGGCGCTCCAACTTCGGTACCAGCAGCACCGGTTCGGCTCCGGCCGCGAGCACCAGGGCGGTCAGCCGCTCGGTCGTCGCGGTCGGCCGGTAGCCGGTCAGGTAGGTCAGGTCGGGGCCGGGGGTGACGACCAGTCCGGCCAGCCCGGCGTCCGCGGCGGCGGTCGCGGCGCGGGCCATCCGGGCCTGGAAGTCTGCGGTGGTGAACGGCGCGGGCATGCTCTCCCTCTCGAATCAGCGGTGGGCGGCGGCCGCGTAGTGGCGCAGGAACAGCGCCTCCACCCGGGCCATGTGCTCGATCTCGGACGGGTCCACGCTCTCGTTCGGCGCGTGGATCAGACAGCGCGGCTCCTCCACGCCCATCAGGATGATCTCCGACTCCGGGTACTGCGCCGCCAGCACGTTGCACAGCGGGATCGACCCGCCCTGCCCGAGGAAGGACAGCGGCTTCCCGTAGACCTCCCGCGCGGCCGCGTCCAGCGCCGCGTACGCCCGCCCGTCGGTGGCGGCCCGGAACGGCGAGCCCTTCGACTCCGGCTCCACCGTGACCCGGGCGCCCCACGGCGCGGCCGCCACCAGGTGCGCGGTCAGCGCCTCCTGCGCGGTGCCCGGGTCCATGCCGGGCGGCACCCGCAGGCTGACCCGGGCCCGGGCGGTGCCCGGGACCGCCGCCGCCGAGCCGACCACCGGCGCGCAGTCGATGCCCAGCACCGTCACCGCCGGGCGCGCCCACAGCCGGTCCGCGACCGTCCCGGAACCGGTCAGGCCGACGCCCTCCAGCACGCCCGCGTCCGCGCGGAACTGCTGCTCGTCGTACCCGACGCCGTCCCACGTCCCGCCGCCGTCCAGCCCGTCGATCCGGGTGCCGCCCTCGGCGTCGCGCAGCGAGTCCAGGATCCGGACCAGTGCGGCCAGCGCGTCCGGGGCGGGGCCGCCGAACATGCCGGAGTGCACGTCCGACTCCAGCGTCCGCACCGTCACCACGACGTTCGCCAGACCGCGCAGCGAGGTGGTCGCGGTCGGCACCCCGACCGCCGCGTTGCCGGTGTCGCAGACCAGCAGCACGTCCGCGTGCAGGTCCTCGGGGTGCTGCGGGACGTACGCCTCCAGGCCGCCGGTGCCCTGCTCCTCCGAGCCCTCGGCGACCAGCTTGATCCCCACCGGCAGGTCGTCGCCGAGCGCCCGCAGCGCGGTGAGGTGCATGACGACGTTGCCCTTGCAGTCCGCGGTGCCCCGCCCGTACCAGCGCCCGTCCCGCTCGGTCAGCTCGAACGGGGGCGTGGTCCAGGCCGAGTCGTCCAGCGGCGGCTGCACGTCGTAGTGGCAGTACAGCAGCACGGTCGGCGCACCGGGCGGCGGCGGGCGGTGCCCCAGGACGGCGTGGCTGCCGTCCGGGGTCTCCGCCAGCCGGACGTCCCGCAGCCCGGCCTCGGCGAACGCGGCGGCCACCCACTCGGCGGCCTGGCGGCACTTCTCCGGGGGCTGCTGCCGCGGGTCGGCGACCGACGGGATGGCGACCAGCTCGGCCAGGTCCCGCTGGGCGCGTGGCATCAGCGCCGCGATGCGGGCGGCGAGTTCGGTGTCGGTGGTCATCGCTGCTCCCTTCCCCTCAGTTCCGGATCGTGTCGCCGGTCTTGATGTCGTCGATCTTGTCCTGGTACTCGTCCAACTGGTCCGGGCAGTACACGCCCAGGATCAGCGCCTCCGCCTGCACCACCCGGTCGGGGACGATGACCGGCCGCTGCCCGGGGCCGTCCGCCCCGTTCGACATCTGCACCCGCTGCAGGCCGGTCTTCAGCGAGCTCGCCGGGTCCTCGCAGACCGCGCCGCCGTCCGTGCCCAGCGTCCGGGCGACCTGCTCCCGGTCCGGCGTCGGGTAGCCGTTCGCCTGCAGCTTCGAGATCAGCTCGTCGGCCTTCCGGAACGACTGGTTGGTGGCGTGCTGCTGGGTGAACGTCAGCAGGCCGACCACCGCCATCGCGACCAGCAGCACGATCGCGCCCACGTAGATCCACTTGTGCTGGGAAGCCATCCGGGTGCTCATCCGCCGCTCCTGACGTTCCGTCCGCTCCTGGTGCTCCGCCCGCTCCGTCCGCTCCTGGTGCTCCGCCCGCTCCGTCCGCTCCTGGTGTTCCACCCGTTCCTGGCGTTCCACCCGTTCCGTCCGCTCATGCCGTCTCCTCCGCGATGGCGGCGGCCGCCGCGGGGTCGCGCCACGAGGGCTTGCTGGCCTTCAGGAAGGCGAACGGGACGATCACGCCCAGCAGCAGCAGACCGCCGCCGACGATCCCGATGTACGCCCAGACGCTGCCGCCGCCGAACTGCGAGGACGGCACGAACCCGATCACCATGGCCGCCGCCGACGCCAGCAGGCCCACCACGCACAGCACCCCCAGCGCCGGGGCGCGGTAGCCGCGCGGGTGGTCCGGCTGGAGCCTCCGCAGCCGGATCGCCGCCAGGAACATCAGCAGGTAGACGATCAGGTACACCTGCGTGGTGATCACCGAGAAGATCCAGTACACGCTGGAGACGTTCGGGATGAACGCGTACATCAGCGCGATGGCCGTGGTTACCACGCCCTGCGCGACCAGGATGTTCTGCTGCACCCCGTGGCTGTTCAGCTTCTGCAGCGACGGCGGCAGGTAGCCCTCCTGCCGGGAGATCATCAGCAGGCCCTTGGACGGGCCGGCCAGCCAGGTCAGCATGCCGCCCAGCGAGGCCGCGACCAGGCCCACCGCGATCAGCGGCGTCAGCCAGCCGATGTGGAAGTACTGGAAGAACGCGTCGAAGGCCTGCATCACGCCCGCCGTCAGCGACAGCTGGTCGGCCGGCACCACCCAGCTGATCGCCAGCGCCGGGAGGATGAAGATCAGCAGCACCATCCCGACCGCCAGGAACATCGAGCGCGGGAACTCCCGGCCCGGGTTCTTCAGCGAGGAGACGTGCACCGCGTTCATCTCCATGCCCGAGTAGCTCAGGAAGTTGTTGACGATCAGCACCAGGCTCGCCAGGCCCGTCCAGGCCGGCAGCAGGTGGTCCGCCGACATCGGCGCTGCCGACGGGTTGCCCTGCCCCAGGAACACGAAGCCCAGCACCACCAGCAGCGCGCCCGGGATCAGCGTCCCGATGATCAGGCCCCAGGACGCCAGGCCCGCCACCGCGCCCGTCCCGCGCGAGGAGACCCAGACGCCGGTCCAGTACAACACCATGATCACGATCGCCGTGTAGAGGCCGTTGCTGGCCAGGCTCGGGTCCACCACGTACGCGATCGTGCTCGCCACGTACGCCAGCAGGCTCGGGTAGTAGAAGATCGTCATCGCGAACTGGCACCACACGGCCAGGAACCCCAGCGGCTTCGACAGCCCCTGGGCCACCCAGTTGTACACGCCGCCCTCCCACCCCGAGGCCAGCTCCGCGGAGACCAGCGCCGTCGGCAGCAGGAACACGATGGCCGGCACCACGTACAGGAACACGCAGGCCAGCCCGTACACCGCCATCGTCGGCGAGGACCGCAGGCTCGCCACCGAACTGGTCGTCATCAGCGCCAGCGTCACCCAGGTCATCCTGGGCGTCGCCACCGCCTTCACCCGCTTCGCCGCAACCGCCGCCGTCGCCCCGTCCGGACTCGGCACATCCGCCGCGCTCATCCACCGCCTCCTCGAAGCGGCCCCGCCCACCGGAGCCCGCCCCTCCACCCTCCGGCCCCCACCCCCACCCCGCATCCGAAAACCCGTCACCACCCCCACCCCCCTCACCGGAACAGCCCAACACCCCACCCCACCACCCCCTCACCCACCCCCCCATCCACACCCTGTGGACAACCCCACCCACCACCCACCCCGGCGCCCCACCCGACCACGCAAAACAGCCGGGGCCAGTGACCCCCACGAGTCACCGGCCCCAACTGCTGCCACGAAGTCGGGATAGCGGGATCCGAACCCGCGACCTCTTCATCCCGAAGCAACCCGGGTGCCAACCCGACCAGGGGTCAGGGGGTTGCTGACCTGCGCACACAGTCCCGGAACGTTCGTGGCTGTCCGCCAAAGTACGGGGCTGTTGTAGCGCAGTTAGACACTCGGCCTTGCGCGGTTCCTCGTGAGGCCCATGCCTTCCGCTGCTGTCAGGCGCGGCTCGCTGAGCAGAGCCACGATGCCAGCCAAAGCCGAGAGTGCAGCAGGGAGGAGATCGGTCGGCGCCTTGAGCACCACCACGATGACGACCACGGCCACTGGCCAAATACCAGGGGCTCGGGTTGACAGGGGGCGCGTGGTTTCAGTCAGACTCACTGTGATGCCTCCAACGAGGTGTCCATTGCCCGCCGTACCGCACATGGTTCGCAGCCTCCGCGGTATCGGCGGGCATCTTTATTTCGTCATCGGACCGTAGCAGCGGAGAGTGCAGCCGCTGAGCACGAGTGATGACTCTCAGATGAGTGAATTTCTATACTCAGAAACGCAACGTGACGGCTCGACGTGCAACATGTTCTCTGAGAACATGTCAGAAATGCTGATTAATCAGGGCATATCGGCCGACGCATCACTGGGCGTGATTGGCTTGAATGCGGCATAAGGCTCCTCTGGCATGGTGGGCCGCCGAGGACAAGGTCGAGGGCTCTCCGCCTACGCGTTCAACAGGCGCTTACCGTGGATGGACGCGGCATGATGCCAGGAGCAAGCAGTGCAGCGTTCCAGGTAGGTGTGAGGAGAGGCATCCATCGCGTCGACCTCAGGCATTTCCCAGAAGTTCCGGCGGTCATGTACGCGACCGCATGGGGCATCGGCTGAGTGGTATACGGTCAGGCTCGGGCCGGGAGTACCTCGAACGAGGCATGGAAGGCTGGGGCTACGATCGCCGACTTCCCGAATCTCGTCGTCGACTTGTTGGAGCAGGTCGAGCATCTTCCGCCGAAGCTTCTCTTGGGCCCGGTGGTGGTCGTCCATGATCTTTAGCCTGCGCAGCCGCAGCGTGTTCATCTCGTCAGCGATTGTCACGATGGCTCCTAAGAAGTGTTAGAGCAGTTGAGTACTTCTTAGGGCTTGATGGCGGAGGCTGTCATGCCGGGAGGTTGGATTGGCAGACTATGGCCAGATGGTGCTCATCAGTGATCTAATAAGGCAGTGTTCTGACCAACTGCTGGAGCAAGTTTGACTGTGAAGTTCCACCCTGCAGCTGGACACTCTCCGTCTACGCCGCGAGGGTGTGACCTTGCCGGTGCCGCTGGCGGATCTCAATTGGCGTGAGGTAACCCCACTCAGGGTGTTTGCGTAGGCGCCTGCGGTTGTAGAAGATCTCGACGAACGCGAAAACCTCCGCCCGGGCTGTGGCGCGGTCCGGCCAAACCCGAGTGCCGATCTCCTCCTTCAATACGGCGAAGAAGCTTTCGGCGGCGGCGTTACCGTAACAGGAGCCGACTCGCCCCATCGACTGCCTCATGTCCAACTTGCTTATCTCACTCCGGAATTCACTCGACGTATATTCGCTGCCGCGGTCGGTGTGAAAAATGCACCCCCGCTCCAGAGTGCCGCGGCCGGCGGCCATCCGCAGTGCGGCCGCCGGCAGTTCGGCGCGGTGGTGGTCGGCCATCGCGTGGCCGACGACCTCGCGGGTGGCCAGGTCGATGCAGGTGGCCAGGTAGAGCCGGCCCTCCTCGGTCGGCAGGAAGGTCATGTCGCCGACCAGCCGCATCCCGGGGCGGGGAGCGGTGAAGTCGCGCCCGATCAGGTCCGGGGCGAACACCGGCTTGCGGGCCTGGCGGGTCAGACTGCGGCACCGGCGGCGGGTGACACCTGCGATCCCACGTTCGCGCATGATCCGCTCCACCTTCTTCCGGTTCACCGCCCGGCCCTGGCGGCGGAGTTCCGCGTGAACGCGCGGGACGCCGTAGGCGCCCCGGGAGGCCAGGTGTATCACCGTGATCTCGGCGGCGAGGAGGTCCTCGGCCCGTTCGCGGGCACGCCGGTCCTGTTCGCCGGCGCGGCAGGCGTAGAAGGAGAAGCGGGCGATCCCCAGCGCTCGGCAGATCCGCTTGACGCCGAAGGCGCCGTGGTGATCCTCAACGAAACGGAAGCGGGTCACCGATTCGTCTCGGCCGCGAAATAGGCGGCTGCCTTGCGAAGGATCTCGATCGTCTTCTGCTGCTCGAGGTTCTGCCGGCGAAGCCGGGTGAGCTCCTCGCGCTCGGGGCTGGTCAGGTCGCCGGGCCGGCCCTCACCTCGGTCGGTGCGGTCCTGCTTGACCCAGCCTCGCAGCCCCTCCGGGCCGACCCCGAGCTCCCGGGCGATTTCGGTGACGTTCCGGTGCGGAGAAGACCGGACGAGCGCGACCGCGTCCCTCTTGAACTCCGCCGTGTACCGCTTACTCATGTTGCTGTTGCTTCCCACCTGAAACTGCTTCCTCCGGGCTCACACGTCCCAGTCTCCAGGTGTCCAACCGCAGGGTGGAACTTCACACCCGGATGTGGACCGCCGCCCTCGACACCCGCCGGCGGATGGCGCCGGGCTCGCCCGTGGCGGTGCTCGACGCCCTGCTGAAGGAACCTCAGGGGTAGGCCCGGGAGGGGGTTCTCCGGCGGTTTTCTCCCAGGATTCTCCCAAGAGGACCGGGAGAGACAAGCAGGGCCGGTGTTCCCTGAGGAACACCGGCCCTGACCTGCACTTACGAAGTCGGGGTAGCGGGATTTGAACCCACGGCCTCTTCGTCCCGAACGAAGCGCGCTACCAAGCTGCGCTATACCCCGGTCCTGCTTTGTTGCCTTCCGTGTCCGGCGCAACGAGTAGAACTCTACAGGAGGTGGGGCCAGAGACGAAATCCGGTTTCGGGCTGGTCAGCGCGGGGCGGGGGTGAGGGTGAGGAGGGTGGCTTCGGGGGGGCAGGCGAAGCGGACGGGGGTGTAGCGGTTGGTGCCGCAGCCGGCGGAGACGTGGAGGTAGGAGCGGTGCTGGGGGGTGGTGTGGGTGGAGAGGCCCTTGACGCGGTCGGTGTCGAGGTCGCAGTTGGTGACCAGGGCGCCGTAGAAGGGGATGCAGAGCTGGCCGCCGTGGGTGTGGCCGGCCAGGATCAGGGGGTAGCCGTCGGCGGTGAAGGCGTCGAGGGTGCGGAGGTAGGGGGCGTGGACGACGGCGAGGGAGAGGTCGGCGTCGGGGGAGGGGCCGCCGGCGACGGCGGCGTAGTCGTCGTGGCGGATGTGCGGGTCGTCGAGGCCGGTGAACTCGATGTCGAGGCCGGCGACGGTGAGGCGGCCCCGGGCGTTGTTGAGGTTGAGCCAGCCGGCCTGGTCGAAGCCGTCGCGGAGCTTCTGCCAGGGGTTGTGGACGGCGCCGCTGATGCCGCGGCGGCCGCTGCCGTCGGGGTTGTTGAGGCCGTGGACGCCGCTGCGCAGGGCCTTGAGGTAGCGGGTGGGGCTCTTGCGGGCCGGGCCGTAGTAGTCGTTGGAGCCGAAGACGTAGACGCCGGGGAAGTCCATCAGCGGGCCGAGGGCGTCCAGGGCGGCGGGGACGCCGAGCGGGTCGGAGAGGTTGTCGCCGGTGTTGACCACCAGGTCGGGGCGCAGGCCCGCCAGGCTCTGCAGCCAGCGCTGCTTCTTGGCCTGGCCGTTGACCATGTGGATGTCGGAGACCTGGAGGATCCGGACGGGCCGGGCACCGGCGGGCAGGATCGGGACCTCGACGCGGCGCAGGCGGAACGAGCGGACCTCGTACCCGGCGGCGTAGACGAGACAGGCGGCGCCGGCGGCGGCGACACCGAGCGGGACGGAGTACAGCGGTCGCATCGGTCCATCGTCGCAGACGGGGGGAACGGTCGTACGGGCACCCGGGGGCGAAGCGGTCCGACGGGGTGTCAGGGGCGCCCGGGGGACGGGCGGGGAACGGCCGGGGCAGCGGGCCGGGAGCGGGGCCGGGCGCGCGGCCGGGCGTAAATGGGGCGGCACGGGGGCGGGGCAGGTGCCAGAATCGGCGGCATGACGACGCTCAAGGAGCAGCTGCAGGAGGACCTCACGGCTGCGATCAAGGCACGGGACGAGCTGCGCTCGTCCACCCTGCGGCTGACGCTGTCCGCGGTCACCAGTGCGGAGGTGGCGGGCGAGGAGAAGCGCGTGCTGTCCGACGACGAGGTGCTGCAGGTGATCGGCAAGGAGGCGAAGAAGCGCCGGGAGGCGGCCACCGCCTTCGAGGGCGCCGGCCGGGCCGAGCAGGCGGCGCGGGAGCGGGCCGAGGGCGAGGTGCTGGCCGAGTTCCTGCCGAAGCAGCTCTCGGACGAGGAGCTGGCGGCCGTGGTCGCCGCCGCGGTGGCCGAGTCCGGGGCGAGCGGCCCGCAGGGCATGGGCGCCGTGATGAAGCTGGTGCGTCCGCAGGTGGAGGGCAAGGCGGACGGCGGCCGGGTGGCCGCCGCGGTGAAGGCCGCGCTGGCCGGCTGACGCACGGGCGGGCGGACGGCCTGACGCCCTGACGGACGGCCTGAGGCCCTGACGGGCGGCCTGACGCCCTGGCGGGCGGGTGACGCCGGCCCGCGGAGAAGCAGGGAAGCGGACAAGCGGAGAAGCCGCCGGCCCGGAGGACCTCCTCCGGGCCGGCGGCTTCGTCGTGGGTGCCGCCGGGTCAGTGGCGGCCGGGCTTGGTGGTGTTGCCGCCGATGGTGCCGGGCGGGAGGGTGATGCCGCCGTTGACCAGGCCGCCGTCGTTGCTCCCGCCGGTGTTGCCGCCGTTGTTCCCGCCGTTGGCGCCACCGCCGCCGCCACCGCCGCCGGGGGTAGTGGCTCCGGCCGTGGTGGCGCCGCCGGTGGGCCAGCCGTTGTTCCCGCCCTGGACGTTGTCGCCGGAGGGGGCGGACGGGCTGTCGCCGGGGCTGGGGGACTGGGTGGGCTGCGGGATGTCGACCTTCTGGAAGGAGCGCGGGGCGCTGCCGTCGAGGGCGTCGTTCATGGCCTTCTGCCAGATCGGGCCGGGGCCGTCGGAGCCGTAGACCGCGCTGAAGGGCTTGCCGCCGATGCGGATGTTGCGCATCGGGACGTTGCCGCCGACGCCGCCGAGCCAGACCGAGGTGACCAGGTCGGGGGTGTAGCCGGTGAACCAGGCCGCGTAGCGGTTGTCGGTGGTGCCGGTCTTGCCGGCGATCTGGCGGCCGTCGTCGAGGCCGAGGGCGGAGCCGGTGCCCTTCTCGGTGACGCCGAGCAGCAGGGTGTTGATGCCGTCCGCGGTGGTCTGGGACATCGCCTGGTTGCAGTTGGCGCTCGGGACGCCGATGTCCTTGCCGTTGGAGCCGGTGACCGAGGTGATCGCGATCGGGGTGCAGTAGAGGCCGCGGGCGGCGAAGGCCGCGTAGGCGCCGGCCATCTGCAGCGGGCTGACCTCCTGGGTGCCCAGGGTCATCGAGGCGACCTGCTGGATCTTGGTGCCGTTGGCCAGGGTGCCGAGGCCCAGCTTGTCGGTCATCTGCTTGACCGGGCAGAGGCCCATCTGCTGTTCCAGCTGGATGAAGTAGGTGTTGACCGACTTCTGCATGGCGACCTGCAGGCTGTACGGGCCGTGCTCGCTGGTGGACTCGTTGGTCAGCGTCGGCGTGTCGTTGGTGGTGCCGTCGCAGGTGCTCATCTTGGGGTACTGCATGCTGTACGGCGAGGGGTATTCCTGGCTGATCGGGATGCCGGACTCCAGGGCGGCCGCGGCCACGATCGGCTTGAAGGTCGAGCCGGGGGAGAAGCCGTTGCCGCCGCCCATCGACGCGCCGACGTTGAGGTTCAGCACGGTCTGGTTCTTCGAGGTGTCCAGGCCGTACGGGCGGGTCTGCGCCATGGCGAGGATCTTGCCGGTGCCGGGCTCGATCATGGTGCCGGCGGCGGAGACCGGGTCGGTCACGTAGACCTTCTTGGTGACCGCGTTGTACATGGCGCTCTGCTTGTCCGGGTCGATGGTGGTGGTGATCTTCAACCCGCCCTGCGACCAGAGCTTCTGGCGGTCCGCCGCGGTCGCGCCGAACGCCGGGTCCTGCTTGACCACGTGGCGCACGTAGTCGCAGAAGAAGCCCATGCCGTTCTGCGCGGTGATGCAGCCGTTCTGCGGCTCGGAGTAGTGGACGCCGAGCGGCGCGGCGAGCGCCTCCTTGGCCTGCTCCGGGGTGATGTGCTTGTACTCCAGCAGCTTGTTGATCACCGTGTCGCGCCTGGTCTGCGCGGCCTGCGGGTGGGCGACCGGGTCGTACGCCGTGGGGTTCTGCACCAGGCCGGCCAGCATCGCGGCCTCGGGGATGGTGAGGTCCTTGGCGCTCTTGCTGAAGTACCGGTTGGCGGCGGCCTCGACGCCGTACGCCTGGTGGCCGTAGAAGGTGATGTTCAGGTAGTTGGTGAGGATCTGGTCCTTGGACAGGTCCTCCTCCAGCTTGATGGCGTACTTGAGCTCCTGGATCTTGCGGCCCAGGCTCTTCCTGGTGGCCTCCAGGAACGCCTGCTGGTCGTCGCCCGCCTGCTCGACGAAGACGTTCTTCACGTACTGCTGGGTGAGCGTGGAGGCGCCCTGCGCGGTGGTGCCGGACTCGGCGTTCTTGGTGATCGCGCGGAGCACGCCCTTGAGGTCGACGGCGCCGTGCTCGTAGAAGCGGGCGTCCTCGATGTCGACCTGGGCCTGGCGCATCACCGGGGCCATCTGGTCGGCGGTGAGGATGGTGCGGTCGCGGTCGTACACCTTGGCGATCAGGCCGCCCTTGGCGTCGTAGATCATCGACGCCTGGGACAGGGTGGGCTGCTTGAAGTCGTCCGGGATGTTGTCGAACGACTCCGCGGTGTCCTTGGCGGTCAGGCCGAACGCGCCGACCGCGGGCAGCGCCATTCCGGCGACCAGGATGCCGGCCAGGACCGAGCCGCCCAGGAACTTGACGCCGTGCCCTGCCTTGTCCATGAAGGAGCCAGTGGATCGCGAAGGTGCCATGGGGAGAACCCTACGTCGCGGAATCCCGTACACGGGGGCAGGTGTTCGCCTACGCTTGTCACAGAACTGCGACAGCTTCGCTCTGTTCATCGTCATCACTCTTGTGAGTGATGAGCTTTGTCCGATTCGCGGCGTTATGCCCGTGATCCGGACGGGTGTCGGGCGGGTCGCTGTCGCGCACCGTGACGAAAGCCCCCCTTCCGGCCCGGGCAAGGCCCCCGACCTGCGGTCACTCCAACGAGTGAGCTGCTGGACACCCATAGTCCGATCGGGTCATGCGAGATTGGGCACACAGGGGCTGTTGCGTCGTGCCGTTCTTCCGTAACGTCCTCAACTGGCAACGGTGAATATGCCGTTGCCGCCGTGGGGGAGCCCCGAATCGGGAGAGGACGGCGCCGGAATGGGCTGGGTGGACGACTGGAGCGCGCAGGCGGCGTGCCGCACGAGCGATCCGGATGAACTGTTCGTGCAGGGGGCGGCGCAGAACCGCGCCAAGGCGGTGTGCAGCGGGTGTCCGGTGCGCACCGAGTGCCTCGCGGACGCGCTCGACAACCGGGTCGAGTTCGGCGTCTGGGGCGGGATGACGGAGCGCGAGCGGCGGGCGCTGCTGCGCCGGCGGCCGACCGTGGACTCCTGGCGCCGGCTGCTGGAGACCGCGCGCACCGAGTACGAGGAGTCGCTGGCGACCGGGGTGGTCCTGCGGGACTACGCCCAGGCCGGCTGAGGCCGACGCTCCGTCAGGAGCGGTCGGTGGACGGGCCGTCGGGCCGTTCGGTGGGGGAGCCGAGCCGGTCGCCGATGGCCCGCAGGCCGTCCAGGTCGTGGACGTCGCCGGGGAGGGCGGCCACCTCGACGATCGGTACGTCCGGGTAGACCGAGGCGAAGCGATTGCGGGTGCGCCGCTCCCTCGTCATGATCTGCACCCGTTCGGCGTGCAGGCGCAGCAGGCCGGCGGCCAGCGTCTCGGCCGCCGCTCCGGCGTGCGGGGTGCCGTTCTCCTCCAGTGCCTCGGCGGCGGCCAGCGCGCGCTCCGCGGTGAGCTGCGGGGCGCCGGTGGAGTGGACCCGGTTGAGCACCAGGCCGGCCAGCGGCATGTCGTCGTCGGCGAGCCGGTCGACGAAGTAGGCGGCCTCGCGCAGCGCGTCCCGCTCCGGGGCGGCGACCACCAGGAACGCGGTGCCCTCGGCCTTCAGCAGCTGGTAGGTGCGGTCGGCGCGTTCCCGGAAGCCGCCGAACATCGAGTCGGTCGCGGAGACGAACGTCTGGATGTCGCTGAGCAGTTGGGCGCCGAAGATCTTGCCGAGGGTGCCGGTGATCAGCCCCATGCCGACGTTGAGGAACTTCATCGCGGAGCGGCCGCCGACCTTGGCGGGGGCGGTCAGCAGCCGGATCACCCGGCCGTCCAGGAAGGACCCGAGGCGGGTCGGGGCGTCCAGGAAGTCCAGCGCGGAGCGGGACGGCGGGGTGTCGACGACGATCAGGTCCCAGCGGTCCTCGGCGCGGAGCTGGCCGAGCTTCTCCATCGCCATGTACTCCTGGGTGCCCGCGAACCCGGCCGACAGCGACTGGTAGAACGGGTTCTCCATGATCACCCTGGCCCGGTCGGGCTCCGCGTGGGCCAGCACGACCTCGTCGAAGGTCCGCTTCATGTCCAGCATCATGGCCTGGAGTTCGCCGTCGCCCCGGGTGCCCTTGACCACCCGCGGGGTGTTGTCGAGCTCGCTCAGGCCCATCGACTGGGCCAGCCGGCGGGCCGGGTCGATGGTCAGCACCACGACGCGGCGGCCGCGTTCGGCGGCGCGCAGCCCGATCGCCGCGGCGGTGGTGGTCTTGCCGACGCCGCCGGAGCCGCAGCAGACCACGATCCGGGTCTCCGGGTCGTCGATCAGGGTGTCGATGTCCAGCCCGGTCATGCCGCTCCCTGCCGTTTCAGCTCGCCCGCCAGCCGGTACAGCCCGGCCAGGTCCATGCCCTCGCCGACCAGTGGCAACTCGTAGGTGGGGAGCTTGAGTTGCTGGATCTCGACGCGCTGGGAGCGCTCCAGCTCGACCCGCTCGGCGTGCTCCCTGGCCTGCTCCAGCAGCGGGTCGAGCAGCGGTTCCACGTTCGCCCGGACGGTCTCCGGCTTGCGCGAGCGCCCGCCGAGGCCGGCCTCGCCGAGGGCCAGCGCCACCTCCTCGCGGTGGTCGCCGTCGGCGGCCGCCACCGCCGCCGCGTCCAGTATCGGCGGGCGCACCATGTTGACCAGCACGCCGCCGACCGGCAGGCCGGAGGCGCGCAGGTCGGCGATCCCGTCCACGGTCTCCTGCACCGGCATCTCCTCCAGCAGGGTGGTGAAGTGCACCGCGGTCTCCGGGGAGCGCAGCACCCGCATCACGGCCTGCGCCTGGGAGTGGATCGGCCCTATCCGGGCCAGGCCCGCGACCTCGGAGTTGACGTTCAGGAAGCGGGTCAGCCGGCCGGTGGGCGGGGCGTCCATCACCACCGCGTCGTAGCGGCGGCGCCCGTCCGGGCCCTTGCGGCGGGCCGCCTCGCAGGCCTTGCCGGTGAGCAGCACGTCGCGCACGCCGGGGGCGACGGTGGTGGCGAAGTCCACGAAGCCGACCTTCTGCAGGGCCTTCCCGGCCCGGCCCAGCTTGTAGAACATCTCCAGGTACTCCAGCAGCGCCTGCTCGGTGTCGATCGCCAGCGCGTGCACCTCGCCGTGCCCCTTGCCGGGCAGCCCGAGCTGGGCGGGCGTCACAGTGGCCACCCGGCGCTCCTCGTACGGCAGCGCGGCGATCTGGAACAGCTCGGCGATGCCCTGCCGGCCCTCCACCTCGATCAGCAGGGTGCGGCCGCCGTCGGCGGCCAGCGCCAGGGCCAGGGCGGCGGCCAGCGTGGTCTTGCCGGTGCCGCCCTTCCCGCTGACCACGTGCAGCCGGACGCCCTCCCAGTCGGGTTCCCGCGGCGGTTCCTGCTCGGTCGGCCCCGCCGTGCCGCTGGTGCCCGCCACGCCCGCTCTCCGTCCGTCGCTGTCGGTACTGCCCGTGCTGTCCGTGCTGTCCGTGCCGTCCGCCGCCGTTCCCGGTGGTCGGTCTGGGGCCGCTCCCACCGCGAGGGTAACCAGCGCGCGGTCCGGATGCCGGGAGCACCCCGGCGGCCCCGGCGAATCATGCCCGCTTTGTGTCCCACCTCACACCGGCCCGGGCGGCTAGAGTCACCCCCATGACCAAGTGGGAATACGTCACCGTGCCGCTGCTCGTGCACGCCACCAAGCAGATCCTCGACACCTGGGGCCAGGACGGCTGGGAGCTCGTCCAGGTCGTTCCCGGGCCGAACCCGGAGCAGCTGGTCGCGTACCTCAAGCGCGAGAAGGAGTAGGGCATGGGCCAGGTCGAGCAGCGGCTCGCCGAGCTCGGACTGACGCTGCCCGAGGTCGCCGCCCCGGTCGCCGCGTACGTCCCGGCGGTGCGCGACGGCGCGCACGTGCTGACCTCGGGTCAGCTGCCGATGGTCGCCGGGAAGCTCCAGCTGACCGGCAAGGTCGGCGCCGAGGTCACCGCGGAGGAGGCCAAGGAACTGGCGCAGGTCTGCGCGCTGAACGCGCTGGCCGCGGTCAAGTCGGTGGTCGGCGACCTGGACCGGGTCGAGCAGGTCGTGAAGGTGGTCGGCTTCGTCGCCTCCGCCCCCGACTTCACCGGCCAGCCCGGCGTGGTCAACGGCACCAGCGAGCTGCTGGGCAAGGTGTTCGGCGACAAGGGCGTGCACGCCCGCAGCGCCGTCGGCGTGGCGGTGCTGCCGCTGGACGCGCCGGTCGAGGTCGAGCTGACGGTGCGGGTCCGGGACTGATCCGGGCGCCGCGCCCCTGACAGGGGAGGGCCCGCCACCGTTCGCGGTGGCGGGCCCTCGGCGTGCGGGCCGGGGCCGTTCCCGGGCGGGTGCGGTTAACATCCGTGAACATGCTGGAGATGCCGCCGTCCTGGCCCGCCCGAATCCGCGCCGTGGCCGCCGGGGAGATCGCCCCCGTGCCGCCCAGGCCCTCCGCTACCGTCGTGCTGCTGCGCGAGGCCGCGGCCGGCCCCGAGGTGTACCTGCTGCGCCGGCGCACCACGATGGCCTTCGCCGGGGGCATGTACGCCTACCCGGGCGGCGGGGTGGACCCGCGCGACCGGGAGGTGCGCCCGCCGTGGGCCGGGCCGTCGCCCGCCGAGTGGGCCGAGCGGCTGGGGGTGGACGAGCCGACCGCGTGCGCGGTGCTGTGCGCGGCCGTCCGGGAGACCTTCGAGGAGGCCGGGGTGCTGCTGGCCGGGCCGGACGCGCGGACGCTGGTCGGGCCCCGGGACTGGGCCGCCGAGCGGGGCGCGCTGGAGCGGCACGAGGTGTCGCTGGCCGAGTTCCTGGCGGAGCACCGGCTGGTGCTGCGCAGCGACCTGCTGGCGGCCTGGGCGCGCTGGGTGACGCCCGAGTTCGAGGAGCGGCGCTTCGACACCTGGTTCTTCGCCGCGGTGCTGCCGTCCGGGCAGGCCGCCGCGGACACCGTCGGGGAGGCCGACCGGGTCGCCTGGCTCACCCCCGCGGCGGCGGTGGCCGGGTTCGAGGCGGGCGAGTTCGGGATGCTGCCGCCGACCGTCACGGTGCTGCGCGAGCTGCTGCCGCTGCGCGCCGCGGCCGAGCTGCCCGGGGCGGCGGCGGGCCGGAAGCTGGTGCCGGTGCTGGGGCGGGCGGTGGTCTCCGGGGACCGCATGACGGTGCGCTGGAGCGGGTATGACGAGCTGACTATCGACGGAGTGTTCCCGGCGTGAGAACCTTCCCCCGGAACGATCACCGGCCCCGCCGGGCGACCCGTTCCGGGACGGGCCCGCGTCGGCCCGTACCGTTGACCGGACCACCGCAACCACCGTCTTGACCTCGGAAGGAGACTCCGATGACCCACAACGACGTGGCTCGCCGGACCTCGGCCATGCCCGCCCGCACCGTCACCCCCCGCGCCGCCGCCTGCGACGAAGGGAGCGCGCCCCGGGAGACCGTCCGCAGCCTGGTCCGCGACCTGCCCGGCCGCGACCTGGTCCGGCCGCTCCCGCTGCGCCGCCTCAGCCGCGCCGAACGGGACGTCGCGTGAGCGCAGCACACCGGGTGAGCGCGCACTCCGAGGGCGCCGCGTGAGCGGCCCGCTCCCGGGCGACCCCGCCGACACCGTCGGCGGGGTCGCCACCCCGCGCGCCCAGTGCGTGCTCGCCCCCAACCCGTCCCCGATGACGCTGGACGGCACCAACACCTGGCTGCTCTCCGAACCCGGCTCCGACCTCGCCGCCGTCGTCGACCCCGGCCCGCTCGACGAGGCCCACCTGCGCCGGATCGTCGACACCGCCGAACGGCAGGGCAAGCGGATCGCGCTCACCCTGCTCACCCACGGCCACGCCGACCACGCCGAGGGCGCCGCCCGGTTCGCCGAGCTCACCGGCACCCCCGTCCGCGCCCTCGACCCGGCGCTGCGGCTCGGCGACGAGGGCCTGCGCGGCGGGCAGCGCCTCGACGTCGGCGGCCTCGACCTGCGGGTCGTCGGCACCCCCGGGCACACCTCCGACTCGCTGACCTTCCACCTGCCCGCGGACGGCGCGATCCTCACCGGCGACACCGTCCTGGGCCGCGGCACCACGATGGTCGCCCACCCCGACGGGCGGCTGGGCGACTACCTCGACTCGCTGCGCCGCCTGCACGCGATGGCCTCCGAGCACGGCGTGCGCACCGTCCTGCCCGGCCACGGCCCGGTCCTGGCGGACGCGCTCGGCGCCGTCGACTACTACCTGGCGCACCGGGCGGCCCGGCTCGCCCAGGTCGAGACGGCGGTCGAGGCCGGGTGCCGCACCGCCGCCGAGGTGGTCGCCCGGGTGTACGCGGACGTCGACCCGGCGCTGTGGCCCGCGGCGGAACTCTCGGTCCGGGCCCAGCTCACCTACCTGGAGGACCGGGGCCTGGTCTAGGGGCCTGGTCTAGGGGCCCGGCGTGGCCGGCCCGGGGCCCCGGGAACGCGGAACCGCGCCCGGTGCACCTGGCGGTGCGCGCGGGCGCGGTCGGGGCGGAGCGGCTCAGCGGGACCGGCGGGAGAGCCGCTCGACGTCGAGCAGGACGACCGCGCGGGCCTCCAGCTTGAGCCAGCCGCGGCCGGCGAAGTCGGCGAGCGCCTTGTTGACCGTCTCGCGGGAGGCGCCGACCAGCTGGGCCAGCTCCTCCTGGGTGAGGTCGTGGGCGACGTGGATGCCCTCGTCGGAGGGGACGCCGAAGCGGCGGGAGAGGTCGAGCAGGGCCTTGGCGACGCGGCCGGGCACGTCGGAGAAGACCAGGTCGGACATCACGTCGTTGGTGCGGCGCAGGCGGCGGGCGATGGCGCGCAGCAGCGCGATGGAGACCTCGGGCCGGGCGTGCAGCAGCGGGAGCAGGTCGCCGTGGCCGAGGCCGAGGAGCTTGACCTCGGTGAGGGCGGTGGCGGTGGCGGTGCGCGGGCCCGGGTCGAAGAGCGAGAGCTCGCCGATCATCTCGGAGGGGCCGAGCACGGCGAGCATGTTCTCGCGGCCGTCGGGGGAGGCCCGGTGCAGCTTGACCTTGCCCTCGACCACGACGTAGAGCCGGTCGCCCGGGTCGCCCTCGTGGAACAGCGACTCACCGCGGGCGAGCGTCACCTCGGTCATGGAAGCGCGGAGCTCGGCAGCCTGGTCGTCGTCGAGTGCCGCGAACAGCGCGGCGCGCCGCAGAACGTCGTCCACGAGCTTCCTCCTGCTGGTGTCTGGGCAGTGCTACTCACCACCAAGGATGACGCATGTCGCTCCGATCATATGAGGAGGGGGTGTGCCGAGGTGGGGCCTACGGGGCCATTCGCGCAGTTCGGGTGGGCGTTTCGCGCCACCGGTCCGCCACCGGTTCGGCACCGGCCCGGCGTCGGCCCGGCACCGCGGAGCTACCCGCCGAGGGCCTGCCGGGCGAAGGCGCGGGTGCCGGCGACGTGGTGGCGGGCGAGGTCGGCGGCGGTCTCCGGGTCGCCGGCCCGGATGGCGTCCAGCAGCCGCTGGTGCTCGGTGCACATCGGGAGGCTGGTCCCGACGTCGGAGGTGAGCCGGAACAGGCGGCGCAGGCGGCCGTCGAGCGGGGCCATCATGTCGCGCAGCAGCGGGTTCCCGGAGAGCTCGACGATCTCGCGGTGGAAATCGGCGTTCAGGCTGACCGTCTCGCGCAGCCGGCCGGCCTCGGCGGCCTTGCGGGTGCGGGCCAGGATGCGTTCCAGGCCGCGGACGCCGGCGGGGGTGGCGTGCCGGGCGGCGAGGCTGGCGGCGAGCGCCTCCAGGGACTCGCGGACGGCGAAGAAGTGCTCCGCCTCCTCGGGGCCGAAGTCGGCGACGACGGCGCCGCGGCGGGCCTGGACGGCGAGGAAGCCCTCGCGTTCGAGGCGCTGCATGGCCTCGCGGACCGGAATCCGGGAGACGCCCATGCCGTCGGCGAGCTCGCGCTCGACCAGGCGCTGCCCGGCGGGGTACTCGCCCTCGATGATCCGTTCGCGCAACTGGACGTAGACGAGGTCCGCCAGCGACTGGTGGGCGTCGCCGAGGGTGTCGGTCATCGGGGGGCTCCAGGCGGAAGCGGGCGGAGGGAGCGGGCAGTAGATCAGATCATTCCAGATCGGCTCCGGCCCCCCTCTTGTCTGGTATTCGGTATACCAGATAGCTTGGCCGCTCACCCTCCCCGACGAGCACCGGAGCCCGCCCGTGACCGCCCTCCCGCCAGGCCCGCAGCTGCTGCTGGACGCCACCCTCCCCGACGGCTCCCGCGCCGACCTGCGGATCGACGACGGCCGGATCGCGGCGATCACCCCCGTCCCGGCCGGGCGCGAGCGCGTCGACCCCGGGGCCGGCCGGGCCGCGCTGGACGGGGCGGTGCTGCTGCCCGCGCTGGTCGACGGGCACGCCCACCTGGACAAGACCTTCCTCGGCGCGCCCTGGCAGCCGCACCGCGCGACGGCCGGCCTGCGCGAGCAGATCGCCGCGGAGCGGGAGCTGCGCCGCGAGGTCGCCGAGCGGGCCCCGGTGGCGGACCGGGCGGAGGCGCTGGCCCGCCGGATGGCGGCGCTGGGCACCGGCTTCGTCCGCTCGCACGTGGACGTCGACCCGGACACCGGGCTGGACCACCTGTACGCGGTGCTGGAGGCCCGCGAGCGGGTGCGGGAGCTGCTCGACGTGCAGCTGGTGGCGTTCCCGCAGAGCGGCGTACTGGCCGAGCCCGGGGTGGCCGGGCTGCTGGACGCGGCGCTGCGCGAGGGCGCCGAACTGATCGGCGGGCTCGACCCGTTCGGCTTCGACGGGGACGTGGACGGCCAGCTGGACGTGGTGTTCGGCCTGGCCGAGCGGCACGGCGCCGGCATCGACATCCACCTGCACGACGGCGGCGAGGCCGGTGCGGCGCAGCTGCGGGCGATCGCCGGGCGGACGGCCGCGCTGGGCCTGGGCGGGAGGGTCGCGGTCAGCCACGCGTACTGCCTCGGGCAGCTCGCCGAGCCCGAACTCACCCGGACCGCCTCGGCGTTGGCGCGGGCCGGGGTGGCCGTGATGACCAACGGACCGGCCCGGACGATGCCGCCGGTGAAGCTGCTGCACGAGCTGGGCGTGCTGGTCTTCGCGGGCTCCGACAACATCCGCGACGCGTGGTGGCCGTACGGCACCGGCGACATGCTGGAGCGGGCCACCGTCATCGGTTTGCAGGGCGAGCTGATGACCGATCAGGAACTCGTGCTGGCGGCCGAGTTGGCCACCGTGAACGCCGCCCGCGCGCTCGGCGTCGAGGAGTACGGGATCGCCGTGGGGCGGCCCGCGAACCTGGTGGCCGTCGCCGCGCACTCGGTGCCCGAGGCCGTCGCCGCGCACCCGGAGCGGCTGCTGGTGCTGCACCGCGGCCGCACCGTACTGGACCGCCTCGACCCCCTTTCGCAGTAGCGAAGTTCCCCCACGCACATCCGCAGCACCCCGGAAGGATCCCCCCACCATGTCCCTCACCCCCTCCGTGGACCGGGCACCCGCCCCGGCCGAACCGCCCGACCCGTCCGCCCCGGCCGCGGGCCGGCTGGCCAAGGGCCTGATCGGCACCACCGACCTGGTGTTCTTCGTGGTCGCCGCGGCGGCGCCGCTGACCGTGCTGGCCGGCATCGCCCCGTTCGCGATCGGGGTGGGCGGGGCGTCCGCACCGGCCGCGTACCTGATCTCGGGCGCGCTGCTGGTGCTGTTCGCCGCCGGGTTCACCGCGATGAGCCGGTACGTGCGCAACGCGGGCGCGTTCTACGCGTACGTGGCGCGCGGGCTGGGGCGGACCCTCGGGGTGGTCACCGCCTACGTGGCGGTGCTCAGCTACAACCTGATCACCCCGGGCGTGGCGGCCGCGTTCGGCTACTTCGCGGCCGGCCACATCGAGCAGCGCACCGGCGCGCACGTGCCCTGGTGGCTGCTGTCCGGCGGCTGCGTGGCCGTGGTCGGCGTGCTCGGCTGGCTGAAGGTCACGCTGTCGGCGAAGGTGCTCGGCGTGGCGCTGGTGCTGGAGGTGCTGTCGCTGCTGCTGATGGAGGGCGGGGTGCTGGCCGACCGGGGGACGGCCGCGCTCGACCCGGTCTCCTTCGACCCGTCGCTGCTCACCCAGGCCGGGGTGGCGGGCATGTTCGTGCTGGTCATCGGCGCGTTCACCGGCTTCGAGGCGACCGCGATCTACGCCGAGGAGGCCCGCGACCCGGCCCGCACCGTGCCCCGGGCGACGTTCATCGCGATCGGCTTCCTGGCGGTGTTCTACGCCCTGGGCACCTGGATCGTGATGGGCGCGTACGGCACCGACGAGGCGGTCGCGCAGGCCCGGGCCGACGGCGGGCCGGACCTGACCTTCCGGGCCGCCGAGCGTTTCGTCGGCCTGTGGCTGTCGGACACCATGCACGTGCTGATCATCGTGTCGGCGTTCGCCTCCGCGCTGGCCTTCCACAACGCCGCCGCCCGCTACCTGTACGCGCTGGGCCGCGAGGGCCTGCTGCCGCGCGGGCTGGGCCGGGTGTCGCCGCGCACCGGCTCGCCCGGGCGGGCGGTGCTGGTGCAGTCGGCGTTCAACGCGCTGGTGGTCGGCCTGGGCGCGGTCCTCGCGGTCGACCCGTACCTGGTGGTGCTGCTGTGGTCCAACAGCGTCGGCGTGCTCGGCATCATGGTGATGCAGGCGCTGGCGGCGGTCGCGGTGTTCGCGTTCTTCCGCAAGGACCGGCGCGGGCTGTCGGCGTTCCGGGTGGTCTGGGCGCCGCTGCTGGCCGCCGCCGGGCTGGCGGTGCTGGCCGTGCTGGCGCTGTTCAACTTCGACCTGCTGACCGGCCGCACCGGCCTGGTCAACTGGCTGCTGCTGGTGCCGCTGCCGGTGGTCGCGCTGATCGGCCGGCAGGTCGCCCGGCGGATCCGGCGCACCGACCCGGAGCGGTTCGCCCGGCTGACCGAGGTCGACGTCGAACGCGACTGAGCGGGCGCGCGGACGGCGGTGGCCGCCCCGTCGCGGGGGCGGCCACCGCCGTCGCGGCGGGCGTCAGGGGACGAGCGCGCCGTGCTCGGCGACCGCCCGGCCCGCCTTCACCACCAGCTCGCGCGGCGGCAGGTCGACCACCACCTGCGGGACGCACTCGCCGTCCACCAGCAGGAAGTCGGCGGGCGTGCCGGGCCGCAGGTCGGCCCTGGGCAGGCCGAGCAGGTCGGCGCCGCCGTGCGCGGCCAGCTCCAGGCAGTCGGTCAGCTCGGCGTCGGTGCGGGCGTCGGTGGTCCAGCCCAGCAGGTGCGCCCGGTGCAGCATGTCGGCGTTGCCGAACGGGCTCCAGGAGTCCCGGACGCCGTCCGAGCCGAGGCCGACCCGCACCCCGCGGGAGCGCAGCGCGCGGAACGGCAGCACCTGGTGCGCGGACGGGGCGACGGTGGTCAGCCCGATCCCGGCGGCCGCCAGCAGGTCGGCGGTGGCGTCGAGTTCGGCGGCGGGCAGCTCGGGCAGGCAGAACACGTGGCTGGCCGTCACCCGGCCCTGCAGCCCGGCCGCGACCGTCCGTTCGGCCAGCGCCCGCAGCGGGCCCAGGCCGGCCGCGCCGAGGTCGTGCAGGTGCACGTCCAGCAGCACGCCGTACCGCTCGGCCAGGCCGAACAGCAGGTCGAGCTGCTCGCGGCCGTCCGGGCCGCCGCCGTCGAACCCGGCCGGGTCGATGCCGCCGACCGCGTCCACCAGGCGCTCGCGGGCCGCCTCGGTGAGCAGCCCGGCCGCGCCCGGGGTGCGCACCACGCCGTGCTGCGGGAACGCCACCGACTGCACGTCCAGCTTCCCGGCCAGCCGCTCGGCGGCCTCGCGCAGGCCGGTGACGCCCGCCAGGCCGTACGCGGGGGCGACGTCCACGTGCGCGCGCACGGCCCGGGTGCCCCGGGTCACCGCGTGCGCGAGCAGGCGGTGGGCCCGCTCGCCGACCGGGGTGCGCTGGTGCTCGTACAGCTCGACGTCGGCGGCCACGTACGCGGGGAGATCGTGCGCCGGGCGGCGGCCGTACCAGGGCTCGCCCCAGGTGGTCTTGTCCGGGTGGACGTGCGCGTCCACCAGCGTCGGCAGCGCGATCCGGCCGCAGCCCTCCACCACGGACGGGCGCGCGCCCGGCGGGAGCCCGGCGGCCAGGACGCCGTCCACGGCGACCAGGTCGGTGACCGGGCCGCCGAACGGGCGGACCCGGCGGAACAGCGTGACGTGCATGGTGTCGCTCCCGGGGAGGTGCTGAAGGCCCGGCCGGTGCGGCAGGTTCCGGAACCATTCGAACCGCTTCCGCGCTGTCAGTCAACTCGCATGTGAGGAAGGCGAGTTGACGCTTCAGGCTGCCCGGACGGGGCGGTCCGCCGGGGCGGCGACGGCCCGCACCGGGCAGGGCGCGTGCAGCCGGCAGTGCCGCTCGGTGCGGGCGCCCCGCAGGTGGCGGCGGTGCTCCCGGGCGCCGAGCAGCAGCAGGTCGTCCGGGCCGCCGACCGCCGCCACCAGCGCGGGCCCCGCCGCCCCGGCCACGACCACCGGACGCACCACCACCCCGTCCGGCCAGCCCCCGACCGCGTGCCGCAGCGCCCCGTCCAGCAGCCGCCGGGCCGCCGCCTCCGACGGCGGGCCGGCCAGCAGCGGCACCAGCACCGCCCCGCGCGCCGCGGCCTCCACCACCGCCCGGCGCAGCGCGGCCAGACTGCCCGGCGACCCGTCCACGCCGACCACCACCCGGGGCTCCCGCACCTCCGCCATCGCACCCGCCTCCTCGCTCCTCCCTCCAGTCAACGCCGCCCCGGGCCGGGCGGGCGTCAAGGCGGCGTCGGGAAAGCGGCGGCGGGCGTCAGGGAGGCGTCAAGGACCGGCCCGGAGCCCGTTCCCGCAGGTCTGCTGGTGGCCGGAGGCGGGCCCCGGCGACCGGAAGGCCGGGGCCCGCGCTCCCCGGACGAGGGACGAGCGGAGGACGAGATGGCACAGCGGATGCGCGTCGTGGTCGGCGTCAGCGGGTCGCCCGCCGGGCCGGCCGCACTGCACCGCGCGGTGGCCGAGGCCCGGCGGGCGGGCGGCGGCGCGGAGGTGCTGGCCCTGCACGCCTGGGAGCCGCCCGGCGGCGCGCCCGGGTACCTGCGCTCGCCCTGCCCGCCGCTGCTGTCCGCGGTCCGGGCCGCCGCCGAGCAGCGGCTGGACGAGGCGCTGGCCGCGGCGTCCGGCGGTGCCGGGTTCGACGGCGTGCCCGTCACCGCCCGCTGCGTGCGCGGCGCGCCCGCCGCGGCCCTGCTCGCCGCCGCCGACCGGGGCGCCGACCTGCTGGGGCTCGGCGCGGCCGGCTCCTGGTGGCGGCGCGGCCTGCGCGGCTCCGTCCCCGCCCGCTGCGTGCGCGCGGCCCGCTGCCCGGTCCTGGTGCTGCCGGGCCCGCCCGCTGCCGGACGGGCCGGGCGGGCCGGACGGCGGCGACCTGGACGCGGAGCTGTGCGGGCTGGTCGGGCGCGGATGAGCGCCGGGAGCCCCGCGCGGGGGCTGCCGGTCGACCTGTCGGCCGCCCTGGCCCTCCTCACCGGTGCCGGGACGGCGGCCGCCCTCGGCCTGCTGGGCGAACTGCGGCCCGGCTGGTTCGCGCTCACCGCCTTCGCCGCCGGCTGTGCCGCCCTGGGCGGCCGGTCACGGCCGGCCGCGGCCCCGCTGATCGGCCTGGCGGCCTGGCTGTTCCACAACGGCTTCGCCGAGCACCGCCACGCCGAACTCGGCTGGTCCGGCCCCGCCGCGGAGACCGGCCGCCTCGCCCTGCTCATCGCCGCGGCCCTGCTCGGCACCCTGGGGGCGACGGCCGCCCGGCGAGCGCGCTGAGAGCCGACCGTACGGCGGCGGCCGGGCCGTGGGGCCCGGCCGCCGCACCGAGGGGCGCGGCCCGGACCCGGTGCGTGGGGCACCGCCTGGCCGCGCCCGGCGCCGCGGGCCGGTGGTCCGGCCGGGGCCGGCCCGGCGGGGTGCGCGCCGCCGGGGGCGTGGTGACCGCCCGGCGCGCGGCGGCCGTTTGGAAGCGCTCCCAAGAAAGATCCGTACGCGTCTTCTGCGCAGGTGGTGAATCGAAGTACAAAGGAGGCAGCGGAAGTTCGGGCTGTGGGGGCCGGAACGTCCGCACCCGGGGCGGCCCGGGCGGTGCGTGGGGGTACTGCCTGGGCCGCCGGGTTCCTCCGTCCGCGTTCCCGGCGTTCCACAATGGACGGCATGAGCGTGCACGAGGACGGACTCCCCGAGGTGGCCCGGCTGCTGTCCGGCGGCGGGGTGGTGGTGCTGAGCGGGGCCGGGCTGTCCACCGAGTCCGGCATCCCGGACTACCGCGGGCCGGACGGCGTGCGCCGCCACCGGGCCCCGATGACGTACCAGGAGTTCGTCGCGGGCGAGGCCGCCCGCCGCCGCTACTGGGCGCGCAGCCACGCCGGCCGGGCGGTGGTCGCCCGGGCCCGCCCGAACGCCGGGCACCTCGCGGTGGCCCGGCTGCGCGAGGCCGGCCGGATCGCCGCCGTGATCACCCAGAACGTGGACGGCCTGCACCGCGCCGCCGGCACCGCCGACGCCGTCGAACTGCACGGCGGCCTCGACCGGGTGGTCTGCCTCGACTGCGGCGCCGTCACCCCCCGCACCGCCCTCGACGAACGCCTCGCCGTCCTCAACCCGTCCTTCCGGGACGCCGGTTCGCGCACCAACCCGGACGGCGACGTCGAACTCCCCGACCACCTGGTCGCCTCGTTCGTCGTCGCGTCCTGCTCCTCCTGCGGCGGCGTGCTCAAACCGGACGTGGTGTTCTTCGGCGAGAGCGTCCCCAAGGACCGCGTCGAGCGCTGCTACCGGCTGGTGGACGACGGCCGTGCCCTGCTCGTCCTCGGCTCCTCGCTCGCCGTGATGTCCGGCCTGCGCTTCGTCCGCCACGCCGCGAAGACCGGCAAGCCCGTCGCCATCGTCACCCGCGGCACCACCCGCGGCGACGACCTGGCCACCGTCCGGATCGACCGCCCCCTCGGCGAGACCCTGACCGCGCTGGCCGCGCCCTTCACCGGCGCGCCCTGCACCGGGTAGCGCGCCCGGCCGGGGGAGCCGCCCGGCGTCAAGGGGGCGTCAAGGGCGGCCGGGCGGCCGTATGGGGGGCGTCAGGGGACGCGGGAACGGCGGTCCGTGCTGCTTGGCTCCAGGTGCCGGCGAAAGCGCCGGCGCCCGTTCCGAGCCACCCTGGTGGATGCCATGTCAGACCTGATCTACGTCGGTGTCACGGTCGCCGTGTTCGCCGTCCTCGCCCTGATCGCGCGGGGGGTGGAGAAGCTGTGAGCGCCGAGCACATAGCGGGTCTCCTCGTCGCCGCCGCGCTGGTCGGGTACCTCGTCCTCGCGCTGCTCCACCCGGAGAAGTTCTGACATGGGGGCCACTCTCGCCGGGTGGTTGCAGGCGCTCGCCCTGGTCGGCGCGCTGGCCCTGTGCTACCGACCGCTGGGCGACCACATCGCCCGGCTGCTCACCTCCGCCAAGCACCTCAGAGCGGAGAAGGCGCTGTACAAGGTGGTCGGCGTCGACGCCGACGCCGACCAGCGCTGGCCCGTCTACCTGCGCTCGGTGCTGGCGTTCTCCGCGCTGTCCGTGCTGTTCCTGTACGGGCTGATCCGCCTCCAGACGCACCTGCTGCTGAGCCTGGGCGTGCCGGAGATGGAAGCGCACCAGGCCTGGAACACCGCGATCTCGTTCACCACCAACACCAACTGGCAGTCCTACGGCGGCGAGTCCGCGATGGGCCACCTGGTGCAGATGACCGGTCTCGCGGTGCAGAACTTCGTCTCGGCGGCGGTCGGCATCGCGGTGGTCGCGGCGCTGATCCGCGGGTTCCGGGGGTCCGGGGGTCGTCCCCCGGGAAAGCACAGCACCCGCAACCGCACCGACCGGGTCGGCAACTTCTGGGTCGACCTGACCCGGATCTCGCTGCGCCTGCTGCTGCCGCTCGCCGTCGTCTTCGCCCTGGTGCTGGTGGCCAACGGCGTCGTGCAGAACTTCCACGGCTTCGAGCAGGTGACCACCCTGTCGGGCGGGCAGCAGTCGGTCCCCGGCGGGCCGGTGGCCTCGCAGGAGGTCATCAAGGAGCTGGGCACCAACGGCGGCGGCTTCTACAACGCCAACTCGGCCCACCCGTTCGAGAACCCGACCGGCTTCAGCAACCTGCTGGAGGTCTTCCTCCTGCTGCTGATCCCCTTCGCCCTGCCGCGCACCTTCGGGAGGATGGTCGGCGACCACCGCCAGGGCTACGCGATCGTCGCCGTGATGGGCCTGTTCTGGGTGGCCTCCACCGTCCTGATCACCTTCTTCGAGCACCAGCACGCCGGCAGCGCGCTGCAGGCGGCCGGGGCGGCGACGGAGGGCAAGGAGCAGCGCTTCGGCGTGGCCGCGTCCAGCCTGTTCGCGGCGTCCACCACGCTGACCTCGACCGGTGCGGTGAACTCCTTCCACGACTCGTTCACGCCGTTCGGCGGCGGGCTGACGGTGTTCAACATGATGCTCGGCGAGATCGCGCCCGGCGGCACCGGCTCCGGCCTGTACGGCATGCTGATCCTGGCGGTCGTCGCGGTGTTCGTCGCGGGCCTGATGGTCGGCCGCACCCCCGAGTACCTGGGCAAGAAGCTCGGCGGCCGGGAGATGAAGTTCGCCTCGCTGTACATCCTCACCACCCCGGCGATCGTGCTGATCGGCGCGGGCACCGCGATCGCGCTGCCCGGCGAGCGCGCCGGGATGCTGAACGACGGCGCGCACGGCTTCTCCGAGGTGCTGTACGCGTTCACCTCGGCGGCGAACAACAACGGTTCGGCGTTCGCGGGCATCACCGTGAACACCACCTGGTACGACACGGCGCTCGGCCTGGCCATGGTGTTCGGCCGCTTCCTGCCGATGGTGTTCGTGCTCGCGCTGGCCGGCTCGCTGGCCCGGCAGCGCCCCGTCCCGGCGGGCGCGGGCACGCTGCCCACGCACCGGCCGCTGTTCGTCGGCCTGCTGGCGGGCGTGATCCTGATCGTCGTCGGCCTCACCTACTTCCCGGCCCTGGCCCTCGGGCCGATCGCAGAAGGTCTCCACTGATGTCCACCACCGTCCCTGAAGTCCCGCGCCGGGCCGCGGCCGGCCTGCTCGATCCGAAACTGCTGCTCGCCTCGCTGCCCGACGCGCTGCGCAAGCTCGACCCCCGGGTGATGGTGCGCAACCCGGTGATGTTCGTGGTCGAGGTCGGCTCGGTGGTCACCACCGTCGCCGCGGTCGCCGACCCGTCGGTGTTCGCCTGGGCGATCACCTGCTGGCTCTGGCTGACCACGGTGTTCGCCAACCTGGCCGAGGCGGTGGCCGAGGGCCGCGGCAAGGCGCAGGCCGACACCCTGCGCCGGGCCCGGACGGAGTCCGTCGCCCGCCGCCTCACCGACTGGCCCGCGTCCGGCACGGAGGAGGAAGTCCCGGGCACCGCACTGCGGTTGGGCGACCACGTGGTGGTCGAGGCCGGGCAGGTGATCCCGGGCGACGGCGACGTGGTCGAGGGCGTCGCGTCGGTCGACGAGTCGGCGATCACCGGCGAGTCCGCGCCGGTGATCCGGGAGTCCGGCGGCGACCGCAGCGCGGTGACCGGCGGCACCAAGGTGCTCTCCGACCGGATCGTGGTCAGGATCGGCTCCGAGCCGGGCAAGACCTTCGTCGACCGGATGATCGCCCTGGTGGAGGGCGCGGCCCGGCAGCGGACGCCGAACGAGATCGCGCTGAACATCCTGCTGGCCTCGCTCACCGTGGTCTTCCTGGTCGCCGTGGTCACCCTGCAGCCGATGGCGGCGTACGCGGGCGCCCCGCAGTCGACGATCGTGCTGGTGGCGCTGGTGGTGGCGCTGATCCCCACCACCATCGGCGCGCTGCTCTCGGCGATCGGCATCGCGGGCATGGACCGCCTGGTGCAGCGCAACGTGCTGGCCATGTCGGGCCGGGCGGTGGAGGCCGCGGGCGACGTCAACACGCTGCTGCTCGACAAGACCGGCACCATCACCCTCGGCAACCGGCAGGCCGCCGAGTTCCAGCCCGCCGCGGGCGTCCCGGTCGGGGAGCTGGCGGACGCCGCGCAGCTGTCCTCGCTGGCGGACGAGACCCCGGAGGGCCGCTCCATCGTCGTCCTCGCCAAGACCGGGTACGGCCTGCGGGCCCGCGCCCGGGGCGAGTTGGCGCACGCGGCCTGGGTGCCGTTCACCGCGCAGACCCGGATGTCCGGCGTCGACCTGGACGGGCGGCAGGTCCGCAAGGGCGCGGCCGGGTCGGTCGCCAACTGGGTAACCGCACACGGCGGTTCGGTCGGCGAGGAGGTGGCCGTGCTGGTCGACGGCATCTCCGCGGCCGGCGGCACCCCGTTGGTGGTGGCCGAGCGCGCGGCCGGGGGCGTACCGCGCGTCCTGGGCGTCGTCCACCTCAAGGACGTGGTGAAGGAGGGCATGCGGGAGCGCTTCGAGGAGCTCCGCCGGATGGGCATCCGGACCGTGATGATCACCGGCGACAACCCGCTGACCGCCCGGGCCATCGCCGAGGAGGCGGGCGTCGACGACTTCCTCGCCGAGGCCACCCCCGAGGACAAGATGGCGCTGATCAAGAAGGAGCAGGAGGGCGGCAAGCTGGTCGCGATGACCGGCGACGGCACCAACGACGCCCCGGCGCTCGCCCAGGCCGACGTCGGCGTGGCGATGAACACCGGCACCATGGCGGCCAAGGAGGCCGGCAACATGGTCGACCTGGACTCCAACCCCACCAAGCTGATCGAGATCGTCGAGATCGGCAAGCAACTGCTGATCACCCGGGGCGCGTTGACCACCTTCTCGATCGCCAACGACGTCGCCAAGTACTTCGCGATCATCCCGGCGATGTTCGCCGGCGTGTACCCGGGCCTGAGCCGGCTGAACGTGATGGGGCTGCACAGCCCGCAGTCCGCGATCACCTCGGCGATCGTCTTCAACGCCCTGGTCATCGTCGGCCTGATCCCGCTCGCCCTGCGCGGCGTCAAGTACCGCCCCAGCAATGCGAGTTCGCTGCTGTCGAGGAACATCGGGATCTACGGCCTCGGCGGCCTGGCCGTCCCCTTCGCCGGCATCAAACTCATCGACCTGGTCGTCCAGTTCGTGCCGGGCCTGAGCTGAGAGAGGCCAGAATCCACATGCCCGCCTTCCTGCGTACCCACCTCACCGCGCTGCGGATGCTGCTGGTGATGACCGTGATCCTCGGCATTGCCTACCCGCTGCTGGTCACCGGCGTCAGCCAACTCGCCTTCCCGGCAAGGGCGAACGGCTCGCTCGTCGAGGTCGACGGCCGGCTGGTCGGCTCCGGCCTGATCGGCCAGCGCTTCGACCTGCCGCAGTCCGACCCGGACGCCCCGGCCCGGCCCGACCCCAAGTGGTTCCAGCCCCGCCCCTCCGCGGGCGGCTACGACCCGACCGCCTCCGGCGCCTCCAACCTCGGCCCGAACAGCGACGACCTGCTGAAGGCCGTCGAGGAGCGCCGGGCCGCCGTCGCCGCCTTCGACGGCGTCGACCCGGCCGACGTCCCGCCGGACGCGCTGACCGCCTCCGGCTCCGGCCTCGACCCGCACATCTCCGTCGCCTACGCCAGGGAGCAGGTCGACCGCGTCGCCCGCGAGCGCGGCATCCCCGCCGAACGGCTGGACCAACTGATCGACCGGTGCACCGACGGCCGCTCGCTCGGCTTCCTCGGCCAGCCCGGAGTCAACGTGCTCCAGCTCAACCGGGCCGTCGCCGCCGTCAAGTGACGGACCGTCAGAAACCCGCGCAGGCCGTCCCGGACGCTCCCCCGTCCGGGACGGCCGACCGCGTCCCCGCCCGGCCCCCGCGCCCCGCAGCCGAGAAGAGCCGCCATGCCCGCTGACCCCCGGCCCCGGCCGCACCCCGAGGGCCGCCGCCGCGGCCGGCTGCGGGTCTACCTCGGCGCCGCGCCCGGCGTCGGCAAGACCTACCGGATGCTGGACGAGGCCCACCGCCGCCGGGAACGCGGCACCGACGTGGTGGTCGGCTGGCTCGACACCCACGACCGCCCGCGCACCGCCCGCCTGCTCGACGGCCTGGAGCAGCTCCCGCGCGCCGTGCGCCGGCACCGGGGCGCCGAGTTCACCGAACTCGACCTGGACGGGCTGCTCGCCCGCCGCCCCGGACTCGCCCTGGTCGACGAACTCGCCCACACCAACGTCCCCGGCGGGCGGCACGCCAAGCGCTGGCAGGACGTCGAGGAACTGCTCGCGGCCGGCATCGACGTGGTCACCACCGTCAACATCCAGCACCTCGAATCGCTCAACGACGTCGTCCGGAAGATCACCGGCGTCCCGCAGCGCGAGACCGTCCCCGACGAGGTGGTGCGCCGCGCCGACCAGATCGAACTGGTCGACATGGCCCCGCAGGCCCTGCGCCGCCGCCTCGCCCACGGCAACGTCTACCGGGCCGAGCAGGTCGACGCCGCGCTCGCCCACTACTTCCGGATCGGCAACCTCACCGCGCTGCGCGAACTCGCCCTGCTCTGGCTGGCCGGACGGGTCGACGAGGGGCTGCGCGACTACCGGGCCGCGCACCGCATCGACCGGGTCTGGGAGACCCGCGAACGCGTGGTGGTGGCACTCACCGGCGGCCCCGAGGGCGAGACGCTGGTCCGCCGCGCCGCCCGGATCGCCGACCGCGCCGCCGGCGGCGACCTGCTGGCCGTCCACGTGACCCGCAGCGACGGCCTGGCCGGGGCCTCCCCGGCCCGGCTCGCCGAACAGCGGCACCTGGTGGAGTCGCTCGGCGGCAGCTACCACGTGGTGGTCGGCGACGACATCCCCGAGGCGCTGCTCTCCTTCGCCCGCAGCCGCGACGCCACCCAACTCGTCCTCGGCACCAGCCGGCGCGGCCGCACCGCCCGCTTCCTCACCGGCCCCGGCATCGGCGAGACCACCGTCGACCGCTCCGCCGACATCGACGTCCACATGGTCACCCACGCCTTCACCGGCCGCGGCCGCCTCCCCCCGCTGGGCCGCCGTCACTCCCGCCGCCGCACCCTCGCCGGGTACGGCGCCGGGCTCGCCGTCCCCGTCCTGCTGACCGCCGCGCTCTCCCAGGCGCACACCGCGCTGAACCTCACCACCGACGCGCTGATCCTCCAACTCGGCGTGGTGGCCGTCGCGCTGCTCGGCGGCGCGGTCTCCGCCCTGCTGGCCTCGCTGACCGCCTCCCTGCTGCTGAACTACTTCTTCATCCCGCCGGTGCACACCTTCACCATCGGCGAGACCAACAACCTCATCGCGCTCGCCGTGTTCGCCGCCGTCGCCCTGTGCGTCTCCACCGTCGTCGACCACGCCGGACGCCAGACCGCCCGGGCGGCCCGCGCCACCGCCGAGGCCGAGACCCTCTCCACCCTGGCCGGCTCCGTCCTGCGCGGCGCCGACGCCGTCCCCGCCCTGCTGGAACGCACCCGCACCGCCTTCGGCCTGGACGCCGTCGCTCTCCTCGACCGGGCCGGCGGCACCGTCCTGGACCGCGCCGCAGGCACCCCCGACCCGGCCGGGCCCGCCGGCACCACCACCCTCGACATCGGCCCCGACGCCGTCCTGCTGCTCACCGGGCGCCCCCTGCCCGACACCGACCGGCGCGTGCTCACCGCGTTCGGCGCCCACCTCGCCGCCGCCCTCGAACGCGACCGGCTCGCCGACGCCGCCGCCGAGGTCGAACCGATCCGCGCCGCCGACCGGATGCGCACCGCCCTGCTCGCCGCCGTCAGCCACGACCTGCGCACCCCGCTCGCCGCCGCCCTCGCCTCGGTCGGCTCACTGCGCAGCCCCGACGTCGACTTCACCGCCGCGGACCGGGCCGAACTGCTCGCCCTCGCCGACGAGTCCCTGCACCGGCTCACCCGGCTGGTCGACAACCTGCTCGACCTCAGCCGCCTCCAGGCCGGCGCCCTCACCCCGCACCTGCGGCCCACCCACCTCGACGAGGTGCTGCCCGGCGCGCTCGACGCGCTCGCCGATCCCGACACGCCCGTCCGCAGCACCGCCACCGAGCACGTCCCGCCGGTCCTCGCCGACCCGCTGCTGCTCGAACGCGTCCTCGCCAACGTCCTCGCCAACGCCCTGCACCACAACCCGCCCGGCGCCCCGGTCCTGGTCACCGCCTCCGCCCACGCCGGACGGGTCGAGATCCGGATCGCCGACCGCGGCCCCGGCATCCCCCCGGAGGACCGCGACCGGGTCTTCCGGCCCTTCCAGCGGCTCGGCGACACCGACAACACCACCGGCACCGGCCTCGGCCTCGCCCTCTCCCGCGGCCTCACCGAAGCGATGGGCGGCACCCTCGACCTGGAGGACACCCCGGGCGGCGGCACCACCCTGCTCATCGCCCTGCCACAGGGGCCCGGCTGAGAACGGCGAAGAGAGAGCACCGCCAGGGGCTCGGGGAACGGCGGGCCCGGGTCTGCTGCCGGTGCACTGCCGTGGCGCGCATCGGCTTCCGGTTCTGTTCAGGACCCGCAGCAGCACGGACACTCCGATGGGCTCCGACCACCAGCAGCACGCACTCGCCGTTCCCCGAGCCCCTGATGTCGCCCCCCGCCGTTCTCGCCCGAGCCCCCGAGGTGCGTCTCAGTGCCCAGGCCACCACTCGTCGACGCCCGCGGCCAGGCTCCCCGCGACCGTCCCCAGCAGCGCGCCGGCGATCACGTCGCCCGGGTAGTGGACGCCGGTGTGGACGCGGGAGTAGCCGACCGAGGCGGCCAGCAGGCCCAGGGGGGCCGCCGCCCAGGGCAGTTGGGAGGCGACCCCGGTGGCGAAGGCGAAGGCGGACGCGGTGTGCCCCGAGGGGAAGGACGCCGACTCGGGCATCGGCACGAAGCGGGCCTCCGGCACCTTCCCCGCGACCCGGTCCGGCCGGTGGCGCCGGGCCAGCGACTTGCCGAGCAGGTTGGCCGCCGCCGAGGCCGTCGCCACCGAGGCCAGCCCGACCACCGCCGCCCGCCGCGAACGTCCCGGCACGAGGGCGAGCCCGCAGGCCACCGCGATGGAGATCTTCGAGTGGTTCGCGGCGGTGGAGAGCTGCCGCAGCCGCAGGTCCAGGGTCGGCGTCGGGGTCGCGGCCACCGCGACGTACACCGCCTCGTCCACCGCCGACAGGTCCGCGACCACCCGCTGCCCAGCCAGCACCCACCGCGTCAACGCCTTCACCGCATACCGCCGTTCTTCTCCGTCCGGCCCGACGCGAGGTGCGCCAGGCGGCTCCATTTCAGGTTCGGGGCCGGGGCCACCGTGCCCGGCCGGTCGCGCGGGACCCGCACCCGCAGCACGCCGGGGCGGATGACGCAGCGCACCGGCACGTCCAGTTCCAGGGCCTCGCCGTCCACCGCGACCGGGATGCGGGGCACGTCCGCCGTGACCAGCACCTCGCGGCCGACCAGCACCGTCACCCCCTCGGCACTCGTACCACGCAGCGCCAGGTCCGCGACCTGCGCCGCGCCGTCCACCCGCACGCCCAGCACGCCCAGGCAGCCGCGGTCCATCCGGGAGCGCCGCCCGGGGTCGAGCAGGTCGCCCGCGTCGTACGGGTTGTTGCTGACCAGGACGGCCTGCGGACGCTCCAGCCGCTCCCCGCCGATCTCGGCGGTGAGCTTCGCGCCCGCGTAGCCGACCAGCAGGTCGGGCAGCATCGCGAGGACGGTGGAGGTCTTCGCGTCCCGGTACTCGGGGTTCTGGACGATCTCCGCGTAGGTGCCGAACGACACGTTGTTGACGAAGGCCCGGCCCGCGACCTCGCCCAGGTCGACCCGCAGCTCCACGCCGTCGGGCAGCGCGTCCAGGCAGCGCGCCGGGTCCTCGCGGTCCAGGCCGAGGTCGAGCGCGAAGTGGTTGCGGGTACCCGCCGAGATCACCAGGAACGGCAGTTCGTGCCGGGCCGCGACCTGGGCGACCAGCGCCTGGGTGCCGTCGCCGCCCGCCACGCCCAGCAGGTCCGCGCCGTCCGCGACGGCCCGCTCGGCCAGCTCCACGACGTCCTGGTGGGCGTCCGGGTCCAGCAGGACGACCTGCGCGCCGAGTTCACGGGCCCGCTCCGCCAGGTGGAACTCCTCCACCTTCCCGCCGCCGGACTTCGGATTCATGATCAGGACGGGCCTGCGCGGCGGATCGACCTCCCGCTCCGGCACCTCCCTGGTCCGCTGCGCCGAACGCAGCGCCACCCGGCCCAGCCACAGCCCGGCCGCCCACAGCGCCACCGCACCCAGCACCCACGGCCACGTCCCGCCGCCGACGTACAGCACCACCGCGCCCACCGGGGCCGCCACCGCCAGCAGCACCCCCAGCCAGCGCAGCGGCCCGCGCCGCGACAGCGCCCACCACCCGCCGACCGCCATCAGCGCCAGCGCGGCCACCCCGACCGCCACCACCAGCGCCCCGCGCAGCCCGGCCCCGGCGGCCAGCAGCAGCACCGCCGCCAGCCCGCAACCGATCGCCGCCCGCGCCAGCCACACCGTCCTCGCCGGCCACACCACCTTCGCCGCCTCTCCCATTCGTCGACGGTAACGCCCTGTCAGCTACCCCGCCCGGCGCGTCGCATCCCCGCGGGTGTCCCTGCGGGTGTCCCCGCGGCGGAATCCGCCGGGTGGTCGCCAGGGTGGTCGTCCGGGTGGTCGTTCGGGTGGTGATCGCCGACGGCCGGCAGATGGCGCGGCGGGGCCGGCGGGTCGCCGTCCGGATTCCCGCCGGGGGAGGGGGCACCGGCTCCGGACACGCCGGTGGCGCACGGCGGTCCGCCGTGCGCCACCGGTCGTCCGGCCGCCCTACTCCGCGACGGGCGTGCCGTCGGCGGCGATCCGGGCGAAGCCCAGGTAGGGGTGCAGCGCCTTGGGCAGCAGCACCGAGCCGTCGGCCTGCTGGTGCTGCTCCAGCACCGCCGCGATGGTGCGGCCCAGCGGCAGGCCGGAGCCGTTGACGGTGGCGGCCGGGGTCGGCTTGCCCTTCTCGTCCCGGGTGCGGATGCCGGCCCGGCGGCCCTGGAAGGTGCCGAAGTCCGACACCGAGGAGATCTCCCGGTAGGTGTCCTGGCTGGGCAGCCACACCTCCAGGTCGTACGTCAGCTGCGAGGAGAAGCCGGTGTCCCCGGCGGCCAGCGCCACGACGCGGTAGGCGAGCCCGAGCTCCTGCAGGCAGGCCTCGGCGTGCGAGACCATCAGCCGCATCTGCTCCCGGGACTGCTCGGCCGCGCAGATCCGTACCATCTCGACCTTCGAGAACTGGTGCAGCCGGATCAGCCCGCGGGTGTCGCGCCCGTAGGAGCCGGCCTCCGAGCGGAAGCACGGGGTGTGCGCGGTGAGCGCCAGCGGCAGGTCGGCCGGCGGGACGATCTCGTCCGCGTACAGGTTGGTCAGCGGGACCTCGGCGGTCGGGATCAGGAACAGGTCCCGGTCGGCGACGCCGGTCCTGAACAGGTCCTCCTCGAACTTCGGCAGCTGCCCGGTGCCGGTCATGGTGCGCCGGTTCACCAGGTAGGGCACCGCGTGCTCGACGTACCCGTGCCGGCGGGTGTGCACGTCCAGCAGCAGGGCGACGATGGCCCGTTCCAGGGCGGCACCGGCGCCGCGCAGCACGCTGAAGCGCGAGCCCGACAGCTTGGTGGCCCGGCCGAAGTCCATGATCCCCATGGTCTCGCCGAGGTCGACGTGGTCCTTGGGCGTGAAGTCGAAGCGCGGCGGCTCGCCGACCCGGCGCAGCTCGCGGGCGTCCTCGTCGGAGAAGCCGTCGGGGGCCTCGTCGTCCGGCAGGTTGGGGATGGTCAGCAGCAGGTCGGTCAGCTCCTGTTGGACCTGCTCCAGCTCCGCCTCGTTCTGCTGGACCTGCTCCTTCAGCGCGCGGGCGGTCTCCTTCAGCTCGCTGACGTCCCCGCCCTGCTTCGCGGTGCGCTGCACCTCCTGGGCGACCTGCTTCGAGCGGGCCCGCAGCTCGTCGCCGGCCTGGATGCCGCTGTTGCGGCGGGACTGCAGCGCCTCCAGCGCGGACAGGTCGAGGCGGTAGCCACGACGTGCCAGAAGCCGGACGGCTTCGTCCCCCAGGTCGATCAGGACGCGGGCATCATGCATCGGAGTCGGTTCTCCTCGGTTCGCAACGGTTCCGGCGGGGTGGATTCGCCCCGACCGTAGCAGGGCCGGGGAAACCGGTGCAGTGCCTTTCCGCCCTCGCCGCACGCCGTGCGCACCCGGCCCGTGCCCTTGCTCCGGCCTCCCCTTGTGGGGATGGTCTACGCAGGGATAATCTCTGCGTAGATGAAGTCGGGCGGGGGAGCCGCCGGACACCGAACGAGGGGGAACCGCCATGTGGCAGCACGAGCACACCGCCGAGACCGCCGCCGCGCCGCACGCCGTCTGGGCCGTCCTCGGCGACCTGGACAACTGGACGGACTGGGACACCTCGATGGAGGCCGTCGCCCTGGACGGCCCGTTCGAGGTCGGAGGCAAGGTCACCATGACGCCGACCGGGCAGGAGCCGATCGTCTCCGTCATCACCCGGATCGAGCCGGAGCGCGTCTACGCCGACCGCACCGAGTTCGGCGGCGCGGTGCTGGACTTCTCGCACACCCTCACCGCCCTCCCCGGCGGCGGCACCCGGGTGGTCCACCGCCTGGAGATCACCGGCCCGGACGTCGCGCTGCTCGGCCCCGAGATCGGCCCGATGATCACCGAGGACTTCCCGGCGGCGATGGCCGGCCTGCTCGCCCGCGCCGAACGGTCCGCCTGACCGTGCTTGACTGTCCGACCGGCCGGTGCGGTCGGACGGCCGGTGCGGTCGGCGCGACCCGGACGGCCGGAGCCGCCGGAGCAGGTGAGACGTACGGAGGAGAGCGGCATGGACGGACTGGTCGAGGGCCCGGCGAACAGCCCCGGATTCTGGCTGTGGCACACCACCCTGCGCTGGCAGCGCGAGGTCGCCGCCGCCCTCGCCCCGCACGACCTGACGCACCCGCAGTTCGTGCTGCTCTCCTGCGCCTGGTGGCTCAACGAGCGCGGTGAGACCCCCAACCAGCAGGAACTGTCCGCGCAGGCCGGCACCGACGTCCGCACCACCTCCCAGGTGGTGCGGAAACTGGAGGCCAAGGGCCTGCTCGACCGCACCACCGACCCGGACGACACCCGGGCCCGTCGGCTGAGCATCACCCCGCGCGGCGTCGCCCTCGCCCGGGCCGCGATCCCGGCCGTCGAGGCCGTCGACCGCGCCTTCTTCGCCCCGGCCGCCCACGGCTCGCCCGCCCTCGACGGGGACGGGCTCAGCCGACTGCTGCGGCGCCTGGTCGACGCGCCCTGACGCCGTCGTGCCCTTGCGCCGTCGAGCCCTGACGCCGAAGCGCCCGCCCCGTCGAGCCTTCGAGCCCTCTCAGCCTCGGGCGACGAACCCGGCCACCACCGGCCCCAGCGCGTCCGGCGCGACCTCGTGGGTCTGCCCCTCCAGGGTGCGGTACTCGGCGCCCGCGGCGGCGGCCGTCGCCGCGGCCGCGTCGCGCAGCAGGGCCGGGCTCAGCCCGCCGTCGGCCACCAGCACCGGCACCGGCAGCCCGGCCAGCAGCGCGTCCGGCACCGGCGCGCCCTCCGTGCCGCCCAGCACCTCGGCGTCGTGCACCAGCGTCGGCGCCACCGCCAGGAAGGCCGGCCACACCGGCGACTCGCGCAGCTGCGCGACCACCGGCCCGGGGGTGCCGACGAGGGCCATGAACCGGGCCACCGCCGCACCCGGCTCGCCCGCCAGCACGTCCTGCTCCACGCCCGTCCGGTACTCCCTGAACCGGGCCCGCTGCTCGTCGGAGGTGCTGAACGGCGGCTCGTACGCCACCACCCGCTCCACCCCGATGCCCGCCCCGGCCGCCCGCAGCGCCAGCGCCGCGCCGGAGGACAGGCCCAGCAGCGTCGCCCGGCCGCCCGCCGCCGCGACGAGCGCCGCCAGGTCCTCCACCTCCCGCTGCACGGCGTACGGCCCGCCGGCGCCGCTCTCGCCGCGCCCGCGCCGGTCGTAGCTGAACACCCGGTGCGCACCGGCGAGTTCGGCGGCCAGGCCACCCGAGGGCCCGAACGCCCGGTGGCACATCGCGCCGTCCACCACCAGCACGGGCGGGCCCGCCTCACCCGCCACCTGGTAGGCGATGCGGGTCCCGTCGGCGGAGGTCACGTACTCGGTCATTCCCACTCCAGGTGAGTCGTCGTGGTCGGTCGGCCGCGGTCACGCACCGGCGGCGAGGTGGTGCGCGACCAGCGCGTTGGCGTGGCCGTGGCCGAGCCCGTACTCGGACTTCAGCCAGGCGACCAGCTCCATGTGCCTGGTCAGCGGCGAGTCGGCGATCAGCTGCTGCCACTCGGCGATCGGGCGCCCGTACTTCTTCTCGATCGAGGGGAAGTAGCTGGCCGGTCCCATGACCTTCTTCTCGGTCTTCTCGGTGCTCATCGCGCAGTCCCGTCCGTTCACGTGCTCCGTGCCACTGTCACAGGAGAGGACGCCGCGCCCCGGCGGAACTCATCGCTCCGCGCGGAAGTTTCTGCCAGCCCGTACGGTCGGCCCATGGCACGCATCGACGACAGCGCGATCGAACGGGCCGCCGACTACCTGTGGACGGCGGGCCGGGTCCTGGAACAGCGGCGCTTCGCCCACCTCTTCGGCACCGCCCCCGACCCGGCGGGCGTCCTCGCCGCGCTGGACGCCTACCGCACCCCGGACGGCGGCTGGGCGTACGGCCTGGAGCCGGACGTCCGCGGCCCCGCCGCCCAACCGCTCGCGGCCGGCGCGGCCGCCCGGATCCTCGCCGAGGCCGACGCCCTGGCCGGCCCGCGCGGCACCGGGCTCTGCGACTGGGCGAGCACCCTGACCACCCCGGACGGCGGCGTCCCGGCCGTCCTGCCCAGCCTGCGCCGCTACCCGCACCCGCCCTTCCTGCCGATCGCCGACGACCCGCCCGCCGAACTGCTCTCCACCGGCCAGATCGCCGCCCCGCTGCTCCGGGCCGGGGTCCGCCACCCCTGGCTGACCGGCGCGCAGGCGTTCTGCCGCCGCGCGATCGAGGCGATCGGGACGACCCACCCGTACGAGGTGATCACCGCCGTCGGCTTCCTGGACGCCGCGCCCGACCGGGCCTGGGCCGCCGAACAGGCCGCCCGCCTCGGCGAGTCGGTGCGCGCGCAGCGGCTGGTGCTGCTCGACCCGGCCCGCCCCGAGCAGGTCCGCCCCGCCCCCGGCTACGCGCCCGGCGAGTTCCACTTCCCGCACGACTACGCGTCCGGCCCGGACAGCCTGGCCCGCGCCTGGTTCACCGACGCCGAGGTCGAGCGCGGCCTCGACCACCTCGCCTCCCGCCAACTCCCGGACGGCGGCTGGCCGATCAACTGGGCCCGCTGGTCCGCCGCCACCGAGAACGAGGCCCGCCCGGGCGTCACCCTGGCCGCCCTGCGCACCCTCCGCGCGTACGAGGGGAGTTAGGGCCTGCCCGGCCGAGCTTGCCGGACGGGCCCTAGGGCAGCGCGTCCAGCCAGGCGTCCGCCGTGCCGGTCCGGGCGTACAGCACGCAGCGCCCGGCCCGGTGCGAGGAGACCAGCCCGGCGGTGCGCAGCGCGGTGAGGTGCTGGGAGACCGCGGGGGCGGAGAGCCCGCAGCGGGCGGCGAGTTCGGTGGTGGAGGCGGGCACGTCGAGTTCGGCCAGCAGCAGGGTGCGGGTGCGGCCGAGCACCGGCGCGAGCGCCTCGGCGCGCGGAGCCGGGCGGTGCTCCCAGACGGTCGCGGCGGCCAACGCCGGGTAGCAGAGCTGCGGGGGGTCGGGGGCGACGGTGCGGGTCAGCAGCCGGGGCCAGGCGAACACCGAGGGCACCAGCAGCAGTCCGGCGCCGGTCGCGATCCGGGTGACGGCGCAGTGCCGCTCCGACAGGTGCAGCGTGCCGTCCGCCCAGTGCGCCGTGCCGTGCAGGTCGCCGAGCATCGCCGCGCTGCCCCGCTCGGCGGCCTGCCGGGCCCGCCGCAGCACGTCCGCCTCCAGCACCGCGCGGATCCGCGACCAGTACGGGGCCAGGGCGAGCTGCCAGAACGCCTCGGCCTCGGCGGTGATCCGGCGCAGCGCCTGCTCGGGTTCGCGCTCCAGCAGCCGCAGCCGCAGCCGCAGCCGCAGCCGCCCGCCGGCCCGGACGCCCCGGTCGGCGCGCAGGCAGTCCAGGTCGTGCCGGAGCAGCGCGGGGCCGGTGGCCCGGATCGCCGCCAGTTCGGCCGCCAGCTCGGCGACCGGCACGCCGGGGACGGGGTTGAGGAAGTCCGGCAGGTGCCCGTGCGGGGGGACCAGCTCGGCCAGCCAGCCCCGGTCCAGCCCGGCGGCGGCCAGCCGCGGCCGGACCTGCGCGGCCCAGCGGCGGTGCGGCGCGGGCACCGGGTCGGCGGCCAGCGTGCGCAGGGCGGCGACCACCTCCCACATCGGCGAGATCGCGAACCTGGTCAGCGCCAGGTCGCCCACCGACAGCGGCAGCCCCGTCCGCACCCCGCCACCTCCGCCGCCGCCCACGGCCGCCCGACACCGCCGATTCGGCCCCAGCTTAATCAGTCGGCCCCGACCGGCCGGGCCCGCCAGGATGGACGCGTCCCTCCCGAGCACCGCACCGGAAGCGAGCCCCGCATGCCGCACCCCGCCCTCCCCGCCCGTTCCGCCGAGCACGCCGCCACCCTGCGCGCGCTGGCCGACGCCGACGCGCCGCTGCTGCTCCCCAACGCCTGGGACGCGGGCAGCGCGGCGGTGATCGCCGCGGCCGGGGCGCCCGCGATCGCCACCACCAGCGGCGGCGTCTCCTGGTCCGCGGGGCGCGGCGACGGGCAGGGCCTGGACCGGGCGGCGATGGCCGAGCTGGTGCGCCGGATCGCCGCCGCCGTGGACGTCCCGGTGACCGCCGACGTCGAGGGCGGCTACGGCCCGGCCCCCGAGGACGTGGCGCAGACCGTCCGCGCGGTGGTCGCGGCGGGCGCGGTCGGCGTCAACCTGGAGGACTCGGCGGCCCCCGGCGGCCCGCTGTTCACCGTCGCCGAGCAGTCCGCCCGGCTGCGCGCCGCCCGGACGGCCGCCGCCGAGGCCGGTCTGCCCGCCCTGCTGGTCAACGCCCGCACCGACGTCCACCTGTTCGGCGTCGGCCCGGTCGACGGGCGCCCGGCGGAGGTGCTGCGCCGGGCCGAGGCGTACGCGGCGGCCGGGGCCGACTCGCTGTTCGTCCCCGGTCTGCTCGACCTCGCCGCGCTGAAGGAGCTGACCGCCGCGTCCCCGCTGCCGGTCAACGCGATGGCCGTCCCGGGCGGCCCGACCGTCGTGGAACTCGCCGCCGCCGGGGTCCGCCGGATCAGCCTGGGCACCGCGCTCGCCCAGGCCGCGTACACCGCCGCGCACCGGGCCGCCGCCGAACTGCTCGGCTCCGGCACGTACGGGGCGCTGGACGGCGCGCTCGACTACGGCACGCTCAACGGCCTGCTCGCCGGGCGCGGATGACGGTCCGTCAGGAGGCCGCGCGCTCCACCAGCTCGGCGATCCGGGCCGCCTCGGCCTCGCCCAGCTCGGCGATCGCGAAGTAGGTGGGCCACATCGCGCCGTCGTCCAGCTTGGCGTTGTCGCTGAAGCCGATCATCGCGTAGCGGGACTTGAACTTGGCGGCGCTCTGGAAGAAGCACACCGGCTTGCCGTCCGCGTTGTTGTAGGCGGGCATGCCGTACCAGGTCTTCGGAGCCAGCTGCGGCGCGACCTCGGAGACGATCTCGTGGAAGCGCCGGGCCAGCACCCGGTCCTCCTCGGGCATCTCGGCGATCTTCTCCAGCAGGTCCTTCTCCGCCTCGGCGGCCTTCGCCGCCGCCGACGCCCGCTTGGACTCCGCCTTCAGCTCCTTGGCGCGCTCCTTCATCGCCGCGCGCTCGTCCGCCGTGAAACCTTCGTGCTTCTCCGCCATGACCGGTCCTCCCGTTCCCGTTCCCTGCTGACGTCTTCGATCCTAGGGACGGGACGGGCGCGGGGGCTTCTCGGAAAATGATCGGTCCGGCCGGGGGAGGGGCTCCCCGGGCCGGACCACGACCGGTCGGTGTTCCGACGCGGACGGCTCAGCGGGCCTTGAAGGTGCGCAGTCGCAGGCTGTTGGTGACGACGAAGACGGAGGAGAAGGCCATGGCGGCGCCGGCGATCATGGGGTTGAGGAGTCCGGTGGCGGCGAGGGGGAGGGCGGCGAGGTTGTAGGCGAAGGCCCAGAAGAGGTTGCCCTTGATGGTGGTGAGGGTGCGGCGGGAGAGGCGGATGGCGTCGGCGGCGGTGCGCAGGTCGCCGCGCACCAGGGTGAGGTCGGCGGCTTGGATGGCGGCGTCGGTGCCGGTGCCGAGGGCGAGGCCGAGGTCGGCCTGGGCGAGGGCGGCGGCGTCGTTGATGCCGTCGCCGATCATGGCGACGGTGCGGCCTTCGGTTTGGAGGCGTCGGACGGTGGTGAGTTTGTCCTGGGGGAGGACGTCGGCGATGACGTCGTGGGCGGGGATGCCGATCTGGGCGGCGACGGATTGGGCGGTGGTGTGGTTGTCGCCGGTGAGCAGGAGGGGGTGCAGGCCGAGGGCGCGCAGGTCGGTGACGGCTTGGGCGCTGGTGGGTTTGACGGCGTCGGCGATTTCCAGGACGGCGTGGGCGGTGTTGTCCCAGCCGATGGTGATGGCGGTGTGTCCGGCGTGTTCGGCGGCGGTTTTCGCGGTGCGCAGTCGGGTGGGCAGGGGGGTGGTGAGGAGTGTTTCGCGGCCGGCGACCACGGTGTGGCCGTCGATGGTGCCGTGGACGCCGTGGCCGGGGGTGTTGGTGAAGTTCTGGACGGGGGGGAGGGTGCCGAGGCGTTCTCGGGCGGCGGTGGCGATGGCTTGGGCGATGGGGTGTTCGGAGGCGTGTTCGAGGGCGCCGGCCAGGCGTAGGGCTTGGTCCTCGGTGGTGTCGGGGGTGGTGTGGATGGCGAGGAGGGTCATGCGGCCGGTGGTGACGGTGCCGGTTTTGTCGAGGAGGACGGTGTCGATCCGGCGGGTGTTCTCCAGGACTTCGGGGCCTTTGATGAGGATGCCGAGTTGGGCGCCGCGTCCGGTGCCGACGAGCAGGGCGGTGGGGGTGGCCAGGCCGAGGGCGCACGGGCAGGCGATGATCAGCACCGCGACCGCCGCGGTGAAGGCGGCGCTCCAGCCCCCGCCGGTGCCCAGCCAGTAGCCCAGGGTGGCCAGCGCCAGGGTGATCACGATCGGCACGAAGACGGCGGAGATCCGGTCGGCGAGGCGCTGGGCGGCGGCCTTGCCGTTCTGGGCGTCCTCCACCAGCTTGGCCATCCGGGCGAGTTGGGTGTCGGAGCCGACCCGGGTGGCCTCGACGACCAGCCGGCCGCCCGCGTTGACGGTCGCGCCGGTGACGGCGTCCCCGACGGCCACCTCGACCGGCACCGACTCGCCGGTCAGCATCGAGGCGTCCACCGCCGAACTGCCCTCCACCACCCTCCCGTCGGTGGCCACCTTCTCACCCGGACGCACCACGAACCGGTCCCCGACGGCGAGCTGCGCCACCGGCACGCGCACCTCCCGGCCGTCGCGCAGCACGGCGACGTCCTTGGCACCGAGCTCCAGCAGGGCCTTCAGCGCGGCGCCCGCGGTCCGCTTCGAGCGGGCCTCGAAGTAGCGTCCGGCCAGGACGAACGCGGTGACGCCGGCCGCCGCCTCCAGGTAGATGTTCGAGGAGCCGTCCGAGCGGGCGATGGTGAACTCGAAGCCGTGCCGCATCCCGGGCATGCCCGCGTCGCCGAAGAACAGCGCCCACAGCGACCACAGGAACGCGGCGCCGGTCCCGAGCGAGACCAGGGTGTCCATGGTGGCCGCGCCGTGCCGGGCGTTGGCCCAGGCGGCCCGGTGGAACGGCCAGGCGGCGTACGTCACCACCGGCGCGGCCAGGGTCAGCGACAGCCACTGCCAGTCGTCGAACTGCAGGGCCGGGACCATCGCCATCGCGATCACCGGCACCGCCAACGCCACGGCTGCGACCAGCCGCTGCCGTAGCGGCGCCAGTTCGTCGGCGGGCCCGGCGCCCGCCGCTTCCGGGGCCGCCGCCGGGGGCGCGGGGAGCGCGGCGGTGTAGCCGGTGGCCTCGACGGTCGCGATCAGGTCGGCGACCTCCACCGGGCCCTCGACGACCACCTTCGCCTTCTCGGTGGCGTAGTTGACGCTGGCCCGGACGCCGTCCATCCGGTTGAGCTTCTTCTCGATCCGGGCGGCGCAGGACGCGCAGGTCATGCCGCCGATGCGGAGTTCCACCTCGGTGGAGGCGGGTGCTGCCTGGGTGGTCATCAGGGCTCCTGGTGGTCGTCTCCCGGCCGGGGCCGGGTCACTGAGGGGTGGGGGGAGCGGGCCGCTCAGGCCCGGCCGGTCAGTTCGTAGCCGGCCTCGTCGACCGCGGCGCGCACCGCCGCGTCGTCCAGCGCGGCCGCCGAGTCGACGCTCACCAGGCCGTTCGGCACGTCGACCCGGACGGCCTGCACGCCCTCCAGCGCGCCGACCGCCGTGCCGACGGCCTGCTCGCAGTGGCCGCAGGTCATTCCGGCGACGGTGAACACGGTGGTGACGGCGGCCGGGGCGGTCGCGGTCGCGGTGGTCGAGCAGGTGCCGTCGGTGGAGCAGCAGGACACGGTGGCCTCCCAGTGGTCTCCCGATACCCAGTGGGGGTATCGGCTTCATGTCTCCAGTTATACCCCTGGGGGGTATGGTGCGCAAGCATCGCTCCCGGCGCCCCGTGCGGATGCGGCGGCCCGACCCCCGCCCTTCCGTCCTGATTGACAGATACCCCCAGGGGGTATCTACTCGCTGCGTCGGAACGTCCCGGAGCCCCGGACGCGAACCCCGCCCCACTCACCGGAGTACGCCATGAACACCGCCCGCAAGGTCACCGCCTTCGCCACCGGCCTCGCCGCCGCCTTCACCGCCGCGTACGGCGTCGGCCACGCGGTCGGCCCCGCCCCGGCCCCCGCCCGGCCGCACGCCGCTCACGGCGAGGAGACCGCCGCCCCCGGCGACCACCCGGTCGGCGGCCTGCAGATCGCCGACCGCGGCTACACCCTCAGCCTGGACCGCACCGTCGTCCCGGCCGGCGGCCCGGCCGAGCTGCGCTTCCGGGTGCTGGCCCCGGACGGGAACCCGCTCACCGCCTACCGGCCCGCGCACGAGAAGGAGCTCCACCTGATCGTCGCCAACCGCGACCTGACGGACTTCCAGCACCTGCACCCCGTCCGCGCCGCCGACGGCACCTGGACCGCCCCGGCCGCCCTCGCGGCGGCCGGCGACTACCGGGTCTTCGCCGACTTCACCCCGGCCGCCGAGGCCGAACCGCTCACCCTCGGCGCCGACCTGCACGCCGCCGGCGACTACCGCCCGGCCGCCCTGCCGCGGACCGGCCGCACCGTCACCGTCGACGGCTACACCCTCACCCTCACCGGCGACCTCGTCCCCGGGCGGCCCGGCCGCCTCGCCTTCACCGTGAGCAGGGACGGCCGCCCGGTCACCGACCTCGACCCCTACCTCGCCGCCTACGGCCACCTGGTCGTCCTGCGCGCCGGCGACCTCGGCTACCTGCACGTCCACCCGGACGGCGAACCCGGCGACGGCACCACCGCGCCCGGCCCCGAGGTCGACTTCACCGCGACCGCCCCCAGCCCGGGCGACTACCGGCTCTTCCTCGACTTCCGGCACCAGGGCACCGTCCGCACCGCGGCCTTCACCCTCACCGCCGGAGCCGCCGCCGCACCCCGGCCCGCCGCCGACCCCACCGCGGCCCACCACCACTGACCCCGCACGGGAGGCATCAGCAGGTCCGCGCTGCTCATCGGCTCGGCCCCGCCCGGGACTTGACGATGGTGTCGATCTCGATGTCGATACCATGCGAGACCGACGCCACCAGGGGGTCGACACCGCCGAGGAGGGGGACCATGGCGAAGATCGTCATCACCGGAGACCGGCTCACCGTCGAGCTGACCGCCTGGGAGAAGACCAAGGCCGTCCACGGCGACGTCACCGTCCCGCTCGGGTCCGTCAGCGAGGTCGCCGTGGTCGACCACCCGCTCGACGCCGCCAAGGGCCTGCGCGCGCCGGGCACCAGCGTCCCGGGCGTCACCAAGGCCGGGACCTGGATCTCCGGCGGCGAGCGACGGTTCGTGCTGGCCTCCCGCGGCGAGCGCGCCGTCCGCATCACGCTGACCGGCGGCAGCCACGGGAACTTCGACGAGTTGGTCGTCGCCGTGGAGGACCCGGAGGCCCGGGCCGCCGAGATCCGCACCGCCGCCGGCCGCTGACCGGTCCGGACCGCGCGCCCGGCCACGGCCCGCGCGCCCCGGGCGCCCGGGCCGCCGGGTGCGACCGATTCCGGGCCGTGGCCGGGTCGCTTCGGCGTAGCCTTCGTGCATGGCAGAGAGCAAGGTCGCGAAGGCCGGGCGGAAGAAGCCCGAGACGCACCTGGGGATGGTGCGGCGGGCCCGGAGGATCAACCGGGAACTGGCGGAGCTGTACCCCTACGCGCATCCGGAACTGGACTTCGACGGGCCGTTCCAACTGCTGGTGGCGACCGTGCTGTCGGCGCAGACCACCGACCTGCGGGTGAACCAGACCACGCCGGCCCTGTTCGCGAAGTACCCGACGCCGGAGGACCTCGCGGCGGCCGTCCCCGAGGAGCTGGAGCAGGTCATCCGGCCCACCGGTTTCTTCCGGGCCAAGGCGAAGTCGCTGATCGGCCTGTCGATCGCGCTGCGCGACCGCTTCGACGGCGAGGTGCCGCACCGGCTGGAGGACCTGGTCACGCTCCCCGGCGTGGGCCGCAAGACCGCCAACGTGGTGATCGGCAACGCCTTCGGCGGCGCCGGCATCACCGTCGACACCCACTTCGGGCGGCTGGCCCGCCGCTTCGGCTGGACGACCGAGGAGGACCCGGAGAAGGTCGAGGCCGACGTGATGGCGATCTTCCCGAAGTCGGAGTGGACGATGCTCTCGCACCGGGTGGTCTTCCACGGCCGCCGGGTCTGCCACGCCCGCAAGCCCGCCTGCGGGGCCTGCCCGATCGCACCGCTGTGCCCCTCGTACGGGATCGGGGAGACCGACCCGGAGCAGGCCCGCAAGCTGCTCAAGTACGAGCTGGCCGGGCAGCCCGGCCAGCGGCTGCGGCCCCCGGCCGACTTCCCGGGCGAGGCGGCGGCCCGCGCCGAACTGGCCGCCGGACACCCGCTGCCGGACACCGACCCGCAGGCCCAGCCGGCCGCGCAGGCCACGAAGGCCGCGCAGGCCGCGCAGGCCACGAAGGCCGCGCAGGCTCCGAAGACCGCGAAGGCCGCGAAAGCTTCGAAGAGCGCGAAGGCCGCCAAGACCCGGGAGGGCACCTCATGACCACGACGCCGCCGGTGCTGGTCCGGGACGGTCTGCCGGGGTGGCTGGTGCCGGTGCGGGAGGCCGCCGAGCGGGCGGTGCCCGAGCAGCTGAGCCGGTTCCTGCCGCCCGCCGAGGGCGGCCGCCCGTCGGCGGTGCTGATGCTGTTCGGCGAGGGCCCGGTCGGGCCGGACCTGCTGCTGATCGAGCGGGCCCGCAGCCTGCGCTCGCACGCGGGCCAGCCGTCCTTCCCGGGCGGCGCGCTGGACCCGGAGGACGGCGACCCGGCGGGCAGCGGCCCGCTCGCGGCGGCGCTGCGCGAGGCGGTCGAGGAGACCGGCCTGGACGCCTCCGGGGTGCAGCTGTTCGCCCGGCTGCCGGCCCTGTACATCCCGGTCAGCGGGTTCGTGGTGACGCCGGTGCTGGGCTGGTGGCGCCGGGAGTCGCCGGTCGGCGTGGTCGACCCGGCGGAGACCGGCGCGGTGTTCCGGGTGCCGCTGGCCGAGCTGACCGACCCGGCGAACCGGGCGAAGCTGCGCCACCCGTCCGGTTTCACCGGGCCCGCCTTCCAGGTGGCCGGCCGCCTGGTGTGGGGGTTCACCGCCGGGGTGATCGACCGGGTGCTGCACTTCAGCGGCCTGGAGCGGCCCTGGGACACCCGGCGCACCGTGGAGCTCTCCGAGGAGGCCGTCACGCTGTCGCAGCGCAGCGGCTGACCGCTCCGCCCGCGCGCCGGTCCGCCCGCCCGCGCGCCGCTCCGCCCGCGCGCCCGCTCAGCGGGACAGCGAGGCCATGGTCGAGACGGTGTCCCCGTCGTCCTCGTACCCGTTCCAGTCGCTGGTCACCGAGCTCGCCGCCGACCCGATCACCCCGAGCACCAGGTAGACCACCAGCAGCGCCTTCGCGGCCCCGGTCAGCACCAGCGGCCGGGTCGCGGAGCGGACCGGCTCGGAGTCGACCGGGTCGCCGAACACGGCCTTGGGGTACGCGGCGGTCAGCATCATCAGGTACGCCTGGAACCGCATCCGGTAGCGCAGCACCGCCGCGGTGGCCCCGAACAGCGCCTGCGGCATCCGGCCGAGCACCAGCACCACCAGCCAGCTGATGAAGGACAGCGTCCACCAGCCGGTCTGCAGCAGTCCCTGGACGATCGCGGCGGGGATCGCCAGCAGCAGCCGGAAGAACACCGCGAGCCGGTTCAGCGGTCCGCCCGCCCGCAGCTCGATCCGCACGGGGTGGTCCTGGGCCTCGAACCGGAACGGCGGGTAGCGGTCGGTGAGCAGCAGCGAGGAGGCGTAGACCCGGGTGTCGTACGCCAGGAACCCGCTCAGCCACCTGGCGGCGAAGCGCGGCAGCCGGCCGCCGAACAGCGCGCCGAACCAGCCGATCACCACGACCGCGAAGGCGACGATCGACAGCACCCACAGCACCACGTACTGCGGGACGAGCAGCAGCAGGCGCAGCAGCACGGTGAGCCGGTTCTGCGGGCCGGGCGGCGGGACGTCCAGGGCCGGCTGGAACTCGGTGCGGTCCACCGCCGGCACGTCCCACCTGGGCTGTTCCATGGTTCGGCTCCCTGTTCCCTGGTCGTTGCGCGATCGGCCGGCCGGAAGACCGGATGGTCCGACCGTCCCAACGGACCCGCACCCGCTGCCCGCCGGATTGACCCGATCGGGCGACGGCCGGGGACCGGTGTCCCCCGCCCGGCGGGACGTGGGAGGGTGTTCGGGTGAATGTCCTGGATCTGCTGCTGATCGCCGCCGCGCTCGGCTTCGCCGTGTCCGGCTATCGGCAGGGGTTCGTGGTCGGAGCTCTCTCGGTGCTGGGCTTCCTCGGCGGTGGCCTGATCGCGGTCCAACTGCTGCCGCTGCTGCTGCACCACCTCTCGCCGGGCACCACCGCCTCGGTGGTGGCGGTGGTGGTGGTGATCGTGCTGGCCGCGGTCGGGCAGGCGGTCACCACGCACTTCGGGTGGAAGCTGCGCGGCCGGATCGGCCGGAACAAGGTCAAGACCCTGGACGCGGTCGGTGGCTCGCTGGTCAACGTGCTGTCCATGCTGCTGGTGGCCTGGCTGATCGGCTCGGCGCTGGCGGGCACCTCGCTGCCCACCGTCTCCAAGCAGGTGCGCAGTTCGCGGATCCTGGGCACGGTGCAGGAGGCGCTGCCGGACGACGCCCCGAACTGGTTCTCCGACCTCAGCCAGGATCTGGCCCGCAACGGCTTCCCGCAGGTGTTCAACCCGTTCGAGCAGGAGCCGATCACCGAGGTGGAGCCGCCCGACCCGGCGCTGGCCAACAGCCCGGGCGTGCTGAGGGCCAAGGGCTCGCTGGTGAAGGTGCTGGGCACCGCGACCTCCTGCGGCAAGACCCTGGAGGGCTCCGGCTTCGTGTTCGCCCCGCACCGGGTGATGACCAACGCCCACGTGGTCGGCGGCGTCGACGAGCCGACCGTGCAGGTCGCCGGCGCCGGGCAGCTGTACGACGCGACGGTGGTCCGCTACGACTGGCAGCGCGACATCGCGGTGCTGGACGTGCCGAAGCTGAACGCCCCGCCGCTGACCTTCGCGGGCGAGGCCCGCTCCAACGACTCGGCGATCGTCGCGGGCTTCCCGGAGAACGGCTCGTTCAACGTCCAGCCCGCCCGCATCCGCGGCCGCATCCAGGCCAACGGCCCGGACATCTACCACCGCGGCCAGGTCGTCCGGGACGTCTACTCGGTGCGCTCGCTGGTGCGCCAGGGCAACAGCGGCGGCCCGCTGCTCACCCCGGACGGCCAGGTGTACGGGGTGGTGTTCGCCAAGTCGCTGGACAGTTCCGACACCGGCTACGTGCTGACCGCCGCCGAGGTCAGGGAGGACGTGGTGCAGGGCGCCACCGCCACCGGCAAGGTCAGCACCGAGGGTTGCGCACTGTGACCGTCCGGGGGCCGAAACCACTCTGACGGTCCGTCCGTCCCTCCTGGTAGCGTCGGCCGAGCTCACCCGAACGGCCGCACCGGGCCGCCGTCGCAGGAGCCCCGGGAGGTCGGACACACGCCATGATGGGTCACTCGCACGCGGTCAGCGGCGCCCTGCTGTTCGCGGCCACCGCGCCGTTCGTCCCACCGCTGATGGGCATGCACCTGCAGCCGGCGGACGTGCTGATGGGCACCGTGCTGTGCGCGGGCGCGGCCCTCCTGCCGGACCTGGACCACCACGACGGCACCATCGCCAACTTCCTCGGCCCGATCTCCAAGGTGCTGTGCCAGTTCGTGGCCTGGATCTCGGGCGGCCACCGGCACGCCACCCACTCGCTGCTGTTCGTCGCGCTGATGGGCGGCGGCAGTTGGGCCGGGATCACCTACCTGGGCCGCAACTTCACCATCGGCCTGACGTTCTTCCTGCTCGCGATGGCGATCAAGGCGCTGCACCTGCACCCGCCGGGGGACGGCCCGCAGGGCTGGATCACCGTGATGGGCCTGGCCGCGCTCGGCACCTTCGGCATGCTCGAGTGGCTGCCGAGCGCCCCGGGCTGGCTGCCGTACGCGGTGGCCCTGGGCACCCTGGCGCACCTGCTGGGCGACTGCCTGACCAAGCAGGGCTCGCCGCTGCTGTGGCCGCACAAGGAGCGCTACGAGGTGGTGCTGATCAAGCGCACCGGCAACAAGGTGGAGACCAAGATCCTGGTGCCGGTGATGACGCTGGCGACGTTCGCGCTGCTGCTGTGGTCCACCGCGATCTCGCCGACCGTGCTGAGCTGAGCCCGCCGGACGGACGGCCGGGGCCGGTGAGGAACCTCCTCACCGGCCCCGGCCGTCTCCGTGCGGCGGGAGCGGGGGCTCACCCCTCCCGGCGGAGCCGGGCGCCGACCCAGCGGGCGCGCCGTCCGATGATCTTCGGAATGCCGAGCCGGTACCCCGCGCCGCTCGGTGTCCGTCCGGTCGGCTCGTAGGGCCACTCCGGCTGCGGGACGTGCGGCTGCGAGCTGCTGCTACCACGGCGGCGTCGGCGCGGCTGGGCTTCTCGTTCGGGCATCCAGGTCATACCGGAGGGATTCCCCCGGCCCGCCCGGAGTAACCGCCTCCCGTCCCCCCGACTGGCCTATGCGCTTGTCATATGAACGCCGCCAACTGGGCCGGAGCGGGGGCCGGTTGGACCGCCGCCCGCCGGGCCCGGCTCAGTCCTCCCCGTGCAGCCGGACCCACTCGATCAGCTCCGCGGTGAACTCCTCCGGAACCTCCTCGTGCGGGAAGTGCCCGACCCCCGGCAGCAGCCGCCACCGGTACGGCGCCGACACGAACTCGCCCGCCCCCAGCGCCGTCCGGGGCAGCAGCACCGGGTCCGAGGCGCCCTGCACGTGCAGCACCGGCGCGGAGATCTGCTTCTTCATCCGGCGCGCGAACTGGATGCCGTCCGGCCGCGCCATCGACCGCATCAGCCAGCGGTACGGCTCGATCGAGCAGTGCGCCGTGCTCGGCACCCGGATCGCCTCCCGGTACGCCGCCACCGCTTCGGCGGGCAGCATGTTCGGCCCGGTCCAGGCCCGCAGGTACTCGCCCACCAGCGCCCCGTCGTCCGCGACCAGCCGGCGCTCCGGGATCCACGGCCGCTGGAAGCCCAGCACGTGCTCGAACGCGGCGATCTGCTTGCGGTCGGTCAGCAGCGCCCGGCGCAGGTGCCGCGGGTGCGCCGCCGACACCACCGTCAGGCTGCGGATCACCGAGGGGCGCATCACCGCCGCCACCCAGGCCAGCGTGCCGCCGGTGGCGTGCCCGACCAGGTGCGCCCGCCGCTCGCCGAGCGAACGGATCACGCCGGTGACGTCCAGCGCCAGGTTGCCGGGGTCGTAGCCGCGCGGGGTGCGGTCCGAGCCGCCCATGCCGCGCAGGTCCAGCGCCACCGCGCGGAAGCCCGCCTCGGCCAGCGCCGTCAACTGGTGCCGCCACGCCCACCAGTACTCGGGCCAGCCGTGCACCAGCAGCACCAGCGGGCCCTCGCCGAGCTCGGCGATGTGGAAGCGCGCACCGTTCGCCGCCAGGTCCCGGTGCGTCCACGGCCCGGCCGAGCGGACGCTCCAGGGCTCCGCGGGCACGGGCGGGGCGGGGACGGGAGCGGTCTCATCCACGGGCTTCTGGTCCAACGACATACCAGCAGCCTGTCATACCCGCCCCCCTCGTACCCGCCCGGCGCCCGCGCACGCGCGCAACCGTTACCGGCCGGTGCTCACTGGATCCGGCCGAGCGCCCGGTCGATCTCCTCCTTGGTGGCCGGCCGCGGCTTCGCGTTCTTCAGCACCTGGGCGGTGGCCTGGGCACCGGCGATGGTCCGCTCCGGCTTCCGGATCTTCTTGAAGTACCGGATCATCATGAACGCCAGCAGCGCGGCGATCAGCACGTACGCCCCGCCGACGATGGCGAACGACCAGCCGGTGGTGATGCCCAGCGCCTGCAGGCCCCAGGCGAAGGCGAAGGAGAACATCGGGATCGAGGCCAGCGCGACCACGCCCGCCACCACGCCGGCCGCGGTGCCGATGCCGCCGCGCACCACGTCCGCCTTGATCTCGGCCTTGGCCAGCGCGATCTCGTCGTGCACCAGGCTGGACAGCTCGGCGGTGGCGTCGGCGAACAGCTCGCCGATGGTCCGCTCGCCCTCGTGCGGGGTGCGGCCGTTCGGGGGTGCGGCTCCTGCGGCCATCGGGAGGTCTCCGTTCAACGGGCTGGTGGTGAGGCGTCCTGAGAGGGCGTCACGCGAGTGTCTGTCAGCTCAGCATCATGCCCCTACCGGCGAGTCGGGCACCACTCCGGGTACCCGCCCGGGCGCGTGTCATCCCTGTCGCTGGTACACATCGGGGATGCCGTCGCCGTCCTCGTCCCGGTCCTCCTCCTCGCACAGCTGCCGGTAGTACCGGTTGCGCCGCTTCAGCAGCAGCGAGCCGATCACCGCACAGGCCAGCGAGCCGACCAGGACGGCCTCCTTGCACAGCTGGGCCAGGTGGTGGTCGTCCGGGAAGGCCAGGTCGCTGATCAGCAGCGACACCGTGAAGCCGATGCCCGCGACGGTGGACAGCGCCACCATGTCGGACCAGGTCAGCTGCGGGTTCAGGGCGGCCCGGGTGTAACGGGCGACCAGCCAGGTGCCGCCGAAGATGCCCACCGACTTGCCGACCAGCAGGCCGACCACGATGCCCAGCGGCGCCGGCCGGGTGAACACCTCGCCCAGGATCTCCGCCGACACCGGCACGCCCGCCGCGAACAGCGCGAACACCGGCACCGCCAGGCCTGCCGACAGCGGCCGCACCAGGTGCTCGATGTGCTCCCCGGGCGACTCCTCCTCGCCCTCCTCGCGGTGGCAGCGCAGCAGCAGGCCCATCGCCACGCCCGCCACCGTCGCGTGCACCCCGCTCTCGTGCATCAGCGCCCAGATCACCACCGCCAGCGGCACGTACAGCCACCAGCCGTGCACCCGGCGCCGGTGCAGGAACCAGAACAGCACCAGGCCCGCCAGCGCCGCCCCCAGCGCCCAGAACCGGATTCCGGACGAGTAGAAGACCGCGATGATCAGGATCGCGATCAGGTCGTCCACCACCGCCAGGGTCAGCAAGAACGCCCGCAGCGCGGACGGCAGGTGACTGCCCACCACCGCCAGCACGCCCAGCGCGAAGGCGATGTCGGTCGCGGTCGGGATCGCCCAGCCCGCCGGGTGCCCGTTCGGCGCCGCCGCGTTGATCACCGTGAACAGCAGCGCCGGCAGCAGCACCCCGCACACCGCCGCCACCACCGGCAGCAGCGCCGCGCTCGGCGTGCGCAGCTCCCCGGCCACGAACTCGCGCTTCAGCTCGATGCCCGCCACGAAGAAGAAGACCGTCAGCAGCCCGTCCTGCGCCCAGGCCTCCAGCGACAGGTCCAGGTGCAGCGGGCCGCTCGGGCCGACCGTCCGGTCCAGCACCGCCTCGTACGCGTGCGGCCACAGGTTCGCCCAGAGCAGCGCCAGCGCCGCGGCCGCCAGCAGCAGCACGCCGCCCACCGTCTCGGTGCGCAGCGCGTCGGTCAGGTAGCGGCGCTCGGGCAGCGACAGCAGGCCGAGGAACTGCCGGCGCTCACCGGGCCTCTCGTGCGCACCGGACTTGTCACGCGCACCGGACGCGTCGTGGTCGTCGTGCTGGTCGCGGTCGTCGGACGGGCTGGCCACGGCGGGGACCTCCTGGGGCGGGCGGCATGCGGACACACGGGTGGTGCAGTGCCGACCAGACTTCCCGGCGCGCCTCAGGTTCCAGATGGTTCCCCGCCATCCTACGGCCCGGGACAAGCGGTCAATCGGTTCGCCCCACTGTAGGGGGGTTCGCCGGGCCGGCTCCGGTGCGCTGACCCGGATGGGTTCGGCCGGATGCGGACGATCCGCCGCGTTCCTAGGGTCGGCCGCAGAAGCGGGCCGCCGCCCCGGCCGCCCGCCCCGTCATGGAGGAAACGATGCCCAGTCAGGAAACCGAACCCATACCGGTCCAGGCCGTGGGTCCGCAGGGGAGAGGAGCCGAGGGCGCCGACACCGCCCTGCCCCCGTTAGCCGACCCGGACCTCGACCACCTGCTGCGCCCGCTGTTCGCCGCCGCCGCGCCCCAGGGCGGCATGGCCATCGCGGTGATCCGCGGCACCGAGCGCACCGTCGCCTGCCGCGGCTACGCCGACCGGGCCGGGGAGCGCCCGGTGCGGGCCGACACCCGCTTCGAACTGGGCTCGGTCACCAAGACCTTCACCGCGCTGCTGCTCGCCGACATGGTCGCTCGCGGCGAGGTCGGCTACGACGACCCGATCGACCGCTACCTGCCCGCCGAGGCGCTGCCCGGCTACCCGCACGAGCGCCCGATCACCCTGCTGCACCTGGCCACCCACACCTCCGGGCTGCCCCGGCTGCCGGTCGGCCTGGTCCCCGCCGCGGTGCCCCGCTGGTTCACCAGCCCGTACGCCACCTTCAGCGCCGCGCACCTGCTGCGCGCGCTGCCCCGCACCCCCGTGCGCGGCACCCCCGGCACCCGGGTGCGGTACTCCAGCCTCGGCGCCGGACTGCTCGGCCTGGTGCTGGAACGGGCCGCCGGGCAGCGCTACCAGGAACTGCTCACCGGGCGGGTCTGCGAGCCGCTCGGCCTGATCGACACCTCCTGCGGCACCGGCCGGGACGAGACCACCGGCTACCGGCGCGGCCGCTGGATCCCCTCGTTCAAGGTCCCGGCGCTGCCCGGCGCGGCCGCCCTGCGCTCCACCGCCGACGACATGCTGCGCTACCTGCAGGCCCACCTGGCGGTGGACGCGGTGCCGATCCCGGAGCGGACCGGCGCGGCGGCCAGCCTGCGGACCGCGCTGCGCGAGGTGTGCCTGCCCCGGGTCGCCCGGCGCGGCTCCGGGCAGCGGATCGGCCTGAGCTGGCACCACCGCCCGGCCGAGGAGGGGGCCGAGGACCGCGAGGTGGTCTTCCACAGCGGCTCCACCGGCCGCTGCACCGCCTTCGTGGGCTTCGACCGGGCCGCGCAGACCGGCCTGGTCGCGCTGGCCGGGCCGCTGGCCGTCGGGCGGCGCAGGTTCGCCCAGGGCGCGTACGACGTGCTGCGGGCGCTGGCGGCCTGACCGGGCTGCCGGGTCGGTGAGTCGCCGGGTCGGTGAGTTGCCGGGTCGGTGAGTCGCCGGGTCCGTGAACGTGGGCCGGTGAACGGGACGGGCCCCGCTCCGCTGCGTGCGGAACGGGGCCCGGCCTCGTGAACGGCGGCGGATCAGCCCTCGGAGCCGGCGGCCGGCAGCTGGGACTGGATCAGGTTCATCACCGAGGAGTCGGCCAGCGTGGTGGTGTCGCCCACCTCGCGGCCCTCGGCGATGTCGCGCAGCAGACGGCGCATGATCTTGCCGGAGCGGGTCTTCGGCAGCTCCGAGACCACCTTGATCTGCTTGGGCTTGGCGATCGGGCCGAGCGTCTTGCCGACGTGGTTGCGCAGCTCGGCGATCAGCTCCTCGCTGTCCGTGGCGGTGCCGCGCAGGATCACGAAGGCCACGATCGCCTGGCCGGTGGTGGCGTCGGCCGCGCCGACCACCGCGGACTCGGCGACCGCCGGGTGGCCGACCAGCGCCGACTCGACCTCGGTGGTGGAGATGTTGTGGCCGGAGACCAGCATCACGTCGTCCACCCGGCCGAGCAGCCAGATGTCGCCGTCCTCGTCCTTCTTGGCGCCGTCACCGGCGAAGTAGCGGCCCTCGAAGCGCGACCAGTAGGTGTCGACGTAGCGCTGGTCGTCGCCCCAGATGGTGCGCAGCATGGACGGCCACGGCTCGGTCAGCACCAGGTAGCCGCCGGAACCGTTGGGCACCTCGCGGGCCTCGTCGTCCACCACGGTGGCCGCGATGCCCGGCAGGGCGCGCTGGGCGGAGCCCGGCTTGGTCTCGGTGACGCCCGGCAGCGGGCTGATCATGATCGCGCCGGTCTCGGTCTGCCACCAGGTGTCGACGATCGGGGTCTTCCCCGCGCCGATGTGCTCCCGGTACCAGACCCACGCCTCGGGGTTGATCGGCTCGCCGACCGAGCCCAGCACCCGCAGGCTCGACAGGTCGAACTGCGCGGGGATGCCGTCGCCCCACTTCATCCAGGTGCGGATCAGGGTGGGCGCGGTGTAGAGGATGGTCACGCCGTACTTCTGCACGATCTCGAACATCCGGCCCTGGTGCGGGGTGTCCGGGGTGCCCTCGTAGATCACCTGGGTGGCGCCGTTGGAGAGCGGGCCGTAGACGATGTACGAGTGGCCGGTGACCCAGCCGATGTCGGCGGTGCACCAGTAGACGTCGGTCTCCGGCTTGAGGTCGAAGACCGCGTTGTGGGTGAAGCTGGCCTGGGTGAGGTAGCCGCCCGAGGTGTGCAGGATGCCCTTGGGCTTCCCGGTGGTGCCCGAGGTGTACAGGATGAACAGCGGCTGCTCGGCGTCGTGCGCCTCGGGGGTGTGCTCGGCGGACTGGCCGTCGACCAGCTCGTGCCACCAGACGTCGCGGCCCTCGGTCCAGGCCACCTCCTCGCCGGTGCGGCGCACGACCAGGACGTTCTCCACGCCGTCGACCTTGGTCAGCGCCTCGTCGATGGCCGGCTTGAGCGCGGACGGCTTGCCGCGGCGGTAGCCGCCGTCGGCGGTGATGACGAGCTTGGCGTCGGCGTCCTTGATCCGGGAGGCCACCGCGTCGGCCGAGAAGCCGCCGAAGACCACCGAGTGCGCCGCGCCGATCCGGGCGCAGGCCAGCATGGCGACGACCGCCTCGGGGATCATCGGCAGGTAGACGGCGACCCGGTCGCCCTTGGCCACGCCGAGCTCCTGCAGGGCGTTGGCGGCCTTGGAGACCTCGTCCTTGAGCTGCGCGTAGGTGATGGCACGGCTGTCGCCGGGCTCGCCCTCGAAGTGGATGGCCACCCGGTCGCCGTTGCCGGCCTCGACGTGGCGGTCCACGCAGTTGTACGCCACGTTCAGCTTGCCGTCGGCGAACCACTTGGCGAACGGCGGGTTCGACCAGTCCAGGGTCTCGGTGGGCTCGACCGCCCAGCTCAGCCGACGGGCCTGCTCGGCCCAGAAGGCCAGCCGGTCCTCGGAGGCCTGCGCGTAGGCGTCGGCGGTGACGTTGGCGGAGGCGGCGAGCTCCGCGGGCGGGGCGAAACGCCGCTCCTCCTTGAGCAGATTGGCCAGGCTCTCGTTGCTCAACGCGCACTCCTCATCGAGTCTCAAATACCGGGGAACCCCGTGCGGAGGGATTGTCCCGTGTGTCCCAGCGCACAGCTCACCAGGCCAACGGCTCCGTTGACAAGAGCTGCCGGGAAATTGGTGTAGACCTTTGATCGGTTGGGGGCTGCTGCCCAGGTGGGCGCCGCCCCGGCTCCGCCGCCGGCCCTCCCGACGTCTTCCCGTCCCCCGGGCCGGTCAATCCCGCGCGACACCTTGACGACCCCGTCGACCGGTACTCCACTGAGGGTGCACGACCCGTTACGCAAGGTGATTGAAACGGGGTACCGCCATGACCGTCACCCCTCCCCGCACCGACTCCCTCCCCGCGCTCCTTCCCGCCCCCCTCCCCGGCGACTTCGCGGTGGTCCGGATGGGCGGCCGCATCGGCCGGCTGATCCGGATCGGCCAGTTCCTCAACGGCGACGGGTTCGCCGACTACGAGCACGCCTTCGTGTGCGTCGGCGACGGCGAACTCGTCGAAGCCCAGCCCGGCGGCGCGCGGCTCCGCCCGCTCTCCGACTACGCGGACGGCCCCGCCCTGTGGTCCACCGGCCGCGTCCCGCTCACCGGCGAACAGCGCGCCGCGATCACCGCGGCCGCCCGCTCCTACGTCGGCACCCCCTACAGCTTCGCCGACTACCTCGCCCTCGCCGCCGCCCGCCTGCACCTGCCGGCGGGGCCCCCGCTGCGGCGCTTCGTCGCCAGCACCGCGCACATGATCTGCTCCCAACTCGTCGACCAGTGCTACCAGGACGCCGGGGTCCACCTCTTCACCGACCACCGCTGGCCCGGCTACGTGACCCCGGCCGACCTGGCCCGGCTCCTGCTGTGACGACGGCCCCGCGCTAGGCCGCCAGGCCCTGCTCCGGCTCGACGCGGGCGTGCACGGGGGCGAAGCGGCCGGTCCGCGCGTCCATCACGTACGCCTGCGCGGTCGCGAAGTCGAAGTACATCCCGACCAGCCGCAGCGAGCCCTCCGCGACCCGGCGTTCCACCGCCGGGTTGGCCAGCAGCTGGTCGAGCTGCTGCACCACGTTGGTGATGCACAGCTGCTCCACCACGTCCGCCGCGGGGCGGCCCTCGAACTCGGCGGGGGCGCGCCGCAGCCGGTCGAGCGAACTGCGCCCGTTGCGTAGCCAGCGGGCCAGTGCGCTGGGCGGGCCGGGCGCCTCGGTGACGCCGTCCAGCAGGGCCTTCATCGCGCCGCAGCCGGAGTGCCCGCAGACCGTGATCGAGGCGACCTCCAGCACCTCCACCGCGTACTGGACGGCGGCGGCCACCGAGTCGTCCGCGGCGCCCGGCTCGTACGGCGCGGGCACCAGGTTGCCGACGTTGCGGACGGTGAAGAGGTCTCCCGGGCCGGAACTGGTGATCATGCTGGTGACCATCCGGGAGTCCGCGCAGGCCAGGAAGAGCTGCGAGGGCGTCTGGCCGTCCCGGGCGAGGCGGGCGAGCTCCTGGCGGACCAGCGGGGCGGTGTGCTGCTGGAAGCCGCGGACGCCGTCGAGCAGCCGCACGTGCGGGTCGTCCTCGCGCTGCTCGATGCAGTGGTGGCCGACCCAGGGCGTCCAGGCGCGGCAGCGGTGCGGCCCGGGGGAGCTGCCCGCCCGGACGGTGCCGTCCGGGTCCAGCACGTCCTGCGGGCGGCGCTCGGTCAGCATCGCGACCTGGGCGCCCGTCCCCTGGTGCCCGGTCCGCCAGGCGTGCAGCGCCTCGTAGGCGGCGTGGTCCAGGAACGAGCCGTCGTGGCAGATCGACACCCGCGCCCCGGCCGGGATCCGGCCCAGCGCCCGGCTCAGCTTGGGCACCGCGGCGAACGTCAGCGGGCCGTGGGTGCGGACGGTGTACGAGCCGTCGTCCTCGGCCAGCACGTCGACGTGGGCGCGGGTCAGCCGGTAGAGGGCGAGCAGCACGGCGACCGAGCCGCCGAGCACCACCCCGAGCGGGACGCCGAGCAGCACCACCCCGAGCACGGTGGCCAGGTACACCGGGAACTCGCGGTGCCGGTGCACCCGGCGGATGTGCGCGAAACTCACCATCTGCACGCCGACCACCAGCACCAGCGCGGCCAGCGCGGCCAGCGGGATCCGCCGCAGCCCGGCGGTCAGCACCAGCGCCGCCACCAGCACCCAGCAGCCGTGCAGCACCGCGGACGCCCGGGTGGCCGCGCCCGCCTGCACGTTGGCGGTGGAGCGGACGGCGCCGCCGGCCACCGGGAGGCCGCCGAGCAGCCCCGAGACCAGGTTGGACGCGCCCTGGGCGCGCAGCTCGCGGTCCAGGTCGCCGTTGCGGCGGGTCATCCGGTCGATCGCGACGGAGGACAGCAGCGACTCCACGCCGGCCACCGCGGTGACGGTCAGCACCAGGCCGAGCAGCGCCGCCCAGTGGCCGGACAGCAGGCCGGACGGGGGCACCGAGAAGAACTGGTGGTGCTCCCAGACCGGCAGCTCGACCCGGGCCAGCCGCAGTTCGGCGACCAGCGACAGCGTGGTGGCGGCGGCCACCGCGACCAGCGCGGCGGGCAGCCGGGCCAGCCGGGCCCCGGCTCGGCCGGCCGCGCCCGGCAGCCGGCCGAGCCGGGGCCAGCCGTACAGCACCGCCAGCGCCAGCAGGCCGACCACCAGCGCGGGCAGGTGCGGACCGGCCAGCTCGCCGGGCAGCGAAACCAGGTCGGCCAGGGCCGAACTGTGCGGCGTGCCACCGAGGATGACGTGCAGCTGGGCGATGGCGATGGTCACGCCGACGCCGGCCAGCATGCCGTGCACCACGGCCGGCGAGACGGCCAGTGCGGCGCGGGCCACCCGCAGCGAGCCGAGCAGCAGTTGCAGCAGGCCGGCGGCGACGGTGATCAGACAGGCGGTCTGCCAGCCGTACTGGGCGATCACTCCGGCGGTGACCACCGTCAGCGCCGCGGAGGGGCCGCTGACCTGGAGGTGGGTGCCGCCGAGCAGGCCGGCCACCAGGCCGCCCGCGGCGGCGGCGACCAGACCGGCCGTCAGCGGGGCGCCGGTGGCGAGGGCGATGCCGAGCGAGAACGGCACCGCGATGAGGAACACCGCCAGGGAGGCGGGCAGGTCGTGCGCCAGCAGGGCGCGGCCCCGGCCGGGGGGCGGCCCGGCCGGCGGCGGGGCGTGGTCGGTGGTGTCGGAGGCGATGGGTGCGCTGGAGACGTCGAGTGTCATGGGGGTCTTCCCGTCTTCTTCCGGGGGAACGAACGCAGTCAGGTCCGGCGGGTGCGCCTGGTCGGATCGGCTGTCGTGGGTCACAGCGGGTGTGGCGGGGTGGCGCGCGGCGACGACGGCCTGCGGCGACCTGTGGTTCAAGAGCTGGTAAACCGAGAGTAATGGAACCTTTGCACAGCGTGTGCTTCGAGTGCCAGTGCGCATAGGGGCGTTCACCACATCGTGTGGCACCCCGTCCGGGCGGGAATTTCCTGGTGGGAACGGTCGAGGGGCCGGTCCGGCCGTGGCGGTCGGACCGGCCCCTCGGGGGTCGGCGGGGCGGTGCGGGCTCAGACCCCGGCGGTCCGGGGCTGCGCGGCCCCCAGCACGTAGTCCGGGTCGACCTGGCCGGCCAGGTCGGTGCCGACCTTGGCGTTCCCCCAGCTCTCCGCGTTGCGCAGGTGGAAGCGGACGGCCTGGGCGCTGTACCGGTGCGGGTCGCGCAGCCCGTGGGCGGTGTCGGCGGCGGTCTGCAGCCGGGCCAGCACCTCCCGGTTCGGGGGCTCCAGCTCGCGCAGCGGCGGCTCGTCCCCGCGCTCCAGCCGGCGCACCCAGCCGGACTGCCCGAAGCAGGCGTACAGGTCCTCGCCGACCTCGCGGCGCAGGAAGTCCAGGTCGTCCGGCCCCTGCACCTTGTTGCCGACCACCCGCAGGTGGACGTCGAAGTCCTGGGCGTACTCCTTGTACTGGCGGTACACCGAGACGCCCTTGCGGGTCGGCTCGGCGACCAGGAAGGTCAGGTCGAAGCGGGTGAACAGGCCGGAGGCGAAGGAGTCGGAACCGGCCGTCATGTCGGTGACCAGGTACTCGTCCGGGCCGTCCAGCAGGTGGTTCAGCAGCAGCTCCACCGCGCCGACCTTGGAGTGGTAGCAGGCCACCCCGAGGTCCTCCTCGGTGAACGCGCCGGTCGCCATCAGCCGGACCGAGCCCTCGTCCAGGGCGACCGGGCGGGCGCAGGCCGCGTACACCGGGTTCTCCTCGACGATCCGCAGCAGCCGGGACCCGGGGCCGGGCGGGGTGGTTTTGATCATCTCCTCGGCGGAGCGGATCAGCGGGTTGTCGCCGCGCAGGTACTCCTTGATGCCCGGCAGGTGCGCGCCGAGCGAGGGGAGCGCGGCGGCCTGGCCGTCCGTCAGGCCGAGCGCCGGGCCGAGGTGTTGGTTGATGTCGGCGTCGACGGCGAGCACCGGCAGGCCGGCCGCGGCCAGGTGGCGGATGAACAGCGCGGACAGGGTGGTCTTGCCGCTGCCGCCCTTGCCGACGAAGGCGATCTTCATCTCTGAGTCTCCGGCTCTCTGGCTCTGGCGCCCGCCGGTCCCTGCCGGGCCGGACGCTTGTTGGAAACCGTTATCGTCACCGATTAGTGGCCATGCTAGCGGTGGTTTGGGGTCCCGCACGCGAGGGAACGGCGGATTGCCACGAAAGGGTGACCCGGGGGTTGCCTCCCGGTCGCCCCGCGGATTCATTACTCTCGGGTAGGTGACCACAGGAACTGACCCGCTCGCCCCGCTGGCCCGGCTCGACGGGGTCCCCGAGGCCGTCGCCGAGGTGCGTAGGAACGTCGACCGCCTCTACGGGCACCGCGTGATGCGGCGCCGGGCGGGCGAGGTGACCTCCGAATCGGCCCTGCGCGGCGCCCGCGCCTCCGCCGCCCTGGACGGCGCCGACTGGCCGCTGGAGGAGGTCCGCCGCCGCACCGACTTCGGCGCCGACCCGGAGGCCCGCACGGTCGGCGCCGCGCTGCGCCTCTCGGCCGAGGCCGGCCAGCTGCTCAGCGTCTGGCGCACCTCCCCGCTCCAGGTGCTGGCCCGGCTGCACCTGCTCGCCGCCGGCGACGCCGACCCCGCGGCCGGCCGCCCGCGCCGGGACGGGGAACCGGCCGCGCCGCTGTTCCCGCTGGAGCTCGCCGCCACCGAGGGCGCCGCTCCGGACGGCCCGGTCGGCGAACTCCCGCCGCCGCCCCGCCCGCCGAGGCGGCCGCCCGACTCGACCAGCTCGCCGGACTGCTCGCCGCCCGCGCCGAACGCCCCACCGGCGGCGCGCCCGCCCTGGTGGTGGCCGCCGTGGTGCACGGCGAACTGCTCGCGCTGCGCCCGTTCGGCACCCACAACGGCCTGGTCGCCCGCGCCGCCCAGCGGATCGTGCTGACCGCAGAGGGCCTCGACCCGAAGGCGATCTGCCCCGCCGAGGTCGGTCTCGCCGAACTCGGCACCGCCGCCTACCGCCGGGCCCTGCTCGGCTACCTGGAGGGCACCCCCGAGGGCGTCTCCCGCTGGCTGGTGCACTGCGCCGCCGGGCTCGGGCTGGGCGTGCGCGAGAGCACCGCGGTGTGCGAGGCGATGCAGCGCGGCATGGTCTGAGGCGTCGGCCCCGGCCGGGGCCGGTGTCGGATCCGGTGGCGGCCCCGGTGTCGGATCCGGTGGCGGGGAACGCAGTTGCGGCGACGCCCGAGACTTCCGGGCGTCGCCGCTGGCACGGATGCCGGGTTACCAGTGCATGCACCGTTTTCATGCCCATCAGGCGGGGTCCTGTGCCCGTTCACCTGGTGCGGCGGCCCGTCAGCGGGTCGGCTGCATGTGGGTGCCCGACTGTCCGTACATCGGTCCGTGGGGCCTTAACTGCGTTGTCGGTTCGACCTCTTGGGGTCCTTACCGGGTCTCGCGGGCCGTAACCCATTTCTACCGCAGATCGCCCGAAAGAGGAACCCGAAAACGGCGCTTTTGATGGTTCGCGTCGAGGTTTGTCCGATTTGGCGAACCCGCCGGGTGCCCGCGGGGCCGCCGGAATGGCTCGGGAAGGCCGGCGGGGCGGGGGCTGCGGGAGGGGCTGCGGGGTGCCTGGTCGGACGCCGTTCAGGCCGCCGCCGGGCGCCGCCGCCGCGCGCTGTACCAGAGCACCCCGGCCGTCAGCACCGCCGCGCCGATCGCCACCGCGGCCACCACCGAGCGGCTCGGCGCGTGGAACTCGGGCAGCCTGCGGGTCAGTTCGACCGGCCGGCTGAACACCAGCACCGGCCACTCGCGGGCCGTCGCCTCCTTGCGCAGCGCCCGGTCCGGGTTCACCGCGGCCGGGTGGCCGACCGCCTCCAGCATCGGCAGGTCGGTCGACGAGTCGCTGTACGCGTAGCAGTTGGCCAGGTCGTAGCCCTCCCGCTCGGCCAGCTCGCGGATCGCCGCGGCCTTGTTCTCGGCGTACGCGTAGTACTCGATCTCGCCGGTGTAGCGGCCCTCCTCGACGTGCAGCCGGGTGGCGATCACGTGGTCCGCGCCCAGCAGTTGGCCGATCGGCTCGACCACCTCGGAGCCCGAGCTGCTGACGATCACCACGTCGCGGCCGGCCGCGTGGTGCTGCTCGATCAGCGACGCCGCCTCGTCGTAGATGATCGGGTCGATCATGCCGTGCAGGGTCTCCGCGACGATCTCCCGGACCTGCTGGACGTTCCAGCCGCGGGTCAGTGCGGACAGGTAGGCCCGCATCTTCTCCATCTGGTCGTGGTCCGCGCCGCCGACCAGGAAGACGAACTGGGCGTACGCGCTCTTCACCACCGAGCGGCGGTTGATCAGACCGCCCTGGTAGAACGGCCGGCTGAACGCGAGCGCGCTGGACTTGGCGATGATCGTCTTGTCGAGGTCGAAGAAGGCGGCGGTGCGGGGCACGCCGTAGCCGGTCCGGTCCGGGCGGTCTTCGGTGAAGTCGGCGTTCTCGTCGGCGTTCTCGGTGGTGTCCACGGGAACCGAGGATAGAGGGGCGGGCAAAAGGGAGGGCCATTCGGTGGACCTGTGGGCGTGCGGGTTTGTGTTTCTGGCCGGTCGGGTACACCATGGAAGTCACGGATCGTTCGCGCGACCGTGCTAACCCGGTCCGGCTCCTCCCCCCCGAGCCGGGCCGTGGATAGACGACCCCCGCTCTCCCCCCCGGCGGGGGTCGTCGCATGTCCGGGCCCATTTCCCTTGGCAGTTGAGCCTCCAGGGAGTGGTGGTGCCAGTGGTTGCGGGGGGTGCTCCAGCGGTTCGAGAGCCGTTGTCGAGGTTCCTTCGCACCCCAAGTTTCTGTCACTCTGCGTAGTTGTGCGAGTGTCATATCGGTATACCCGATGCGTCAATTCCGAGGCGCTTTAGCCCCCGTCCGAGTGACCCCGGTTATCCACAGGGGCGGGTTATCCACAGGCAATCGGAAGTCGGCTGACGCATTCCGCTCCGTCCTTCACCGTGGTGTTCGCGCCGCCCCGCCGGGCCCTTCCGGGCCACCGCGGCCGACGCGCCGTCAGACCGTCCCCGCACCACGGGAGGACCGCCTTGTCCGCCTCCGTCACCGACCCGCACGCCACCGCCCCCGAACCTCCGCCCGGGCCGCTGGTCCTCACCGCCGACGACGCGCTCGCCGAACAGCTCACCCGCCTGTGCGCCGCCGCCGGGGCCGAACCACGGCTGCTCGCCGGCGTCCCGCCCGCCCGGCTGTGGGAGGACGCCCCGCTGGTGCTGGTCGGCGACGACCTCGCCGAGCGGTGCGCGGGGCTGGCCCGAAGGCCCGGCGTCCTGCTGCTCGGCCTCGACCTCGACGACGGCGAGATCTGGGTCCGCGCCGTCCGGCTCGGCGCCGAGCACGTGCTCTTCCTGCCCGACGCGCAGCCCTGGCTGCTCGACCGGATCGCCGACGCCACCGAGGGCGTCGGGCCACCGGCGCTCACCGTCGCCGTGCTCGGCGGGCGCGGCGGTGCCGGCGCCTCCACGCTGGCCTGCGCCCTGGCGGTCCGCGCCGCCCGGGCCGGGCACCGCACCATGCTGATCGACGGAGACCCGCTCGGCGGCGGGCTGGACGTGCTGCTCGGCGCCGAACAGGACGACGGGCTGCGCTGGCCGGACCTGGCGGCCTCCCGCGGCCGGATCAGCGGCGCCGAGCTGGCCCGGGCGCTGCCCGAGCCGCACCGGCTCAGCGCCCTGTCCTGGGACAGGTCCGACACCCTGACCATCCCCGCCGAGGCGATGCGCAGCGTCCTGGCGGCCGCCCGCAGACGCGGTGGGCTGGTCGTCCTCGACCTGCCCAGACAGCTCGACGCGGCCGCCGCCCAGGCCCTCGAACAGGCCGACACCGGGCTGCTCGTGGTGCCCGCCGAACTGCGCGCCCTGGCGGCCGCCGACCGGGTCGCCGCGGCCGTCCGGATGCGGCTCACCGACCTGCGGGCCGTCGTCCGCACCCCCGGCCCGTCCGGGCTCACCGCGGCCGACGTCGCCCGCGGCCTGCGCCTGCGGCTCGCCGGGGAGCTCGCCCCCGAGCCGGGCCTCGCCCTGGACGTCGAACGCGGCACCCCGCCCGGCCTACGGGAGCACGGGCCGCTGGCCCGGTTCTGCGGGCGGTTCCTGACCGAAGCGATGCCGCCCGTCGTGGCGGCCTGAGGAGCGACCATGACCAACCACCTGCACGCCGTTGACGCCGCCGCCGACGCCCCGGTCGCCGGGGCCCGCCCCGCCGACGCCACGGACGGTCACCGGGGCGACCGGCGGGCCGCCCGGAGGCCGATCGTCCGCACCCACCGCCGGATCGCGGTGCCGCGCCCCCGGAGCCTCTCCAGTGCCCCCTCAGGGCCCGCGGAGGCCGCCCTCCCGGTCGGGGACGGCCCGCCCGCCCCCGACCGCCGCCAGGCCCCGCCGGTGCGCTACCTGGTGCGCCGACAGCCGCCCGCCGTCCCGCCGGACGACGGACCGGTGGCCGCCCCGGCCGCCCGGCCGGTCCCGGACGGCGCCGCCGAACTGGTGGACGCCGTCCGGATCCGGCTCGCCGAGGCCGGTGCGCAGCCCACCGCCGGGTCGGTCGCCGCCGCCCTGCGGGCCGCCGGGCCCCGCTCGGCGGGGCCGACGTGCTGACCGCGGTGCGCACCCTGCGCGCCGAGATCGTCGGCGCCGGCCCGCTCGACCCGCTGCTGGCCGAGGACGGCGTCACCGACGTCCTGGTCAACGGCCCCGACCAGGTCTGGGTCGACCGCGGCCACGGGCTGGAACGCGCCTCCCGGGTGCGCTTCCCGAACGCCGACGCCGTCCGTCGGCTCGCCCACCGGCTGGCCACCGCCGCCGGTCGCCGCCTCGACGACGCCCGCCCCTGGGTGGACGCCCGGCTGCCCGACGGCACCAGGCTGCACGCCGTCCTGCCGCCGATCGCCGCCGACTGCACCCACATCTCGCTGCGCACCAGCCGCAACCGGCCCTTCACCCTCCCCGAACTGGTCGCCGCCGGGGCCCTGCCCCCGTCCGGGGCCGACCTGCTCGCCGCCGTCCTGCGGGCCCGGCTCTCGCTGCTGGTCTCCGGCGGTACCGGCACCGGCAAGACCACCCTGCTGGCCGCCCTGCTCGGCCTCGTCCCCGGCGACGAGCGCATCGTGCTCGCCGAGGACTCCGCCGAACTGCGTCCGGACCACCCGCACGTGGTCCGGCTCCAGTCCCGCCCGCCCAACCAGGAGTCGCTGGGCGAACTGACCCTGCGCGACCTGGTCCGGCAGGCGCTGCGGATGCGGCCCGACCGGCTGGTGGTCGGCGAGGTCCGGGGCGCCGAGGTGGTCGACCTGCTGGCGGCCCTGAACACCGGCCACGAGGGCGGCTGCGGCACCGTCCACGCCAACACCGCGGCCGACGTGCCCGCCCGGCTGGAGGCCCTCGGCTCGCTCGCCGGCCTCGACCGGCACTCCCTGCACAGCCAGCTCCGGGCCGGCCTCGACGCGGTCGTCCACCTCGGCCGGGACCGCACCGACGGCCGCCGCCGGGTCACCGGGCTCCACCTGCTGACCGGAGGGCCCGACGGCCTGACCGCCACCACCGCCGCCGTCCACTTCGACCGCGACGGCCGGGCCCGCCCCGGCCCCGGCTGGGCCAGGCTGCGGGAGCTGTGCGCCGAACGCGGCGTCGACCTGCCGCCACGACCGGACGCTTCCGGGGCGGCCGGGACGACGGCCGGGGATACAGCCGGGACAGCGACCGGGACAGCGACCAGGGAGGCGGTCGGAGAGGCCGGTCAGGCCGGGGGAGCGGACGCCACGCGGACCGCCGGGGAGGCGACATGACGGTGGGTCGGCTGGAGCTGGCCTGGGTGCTCGGGCTGTGCGTGATCGGGGCGGTGGCGTGGCACCTGTTGCGCTCCGCGGTCAGGAGGCTCTGATGACGGTGACGGCGGCGGTGTCGGCGGCGGCGGTGTCGGTGGCGGCCGGGGCGTTCCCGGTGGCCAGGACGTACGGCGCGGCCTGCGCGGCGACGCTGCTCGGCGCGGCCGCCGGGCTGGTCGGCGGACTGCTCGGGACGGCCTGGCTGATCGAGGCGCGCCGCCGGGCGCGGCGGCGGCCGGGCGCACCGGGTCCTGCACGGGCGGCGGGGCCGGGGCGGGGCGGCCGGTTCGGCCGGTTCGGCCGGGCACGGGCGCTGTGGCGGCGTCGGCGGCCGCGCTGGCTGGTGCCCGAACTGCTGCTGCTCCCGCTCGGCGCGGCGGTCGGGCACGGCACCTCCTCGGTGCTCCCGCTGGTCGGGGCGGCCTGCGGAGTGGTCCCGCTCCGGCGCTGGCGGGCGGAGCGGAACACGGCCCGGGCGGCGCGGCGGCGGGCCGCGGCGGTGATCGACCTGTGCACCGGCCTGGCCGCCGAACTGCGCAGCGGTGCCACCCCCGAACAGGCCATGCACGCCGTCCTCACCCGCGCCGCCCCCGACTGGAGCCGCCGCCTCGGCGCCGAGCCCGCCGCCCGGCTGGCGGCGGGCCGCTACGGGGCGGACCTGCCGGCGGCGCTCCGCCTGGTCGCCGAACTGCCGGGCGGGGAGGGTGCGGCAGCCATGGCGGCCTGCTGGCGGGTCAGCACCGAGAGCGGCACCGGCCTGGCGACCGGACTGGAACAGGTCGCGGACGCGCTACGGGCCGAACGGGCCCTCACCGAGGAGATCTCGGGCGAACTCGCGGGCCCGCGCACCACCATGGCGCTCCTCGCGGCCCTCCCCGCCGTCGGCCTGGGCCTGGGCACCGCGCTCGGGGCGCACCCCGTCCACGTCCTGCTGCACACACCGGTCGGCCTGCTCGGCCTGCTGGCCGGAGCCGCCCTGGAGACGGCCGGCATCCTCTGGACGGCCCGGATCGTCCGGGCCGCCGAAGACGCCCCGGCCGGGCCCGCTACCGGGGGCTGCGGGATCTCCCGGACTCGCGGCGAGCTCCGGGCCGGAGCCCCGCCCCGGCTGACGGAGGGCCGGGCGGGCGGATGGGGGTGAACACGCCCGCGGGCCGGATTCGACGGCGCCGACGGCGCCGCCGACGCCGGACGCTGCGGGTGCGCGGCGACCCGGAGGCTCGGCCCGGATCTACCCGTGCGGGCGGCGCGTTCCGGGCTGGTGTCCCGCCTGTGGGCGGGCGGCGGGGTGGCTGTCGTGGGGTGCGGGGGCGGTGGTTCGGGCGGGTCGGTGTCGGTTGAGCGCGGGAGGTGGGACGGGGTGAAGGCGGTGGTGGTCCTGGTGCTGGTGGCGGTCGTCGGGCTGGCGGGGGAGGCACTGTCGGCGGCGCGGTGGCGGGTGCTTCGGCGGCGGGTGGAACGGTGCGTCCCCCGGGTGTCGGCTGCCACGGCGGGCGGCGGGCGCCGTGACTCGGCGGCGGCGACCGTACGGCGGTGGCTCGGGCGGTCGACGGGAGACCGGCCGCTGGCGGTGCTGCTGGGCCTGGCGGTCTGGGCGCTGGTCGGCGGCTGGGCGGGGCCGCCGGTCGGCCTGCTGGCCGGCGGGGCGGCCTGGCGGCTGCTGCCCCGGGTACGCGCACCGGACCAGCGTCGGCGGGCGGCGGAGCACGAGTGGCTGGTCCGCCAGCTCCCGTTGGCTGCCGAGCTGTTGGCGGCCTGCTTCGGATCGAACGGCTCTCCGGCCGAGGCGGTGGCCGCCGTCGCGGACAGCGTGCCGCCACCGATGCGGGACCGCCTCTCCCAAGTCGCCGCCAGACTCGCCCTCGGTGCGGGGCCGGAGCGCTGCTGGGGGCAACTGGCCGACGAGTGCCAGCCGTTGGCCCCGCTCGCCCGCTGCCTGGCCCGCACCAGCCTCAGCGGCGCCCCGCCGGCCGCCGCGCTGACCGGCCTGGCCCAGTCCCAACGGGCCGCCGCCGCCCGGGCGGCGCACGCCCGGGTGCGGCGGGCGGGCGTGTTGGCCACGGCACCGCTCGGGCTCTGCTTCCTGCCCGCGTTCGTGCTGATCGGAGTGGTGCCGGTGGTCACGGGGCTGACCGCGGCCTTCTCCCAGCGGCTGTGAGGCGGTGCCGCCCAGGTGCCCGATGGCCGCCTGACTCCGTTCATTTCCGACCCGGTTCATTTCCGACCCGGTTCATTTCCGTCATCGACGAAGGGATCCCACCATGACGAAGTCCGTCCGGACGGCTCGGCCGACCGTCGTGCTGCTCGCGCTGTTGCTCGCCGTGCTGCTCGCGGTGCCTCGGGTCGGGCGCAGGCTCGGCGGCTGGTTCCGGCACCGTTGCCGAAGGCTGGCGGCCGGTCCGCCGGATGCCGGGATGAGCACGGCCGAGTACGCGATCGGCACCGTCGCGGCCTGCGCCTTCGCCGCCGTGCTCTACAAGGTGGTGACCAGCGGCACGGTCTCCGGGGCGCTGGCGGAGATCCTCGAGCGGGCCCTGCATGCGGTCTGACCGGAGACCGGCGGACCGCGGGATGGTCACGGCCGAGACCGCGGTCGGGCTGCCCGCCCTGGTGCTGCTGGCGGCGATGCTGACCTGGGGCGTGGTGGCGGCGGGTGCCCAGATCCGGTGCGTGGACGCGGCCCGGGTCGGGGCCCGGGCCGCCGCCCGGGGCGATGCCGACGCGCTGGCCCTGGCCACCGCCGCGGCCCCGCGCGGGGCGAAGGTCGCCATCGAGTTGGACGCCACCACCGCCCGGGCCACCGTCGAAGCCCCCTGCCCGGGCCCGGGCCGCCTGGCCACCCTGATGTCGGTCCGGCTCACGGCCACGGCGGTGGGCGCCCGGGAGGACGTGCTGGCCGGTGACGAATGAGGACGGACGCGAACGGGCTGAGGACCGACCGGAGGAGCGGAGGTGATGCCGTGCGGATGCGGCGGTTGCGGTGGATACGGGTTGGTGAGGTGGCGCCCGGTGCGGTGGACGACCGGGGCTCGGTGACGGTGTGGCTGGTGGCCCTGGGGTCGCTCGGGGTGGTGGTGTTCTCGGCCTGCCTGACGCTGGGTTCGGCGGTGGCCGCCCGTCACCGCGCCGAGTCGGCGGCCGACCTCGCGGCCCTGGCCGCCGCCGGCCGGCTGCTGCTCGACGAGGACGGCGGTTGCGGGCGGGCCGCGGAGCTGACGCGGGCCCAGGAGGGAGTCGAACTGGTCTCCTGTCAGGTGCTGCCGGGGCAGGACGCGGTGGAGGTGGTGGTCCGCGCTCCGATCCGCGGCGCCGCACTGCCGCTGCCACTGGCCCCGGCCCGAGCCCGGGCCCGGGCGGGCCCGCTCCGGGCCTGGAGCGACGGGGACGGCGAGGCCGCGCCCGCGAGCGCGGGCGGCGGGTGGGGCGTCGGCTCAGCCGGGCCCGCCCGGGCCCTCCTCGGAGGCCGGCCCCTCCTCGGGAACCAGGTCCGGGCCCGGGTCCGAATCCGGGTTCGTGGCGGTGGCCGGAGCTCCGGCGAGGAGGGTGGTGAGGAGGCGGATCGCGGCGGCCTTGTCGAGCGGTTCGTTGCCGTTGCCGCACTTCGGGGACTGGACGCAGGACGGGCAGCCCCGTTCGCACTCGCAGGCGGCGATGGCGTCCCGGGTGGCGGTCAGCCACTCGACGGCGCGCCGGAAGCCGCGTTCGGCGAAGCCCGCGCCGCCGGAGTGGCCGTCGTACACGAAGACGGTGGGCAGCCCGGTGTCGGGATGCAGCGGGACGGAGACGCCGCCGATGTCCCAGCGGTCGCAGGTGGCGAACAGCGGGAGGAGGCCGATGGAGGCGTGCTCGGCGGCGTGGGCCGCGCCCGGGAGCTGGTCGAACGGGACGAGCGCGTCGAGGAGCTGGTCCTCGGTGACGGACCACCAGACGGCCCGGGTGCGCAGCGTGCGCGGCGGCAGGTCGAGCTTGCTCTCGCCGAGGATCTCGCCGGTGGAGATCCGTTTGCGGAGGTACCCGACCACCTGGTTGGTGACCTCCACCGAGCCGAAGCTGAGCCGGGCCTCGCCCCACTCCTCGGTGGTGTCGGTGGACAGGACCGCGATGGAGGTGACGTCCCGGGCGGAGGTGGTGTACGGCGGGTTCGCGGGGGAGACCAGGGCGACCGAGGACTCCAGGTCGAACTCCCGGACCAGGTAGGTGCGTCCCTGGTGCAGGTGGACGGCGCCGGTGTGCACGGTGGTGTGCGCGGCCTCGGCGTCCACGGTGCCGAGCAGCCGCCCGGTGTCGGCCTCGACGATCTGCACGGGGCTGCCGCCGCTGCCGCGCAGGTCGACGCCGTCGGCGGCGCGTTCGCGGCGGGTCCAGTACCAGGAGCCGTCCGAGCGCCGCCGCAGCAGGCCGCGCCGCTCCAGCACCGGCAGCAGCGGCGCGGCGGACGGACCGAACAGTTCCAGGTCGGCGTCGGTGAGCGGGAGTTCGGCGGCGGCGGCGCACAGGTGCGGGGCGAGCACGTGCGGGTTGTCCGGGTCGAGGACGGTGGCCTCCACCGGGGTGGCGAACAGCGCCTCGGGGTGGTGGACGAGGTAGGTGTCCAGCGGGTCGTCCCGGGCGATCAGCACCGCCAGCGCGCCCTGGCCCTCCCGCCCGGCGCGCCCGGCCTGCTGCCACAGCGAGGCCCGGGTGCCGGGGTAGCCGGCCAGCAGGACGGCGTCCAGGCCGGAGACGTCCACGCCGAGTTCGAGGGCGGAGGTGGAGGCGAGGCCGAGCAGTCGGCCGGTGTGCAGGTCGCGCTCCAGGGCGCGGCGCTCCTCGGCCAGGTAGCCGCCGCGGTAGGCGGCGACCCGGGCGGCGAGCGGCTGGCCGAGCTGCTCCTGGGCCTGCAGCGCGACCAGTTCGGCGGCCCGCCGGGAGCGGACGAAGGCCACCGTTCGGGTGCCGCCGTGCACCAGGTCGGTGAGCAGGTATCCGGCCTCGGCGGTGGCGCTGCGGCGGACGGGCGCGCCGTGCTCGCCGACGTTCTCGGTCAGCGGCGGTTCCCAGAGCGCGAACACCAGCGGGCCGCGCGGCGAGCAGTCCTCGGTCACGGCGGTGGCGGGCAGGCCGGTGAGCCGCTCGGCGGTGACGGCCGGTTCGGCGGTGGTGGCGGAGGCCAGCAGGAAGGTCGGTTCGGAGCCGTAGCGGGCGCACAGCCGCCGCAGTCGCCGCAGCACCTGGGCGACGTGCGAGCCGAACACGCCGCGGTAGGTGTGGCACTCGTCGACCACGACGTACCGCAGCGCCTTCAGGAAGGAGGACCAGCGCGGGTGGGCCGGGAGTATGCCGCGGTGCAGCATGTCCGGGTTGGTCAGCACGTAGGACGCGTACTGGCGGACCCACTCGCGCTCCTGCGGCGGGGTGTCGCCGTCGTACAGCGCGACCCGGACCCGGTCGGGGACGAGTTCGGCGGCGCGTCGGCGCTGGTCGGCGGCCAGCGCCTTGGTCGGGGCCAGGTACAGCGCGGTCGCGCCGCGGCCGTTGCGGGCCTCGGTGCCGGTCAGCAGGTCGCTCAACAACGGGGCCAGATAGCCCAGCGACTTGCCCGAGGCGGTGCCGGTGGCGATCACCGTGGTCCGCCCGGCGGCGGCCAGGTCCATCGCCTCTGCCTGGTGGGCCCAGGGCAGCACCACGCCGAGCCCGGAGGCGGCGGCGACCACCTCCTGACGGATTCCTTCCGGCCAAGGCGCATACCGGGCGGCACGGGCGGGCAGGTGCTCCGTATGGGTGAGGCGGTCCGACCTGCCGCGCTCGGTGGAAAGGGTTGCGAGCAGGGCCTCGGGCTGGTGGTGACGGGGCGGCATGAAGACCCAGTGTGTCACCGGCGTGACGGAGAATCGCTGTTAACCATCGTGCGCCCGTGGTCGCAGGTGGTTGAATGAGGCCCGTGACGGCCGCACGGCCGAGAGCCGCAACGCCGAGGCTCCGACCTGCCGGTTCGCCGCGCCCTGGCCCTGCGACCCTGCGGTGGCAGCCGCTGGGTGAAGATCGCAATGACGTAGCAAGGCAAGGTGCTGGAGGCTCCGTGGACCTGTCCCTGTCGACCCGTACTGTCGGCGATCGTACGGTCGTCGAGGTTGGCGGCGAGATCGATGTGTACACCGCGCCCAAGTTGCGCGAGCAGCTTGTCGAGCTCGTCAACGACGGCAACTACCACTTGGTCGTGGACATGGAGGGCGTCGACTTCCTCGACTCCACCGGTCTCGGCGTGCTGGTCGGTGGCCTGAAGCGAGTGCGTGCGCACGAGGGCTCGCTGCGCCTGGTCTGCAACCAGGAGCGCATCCTCAAGATCTTTCGGATCACCGGTCTGACCAAGGTGTTCCCGATCCACAACTCCGTGGACGAGGCCGTCGCCGCGACCGACTGACGACCCTTCGTCGATCGGCCGTTCCAACCGCATCACTTCGATCGACCGCCGCCGGTCGGCCGGGCCCCGTGCCCGGCCCGGCCGGCGTGGTCGGTGTCCCCGCCCCCGCCGTGCGGGCCGGTGTGCCCGGCGGTGGGGAGCAACCCCGGAGGGGAGACATGGCAACCGTCGAACTTCGATTCAGCGCGCTTCCCGAGCACGTGCGCACCGCCCGGCTGGTGGCCGCCGCGGTGGCCAGACGGGCCGGGGTGGACGAGTCGGTGCTCGACGAGTTGCGCCTCGCCGTCGGTGAGGCCTGCTCCCGCGCGGTCGCGCTGCACCAGCGCAACGGCGTGGACGGCGCGGTCCGGGTGGCGCTGACCGAGCAGGAGAAGCGGTTCCTCATCGAGGTCGCCGACGAGGCCGGGCCCACGCACGCCGCCGAGGCCGCGGACGGGGAGCCGGAGGACGAGGAGACCCTCGGCCTCGCGGTGATCACCGGCCTGGTCGAGGACGTCGAGGTCGGCAACGGCTCCGACGGCGGTGTGATCCGGATGAGCTGGCCGCTCTCCCCGGTCTCCGTCGCGGTCTGAGCCGCCCGGACGCGGCCTGAGCCGCTCGGGCCCGCCCGCGATCCGTCCGGGCCCGCCGAGGTCTGCCCGGCTCCGCCCTGCTGCGGGCTCGGGCCGAAGCGTTTCGTCCCCCCTCGTGAGCACCTCCCGCCATCCGCCCGGCCGTTGAGCTGCGCGGATGCTGCGGGCTGCGGCCTTCCCGGCGGGGCGGTGCGGGCGGGCGTGTAGGTTCGCTGGCGATGCCCGGAGCCGGGCGTCAGTGACCGAAAGGGCCCCGGTGAAGAAGCGACTGGTGACCGTCTCCGCGCTCGGCGCGCTGCTCGCGCTCGCTGCGGTCGGCTGCTCCGCCGACGATTCGGCGGAGAAACTCGACGGCTGGGCGAAGGGCGTCTGCGACGCGGCGAAGGACCCGATCGCGCAGTCCAGGAACGCCCTCGCGGACACCGCGAATGTCAAGGAGGGCGAGTCCCCCGCCGACCTGCAGAAGCGGCTCTCCGCCGACTTCGCCTCGCTCGCCACCACCAACCAGCAGCTGGCCGACGCGGTCCAGAAGGCCGGCGCGCCGAAGATCGACGACGGGGCGAAGGTCCAGCAGGACGCCGTCAACGAGCTGAAGCAGGTCGCGCAGGGTTACCTGGACGCGCAGAAGAAGCTCGACGCGCTGGCCAGCGCGGACCAGGCCAAGTTCGCGGACGGCCTGCGCAGCGTCGGCGACCAGGTGCAGCAGCTCTCCCAGGTCTCCACCTCCGCGCTGGCCACCCTGCAGAGCGGTGACCTGGGCGACGCGATGAAGAAGCAGCCCGGCTGCAAGGCCGGTGGCAGCGGCGCCGGAACGGGCGCCGCCTCCGCCGCGCCGTCGTCCGGTGCGACCGGCGCGACCGGCGGCACCGACGGCACCGGGACGGGCGCTCCCAGCGGGGGCGCCTCCCCGGCGGCCTCCGGCGGCTCCTCCGGCAGCCCTTCCGGTGCCCCCGCCGGGGACGCCGCGAAGTCCGGTTCCCCCTCGCCCAGCGCGAGCTGAGCCGACCGGGCCGGCCCCTCGTCCCGATCCGCTCCACCCCACGCCCCGCCCTGCCCCACTCCGCCGCCCCGCCCCGCTGCCCGACCGGGCGGCGGGGCGACCGGGCGGCGGGGCGACCGGGCGGCGGGGCGGCCGGGGTGCCGGACGGGGGAGAATGGCGGGGTGACGAACAGCCCCGTTCTTGATTCCGGCCGGATGGCGGAGTTCCGCGAGGCGCTGCTGAGCGCCTCCTTCACCGCCGACGGACTGCTGGACCTGCTCGGCCCGACCGCGTACGCGGCGCTGGCCCGCAGCGAGGCCGTCCCCGCGCTGCGGGCGACCCGCGGCGGCTCGCCGCTGGAGACCCTGGTGCGGCTGTTCCTGCTGCAGCGCCCCGTGCCTCGGGCCGCGGCCGCCGCCGCGCTGCCGGCCGACGGGCTGCTGGACGGGCTGCTGGCCGACGGCTGGCTGGCCGCGGAGGGGGACGAACTGCGCGCCACCGTGGACGTGCGGCCGTACGCCGACGAGGTGGCCGGGCTGCCCAGCGCCGACGCCTGGGTGGTGTCCGACCTGGGCTGCGCCGTCGGCGGCGCGGGCGGGATCGGCTCGGGCCGGACGGCCGCCGGGGTCGAGCGGCGCGACCTGGTGCTCGGGGTCGGCGGGGCGTCCACCACGCTGGCCAACCTGACGGTGCGCCGGCCGGTGCGCGAAGTGCTGGACCTGGGCTCCGGCTCCGGCGTGCAGGCCCTGCACGCGGCCCGGCACGCCCAGCGGGTCACCGCCACCGACCTCAACCCGCGCGCCCTGCACTTCACCCGGCTGACCGCCGCGCTCTCCGGCTTCGACCAGGTGGAGACCGCCGAGGGCAGCCTGTACGAGCCGGTCGGCGACCGGCGCTTCGACCTGATCGTCTCCAACCCGCCGTTCGTGATCTCCCCGGCCGGACGGTTCACCTACCGGGACGGCGGGATGGCCGGCGACGAGCTGTGCCGCAGCGTGGTCCGCGGCGCGGCCGCCCACCTGGCGCCCGGCGGCTACTGCCAACTGCTGGCGAACTGGCAGCACGTCAAGGGCGAGGACTGGCACGACCGGTTGGCCGGCTGGGTGGCCGGCACCGGCCTGGACGCCTGGGTGGTCCAGCGCGAGGTGCAGGACGTCGCCCAGTACGCCGAGCTGTGGCTGCGCGACGGCGGCGACCACCGCGGCGAGGAGTACGCCGACCGGTACGAGGAGTGGCTGGACGCCTTCGAGACGGCCGGTGTCGAGGGCATCGGCTTCGGCTGGATCACCCTGCGGGCCTCCGGCGCGGCCGAGCCCGTGGTGCGGATCGAGGAGTGGCCGCACCCCGTCGAGCAGCCGCTCGGCCCGCACATCGAGGAGTGGTTCGCCCGGCAGGACTTCCTGCGCGCCCACGACGATGCCGGGCTGCTGGCCGCCCGCTACCTGCTGGCCGACGAGGTCGTCCAGGAGCAGATCGGCGACCCCGGCTCGGAGGACCCGGAGCACGTGGTCCTCCGGCACAACCGGGGCATGCGCCGGGCCACCAAGGTCGACACGGTCGGCGCGGGCTTCGTCGGCGTCTGCGACGGCACCCTCGCCGCCGGGGAGATCGTCGACGCGATCGCCCAACTGCTCGGCGAGGACGCGGCGCAGCTGCGCGAGCGGGTGCCGGAGTCGCTCCGGCTGCTCACCGAGCAGGGCTTCGTCGAGCCGGTGCGCTGACCTCCGCCGCTCGTCCACCGGCCCCACGCCCCACGGGAGCGCGCAGCCGTCCACCGGCGCCCGTGGGCGTCCCCGAACGTCCCCGGGCGTCTCCAAGCGGTCCTGAACGGCCCTGAACGGCCCCGAACGACCACGAACGGCCCCGAGCAGTCATGAACGGTCATGAACGGTCGCGGAGCTTCACCCGCGGTCGTGCGCGGCACGACCCGGCCGCCGGGCGGCGGTGACGTTGGTCACCAAGCCCGCGCGGTGACTGGCGGGCCCCGGCCTCGTTGAACACGGGTGAACACGGAGGCCGCTTCCGCCGCGCCAGCCGCGCCAGCCACGTCCGCCGCGCGCCCCGCGCCGGCCACGTCCGCCGCGCCGGTCGCGCCCGCCACCTCGGCCCCGTCCGCCGGGCGGGATCCGGACGGGGCGTGTTCACCCGTCCGTTCCCCGTGCGTGGCCGGGCGTACTCCGGGTGTCCGCCGCCGGTTGTCCACCGGGTGCCATCGTGCTGTCCACAGGCTGTGGAAACGCGGGGGAGGACCGGGGTGGAGACGCCGACGACGCTGGTGGGCGGGGCGGTCCTGACGGTCTTCGGGAGCGCGCTGCTGCTGTGGTGCGCCGTGGAACTGCGCCTTCGCCACCACCTGCGCCGTCGCGGCGTGCCCGCCACCGCGCAGGTGGTGGCCGATCCGGACCGGGCCGGCGCGCTGGACAGCAGCCCGCTGCTGTCCTACCCGGTGGAGCTGCCCGGGGCCCGGACCGCCGCCGCGGTGGACGCCGCCGGAGCGGGGATCGTCCACGAACTGCACCCGGCCGCCGACCCGGGCGAACCGTACCGCCTGGTGCTGGCCCGGCCGCGGGGCAGCACGCCGCTGCGGCGGCCGGTCCGGCTGGCCCCCGGCGCGGCCGTCCAGGTCGCCTACGACCCGCGCCGACCGGACCGGGTGGTGCTGGCCGCGCACGAGGACCTGCCCTCGCTGCCGGCCGACCTGTTCTGGGCCGTGCTCGCCACGTCCGCGCTGGCCGGAGGCCTGACGCTGCTGGCCGCGGCCCTGCGCTGAGGCGCCCGGGCCGGGGCGGCGGAGGGCGCCGTCCGGTCACGGAGCGCGTTCCTCCGGATCCCGGTGCGGGGGCGCCGGTCGGCCGCGGGGGACGGGTTCCGGCCGTTCGCCGAGCGGCCCGGCGAGACCCGGTGGCGGGCGTGGTTGCCGGGGAAAGACATGCCCCGGGCCCGGTCATCGGGTTACCGTTCGAGTGGCGTCGGTCGGCCTTGCCGGTGAAAAAGCAGGATCCGTCCGTTTGACAAGGGTGGCCAGGGTACGGTCACACTCCGCTGGTGGGGCCGTCGCGCTGCGGCAGCCCAGGAGTTCTGGTAAACGACCGGGAGAGAAGAGCGAAGGTGTCCCCGAGCAGCGAGACCGCGCACGGCAAGCGACTCGTCATCGTCGAGTCGCCGGCCAAGGCCAAGACGATCAAGGGCTACCTCGGGCCCGGCTACATCGTCGAGGCCAGTGTCGGTCACATCCGCGACCTGCCCGGCACGGCCGCCGAGGTCCCGGACGAGTACACCGGCGAGGTGCGCCGCCTCGGCGTCGACGTGGACCACGACTTCGCCCCGATCTACGTGGTGAACCCGGACAAGAAGTCCCAGGTCACCAAGTTGAAGTCGTTGCTGAAGGAGTCCGACGAGCTCTTCCTCGCCACCGATGAGGACCGCGAGGGCGAGGCCATCGCGTGGCACCTGCAGGAAGTGCTCAAGCCCAAGGTGCCGGTGCACCGGATGGTCTTCCACGAGATCACCAAGGACGCCATCCAGGAGGCCGTGCGCAACCCGCGCCACCTGAACAAGCGCCTGGTCGACGCCCAGGAGACCCGCCGCATCCTGGACCGCCTCTACGGCTACGAGGTCTCCCCCGTGCTGTGGAAGAAGGTCATGCCGAAGCTCTCGGCGGGCCGCGTCCAGTCGGTGGCCACCCGACTGGTGGTCGAGCGGGAGCGCGAGCGGATCGCCTTCACCTCGGCCTCCTACTGGGACCTGGTCGGCACCTTCGGCACCGGCCGCACCGCCGCCGACGCGGCCAACCCGGAGTCCTTCGGGGCCCGGCTGGTCTCGGTCGACGGCAAGCGGATCGCCACCGGCCGCGACTTCGGCCCGGACGGCCGCCTGAAGAGCGCCGCGACCACCCTGCACCTGGACGAGCAGGCCGCCCGCACGCTGGCCGCCGCGCTGCAGCAGACCGCGTTCAGCGTCCGCAGCGTCGAGTCCAAGCCGTACCGCCGCTCCCCGTACGCGCCGTTCCGCACCACCACGCTGCAGCAGGAGGCCAGCCGCAAGCTGGGCTTCGGCGCGAAGCGGACCATGCAGGTGGCGCAGAAGCTGTACGAGAACGGCTTCATCACCTACATGCGCACCGACTCGACCACGCTGTCGGAGACCGCGGTGACCGCGGCCCGCGTCCAGGTCACCCAGCTGTACGGGGCCGACTACCTGCCGTCCGCGCCGCGCACCTACGCCTCCAAGGTGAAGAACGCGCAGGAGGCGCACGAGGCGATCCGCCCCTCCGGGGACCGCTTCCGCACGCCCGCCGAGACCGGTCTGGGCGGCGACGACTTCCGGCTGTACGAGCTGATCTGGATGCGCACCGTCGCCTCCCAGATGAAGGACGCGGTCGGCCAGTCGGTCACCGTGAAGGTCGGCGGCCGCTCCGCCGACGGGCGGGACGCCGAGTTCTCCGCCTCCGGCAAGATCATCACCTTCCACGGCTTCCTGAAGGCCTACGTCGAGGGCGCCGACGACCCGAACGCCGAGCTGGACGACCGCGAGCGCCGGCTGCCGCAGGTCACCGAGGGCGACCCGCTGGCCGCCGAGAAGCTCACCCCCGAGGGCCACGCCACCAAGCCCCCGGCCCGCTACACCGAGGCCTCGCTGGTCAAGGAGCTGGAGGACCGGGAGATCGGCCGCCCCTCCACCTACGCCTCGATCATCGACACGATCATCAACCGCAAGTACGTGTTCAAGAAGGGCACCGCCCTGGTGCCGTCCTTCCTGTCCTTCGCGGTGGTCAACCTGCTGGAGAAGCACTTCGGCCGACTGGTCGACTACGACTTCACCGCCAAGATGGAGGACGACCTCGACCGGATCGCGGCCGGCCAGGCCGAGTCCGTGCCGTGGCTCAAGCGCTTCTACTTCGGCGCGGGCGAGTCGAACGGCGCGGCGGTCGGCGGGGCCGCGGACGCCGGGAACGGCGACGGCGACCACCTCGGCGGCCTGAAGGAGCTCGTCACCGACCTCGGCGCGATCGACGCCCGCGAGATCAGCTCCTTCCCGATCGGAGCCGGCATCGTGCTCCGGGTCGGCCGTTTCGGTTCGTACGTGGTGCGGCCCGCCGCCGTCGAGGGCGAGCCCGACCAGCGGGCCGACGTCCCCGACGACCTGCCGCCGGACGAGCTGACCGTCGAACTCGCCGAGGAGCTGTTCAACAAGCCCAGCGGCGAGCGCGAGCTCGGCACCGACCCGGTCAGCGGCAACCCGCTGGTGGCCAAGGCCGGCCGGTACGGCCCGTACGTCACCGAGGTGCTGCCCGAGGGCACCCCGAAGACCGGCAAGAACGCCGTCAAGCCGCGCACCGCCTCGCTGTTCAAGTCGATGGACCTGGACACCGTCACGCTGGAGGACGCGCTGAAGCTCCTCTCGCTGCCGCGGGTCGTCGGCACCGACGCCGAGGGCGCCGAGATCACCGCGCAGAACGGCCGCTACGGCCCGTACCTCAAGCGCGGCACCGACTCGCGCTCGCTCACCAGCGAGGACCAGCTGCTGTCCATCACCCTGGACGAGGCGCTGGCCATCTACGCCCAGCCCAAGGCGCGCGGGCGGGCCGCCGCCGCGCCGCCGCTCAAGGAGCTCGGCAACGACCCGGTCAGCGAGAAGCCGGTGGTGGTCAAGGACGGCCGGTTCGGCCCGTACGTGACCGACGGGGAGACCAACGCGACGCTCCGCAAGGACGACGAGGTCGAGACCATCACCCCCGAGCGGGCCTACGAGCTGCTGGCCGAGAAGCGGGCCCGCGGGCCGGTGAAGAAGACCGCCAAGAAGGCCCCGGCGAAGAAGGCCGCAACCACCAAGACGGCGGCCACCAAGACGGCGGCCAAGAAGACCGCCACGGCCAAGAAGACCGCCGCGAAGAAGACCACCGCGGTCAAGAAGACGGCGACCAAGACGACGGCGAAGAAGACCGCCGCCAAGGCCGCGTCGGCCGACGGGGGCGCCGCCGCCGGTGGCCGTTCCGAGGAGAGCTGACGGACACTCCGTAACGGGCCTGTTCGAATCCGGGCAGGCCCGTTAAGAACGGGCGCGCGCACTCGCTACGCTGACCGTATGACGAGCGAGGAGCTGCCCCCCACCGCACGCACCGCCGCCCCCGGCCTCCCCGAGGTCGCCCCCGCCGGGACGCCCGGCGAACGGGCCCGTGCGCTGCTGAGGCTGCGGCCCTACCGGAAACTGTGGACCACCCAGCTGCTCGGCGGGGCCGCGGACCGGCTGACCGTCCTGGTGCTGGTGCCGCTCACCGTGGTGGCCGCCGTGCTCGGCGGCCAGTTCGGGCACGGCTACCGGGCCCTCGCGCTCGCCGTCGCCGCGCTGTTCGCGGCCCGGCTGCTCGCCACCGGACTGGTCGGCGCGGCCCTGCTCGGCCCCGTGCACGCCCTGGTCGGCGGCAAGCTCGACCGGCGCTGGAGCCTGCTCGGCGCCGACCTGGCCCGCGCCCTGCTGATCGGACTCGCCCCCTGGTGGGCGGTCTGGGCACCCGGCTCGGCGACCTGGCTGCTGCTCGGCACCGCCTTCCTGGCCGGCACCGCCGAACGGATCTGGACCATCGGCAAGGCCGCCGCCGTCCCCGGACTGCTGGCCGTCCCCGAACAGCCCGGGCCGCCGGGCGCCGCCGCGCTGGACGCCGTCCGCACCCTGGACGCGCGCACCGGCTGGGCCGCGCTGCCGCTGGCCGCCGGCGGGCTGATCGGCCTCACCCTGGTCAACAACGTGCTCGCCGCGGTCGGCCTGGAGTGGCTGCGCACGCACCAGCTCACCATCGCCGCGCTCGGCGCCGCCGCGCTGTTCGTCACCAACGCCGCGCTGCTGTACTTCCAGGAGCTGCCGGCCGGGGCCACCGCCGAGCCGCGCTCCCCGCTGCAGGGCCTGCGCGCCCCGACCGACGCCCTCCCGTCGTCCACCACCACCCCTGCCGGAGACGCTCCGCGCCGCCCCTCCTTCGGCTCGTCCCTGAAGAAGGGCCGCACCGGCTCCGCCCCGTACTTCACCTTCTCGATCGCCGCCGCGTACGCCTCGATGGCCGGGGTCGCCGCGCTCGGCCTGCTCACCGCGGCCGAGCACCTGGCCGGGCCGATCGGCTACGGCCTGCTGGTGCTGGCCGCGGCTGGCGCCCCCGCGGTCGGCGTCCGGCTCAGCCGAGCCACCCTGCCGGGCCTGTCCCGCCGCCGACTGCTTGGCCTTGGCCTGATCACCTCCGGCGTGTCGCTGATCCTGGCCGGCCTGGTCCTCGACTTCGTGCTGGTGCTGCTGTTCACCGTGCTGGCCGGCCTGGCCGCCGGGGTGGTCATCGCCACCGGCCGCGGGCTGCTCGCCCAGGAGATCGAGGAGATCCGGCTCGGCAAGGTCACCGAGCACCTGTACGCCGTGCTGCGGGCCGTGGTCGGCGCCGCGCTGGTCGGCATGCCGCTGCTGGCCGCCGCGTACGGGCAGGTCACCCTCGGCGAGATCGGCCGCGGCCACTTCACCTTCATCCACGACGGCGCCGCGCTCGCCGTCTCCACCGCCGGGCTGCTGACCCTGGTGCTGGCCGCCGTGGTGCTGCTCAAGACCGACGACCAGCGCGGCGTCGTCCCGTTCGGCCGCGAGCTGGCCCAGGCCGTCCGGGGCCAGGCCGAGACCGCCCCGCACCGGGTCGCCGGGAAGGGCTACTTCATCGCCCTGGAGGGCGGCGACGGCGCCGGCAAGTCCACCCAGGCGCAGGCGCTGGCCGAGTGGATCCGGGCCAAGGGCCACGAGGTCGTCCTCACCCGCGAGCCCGGCGGCTCCCCGATCGGGCAGCGGCTGCGCGCCCTCGTCCTGGACGTCGGCAACACCGGCCTGTCGCACCGGGCCGAGGCGCTGATCTACGCCGCCGACCGGGCCGAGCACGTCGAGAACGTGATCCGCCCGGCGCTGGAGCGCGGCGCGGTCGTCATCACCGACCGGTACATGGACTCCTCCATCGCCTACCAGGGCGCCGGCCGCGACCTGGCCGCCACCGAGGTCGCCCGGATCTCCCGCTGGGCCACCGGCGGGCTGGTCCCCGACCTGACGGTCGTCCTGGACGTCGACCCGACCGCCGCCCGGGACCGCTTCACCGAGGCGCTCGACCGGCTGGAGTCCGAGCCCACCGAGTTCCACCAGCGGGTCCGCTCCGGCTTCCTGGCGCTGGCCGCCGCCGACCCGGCCCGCTACCTGGTCGTCGACGGCGCCCAGGCGCCCGCCGTCGTCACCACCTCGATCCGGCACCGGCTCGACCGCGAGCTGCCGCTCTCCGACCAGGAGAAGGCCGCCAAGGCCGAGCAGGAGCGCAAGGCCCGCGAGGAGGCCGCCCGGCGCGCCGCCGAGGCCGAGGCCGCCCGCAAGGCCGCCGAGGAGGCCGAGCGCAAGCGCCTCGAACTGCTGGAGCAGCTGCGCGCCGAGCAGGCCGAGAAGGACCGGCTCGCCGCGGAGGAGGCCGCCCGGGCCGAGGCCGAGGCCGCCCGCAAGGCCGCCGAGACCGCCCGGATCGCCGCCGAGGCGGAGGCCGCGCGGCGCGCGGAGGAGGACGCGAAGCGGCGGGCCGCGGAGGCCGCCCGGGCCGAGGCGGCGGCGGAGGCCGCGCGCAAGGCCGCCGCGGAGGAGGCCGCCCGGCCGAGTTCGCCCGGCAGCGCGAGCTGCAGCGGGAGGAGCAGCGCCGCCGCGCCGAGGAGGCGTTGCAGCGGGCCGAGGCCGCGCGGCGGGCCGCGGAGGCCGAGCAGGCGGCGGCGCTGGCCGCGGAAGCTCCGGCGGCCCCGGCGGCCCCCGCTCCGGCTGACGAGACCGCGGTGCTGCCGAAGGTCGAGGACGGCCGGACGGACGCGGAGACCACCCGGGAGCTGCCCAGGCCCGGCCGGGGCGGGGCGGCGGCCGACGAGACCGCGGTGCTGCCGGTGGTCGACGAGACCGCGGTGCTGCCGGTGGTCGGGGACGGGAACGTCGAGGAGACGGCGGCGCTGCCCAAGGCGGGCGAGCCGACCGGCCGGGTGCCCCAGGGGCTGTTCCGGGACGAGGACGACTCCGCGCGGACCCGCGAGCTGCGGCCCCGGCCGGAGTGGGCGGAGGAGACGCCGCTCGACGACCTGCCCAGCCTGACGGACAGCCTGCTCGGCTCCCGCGAGGAGTGGGCCCGCTGGGAGGCGGACGAGCCCGAGGACGAGGCGGACGGGCAGCCGCATGCGGACGGGCAGCAGAAGAAGGGCGGCTGGCGCCGCCGCAAGGACTAGCCGTCCGGGAACGGAACGGTCGGCGGACGGAACGGTCGGCGTACGGTACGGCAGGCGCGTGCACGGTACGGCAGGCGCGTGCGGCGAGGCCGCGACGGGACGGCAGGTCACTGCCCGCGTCGCGGCCTCGCCGCACGTGGGACCTCGCCGCGCCGGGGCTGTCCCCGGGCGGGGTTAGGCTCGGCGGGGCGGTGGGAGCAGCGGGAGCCGCGGGAGCGGTGGCAGCGCTGACATCGGTGGCATCGGTGACGAGGAGCGCGGCGTGAGTGTGTGGGACGACCTGGTGGGGCAGGACCGGGTGGTCGAGCAGCTGCAGGCGGCGGCGCGGGCGGCCCGGGCGAGCGTGCTGGCGGGCCGGGGCGGGGCCCCGGCGGGGAACGCCTCGCTGATGACCCACGCCTGGCTGTTCACCGGCCCGCCGGGGGCCGGGCAGGTGACGGCGGCGCGGGCGTTCGCGGCGGCGCTGCAGTGCACCAGCCCGGACCTGGAGCTGGGCGGGGTGCCGGGCTGCGGGTTCTGCGACGGGTGCCACACCGTGCTGTCGGGCAGCCACGCGGACGTCAAGCAGGTGCGCACGGACGGCCTGTCGATCGGCGTCGGCGACATGCGCGACCTGGTGCTGCGGGCGGCGAGCTACCCGACCGGCGGCCGCTGGTCGGTGATCCTGGTGGACGCCGCGCACCGGCTGACCGAGGCGGCGGCGAACGCGCTGCTCAAGGGCGTCGAGGAGCCCTCGCCGCGGACGGTGTGGCTGCTGTGCGCGCCGTCCGTGCAGGACGTGCTGCCGACGATCCGCTCGCGCTGCCGGCTGCTGGTGCTGCGCACGCCCGCCGCGGAGGCGGTCGCCGACATGCTGGTGCGGCGGGACGGGGTGGAGCCGGAGTCGGCCCGGCTGGCGGCGCTGGCCGGGCAGGGCGACATCGACCGCTCGCGGCGGCTCGCCGTGGACGAGCAGGCCCGCTCGCGGCGGGCCGAGGTGCTGCGCATCCCGCTGGAGGTGGCCGACCTGGGCGGCTGCCTGGCGGCCGCCCAGCGGCTGGTGGACACCGCGAAGGCGGACGCCGAGGCGCTGGCCGAGACCCAGGACGCCCGGGAGACCGAGGACCTGCGGGCCGCGTACGGCGCGGCCGAGGGCAGCCGGGCGCCGCGCGGCATGGCCGGTGCGGTGAAGGAGCTGGAGAAGCGGCAGAAGAGCCGGGCCACCCGGACCCGGCGCGAGACGCTGAACGTGGCGCTGGGCGACCTGCTGGGCTTCTACCGGGACGTGCTGGCCCTGCAGCTCGGCGCGGGCGGCGCGCTGGCCAACGACGACCAGCGGCCGGCGCTGCAGCGGATCGCGGGGGAGGGCGCGGCGGAGAACACGCTGCGCCGGATCGAGGCGGTGCTGGCCTGCCGCCGGGCGCTGGACCGGAACGTGGACCCGCTGCTGGCGGTCGAGGCGATGACGGTGGCGCTGCGGGCGGGCTGAGCCCGGGGCTCCTCCGCCGCCTCCGCCGCTTCCGCCTCCGCCGCGTCCGGCCGTCGCTCGTTCGAGTGAACGTGCGGAGACGCCCGTACCGCTCCGGGGCGAGCGGGCACCCGGTCTTGCACCCTGTGCACTGACCACGCGCCCGCGTCCGGCGGCCGGTCCTTCCCCGAGGTGGTGCGTCCCCATGCCCCGTTCGCTCCTCGTCCTGTCGTTGCTGGTGGCCGTGGTGGCGGGCAGTTGGCTGGCCCGTTCGGCGATGGTGCGCTGGCGGGACCTGCGGGCCGCCCAGACGTACGAGCTGGTGGCGGAGGCGCGGCCGGTGCTGGTGCGGGCCGGGGCGGCGGCGCTCTGCCTGATGTGCGTGAGTGCGCTGGGGGTGGCGGTGCTGCTCGGGGCGCGGGGCGGGCACGGGGAGGCGCGGGCGGTCGCGGCGGAGGCGGCGGGCGGCGCGGAGCGGGTGGCGGCGGCTCCACCGCCGGCGTCGTCGTCCGCTTCGCCCGAGCCGTCGTCCGGGCCCTCGTCCGTGCCGTCGTCCGGGCCGTCGCGGTCTGCGGCGCCCTCGGCGTCGGCGGTGGCGTCGGCGGTGGCGTTCGCGAGCGTGGGCCGGGCGGCGGGCGGGGAGCTGATGCAGGGCGCGGTGCCGGGACCGGACGGGCGGGCGCGGACGGTGCGGGTGTGGCTGCCCGCCGAGTACGGGAAGAACGCGGCGGACCGCTTCCCGGTGATCGTGCTGCACGCCGGGACGCCCGGGCACACCGCCGACGCCGACCTGCCGGACGTGTTCGACGGCGTGGCGTCGGCGGTGCAGCAGGGCAAGGCCCGCCCGTTCGTGGTGGTCGCCCCCGAGGCGCCCGGCGGCACCGGCCACCCCTGCGACCTGGTCGCGGCCGCCCCGCAGGCGGTCGCGGACGACGCGGCGCTGCGCTCGGCCGTCGGCGCGGCCTTCCGCACCCTCCCGGCCGGCCCCGGCGGCTGGAGCGTGCTCGGCGTGGACGCCGGCGCGCCCTGCGCGGCCGCGGCCGGACTGGCCCGGCCCGACCTGTACGGGGCCGCGGCGGTCTCCGGCCGGTACGACGCCAAGGCGCTGGCCGGGCGGCGGCGGAGGCCCCGGTGCGGTGGCCCCGCGGCTGCTGCTGGCCGCGGCGAAGCGGGACGCGGCCGCGCTGGCGTCCGGGCGGTCGGTGCAGGCGGCCCTGCGGGACGCCGGGGCGCGGGCCGAGGTGCGCACGTCGGAGGTGGTGCAGGACTACACGCCGGAGCGGGAGCGGCTGCGGCTGGTGCGGGTCGCGGTGCAGTACCTGGCGGAGCAACTGGCCAAGTAGCGGCGCGCCCGGCCGGGGCGGGTCGGCCGGCGCGCGAGTGCGAGTGCGGGTTGTTCGGCGCGAGGAACGGGCTGTCCGGTGCGGGAGGAGCGGGCCGCGTCGGCCGAACGGTGTGGGGGTGCGGGCCGTTCGGTGTGGGGCGTCGACCGTCTGGTGCGCGGGTGTGGGCCGTTCGGTGCGGGGTGTGGTGCGATCGGCGGTGTGATGATCGTCCGGCCGGGGTGGCGGCCGGTGCGGGGCGCCGGGGGCGTCGGCCGCGCCCGCTAGGCTCGGGCTCCCGGCCGCCGCGCCGTTCCCCAGGGGAGAGGACCCGTCGTCATGACAGTCGCCCGGAGCCGTCGGACGGCGCCCGCCGCCGTGCTGGCCGCCGCCGTTTCGCTGCTGCTGGCGGGCTGCAGCTCCGGGCACCCGAGTTCCTCCGGCACCCCGTCCGGCGCCCCGGGCCGGTCGACGGACAGCGTGACCGGCCGCCCCGCGCCGTCCGGGGCCACCCCGCTGGAGCCGCTGCCGACCGAGCAGCCGGCCGGCCTCGCCCCGTACTACGCGCAGAAGTTGGCCTGGAAGGCGTGCGACTCCGGGTTCGAGTGCGCGACCTTCAAGGTGCCGCTGGACTACGCGCACCCGGGGGACGGGCACGACGTGGAGCTGTCGGTGGTCCGCAAGCCGGCCGGCGACGCCTCGCGCCGGATCGGCTCGCTGCTGCTCAACCCGGGCGGCCCGGGCGGTTCGGCGACCGACTACGCGGAGCGGGTCGCGGCGCGCTACGACGCGAGCGTGCGGGCCGGCTACGACCTGGTGGGCTTCGACCCGCGCGGGGTCGGGCGCTCGGCGCCGATCACCTGCCTGACCGGCCCGCGGATGGACACCTACACCGGCACCGACCTCACCCCCGACGACCAGGGCGAGATCGACGCCGTGGTGGCCGCCGACAAGGAGTTCGCGGCCGGCTGCCGGGCCGGGGCGGGCGAACTGCTGGGCCACGTCTCCACCGTGGAGGCGGCCCGCGACATGGACGTGCTGCGGGAGCTGGTCGGCGACCGGAAGCTCAACTACGTCGGCAAGTCGTACGGCACCTTCCTCGGCGCGACGTACGCGGGCCTGTTCCCGGGCCGGGTCGGCAAGGTCGTCCTGGACGGCGCGATGGACCCCTCGCTGGACGCCGTCACCGGGAACCTCACCCAGGCCGGCGGCTTCGAGACCGCCTGGAAGGCGTTCGCCGAGGACTGCACCAAGCGGGACGACTGCCCCGTCGGGCACAGCGTGCAGGAGGCCGGGGAGAAGCTCACCGCGCTGTTCGCCGGGCTCGACGCCAAACCGCTGCCGACCGAGCAGAACCGCTCGCTGACCGAGTCCCAGGCGCTCACCGCCGTCGCCGAGGCGATGTACGCCGAATCGCTGTGGCCCTACCTGCGCGAGGCGCTGAACACCGCCCGGGCGGGCGACGGCAGCGGGCTGCTCAAGCTCTCCGACAGCTACTACGGGCGCGACAGCGACGGCAGCTACGACAACCTGATGTACGCCAACATGGCGGTCAACTGCCTCGACCTGCCGGCCCCGTTCACCGACCCGGCCGCGGTCGCCGCCGCCGTCCCCGCCTTCGAGAAGGCGGCCCCGCACTTCGGCCGCGACATGGCCTGGATGGCGCTGGGCTGCGCGTACTGGCCGGACGCGGCCACCGGCGCCCCGCACACCGTCCGCGCCGCCGGGTCCGACCCGATCGTGGTCGTCGGCACCACCCGGGACCCGGCCACCCCCTACGCCTGGGCGAAGTCGCTGGCCGGGCAGCTGGAGGGCGGGCGGCTGCTCACCTACGAGGGCGACGGGCACACCGCGTACCAGCGGCAGAACGCCTGCATCGACAACGCGATCAACGACTACCTGCTCGGCGGCGAGGCGCCCGAGAACGGGAAGACCTGCAAGGACTGACCGGACGGCGCGCCTCCGGGCGGGCGGGGCGTCAGGAGTGTTCCTGGGTGAAGGGGCTGGCAGCTACCATGGCGCAGCCCCTTCGGGGTTCCCGCCCGCCCGCTTCCTGGAGACCGCAGTGCTCGGAGTCCACGACCTGGCCACCTACGTCCTCGGCGCACTGGTCATCGTCCTGCTGCCCGGACCCAACTCCCTCTACGTGCTCTCCGTCGCCGCCCGCAAGGGCGTCCGCACCGGCTACCGCGCGGCCTGCGGCGTCTTCCTCGGCGACCTCACCCTGATCAGCCTCACCTCCCTCGGCGCGGCCTCCCTGCTCCGGGCCAACCCCGCGGTCTTCGCGGTGGTCAAGTTCGGCGGGGCCGCCTACCTGCTGTGGATCGGCTACGGCATGCTGCGCGCCGCCCGCGCCATGTGGCGCGACCGCGCCCTGGCGGCGGCCCCCGTCGAGGACGGCCCGGTCGAGGACGGCGAACGGCCCTTCCGCCGCGCCCTGGTGATCAGCCTGTTCAACCCCAAGGCGATCCTCTTCCTGCTCTCCTTCTTCACCCAGTTCGTCGAGCCCTCCTACGGCGCCCCCGTCCTCTCCTTCGCCCTCCTCGGCACCGTCCTGCAGACCTTCTCCTTCCTCTACCTCTCCCTGCTGATCTTCACCGGCACCACCCTCGCCAACGCCTTCCGCCGCCGCCGACGCCTCTCCGCCGGCCTCACCTCCTCCGTCGCCGTCCTCTTCGCCGGCTTCGCCGCCAAACTCGCCGTCTCCTCCACCTGACCCCCGCCCACCTCGCAGCCGCGTACGGATCACCCCTGGAAACTGTGTAGACTGGCGCGCGTTGCCGATGCGACCCTTGCCCCCACGGGCCGGGTCACCGGCAGCGGTGCCGCCTTAGCTCAGTTGGCCAGAGCAACGCACTCGTAATGCGTAGGTCATGGGTTCGAATCCCATAGGCGGCTCCATGGTGAAGCCCAACTCCTGTCGTTGATGCAGGAGTTGGGCTTCTTTGTGACCATGGAATCATGTCTGCATCGTCTGCTGAACCAATGCATGCCAGATGCATCGGGATTTGATTGCAGTGCGTAGCTACGGAGCGGGCAGCATCCCAAGAGTGTGGATCTGACCTGCGCTTTCTTGTGCCTTGCGGACGATGATGGCCAGCGCTGCGTGTAACTGCGGCTCCCGAACTTGCCCGAAACTTGCCCGGACTGGCAATGATCATGAAATGGGTCGGGCACGTCTGCTGTGGTCGCAATCAATCCCTCGTCGCTTTGAGTGACCTCTTTCCGGGGATGTTGCTGAAAGGATCAAGCTCGATGACCTCGTGGATGGCGGGCTCGAAGGCGCCCACGGCCGAGCACATCAGTGGGCGCCTGTGGGCCGGCGGCCGCTCCCAGGCTATGGCCCGCGCCACGGTGCCCATAGGCCCCCTATCGACGGGCTACCACCCGAGCCAGCAGGCCCACGCGGAGTCTCCTGGGCGCGAGCCAGGTTCGCCAGCCGCGCACGGACGGTTGGGAGTGTGAAGACCTGACCGGGCGGCTCTGCCCGCCAAGCCGCCCAGTCGGACAGAGCCCTCTGCAGCCTGGAGTTCGTCACCGGCGAGCTCCGCTGACCAGGGGCGGAGGCCCTCGGACGCACGTTTGGCGGCTCCGCGCTGCCCAGCCGTGGCGACTGCCTGATCGGTGCCCAACCGGTCTACTGTGTCCCCTCGGCACGCACCTGTGCCTCGGGGACACAGCATCAGGAAGGCGCCATGGCAGAGCAGGACGTTCCGGTGACCTTGACGCTCGCGGGGATCGGGCGGCTCGCGAACGTCGGCCGCGCGGCGGTGAGCAATTGGCGCAGGCGTCACGACGACTTCCCTGCGCCGGTCGGCGGCACGGACTCCAGTCCGCAGTTCTCGCTTCCCGACATCGAGGACTGGTTGCGCCGACACGGTAAGGTCGACGACTCCGTCAGCGGCTGGAACTGGCTCTGGCCGAAGGTGGAGGACCTGGGCGACTGGGAGCGGATGGGGCTGGTGCTCGCTGCGGTCGGCTCCGAGTTGACCGGCGTGCGGCCGGAGGGTCGAGAGCAGGCCGGGCTTGCTGCCCTCACCGTCGACGAGCGAGCACTGGTGCGGGAGGCGCGCACGCTTGCGGCTGAGGACCAGGGAAGCAACGGGTTCGGCCTCCTGCGCCACCGGTGGCTCGCGGTCCAGAACCGGCAGGTCGCCGCGCTCCCGCAGCCCCTGGCGGACACGATGGCGGCGCTCGCGGCCGCACTGCGCGACGGCGAGCCGGTCGAGCGGGTGCTGGACCCCACCTGTGGCGTCGGCCTGCTCTTGGAGGCCGCTGCCCGGAAGTGGCGGGAGTGCGGCTCGCTGCAGTTGACCGGCGTCGAGGCTGATCCCGTGCTCGCGCTGCTCACCCGTGTCGGACTCGCAGTGGCAGCGCCGGCGGCACGCGCGACGGTGCTGTGCGCCGATGCCCTCCTGACGGCGCCGCCGCTTCCGGCCCCCGTCGACGTCGTGCTGTGCAACCCGCCCGCCGAGGCACCAGGCTGGAGCGCCACCGAACTCGCGGCCGATAGCCGCTGGCGGTACGGGCTTCCCGCCCAGGGCGATCCGGAACTCGCCTGGGTGCAGCACATTCTGTCCGCCCTGAATACCACTGGTGTGGCGGTCGTCCTGCTGACGCCCTCGGTGGCCTCTCGCCGTAGCGGACGCCGGATCCGCGCGTCGCTGCTACGCGCCGGGGCCATCCACGGGTTGATCGCCCTCCCGGCTGGTGCTGCCTCTCCCTACGGGGTGGGGTTGCACCTTTGGCTGCTCCGCGCGCCCGGAAGCCGCACACCCGAATCGCCGGTACTCTTCGTCGACGCGGCTGACTGTCGTCATACCTCCTCCGGCGGCCAGAGCGTCGTTGACTGGGACCGCCTGCGTGAGCGCGCGCTCGCGGCTGTTCGTGGCGATGCCGTGACCCGTGCCGCCCAGGTACCAAGGGCGCAATTGCTCGCCGAGGATGCCGATCTGACGCCGACCCGGCAGCTGGCCTGGGAGCCGCCAGCAACACAGGTCGATCTTGGCCGTTCGTGGGCCGTGCTGGACCAGGCCATGCTGCGCGTTCGGGACGGCATGCCGTCGCTCCGCTCGCTGCGCGCGCTCGACGACGTCGCCGCTGCGGAGTCGCCGCGTGTGACCGTGGCAGAGCTGGAGCGGCTCGGCGCACTCACTGTGACGCCCGGCGCGCCGCTGCCGCCGGGCGAGCTCAGACGCGGCTTTCGCCCGGCCGACGCCATCGAGGTCCTCCTGCTGCGCCACCCCCGCCACGGGCAGGAGGAGGTCCCTTGGCTGGACTCGGGCGAGGCGGCCCGGCTGGATAGTGCCGGGCTGGTCCCGCTGACCGCGTTCGGTGACATCATCGTCTCCTCCTACGCCGCAGAGCACGAAGTCTTGGTGGAGATGCACGCTCCCCGTGCGCTCGGCGCAGGGCTGTTCCGGCTCCGGACGGACCCGGAACAGCTCGACCCGTTCTATCTCGCGTCCTGCCTGCGACTCTCATCGAACGCCTGGCGGGCTGGCTCGCATGCCCGGGCCTCGGCGCGGCTCAACGTCCGCCGGATGCGGGTGGTTCAACGCTCCCTGATGGAGCAGCGGGAGCTCGGGCAGATGTACCGGCAGATCGCTGAGTTTAGGGAGGCAGCAGCAGCCTTTGGCGCAGCCGCCGCGCAGGTCGACGAAGTGCTCGGGGCGCTGCTTGGGGATGGGAGGCTCCAGCGCGGCTCGTGAGCTGGGCGAGCAGACCGGTCGAACCTATGCCGATCCGGCCAGCCGTTCGCAGAGCTCGGCCACCTCTGTGGAGCTGCCGCAAGCGAGCAGTTCCTCGCCGACCTCGCGGCAGAGCGCAACGAGGTCGGGACGCGCGTCCTGTCCGAGTTCCAGTACCTCGCAGGCGATGCCGCACCAGTCTGGGGGCGCTTCCTCCGGGATCCGGTCCTCGTTGAGCTGGCTCTCGACCGCCCCGAGGCGTGCCCGCACCTGCGAGCCGTACGAAGGCGAGCCGGGGCCTACTCCCCGGAGCTGTCGGGCGACGGCCCGGAACCTGGACCCCGCCGAGACCCAGTCCCCCTCGGCTCGCGCGGCTTCGGCGCAGAGCAGCAGCGCGCTCAGGACGTCGCCGTCCGCATCGGTCCACCGCCTCCGCACCACAGGCAGCACGTCTACCAGCCGGCGCGCGCAGTCGCCTGGCCCCGCGTCCCGGAGTTCCTCAGACGCGCCAAGGCACAGGGACCGCAGCGCATCTCGGCTCGGGCCGCTCGTCGGCGACCGTCGCACCACGGGCCGACGCGTAGGTCCGCCTCGTGCGGGGGCAGACGGCGCGCTTGCGGTGCCTTCGAGGAAGGGCCGCTTGGGGTCGTACTGCTCGCCCGGGTTTCCGCGTGAGCCGGGCCTGGGCAGCATGTCGAGGAACGGGCGTTCGGCCACCTCTGGTGTCGGGCGCTCGCTGGGGGACTTCGCGAGCAGGCCGGCGACGGTCTCGTCCATCGCCTCGGACACGTCCCCGATCACCGTGGAGAGCCTCGGTGCCGGTGTGAGCCGATGGTGGTACTCCACCTGGAATTCGTTCCCGCCGTACTCGAAGACCGGACGCGCGGCGAAGAGTAGGAAGATCGTGCAGCCTGCGCCGTAGAGATCGGCCGGCGGGCCGGGGCTGCGCTCACCCTGGAGGATCTCCGGGGCCATGAAGCCGAGGCTCCCGGGTGTCCTGCCGACCGTGTGTCGGGTGGCCTGCGGATCCATCGGCAGGGAGATGCCGAAGTCCACCAGGAAGAGGCGCCCATCCTTGGCGATCATGATATTACTCGGCTTGACGTCCCGGTGGATGACGCCGCGCGAGTGGACCCGGCCGAGGATGCGCAGCAGCTGCACGGTGATCGCGGCGGCGTCGGCCCGACCCGGGCGCCTCTGGGTGAGCAGAGCCCGCAGGTCGAGGCCGTCCACGTATTCGGTGACCAGATAGGGGCGGGCCCCGGTCAGCCGGCTGTGAACGTAGCCAGGAACGCCCTGACCGCTCAGCTCGCGCTGAATGTCGCACTCACGGTGGAAACGCTTCAGATCGGTTGAGGTCCACGGTCTGACGCGCGCGCCATCACCCGCGTGTGGATCCCACGGGGCCAGGAACTTGACTGCCACCGGCTTCCCTGACTCAAGGTCAATAGCCTTGCAGACGACGCCCATTCCTCCGCTGGATTCCCCTCCCATCAGCTCGAACCGGTTGTCAACCACCCGTCGCCTGGCCGATGAATCGGGCCACCGCGGCTCCACGCCTGATCTCCTCCACTCTACGTTCCGGTGCGGCCATGCCACCTGATGACACCTCAAGCGGAGAGGATAGTGCCTCACGCCCCGTCAGATGCGTATTGTTGCCCCCGTTCACAGCATGGCCCATTCTCGTGTCGTCAGTGAAACCGTCACCCAGGAGCCCGTCGTGCTTCGCTGGACCACCCCACCTGGGGTCATCGGGGATCCCGGTCTCGTTCGCCTAGGCATCCCGGCGCTACGGGACGATCCATTCGGCTGCCCCGCCCGAACAGCCCTGCGCGCTCGCCCGCTGCTGCGGGAGGAGTCCGGTCGGTCTCGGAAATCACCGGCCGAGACCTACGTGTTCCGCCCCTGGGAGCGGGTGGTGGACGCGGTCGAGTTCCGGGGGGTCACCCTTGCGGCCGCCTGTGAGGACCCCCGGCACTTCGCCTCATGCCTGCCCGGGCACGCCGCCTGGGCCCGGGAGGCAGCCGGAGCGTACCTCGACGCCGCCGGGCGCGAGCAGTGCCGTCGCGAGGCCGCAGGGCTGTACCGGATTCTCCCGGTCCGCGCCGAGTGGGTGGCGATTCGGCAGGTGAAGGACGACGCGGGCGAACGTCGAGTCGATACGCGGGGCGTCGACCAGTACGAGCGCCGTGCCTGGGGGCGCAGGTACGCGACCACGGACGGGTCGGAACGCGAGCTGTGGATCCCGTCCCTCACCCGCGCGCCCGCGACCCGGCCGCTGTCCGAGCTAGTTGCCGCTGCGGCTGTGCTCGTCTTCGGCGCGCCGACGGAGACGTACCCGTACGACGCCCGCTGGAAGCCCGATCCCCACGAGCCGGCTCCTCAGCGGGTCCGCGTACTGGGTATCGGACTTGGCGACGGCGCTCTAGCCGTGCTGCGCGACGAGGAGAGCGGCCTCATCGCCGCCGACTGGAGCGCGGCGGAGGTACGCCGGCTCTTCGCCGAGCACGTCGGCCCCCGGATAGCCGTCGCTCTCGACGGACGCGAGCGCCGGGCGAACCCTGGCTGTGCCGACTGCGTCCACATCGCTGGGTGCCCGATGCTCCCGCGGGCATCGGGGCTTCTCGGGGTCCCAGCGGCCCGCCCGGCGCGGAAGCGGCGCACGGTGTCCATGGCCGACCTGCGCGCCTTCCACGATTGCCCTGCCCGCTATCACCTGACGCGGGTCCTCAAGCTGCGGGAGACCGCGCCCGAGAACTCTGAGAACCTGGCCATCCGGCGCGGCCGCGCCGTCGACGCTTGGCTGAACGCGCGGCACGCAGATCCGGACCGGGTGCCGTGTCGGCGGGTGGCCCTGCCCGACCGGCTGCCCGGACTCGCCGCGGAGGAGACCGGGCTCGCACTCGACATGATCCGCCGTCATCGCGGAAACTGCCCTCTCGACCGGATCGGTACCGACGAGGACTGCACACCCCAGCGACAGGTCACAGTCCTGGATCCGGTGGCGGATGTGGTCGTGGTTGCCTCGTGCGACCTGGTCCACACCGAGCGGGGCGGCGTCGTCGTACGCGAGACCAAGACCTCGGTACGCGGACTGTACCGTGGTGCGGACCCGCTGGAGAGGTATCCCCAGTTGGCGTTGGCGGTGCTGCTTGTCCGATCCGGCGCGCTGGGCGGGGAGATCAGGCGCTCCCGGGTCGAGCTCGAATTGCTGCGTCCGGACGGCGTCGCCGAGGAGGAGTTCGCGCCGGACGACCCCGCGACGGTCGAGCGGGCCCGCACCGCACTCGCCGCGTACACCGAGCCCTGGGCCCGCGCCCGGGAATATCCGGAGGCCCCGCGGGAGGGCTATGACTGCGCCGAGTGCGAGGCGCGGCGTTGGTGCGCTACCGGTCTCGCGCGCAGCGCGGGCAACTCGGCTCCGCCCGAGGGGACTGGCTGATGAACCGACACGCCGACATTCCGCCCCCCGACTGGGCTGCCCTCGCGGCCTGGTCCGCGTACGACGGTGTGCCGCTTCTGCGCACGCTCGCCCAAGCGCTCTGCCTCCTGGAGCAGCAGAATGGCCTTCTCGAGTTCACCCTCCCTTACCCGGCTGCAGCCCAGCAGGCGCTCGACCGCACCGCCACCGCCTTTCTGCTGCACGGCGAACCGCCCCCCGTGTCCCTGGGTGAGCTCGTCACCCGATGTCGGACGATGTCACTGGAGGACTGGCCGCTTCGATTGCCGCCGGAGGTGGTCGGACCGGGCGACCGCCTGCTGGACGACCTCTGGGGTCGCCCCACCGAGCTGTGCCACGAGTGGGCCGAGCGGAGCGGAGACCCTGCCGCACGGCACCGGGACAACCTGGTGATCGGCATCGCCCTCGACCTGTGCCGGAGCGCCGGGGAGGAGGACTCCTACCGGAGCTTCCGCGGTCTGCTGGTCCGCAGGCCGGTACTGACCAATGCGCAGCTGTGGGGTGTTCTGGGAGACCAGGTGCTGGCGCCGGTCCACGAGCTCGTCAAGTTGATCTACCAGCCAGCGCCGCTCTCCTGGCGTCGGGACGGTCGCTACTGGACCTGCTCTCGCTGCCACACGCTGCTCGTGCCGGTGGGCCGCGACGAATGGTGGTGCGAACGCGACCAGTGCCGCCGACTGGGGGCTCCGACGCCGCGCCCGGTCCCAGACGTGGCCCCCACCGAGTCCGTCCGCCAGCTGGAGCGGCCGCTGCGGCAATTCGTGACCGGCCCCGGGCGCGCGGAGACGGAGCTGGAGACGGAGCTCCGGGCGATGGGGCTGGACGTCCTCATGTGGCCCGGCTACGACGCCTACGACTTGCTGGTCACCTTTCCCGACGGGTGGCGCTGGGCGCTGGACGTGAAGGACCGGGCCAACCCCTACTTCCTCGGCCAGTCCGCAAAACCGGTGCCGCGGACCCCGCCGTACGACGAGGCATTCTGGGTCGTCCCGAAGCACCGGGTCGCCGCACGCCGGAATTACCTGGCCGCGTTCGAGCGCGGGCGTCCCGCCGCGCACGAGGACGTCGTGCTGGTGCCTGACCGGGTACTGATCGACCGCGCGGCGCAGCGCCTGCGCGGGCTGAGGGGGGTGGGCCATGCGTGACGAGGTCAGCTGGTGCAAGGACGTGGTCAGGGAACTGACGCCCGGCTGGGCCGGGCTGGTCGGCGCGGCCGATGGCACGAAGCCCGTCCAGGTGTGCCAGACCGAGTTGGGCCTGCGGCTCCTGGAGCGGCTTGCGCCGCATGAGGCGGCCGAGGGCGCCTACACCCTGTTCGGCGGTTATCCGTTCGCCCGGGCCGCTGGCCTGGTGCTCACCGAGGCGGACGAGACCATGCTCGACGCCGCCCGGTACCTGCTGTGGAAGCTGCGACGCAGCCACGCCTGGCGGCAGCGCCTAGAGGCCTACCGGGAGCTGCCGGCGCACGTCCGGGCCTACGATGTCCCCGCGCCGGGGACCGGCCAGCCGCCGCGTCCTGTGCTCCCTGTCGTTGCCCCCGGCCGGCTCCGGGCGTACGACCGGGCGCTCTCGCAGCGGCCCGCCTTCGTGCGGCGACCGCTGCGACTGGCTCCGGCCGGCGTGAACAGCTTCCGAGAGAACCGCCGGACGGCGTCGGTCACCATTCCGCAGGAGCTGGTCTTCGACCGGCCCGCCGGACACGACCTGGCCGTGGGGCGGCGCGGCAGCGGCCGGCCGCTAGTCCTGCGCCGGAGCGAACTGCTGGCCACCGCACAGTGGATGGACCAGCAGGAGAAGGAGGCTGGTGTCGGCCGCGGGTACTGGGAGCAGCGGCTGGCCGAGGTGCGCTTCGCGCCGCGCGACCCCGACGGCCAGGGCTTCGGCATCCGCGACGAGCTCACCTTGTCCGGCATGCTGCACTTGGTTGGCATGGTCGGGGCCGGCAAGAGCACGCTGATGACCCTTGTCGCGGTCTGGGCGGCACAGCGGCGCCCGGTCCCGCTGCGGACCACGCTCGTCGTGGGAGACGTGGCCGAGCAACTGCGGCTGTGCGAGGTCTTCGCCGGGCTGGGCCTGGACGCCGTCCCACTGCTCGGCTCCAGCACGCGGGAGACCCATGTGCAGCGGTTGCACCGTCGTCTGGTCTCCCGCGGCCTGGACAACCTCCTCGACCACGACGACCGTGCCTTCGACGACCTGAGCACCGTGTGCGTGGTCAGCGGGCTGCGCGGCGCCGAGACCGAGACGCCGCTGCGCTACGCCGACGCCCCGTGTGTCGGGCTGGTCCCCCAGACGGACGAGGCGAACGATAGCGACCGGCCCGCCGATCCGCTGGCTGCGCTGCGCCGCGCCAGCGCCGACGCTGCCGCCCGTCCCGGCCGGGCAACCCCCAGAGGTGAGGACGAACCCCTCGGCCCGCCGCGTGGCTGCCCGATCTGGGCGCACTGTCCGCGCCACGGGACGGCTCGTCGGCAGGTGGAGACCTTGATCTGGGTCGCGAACCCGGCCAGCCTCGTCCAGAGCCCGGTGGCCGCGCACCTCAACGACGAACGGCTGCGCCAGGCCGAGCTGGCCTGCCTGCTCAGCGACATCGTCTTCGTCGACGAGGCCGACAGCGTGCAGATGCGTCTGGACCAGCTCTTCGCCCCGTCAGCAACGCTCGTCCAGCCGAACCTGGAGTCCTGGCTCGACCGGCTGCACACCCACAAGATCGAGGAGCTGTGCCGGCAGGCACGGCTGCCGCTGACGGACCGGCAGGTGCGCCAGTGGAACACCGCGCTCGGCGGGGTCACCGTCGCCGTCGACCCGCTGTGCCGTCAGCTGATCGCCGAGGCCGATGTCCAGGAGTGGGTAGAGACCGAGTACTTCAGCCCCTGGACGCTGCAGCAGAAGCTGCTCGACGAATGGTTCGCCACCGACGGACCGGACCCGCAGCTCCCTGAGACGTACCTCTTCGAGGGCTATGACGACGATGAGGACCCCAACGGTACGGACCCGACCGAGCCCCCGGTCGACCCGGTCCGCAAGGAGCTGACCGACGCCCTCGATGTCTTCCGCGACGACCCCTTCGGCGAGCAGGGCCCGTACGGAACCCTCACCGACGCCCTGGTCGACACCGCCGGCGACCTGCTGCACGGCCTGTCCGCGACCCGCACCCGGCAGCGGCTGGACGAGCTGGTCGGCCGGATGCTTTCGGCCGTCCACCAAGGCGCGGCTGTGCCGGACCGTCCCGCGGAGTGGTGGGACCTCACCTCCCGCAAGGTCGGCTTCGTGCTGCTGCTCAGCGCCCTGCACCAGCGACTGGACCGGCTCACTTTCCTGTGGCCGCAGGTCGAGGCGGCGCTGCGGCTGGACACCCAGGGCAAGGAGCTGTCCCGGCGCGCCCCGCTCGACTACGCACCCGTCGTCCCCGAGTCCCCCATGGGCAACGTCCTCGGCTACCAGTACCTCCCTGACGAGGAGGAACGCGATGCCGTCGGCCGATTCGGCGGCACACTGCGCTTCTTCCGCAGCGCCGGCGTCGGACGCGAACTGCTGCTGCGGCTCAGTGAGTTCGGTGCCGACCGGGCCGCGGACCGGCCTGGGCCGCACGTGGTACTGATGTCTGGCACCAGCTGGGCCGGCGAGTCCACCCGCGCCCACGTGCTCACCCCGGTCGGCGCCGTCCTCGTGCCGTCCGACGAGGCGACCTCGGCAGTCGCGCGCACCCGTTTCGCAACGCGCTTCCTCTACGACCAAGCCGGACGCCCTATGAGCCTGTCCGGCACCAAGCCGAAGGACCGGCTTGCGCAGGCGCGCGCCATGGCCATGAAGCTGGCTCGGCCAGCCCTGCCGGGCACCGCGTCCCCGCTCGACCAGGAGCTCGCCCAGATCGGCGACGACAACCGCCGACGCGCGCTGCTGCTCGTCGGCAGCTATCGGGAGGCCTTCGCGGTCGCCGACGCGATGGACGCTGAGGACCGCTGGCATGGCCGGGTCCGCGTGCTCGTCTCCGACGACGCTGACCTGGCCCAGGCCCTGCACGGCACCGGCTTCGCCGAGGACGGCGGCGCGGCGGCAGCCCTCCGACGAGGCGACCTCGCTCGCTTCGCCGAGGACCCGAGCGCCGAGGTCCTGGTCGCCCCCCTGCTCGCCGTCGAGCGCGGTCACAACATCCTCAATTCCGAACATCAGGCCGCGTTCGGCACCGCCCTGTTCTTGGCTCGGCCGCACCCGCGCCCTGACGACCTCGCCCTCGCCATCTTCGCGATCAATGACTGGACGAGCCGCTTCGTCAGGGACATCCAACGCGACGACAAGCGCGAGGGCCCGGCCACCTTCTCCGAGCTCGTGGCACGAGCCACCTCGCTCGACCAGGCTGGCCAAGCGATGCGCCACGAAGGCCGTCAAGAGTGGCGTCGGCTACTGCGACGCCGGTATGTGTACACCTATCTGCCACCGTGGGAGAAGCGCGCATTTGCCTGGGACCAGCTGGTGACGATGTGGCAGGTCATCGGCCGGCTCGTGCGCGGGGGCGTACCTGCGCGGGTGGTCTTCGTTGACGCCGCATTCGCGCCGCGCCTGGCCCGCTCGCTCGCGACCGCCCCGACGGACCCCAGAGCACCTCGCGTACCCGGCCGGCCCGACGGGCTGCTGCAGGCCCTCGGCTCCGTCCTCCAGCCCTACTTCAGCGGCGCCGGACCGGAAGGCAGTGCGGCCGATCCCGCCGACGCTCAGCTTGTGCGGCTGCTCTACCAGCCGTTCTACCAGGCGCTGTGCCGACTCGATCACCACTGACCCGATCACTGCTGATCGGATCGCCCCCGGAGAGGAACCGAACCGTCATGCCAGCGAACTACCGAAGCGTGCGGACCGCCGCCTGGACCCCGCTCGACGTCACCACCTCGCGCACGGCCGTCTACCGCGCCATCTCCTTCCCTGAGTCCTGGCGGGCCGCTGTCTTGGACCTGTGCAACGCCGGCCGCGCGGCGGACGCCGAGCCCTGGCGGCAGGTGCCGACGCGCCCGCTCGAAGCCGTGCTCCAGGCGTACGCGCCCGACATCCTGGTGCTGCCCCGCCCGTACGACCGTCCGTCGGAGGAACGCGCGTTGGTCAGCCCCGCGCCCTGGCTGCTGCTGCCCGACGACGCGCCCGATCCGCTGCCGACGCCTGTGCTCACCCCGCTGCTGGACCGGTGGCTCGGCGAGCTGCGCCCCGAACCAGAGCACCGCGACCTGCTCCGCGACACCCGGGCCGAGCTGCGCGCCCACCCGCCAGCCTGGGCGGTGGCGGATTGGGAGCTGCTCCGCACCATGCCAACACCCGGCGGTACTGCCGCGCCGCAGCCGCATCAGTTCACCCTCGCCACCGACTGGCTGGCCCGCCGGGTGCTGGCGCTCGGGCCCTACCCCTACGAGGGGGGCCACTTGCGTTTCCGGGCCATGCCGCGCGGCCAGCGGGACCGCGGTGCCGAGCTCGTCTCGCAGCCGCTGCCGTACGAACCCGAACCGGGCCAGGGCGTTTGGTGGTTCTCCGTGGTGCTGAACATCACTCTGCAGACCGTGCCCTTCCATCCGCTCCCTCGGTTCCACCTGCACTGGTCCATCCGGCGCTGGGCGACTCGGGTGGCGCCGGGGACCGGTCGGCTCCGGCTGCCCTGGGGCTCGGATACGACGGTCCTGCTGCGTCCTCCGGTCCCGGTCCTGCCGGGCGTGCCGTTGAGTGAGCGTTTCGCCGTCGCCCGGCTGGCACGCAGCTATGACCGGCAGAAGGAGCGATTCGCTGACGGCTGGTCCGCGGACGGACCGGCGCGGCTGCTGGACGGCCTCGCCATCAGCGAACCATTCCCCGACGCGGACGCGCTGCTCGCCGATCCTGAGAGCTGGCTCAGACGCGACGCACGCGCCGCGGTAGTCCACCGCAACGCCATGGGCCGCCATGAGGTCAAGGTCGGCTTCATGCCGCACCAGTGCTCTCAACTCACCGAGTGGGCTGAGCAAGCGCTGCCGCCCGAGCTCCGGACTACGGCTGCGCTCGTCCCGACCGGGCTCGCCGGCCCGCGTCCACTCAACGCCCCACCGGCCGCGGTGAAGAAGGAGGAGCGCGAGGAGGAGGAAGCTCGCCGCTGCACCGAACGACGGGTCGCGCTTGTCTACGCGATCTCGCAGCTCGCCCAGCCCACCGAGCCAGGCTCCCCCGGCGCCCCGGCGGACCGGCCGCTCTTCGAGGCCCGGCTGCTTTGGCAGACGGCGGACCTGCGTGAGGCCGCGCTGGCGGCCCTCTGCGCGCGACTCGGGCTTAAGGGCGATGGCGGGTCCTTCGGCGAGGACGCCTACGAGGCCGCCGAGCCCGGCGTGCCTGTTGTGCACGAGTGGGAGACGCCTGAGCTCACCGTCCGGATCCGGTGTCTTCGCCCGGTGGTGCGCACCGGCGAACGCCTTGGCGTCTCACTGGTCGCGGGTCTGGAACTACCGGAGAACGCAGCCCGCTCCCGGGAGGCGATCGACGCGGCGGTCCGTGTCCGACGTGACCTGACGGCCCGCTGGCTCCAGCGGGACCGCGATGGCGAGCAACCCGGGCTGGTGCTGGTCGAGCTGTCTCGCGCTGAGGACTTCGCCGCGGGTGCCGACCCCAAGTTCGCCCTGCGCCTCGGCTGCGCCAGGGCTGGCTTCGTCAGCCAGTTCGTCGCCACACCGCAGAAGCTCAAGGGCTACAACTCCGTGTCGAACATGCCTCATCGCACCTCAATGGCCTGGGATGACGGCCTGCGCCAGCTCGGCGCCCGGGTCCACCCGGAACACGGGCTGACCGAGGGCGTGCCAGCCGGCGCCCGCTTCGCCGCCGTCTGGATGGTTCGGAAGAACCAGACCACCCGGGCGCGTTGGGCCGCGCACGTGCCAGTCGCCGTGCTGATCACTCCGAGTTCGTCGGGTAGCGGGCTCGCTAGGGTGGAGGGCTGGGACGCGGACGCGGACGAGGGTGCAGGGGCCTGGGTGCCCTACCCGGTCCTGCTGACCCGGCTGACCCGCATGGCGGAGGTCGCCGCCCCGGTGCCCGCACTGCGCGACGGCGACGCGCGGACGGGGCGGCGTGCCGGTCGGCGTGCGGATCGGGAAAGGCAGCGACGTGAGGCCGAAGAGTGGCTGCAGCGGGTACGCGCCTCGCTGCGAAGCGCCCCCACCATCCTGATGGTCGACGCAGTGAACGCGCGCTCGCACTGGACTTGGCTCCAGGACGGTCGTACGGAGCCGGACCGCATCCGCGACGGCCTCGCGCCCGCCCGTCCACTCCATCCGGACCTCCGGCTGCTGCGCGTCCGCACAGGGCAGAGCCGGGAGACCCCGCAGTGGTGGGGCGTCAACACCGGGACAGGGCACAACGGCATCGCCTCGCACCTGTGGGTTCCCCAGGACGCTTCCGGTGGCCGAGTTTTTTACAGCACGACGCCGAAGCCTGTCCAGTTCCGCACCTCCGCCGTCCAGGCGGACAAGCTCGCTCCACGTCCGATCACTCTCGGAAAGCGGAAGGGGGAGCCCACACTCGACACCGGCATCCCCGGCTGGATGCCCGGCCTGATCGAGCTGGCGGTCCTGGGCTGCCACCCCGAGGATGGCGACGATCCGCAGAGCCTTGCTCTGGTCGCCCACCTGCATCGCCAGCCCCCGGACTACCCGGAGGCACTCGCCCATCCGCTCGCGCTCCATCTTGCAGGACTCGCACAGGAGTACGTACTGCCGACCCGCGCCGAAGAGGACCAGGCCACCGGCCTGGCGGCGCAGACTGCGCTCGACCCGCTCGACTCGCCTGATCCACCCGTGTTCTTCGACGCTGCCGCTGATTCGTCGGTACCGCTGCCCTAACCTCGGGCTTTCGCGAGGTGATGACCTGACTGCTCGCCAGAACGCAAGAGAGTGCCTCTGACCTGGGACGATAGGGCTTGTCTAGGGTCCTGTCGTCGCAGTGAAAGAAGCACTCTCCAGGTGAAGAAGCGTAGTCGGTCCTATCCGTGTGTCCGCGTCCGGGGCTCCGGCGGAGGTGTGGTGTCGCAGGCAGGCGGGGTGCTGCTGGTGGAGACCGTCCGTCGGATCGGCCTGGATACGGCGTTATCGGCAGCGCTGGAGCCGTGGCGCAAGCCTCGGGCTGTGCACGATCCGGGCAAGGTCCTACTCGACCTCGCCCTGGCGGTCGCGCTGGGCGGGGACTGCCTGGCCGACGTAGCGGTGCTGCGGGCCGAGCCCGCCCTGTTCGGTCGGGTCGCCTCGGACCCTACCGTCTCCCGGCTGGTCGACGCGCTCGCCGCAGCCGGCCCCCGGGCACTGGCGGCCGTGCGGCGAGCGCGAGCCGAAGTCCGCGAGCAGGTATGGAGGTTGGCTGGTGACGCGGCGCCGAACGCGGGCGGCGAGGTGGTCGTGGACATCGACGGCGTGCTGGTCCTGGCCCACTCCGAGAAGCAGGACGCGACCGCGACCTGGAAGAAAACCTTCGGCCACCCCCCGCTGGTCGCGTTCGTCGACCACGGCCGACCAGGCTCGGGCGAGCCGGTCGCAGGCCTGCTGCGGCCGGGCAACGCGGGCAGCAACACCGCCACCCACCACATCGAAACTGCCCGCCTGTCATTGGCCCAGCTGCCGAAGCAGCACCGGCGCGGGCGACGAACGCTGATCCGCACCGACTCAGGTGGCGGCACCCACGAGTTCCTCAACTGGCTGACCAAGCGGGGACGGTGGCTGTCCTACTCGGTCGGAATGGTCATTACCGAGGCGATCCACCGGGCCGTCCTCCTCATACCCACCTCCGCCTGGACACCCGCGATCGAGCCGGACGGCTCCGTGCGCGACGGCGCCTGGGTCGCAGAGCTCGCCGGAGACGTCCTCAAGGGCTGGCCGAAGGGCATGCGGCTGATCGTCCGCAAGGAACATCCGCACCCCGGAGCCCAGTTGCGCATCACCGACGCCGACGGCATGCGGATCACCTGTTTCGCCACAAGCACCATCGGCACAGCGATCGCGGCCCTTGAGCTGCGGCACCGCCAGCGGGCCAGGGCCGAGGACCGCATCCGCGCTGCCCGTGACACTGGCCTTCGCAACCTGCCCCTGCACGACTCGGCCCAGAACCAGATCTGGCTGGAGGTCGTCCAGCTTGCCCTGGACCTGCTGGCCTGGATGCCGATGCTCGCCCTGGACGGGCCCGCCCGGCGCTGGGAGCCCAAACGCCTGCGACTTCGCCTCTTCTCCACCGCGGGCCGGCTCGTCACCACGGGCCGGCGCCGCTGGCTCCGCCTTGCCCGTCACTGGCCGTGGACCCAGACGATCACCACCGCGTTCGAGCGACTGCAAGCACTGCCCCACCCCGGCTGACCAGCAACGACATCCCGTCCCGACGAGATTCCCCTTGCCGGAGCCGTGGAACCCGGCGCCCATCCGGCGCGACAGCCGGACCACAGGCATGCCTACCGCCGGCCCAGAGCCTCATAACGGCCCGCCAGCGAACTGACGGACCGTCATGAAAGATCGAGGCTAATGGAGCGAGCCGCTACGGGATGCGGCGCGGTCGTCAGGATGATCGGGGATCTGCTGCGCTGACGCTGGATCACGAAAAACTCAATGCAGCTGACGCTGCTGATCGTTGTCCCGGGGCAGCTCAATATGGTGACCTCGGTTCAGCAGCGGTCCCCCGCGAGGCAGGGGAGGGAGTGGCGTGCGGCACAGCTTCGACGGGCATTACCGCTTCTTCCTTGTGATGCCGGCGAAGAGTGGTGCTGTGAGGTCGCCGTACATTGCAAACAGGGCCTCCTGGCGACGCAGGAGGCTCGGCCTGTCATCGCGGATGCCGAAGGTTCGATCCACGATTGAGTCCAGTCGTTGATGCGCTTCGGATACTTCCGGCTGCATGACTCCGGGCCTGTAGTGCTCTTCGAGTGATAGATCAGCCCTGAGCGCTCGAGCTCCAATGATGGCTACTCCTGCCCGCGAGATCGAGTCGCGCGTGGGCGCGTCAAGCGGCGGCAGGGGGAAGTTATTCCACGTGATCGTGCTGGAGAACGATAGGTCAGACTTCATCCGTCCACCAACAGTCTTCATCCAAGCGATGAACATGGCAGAAGAGGCGATCGCGAAGACAAGTCCACTGGGGTCGACGGCTCCATAGACCTTGTTGCTGATGATCGTTCCACCCGAAAGGTGGGCGACAGGCAGATAATCACGGTTCTCGCTGGAAACTTCAGGGATGCAAACAATCGGTACGTCGGCGGTGATTCCAAACTGGCGAAACAGGTGATGATGTGGGTAGTTTCGGGTAGTTGTGGCCCTGCTTTCAAGGCGCGTCTGTTGTACGGCTTCGATTCGTCGCCTCAACTCTGAACTCGAATTGAGTTCGGCTGGCGTTGCGTTCACGAGCCACAGGCACCACCGCTCCTTTCCATTGATTAGTTCTTTCGAACCTACATACGGGCGAAGAAAGCGAGATGCAATTGGGTCCGCCGCGACCCTTGCATAATCTTCTGGCCCAACAACAAGATGCCCTCCGTCGGTGGCCATTGAGCCCTTGACGACTTCTGGCATATCCAGAGATAGGGGATTGGTCCGCTTTGCTGCCAGGATGTTTGGCCCGTCAACGAGGTAAGCATTGATGCTCTGGACAGCTGCTTCCTGCGGGGAGGCCTTAAGCCAGGCGTAATCGAATAGTCGGGGCTTAGATGTGATCCGTCTAGTAAAGCCGATGATGACGCAATGCACGGCTGCGGCCCCTGCCGCCTCCGAGGTCCACGCGAAGGTGCGGTGGGCGAATTTGATCTTCCATCCAGTAGCAAATACTTCCGAAAAGAGTCGGTGTACCTGGTCGCCCTGGGTAATTGAGTTAGTTGTTACGAAGGCCCAAAGCCCGTCGTGTTCTGCGAAGTAATGAAGTGCTTTGGCATGCCAGCCCGTCACGTAGTCCATCCGGCTGAGTACTTTGTCCCCACCCCAGACCGCCTGCAGCTCCGCTAGTTGCTCTCTCGTTCGAGTGTGGTCGCCAAGGAAGGGGGGATTGCCGGCAACTACAACATCGCCAGACGGGGGACAAACGGTGGCCCAGTCCATGCTCAGGGCACTGACGCCGCTGACGATTGTGGCCTGCTCTTGGATGGGGAGGCGATCAGGAGCCCAGCCGAGGCTGACAGTGAGTTTGAGGTCGCACTGACGGTCAATGAGAAACATGGCGGTTTCGGCAATGCGGGCGGGCCATTCGTCGATCTCAATGCCGAAGAAGTGGTCAAGAGTGACCTTTAGGCCGATATTTGCGAGGAGCATTGGCCCGTCGCCAGTAATCTCTTGGAGCCTTTCCATGATGGCAAGTTCGAGATCGCGTAGCTCCCGATAGGCAACGATGATGAAGTTTCCACACCCGCAGGCAGGATCCATATAGCGGATCTGGCCGAGCTTGTCGCGCAGCTTGCGAAGCCGGTCGGCTTCGTACTTGCCGAGGGTTTTGATGTGCTCGAACTCCGCGCGTAGCTCATCAAGGAAAAGCGGGTTGAGAGTTTTGAGGATGTTCGCTTCCGACGTGTAGTGCTCGCCGAGGTCGCGGCGAGTTTGGGCATCGCGCACGGACTGGAACATTGACCCGAAGATGGCGGGACTGATAGTGGCCCAGTCCCTGTCGCAGGCTTCGAGGATGACGTTGCGGAACTCAGGGTTGAGGATCGGCAGGGCGAGTCGTTCACGGAAGATTCCACCATTGACATACCGGAACCCATTGAAATCGCCATTTGGTCCGAACCTCTTGCTTGGTGGCGTGTCGAGGTACTCGAACAGGCCGGTCAGCTGCGCGCCTATATCCGATCCGTCCGAGCTGGTGTGCTCGTAGATGAAGTCCCGGAATAGGTTCTCACGCCACATGTCCGTGTCATCGCCGAACATCAGAAAGAGGATCCTGGCAAGGGTGACGGAGATTTGATGGTCCCGATCCCTGTGGTCATGGTCGCCCCCGTATGCCTGCTCCATCGAGGTGTAAAGGCGGGCCATGAGCTTGGATGCGTGCCGGGTTTCGTTCTCGGCCTCGACGTCGAATGCGGAACGGACCTTGGCCAAAACAGCGTTCGGGTCGAGAGATACGTCGAATGGGAGGCGGATGGCATCGAGCTTGGCCGAGAACCGAGGATCAGGGTCGCCGTTGCGGTGGAGATGGCGGCTGAGCCTCGTTGTGGTGGAGCCGCCAGTGGCGCGTCGGACAGGCCAGCGCCAGACCTGCTCGCTGCCGTCGTGGAAGATGACGAGGCGATCAGTGGAGGACTTGGCGATGAGTTGGTCGAGGGCGGCTTCGAGTTTTGATCCGGGCTTCTGGTTGACTACCCAGACGCGGAGCCCCTTGTACGAGGAGACGTTTGTAGCGGTCAGCGCGTGACCGTCTGCGCTATAGGTGACCGGGGCATGGTCGGGCCGGGACCAGTTGAGGTCTTCGATGAACAGCCGCTGGTAGTCGTGCTGCTCGGCGCGTGCAATCAGAGGGTCGGTCATGCTTCCTGGACTCCAAGCGAACAGACGATCTTGATCGTGTCGGTATCAGTGGATCTGATGACGAGCCGGTCCTCGGTGTGAAGCTGCGCAATCAGGTCAGCGAGATCGTCGAGGCTGTACTTGTTGCGACGAGCCTGGGTCAGGCGCATGGTGGCGTGCTCAGTCAGCGGTCGCTCATGCAGGGCACTCAGTGCGTCCGCGGCTTTCTCGCCGAAGATGGTTCCCCCGAGGCGCTGCCAGGCCCATTTGCGCACACCCTTGAGATTGCCGGCGGTGATGGTCTCGGTTTGGAGCGGACCTTGGACAAGCGCCTTCTCCCGGTCAAAGTGATCCTCGCGCAGGGGAGCGGTGGGAGTGTCCGGGATGGCGCGGAAGATGCGCAGTGCCTCGAGTGGGGTAAGTAGTTTCTCGGTGACACCTGTGGCTGTGGCTGTGGCCGTGGCGAAGGCGTCGACGCCGGAGGCAGTAGCCACATAACAGGTGACACTGCCGTGGTTCTCGTGCAGGTACTGTTCGCGGGTGCTGTGGACCATATCCTGCATGGCTAGGACCTTCGCAGCGGTCGCTGGATACTTGTCCTGGGCGTTTGACCAGACGAGCCAGGCTTCGCTGACGGCATCGGCCTCGCCCTCGGCGTCGTCAGTTTCGTCGGTTACCCGGCCGTTGTAGAAGTCGTCGAGGATTCTGACCTCTTGCTCGCCACCGAAGAACTGTTCGTCGGAGCCGAAGGCTTCGGCTGAGGCGCCGAGGCGAGCCTTGATCCGTTGCCGCAATTGGATCTGTTGCTCGATCTTTTCATGGGTGATCAGGTAGACGTGAACCGTGTCGGATTTCTGCCCGACACGGTCAACACGCCCGGCTCGTTGGATGATCCGAATGATGGCCCACGGAAGGTCGTAGTTGACGACGATGTGCGCATCCTGCAAGTTCTGGCCCTCGGAGAGTACGTCAGTGGCGACGAGCACATCGATGGGGCCGGCGGTGAGCGCAACTGCGTCGGAGTGCTCCTGCCCGGGGAGCTTGTTGGATTCCGGAGCGAACCGGCGTGCGATCACGGCCGGGTTTTCCGTGTCGCCGGACGCGAGGCCGACGTGCTCGATGCCAGCCTCAGTCAGCGCATTGGCGACGTAGTCTGCGGTGTCGACGTATTCGCTGAAGATGAGCACCTTCTCGCCCGGGTGCTGGTTGCGGAGCAGGTCCACGAGGGTGTTGATCTTGGAGTCGCGGGTCGAGTCCCAGTAGCCGAATCGATCGAGCAAGCCCGTGATGGCCTGATTGTCCTTAACCAGGTCGGCGCGCAGTGTGGATTTGAATACCGTGCTGTTTACCCACTTGGTCTTGGCAGGTAGGGATGCCATCAGGGCCTGGTATCGGGTGGAAATGCTGCCATGAAGGTCACTGTCGCCATCGACGTCCTCATCAATGATGCTGATCTGCCTGTCGCTGAAGGATCCCAAAGGGATCGGCAGATTATTGTCGATAGCGTGGATGAACAGCTCGTTGCGAGCCCGCTGGCGTTGCAAAGACAAGATGAACGCGTGCCCGGATGAGGAGAGCCGCTTGAACAGTCCGATTCGCACGAAGCCGCTGACGTTGCCACGGCCGGAGCGGATATCGTCGAGATTCTTCGTGTCGACCTGAGTATGTTTAGCCTTGGGATTGTCGTAGTCCGCCAGCCGGTATCGGGGCAGGATTAGATCGCGGATCGCATCGAGTGTGATGTCGTCTTCCATGAGTGCTGCTGGGTCATCAGCACTGAAGGAGTGGCTGAGCGGGGTAGCAATCCTGGTGGGAAAATGGAACTTCTTGCCACTGGCAAACTGCAGGTACTCCCGCTCGGTCTGGGTGCCGTCCGGGCCAGTGACCGGTTCCTTCTTCGCTGTGCGCTTAATGAAGGATCGGGTGCGGCGCACAAGGTGGTCGCTCATCAGCCGTTTCCAGTCCTCGGCTTCTTCGGAGCGGCGGAACGCAGTGAGCGTGTTGATTTTGCCATCGACCTTGGCGCTCAAGCTTGGGTCGGCCAGTATTGCTGCGGTCGGGACGATGCCTAGGTCCTCGTCCTCGTCGATGTAGAGGCCGATCTGATTGGCTACGTCGGTGAAGGCGAGGTTGTAGGGCGTGGCGGTAAGCAGGAGTACTTTTGAACCGTTGGCGCGGATGTACTGATGGATGGCGTCGTAGGCGACGGTGCCGTTATTGCGCAGGTTGTGCGACTCGTCGCAGATGACGAGGTTAAAGCGTTTGAGCTCGGGCAGGACCCTGTCGACCATCGAGTAGGGCACAACTCGGCCGTTGATGTCGTAGGCCTCGAGATGCTCTTTCCACATCGGCTCTAGGTTCTTCGGACACAGCACGAGTGTGGAGTAATCCTCGGCGGCCTGCAGCATCAAGGCGGTTGCGACCGCGGTTAGGGTCTTGCCGAGACCGACGACGTCGCCGAGCATAGTTCCGCCACGGCGCACGATGCGCCGGGCGAGCGTGCGGACGGCGCTCTCCTGGTAGTCCAACAGCAAGGTGCTCATCGATTTCGGCAGGACGTACCCCATCCCATCGCGGGCATCCTGGGCCAGAGAATGGCAGACCTTCAGGTATACCTCGAAGGGGCTGGGTTGGTCTTCGTCTGCCCAGGAGTCACTGATCAGGTCGATGATCTCCTCGGTAATACTCAAGGAGAATCGGTCGTCCCAACGCTGGTCGAACCAGGTCGCTAGCTTGGCGGTGGCGTCGGAGTCCTGCACGTCGATGTTCAGCTCGAGGTTGCGGTGCAGGCCGGCCCCGGTGAGGTTGGAGGATCCGACGTAGGCCCACCGGGATCCGTGCTTCTTCGCGGGGGCGTGGAAGATGTACGTCTTCCCGTGGAGGGGCCTCTCCGTGAAGATCTTCATCGCGACGACTCCGTCGCGCAACTGGCGCTTGAGCGTTTGCAGTGTCGCCTGGCCCGTGGGAGTGGCCAGGCCGCGCATCAGTTGGGTGCGCAGGTGCTTGACGAGTTGGTCGCGACGGGCCAGTGCCCGTTCCCGGTCGTGGATATCGGCCCCGTACTCGGGTGGCTGGACCTGGTCCTGCAAAATGTCCAGCAGCTGCTCTGAATCAGATGGTGCCACCATCCCGACGAGTACGCGTGCCATCGGCCGGGTACCCAGAACCGCTCGGTCCTTGGTGTTGAGGATGTCGGCAAAGCTGTCCCAGCCCCGCAGGTCGAGATACCCGGTGGCAATGTCGACCGTGTCGAAGTCTTTGAGGGACTCACGCAGTGCCTGCCCGAGGCGTGTGTCGACGGTGATGTTGTCGAAGATGTTCGGCACGGCTGACTCCCCTGCAGGTGGTCCGATTCGGCTGGGCGGGTGTGGGCTGGTCTACGGAATGGCCCGCGGGGAACGGGCTCCCTGATCGACACTCATCGGTTGGTCGAAGGCCATGAGAAGGTCGACGTCGTCGCTGAGCCGGTTGACGATCTGGTGGGCTTGGACGGCGTAGCCGCCCGCGAGGGCAGCGAGGCAGATCTGGATCAGGCGCGCGTGCAGCTCGTCCACTACGCCGCCGTCGCCTGCCGACGGAGCTGGGGGAAGCGCTGCTCCCACCTGGTCCGTGCGGGCACGGGGATGATCAGCTGTGGCCACAGGCGCTGGAGAGTGGCGCCGTCGAGGTGGTCCTGGAGGTCCGCAGTGGACTGCGCTTCGCGGACCACGCGTTCGTACATGACGGCGAGGTCTGCGTCGTCGTCGAGGTCGTAGGCGTAGTCCGGGCCCCAGTCGAGGTGGCGAGGCAGCCGGAAGGGGCCGTGGACCGGCCCTGTCAGCTCAGCCAGGGTGTCCGGGACGGCATAGGGCTTAGCCTCGGCGTACCTGTTCACGCCACCAGGATGCCCTATTCGGGCCCCGGGAAGCAGGCTCTCGATGAACTGTGGGGGGTGGGCGGGCCAGGAAGTCGGCGTCTGGGGCAACCCGCCTCCGCCCCCGCCGCAACCTGTTCGTCCCGGCCTCACTCCAACGAGTGAGGTGCGTGGGTGGAGAAGCGGCGGAGCCCCGCTGGGCAATGCAGAGTAGCGGCGGGCGGTGCAGTTTGCTCCAGTGAGCCTGCCCAGGCGAAGCCTTGAGGAGGTCCTTCGATGGAGAGCACGTCCGGCATAGCGGTGGATGTGGGTACCGGGTCAGCCTGTCCGGAGTGGTGCGACGGCGGGCACCGTGAGCCGTCCGATTGGCACTACGGTTCGGCCCTGCTGTTGACCGCTCCGGACGGTGAAGGGCCACCCGAGCAGCTGCTGCTCAAGGTCGCGCTCATGGGTGAAGCCGACCCGGAGACGCCTGGGCCGTTCCTGCCGTCCGTCGATGTGGAGGGCATGCAGGAGCAGGCGCTGGACGAGGCGGGGTTGGAAGCGCTGATAGTGCGAGTCGAGCGGTACGTGACAGAGCTGAGAGAGTTCCAGTGCCGCTACGGCGCGATCGCGCGTGCCGCCCAGCACCGCGCGGCGTGACGGATGGGGAGGACCCACGGTCGGCCACATCAAACACTCTGAGTGACAGACCCTGCGCCGGCCGAGCAGGAAGAAACAGGGGGAGGATATGGGATCCCTCTGGAGCAACTTGCCCGGAACTTGCCCGGGAGTATCCGTAGCCGCTTGGGACCAGCTGAACCGTATGGGACAGGCCGTCACGCTCAGACGTGCCCTGAACAGGCAAAACTGGGACGCGACCCCGCCGATTGGGACCGGTCGGCGGATGATCAAGCGTCCTCGTAATGCGTAGGTCATGGGTTCGAATCCCATAGGCGGCTCAGGGAAGGCCCAGGTCAGATAGTCACTGACCTGGGCCTTTGTCGTCTCTCGGGTGCCAGGGCGGGCTGCTGCTCGCGCCGATTCGTTCGATCGGGGGCCGTGTGCGGCCGAAGTGCGGCCATCAGTGCAATTGCACTGCAAGGTGTGGCCGGGGGCGGCACAGGCCAGTTCTCGCGCGTCGCAACGAGGCTGTGGAATTTCTACAACGGCAGGCCGGGTTGGGGACTCGCTTCATCCGGTCCGGGGTGTCGCTTCTTCATGAGGCCGACTCCAGGAATCCTCGCGAAAGTGCTGCAGCCTGCATTGTCAGTGGCCGCGTCTAGAGTCGCTTCCGTTGGTGGCGGAAGCGTTCGGCGGGAAGGGGTGAGGTCTGTCGTGGCACAGGTGGAGACGCTGCGTGCGTACCGGTTCGCCCTGGACCCGACCGCGGCCCAGCTCGCGGATCTCAACCGGCACGCCGGTGCGGCCCGGTGGGCGTTCAACCATGCCTTGGGTGTGAAGGTCGCCGCGCACCGGCAGTGGCGCGCCCAGGTCGACGCCTTGGTGAGCGGAGGGATGCCGGAAGCGCAGGCCCGCAAGTCGGTGAAGGTACCGGTGCCGGGCAGCCAGGCGATCAAGAAGGCGCTGAACACCCTCAAAGGCGATTCCCGTGCCGAGACCGAGCTGCCGGACGGGTTCCACGGCCTGCACCGGCCGTGCCCGTGGTGGCACGAGGTGTCGACCTACGCCTTCCAGTCCGCGTTCATCGACGCCGACCGGGCGTGGGGCAACTGGCTGGACTCCCTGACCGGACGCCGGGCCGGCGGGCCGGTCGGCTACCCGCGGTTCAAGCGCAAGGGCCGCGCCCGCGACTCCTTCCGTCTGCACCACGACGTGAAGAAGCCGACGATCCGTCTCGACGGCTACCGGCGCCTCCAACTCCCCCGGCTCGGTTCCATCCGTGTCCACGACTCCGGCAAGCGCCTGGCCCGCCTGGTTGCCAAGGGGCAGGCCGTCATCCAGTCCGTCACCGTCTCCCGCGGCGGCAACCGCTGGTACGCCAGCGTCCTTGCCAAGGTGGTCCAGGAGGTCCCCGGTAAGCCGACCCGCGCTCAGACCGGCCGCGGCACCGTCGGCGTCGACTGGGGAATCTCCCACCTGGCCTCCCTCTCCCAGCCCCTCGACCCCGCCGACCCCGGCAGCATCCACATCGCCAACCCCCGCCACCTCGACCAGTGGACCCGCCAACTCGCCAAGGCACAGCGGGCGCTGTCGCGCACCGAGCGCGGGTCCAGGCGGCGGGTGAAGGCCGCGCGGAAGGTCGGCGCGATCCAGCACCGGATCGCGCAGCGCCGGGCGAGCACCGTGCACCTGCTCACCAAGAAGCTGGCCACCGGGTTCGCGACCGTGGCGGTCGAGGACCTGAACGTGCGCGGGATGAGCGCCTCCGCGCGCGGAACCGTCGAGAAGCCTGGTAGGCGCGTGCGGCAGAAGGCTGGCCTGAACCGCGCCATTCTCGACGCCGCCCCCGGCGAACTGCGGCGCCAGCTCACCTACAAGACTTCCTGGTACGGCTCTGCCCTAGCGGTCCTCGACCGCTGGCACCCGTCCAGCAAGACCTGCTCTTCCTGCGGAACAGCGAGACCCAAGCTGACGCTGAGCGAGCGGGTGTTTCACTGCACCACCTGCGGCCTGGCCATCGACCGCGACCACAACGCGGCCATCAACATCGCCCGGCACGCCGCCGTCCCCCTGGTAGAGGGGGACGTTAACGCCCGCAGAAGTCCACCCCCGGCCGACAACGGTCGGCACGGACGCGCCGCAAGGCAGAAGCGGGAAGGCCCACCACCTGGTGGGCCACCTCGGCGGGAGTAATCCCCCGACAGCCCCTTACCCCGGACAACTCCACAGAGAGTCAAGGAAGCGCAAAACCCGGACAACACCCCAGCTCGCAAAGGGTCCGACCCGGGCGCGCAGGGGCTGACCGGCGTACGCCCAGGAGCGCGTCGGCGCCGAGCGGTCCGACCCGGGCGCGCAAGGGCTGACCGTGTGCCGCTAACGCAACACTTCGCTGTGGAATGTCCGACCCGGGCGCGCAGGGGCTGACCGTCGTACCCGAACACGTCGTCGTACGCCCGCCGGTCCGACCCGGGCGCGCAGGGGCTGACCGCCCAAGCGCTCCAGCGGCCCCGGTGCCGACCTGTCCGACCCGGGCGCGCAGGGGCTGACCGATGATGCCGGGCTTGTCCTCGGTGCCCAGGTAGTCCTACCCGGGCGCGCAGGGGCTGACCGGAGTGGACGGAGATGCCGCTGTGGCGCACCCCGTCCGACCCGGGCGCGCAGGGGCTGACCGTCGATCGCGACCGTGTAGGCGGAGGGCGAGTCGTCCGACCCGGGCGCGCAGGGGCTGACCGGATGGTTCCCAAGACGGATGCTGTCCTGGCAGTGTGGCGTTGGGACAGCAGAATTGCTGTCCCAACGCCACACTGCGTGAGCGGTCAGGCGGTCTTCGCCTCGCTGGGGGTTTTGGTCGGCCGGGTCAGGGGCCGCATCTGGGGGACGGCGGCCTGCGGCGTGGTGCCGTCGGGGACGGCGGCGAGCGGGCGCCGGGTGTGCGGGACCAGTTCGGCGACCTTCTCGGCGGCTTCGCGGTTGAGGTCGTCGAGGACGGACTGGTAGACGTCTCGGGTGATCCGGGTGTCGGAGTGGCCGAGGGTCTCGGCGACGATCTTGGGGTCGATCTTGCCGAACAGCATGATGGTGGCAGCGCCGTGTCGGAGGTCGTGAAGGCGGATCGGGGGCAGGCCGGCGGCTTCGACGATGCGGTCGAAGAGGTCGCTGACCTTGCCCGGGTGGAGGATGGAGCCGTCTTCGTTGGTGAAGATCCGGCCGGTGTTCTGCCAGGCGTCGCCCCAGGCTGCGTGCTCGTTCTCCTGGCGGATCTTGTGATCTTCGAGGCCGTCGAAGGTGCCCTTGTCGAGGGACAGCAGGCGAACGCCCGAGCTGGTCTTGGGCGCGCCCTCCAGGACCTCCCAGCCGTCCTGGACGAGCTGGGTGGCGATGGCCAGGGAGCGCTGTGCGGCGGAGTAGTCCTCCCAGCGGACGCCGCACGCCTCGCCGCGGCGGGTGCCGCGGAAGGCGATGATCCGCCAGAGCATGTACAGCCGGTCGTGCGCGACGAAGTCGAGGAAGGTGGCGGTTGGTTCGGGAGTCCAGACCATGACGGGGCTCGGCTTGACGCCGGTCTCCTGCCAGCGGGCGATCCGGTCCTCGGTCCAGATGAGTGCCTTTGGCTTGGTGCCGGGCAGCAGCTCGACGTGCTCGAAGGGGTTGAACGGCGACATCACCTGCTGCGCGATGGCGACGTTGAGGGCCGCACGGCCGGTGGCCTTGATGTGGGGCTTGAGGTGGACGCGGGCGTCGCACTCGTACCGCTTGAGGCCGGTGACCCGCAGGCGCTTACGACCGGCGAGCCAGCGGTCGAGCCACTCGGCGACGGTCATCTTCGAGTTGAGGACCTGTCCGGTCTTGAACCGTCGGAGGGTCTCGTCGTAGTCCGGCAGCGGCTCCTTGGCCGCCGCGCAGGCTTCGAGCAGGTCGCTGATCGCCAGTTGACCGGTCGGGTCGTCCTTCTCGGGTATTGCCATCAGGGCGATGACCTTAGACAGCTCTTCCTTCGCGTCGGCGGCGGTGGTGAACCCGCCCCGGTGGAAGTGACGGCGGCTGTTGTCCTGACGCGGCACCAGCTCTTGGGTGACGTACCAGATGCCGTGGCGGGAGCTGGGTGCCTTCGGGCACTGCGCGCCGTACGGCTTGCCGGTGTCGGGGTTGCGGCATGCGCAGCGTCGGGAGACGGTGCCGTTCTTCATTGCGGTTCTTACAGTGAGCCTTTTCAAGGCGGGCACCGATCGGGTGATGGCTTGGCGGTCGGTGTAAGGGCAGAACGAACGAGGCTCCCGGGTGGTTGAGCGAGATGTCTCACGTCTCAAACAACCAGCCAGGAAGCCTCGTTGGTCACCTATCCTGCTGCACTGGACCTGCCGCACGCGCTCGTCGAGTGGGTCACCATGCTCATTGTCACCCGCGAGGGTGACCGACGGTGCAAGCTCCGACCGTCCCAGCGAGCGTTGGTTGCGCTGGTGTACCTGCGCAAGCACGACACCCTCGCGCAGATCGTCGCCGGCTTCCGGATCAGCGTCGGTACCGCCCACGCCTACGTCCACCAGGTCACCGATCTGCTGGCACGGAAGGCGCCCGGCCTTACCTAGGCCCTGCGTGACACCGATGCGGAGTACGTCCTGGTCGACGGCACCCTCGCCGAGTGCGACCGCGTGGGCGACGGCCGCGCCGACTACTCCGGCAAACACCGCCGCCACGGTGTCAACCACCAGGTCATCACCGGCCCGACGGGCACACTCGTGTGGATCTCCCGCGCTCTGCCCGGCCGAACCCACGACCTCACCGCCGCCCGCACCCACCGCATCGTCAAGACCTGCATCCGGCTACGCATCCCGGCCCTGGCCGATATGGGCTACACCGGCGCGGGCGGCACCTTCGCCGTACCGACCAGACGCCCTGCCCACAAGCAGCTGTCCGTTGGACAGCGGTCGCTGAACCGGGCCCACGCCCGGCTCCGCCACCCTGTCGAACGCGGCGTGGCTACGCTCAGGCGCTGGAGAATCTTCCGCCATGCCCGTTGCAGCCCGAACTGGCTGACGTCAGCAGCCAAGGCAGTCCTCACCCTTGAGCTCCACCGCTGAAAAGGCTCACTGGTACGATCTCGACCCTTTATTGATCGGCAGGGTGCTGGTCGGCCTGTGTGAGCTGTAGGTGCGGGGCGGAAGTCTCCGGTCTCTGCACAGGATGGGGCGGTTTGGCGGAGTGGTCGCCGCATGCTACTGGCATGCGAGACAATGGCCTCAGCCTTGTCGATCAAGGAATGTGTTGTCGGTCTGAGTGTCAGGAGCGGGGTATGGCGGATCTGCTGTCCGACTGGTTGATCAAGGCCGTGTCGGAGTTCGGGGCAGCCTGCCAGACGAAGCTATTGACTCGAAACGCTAAATTCCCGGCTCCTCGGTGATGTAGCGGACGTGCGGGCCTTGGAAGTAGCCACGGATGACGTGCGGCTGCTTCTGTCGGCGGCGGAAGAAGCGGCGGACCTCGTCGGCGAGCTGATCGGCGTTGCGGGCTCGGGAGGCCGGCAGCAGGGTCCACTTCAGGTCGGCGTTGACCAGCTCGTCGGGGTTGGTCTCGGGCGCGTACGCGGGCAGCAGGTGCAACGTGATGCGGCCGGGGTGGCCGGCGAGCCAGGCACGGACCTTCTTGCTGCGGTGGACGGAGTGCCGGTCGACAACGAGGTGGACGGGGCGGTCGAACTGCCTGTTCAGGCGGTCGAGGAAGTCGCAGAACACCTCGGCCGTGAAAGATCCCCGGTAGACCGTGAACCACATCCGGCCCCGCGGGCTGATCGCGGACATCGCGTTGACCGAGAAGCGGTTGCCGGTCCGCTGCACGGTCGGCGTCTCGCCGCGCGGGGCCCAGGTCCGGCCGGACACCTGGTCCGAGCGCACGCCGGTCTGATCCGCGAACAGCACCTCGGCGCCTTCCTCCAGGGCCTTCGAACGGATCGCGGGCCAGGCCTCCTCGCGCCAGGCGCGGACTGCTTCCGGGTCCTGCTCGATCGCGCGCTTGTCCGGGCGCTGGAAGGACAACCCCCAGCGCTTGAGGTACTTGCCCACGCCCTGCTCGGTCAGTCGCACCCGGTACAGCAGGGCGATCAGGTCGCCGACGACCGCGCGGGTCCACAACTGCCCGCCCAGGCCGAGGTCTTCGGGGCGGTGGTCGATCAGGGCCTGCCGGACGCACTGCTGCCGGTCCGGATCGAGCACCTGGTGCTCGCCCACCCGCCGGCCTCGGGTCCTGGACACCAGCGCTTCCCGGCCTCCGGCCTGCCACGCGGCCCACCAGTCGGTCACCGACTCCATGCTCACGCCGAGCAGTTCGGCGACCTCACGCCGGTCCCGGCCCGCCCGAAGCGCGGCAACCGCCCGCATCCGCAGAGCTTCCTGGGCCTTCGGCGACAGCCGCCGCGCATCCCCAACCAGATCCGTCACGCCCGGACCAACGAGCGCCGAACCTTACCGTTTCGGGTCAATAGGCTCGTCGCCCAGGTCCATGGAACCTGGTCTGGGAAACGCTTCAAGGGGGATCGTGGGACGCCTATCGCAAGCGCCGTAGGGGTATAACTGCGTGAGCAGACGGGGAAACACGTGCCAGTTCGGGCGGGATTACGGGCCACGGGGCAACCTTCTGACCTGCGGGTTCAGCGCCAAATGGTCGATGCTGGCGGCAGCCAGCATGATCACTCTCGGGCTCGTAATGCGTAGGTCATGGGTTCGAATCCCATAGGCGGCTCAGATATCGAAGGCTCGGTCAGATCATCTGACCGGGCCTTCTTTCGTTGTCCCGGCTCCGGGCGCGGGTGGTGCGGGTTTCGGCGGGGGCCGGGGTGCGGGGGTGGTGGGCTGGGGTTTTCGGGGGGTTGGGGGCGGGGGGTGGGGGCTGCCGCAAGGTTTGCTTAAGCCCCGGGTTCAAAAGCTTTCGCTACCGCGGGCGGGGCCTGCCGGTCACGATCGGAGTGACGGCCGCTGACCGACGGGGAGCGAGACACGTGAGCATCCTGCTAGTCCACAAGAAGAACCTGAGCCGGCGTCGGCTCCTGGCGAAGACCAGGGAGTACGCGCAGCGGCACGGGGAGCGGTTGCTGCTGATCATGGCGGACCCGAGCTGGGAGGCGGAGTACTTCGACCGGGTGGCCGTCGCCGACACCACGAGCATCGAGGAGAGCCTCGCGGCCTGCCGGGAACTGCTGGCGGACGAGGAACCGATCACCGGGGTCGTCACGCTGAGCGAGTTCTGCGTGCCGACGGCGGCGGCGATCGCGGCGGAGTTCGGGCTGCCCTCGGTCAGCGAGTGGACGGCCTACACGGCGCGGGACAAGTTCGCGATGCGCAGCGCGTTCGCGGCGGCGGGGGACGTCCCGCAGCCGGGGTTCGCGCTGGTCGCGGACGCCGGGCAGGCGGCCGAGCAGGCGGCGCGGTTCGGGTACCCGGTGATCCTCAAGCCGGTGATCGGGTGCCACAGCATGTTCGTGCAGAAGGTGCACGACGAGCGGGAGCTGGTCGAGGCCTTCCCGGAGATCCAGAAGGGCGCCTGGGAGGGCTTCGCCTTCGATCCGCTGCACGAGCGGACCTTCGAGCGGTACGCGGGCGGCATCCTGGTCGAGGAGTTCGTCGACGGCCCGGAGATCAGCGTGGAGTCGCTGATCGTCGACGGGGTGACGCACCCGGTCGCCATCCACGACAAGCCGCTGCCGCAGGGCGCGACCTTCGAGGAGGTCTACGCCTGCACGCCGACCCGGCTGCCGGCCGACACGGTGGCCGCGATCCACGCCGCGACCGAAGCCTGCCACCGGGCGCTGGGCATCACCACCGGCGCCTCGCACGTGGAGTGGCGCCTGCGCGACGGCCGGGAGCCGGTGATCCTGGAGGCCGGCGCCCGGATGGGCGGCGGGCCGATCTACCGGTCGGTGCTGCTGAGCACGGGCGTCGACATGCTGGAGGCGATGCTCGACCTGGCGACCGGGCGGACGCCCGTCATCGCGCCCAGGCCCGAGCCGGTGCCGGTCGGCTTCCGCAACATCTTCCCCGAGCGCCCCGGCACGCTGACCGAGGTCGTCGGGGCCGCCGAGGCCGAGGCCGCCGACGACGTGCACGACCTGGAGGTCTTCCGCGGGCCCGGCGACCTGCTGGACGTCCCGCCGAACACGTACGAGGGCTACGGCCACGTCATCTTCACCGCGCCGGACATCGAGCGCCTCGACGCCCGGTTCGCCGAACTGCTGCGGACACTGCGACTGGAGACCCGATGGACGCACTGAGCGAAACACTGACGGCATCGTCGGACGTCGACGGGCACGGGATCGCGCTCACCGACCTGCGGCTCGCGGACCGGGTTCGCGACGCCCTCGGTGCCAGGCTGCAGGAGGCCCTCGGCGACCCGTTCCCGAAGCTGGACACCGACACCGACGCCGCGATCCTGGCCCGGATCGGCGCGCACGCGCTGCGCCGGACGCTGCCGGCCTCCGTCCTCGACACGCTGGCCGGCTTCGCGGGCGCCCGCAGCGACGTGCTGGTGCTGTCGAACCTGCCGCAGCAGGAGTTCCCGCCGACCCCGGTCAACGGCTTCGGCGAGGAGTCCGACCTCTGCCTCGTCACCTCCCTGCAACTCGGCCTGATCGCGCTGCTCGGGCTGACCCCGTACGCGGTCGACTACGAGAACAGCGGCAAGCTGATCCGCAACGTGGTGCCCAACCCGGAGGCGGCCGGGACGACCAGCTCGTGGGGGTCGGACACCGAGTTCTTCTGGCACACCGACAACCCGCACCTGCCGTTCGGCGGGGAGGGGCTGAACCCGAGGCCGTTCCCGCCGCGGTTCCTCACCTTCTACGCGGTGCGCAACGCCGAGCAGGTGGCCACCGAGTTCGTCGGGGTGGACACCGCGCTGCGCGGGCTGCCCGACGAGGTCCTGGACCGGCTGTCCGCACCGGAGTTCCTGGTGAAGGCGCCGGACTCCAACGACGTCACGGCCGACGGGGACCGGCTGGCGCTGGAGGGCACCTCGGTGATCCAGCACGGGCCGGAGGGCGTCCTGATCCGCTACGACCGCGGCACCACCCGGGGCATGACCGCCGCGGCCGACCAGGCGCTGGCCGCGCTGTCGGAGCACCTGTCCCGCACCCCCGCCTTCGCGCCGGTGCTGCGGCCGGGGCAGTTCCTGATCTTCGACAACTACCGGGTGCTGCACCGCCGCAAGGCCTTCGACCCGGCGCCGCCCGGCACCGCCAGGTGGCTGCGCCGCTGCTACGCGAGCTGACGGATCGTCAGGAGCGGGGCAGCGGAAGGAAATTCCCGCAGGACCAGAGCAGTCGCCCCCGGCGCGTCCGCGACCGGAGCGGATCCCCACGGAACGAGGAGAACACGGATGTATCGGGTCGCCGTGGTCGGTGGCAAGCCGGCCCCCATCAGTGGTGCCAAGGAACTGGGCATCGACGTCGTGCTCGTGCACGAGGAGGGCAAGTACGACCTCGACGAGCTCGGCCCGCACTGCGAGCGGATCGTGCACGCCGCCATCGACGACCGGGACGCGATACTCGCGGTGCTCCGGCCGCTGCACCGGGAGCGCCCCTTCGACCTGCTGCTGACCTCCACCGAGGACGCCGCGATCCCGGTCGCCGCGGTCAACGCCGAACTCGGCCTGCCCGGCACCAGCGAGCGCACCTCGCGGATCATCAAGGACAAGGCGCTGACCCGCCGGGCGCTGGCCGAGCACGGGCTGAGCCCGGTCCGCTTCCGGGCGCCGGAGAGCGCCGAGGACGCCGCCGACTTCCAGGGCGAGGTCGGCGACCGGATCGTGGTCAAGCCGATCGACGGCGTCGCCAGCCTGCACATCCACGTCGCGACCACCCCGCAGGAGGCCGCCGCGGCCTGGACGGCGCTGCAGGAGGCCGGCTACTCGCGGGTGATCGCCGAGGAGTACCTCGACGGCCCGGTGGTCAGCGTCGACTCCTTCTCCCACCAGGGCCGGCACATCGTGGTCGGGATGTCGGAGTACCTCATGAACGACCTGTTCGTCGAGTGGCAGGTCGCCACCATCAGCGAGACCGCCTGGCCGCACCGCGAGGCGCTGCGCGCCGCCACCGCCGAACTGCTCGACGCGGTCGGCCTGACCGACGGCCCCGCGCACAGCGAGTTCGTGCTGACCCCGGCCGGCCCCCGGGTGCTGGAGACGCACAACCGGCTCGCCGGCAGCGGCGCCCCCGACCTGGTGCGGCGGGCGACCGGCGTCGACCTGGCCCGGATGTTCCTGACCGTGCCGCTGGGCATCGACAAGCTCCCCGAGACCCACCCGGAGCCGACCGGCGGCGCGGCGATCCGCTTCTTCGTCCCCGAGGCCGGCCGGATCACCGCGATCACCGGCCTGGACGAGGTCGGCGTGCCGGTGCTGCGGGTGCCGCCGGGCGTGCGGCCGCCGCACATCATCCCCTACCTGTACAAGTTCGCCGAGGACGAGGCCGCCGTCGTGATCTCCAAGAGCGAGGGCGACACCGTCAACCCGCTGCGGGCGGTCATGGACTGCGACAACGGCTACGTCCTGGCCCAGGGCCGCGACATGCGGGACGCCGTCGCCAAGGCCGCGGCGCTGACCGAGCGGATCCGCTTCCACGTCGAGTAGGCCGCCGGACCAGTCCGAACCCGACCCACCGAGAGAGGAAAGACCATGGTGAAGACCGCAGTCGTGACCGGCGCCAGCAGTGGCATCGGAGCGGCGGTCACCGCGCGGCTGGCCAAGCAGGGGTACCGGGTGCTCGCGGTGGCCCGCCGGGCCGACCGGCTGGCGGAGCTGGCCGGGCGGACCGGGGCCGAGCCGCACGTGCTCGACGTCACCGACGCCGGGGCGGTGGACCGGTTCGCGGCCGCCGTCGCCCGGTGCGACGTCCTGGTCAACAACGCCGGCGGCGCGTTCGACGCGGCCGCCCTCCAGGACGCCGACCCGCAGGTGTGGCGGCACAGCTTCGAGGTGAACGTGCTCGGCACGCTGCACGTCACGCGGGCCCTGCTGCCCGCGCTGCTGGCGGCCCCGGGCGCGACCGTGGTCACCATGAACTCGACCGCCGGGTTCACCCCGTACGAGGGCGGCGGCAGCTACACCGCGGCCAAGCACGCGGCGCACGCCCTGACCGGGACGCTGCGGCTGGAACTGGCCGGGCGGCCCGTGCGGGTCGTCGAGATCGCCCCCGGCATGGTGCGCACCGAGGAGTTCGCGCTCAACCGCTTCGCCGGCGACGCGGACCGGGCCGCCGCCGTCTACGCGGACGTCGACCGGCCGCTGACCGCGGAGGACGTCGCCGAGTGCGTGGCCTTCACGGTCGGCCTGCCGATCCACGTCAACGTCGACCAACTGGTCGTCAGGCCGCTGGCCCAGGCCGCGCAGCACAAGCTGCACCGCGGTCCGCTCTTCCAGGAGGAGGCCCCCCGATGACGGACGCGATCACCGAGGCGTACAACCGGGAGTGCCTGGCACCGGACAGCCGGCTGCTCGGCGTCACCGGCCGGATGCGGCTGCCGGAGAAGCTCGCCGCGGCGCACGGGGCGGGTTCGCTGCCCCGCCCGCTGTTCCTCGCCGAACGGGAGATCCGGGAGTTCACCGACGACCTGCGCGGCTTCTTCGGCCTGCTGACCACGCTGCCGCAGCGGCTGTTCGACGGCAGCACGGACGCGTACGCCGCCGCGGTCGGGATCAGCCCGCGGCGGGCCGCGCTGATGAAGCGGCTCGGCGTCGCCCCCGTCCTGCACGGCCGCGCCGACCTGCACCACGACGGCACCTCCTTCAAGCTGCTCGAGTTCAACGTGGGCACCCACCTGGGCGGCACCGACCGGGCCGAGCTGATGCGGCTGCACCTGGAGGACGAGGCGTTCCGCGCCTTCGCCGAGGAGCACCGGCTCGACTACGCGCACACCGGCGAGCAGATCGTCGAGGTGCTGCGCCGGCTCGGCGAGCAGGTGACCGGCGGCGCGGAGCCCGTCGTCGCCTTCGTCGAGGCCGACGGCGGGCTGGCGCCCTACCTGCACCTGGTGCTCTCCTTCCAGGAGATGGCGGCGCGGCTGGGCCTGCGCGTCCTGCTCGCCGAGATCGGCCAGGTCACCAGCAAGGACGACAAGCTGTACCTGGACGGCACCCCGATCGACGTCGTCCTGCGCTACTTCTCGGTCAACCAGCTGTGCGCGGACGGCCGCGACGGCGCCGAGGCGGAGCCGTTCTTCCGGGCGCACGAGGCCGGCAAGACCCTGCTCTACACCCCGCTGGACGGCCTGCTCTTCGAGCAGAAGACCAGCCTGGCCCTGCTCTCCGACCCCCGCTGGCGCGCGGCCTACTCCGCCGAGGAGGCCGAGCTGATCGACCGGCTGCTGCCGTGGACCCGGCTGCTCACCGCGGGGGAGAGCACCGCCGGCGGCGAGCGGGTGGACCTGCTCGACCACTGCCGGGAGCACCGCGCCGACCTGCTGCTCAAGCCGGGCAACCAGGACGGCGGCCGGGGCATCGTCGCGGGGTGGACCGTCGACGACCGGGCCTGGCGCGAGGCGCTGGACGCGGGCCGCGGCCGGGGGTGGATGGTGCAGCGGCGGGTCGTCCCGCGGGCCGAGCCGATGGTGGACCCGGACACCCGCGAACTGCGGGACTGGCACGCCACCTGGGGGATGTTCGTCACCCCGCACGGCTACGGCGGCTTCCACATCCGGGCCCTGCCGGCCGAGAACGGCGGCATCCTCTGGCACGGGGCCAGCGGCCAGGTGCGCAAGACCGGCGTCTTCCACTACCGGGAGGACCGGGAGGACCCGGCGGCCCCGCAGGCCCCGCAGGCCCCGGTGGCCGGAGGGGAGGCACGATGACCGCCGACGTGACGACGGCGGCCCCGCAGGAGCGGCCGCGCTCGCTGCTGGTCCGCCACCCGGACTTCCGCCGGCTGTTCACCGCGTACAGCCTCAGCCAGGTCGGGACGCAGGTCAGCTACGTCGCGGTGCCGCTGGTGGCGATCGAGGCGCTCGGCGCCGGGGCCTTCCAGGTCAGCGCGCTGGCCTTCCTCGGCTCGCTGCCGTTCCTGCTGGTCGGCCTGCAGGCCGGGGCGTGGCTGGAGCGGGTGCGGCGGCGGCCGGTGCTGGTGGCCGCCGACCTGGTGCGCGGCGTGCTGATGGCGTCGGTGCCGGTCGCCTGGGCCCTCGACGCGCTGACCGGCGCGCAGCTCTACCTGGTGGTGCTGCTGGTCGGCGTCGCGACGGTCTTCTTCGAGGTGGCGTCCGGGGCCTACATCCCGCACCTGGTCGGCCGGGACAACCTGCTGGAGGCGAACGCCAAGCTCGGCGGCATGTTCGCGGGCGCCGAGGTGGCGGGCCGGAGCATCGGCGGCTTCCTGGTGCAGGTGCTCACCGCGCCGTACGCGCTGGTGGTCAACGCGGTGACCTACCTGTGGTCCGGGCTGTGGCTGGGCCTGATCCGCAAGCAGGAGCCGCGGCTGGAGAAGCCGGGCACCGCGAAGCCGCTGTGGCCGGACGTCCGCAGCGGCATCACGTACGTGTTCCGCAACGCGGTGCTGCGGACCGTCTCGCTGGAGACCTCCTGGAGCAACTTCTGCCTGCGCATCGTCATCACGCTGGTGCCGCTGCTGTACGTCTCGGAGCTGCACCGCTCGGCCTCCCTGGTCGGCGCCTTCCTGACCGCGGGCGGCGTGGGGGTGTTCCTCGGCGCGGCGGTCGCCCGCCGGATCGGGCTCCGGGTCGGCTACGGCCGGGCGCTGTGGATGGTGGGCGCCTGCTGCGGGCCGTTCGCGCTGGTGGTGCCGTTCGCGGTGCACGGCGCGGCGGTGTGGATCGGCATCGCCGCCTGGGCGGTGGTGGCGTTCAAGGTCGGCGTCGACAACGTGCTGAAGGCCGCGATCCGGCAGCACGTCACCGCGGACGAGATGATGGCCCGGATGGGCGCCACCTACCGCTTCATGATCACCGGCGTGCTGGCGATCGGCTCGGCGGTGGCCGGCCTGCTGGCGGGCGCGGCCGGGGTGCGGGTGGCGATCCTGGTCGGCGCGGTCGGCCTGGCCGCCAGCTGGCTGGTGCTGTTCTGCTCGCCGGTGCGCGGGATGCGGGAGATGCCCGGCGTCGAGTGAGCCGCCCCCTGCCGCCCGCGGAGGGGGCGGGCGGATCAGGGGGTGGCCGCCCGCGCGGTCCGCGACAGGGCGGCGACCGTCGCCCGGATCGCCGGGCGGCGGTCGCCGCCGGACCGCCAGACCGCGTACACGTGCCGGCTCAGCAGCGGCTGCACCGGGACGACCCGGACGCCCTCCGGGATGCTCTCCCGGCCGAGCCGGGGGATCACCGCGATGCCGAACCCGGCCTGGACGAGCGCCAGTTGGGTGGCGTACTCGCCGGCCGTATGGACGATCCGGGGCTCGATGCCGTACCCGCGCAGGGTGTAGAGCAGCCACTCGTAGCAGCCGGAGCCGGGCGTCCAGCTGATCCACCGGTCGCTGTGCAGCTCGGCCAGGTCGACCGTCGTGCGGGCGGCCAGCGGGTGGGCGGCGGGCAGGGCGATGTCGGCGACGTCGTCGAGCAGTTCGGTGCGGCTCAGCCCGGGCGGCAGGTTCAGCGGCACGTTGAACCAGTCCTGCACCACCGCGATGTCCAGGTCGCCGCGGATCACCAGCGGTATCGACACGTCGGGCTCCAGCTCGGAGACCCTGGGGGACAGCGCCGGGAACCGGGCCGCGAGGCTGGTCAGCGTGCCGGTCAGCAGGCCCCGGGCGGCGGTCGGGAAGCCGGCCACCGACACCTCGCCGACCACCGCGCCGCGGTGGCCCTCCAGTTCGGCCTCGGTCTGGTCGACCAGGGCCAGGATCTTGTCGGCCCGGTCGACCAGCAGCTTCGCGGCGTCGGTCAGCAGCACGCCCCGGCTGTGCCGTTCGAGCAGCGTCTGGCCGACCTCGCGTTCGAGCTTCGCGAGCCGCTGGGAGACCGCCGAGGTGGTCAGGTGCAGCACCGCCGCGGCCGAACTGATCGACCCGGTCGCGGACACCGCGTGCAAGGCCCGGATCCCGTTGAGCTCCAGCATCTGCGTACGTCCTTCCGCGGGTGGCCGGCGTCGGAGCCGTTGAAGTCTACGGGCGGCGGGGCCGGGCGGCCCGGGCCCGGACGGACGGCACGGCGGGCCCCGGCCGGACGGCGGTGCGGTGCCGTCGGCCGGGGCCCGCCGTGCACGGGCGCGGCGTCCCCCGGCCGCGGCGGGCCGGGGGACGGCGGGTCAGGACGCCGGGTAGGCGGCGTCCAGCCGGGCGAACTGCTCGTCCGTCAGCTCCAGGTCGGCGGCCGCGGCGTTCTCCCGCAGGTGCGCGGCGGAGCTGGTGCCGGGGATCGGCAGCACCACCGGGGAGCGGCGCAGCAGCCAGGCCAGCGAGACCTGGGTGGTGCTCGCGCCGAGCTCGGCGGCGACCTCGGCCAGCGGCCCCCGGTCCTGGGCGTGCTCGCCGCGGGCGATCGGCAGCCACGGGACGAAGGCGATGCCCTCGGCCTCGCAGTACTCCAGCACGTCCTCGTCGACCCGGTCGGTGAGGCTGTAGCGGTTCTGCACGCTGACCACGTCGATCTCGGCCCGGGCCTCGACCAGTTCGGCCACGCTGACCTGGGACAGGCCCAGGTGCCGGACCTTCCCCTCCTTCTGCAGCTGCGCGAGCGCGCCGAACTGCTCGGCGGCCGGCACCTTCGGGTCGATCCGGTGCAGCTGGAACAGGTCGAGCCGCTCCAGCCGCAGCCGGCGCAGGCTCAGTTCGGCCTGCTGGCGCAGGTACTCGGGCCGGCCCAGCGGCACCCACTCGTCGCGGGAGGGCCGGGACTGGCCCGCCTTGGTGCCGATGACCAGGCCCTCCGGGTAGGGGTGCAGGGCCTCGGCGAGCAGTTCCTCGCTGGTGCCCGGGCCGTAGGAGTCGGCGGTGTCGATGAAGGTGGTGCCGAGCTCGACGGCGAGCCTGGCCAGGTCGAGCGCGGCCGGGACGTCGGCGGGCGGGCCCCACACGCCGTCCCCGGTCAGCCGCATCGCACCGAAGCCCAGGCGGCGGACGGTCAGGTCGCCACCGAGGGCGAAGGTCTGGTTCACGGTTTCCTCTCCAAACAACGGACGTTCATCGTGCTGCCGGACGGCGGTCCGCGCCGTCGCCGGGGACCAGCACGACCTTGCCGAGCACCCGGCGCCCGGCCAGGTCGGCGTGGGCCGCGGCCGCCTCGCGCAGCGGACGGTCATCGACCGCCTCCAGCCGCAGCATGCCCCGGGCCAGGTGGTCGAACACCGCCCCGGCCCGAACGAGCAGCTCGGACCGGTCGCGGACGTGGTGGGTCAGGTCGGGGCGGGTCAGGAACAGCGAGCCGCCCGCCTGCAGCAGCGCCGGGTCGACCGGATCGACCGGCCCGCTCGCCGCGCCGTGCAGCACCAGGGTGCCGCGCGGGCGCAGTGCGGCCAGGCTCTGCGCGAAGGTGGCGGCCCCGACCCCGTCGTAGACCGCGGCCACCCCCGCGCCGCCGGTCAGCGCCCGGACCTGCTCGGCGAGCGGGGGGCCGGCGGCGTCCGGGCCGTAGCGGACCACCTCGGCGGCGCCGGCCCGCCGGGCCAGCTCCTCCTTGTGCGCGGTGGAGACGGTCGCGATCACCCGGGCGCCGAGCAGCGTCGCCCACTGGGTCAGCAGCAGCCCCAGGCCGCCCGCCGCCGCCTGGACCAGCACGTCCTGCCCCGGGCGGACCGGGTGGCTGTCGTGCACCAGGTAGTGCGCGGTCATGCCCTGGAGCAGGGCGGCCGCCGCCGTCCGGTCGTCGATCCCGGCGGGGACCGGCACCAGCCGTTCGGCCGGGACGGCGGCGTACCGCGCGTAGGCGCCGCGCACGTTCGCCCAGGCGACCCGGTCGCCGACCCGCAGGCCGTGCGGGTCGGTGCCGGGGCCGAGGGCGCGCACGGTGCCCGCGCCCTCCTGGCCCAGCACGGCCGGCAGCGGCACCGGGTAGCGGCCCGAGCGCAGGTAGAGGTCGACGAAGTTCACCCCGGCGGCCGCGACCTCCACCAGGGCCTCGCCCGGGCCGGGGCGCGGCACCGGGCGGCGTTCGAAGCGCAGCTGCTCGGGGCCGCCCGGCTCGCGCAGCACGACGGCGTCCATCGTCCCGGCGTCCGCCGCTGCGGTGCGCACCGCCCCGGCCTCAGACATGGGCCCCGACCGGGACGGGGGTGAGCCAGCCCAGGTGCCGGTCCGAGCGGCCGCGCACCAGGGAGAAGTAGAGCTCGTACAGGCGCTCGGTGACCGGCCCGGCGACGCCCTCGCCGACCCGCAGGCCGTCCACCGCGGTGATCGGCAGCACCTCCCAGGCCGTCCCGAGGAAGAACAGCTCGTCGGCGAGGTAGAGCTCGGTGCGGTCCACCGGGCGCTCCTCGACCTCGTAGCCCTCCTCGGCGAGCAGGGTCAGCGCGGTGGAGCGGGTGATGCTCTCCAGCACCCCGCTGGAGAGCGAGGGGGTGATCACCACGCCGTCCCGCACCAGCGCGACGCACGCGCCCGCGCCCTCGCTGACCTGGTGCCGGTCGTTGAGCAGGATCGGCCAGTCGTGCCCGTTCTCCCGGGCCTCGATCAGGGCCAGCCGGCCGTTGTGGTAGTTCGAGAACGCCTTGACCCGGGGCGGCGTGCTGGCGTCGGTGATCCGCAGCCAGGAGCTGACCGCGGCCCGGCAGCCCTCCCGCCGGAAGCCGCTGCGGAACGGCCAGCTGTCCACCACGACCTCGCAGCGCGCCCCGGCCGGGACCATCTGCTCGCGGATCAGGCCCTCGGGGAAGGCCCACGGGCGGACGTAGGTGTCGCCGGCGGCGCGGTTCGCCTTCAGCAGGTCCACCACCGCCTCGGCCAGCTCGTCCCGGCTGTGCGGGATCTCGACCCGGCAGATCCGCGCGGAGTGCCGCAGCCGGTCCAGGTGGTCCTCCAGCCGGAACAGCAGCAGGTTCTCGCCGTCCTCCGCCAGGTACGCCTTGATGCCCTCGAAGACGGCGGCCACCGACGCGTGGCCCACGGCGTTGACGTGGATGGTGGCCTCGCTCCAGGGCCGCAGCCGGCCGCCGCGCCAGATCCACTCGGGGCCGTCCGCGCCGGGGGTGGCCAGGGAGCCGAGGTGGGCGGCGGCCTCATGCCGCAGGGGCGTCGCGGAACTCATCGTCGAAGAGCCTTTCCAGGGAGGCGAGGGACAGGGATTCGAAGCTGGGCACCACCGCCGCGGCCCCGGCGAACGCGGCCGGGTCCGCGGCGGCGGCGCCGGGCACCGCGACGCACCGCAGCGCGGCCGCGACGGCCGCGCTCACCCCGGGCACCGAGTCCTCGAAGGCCACCGCGCCGGACGCCCGGACGCCGAGCGCGGCCAGGGCGTGCAGGTAGAGGTCCGGGGCGGGCTTGTTGGGCAGCGGGAGATCGCCGGTGACGACGGTGCGGAAGCGCCCGCGCACACCCAGCCGCCGCAGGTGCGGCTCCACCCACCGGCCCGGCGCGCTGGAGACCACGGCCGCCGGGAGCCCGCGGCCGGCCGCCTCGGCCAGCAGGGCGGCCACGCCGGGCAGCAGCGGCTGGGCGTGCGCGAGTTCGGACTTGCGGGTGCGCCGGTGCTCGGCCTCCCGGGCGGTCATCGGCCGGCCCAGGAGCCGGCCGAGGTGCTCGGCGGCGAGCCGCTCGCCGTCGTGCCGCCCGCGCATCCGGGCCCACAGCCCGTCCGGGAAGTCGAGGCCGAAGCCGCGGTAGGCCTCCCGCCAGGACTCCCGGGCGGCGTTCTCGGTGTCGCAGATCAGGCCGTCGAAGTCGAACAGCAGCGCGTCGAGCGTCATGCCGCGCCCGCCCGTTCCCGCGCGCCCACCGGGCCGAGCAGGCGCACCGCGTAGTCGCCGGCGAACCGGCCCTCCGGGTCGACCCGGGCCCGGACCCGCTGGAAGTCGGCCCACCGGGGGTAGCGCGGGGCGAGCACCTCGGCGGTGGCGGTGTGCGCCTTGCCCCAGTGCGGCCGTCCGCCGTGGGCGCGCATCACGTGCTCGACCACCCGCAGCAGCTCCACCTGGCCGGCGCTGCGCGGCACGGTGAGGTTGACGTAGCCGGTGGCCCGGCCGTACGCGGGGCTGAGCGGCGAGTCCTCGTCGGCGGCGCCCACCCGCACCAGCACCGAGTACGGCGAGTACTGCCCGGCCCGCCGCAGCGCGCCGCCCAGCTCGCGCAGCGCGTCCGGGGTCCGCTCCAGCGGCAGGGCGTGTTCGAGGGCGATGAACCGCACCGGCTGCGGGAAGGTGAACACCCGGTCGGAGACGTCCACGTAGGTCGCCGGGCCGGGGACGGGCAGGGACAGCGCCCGGCTGAGCGCGGGCACCGCCGTGGCCGAGCCGCGGCCGGCCAGGCCGGTCACCCCGCAGCACAGCTCCTGCGCGGTGGTGGAGTAGCGGCGCAGCCGGGCCCGCGGGGTCGGCGGGGCGGCGGTGCGCTCCGCCGTCCGGATGCCGACGTCCCGCCGCCAGGGCAGCCAGGACAGGCTGACGTGCTCGGCGCTCGCCGCCCAGCCGGAGAAGTCCCGCAGCACGGCTTCGAGCGGGGCCGCGCTCTGCCGGACCTCCAGGTTGAAGGCCGGCACGCAGCGCAGCGTGAGCGAGGAGACCAGGCCGAGCGCGCCCACCGAGGTGCGGGCGCAGTGGAACAGCTCCGGGTCCTTCGCGGCGTCCAGCCGGTGCACGGTGCCGTCGGCGGTGACCAGGCGCAGCGCCGTGACCAGCGAGGACAGCGGGCCGAAGGAGAGCCCGGTGCCGTGGTTGCCGGTCGCGACCGCGCCGCCGACGGTCTGCTCGGCCAGGGTGCCGAGGTCGGGCAGCGCCAGGCCGGCCCGCCGCAGGACGGCGGCCAGCTCGCCGAGCCGGGTGCCGGAGCGCACGGTCACCGAGGGCGCGGTGCGGTCGACCGACTCGACGCCGGTGTGCCGGGTCAGGTCCACCAGCAGCCCGTCGGTGACGGACAGCTGGTTGAACGAGTGGCCGGTGCCCGCGGCGCGGATGCCCAGGCCGAGCCGGGCGGCGGTGGTCACGGCGTCCACGATCGCGTCCTCGCCGACCGGGCGCAGCACCCGGCGCGGCGTGCAGCGGGCCGTGCCGGACCAGTTGCGCCAGGAGGCGCGCGGTGCGGACGGGCTCATGCGGGTCCCCTTCCGTGGGCCGGGGCGAGTCCGTGCGGTGCGGACGCGTCCCCCGGGGCCCCGGCGGGGGACGGCCGGGCGCCGAGCGTGCGCAGGTAGGCCCGCAGCGCGTCCCGCCAGGTGGTCATGGTGTGCCCGAGCGAGCGCAGCCGGTCGGTGTTGAGGGTGGAGTCCACCGGCCGGTCGCCGCGGAAGCCGCAGTCGGCCATCGGCACCGGGACGGGCGCGGGCGCCGCGGCCGAGCCCGCCCCGGCCCGCAGCTGCCGTCGCAGCTCCAGCCCGACGTCGTACCAGCTGGCCCGGCCGGCGTTGCCGATGTGCACCGTGCCGCCGGGGGGCTCCGGCAGGCACAGCAGGTGGACCAGCGCCTCGGCCAGCTCCCGGGTGCCGGTGGGCAGGCTGTACTGGTCGCTGACCAGCAGGGCCGGTTCGCCGCGTTCGGCGGCGCGGACCGCGGCGAGCACGTTGTCCACCCGCTCGTCCGCGCCGCCGAACAGCCAGGAGGTCCGCACGACCAGCGAGTCGGGCAGCAGGGAGGTGATCCGCTCGCCGGCCAGCTTGGTCAGCCCGTAGACGCTCACCGGGTTGGGCAGGTCCTGCTCGGTGTAGCCGTGCTCCGGGGTGTCGAGCCCGTCGAACACGTAGTCGCTGGAGAGGTACACCATCCGGGCGCCGTGCCGCCGGGCCTGCTCGGCGACGTTCCGGGTGCCCCGCACGTTGACCCGCATCGCGAGCCGCGGGTCCGCCTCGCAGGTGTCGACGATCGCGCAGGCGGCCAGGTGCACCACGACGGTCGGCCGGAAGCCGTCCACCGAGCGGCTGAGCGCACGGCCGTCCGCGATGTCGAAGTCGGCCAGCGAGACGCCGTGCACCGGCCAGTGCGCGGTGCGCCCGTCCGCGCGCAGCGCCCGGACCAGGGCCTGGCCGAGCATGCCGTCCGCGCCGGTGACGTAGATCCGCTCCGGCCGTGCGCCGCCCATCAGAGGTGACCGAATTCGACCAGCAGCTGCTGGAGGGTGGCACCGGAGTTGATCTTCTCCCGGATGAGCCGCTCCTTGGCGATCTGCCGGCGGGCGCCCTCCAGCGCCTCCTCGGCGGAGTCGGCGGGGACGACGGCGATGCCGTTCTCGTCCGCGACCACGATGTCGCCGGGCGCGATGATCTGCCCGTCGACCACCACCGGCACGTTGAACTGCACCGGCTCGGTGCGGTTGTGCTCGGCGCTGGGCGAGGGCCGGGGCACCGTGGAGCGGTACCAGACCGGGAAGTCCAGGTCGCGGATCTCGTCCACGTCCCGGATGGCGCCGTCCACGATCCCGCCGGCGATGCCCGCCTTGAGCGAGAGGGTGGACATCAGGCCGCCCCACATCGCGGTCCGGGCGGTCTGGTGGCAGGCCACCACGATCACGTCGCCGGGCTGGGCCTTGGCGAGCAGCGGCATGCAGTCGACCAGGTTGTCGACGGACAGGTTGACGGTCAGCGCGGGCCCGGCGATCTTGTGGCTGGGCTTGACCGGCAGCAGCCCGCCGATCGCGCCCATCCGGCCCTGCGCGTCGGTCACCAGGCAGGAGGGGCTGTACTCGCGCAGGACCGCGCGGAACTCCTCGACCACCGCCTCGGAGGGCCGCTTGACGTCGTTGTAGACGGTTTCCATCACCGTGCTCCGTTCTGCTGGGGGTGCTGCTCGGTCTGCTCTCGGTGGTGCTCTTCGGCCCGTTCCTCGGCGCGGCGGTCGCGGGCGGCGACGGCGAGGGGCCCGGCGGTCGCGGTGCCGCGGGTCTGCGCGAGCACCGCCCCGGCCAGCGCCTCGAAGTGCAGCCCGTGGACGCGCAGCACCTCCTCCGGGGTGCCGCAGCGCGGCACCTCGGTCAGCCCGATGCCGCGGAAGGCGGGCGGGTGCGGCAGGTTCAGCTCGGCCAGCGTGCGGGCGACGGCGTCGCCCTGGCCGCCGCGCACGTAGTGGTTCTCCACCACGATCAGGTGGTCGGCCCCGGCGGCCAGCGCGGCCAGCCAGTCGGCGTCGACCCGGTTGAGCCAGGGCAGTTCGACCACGGTCGGGGCCGCGCCCCGGTCGGCCAGCAGCTCGGCGGCCCGCAGCAGCTGGTCGAGCACGGTCGGACCGGCGCCGACCAGGACGGTGCGGCCGCCCTCGCGCACCACCCGGCCGTGGCCGGTGCGCAGTTCGGCGACCGGCAGCGCGGCCACCCGGGCGGGCACCTCCACGCTCTCCAGCCGCAGGTAGAAGCTCTCGTCGGTGGCGGCGCAGTGCCGCACCGCCTGCCGGGTCCCCGCGCAGTTGGCGGGCTGGAGCACGGTGAGCCCGGGCAGGGCGCTGAACGCCGCGACGTCCCGCACGGCCTGGTGCGAGTGGCCCGGCGCGGCGGGCAGCAGGCCGGCCAGCGCGCCGGTGTAGACGATCCGGCGGCCCTCGGTGGCGTTGTTGTAGATCTGCTCGTACGGCCGGGAGTGCAGGAAGCAGGCGAAGGAGTTCACGAACGGCAGCAGCCCCTGGGAGGCCAGGCCGCCCGCCGCCGAGACCATGTCCTGCTCGGCGATCCCGAACTCGACGAAGCGGTCCGGGTGCGCCTGCGCGAAGGGGATCAGGCCGGTGTCGAGCACCAGGTCCGCGTCCAGGGCGAGGATGCGCTCGTCCCGCGCCGCGAGCGCGGTCAGCTCGCGGCCGTACGCCTCGAAGAGCTTCTCGGCGCCCGGGTTCCGCTCCGGCGCCGGGTCCTCGGCCACCAGGGCCAGCGGGCCGAGGCCGTTGCGGGCCAGCAACTCCTCGGCCGCGGCGACGAGCTGGGCGTGGGCGGCCCGGTAGTGCTCGGGGGCCGGGGCGCCGCTGTGGAACAGGTAGCGCCAGGGCGTGCCCGTCCCGTCGTCGGTGAACGCCGCGGGCATCGAGGTGGCGGCGAAGGCCGCGCAGCCGCCGCCCTTCACGGTGTCCGCGACGATCACCGCGGGCAGCTCCGGGAAGGACTCCCAGCGCTTGCGGAAGGCGGCCTCCAGGGCCTGCTGGTCGTGCCCGTCGCAGCGGACCACGCCCCAGCCGAAGCCGGCGAAGCGGGCCTCCAGGTCGCCCAGGCCGTTGACGTCCTCGACCCAGGTGTCCGACTGGATCTTGTTGTGGTCGACCACCACGGTCAGCTCGTGCATCCCGCGCCGGACCGCGCCGGCCAGGGCCTCGTAGTTCTGGCCCTCCTGGAGCTCGCCGTCCCCGGTGACCACGTAGATCCGCCGGGAGCGGCCGGCCAGCCGGTCGGCCAGGACCACGCCCTTGGCCTTGGAGACGCCCATGCCGAGCGAACCGGTGTTGAAGGGCATGTGCGGGGTGTGCACGTCGGGGTGCCCGGGCAGGCCGCCGAGGCGGCGCAGCCGGTGCAGCTTCTCCTCGGGCAGCGCGCCGAGGCCGATCAGCGCGGCGTACAGGCCGGGCGCGTCGTGGCCCTTGGAGGAGAAGTAGAGGTCCCCGTCCTCGGCCAGCGGCGCGCGCATCTCGTGCAGGAACAGGTGGCTGACCAGGTCGGCGGCGCTGAAGCTGGAGCCGAGGTGCCCCGAGCCGGCCCGCATCACCATGTACAGCGTGTTGATCCGGGTGAGCGCCGAGAAGGCACGGCAGCGCTCCAGGGGGTCTGCCACCCCGTCGAGGACGCGGGTGATCTCCGCGACCTCCACCCGGTGCAGGGCGACGGGCATTGTCTCTCCTTCGGGGGTTCGGTCACCAGCTGACATAGCCGCCGTCCAGCAGCAGTTCCTGGCCGGTGACGTAGCCGCTGAGGTCGGAGGCCAGGAAGAGCAGCGGGCCGGTCAGGTCGCCGTCCACGGCCATCCGCCCCAGCGGGACCCGCTCGGCGAACTTCCGCCGGAACTCCGGGTCCTGGCCGCCGAGCACGCCGCCGGGGGACAGGGTGTTGACGCGGACGCCGGCCGGGCCCCAGTGCGCGGCCAGGTAGCGGGTCAGGTTGTGCACCGCGCCCTTGGACATGCCGTAGGCCGGGTGCTTGAGGAACGGCGGGTCGAGCGGGATGTGGCTGTAGAGCGGCTGGTAGGGGGCCACGTTGCCGTAGAGCGACCCGATGTTGACCACCGAGCCGCGGCCCCGCTCGGCCAGGTGCGCGCCGAAGACCTGGCACACCAGCAGCACCCCGCGCACGTTCACGTCGAGGATCGCGCCGACGGAGTCCTCCGGGACGTCGGCGAAGGCCCAGCCGCCGTGCGCGGCGGACGGCGGGTGGTCGATCCCGGCGTTGTTCACCAGGACCGACGGGCTGCCGAGCCGGTCGAGGCAGGTCGCGAGGGCCGCCCGGAGCGAGGCGCGGGAGGTGACGTCGGCGGCCAGCGGCAGGTAGCGGCCGGAGCCGGCGGGCAGGTCGGCCAGCGGGGCCGGGACGGACGCCGCCAGGTCGAGACCCAGGACGTCCGCCCCGGCGGAGAGCAGCGCGCCGCTCCACACCGTGCCGAGCCTGCCCGCCGCACCGGTGACCACGGCCACCCGGCCGGTCAGGTCAATCGGCATGCGTGGCGGCCTCGGAGTCGAGCAGCGCGGTCAGGGCGTCCCCGGCGGCCAGGTGGTCGGGCAGGATCGCGTCGTCCTCGGCCAGCGGGACGGAGAGCGTCATGCCGATGACCTGCTCCAGCTGGTAGGGCTTGAGGCCGTCGCCCGGCGACTTGCAGGCGATGTCCGCGGCGGTGAGCCGGTGGCCGGCCGGCAGCTCCCGCGCGGCGACCAGCTTCTTGCCCATCTTGCGCACGGCGGGGGCCTCGGTCTCGCTGCACCGCTTGACCGGCGAGCCCAGGGCGGACCGGGCGCGGCCGAGGCCGGCGGTCAGCTCGGCCAGCTGCTGCGGGTCCAGCGAGAACGCGTGGTCGGTGCCGGGCAGCGTCCGGTCGAGCGTGATGTGCTTCTCGACGACGCGGGCGCCCAGCGCGTAGGCCAGGTAGCTCATCTCGGGGCCCAGGTCGTGCCCGGAGAAGCCGATCACGACCTCGGGGAACTCCGCCCGGAAGGTCTCGATCACCGAGAGGTTGAGGTCCTCCGGGCCGGCCGGGTAGACCGCGGTGCACTGCAGCAGGGCCAGGTTGCGGTTGATCGGCAGGACGGCCTCGCAGGCCCGCCGCACCTCCGACATGGTGGCGCCGCCGGTGCTCACCACCAGGGCCCGGCCGGTCTGCGCGGCGTAGCGCAGCAGCGGGGTGTTGGTCAGGTCCGCCGAGGCGATCTTGATGGCGGGCAGGTCGAGCTCGACCAGGAAGTCGACGCTCGGCAGGTCGAAGGCGGTGGAGAAGAAGTCGATGCCGAGCTCGGCGGCGACGCCCGCCAGGTGCTTGTACTCGTCGAGCCCGAACTCCAGCGCCTCGCGGTGCGCCCCGTAGGTGGGGCCGAAGGAGTTCCGTCCGGTGTAGGGCTGGTCGAACATGGCCCGGGTGAACAGGGTCCTGTTGTCGCGCTTCTGCAGCTTGGCCGCGTCGGCGCCGGCCTGCGCCGCGGTACGGAAGAGGGCTTCGGCCTGTTCGAGGCTGCCGCCGTGGTTGTGTCCGATCTCGGCGATCACGTACGCCGGGGTGTCGTCGGCGATCCGCTGGCCACTGATATGGAATTCCCGCATCTGTGTCACGTTCCTTCGCTCTGCTCGGTTCGTCGCCTTCTGAGCGCGCACCACCGTTGCAGCGCGGTGTCCCGGCGCCGTACCGGTTCCCTCCCGGGGACGGCACCGGGAGCGGGAACGGGGGGCGCCGGATCAGGACAGGATCGGTACCTCCTCGTGCCAGTCTGGTTCCACCGCGTCACACAGACACCACCACACGATGGGGAGCTTCCAGTCATGCGCCGTGTCATCCACCGAGTGCCCTCCGCCGCGACCGTGCCGACCGGCCGGGAGCGGGGGTGCGGCGCCGGGTCCAACACGGACAACCCGGGCCCGAACGCCGTCCCCGCCGGCCCGGGCCGCTGACCGCGCCGGGCCGGCCGCGTCCCCCCGCGGCTCCCCCGGACGCGGGGCGCGCGGCCCGGCCCGGCGCCCCCTACGGAGGGGACTGCCGGCGGCAGCAGACGGGCGTGCCGATCCGGGCGAAGAGCGTCTCGGCCTCCGCGGCGTAGGACGCCGCGGTCGCGGAGGAGCGGCCGCTCCACCGCGCGACCGCGGCCAGGCCGTCGAGCGCGAGCGCGAGCTCGTAGACGTTCTCCACGCTCCGGGCGTCCTTGCGGGCCAGCGCGTACTGCTGCTCGGCCCGCTGCCCCTGCCCCTCGCGCAGCAGGACGGTGCCGAGCAGGTTGGCGATGGCGGTGCGGCGCATCGGCGAGACCACCTCCACCGCCAGGGTCCGCTCCGTCAGGGACAGCGCCGGCCCCGGGTGCCCGGCGCGCTGGAGCGCGTACGCCCGCCAGGCGTCCACCAGGGCGACCATCGTCGCGTTGCGCAGCTGGGCGTAGATCGCGGCCGCCTGCTGGAACCGGTGCACCGCCAGCTCCCACTCGCCGAGCCCGAGCCGGGCCTCCGCGAGGTTGAGCAGGGCGAGCGCCTCGTCGCTGAGGTTGTTCATCCGCCGGCCCAGCTTCAGCGCGGTGAAGGCGGCCTTCTCGGCCTCGTCGTGCCGGCACAGCACGTTGAGGGCGGAGCTGATCCCGTTGAGCGCGATCGCCTCCTCGCGCGGGTCGGCCAGGCCGCGCAGGATGGGCAGCGCCCGGCGCAGGTAGTGCAGCGCCTCCTGCGAGCGGCCCAGCGAGTTGTGGAAGGAGCCGAGCCGGCTGAGGCAGGCCGCCTGGCCGTGCTCGTCGCCGATCTCGACCGCCAGGTCGAGGGCCTCCTCCAGGTGGGTGATCCCCCGGCCGCCCTGGCCGGAGAGCCAGTGGCTCAGGCTGGCGTTGGTCAGGCACAGCCGCAGCATCAGCTTGTCGCCCAGCCGGCGGGCCGCTGCCACCGAGATCTCGCTCACCTCCAGCAGCTCCTGCGGGTGCTCCTGCAGGGTCAGGTACGCGCCGAGGTTGCGCGGCAGGCCGGCGGCCTGCCGGTACAGGCCGGCGTCGGCGGCGGCGCGCAGCAGGGCGACCAGGTTGCGGCGCTCCCGGCCGAACCACTTCAGCGCGAGCTGCGGGGTCAGCTCCGGCAGCACGTACGGCTCGGCCGGGACGGGCTCGGCGGGGTAGCGCACCCGGCCGGGGAACAGCACGTCGGCGGCGGCCTCGGCGGCCGCCACGTAGTGGTCCACCAGCGCGGTGAAGCGGGCGGCGTCCCCCGGCGGCGCGGCCGCGGCGGGGGTGAGGCTGCGGGCGAAGTCCCGCACCAGGTCGTGGAAGCTGAAGCGGCCGAACTCGGGCTGCTCCAGCAGGTGCACGTCGATCAGCGACTCCAGGATCCGCTCCGCCTCGTCGGCGGACGTCCCGAACAGCGCGGCCGCCGCGCCGACGTCGATGTCGGAGCCGGGGTTGAGGCCCAGCAGCCGGAAGGCCCGCTGCTGCTCCGGCCGGAGCACCAGGAAGGACAGCTTGAGGCTCTCCACGACGTCGCGGTCCCCGGCGCTCAGCTCGTCGAGGCCGGTGGGGCGCACGCTCAGCCGTCCGACCAGGTGCCCGAACGTCCACTGCCGGCGGTGCCGCAGCCGGGCCGCGGCGATCCGCAGCGCCAGCGGCAGCCCGCCGCAGAGGCCGACCAGGTCGACCACCGCCTCCGGCTCCGCCGCGCAGCGCTCGGTGCCGACGATCCGCTCGACCAGGGCGACGCCCTCGCCGACGGGCAGCTGCCCGACGGAGAGCTGGGCGGCCCCGTCGAGGTTGACCAGCCGGCGGCGGCTGGTGACGATCGCCAGGCAGTCCGGCGCGGACGGGATCAGCGGCAGGATCTGCGTCTCGTCGAGCACGTTGTCCAGGACCAGCAGGAGCCGGCGGTTCGCGCAGGCCGTGCGCCAGGCCGCGGTCCGCTCCGCCAGGCCCTCGGGCACCTGGTCGCCGCTGACGCCCAGGCTGCGCAGGAGCACGTCCAGCACGGCCTCCGGGCGCAGCGGATCGCAGCCGGGGGTGAACCCGTGCAGGTCGATGAAGATCCGTCCGTCCCGGAAGCCGTCCGCGATCCGGTGCGCCAGGTGCACGGCCAGCGAGGTCTTCCCGCTGCCGCCCATCCCGTCGAGCGCGATCAGCCGGGGGGCCGGGTCGGGGCGCTCCAGGAGGTCGGCGAACCAGTCGAGTTCCTCCTGCCGCCCGGTGAAGTCGTCGATGTCGTAGGGCAGCGTGCTGGGCGGGGGGACGGCCACCCGCCCCGGCCAGGCCGCGGGCCCGGGGGGCGCCATGGGCCCGGTCGGCGCGGCGGGCCCGGCAGCGCCGGCGGCGGGTGCGGCGGGCGGGACGGGGCCGGCGGGGTCCGGTTCGGCGGGGGCCGGGTGGTCGGCGGGCCCGGGCTGCTCGGCGGGGGTCTGCTGCTCGGCGGCCAGCAGGGCCGGGTCGGCGCAGAGGATCGCGGTGTGCAGCTGGGCGAGCGCGGCGCCGGGGTCGATCCCGAGTTCGTCGGCCAGCAGCTCGCGGGCCCGGTTGTACTCGGCGAGCGCCTCGGCCTGCCGGCCGCTGCGGTAGAGGGCGAGCATCAGCGCGTGCCGCAGCGACTCGCGCAGCGGGTTGCGGTCGACCAGCGCGCGCAGCTCGGAGACCAGGGTGGCCGCCTCGTCCGGGTTGGCCTGGACGGTGGAGAGCCACTCGTAGGCGGCCAGCCGGCTCTCCTCCAGCGCGGTGGCGGCGGTCTCGATGATCCGGCCGCCGGTGCCCGCCAAGGCGTCGCCGCGCCAGAGGGCGAGGGCGGCGCGCAGGTGGCCGGTCACGGCGGCGGAGTCCTGCGGGTCGGTCTGCCGGGCCAGTTCGATTTCCTGCCGGAACTCGTGCAGGTCCACCCAGGCCGCGCCTAACTGGAGCCGGTAACCGGGGCCCTCGGTGCAGATCTGCGCCACGCTCTTCGGAATGCGCAGCCGGAGATCGCCGATGGCTTTGCGCACTTGGTGGGTCGCGGTGCGCGGGGGGAATTCCTCCCAGAGCGCGGTCGTCAGGCGGTCGGTGGGAACCACCCGGCCCGATTCCAGCAGCAGGACGGCGAGCACTTTCTCGTTCTTCGCGCCGCCCAGGTGCTTTCGCTGCCGGTCGTCCGAGGTGACCTCCAGCGGGCCGAGGAGGCGGAAGCGCCAGCGTGCGGCGCTGCCGTCGCTTTCGGCTGCGTTCCCGGTTTTGGTAGAATTCCCCCGCAAGATTTCCATGTGAGACCCACACCCCCTGTTCGGCTGCGGCAGATACCAAGAGCCCCGGCCAGCATACACGTGCGTATGCATGACAAAACTGTCGCTCGATTCAAATGCGACCCAAAGTATTGTGCGGCGGCGGAGCATACTCACTTTTCGCCGCATTTGTCGGGATAGCGGGGGATTCGGGAAAGGGGATTGCGGCCGGATTCGGGCGGGATCGGCCGGGTTCGGGCGGGGCCGGGCGGGTTCGGCCGGGATCAGCCCGGGTGGCCGAGGCGGAAGCCGATGCCGCGGACGGTGACGATCCAGCCGGGACCGAGCTTGGCGCGCAGGGTGCTGACGTGGGTGTCGACGGTGCGGCCGCGGGGCGACCAGGTGTCGGCCCAGACCCGGGCCATGATCTGCCGGCGGGGGAGCACCGTGCCGGGGTGGGCGGCGAGCAGGTGGAGCAGGTCGAACTCCTTGCGGGTGAGGTCGACCGGGGTGCCGTGCAGGGTGGTGAGCCGGGCGCCGGCGTCGATCCGCAGCGGGCCGTGGACGAGGACCGGGCGGGCCGGCGGGCGGGTGCGGGTCCGGCGCAGCACCGCCTCCATCCGGGCCAGCAGCTCGCGGAAGCCGTACGGCTTGACCAGGTAGTCGTCCGAGCCGGCCTGCAGGCCCAGCACGCGGTCGAGTTCGGAGCCGCGGGCGGTGACGGTGATGATCGGGGTGTCGGCCACCGCGCGGATGCCGCGGCAGACCTCCAGGCCGTCCAGGTCGGGCAGGTCGAGGTCGAGCAGGACGAGGTCGGCGTCGGGGTGCGCGCGCAGCGCCTCGGCGCCGGTGGTCACGCCGTGGGCGGCGTAGCCCTGCCGGGCCAGCGCCCGCAGCAGCGGGGCGGCCGCGTGGGCGTCGCCCTCCACGACCAGGACGCGCAGGGCCCGGGGGCCGCGGTGCGGCGCGGGCGGGGGTTCGAGCAGGTGGGTGGCGGGCCGGTTCATCTGTCCCCCTCGGGCGCGCCCGGTCGGCACGGACGGGGTCGTGCTCAGGGCTGGTCGGGCGCGCGCTCGACGAGGATAACAAACAGACCTGTCTGATTGCGAGCGGGGTTTTGCCGGGTCGGGAGGGGGTGTTTTGCCGTCTTTCGGGCAGGCTGAGGGGAATTGAAAGCATGCAGGTCTGGATGTTTCCGGCCCGGATGTCAGGGGCCGGTCGGGGGTGTCACGGCTTGCTCCGCGGACTGTCAGGGCTGTGAAAACCCGCTGTCCGGCGGGGGCGGCGGGGCCGCATCCTCGGTTCGGCGGGCAGTCCGGCGGGCGGTGCGGGAGGAGCGGAAGGAGGAGGACGGACGGGCCCGGCCCGGGGGAGGTCAGGCGCCGGCCGTGTCGAAGGCGGTGCGGGCGCGCTCGACCTCGGGCAGGTGCTCGGCCGACCAGTCGGTGAGCGCGGCGAACAGCGGGGCCAGGCTGAGGCCCAGCTCGCTGATCTCGTACTCGACCCGGGGCGGCACCTCCGGGTGGTAGGTGCGCACCACCAGGCCGTCGCGCTCCAGTTGGCGCAGGCGCTGGGTGAGCACCTTCGCGGTGATGCCGCCGACGTTCCGGTTCAGCTCGACGAAGCGCTGCCGGCCGAACCTGTTCAGCGTCCACAGGATCGGCGTCGTCCAGCGGCTGAACACGATGTCGAGCACCGGCGTGATCGGGCAGGCCTGCGCGCCGCCGTCCTGCACGTCCATCCCGCACCCTTCCCGCCGGTCGGTTTCCTCAAGGTACCCAGTTTATTCGGGATTCCGGCTCTCCGACAGCCACCGACCGGTCCCGTCCCCGGACCGGCGGCACCCGAACGCCCGCGACTTCCCCGCGCCCGCGGCTCCCGAAACGCCCGGGCCTCGCGAACACCCACGACTCACAGGAGTGAGATGTCCGTGCACGACGCGCTGCGCGCCCCGGCCGCGGTCACCGAACCGGGGCCGGTCCGCCGCCCCGGCCTGATCCTGGCCTTCCTCTGCCTGGCCGGTTTCATGACCTTCCTCGACGTCTCGATCGTCAACGTCGCCCTGCCCACCATCGAACACGAACTGGGCATCTCCCAGACCACGTTGGAGTACGTGGTCACCACCTACGGCATGGTGCTGGGCGGCTTCCTGCTGCTGGCCGGCCGGCTCGCCGACACCTTCGGGCGGCGCCGGATGCTGCGGCTCGGACTGGTCCTGTTCGCGCTGGCCTCGCTGGTCGCGGGCCTCGGCCACGACGCCTGGGAGCTGATCGCCGCCCGCGGCGCGCAGGGCCTGGGCGCCGCGTTCATCGCCACCGCCGCGCTCGCCCTGCTCAGCGGCAACTTCGCCGAGGGCGCCGAGCGCAACCGGGCGCTCGGCGCCTGGGGCGCGCTGTCCGGGCTGGCCGCGGTGGTCGGCGTGACGCTCGGCGGGGTGCTGACCGACGGCCCCGGCTGGCGCTGGATCTTCTTCATCAACGTGCCGATCGGCCTGGTCGGCGCCCTGCTGGCGCCCCGGGTGGTCGGCGAGAGCCGGGCCGCCGGGCGCGGCCGCGGCTTCGACCTGGCCGGGGCGGTCTCGCTCACCGCCGCCCTGGTGCTGCTGATCTTCACGCTCGGCCAGACCGTCTCGGACGGCGAGCTGCCGTACGCCCGGATCTACGGCGGGGCCGCGCTGGTGGTGCTGCTGCTGGCGGTCTTCGTGGTGGTCGAGCGCCGCACCGCCGACCCGCTGATCCCGTTCTCGGTCTTCCGCCGCAAGTCGCTGCGGGCCGCCAACGTGATCGCGGTGCTGCTGCTGGGCACCTGCGTGACGCTGTTCTTCTTCGCCTCGCTGTTCCTCCAGCAGGTGCTGGACTACTCGGCCGTCCGGACCGGCTTCGCGTACGTGCCGCTCGCGGTGCTGACCGCGGTCGGCGCGGGCGTCGCCTCCCAGCTGGTCACCAAGGTCGCGGCCAAGCCGGTGCTGCTGGTCGGCCTGGCGCTGGCCACCGCGGGCATGCTGCTGCTGTGGCGGGTCCCGGCCGACGCCTCGTACCTCACCGACGTCCTGCCCGCCTTCGTGCTGATGGGGCTGGGGCTGGGGGCCTCGTTCGTGCCGGTGCAGGTCTCGGCGTTCGCGGGGAGCACCGAGCAGGAGTCCGGGCTGGCGGCCGGGCTGATCAACACCGCGCAGGAGGTCGGCGGCGCGCTCGGCCTGGCGGTGGCCGCCACCTGGGCGTTCCGGCGGGTCGCCGAGCTCACCGAACGGGCGCACGGCGTACCGGAGCTGGTGCTGAAGGCGCGGACCGCGGTGTTCCACGACGCGTTCCTGGTCGGCGGGGTGTTCGCCGGGGCGGCCCTCCTGGTCACCCTGGTCCTGCTGCCCTTCACCAAGGCCACCGGCGAGCCGCCGGTGCCGCGCGGCTGACCGGGCCGACGGGGCCGACGGGGCCGACGGGGCCTGCCGGGCCGACCGGATCGGCGGCGGGCGCCCGGGTCCGGTTCCGCGGACGGCGGAGGGCCGCCGGACTCGAAGTCCGGCGGCCCTCCGGGGCGTGCGACGCCGGGCGGGCGTCAGGGGCGTACGGCGCCGGGCGGGCGTCAGGGGCGGCGGCCGTACCAGCCGGCCAGGCGGTCGATGCCGGGCGCGTCGGCCGGCACCGGGACGACCGGCCCGTACGGCACCCGACCGCCGCGCGGCTCGGCCGGGACGGCGCGCTCCATCGCGGCCAGCGGGGCGGCCAGCGCCTCGGCGGGCCAGTCCACCGCCTGTCCGGTGGCCTGGGCGAGGTCCCAGCCGTGCAGCACCAGCTCGTTGGTCCAGATCACCGCGGCGGCGGCGCCCGGGACGGGCCCCCACGGCAGGGCGATGGTCCGGCCCAGCACGGCCGGGTCGTCCCAGGCGGCCCCGAAGCCCTTCCGGGCCTCGGCCCAGGCGGCCGCCCACCCGCCGTCCGGGACGTCGACGGCGAAGTGCGGCACCGCCGTGAACGGGCCGCCGCCGGCCATCGCGGTGCTGCGGCGCAGCACCGAGACGACGTGGTTGGCCAGGTCGCGGACGGTGTAGTCGGGGCACGGGGTGGCCAGGTCGTACTGGTCGGGGCGGAGGTCGGCGAGGATCCCGCCGAGGGTGTCGGCGGCGGCGTGGAAGCCCGGGCGGGGGTCTGCGGTGGATGCCATGGGGCCAGCCTGGGCGGCGCTCCGGGCGCCGGGCCCGGGACTTTGCAGAACCCTGTAGAAGAACCGACAGATCTGTCTGGTCCGGGCGGAAAACCGGGGGTCGCTTTCCTCTAGGTACCTACTATCTTTCCGATGCTAACGTCGTGGACGTGGCCGAACGGGCCGCAACAAGCGCGGGGGACAAGGGACTTGGACCCCCGGAACCGAGGAGTTCGATCATGATCGTTGTCACCGGGGCCACCGGGAACGTCGGCCGCCCGCTGATCTCCCTGCTCGCCGCAGCGGGCGAGCAGGTCACCGCGGTCTCCCGCCGGGAGCCGGCGGGCGGCCTCCCCGACGGCGTCACCCACGTCGCCGCGGACCTCGCCGACTTCGCCGGCCTCGGGCCCGCGCTGAAGGGCGCGGACGCGCTGTTCCTGCTGCTGGCCGGCGAGCTCAACGGCCCCGGCGCACCCGCCACCGAACTGCTGGACCTGGCCCGCGAGTCCGGCGTCCGGCGGGTCGTCCTGCTCTCCTCCCAGATCAACGGGACCAGGCCGCAGGCACCCTCGCACACCCGGCTGCGCGAGTTCGAACTCGCCCTGCGGCTCAGCGGGTTGGAGTACACCGTGCTGCGTGCCGGGGGGTTCGCCTCCAACGCGTACGCCTGGGCCGAGGGCGTCCGCGGGCAGCGCACCGTGCGCGCCCCGTTCGCGGACGTCGCACTGCCGGTCGTCGACCCGGCCGACCTGGCGGCGGTCGCCGCGGCCGCGCTCCGGGAGGACGGGCACCACGGGCAGGTGTACGTCCTCACCGGGCCCGAGGCGATCACGCCCCGCCGGCAGGCGGCCGTGCTCGGCGAGGCGCTCGGGGCGGAGGTCGCGTTCGTCGAGCTCAGCCGCGAGCAGGCCCGCGCGCACCTGGCCCGCTTCATGCCCGAGGAGGTCCTCGACGGCACGCTCGACATCCTGGGCGAGCCCCTCCCCGAGGAGCAGCGGGTCAGCCCGGACGTCGAGCGGGTCCTCGGCCGTCCGGCGCGGGGCTTCGCGCAGTGGGCGCGGGAGGCGCTGCCCGCCTTCCGGTGAGCTCCCGGCCCGGCACTGCGCGGCCCGGCGCCTCGCGGCCCGGTGCACTCCGTCGCCCGGCGCCTCGCCGCCCGTCACTTTCCGGCGAGGAACTCCGCCCAGGTGCGGGTGCCGTAGGCGTTCTGCGGGGCGGTGAGGGCGCCCGCGCGCAGGGCGCGGCCGGCCCGGCCGGGCAGGTGGAGCGGGAGCACCGGGCGGCGGCGGCCGGTGCTGCGGAGCCAGTCGGCGGCGAGGTCGGTGGCGAGGCGGGTCTCGGGGCCGGCGAAGTCGGGGGCGTGGCCGGCGGGTTCGCCCAGGGCGAGTTCGACCAGCCGGGCGGCGACCTCGGCGGGGTGGACCGGCTGGACGGGGGTGCGGGAGACCATCGGGACGAGGGGGAGCCTGGCGAGCGGGCCGAGCATGCCGTCCAGGAGCTGGGGGAACTGGGTGGCGCGCAGGTTGGTCCAGCCGAGGCCGGAGGCGCCGAGGAGCTGCTCGCCCCGGAGCTTGATCCGGTAGTACTTCAGCGGGATCAGGTCGACGCCGACGATCGAGACGTTGACCACGTGCCGGACGCCGGCCCGCCGGGCGGCGTCCAGCAGGTGGCGGAAGGCGGGCAGGTCGTTCTCCGGGTGCCGGGGGTCGCTCGCGCAGTGGATGACGGCGTCGGCGCCGGCGAACGCCGCGTCCAGGCCGGTGCCGGCGGTGAGGTCGCCGGTGTGCCAGTGGGTGTCGGCGTCGGCGGGCAGGCCGGTGCGCCGGGTGAGCGCGCGGACCGGGCGGCCGGTGGCGCGGGCGCTGCGCAGCACCTCGCGGCCCAGGACGCCGGTCGCGCCGGTCACCAGCAGGGGCGGGGCGGTGCGGTCGTTCATGGTCCGGGTTCCTTCCGGGGAGGGGGTCGTGGGCTCTCCCAGGTAGGAACCGGACGGTCAGCCGTTCTGTGACAGCGCGCGGTGCCGCTGCGCGTAGTGGGCGAGTTTGTCCGGGTTGCGCAGGATGCGGACGACGGTGACGCCGTCGGGCCCGGCGTCGACCGTGCCGAGGGAGGTGAGCGCGTCGCCCTCCCAGCCGAGCAGGACGGCGGTGCCGTTGGCCTCGGCGAGTTCGAACCGGACGCCGTCGGTGAACCGTTCGAACAGACCGGCCAGGAAGCGGGCGGCGTTGGTCCGGCCGTGCACCGGCCGGAGCGCGGCGCGGACCTTGCCGCCGCCGTCCGCCCAGACCACCACCTGTTCGGCGAGGAGCCGTTCGAGCTGGTCGAGCGCCCCGTCGGAGGCGGCCCGCAGGAAGCGGCCGAGCAGGGCGGCGTTCTGCTCGGCGTCGACGGTGCCCGGGTGCGGGGCGTCGGCGGCCAGGTGCTTGCGGCCGCGGTGGTAGAGCTGGCGGGCGGCGGCCTCGGTGCAGTCCAGGACGCCGGCCACCTCGCGGTGGCTGTAGGCGAACGCGTCGCGCAGCACGACGGCGGCCCGCTCGGGCGGGGAGAGCCGCTCCATCATGGTGAGCACCGCGAAGGACACCGCCTCGCGCTGCTCGGCCCGCTCCATCGGCCCGAGCGCCCCGGTGGCGACCGGCTCGGGGAGCCAGGTGCCGGGGTACTCCTCGCGGCGGGCCCGGGCCGAACCGAGCCGGTTCAGGCAGAGGTTGGCGACCACCTTGTTCAGCCACGGGCCGGGCGCGGCGACCTGACCCGGTTCGGTGCCGTGCCAGCGCAGGTAGGCGTCCTGCACGGTGTCCTCCGCCTCGGCGGCCGACCCGAGCATCCGGTACGCCAGCGCGAACAGCCGCTGCCGGTGGCTCTCGAACTCCCGTACCGCGTCGTCCCGTTCCCCGTTCACGGTGTCCACGCTAGGGCACCGGGGCCCGTGGCGCCGAGCCGCTCCGGGGGCGCGGGGCGCCGGGTGGCTCCGAGCCGGTCCGGGCGGTGGACCGGTGCATCCCTCCGCGGATCGCGGGTACGCGCCGACGGATCGTGTCCCGTCCGTGTGGTGCGGTCGCTCACCCGACAACGGAGAATGGCATGCACTCGACAGTTGAGGGCGTCGGCACCGCGGGACTGTTCGCGGACCGGTACCGGATCGCGGGGCTGCTGGGCCAGGGCGGCGGCGCCCGGGTGCTGCGGGCGGTGGACCTCCGGCTCGGCCGCGAGGTCGCGCTGAAGGTGCTGCACCAGGGCGCCTCCGAGGACTTCACCCGCCGGTTCGCCGCCGAGGCGCGGACGCTGGCCCGGCTCCGGCACCGGGGGCTGGTCGAGGTCTACGACTACGGCCGCGCCGACGACCGCCCCTACCTGGTCCTGGAACTGGTGGACGGCCCGACGCTGGCCGACGCGCTGCGCGCCTCGGCGCTCTCCGTCCCCGCCACGGTCCGGCTCGGCCGGGAACTGGCCCGCACGCTGGCGTTCGTCCACGCCTGCGGCGTCGTCCACCGCGACGTCAAACCGTCCAACGTGCTGATCGACGCCTCGGGGGCGCCGCGGCTCGCGGACTTCGGCATCGCCCGTTCGCCGGTGGACGCGGACGCCGCGGACGCCGACGCGACCCGGACGGGCTTCGTCGTCGGCACCCCCGCGTACCTGGCGCCGGAGCAGATCCGCGGCGAGGGCGCCCGCCCGGCCGCCGACGTCTACGCCCTGGGGCTGCTGCTGATCGAGTGCCTCACCGGGCAGCGCGTCTACCCGGGCGGCCCCATCGAGGCGGCCGTGGCCCGGCTGCTGCACGCCCCCTCGATCCCGGACGGCATCCCCGCCCGGCTCGCCCGGGCCCTGCGCGCCATGACCCGGCCGGACCCGGCGGCCCGGCCGTCCGCCGAGGAGTGCGTGGAACTGCTCGACCCGGGGAAGCCCGCGCCCCCGCCGGCCGGGGTCCGCTCCGGCGGCCGGAGCGAACTGCGCCGACGGCTGGCGCTCTCGGCGGGAACGGCCTGCCTGCTGCTCGTCGGCGGGGCCGGGAGCGTGGCGTTCGGCGCGAGCGACGGCACGGAACCCTCCGCCCGGCTGCAACCCGCGGCCGCCACCGTCACCATCCCCGTCCCGCCCGCCCCGACCACCCCGGCCGCAGAGCCCGCCGCCGCGCCTGCCGCTGTGCCCGCGCCCGCGCCCGCCGCCGACCGCGCCCCGGCCCGTCCCGCCGTCCGGACCGAACCGCCGCAGGCCCCCCACGACAACGGCCGGAAGAAGGAGGGCAAGGGCCCGAAACCGCCCCGGCGGGGACGGGGCTGAGCTCTCCGCCCAACTGCGTTGCGACCCGCCCGCGCCGAAGCGGCTGACAACAGCCCGGGAACGCCCCGGCAGGGCTGAGCGACCGGGCTGCTGCGCGCGCGGCGGGACGGAGCCCTCCGCCCGGCTGCATCGATGACCGCCCCGAGCACCCCGGCGCTGCGCCCGCCCCGAACCGTCGGACGCCCGCCGCGGCAGCGGTCGGAAGAACGAGGTCGAGGGCCGGGAACGCCCTGGCGGAGGCTGAGCGACCGCGCTGCGCGCACGGCGGGACGGAGCCCTCCGCCCGGTTGCAGCCTGCGGCCGTCACTGTTCCGTCCGTCCCGGCGGCCGCCCCCCGGCAACGGCCGGAAGACGACGCGGAGGGTCCGGGAACGCCCTGGCGGAGGCTGAGCGACCGCGCTGCGCGCACGGCGGGACGGAGCCCTCCGCCCGGTTGCAGCCTGCGGCCGTCACTGTTCCGTCCGTCCCGGCGGCCGCCCCCCGGCAACGGCCGGAAGACGACGCGGAGGGTCCGGGAACGCCCCGGCGGGTCTGAATGGCCGTGCTGCGCGCGCGGCGGGGCGGAGCCCTCGGCCCGGTTGCAGCCTGCGGCCGTCACTGTTCCGTCCGTCCCGGCGGCCGCCCCCCGGCAACGGCCGGAAGAGGACGCAGAGGGTCCGGGAATGCCCTGGCAGGGCTGAGCGACCGCGCTGCGCGCGGCGGGACGGAGCCCCTCGGCCCGGTTGCAGCCTGCGGCCGTCATCGTTCCCGTCCGCCCGAGCCCCCCGGCCGTCGCCGCCCGCCCCGGCGGCCGGGCCCAACAGCCGGTCGCCTCCCCCCCCCGCGACAGCGGTCGGAAGAACAACGGGGCCGAGGGCCCGGGTGGTGGGTTCAGTCCGGCGGGGGGAGGCCGATCCAGTTCGCGAGGCCGGTGGCGCCGGATTCGGTGAGGTGGACGACGCGGGGGCTGGCGCCGTGCCGGATCCAGCGGAGGGCCAGCAGGCGGGCGGTGAGGGCGGCCCCGGCGGCGCCGGCCAGGTGGTGCTGCTGCTCGCTCCAGTCGACGCAGTACCGGACCAGCGGGCGGCGGGGCGGGAGGGCGTCGAGGTCGATGCCGAGCCGGTGCAGGGCGGTGCGCCCGGCCGGGGTGAGCCGGTAGCGGTGGTCGTGGCCGTAGCCGGAGGCGCGGTCGCGGACGGCGGCGGCCGGCCGGTGGGTGCCGTCGTGGCCGGTCAGCAGGCCGCGGTCGAGCAGGGTGCCCATCAGGGCGACGCCGAGCCGCCCGGCCAGGTGGTCGTAGCAGGTGCGGGAGCGGCGCAGCGCGTTGGTGGTGCCGCTGTCGCGCAGCGAGGTGATCGGCAGCGGGGGCGCGATCAGGGCGAGCGCTTCGAGCGCGTGGCCGACCTCGGGACCGGCCAGCCGGTAGAAGCGGTTGCGGCCGCTGCTGCGGACGGTGACCAGCCCGGCGTCGAGGAGCCGGGCCAGGTGGGCGCTGGCGGTGGGCGCGCCGACGCCCGCCTCGGCGGCGAGGACGGCGCCGGACAGGGCGCGGCCGTCGCCGAGCGCCTTCAGCATCCGGGCCCGGGACGGGTCGGCGAACAGCGCGGCGGCCCGGGCGACGTCCGGCTGGCCGCTGGAGGGGGTGAGGGGAGCGGGCACGGGGCCAGCCTACGGCGGGCACGGTTCGACGGGCGGCGAACCGTTCCGCGCCGAGACTGCCGTCATGGCTTCCGTACAGATGACGCAGACGCTCGCCCGCCCGCCGGCCGCCCGGCTCGTGCTGCCGCCGCTGGTGGCGCTGAGCCTGGGCCACTTCCTGGTGATGCTGGACGTCACGGTGGTGAACGCGGCGGTGCCGGGCGTGCGGGCCGCGCTGGGGACGGGCGCGGCCGGGCTGCAGTGGGTGGTGGACGGCTACAGCACGGTGTTCGCGGGGCTGCTGCTGCTCGGCGGCGGGCTCGGCGACCGGTTCGGGCACCGGCGGCTGTACCTGGCGGGGCTCGGCCTGTTCGCGGCGGCCTCGGCGCTCTGCGCGGCGGCCCCGTCGGGGACGGTGCTGGTGGGGGCCCGGCTGGGGCAGGGGGCGGGGGCGGCGCTGCTGGTGCCGGCCTCGTTCGCGCTGCTGCGGGCGGCGTACCCGGACGTCGCGCTGCGGGCCCGGGCGGTGGGGGCGTGGGGGCTGGTCTCGGCGGTGGCGTTCGGCGCGGGGCCCGCGGTGGGCGGGCTGCTGGTGGCCGGGCCGGGCTGGCGGTGGGTGTTCTGGGTGAACCTGCCGGTCGCGGCGCTGGCGGCGGCACTGACCTGCCGTCACGTCCGTCCGTCGGCGGCGGTGCGCTCGGGGCGGCGGGGCGATCCGCTGGGCCAACTGCTGGGCGCGGCGGGCCTGGTGGCGCTGGTCGGGGCGGTGAACGAGGCGGGCGCGCGGGGCTGGGGCTCGCCGTGGGTGCTGGCCGTGCTCGCGGGCGGCGCGGCGGCGCTGGCCGGGTTCGTCCGGGTGGAACTGCGGCTGGAGCGGCGGCTGGAGCGGCGCTCGGCGCGGGAGCCGGGCGGCCGGGCCCCGCTGCTGCCGCCCGCGCTGCTGCGGGACGGGCGGCTCGCGGTGGTGGACGCGGTCGGGCTGCTGCTGAGCCTCGGTTACTACGGGATGCTGTACGTGCTGACGCCGTACTTCCGGCAGGTGCTGCACCTCGGCGCGCTGGGGGCGGGGCTGGCGCTGCTGCCCTCGGTGGGGATGGGCCTGCTCGCGGCCCCGCTGTCGAGCCGGCTGGCGGCCCGGTCCGGCCCGTACCCGCCGATGGCGGGCGCGCTGCTGCTGGGGGCGGCGGGGTTCCTGGGCTGGCTGGCGGCGGGGCCGCACACCCCGTACCCGGTGCTGCTGTTCGCGTTGGCGGCGACCGGGCTGGCGACGCCGCTGACGGTGGTCGCGGCCACCGTCGCGGTGCTGGAGGCGGCGCCGCCGGCCTCGGCGGGAACGGCCTCGGCGGTGTTCAACGTCGCGCGGCAGGCGGGCAGTTCGTTCGGCGTGGCGCTGTTCGGCACCCTGGCGGGCGCGCTGGGCCCGGTGCGCGGCCTGCACGTCTCGGCGCTGGTCGCGGCGGGCGCCTTCCTGCTCGGGGCGCTGCTCGTCGGCGGGCTCCGGCGGCGGGAGCGGGCGGCGGCGGGGGCGCGGCCGACGGGCGGCGCCCCCGCCGCCGGGGTCAGGCCCGGGTGGCGGCGTAGCGGGCGCTGACGTCCTGCCAGTTGACGACGTCCCAGAGGCGGGTGACGTAGTCGGGGCGGACGTTCTTGTACTGGAGGTAGTAGGCGTGCTCCCAGGCGTCGAAGGCGAGCAGGGGGGTGGTGCCCTGGCCGACGTTGCCGTGGTGGTCGTAGACCTGCTCGATGACGAGCCGCTCGCCGAGCGGCTCCCAGGAGAGGATGCCCCAGCCGGAGCCCTGGACGCCGACGGTGGCGGTGGTGAGCTGCTGCTTGAAGGCCTCGAAGGAGCCGAAGTGCTCGGTGATCGCGTCGGCGAGGGCGCCCTCGGGGCGGTCGCCGCCGTCGGGGGAGAGGTTCTCCCAGAACAGCGAGTGCAGGACGTGGCCGGAGAGGTTGAAGGCCAGCGTCTTCTGCAGGCCGACCAGCGAGCCGAACTGCTCCTTGTCGCGGGCCTCGGCGAGCTGGTCGAGCGTCGAGTTGGCGCCGTTGACGTACGCCTGGTGGTGCTTGGAGTGGTGCAGTTCGAGGATCTCGGCGGACATCGCCCGTTCCAGGGCGGAGTAGTCGTACGGCAGGTCAGGCAGCGTGTAGGCACCCATGGCGGAGCGGCCCTTCTGGTTCGACGGAGGGTCAGTTGCGACTGTCACCCTATTGCAAACCTCTTGCAAGAGCACTGATGGGGCATTAAGCCCAGGTGTCGCCGCACGACGAAGGCCCGCCCGGTGGGACCGGGCGGGCCTTCGTCGTGCACGGCGGGTCAGGACTGCCCGGCGTACGCCTCCTCGCGCAGCCGGTCCTCGGACGCGCCGCGCCGCCAGTAGCCGGAGAAGGCCACCGCGCGCCGGTCGACGCCGCGTTCGCGCACCAGGTGCCGGCGCAGCTCCTTGACGGTGCCGGACTCACCGGCGATCCACGCGTACGGGGCGCCGTCGGGCAGTTCGGCCGCGCGCAGGGCGGTCGGCAGGCCGGAGGGCGCGCCGGGGGCGCGGACCAGCCAGTGCAGCTCCACCCCGTCCGGGGCGGGCAGGTCCTGGACGTCGTCGGCGTCCGGCACCTCGATCCAGGCCAGCGCCCGGGTGCCGGCCGGGAGGTGCTCCAGGATGCCGCCGGTCGCGGGCAGCGCGGTCTCGTCGGCCAGCAGCAGCACGAAGTCGGCGTCCGCGGGCGGCCGGAAGGACACCGAGCGGTTGTCGGCGACGGCCGGGCCGAGCAGCACCACCCGCGCGCCGGGGCCCGCCGCGGCGGCCCAGGCGGCGGCCGGACCGGCGGGTGCGCGGTCGTCCGGGCCGGTGCCGTGCAGCGCGAAGTCGACGTCCACCTCGGGCGGTTCGGCCCGCTGCGCGCGGACGGTGTACGAGCGCATCACGGCCCGCTCGTCCGCCGGGAGCGCCCGCCAGGCCGCGAACCAGCCCTCGCCCTGCGCGTACGGCAGGTTCGGCTCGTCCTGCCCGGGGTGCGGCAGGAACAGCGAGAAGGACTGGTCGCGCCCGCCGCTCGCGAAGCCGCGCAGCGCCTCCCCGCCGAAGGTGACCCGCAGCATGGTCGGGCCGAGTCGGCGGGTGCGCACCACGTGCGCCGGGAAGAAGTCGTACTCCTGGGCCTGGCCGGTCATCGGGGGGTCCTTCAGCTCAGCTTGCGGGACTTCTGGATCGCGGCGGTCAGCCGCTCGATCAGCGGGGCGAACCCGGCGTACGAGAAGCGCGGCACCGCGTCCCACGGGGTGATCTGCTCGGCCTTGACGGCGGGCAGCTGGCCCCAGGAGGGCTTGGCGGCCAGGTCCTTGGGCTGCAGGGCGGTGGAGCGCTGGTCGAGCAGCAGCAGGTCGGCCGGGTACTTGCCAGCGTTCTCCCAGCTCAGGCCCTCGTAGTAGTCGCCGCCGTCGGTCTTCTCCGGCTGGATGAACTCCACGCCCAGCTCGGCGAAGTAGATCAGGTCGCAGGAGATCTTCGGGTTGGAGACGTAGAACAGGTCGGCGCTGCCGGAGCAGGCCATCACCTTGACGCCGCCGGCCGCCTTGACGGCCTGCCGCAGCTCCTCGGACGCCTTCTCGAAGCGGGCCTTGGCGTCGACCACCTTCTGCGCCCCCAGGTCCGCGCCCAGCGACTCGGCGAGCTTGGCGTAGTGCTCGATCGGCTGGGTGATGGTGACCCGGCCGGTGGAGATCAGCGCCTGCGGGGCGAGCGGCAGGATCTTGTCCTTGGACTCGTCCGGCACGTACCAGTACGCGCCCGGGTCGTACATGTGGGTCACCAGCAGCTCGGGGCGCAGCGCCGCGTACTTCTCGATCGAGAACTCGCCCCAGGCGTTGCCGATGATCTCGATCTTGTCCACGTCCAGGCTGCCGGCCTGCGGGTCGGCCTTGCCGTCGGCGGTCTTGGTCTCGCCGAAGACGCCGACCAGCTGCTTGTCCAGGCCGAAGTCGGCGAGCGCGGCGGCGGCGCCGGTGAAGGCCACCACCCGGGACGGGACGCTCTTCGCGGTGACGGTCTGCGGGCGGTCGTCGGTGAAGGTCCACGCGCCGCCGCCCGTGCCCTTGGCCCCCTCCGACGCCTTGTCGCCGGAGGAGCCGCAGGCGGCGAGCACCGCGCCGAGGGCGGTGGCTCCGCCCGCGGCGAGCAGGCCGCGGCGGGTCAGGCGGGGGGAAGACGACATGGCGGTACCTCGGTTCGAGCTTCGGGGCAGGGGGGAACCACACACCGGTGGGGGTGCCGGAGCGCGGTACCCGGCGGTAGCCGCCGGGCGTACGCAGGTTAACCTAACCTAAGTTGCGGTACGGAGAGCCCCCAGGCCCCGCCGACCCGTCCCCCGACCCACCCGGAGCACCCTTGAGCACCACCGGCTCCCTCCCGATACCCGGCGCCGCCCCCGCCCGCCGCGGCTCGCCCCGCGCGCTCGGCCTGGCCGTCGGGCTGCTCGTGCTGCTCGCCGTCCTGGTGCTCAGCCTCGGCCTCGGCGCCAAGCAGCTGAGCCCCGCCGAGGTCTGGCACGGACTCCTCGACCCGGACGCCCCCGGCTACACCGTCGTCCACCGGATGCGGCTGCCCCGCACCCTGCTCGGCCTGCTGGCCGGCACTGCGCTCGGCCTGGCCGGCGGCGTCATGCAGGCGCTCACCCGCAACCCGCTCGCCGACCCCGGCCTGCTCGGCATCAACGCCGGCGCCTCGGCCGCCGTCGCCACCGCGGCCGCCGTGCTCGGCGTCACCTCCTTCACCGGCTACGTCTGGTGGGCGCTGGTCGGCGCCGCCCTGGTCTCCGTCCTGGTGTACGCCGTCGGCGGCGGCCGCGGCGCCACCCCCGCCCGGCTCGCACTGGCCGGCGCCGCGCTCAACGCCACCCTGTACTCGTACGTCAGCGCGGTGATGCTGCTGGACACCGCCTCGCTCGACAAGCTGCGCTTCTGGACGGTCGGCTCGCTGGCCAGCGCCCAGACCTCCACCGTGCTCGGCGTCCTGCCGTTCATCGCCGTCGGCGCGCTGCTCGCGCTCGGCCTGGCCCGCCCGCTCAACGCGCTCGCGCTCGGCGACGACGCGGCGCGGGCGCTGGGGGCCAGGCCGGCCGCGATCCGGGCCGCCGCGATCGTCGCCGTCACCCTGCTGTGCGGCGCGGCCACCGCCGCCTGCGGCCCGATCGTCTTCGTCGGCCTGATGGTGCCCCACCTGGTCCGCGCCCTCACCGGCCCCGACCTGCGCTGGCTCCTCCCGTACTGCGCCGTCCTGGCCCCCGTCCTGCTGCTCGGCGCCGACGTCCTGGGCCGCGTCCTGGGCCGTCCCGGCGAGCTCCAGGTCGGCATCGTCACGGCCGTCCTCGGCGGCCCGTTCTTCCTGTACTTCGCACGACGGGGGAAGGCCCGCGCATGAAGACTCTGAGGGTGGCCCGGTTCTCGGTGCGGTACCGGCCGCGGGGCCTCGCGGTGGGGGCGGGGGCGCTGCTGGCGGCGCTCGTGGTCGGGGTGCTCGCGCTCGGGCGGGGGGACTTCCCGATCGGGCCCGGGGACGTGGTGCGGGCGCTGCTCGGCGGCGGGGACGCCGCCCAGAGCTACGTCGTCAACCAGCTCCGGCTGCCCCGGGTGGCCACCGCGCTGCTGGTCGGCGCGGCCCTGGCGCTGGCCGGGGCGCTGTTCCAGACCCTGGTGCGCAACCCGCTGGGCAGCCCGGACGTCCTCGGCTTCACCCAGGGCGCGGCCACCGGCGCGCTGCTGGTGGTGGTGGCCGGCGGCTCCAGCGCCGCGCTGGCGGGCGGCGCGGTGGCGGGCGGCCTGGCCACCGGCGCGCTGATCTACGCCCTGGCCTGGCGCGGCGGGGTGCAGGGCGCCCGGCTGGTGCTGGTCGGCATCGGAACGGCGGCGATCCTCACCGGCGTCAACGGCTACCTGCTGACCCGCACCCAGCTGATGGACGCCGCCCGCGCGGTGCTCTGGCTCACCGGCAGCCTGGACGGCCGGGGCTGGGACCAGGCCCGCCCGCTGGCACTCGCGCTGGCCGTGCTCGTCCCGCTGGTGCTGCTGGTCTGCGGGCCCGCGCTGCGCGCCCTGGAGCTGGGCGACGACGCGGCGAGCGGGCTGGGCGTGCGCCCCGAGCGGCTGCGGATCGCGCTGCTGGGCGCCGCCGTGCTGCTCGCCTCGCTGGCCGCGGCCGCCGCCGGGCCGGTCAACTTCCTGGCCCTGACCGCCCCCCAGCTGGCCCGCCGGATCACCCGCTCGCCGGGCCCGAACCTGGCCGCGTCCATGTGCACCGGTGCCGCGCTGCTGGTCACGGCGGACTTCGCCGCGCAGCACCTGTTCGGCGACCGGCAGCTGCCGGTGGGCGTGGTCACCGGCGTCCTGGGCGGCGGCTACCTGGTCTGGCTGCTCGCCACCCAGCGCCGGGCCGGCCGCCTGTGACCGACCCGCCCGTGCCCGACCCGCCCGTGCTCGCTTCGCCCGTGCCCGACCCGCCCCTGCCCGCTTCGCCCGTGCCCGCCCCGCCCCTGCCCGCTTCGCCCGCCCCGCCCGTCCCGTCGTCCCGAACGGAGCCCCCCATGGCCCAGCCCGCGTCGCGCCTGGCCGGCCGCGACCTGACCCTCGCCTACGACAAGCGCACCATCGCCGAGGGCCTGACCGTCGACGTCCCCGACCACTCCTTCACCGTGGTGGTCGGCCCGAACGCCTGCGGCAAGTCCACCCTGCTGCGCGCGCTGTCGCGCACCCTCAAGCCGGTCTCCGGGCAGGTGCTGCTGGACGGCCGGTCGATCGCCACGCTGCCCGCCAAGCAGGTCGCCCGCACCCTGGGCCTGCTCCCGCAGTCCTCGATCGCCCCGGACGGCATCACCGTCTCCGAGCTGGTCTCCCGCGGCCGCTACCCGCACCAGGGCGTGCTGCGCCAGTGGTCGACCGAGGACGAGCGGGTGGTCGCCGAGGCGATGGCCGACACCGGCGTCGCGGAACTCGCCGACCGGCCGGTGGACGAGCTCTCCGGCGGCCAGCGCCAGCGGGTCTGGATCGCCATGGCACTGGCCCAGCAGACCCCGCTGCTGCTGCTCGACGAGCCCACCACCTACCTGGACATCGCGCACCAGGTCGAGGTCCTCGACCTGTGCGCCCGCCTGCACCAGGAGCAGGGCCGCACCCTGGTCGCCGTCCTGCACGACCTCAACCAGGCCGCCCGCTACGCCACCCACCTGGTCGCGCTGCGCGACGGGAAGCTGGTCGCGGCCGGTCCGCCGCAGGAGGTGGTCACCGCCGAGCTGGTCGAGGAGGTCTTCCGGCTGCCCTGCCGGGTCATCCCCGACCCGGAGACCGGCACCCCGCTGGTCGTCCCCGCCGCCAACCGCCGGGCCCCCGCCAAGGCTTGACCCCCGCGCCGGGCCGTCCGACCGGATGCGAGACCCGCCGCCGGAAAGGCTCGGGTTCGCGCCGCTCCGGTCGGATACTGGCGGTATGCGTGCCAATGCGGAGAACCCCGAGAACCCCGAGTACCCCGAGGACGGCGACGAGCAGTCCCCGACCGTGCTGGAGGCCGCCGACCAGGAGCGGGCGGCGGCCGAACCGGAGGTGGACGACCTGGAGGTGTTGCGGCAGCAGCGCGAGCGGGGCGCGGAGCCCGCGGACGAGGGCGACGCGGTGGAGCAGGTCCGCGAGGTCGCCCTGGAGGACGAGGACTACCGGGAGTAGCGGCTCGGGCCGGCCTCAGATCTGCCCGCGGCGCTTGAGCCAGGCGAAGGCGGCCCAGCCCGGCAGCACCGGCAGCACGAAGGTCAGCAGCCGGAACAGCATCACGGAGTCCCGCGCGCCGACCGCGCCGACGCCGCCGGTCAGCGTCAGCAGGGCGGGCATCAGCAGCTCCACCCCGCCCGCGCCGCCGGGCAGCGGCACCACGTTGCCCGCCGCGTTGCCGGCCAGGAAGGTCATCGCGACGGCGTTGAAGCCCGGGTGCTGGCCGACCGCGCGGGTGCAGCAGTACAGGCACATCACGAAGCACATCGACACCAGCAGCTGCCCGGCCACGCCGGTGGCCAGCCGGCCGGGCCGCTGCGCCAGGTCGAGCAGCCGGGGCAGCACCTCGGCGCGCAGCGGCCGCAGCAGGGTCTGGGCCCGCCGCCGCAGCGAGGGCACCGCGGCGACCGACACCGCGACGACGGCGGTGGCCGCCCCGGCCAGCCAGAGCACCCAGCCGCCGGCCAGCGGGGAGGACGACTCGCCGCCGACCGACGCGGTGTCCACCCCGACCAGGGCGCTGAACACGGCGAGCTGCAGCATGTGCAGCAGCAGGCCGAACAGCTGGCTGACGCCGATGCTGGACATCGCCTGCGCGGTGGGGATGTTCGCGCACTGCAGGTAGCGGGTGTTCAGGGCCAGGCCGCCGACACCGCCGGGGGCGACCACCTTGACGAAGGACCCGGCCACCTGGGTGGCCAGGGTGGAGCGGAACGCCAGCTTCTCGGGGACGAAGCCGCTGAACGCGAAGCTCGCCACCGGGTAGCTGACCGCGGCCCACAGCACGGCGCCGGCCAGCCAGAGCGGGTCGGCCGCGGCGATCACGTCCACCGGGTTGGAGAACTGCAGCAGCGCGTACCCGACCACGACGCAGGCCACGATGGCGAGCAGGGTGCGCGGGCGCAGCCGCTCCAGCCGGACGGGCACGGCGGTGGACCGCGGCGTCTGCCCCTGCACCTCGGCGCGCAGGGCGGCGGCCAGCTCCCCGTGCCGGGCCAGCGCGGCCCGGGTGCGGCGGGCCAGCGCGATCGGTTGCAGCAGCGGCAGCGCGGCGCTGACCGGCCCGGCCCCGAGCACCTCGACCGCGGCCCGCACCGCCCGCTGCGGCCCGGCGTACAGGGCGAGGACGGCGAGCAGCCCGGCGACGTCCAGCCGCAGCAGCAGCTCGCTCGCGGCGATCTCGCCGTGGGCCAGGCCGACCAGGTGCACCCGGCCCTCGGCGTCCAGCAGCACGGTGTTCGGGGACAGCGAGCGGTGCGCGATCCGGCGGCGCTGCAACAGGGCCAACTGCTGCCAGGCGTCGCGCAGTTCGGCGTCGGTGGGACCGGCGTCGGTCTCGGTGCCGCCGCCGGTGCCGCCGTCGTCGGTGCCGTTGTCGCCGGTGCCGTCGCCGTCCGGGTCGGGCAGCTCGTCGAAGAGCGCGGCGAACGGCCGGGCGTCGATCCGCCGGTAGGCGACCAGGGCGGCGTCCGGGCCGAGTTCGACCACCGCGAGGGGGATGCGGGTGCGGGCCCCGGCGGCGGACGCGGCGTGGCCGAGCAGGGTCTGGTGCTCCAGCACGGCGCGCAGCGGGCGCAGGCCGAGCGGGCGGGGCGCGGTGCGCAGCCGCAGCGCCAGCCACAGGTGGCCGAGCAGCCCGCTGGCCTGCGCGTACCGGTCGAGCAGGTGGACGTCCAGGTCGGGGCGGCCGTCGTGCTGGGTGACCAGGTAGCGGCCGCTGCCGAGCATCAGCACCGCGCTCGGGCGGACGCCGGTACCGGCCAGGGCCACCGCGATCTGCTCCTCGGTGGGCTCGCCGACCGGCTCGCCGACGGCGTACCGGGCGGCGTGCGCGGTGGTCCAGCCGAGCAGCAGCGCCAGCACCAGCGACAGCGGGGTGGCGTACCCGGTGACCAGGCCGGACAGCCCGGACAGGCCCAGCGTGACGCCCAGCGCGGTGCGCCAGCGGCGGCGCCCGGCGGTGCCGAGGGCGGTCATGAAGGCCAGCACCGGCGCGAGGTGCCCGTACACCGGGTCGGTGCGGCCGAGGCCGGAGGGCAGCGGGTGGGTGAGCGCGGCGAGGTCGCCCGCCAGCAGGTCCAGGCCGAGCGAGAGGCCGTACGCCAGGACGGCGGCGAGCACGCCGTCGGCGACCCGGCGGCCCTCCCCGCGCAGCACCCGGTCGACGGCGAAGCCGAGCGGCACGGTGAGCAGCGCGGCGCCGCACAGCGCGGCGGTGAGCTTGGCGGGCGGCCAGGGCAGCAGTTCGACGCCGCGGGCCACGTCGCTGTCCAGGCCGAGCGCGGAGGAGCGGGCGTAGCAGGCCAGCAGCAGCACCAGGGCGATCCAGCACCCCCCGGCGGCCAGCCGGATCAGCGCGGCGGGGTGCCGGACGCGGTCCACCCGCCGGGCGGGCGTCCGGCGCGGGGGCGTCCGGGACTCCCGGGATTCGTCGGCTTGTATCACCGTGGCCACGCGGCATGGTCCCACACCGGCCCGGCCCGATCGGGCCGTTCCGGCAAGGGGGACCGAGTGTCCTGGTGTACATCGGTCGATAACGGGAATATCGGTCTGATGGAGGTCCGAGGAAGGGAGTCATGCGATGACCGAGCGCTCGACCGACAGGACGGCCATGCTCCGCCGGGGCGGTGAGGAACTGCTCGCGGAGCGCGGCATGGTCGCCGACCCGGTGGCCCTCGCCCCGCAGCTGCACACCGGGGCGGCCCCCGAGACCCGCGGCGGCCCGCACTACGTGGACGCGGTGTTCAGCCACGGCGGCCGCCGGATGCCCCCGGCCGCCGGGCCCGCCGAGGGGCCCGCCGCCCACACCGACCTGCCCGGCCACCGGCACCGCGGGGCGGAACGGCACTCCGCGCACTGAGGGCCGTCCGGGCCCGGCACCGCGGGGTGGGAGAGCCCGGCACCGCGGGGGTGGGAGAGTGGGGCCGCAAGCTCCCGCCCCCGTCGAAGGAGTGCCATGGCCGACGCCCCCGAGTTCGCCTCCCGTGAGGAGTGGCTCGCCTCGCTGCACCGCGTCTACGCCGCGGCGGGCTGCCTGATCACCGACCCTGAGGGCCGCGTCCTGATCGTCAAGGCCGGCTACCGCGACGCCTGGCAGTTCGTCGGCGGCACCGTCGACCTCGGCGAGAACCCCCGGCAGTGTGCGACCCGCGAACTCCACGAGGAGACCGGGCTGCGCCGCGAGGCCGGCGAACTGCTGGCCGTCGCCTGGACCAACCCCAGCGGCGAACTCGACCACCCCGCCTGCCACTTCCTCTTCGACTTGGGCGTCTTTCCCGCCGACACCCCGATCACCCTCCCGCCCGGCGAGCTCGACGCCCACCGCTGGGCCGCCGTCCCCGAGGCGCTCGCCCTCCTCGGCCCGGCCCGCGCCCTGCGGCTCGAAGCCGGCCTCGCCGCCCGGGTGGACGGCCGCACCCGGCTGGTGACGGCGCCCGCCTCCGGCTTCTGAGCAGGGGAGGACGAGGCGGAGCGAGACCGGGGAACCGCGCGGTCGGCGAGCCCGCCCAGCCGGATCGCGACGCGGGATGCGGACTTGCCCGGTCCCGCGATCCCGCTGACGGGCGGCTTTCGCTGCGCGCCGTGCTACGCCTTGCGCCAGACGTACGCCGCCGAGACCGGGTGGCCGCGGTAGCGCTCCCACTTGGGCTTGAGGGCCGTCCACCGGTCGCCGACCACCTCCTCGCGCATCTCGGCGAGCTGCCAGCCCGCCGCGAGGCCCGCGGTGAGGTGGTCGCTGACCAGGTGGACGTGGGTGGTGATGGCGACCGGGCCGTCGGGGCCGTCGTAGTGGGTGGGCATGCCCGCGGCCATGATGAAGGCGGGGTGCAGGCCGACCAGGACGAACAGGCCGCCGGGGCGGACCAGGCGGTGGGCCTCGCGGTAGAGCGGGCCGAGGTCGGCGAGGTGCTCGTCGACGAGCGAGCAGGCGGCGAGGCCGTACTCCCCGGCGGGCAGGCCGGTCGCGGCCAGGTCGCCCTCCAGCAGCCGCCGGTGGGCCCCGCGGGCTCCGGCGCGGGCGAGCATCTCGGGGGTGAGGTCGACGCCGTCGACCGCGGCGACGCCGCGGTCGCGCAGCCAGGCGCCGGTGCGGCCGGTGCCGCAGCCGAGGTCGACGGCGAGGTCGGTGCCGGCCCAGCGCGGGACGGACAGCCGGGCCAGCACCTCGACGTCCATCGCGTCCTGGACGGTGTCCTCGTAGCTGTCGACCCACCCGGCGTAGCCGGTGCGGACGTCGACGGTGGGGTAACCGCGGGTGTCGAACAGGGAGAAGTTCGTCATGCCGGACAGTCTGGTTCGCGGCCCGCCCGCACCGCGAGCGGTTATCCGGGCGGCCGGTCGTCCGGGCGGTTATCCGAGCAGCCGGGCCCGGACGGCGGCGACGTCCCCGGCGGGCAGCCACTGCTCGGCGTCGAACTCGGCCAGCACCTCGTGCAGGGCCTGTTCGGGGGTGGTGCCGGCGTCGGCGAGCAGGCGGGCGGGGCCGGCCTCCTCCTCGGAGCGGTCCAGGATCGCCCACAGCGGGCGCAGGTTGGCGGCGGAGAGCAGGTAGTCCTCGGCGACCGCGGCGGGGGTGGCCCCGGCGAGGGCGAGCAGGACGAGGGCGGCCAGGCCGGTGCGGTCGCGGCCGGCGCCGCAGTGCACCACGACGGTGCCGGGGCGGGCCCGGGCGACGGCGGCGACCAGTTCGGCGACGGCCTGCCGGCAGTGGTCGAGGTAGGGGCGGAAGGCGAGCGGGGTGCCGTCCAGGGCGCCGAACCGGGACCACCAGTCGGGCCCGGCCAGCGCGTCGAGCGGGACGCGCACCAGGTCGATGCCGTCGGGCGCGGGCAGCAGCGGCCGGTACTCGGCGGCGTCGCGCAGGTCGACGACGGTGCGCACGCCGTACGCGACCAGCGAGTTCTGGCCCTCGGCGGTGAGCCGGTCGAGGTTGTCGGCCCGGACGACCGCGCCGGTGCGGGTGCGCCGTCCGTCGAGGGTGGGCAGCAGGCCGAGGTCGCGGACGTTCAGGCAGCCGTCCCAGTCGAGCCGGCGTTCCTCGTGCGGTATCGCCGTGGTCCCCGTCATGTCCGCCCCCGCGTGTGCGCCCCGTGTCCGTTCCGGAGGTGCGCCCGGCGCACCGCCACTGACAGGGACTCAGCCCGCCCCGGGATGGTTCCCGCCGGGGGCGTGGCGGAACTCCCAGAGCGTCCGGCCGAGCGTGTCGAGCACCCGCACGGTGCGGAACCTGGCGTCCAGGGCGGACAGGAAGCCGCGGGCGGCACCGGCCAGGACGGCCTGCGCGACCGGGTCGTGCCGGCTCCACGCGCCGTGCAACTCCAGGGCGCCGCCGATGAGTTCGGCGCGCTGGATGCGGGCGACGGCGGCCGCGGCGAGGGCGCCGTTGACGCCGTCGAGCTCGGCCTGGCCGAGGTAGTGCTCGCGCTCCTCGACGCGTAGCCGGCGGCGCAGCTCGGGCAGCGCGTAGCCGCGGACGGCGGCCACCGAGTCCTCGACGGCGATCAGCCAGCGCGGCCCGGGCGCCACCTCCCACCAGACCTCGCCGCCGACCGGCAGCAGTTCGCCGATCGGGGAGTGCCAGCGCTCAAGCCCGGTGGGGGAGTTGGCGTCCGGCCGGATGCTGCGCCGGTCCCAGGCGGACTTGTCGGTGACGGAGAGGTTCACGGTGTACCGCACCCGCCCGTCGCCGGGCACCGCCCGCACGCCGAGCACCGCCCAGCGGTCGCGGTCGGGCAGCGAGAAGGAGTGCCGCCAGCCCTGGAACCCGAGCCGGCGCAGCGCGGGCGCGAAGTGGTCGCGGATCCCCGTGGTGTACAGCTCCTGGGCGGTGCGCATGGCGGCTCCGGCCTCCTCGTCCGATGAAGGGTGCGTGGGCGAATCGCCCCGTATTTGCACGGTATGTCGGTGGTGGGGGGCCGAACCGCGGGCGAAGGGCGGCAGCCGGCGGGACGAAGGTCGGTGCGGCGCGGGCCCTGCGGCCCGGTCCGGCGGCGGAGCTGACGCGGCGTCGGCGGGCACCGGGCCCGCACCGGGCCGACACCGCTCGGCCACCGCTCCGTCACGGGACGGGCGGCGCCCCGGCGGTGGGAGCGTTCCCCCGGATGGCGCATGATGTGGCGGGTGCACAGAGCTGAACACCACGGGGCGGACGACGGGGACCGGCTCGGCCGTCCGGATGCACCGGACCGTCCGCCCGCCCGGCGGACCGACCTGGCCGCCGCCGTCCGCGCCGCCCAGGACGGTGACGAGGAGGCGTTCCGGGTGCTGTTCCGGGCCGTCCAGCCGGGGCTGCTGCGCTACCTGCGGGTGCTGGTCGGCGGGCGGGCCGAGGACGCCGAGGACATCGCCTCGGAGGCGTGGCTGCAGATCGCCCGCGACCTGCCGGGCTTCCGCGGCGACGCGGACGGGTTCCGCGGCTGGGCCGCGACGGTCGCCCGCAACCGGGCCATGGACCACCTGCGCCGCCTGCGCCGCCGCCCGGTCGCCGACCTGCCGGTGGAGTACCTGGCCGAGCTGGCCGCCGCCGAGGACACCGAGGGCCGGGCGATGGCCGCCGTGGCCACCTCCGACGCGCTCGCGCTGATCGCCGCGCTGCCGCCCGACCAGGCCGAGGCGGTGCTGCTGCGGGTGGTGCTCGGGCTGGACGCGGAGAGCGCCGCGAAGGTGCTCGGCAAGCGCTCCGGCAGCGTCCGGATGGCCGCCCACCGGGGGCTCAGACGGCTGGCCAAGGTGCTGGAGCAGGGCGGGGGAGCGGCCGCCGGGGTGCCCCGCCGGGAGTCCGGGAAAAGAATTCCCGCGCAGGGTGTGACACCGGCGCAGGTGCCGACGCTGAAGGACACGAGATGAGCACCAACCGATCCCGCCGGATCGATCGCGCCGTCGCCGAGCAGCTGCTCGGCGGCGTCACGGTCGACCCGGAGGCCGGTCAGGACCCCTCCGCCGGGCAGCGGTCCGCGCCAGGACGGCCGGAGCTCGCCGCCCTGCTCGCCGCCGCGGCGGGCGGGGCGGCCGGTGACGGCCCGCTGCCCGGCGAGGAGGGGGCGCTGGCCGCGTTCCGGCAGGCTCGTCGCCAGCCGGCCCCCAGGCAGCACCGGAGACGAAAGATGGCGGACACCGCGCTCGCGCGTGCCCTCAGTGCGAAGGCCGTGGCCGTCGCACTGGGCGTCACCGCCGTGGGCGGCGTCGCGGTCGCGGCGTCCACCGGCCGGCTGCCGGAGGTGCTGGGCGGCCCCGCCCCGGCCCCGCCGGCGACCAGCGCGGCGCCCGCGCCGTCGTCCGCCGAGCCGTCCCCGGCCGCACCGTCCTCGGCGAGCCCCGGTGCCGACCGCACCGGGCGGCCGAGCCCGTCGCCGAGCCGCTCCGGCAGCCCGGCCCGGCCCACCGGCCGGGCCTCCGGCGACCCGTCCGACCCGTCCGGCCTGCCCGACCTGTCGAAGCTCTGCGCGGGCTTCGCCGGGCGGATCGCGGGCGGCAGCAAGCCCGGGGAGGCCGCCGTCGACCCGGATCTCGCCGAGCTGCTGAAGGCGGCCGGCGCGCCGGAGAAGGTGACCGGCTTCTGCGCCCTGCTCGCCGCGCACGGCTGGGACCAGCCGGGCGGGGACGGGCGCGGGAGGCCCACGGCCGTCCCGAGCCGGCCGTCCTCGCCGTCGCCCTCGTCCTCCGGCAAGTGGGGACGCCAGAGCGCCCGGCCGTCCGGCGGGGGGAACAGCCAGGACTGACACCGCACTCCGGTCGGACCGCGGGCTCCCCCGGGCCCCCGTCCGACCGGGCACCGCCTCCGGGCGGCCGACGGGCCCCTGTACCCGTCGTCCGCCCGGGACCGACTCCGGACGGGCGACGGGCTCCCCCGGGCCCCCGCCCGTCCGGATCAGGCTCCGACCGGCAGCGGACTCCCCCGGGTCCGCGGCCGGTCGGGGACCGCTCCGGACGGACGGCCGGACTCCCCCGGGTCCACCGTCCGTCCGGGGCTCCGACCGGCAGTACCGTCCGAAACACCCTGGAGTCACGGTGAACGAACGACCGCACCGCCAGGCGAGCCCGCGATGACCTTCCCCCGCACCTCGCCCGCCGCCGACCGCGCCGCCCGCCGCGCGCTGGAGGACGGCCCGCCGCGCACCCTGCGCGCGCTGCTCGCCGTCGCCCTGGCCGCCCTGACCGCAGCACTGCTCGTCCAGCGCCCCTGAACCGGGTCCGGGCGGCCCGCTATGGTTCACGGGTGCCGGACCGAGGTGATGGGAGTATCCGATGATCGGACGCGCGCTGAACGGCCGCTACGAACTCGGCGAGATCCTCGGAGTCGGCGGCATGGCCACCGTGTACCGCGCCGTGGACCACCAACTGGGTCGCCCGGTGGCGGTCAAGGTGCTCAACGGCGGCCTGGCCGACGACCCGAGGTTCGCCGAGCGGTTCGCCCGCGAGGCCCGCTCGGCCGCGCTGCTGGCGCACCCGCGGGTGGTCACCGTCTTCGACTCCGGCGTCGACCAGGGCTCCCCGTACCTGGTGATGGAGCTGGTGCACGGCGCCACGCTGGGCCGGGTGATCGCCGAGCAGGGCGTGCTGCCGGTGGAGCGCGCCGTCGGCACCGCCGCCGCCGTGCTGGACGCGCTGGCCGCCGCGCACGCCCGGGGCCTGGTGCACCGCGACATCAAGCCCGGCAACGTGATGATCACCCGGGACGGCGAGGTCAAGGTCGTCGACTTCGGCATCGCCCGGGCCGGCTCCTCCTCCGGGCAGCAGCTCACCCAGACCGCGTCCGTGCTGGGCACCGCCGCCTACCTCTCCCCGGAACAGGCCACCGCCGGCCAGGTCGACGGCCGCGCCGACCTGTACGCGGTGGGCTGCGTGCTCTACGAGATGCTGACCGGCGCGCCGCCGTTCACCGCCGACACCCCCGTCGCGGTGACCTTCAAGCACGTCACCGAGTACCCCGTCCCGGTCTCCGCGCACCGCCCCGACGTGCCGCCCGCGCTGGACGTCGCGATCATGCGGCTGCTGGCCAAGCACCCGGCCGAGCGCCCCGCCGACGCCAGGGCCGCGGCCGCCGAACTGCTCGCCGCCGTCCCGGCCGCCCCCGCCGACCGCACCGCCCAACTCCTCGGCGCCGCCACCCGGGTGCTGCCGCCCGTCCCCGCCGCCGCCTTCCCGGCCCCGCCGCCGCAGCCCTGGACCGAGCCGCAGCGCACCTCGGTGCTGCCGCCGGTGCAGGCCCCGCTGCTGCCCTCGGCCCGCTACGAGGACGAGGAGCCCGCGCCCCACCGCGGCCGCAACCCGCTGCTGTACGCGGGCATCGGCGCCGCCGTGATCGCCTGCGTGGCGGGCATCGCCGCGTTCTCGCTCGCCGGCGACGGCTCCGCTCCCGAGGCCGGGCGCACCCCGGCCCCGGCGGCCGCCGCCACCACCGCCGCGCCGACCCCGACGCCCTCCCCGCCGCCCTCCCCGACGCCGACCCCGTCCCCGTCGGCCAGCACGAAGCCCAGCACCTCGCCCAGGCCCTCCGCCACCCCCAAGGGCGGCGCCCTGGTCGCTCAACTCACCCAGCTGCGCGCCGAGGTGGCCCAGACCACCTTCGACCGGGACCGGGACAAGCAGGACGACCTGACCGCCCTGCTGGCCCGGGCCGCCCAGTCCGTCAACGACAAGCAGCCCGCCGACGCGGAGGACTCCCTCAAGGACGCCCAGCGGCTGGTCCGAGACCTCCAGCGCCGCAAGGCCGTGGACGCCCCGGTCCTGATCGGCTGGCAGACCCGGCTCGCCGCCCTCACCACGGCGGTGCACCTGCAGGCCGCCCAGCAGGACGACTAGTCCCCGGGGCGCTCGCGGTGGTGGGCCCGCTGCACCGCGCGGGTCTTCACCTGCCGGGTCAGCGCGGTCACGCCGGTGGTCAGGAAGACCACGGTGTACAGGAGTTGGAGCATCACCACGACCCGGGCGGTCTGCCCGGCCGGGTGGATGTCGCCGTACCCGACGGTCGCCATGGTGATGACCGTGAAGTACAGCCCGTCGACCTTGGTGGTCAGCCCGTCCAGCTCGCCGGGCTGCCGGGACATGCCCAGGTAGGAGGTGGCGAAGACCACCAGCGCGCCGCACAGCAGGAACAGGATGCGCGGCGCCGGGTGCCGGGCGCGGCCCAGCACCTGCAGCCGCACCTCGCGCAGCAGGCCCAGGCCGAGCAGGACCAGCAGGCTCCCGGCCACCAGCCAGCTGAGCAGCGGGTGGTGCGGCCCGAACCAGTCCAGCGGCACCGTGAAGTAGGCCGTCAGCAGCAGCACCGGTCCGGCCAGCAGGACGAGGTACGTCCGGGCCGTCTCCCTCACGCCGGTGCGGCCTTCCCACCGGCGGGCGGCGGGCCGGGCGGCGGGCCCGCGGGCGGCTCGGCGGGCTCCTCGGCAGGGGGGCCGGCGGGGGTGTCCAGGAACTCCAGCACCGCCAGCCCGGCCAGCAGCACCACCGCCGTCCACAGCACCACCGCGCTGGTCGGGTAGCTCCAGGTCAGCACCACCACGGCGGCGACGGCCACCGCGCCCCAGCCCAGCCAGGACTTCCAGCGGTGCACGAACGGGCCGACCGGGCCGAGCCGCATGCCGATGCCCTCGGCGGCCTGCCGCACCGCGCCCAGACCGGACCCCCACAGGTGCCGCACCCAGCCGGCCCGGCGGCCCCCGCCGGTCAGCCAGGCGGCCAGCGCGATCACCACGCCCAGCGCCAGCACCATCCGGATCGCGGCCCGCAGGTAGCGCACCAGCGTGTCGTACACCGCCATCGCGGCGGCCTGGTCGACGTCGGCGGGCAGCTTGTCCAGGTAGATCGCCCGGAACACGCTCAGCCCGATGCCCAGCACCCCCGCCCCGGCGGCCGCCCCGAGCGCCGCCCAGACGGTGGCCCGGCGGTGGTGCACCGCCAGCACGATCCCGCCGACCGCGCACAGCAGCGCCAGCACCGGCACCCAGAACCCGGCCAGGTCGAGCAGCCGCAGCCCGGTCTGCGCCTTGCGCACCGCGTCCGACTGCACCAGCGTGTAGTCGGTGTGCACCTCGGGGATCTTCGACGCCAGCCCCAGCCCGTTGGCCACCAGCCGGTCCTTCACCGCCGCGATCACCGGGGCGAGGTCCAGGCTGACGGTGTCGCCCTTGACCTGCACCGCTCCGCCGCCCTGCCCGGTCAGCACCTTGTCGAACGCGGCGTGCGCGTTGCGCAGCACGCCCGTCCAGACCGTGGCGAAGGCGTCGGACCGGACGAACCGCAGCACCTGGTCGTGGACGAACCCGGTCAGCCCGCTGGTCAGCGCCGGGCCGAGCCTGCCCAGCGCGGCGTCCAGCAGCGGCCGGTCGCCGGGCGCCGCGTCGTTCAGCAGGTCGGTGATCGGCAGCTGCTGCATCACCGCCGTGGTCACCCGGTCGGTCAGCGCGCCCTGCACCGCCGGGTCGGAGGCCAGCGGCGCCATCGTGGCCACGAACCGGTCGGTGTCGGTCACCTGCGACTTGCTCCAGGCGGCGACCACCCCGAGCGGGGTCAGCACCACGGCCAGCACGATCAGCAGCGCCGCGAAGAAGGACTGCACCCGGTGCCGCTTCCGCGGCGGCCCCTGCTCCTCCAGCACGGCGATCCGGCCGCGCAGCTCAGCGAGCTCCCGGTCGTCCGACGGGTCCGCCGCCATCCGGTGCCTCCCAGGTGATCCGCCGTCAGGTGGATACCAGGAGATAACAGGATGAAACGGTCAGCCACTCGGGCGTCCCGACACGCCGGAGCCCCCGGTCCGTCAGGGCGACGGGCCGGGGGCTCCGGTACGGCGGGCGCGGTCGGCCGGGGCCGACGCGGCGTCAGGCCGTGGTCGGCTTGGTGGCCTCGGCGGCCTTGGTGACCACGATCGGCTCGACGGCCGGGCGCAGCGGCTCGGCCTGCGAGGCGGCGGTGCCGTTCTGGGCCTCCGCGGGGGCGTCGTCCTCGCGCAGGGCCTTGGTCTCCGCCTTGAGGATGCGCATCGACTTGCCCAGGCCGCGGGCCATCTCGGGCAGCTTCTTCGAGCCGAACAGCAGGACCAGCACCACCACCATGATGGCGATGTGCCAGGGCTCAAGACCGTTACGGAACATCCCTGACCACCGGTCCTTTCGTGGAAGTTCTCGCTGTGACAAGGGGGCCGAGCGGAATGCCCGACTCGGCCAGTATGCACGGCTCGGTCCGCGAACGTATACACCCGTCGGCAAACAGCCGCCGAAAAACAGGTGATCCCAGTCATGTGGTCTGTGCCACCGCGAGGGGTCCGCCGGTGCCCCGGCGGACCGGCCCGGAACCTCACCCGCCCGTGTTCACCAGCACCGACCACGCCGCGCCGCCGGCCGCCAGCACCACCGCGGCGGTCAGCCCCCGCATCCACCACCGGCCCGCCGAGACGTGCGGACTGTGTTCCACCGCACTGCGCCGCCGCAGCCCGTGCGCGTACGTCCCGGCCGCCGCCGCCGCCAACACCCCGCCCAGCGCGGTCAGTCCGGGCCGCCCCCGGACGTACCCGGTGCGCAGCACCAGCAGCGCGTCGGCGGCCAGCACCAGCGCGGTGCGGCTCCACGCCAGCAGGGTCCGCTCCGGTTGCAGGCCCGGGTCCCGCCCCGCCGCCGTCACCGCGACCAGCCGACGATCAGCACCGAGAACACCGCCGCCGCGACCGCCACGCACACCGTCAGCACCAGCATGGTCCGGGTCGCCGGCAGCGGGCCGCCCGCCCGCATCGCCCGCTCCACCCGCACCCACCGCTGGTAGGCGGCCCACCCCAGCCCCGCCCCGCCCGCGGCCAGCAGCACCGAGAGCGTTACCCGCACCGGCACCGGCGCCAGGTCCGGGGTCAGCTGGTCCAGCCCGACCGCCCCCGCGAGCAGCGCCAGCGCGGTCCTGATCCAGGCCAGGAACGTCCGCTCGTTCGCCAGCGTGAACCGGTAGTCCAGTTCCTTCGGCTCCTCGGGTTCCCCGGACTCCTGCGCCATACGGCGACCCTAGGCGGGGCCGCCCGCGCCCACAACGGAACCGCGCCGGGGCGAGTCGCCCCGGCGCGGTCCCTTCCGCGTCCGACCTCCGCCGCGTCGCGGCCTACGCGGCGAGCTCCCGCTCCTCCTGCGCCGCGGCCTGCGCCGCGCCCGGCACCGGCAGGTGGCGCATCAGCAGGTGGGCGGCCAGCGCGGCGCCGAGCATGACCAGGACGCCGACCACCGCGGCGACGTGCATCCCGTCGGCGAAGGCGTCGCGGGCGGTGGCCAGGAGCCGGTCGGCGGCCTCGCCGGGCAGGTGGGCGGCGGTGGTGACGGCCCCGCCGAGGGTGTCGCGGGCGGCCTCGGGGGCGGTGCCGTCCATCCGGGAGCGGTAGATCGCGGCGCCGGCCGCGCCGAGGACGGCGATGCCGAGCGAGCTGCCGAGCTCCTGGGCGGTCTCGGAGGTGGCGCCGGCCGCGCCGGCCCGGTCGGCGGGGGCGGCGGAGAGCACCATCTCGCCGGTGATGCTGATGGTGCCGACCGAACCGGCCGCGATCACGCCGGCCGCGATCAGCGGGAGGGCGAGCGAGGAGCCCGGGTCGACCAGGGCCATCGCGACGAACCCGCCGGCGCCGGCCAGGAACCCGGCGACCAGCAGGACGGCCGGTCGCACCCGGCCGGCCAGCGCCCCGAACCCGCCGACGGCCGCGCCGACGCCGACGCTGGGCAGCAGCGCCCAGAGCGAGGCGGCCAGCGGGCTGTAGCCCTTGACCAGTTGCAGGTACTGCGAGGTGAAGAGGGTGAAGCCCATCATCGCGAACATCGCGATGGTGTTGACGGTGATCGCGCCGGTGTAGGTGCGGATGCGGAACAGGCTGATGTCGATCAGCGGGTTCGCGGCCGTCCGCAGCCGGACCACCAGGGCGCCGCCGATCGCCAGGCCGACCAGCAGCACCAGGGCGGGGAGCGGGCTCCAGCCGTCCACCGCGAGCGTCTTGATGCCGTAGACGACCGGCAGCACGGTGGCCATCGAGAGCGCGGCGCCGAGCAGGTCGAAGCGGCCCTGCTGCGGGGCGCGGTACTCGGGGAGCAGCACCGGCGCCAGGACCATCACCAGCAGCATCGCGGGGACGGCGATCAGGAAGGCCGAGCCCCACCAGAAGTGGTTGAGCAGGAGTCCGCCGATCACCGGCCCGAGGGTGGCGCCGGCCATCATCACGCCGCTCCAGGCGCCGATCGCGGACTGCCGCTGCTTGGGGTCGGGGAACATGTTGCGGATCAGGGCCAGCGTGGAGGGCCCGAAGACCGCCCCCGCGATGCCCAGCAGGGCCCGGGCGGCGATGAGTCGGCCCGCCCCGTCCGACCAGGCGGCGACCAGCGAGGCGGCCGCGAAGGCGGCGGTGCCGCCGATCAGCAGCTTGCGCCGGCCGATCCGGTCGCCCAGCGCGCCCATCGGGATCAGCAGCCCGGCGAGCAGGAACGAGTACATGTCCATGATCCACAGCTGCTGGGTGCCGCTGGGGTGCAGGTCGGTGGCGATGAAGGGGACGGCGAAGAACAGGACGCCCATGTCCATGGCGAGGACGAGGGTCGGCAGCAGCAGGAGGGCGAGGCCCAGCCAGGCCCGGCGGCCGGCGCGCTCGGCGGTGCGGTGGTCGGTGGTCATGACGATGACTGTACGGATGTCTTGCACGAATGTCTAGTACAAGCGTCTAAATCAATCGTTCCAGACGTTCGAGCAAGACAATCGTCTTGGACGGAGTTAGCATCGGCGGCATGGGAAATCGTGAGGACCTGCTGGCCAGCGCTGCCCGCTGCCTGCAAGAGAAGGGCTACGGGCGCACCACCGCCCGGGACATCGCCACCGGCGCGGGCGTCAGCCTGGCCGCGATCGGCTACCACTACGGATCGAAGGACGCCCTGCTGATCGAGGCGCTGGTCGAGGCGATGGGGAAGTGGGGCGACTCGATCGGCGCCGCGCTGTCCGCCGCCACCGCGGTCGACGACCCCCGGGAGCGCTTCGTCCGGGCCTGGAACGCGGTGCGCGACAGCTTCGCCGCGCACCGGGGGCTGTGGACCGTGCAGTTCGAGCTGCTCGCCCAGCTCGACCACCTGCCCGGGCTGCCCGAGCGGCTGGCCGCGGCGCAGAAGGAGGGCCGGCTCGGCCTGGCCGCGCTGTTCCAGGGCAAGGCCGAGGTGGCGGACACCCCGGACGAGCTGGCCCGGGGCATCTTCTACCAGTCGCTGCTGCTCGGGCAGGCCGGCCAGTGGCTGATCAGCCCCGAGCTGGCGCCCAGCGGCGAGCAGTACCTGCTCGGGCTGTCCCTGGTCTCCGGTGACGTGCTGGGCGGGGCGAAGGGCTGACCGGCCCGGCGGGCGGAGGCGCCGCGGCCGCCGCCGGGGGAGACGCCGGGGACGCACCGGGGGAGACGCCGCGGGCGCCGGGGGTGTCAGGCGGTGACGGCGGTGAGCAGCACCACCGCGTCGGTGTGGGCGAGCAGGCCGTGCCGCTCCTGCGGGATCGGGTGCAGCTCGCCCGGGCCGGCCTCCTGCCGGCGGCCCGCGACGGTCAGCGCGACCCGGCCGCGCAGCACCTGGAGGCTGGCCGCGACCGGGGCGTTGTGCTCGTCCAGCACCGCCCCGGCGCGCAGCGCGATCACGGTCTGCCGCAGCACCCCGTCGTGCAGCAGCAGGTGGGCGCTGCGGCCGTGCGGGCTGGCGGCGGCCTTGGCGGCGTGCTCCTCGGCCAGGGCGTTCAGGTCGATCCGGGTCGGCTGCTCGGTCATCGCGTTCTCCTCCGTCGGTCCCCCCGCACCACCGGGCCCGCCGACCGGGCCCCGCGGTCGACCCTAAGCGGCGCCCCGCGCGTGTCGCGCGCTGGATCACGCGCAGGGGTTAAGGAAGGGGCCGCTCGGCGTGCGGGGGCGGGGGAGTGGGCCGATGGTGGCCCTATGACGACCAATCAGAAATTCACCGTCGGCGGCTTCCAGGTCAACCGCCGCCTGCTCACCGCCGGCGCGGCCCTCACCGGGGTCGGCGCCGTCGTCGCCCTGGCCGGGACGGCGCTGGTCTGCACCGCCCTGGTGAGTGCGGGCCGGGGCTGGGTGCGGACCCTGGAGACCCACCCCGCCGAAATGGCGCAGCGCACCTTCCAGCAGGCGAAGGCCGCTTCGGCGGCCGGACGGGAGGCCTGGCGCAGCAGCGTCAACTGACCGGAGCGACGGTGGAACGGCACGGAGGCGGGCGCCCGACCGGGTGCCCGCCTCCGCCGTGCGCGCTCGGCCCGGCCGGTCCTACAGGCCGAGCGACTTGGCGATGATCGTCCGCATGACCTCGCTGGTGCCGCCGTAGATCCGGAACACCCGGTTGTCGGCGTAGAGCCGGGCGATCGGGTACTCCAGGATGTAGCCGTAGCCGCCGTGCAGCTGCAGGCACTGGTCGATCACCCCGGAGGCCGACTCGGTGCAGAACAGCTTGGCCGCGGCGGCGTCCGCCACCGTCAGCTCGCCGTTCTGGTAGAGCTCCAGCGCCTGGTCGACCATCGCCTGCTGGGCGAGCACCTGGGCCTGGCAGTCGGCCAGCGAGAACTTGGTGTTCTGGAACTCGGCGACCGCCTTGCCGAACACCTTGCGGTCCTTGACGTACTGCACCGCGAAGCGCACCGCGGCCGCCGCCGAGGCGTACGCGCCGACGGCGATGGCCAGGCGCTCCTGCACCAGGTTGTGCGTCAGGTAGGAGAACGCCCGGCCCTCCTCGCCGAGCAGGTCCGCCACCGGGACCTTGACGTCGGTGAAGGACAGCTCCGCGGTGTCCGAGGTGCGCAGGCCGATCTTCTGCAGCTTGCGGCCGACCGCGTAGCCCTCGGACTTCGTGTCCACGCACAGGATGGACAGGCCCGCGCGGCGGTCCGCCGGGTCGTACGGGGCGGTGCGGCAGACCACCAGCACCAGGTCGGCCAGCACGCCGCCGGTGATGAAGGTCTTGGCGCCGTTGAGGACGTAGTGGGTGCCGTCCTCGGACAGCTTCGCCGTGGTGGCGATGCCCGCCAGGTCGGAGCCCGCGCCCGGCTCGGTCATCGCGATGGCGGTCATGATCTCGCCCGAGACGAAGCCGGGCAGCCAGCGCCGCTTCTGCTCCTCCGAGGCGTACTCCATCAGGTACGGCAGCACCAGGCCGGTGTGCACGCCCGAGGAGCCGAAGGTGACGCCCGCGCGGGCGGTCTCCTCGTAGATCACGGCCTGGTACTTGAAGCCGCTCTCGCCCGCGCCGCCGTACTCCTCCGGGACCTCGATGCCGAACACGCCCAGCTCGCCGAGCTTGCGGTAGAAGTCGCGCGGCGGGTGGCCGGCCTCCTCCCAGCTCCCGTAGACCGGGACGACCTCGTTGGCGATGAAGTCCCGGATGGTCTCCCGGAACGCCTCGTGGTCCTCGTTGTACACGGTGCGGCGCACGGTGCGCTCCCTTCGGCGGCTGCTCGCTCAAGTTAATCGCCAGTAGCTTCCGGTGTCCAGGGAGGCGGACGGGCAGGTGAGCGGGCTGCGGAGGGATTTCGGCGGCGCTCGCCGGGGTGCGGGCGGCGGCGCGGTTCCCCGCGCCCCCGCCCGCGGGCGGCCTAGTACAGGACGAACGGGTAGTAGACGGTGTGCGCCAGGTTCGCGTTGGACTGGAGGGCGCCGACGCCGCCGGTGTTGTCGGTGGCGGCGAGGGTGTTGTTCTGGTTGCTCGCGCCGGAGCCGGTCGCGGTCTGCTGGGTGCCGTTGGCGTTGCCGTGCACCGGGCCGACGATGTTGCCGGAGCCGATGGTGCCGACCACGCCGCTGTTCGAGGAGTGGTCGGCGCCCGCGCCGTTGTCGGCGGCGGCGGTGCCGGCCCCCGCGAGGAGGAAGGCGCCGAGGGCGGCGACGACGGCGACTGCGCGAATACGGGACACGGTGGTCTCCCTGCTAACTGGTGCGAATGTGGCGCTGCGGGGTGGCCGCCCCGTTCGCGCCGGTTCCTGGCGTCGCGTCATCAGGATTGCCCACGGGGCCGTTCGGGTTCCAGTGCGGGCACGCGGGTTCGCCCGAAGGTGTCACTCCGGTGGAATAGCGCCGGGACCGGGAGTGACCGGCGCCGGTCCGCAGAACACCGCGCTGACAAGGGATTTCACCGTTCCGGGCAGGTCCGCCGCGATCTCCGCACGTCAACGCCGGGTTGACCGAGGATCGACAGGAACGGGAAATCGGAAAGCAGTGGTCCCCCGATTGTCGTACTGGCACACTGGGGCCTTATGTCTGATGGCCTTCCCCCCGCTTCCGGAGCCGACGGAAGTGGCGCCGAATTCCCCGCGTCCGAGAACTCGGCGGATCTCCGCACCACGGAGGTCGACCTCGGCGGCCTGGTGGGAGTGCTCGCCACGCACCTCTACTCCACCCCGCTGGTGGCGCTGCGCGAACTGGTGCAGAACGCCCACGACTCGCACACCCGGCGGAAGTTGGAGGACCCGGAGGGGGCGTACCGCCCGCTGATCCGGGTCACCGGCGACCCGGCGGCGCGGACGGTGTCGATCGAGGACAACGGCGCGGGGCTGACCGAGCCGGAGATCCACGCGTACCTGGCGACCGTCGGCACCGGCTACACCCGGATGCTGCGCGACCTCACCGGCAACCAGGACCTGATCGGCGCCTTCGGGCTCGGCTTCCTCTCGGCGTTCTCGGTGGCCGAGGAGGTGACCGTCACCACCGCCTCGCACCGCGAGCCGGCGGCCGCGCACACCTACCGCAGCCGGGGCGGCGAGCAGTACAGCGTGGAGCGGGCCCCGGCGCGGCCCGGGCCGGGGACGGTGGTGCGGCTGCGGCTGAAGGCCGAGCACGCGCACCTCGCCGACGAGCACGCGCTGCGCGAGGTGCTGGCCCGGTACTGCGTGCTGCTGCCGATCGCGGTGTACGTCGGCGGGGACGAGCGGCCGGTCAACGACGTGGCGGTGCCCTGGCGGCAGGACGCGCCGGGCTCGGCGCACCTGCACCGGATGCGCTTCGCCTCGGCGTTCGCCCGCAGCTTCGAGCCGCTCACCGCCTTCCCGGTGACGCCCGTCGAGGACCGCACGGACGCGGTCGGGCTGCTGTGGGTGCAGGACGGCGGGACGTACGGGTCGAGCGACAACCGGGACCTGGCGGTCTACCTGCGCGGCATGCTGCTCGCCGACGACGCCCGGGACCTGCTGCCCAGCTGGGCCGGGTTCATCGGCGGCGTGGTCGAGTCGACCCGGCTCACCCCCACCGCCAGCCGCGAGGACCTCCAGCGCGACGAGCACTACCGGGCGCTCCAGCAGGCGCTGGCCGACGCGATCGTGGACGGCCTGTACGAGACCGCCCGGCTGCACCCGGCGGCCTGGCGGCGGATCCTGGCCCGGCACGGCCAGGACCTGCTGGGCGCGGCGCTCTGCGACGAGCGGCTGTTCACGCTGCTCGCCGACGACGTCCCGGTGCCGACCTCGCAGGGCGAGCTGACCGCGGGCGCGCTGCGGGCCGCGGGCTCCGGCGCGGTGCACGTGGCGCTGGGCAGCGGCGGCGGCTTCGAGGAGATGCTGTACCGGGCGATGCAGGTGCCGATCGCCCGCGGCGACCGGTACGCGGTGCTGCCGTTCCTGCGCCGCTACGCCCGGCTGCGGGACTGCCGGATCGTCGAACTCGGCAGCGAGAGCGGCAACAAGGAGCTGTTCCGGGCCCCGGACGTGCCGCTGCCCGCCGAGCAGCAGGCCTGGCTGGCGGCCGCGCTGACCGAGGACGGCGAGCAGCTGGTGCCCGCCAGGTTCGACCCGCCCGGGCTGCCGCTGGTGCTGGTGCCGGACCGCGAGGCCGAGCTGAAGGCGCGGATCGAGGACGACCGGGCGGACTCCCGCATCCCGTCCGCCGCCCTGCAGTTGGCGCGGGCGTTCACCGCGCGCACCGACGGCGCGGTCAGGGCCCGGCTGTACCTGAACCTGGCCTCGCCGGCCGTCCGCGACCTGCTGGCCGCGTACCGGGACGGGCACACCGGGGCGGCCACCGCCGCGGCGCTGCTGCGCTCGCTGAAGGTCATCATGGCGGCGGCCTCCGGCTCCGCGGGCGGCGACCTGGGGGCGGCGCTGTCCGGGATCTCCACCGCGGTGGCCGCGCTCACCGCGGCCGTGCCCGCCGACGGGCTGTCGGCGGTGCCCGACACCATCTCCGTCGAGGCCGCCGACGCCGCAGATGCCGCTGACGCCGCAGACCTTCCGCAGGGGGACGAGGAACGATGACCACCGACATCTGGTCCTGGGTGCACGACACCCACCGGCAGCTCGCCGAGTCCGGCCAGCACCGGCTGGCCGACGCGCTCGCCGAGATCGCCGGGCACGCCGTGGAGGGCCGCAACGAGCAGCTGGACGCGATGTACCCGGAGGCGCTGGCCTCCGCGCGGGCCCTGGGCCTGCCCTGGGTGGAGGTGTTCCTGCGGCACTGGCGGCTGCAGAACCTGCTGAACAAGCGCCACCAGGGCGAGGCCGCGCTGTCCGAGGCGGTGTCGCTGCTGGAGTTCGCGCACCGCGAGGAGACCGCGTCCTGCCCGCAGTCGGTGTGCGCCGTCCAGGACTTCACCATCTGCCACGCCAACATCGACGGCCCCGGCTACGTCCCGGAGCGGCTCGCCGTGCTGGAGGAGGCGCTGCAGCGGGTCGAGCCGGCCCGGGCCTGCTTCGACTGCCTGTCCCGCGAGTACGCCGACACCCTGGAGGACGACGGCCGCCCGGCGGACGCGCTGACCCACCTCGACCGGGCCGAGACCCGGATCACGGCCGCCGGCGAGCGGGTCTCGCTCTCCTTCGCGCACAGCCGCGCCTCCGCCCTGCACCGGCTCGGCCGCCACCAGGACGCGCTGGACGCGTACGACACCGCCGAGCGCGCCCACGTCGCCGCCGGGAACCGGCCGGACGACGACGACCGGCGCAAGCTCGCGGCCGGCCGCGCCCTGCAGTTCGCGGCGCTCGGCCGCCCCGGCCCCGCGCTGGAGCTGCTGCCGGACGCCGAGGAGGCCGACCGGTACCCGGACATCCGGCACCGCTGGTCCTCCGCCGTCGAACTGCTGGCCGCCGCCGGTGAGTTCGACAACGACGCCGCGCTGGGCGCCCGACTCGCCTCCTGGGCGGGCGAGTTGGACACCGCCGGGTCGCACCGCCCGTGCCTCGACCTGGTGCTGCGGGCCGGTCGGCTGGCGCTCGCCCGGGGCGCCCGCGAGGTCGCCCTGACGCTGGCCCGCACCGGCGAGCGCAAGCTCGGGCAGCTGCGCCGCACCGAGGGCGTCGCCGAGCAGGTGGCCGCGCTGCGGGCCGCCGCCGAGGCCCTGCCGCTCCCCGAACTCCCGGTGCCGGTCGAGGAGTTGCCGGCCTGGCTGGCCGAGCACCGCCCCGACCCGGAGACCGGCGCCGACCTGCTGGCCGCCGCGCTGGCCCGCGGCGAGCGCCCCGACACCGTCCTGGTGGTCAACCTGGCCGGCGCCCTCGGCGCGCTCGGCCACACCCGGGCCGTCGCCGAACTCGCCTGGGCCCAGCTGGAACTGGACCCGGGCCACGCGTACCTCACCGGCATGCTCGGCCAGCTCCTGATCGACTCCGAGGACGGCGAGGGCGTCGACCGGCTGGCCACCCGGCTGGCCCGGGCCACCCCCGAGGACCCGTCCGACGCGCACTGGCTGCGGGCCCGCTGGGCCGCCGCCCAGGGGCGCTGGGAGGAGGTCGGCGAGCAGTGCGCGGCCGTCCTGGTCCACTCGCCCGACGCGCTCAACACCCGTCGGCTGGCCGCGGCCGCCGCGACCCGGCGCGGCGACCACGCCGAGGCCCAGCGGCTGTACCTGGAACTGCTGGAGCACGCCCTCGACCCGGCCGAGGCGGGCGAGGAGGACGCGTACCGCACCGTCCAGGAACCCGACCTGTGGCACCTGATCACCGCCGCCACCGCCAACCGGGACTGGGCGGCCGTCCGCGCCGCCGGCGCCCGGATCGGCATCGAGTTCGACACCGACAGCGGCCCGGTCGAGGAGCAGTGGCAGCTGATCGAGCTGCGCGTCCCCCGGGCCAACGGCACCACCACCGACCTGCCCGCGCTGCGCACCGGCCCGGCCACCGCCAAGGTGCTGCCGGTGCTCGGCGAGGATCTCGACCTCAACCACGGCGACGTCGCGGTCTTCTCCCCGGCCGTCCTCAACGACCGCCCCGAGCCCGGCTCGCCCGAGCAGGAGGACTGGCGGCCGGTCTTCGAGTTCCTCACCCTGCTCGACCCGGCCGGCTACACCACCTACTGGATCGACGGCGTCCGCCCCGACCCGGAGCGGTGGTACGCCCTGCGCGACGCCGTCCGGGCCGCCGGGCACGAGGTCTGGGTCTACAGCGGCGACACCTACCGCACCGCCGACCCGGCCGACCCCGAGGGCAGCCTCCCCGGCGTCTACGCGGCCCTCGGCGTCCCCCCGACCGCCACCGCCGCCCAGGCCGACGCCCTCCTCACCGCCCTCACCGCCGACCTCGCCCACCCGCTGGCCTGGCCCGCCCTCGCCGAGGCGGCGGGCGCCGACACCGCCCGCCACCGGAAGATCGTCGACGACTACGGCCTCTGACCGGCTCCCCGCCCCGCCCGGCCGGTCAGGTGCGGGGCGGGGTGGGGTCGAGGTAGACCCGGGTGACGGAGGGGACGGCGTGGCGGACGGCGCGTTCGGCGCGGTCGCAGGCGGTCTCGATGTCGGTGGCGGTGGCGAGGTCGGCGAAGTCGACCTTGGCGGCGACCAGGACGTCATCGGGGCCGTGCACGCTGGTGACCAGGTCGAGGACCCGGACGACCTGGGGCTGGGCGGTCAGGGCCTCGGTGATGGCGCGCTCGTCGCGCTCGGGGAGGGAGCGGCCGATCAGCAGCGAGGCGTTGTCCCGGGCCAGGACGTAGGCGACCCAGGCGAGCAGGGCGCCGATCAGCACGGAGGCCAGGCCGTCCCACAGGGCGTCACCGGTGAGCTGGGCGCCGAGCAGGCCGCCGAAGGCGAACAGCAGGCCGACCAGGGCGGCGCAGTCCTCCAGGAAGACCGCCTTCACGGCGGTGTCCGGGGTGTGCCGCAGGTAGCGGTAGCCGCCGACCCGGTGCCGGCGGGTCTCGCCGCGCAGCTGGCGGACCGTCCGGGAGAGCGAGACGGACTCCAGGACGAAGGCGACGGCCAGGATCAGGTAGGAGAGGGCCGGGCTGCCCAGCTCCTCGCCGTACTGGAAGGTGTGGATGCCGTCGTGGATCGAGAACACCGCGCCGCCGACGAAGGTCGCGAAGGAGGCGAGCAGCGCCCACAGGTAGCGCTCGCGGCCGTAGCCGAGCGGGTGCTCGTCGTCGGCGGGGCGGGCGCTGCGCTTGAGCGAGAGGAAGAGCAGCACCTCGGTGACGGTGTCGGCGAAGGAGTGCGCGGCCTCGGAGAGCATCGCGCTGGAGCCGCTGATCGCGCCCGCCACGGCCTTGGCGAACGCGATGCCGAGGTTGCAGAGGCCCGCGACGACCACCGTGGTGACGCTCTCGCCGCCGCTGTCCCCGGGGGTGCCGGTCACCGTCCGTTGCTCGCTCATCACCGGCCATTGTGTCCGATCCGCGACCCGCCGCCCCGGAGCGGTGCGGGGCATGTCCTCCCGGCGCCGGACGGCCGGGCCGGGGGCCGGGCCGGGGTGGCGCGGCCCACGTCACGCGCTGTTCGCACCCGCGCCGCCGATCGGGCAAGGTGGAGGCCAGGAGGCCGCCCCGACCGGGCGGGCGGCCGGGGTGGTGGAGGAAGTGCCGTGTCCGATCGCGAGCCGGAGGGCGCGCCCGCGCAGGAAGCGCCGCCCACCGAGGGGCTGCTCGGACCGGACGCGCCGCCGATCGGACGGACCGTCAGCGTGCCGCACGCGCCGGAGCCGCTGCAGACCGAGGGGCTGCTCGGCCACCTCCCGCTCCCCGAGTCCGCCGAGGCCGCCCGGCCCCGCCGCAACCCGCTGCTCCAGGACACCCTGACGCCCGAGGAGTGGAACGCGGCCGGCTACACCCCGTCCCACGGCATCGACCTGGCCGAGCTGCACAAGGGCGCCCCCGGCGACGCCCCCTGGCCGGACCGGATGCGCACCCTGCTGCGGACGCCGATGGCCGAGCGCCCGGCGTTCGAGCGCACCGCCCGCGAACTGCACCCCGCGGCCGGTGCGCAGGCCCAGCGCAACGTGCCGCGGGTGCTGGACCTGTCGCTGCGGATCGGCGAACTGCTGCTGGCCAGCGGCGAGGCCGCCGAGGACGTGGAGGCCGCGATGCTCGGCATCGCCCACGCGTACCGGCTCGACCACTGCGAGCCGCAGGTCACCTTCACGCTGATCTCGATCTCGCACCAGCCCTCGCTGATCGACCCGCCGGTCACCGCGGACCGGGTGGTGCGCCGCCGCACCTCCGACTACACCCGGCTGGCCGCCGTGTACGAGCTGGTCGCCGACATCACCGCCGAGCAGGTCACCGTCAACGACGCGTACCGGCGCCTCGCCGGGATCCGCCGCAACCGGCACCCGTACCCGGTGTGGCTGATGGCGGTGGCCACCGGGCTGCTGGCCGGGGCGGCGTCCTTCCTGGTCGGCGGGCAGGTCGACTCCACGGCCTGGCTGGTGTTCGTCTCCGCGTTCACCACCGCCGTGGTCGGCGACCGGCTGGCCTCGGCCGTCGCCCGCCGCGGGCTGCCGGAGTTCTACCAGTTCGTGATCGCCGCGATGCCCGCCGCGCTCTGCGGCATCCTGCTCTCCTTCAACGAACTGCACCTGCGCGGTTCGGTGGTGATCACCGGTGGACTGTTCGCGCTGCTGCCCGGCCGGGCGATGGTCGCCGCCGTCCAGGACGGCCTGACCGGCTTCTACATCACCGCCGCGGCCCGGCTGCTGGAGGTGATGTACCTGATCGCGGGCATCGTCATCGGCGTGATGCTGGTGCTGTACGTCGGCGTCAACTACAACGCCAGGCTCAGGCCGGACGAGAGCCTGGGCGGCACCGCCAACCCGCCGGTCCAGCTGGTCGCCGCGATGGTGCTGGCGCTGGCCTTCGCGATGCTGCTGCAGACCGACCGGCGGGCGCTGCCGATGGTGGTGCTGAACGCCGCCGTCGGCTGGTCCACGTACGGCGTGCTCACCCACAACGCGGGCGTCTCGGCGATCGTCGCCACCGGCCTGGCGGCCGGCCTGGTCGGCCTGTTCGGCCAGCTGCTGGCCCGCTACCGGTCGGCCTCCGCGCTGCCGTACGTGACCGCGGCGATCGGGCCGCTGATGCCCGGTTCGGCGCTCTACCTCGGCATGCTGGCCTTCGCCCAGGGCCACGCCGGGTCCGGGCTGGTCTCCGCCTCCCGGGCGGTCGCGCTGGCGCTGGCGCTGGCGATCGGCGTCAACCTCGGCGGCGAGGTGGCCCGGCTGTTCCTGAAGAACCCCGGCGCGAGCGACCGGGACTCCCCGCACGCGCTGATCCCGCGCCGGGCGGCCGAGCGCACCCGCGGCTCCCGACCCCGCGTCACCCCCTGCAAGAAGAGGCACCACCCGATGATCAGTGCACTGCTGGACGGCTACCGCCACCACATCGTGGACGCCCACAAGCAGCCGCTGTTCCTGCTGCTGGTCGGGTTCATCACCTCCTTCGCGTTCATCCGGTTCAGCACCCGGATGATCCGCGCCCAGGTCCGCTGGTGGCCCGGCAACATCACCCCCGGCGGGCTGCACATCCACCACATGGTGTTCGGCCTGGGCTTCCTGCTGCTCGGCGGCATCGGCACCTTCGCCACCTACGGCGGGCACCCCTGGACCGACTGGTTCGGCCTGTCCTTCGGCATCGGCTGCGGGCTGGTGCTGGACGAGTTCGCGCTGATCCTGCACCTGGACGACGTGTACTGGAGCGAGCAGGGCCGCAAGTCGGTGGACGCGGTGATCCTCGGCATCCTGCTCACCGCGCTGCTGCTCACCGGCTACGTGCCGCTCGGCGTCGTCCCCGGGCAGGACACCCGCTGGGGGCTGGTCGCGGTGATCGGGGTCAACGCGCTGGTGTCCCTGGTCGCGCTGCTCAAGGGCAAGGTCTGGACGGGGCTGCTCGGCATCATGGTGCCCGGCCTGTCCTGGATCGGCGCGATCCGGCTGGGCCGCCCCGGCAGCCCGTGGGCGCGCTGGCGCTACACCGGACGCCCCCGGCGGATGGCGCGCGCGATCCGGCGCGAACGCCGACTGCACGCCCGGACGGACCGGGCCCGCACCTGGCTGTTCGACCTGATCGCCGGGGCGCCCGACAAGGTCCCGGCCGGCCACCCGAAGGCGCAGGCGGTGGCCGAGCGGATGGCCGCCCGGGCGCTGGCCCACCGCCGCCGTCCCGGGCGGGGCGCGGCCTGGGCGACGGGTGGCCCCGGCGCCGAGGGGGCGGCCGGGGCCGCGCACGGCGACCCGGCGCGGCGGGCCCGGGCCCAACGGCGGCGGCGCACCGTCCGGGCCGGACGGCCGCGGACCACCGCGACCGGGCCGGGGCGGCCCTCGGGTCGGGTGCGCTGACCGGTGTCGGCGGGGGTGCCGGGGCTGGCGGGGGTACCGGTGCTGGCGGTGGTGCTGTTGAAGGAGCGTTGAAACCGGGGGCGGCGCGGCTCCCGGCCGGTAGAGTTCGTGGACGTCCCGTCCGTGCGGCGCACCGGCCCGTTCCGACAATCCGACATCTCACCCGGGCGGCCGTATGGCGGTGGCGCTGCGCCGCCGCCGGGTCTGAGAATCTTGCGGTGCGTCAGCGGATGATCACTTCATGCGACATCCGGCTGATCGTCAGGAACCGCCACCGTCCGCCGAGAGGGGACCGTCATGCCGCGCAGGCTCCTCCCCACCCTCCTCCTCGCCACCGCCGCCGTGCTCGCCCTGCTCCCGGCCGCGAACGCCCCCGCCGCCGCCCCCGAGGCCGCCCCCGCGGGCGCCCCCGAGGCCGTCCGCGCCGCCCGGCCCGCCGACGACCCGCCGCAGCCCGACTTCCCCTCCGCCGAGGACGTCGACCGGGCCCGCGCCGACGCGGACGCCAAGGCCGCCGACACCGCCGCCGTCGAAGCACGACTGGCCGCCGCCCAGCGGGAGTTGGAGCAGGCCGGGCAGAGCGCCGAACAGGCCGTCGAGGCGTACAACGGCGCGCTGGTCCGGCTCGGCCGGGCCGAGGAGGCCTCCAGGGGCGCCGCCGCGCGCTCGACCGCCGCCGAAGCCGACCGGACCGAGGCCGCCGACCGGGCCGCCGAACTGCTCGCCGAGATCTACCGGCAGGGCGCCACCCCGCAGCTCTCGGCCGTCAACGCCCTGCTGGACCCGCGCGGCACCGCCTCGCTGTCCGGCCGGGCCGCCGCCGTCGGCACCGCCGGAGCCCGGACCAGGCAGATCCTCGACGACGCCACCTCCACCGCGAAGGCCGCCGCCCGCGCCGCCGACGAGGCCCGCGCCGCCGAGGACACCGCCCGCGCCGCCGCCGGGGCGGTCCGCACCGCCAAGGAGCAGGCCCAGCGGCGCGTCACCGAGCAGCAGGCCAAGGTCACCGAGACCGCCGCCCGCCGGGAGACCCTGCTCGCCGAACTCGCCACCGCCCGCAACACCACCGTCGAACTCGAACGGCAGCGGCAGGAGGCGCTCGACGCGATCGCCGCCCGCGAGGCCGAGGAGGCCGCCCGCCGGGCCCAGGCCGAGGCCGAGCAGCGGGCCGCCGCCGCGGCCGCCGCCGAGGCGGCCCGGCACCACGCCGTCCCGCAGCAGCGCGAGAGCGCCTGGTCGGCGGGCGGCTCCGCGGCCGCCCTCGCCTTCGCCCGCTCCGTCGTCGGCCTGCCCTACATCTGGGGCGGCGAGGGCCCGGGGGGCTACGACTGCTCCGGCCTGACCATGATGGCCTGGCGCCGCGGCGGCAAGGCGCTCACCCACTTCGCCGCCGACCAGTACGCCGAGTCCACCCCGGTCAGCTACGCCCAACTCCGCCCCGGAGACCTGGTGTTCTGGACCAAGACCGGCCGCGCCGCCGACATCTACCACGTCGCCATCTACCTCGGCGACGACCAGATGATCGAGGCCCCCCGCCCCGGCACGGCCATCAAGCAGGCCAGCCTTTGGATCATGGGACGGCCGGACTTCTACGCCCGCCCCTGAGCACCCGGCGGTCATGTAGGTTCCCATTTCTCCGTGCGCTTTCCCACTGAATCTGCGTCTACCTTGCGTGTGTGCAAGATCAATGGGGCGGTGAGGGGGCGGTTCGGCGGGCGCGCCTACCGATTCCTCGATTCTTCACCATCACGGGTGATCTGAAGCCGGTTCGCCCCGCCCCGGTCCGTCGGGCGGGAGATGGTCGCGCCATGACTGGCTGGTCTGATGTTCTAATCACCGAGGGCATATCCGTGCCGTCGGCCTCTGATGTGGCGGTGCGCTACCGCGGTGAGAGCGGTGCCTTCGTGGACACCTCCTTGGATCGGGTGTCGGTCGACGACGTTCTGGCGGGCCTGCCGGTGCGGGAGATGCGCTGGTTCGCGGGTCGGCAGTGCTACTCGGGGTGGTACTGGTCGGCGACGACGGGTGGGCACGTGGTCTACGAGAGCCGGTTGGAGTTGGCTCGTATCCTGCTGGCCGACCATGATCCGCAGGTCGTCTCGATCGCTGCTCAGCCGTTCTGGCTTGAGTGGTCCGATGGCAGCCGTACACGTCGGCATGTTCCTGATCTGTTGCTCGGCCGTGCGGACGGCTCGGTGGCCGTGGTGGACGTGAAGGCCGCGTACCGCCTCGACGATCCGAAGGTGGCCAGACAGTTCGCGTGGACTGAGCGCCTGGCCCACGCTAGGGGCTGGGACTTCGAGGTGTGGTCCTCAGCCGACCCGGTGCTGCTGGAGAACGTGCGCTTCCTGGCCGGCTACCGCCGCGACGCGATGATCGACCCAGAGCTGACCGAGGCGGTTATCGGTGCCGTGGACGAGCCGGTTCCGGTCGCGCACCTTGAGCGGTCGCTGCCCGGGATGGGGGAGGCGGCCGTCATCCGGCCGGTGATCCTGCATCTGCTCTGGCGCGGCTGGCTGCTGGCGGATCTGTCGCGCCCACTGGGCGGCGCCACCCAGGTCCGGCTGGGGGTGGTGGCGTGAACGGGCATGTTGTCACGATTGTGGCTGGGGCGACGCTGCTGCTCGATGGAGACCCGGTTCAGGTTGTCGAGTTCGACGGCCGGTCGGTGATGGTGCGTGCGCTCGGCGACGGCGGCTACCGCACTCTGACACTGGCGGAGCTCGTGGCTCGGGCCCGCGGAGTGGGGTCCGGGCCCGTGGACGCCGACGACCCCGGGTTGGTGCTGGCCGGCCTGTCGGCGGACGAGCGGGAGAAGGTGACTGCTCGCGCCGGGCACGTTCGCGAGGTCCTGACAGGCTTTGCCGCCGGTCACGCGGAGTCGGCAAGGCCGGGTGAACCGCGTCCGCAATTCGCCCCGGAGGCGGCGCTGAAAGACAAGTACGCGGCGAAGGCTGCCGAGCTGAAGGTCTCGGTCAGGACGGTGGAGAACTGGGTGTCCGCGTACCGGGCCTCCGGCGAGGCCGCGCTGGTGGACGAGCGGAAGCGGACCGGGCGCCGCAGCTCGGTCGATCCGCGCTGGGACGCGGCAGTGCTGGCGGAGTTGGCCGCCGGGGTGGACGCGTCGACACCCACCCGGAGCGCGGTCCTGCTGCGGGTCGCGGAGCGTCTGGAACGCGAACACGGCGAAGGCGCCGTCCAGGTTCCGCCGAAGACGACGGCCTACCGGCGGCTGGCGGAGCTGGCCAAGGGCCGCAATGCCGTGTCCGGTTCGGCGAAGGGCCGACGGTCGATCGCTTCCCGCCCGCAGGGAACCTACGGACGGCTGCGGGCGACCCGTCCGGGCGAGTAGCTGATCCTGGACACTCAGGACCTGGACGTGTTTGCGATGGAGCCAGTCACCTGCCGCTGGGTACGTGCTCAGCTGACAGTCGCCCAGGATCTCTTCGACCGGCAGATCCTGGGGCTGAGGGTGACACCGGTATCCACCAAGGCCGTCGACGTCGCCGGCGTGCTGTTCGAGTCGATCACCGGTCGCAGTGGTGGACGGTCCGTGCTGGGGTCGCCGCACGGAGTCCCGCAGCGGCTGGTGTTCACCGAGCACGGGGCCGAGGAATCGTGGTGCCTGCCGGAGGCACTCGTCGTCGACCATGGGAAGGCGTTCCTGTCGTCGCATGTCATCGGAGTCTGCGCGCGGCTGGGCATCTCCATCCAGCCCGCCCAGCCGAAGAAGCCGACCGACAAGCCCACTGTCGAGCGGTTCTTCAGGACTCTGCGGGAGGGGTTGATCCAGCACCTTCCCGCCTACAAGGGGCCCGACCTGCACAGCCGGGGGATCGGGCTGGAAGAGCAGGCGTTCCTGTTCTTGCACGAGTTGGAGGACGTGATTCGCGATTGGATCGTCACCGTCCACCACACCGGCAAGCACGACGGTCTCACCATCCCGGAGTGGCCGGGTCTGGCCTTGTCGCCGAACGAGATGTTCACTCTCGGTGTCGGCAAGGCGGGGCGTCTGCGGTTGCCCGCTCGGCCCGAGCTCGCGCTGGAGTTCCACCGGGTGGCCTGGCGGACGATCCAGCACTACGGCGTCGAGGTGAACGGGCTGCTTTACAACGGGCCCGCCCTTGACGGGCACCGCAACCAGGCCAGCCCCTACGGCGGGATCCAGGCCGGCAAGTGGCCGATCCGCGTGAACGACGAGGACGTGCGCTCGGTCTACTTCCAGGAACCGGCCGACGGGTCCTGGCACTGCCTGGAGTGGGAGCACACACCCATGTTGGGCACCGCGTTCTCGGCAGAGGCCGCCCAGTACGCCCGTGCGCTTGCAGCTCGGAACGATCGCTTCACCGACCCAGTGGCCGCGCTCAAGCAGGTCCTCCAGCGCTGGGACAACGGGCAGGTCCTGGACCGGCGCGAACGCCGGATGGCAGCCCGCCTGTCCGCTGAGCGCTCCGGTACCCCGCTGCCGCCCGCCGCCCAGGATGACGACTTCCCGACCCGGCTGCCCGCACAGAGCTCCAGTCCTCAGCTGGAGGGCGACGGCGACAGCGAGGACGAGCTGTTCGACGACATCGACGGCTACTACGACGACGCGCTGGAGGTGCTGGAGTGACCACCGCCTACAGCCTCTCGCGCAAGCAGGGCTGGCGCCGCTTCACCGACACACCGGCCCGGACACGGCCGGAGCGGATGTCGCCAACCGCGCTGACCCGCCTCGCACCGCTCGAACGCGCCCACTACAACGATTCCCGGCACGACTGGCACGCGAACTTCGGCACGATCGCAACGCCGCAGCTCAAGCAGGTCCGCGAGGAACTGGAACTCATCGTCGCCTCGAACCGGCAGGACAGCGACCGGGTCCGCGGAGCGGCGGTCATCGACGGATTCCCCGGCCTGGGGAAGACGACAATGGCGAACCTGTTCGCACGCGACTACGACCGGACCGCCCGCCAGTTGGGCGGCGAGACCACCGAAGCGGGCGACGAACGGATACCGGTCTTCCGGGTCGGCCTGACCTCGAACACCACCCTGCGGACCCTGAACAAGATGATCTGCGAGTTCTACGGGCATCCCGGCGCGGCCAACGGCACCGCCGCCCAGCTCGCGACCTTCGCACTGGACTGCGTCCTCAAATGCGAGACCCGCATCGGGATCATCGACGACGTCCACTTCATCAACCAGAACAGCAAGGACGGCTTGGCGGTCAGCAACCACCTGAAGTGGCTGGCCAACGAACTGCCCGTCACGTTCATCTACGCGGGCGTCGGGCTGACCGAACGCCGGTTCTTCGACGAGGGCCTGTCGGGTGAGTCCACCGCACTCGCCCAGACCGCAGCCCGCTGGACCCGCCTGGAGGTCGCGTCGTTCGACCGGGACGACAGCTGGACCGGACTCATCAAAGCGATCGAGAAGCAGCTGATCCTGGCCAAGGCACGGCCGGGCAAGCTGGTCGCCCTGGACGACTACCTGTTCGAGCGGACCGGCGGACACATTGGCTCGTTGATCACCCTGGTCACCCGAGGGTGCTTCAAAGCCATCGCGAACGGGACCGAGTCGCTGAGCCGAGAACTGCTGGAGACAATCCGGATCGACGAAGCCGCGGAGCGTTCCCGGAAACGCCGCGCCGCTGAGACCAAGAAGCGGGTACGGAAGAAGGAAGGGGCCGGCAGGTGACCGGCGACGTGAACACGGTTCCGCTCAGGGCCGCCCCGATCGACGGCGAGAGCGTGGACTCCTGGATCGAGGAACTGGCCCGCAGACACCGGCTTTCCCCAAGCCAGTTGTTGCCCGCACTCGGTCTTCCCGAGCGCGCACGTTCGATCCACCGCCTGATCAAGGCCACTCCCGAGGAGTCCTGGCGGCGGATGGAATGTGTGGCCGGCATGCCCGAGGGAGGACTTCGCTCCGTCCAACTTGCAGGTCAGGCAATGAGGATGACGCTCGTCGGCGGCGGCACGAGGTTCTGTCCGGTCTGTCTGGGCGAGAACGGCGGCCGATGGCTGCTCGCTTGGCGGTCCAACTGGGCGGTCGCCTGCACCCGTCACCGCCTTCTGCTACTCGATAGCTGCCCGTCCTGCGCGAGGACACTGAGGGTCTACCTGCCCGGCGGAACCGAGGAACTTCCACCAGGGACGTGCGCCTACCAGCCTCAACATCGGAGCACGCGCTGCGGCACCGACCTGGCCGCGCTTTCGGGAATCCCGGCTCCCCAGGTCGCCCTGGAAGCCCAGGACTGGATCGACGGCCTCCAGCGGGACGCTGACCGGAACGGCGACCTGGACTCCGCGATCACGCTGGATGAACTCCCTGCCGTCGCCTACTGGCTGATGGGCCACGAGGGAACCGACTGGCAGGCCCGTGCCGCCGAACTCGCACCGGGCCGCGCTCGGACCACCCTGCTCGTGCTGAACGGGCGGCTGCCGAAGGCGGACGCTCCCCTGGTCGCGGTCGTGCTCGACATGGCCCGGACTGTTCTCGGTGCCGATCACGAAGCCGGAGTCGCCGCCGTGCGCGAACTCTCCAGCGGACGTCGTACACGGACCGGAGTCGTGCCTGCAGGGATGAACTTCCACCGGTGGAAGACGATGAAGGGACCGTTCCCGAACCGCTTCCTGCAATCGATCGATACCGACATGACCCCCATGGACCGGTTGAGATTCAAATCGCCCACCCCGCAGGCGGGAAAGCCCGGCAACCGCACGGCCGAGACAAGGGGGCGGCACATCCCGCACCTGATCTGGCCGGACTGGGCCGGCCTCCTACTGCCACTCCGATCGGGCTTCCGGTCCGAGCTTTTCCGTGCGACCGCAGCCACATGCCTGCTGATACCCGGGTCGTCCGAACGTGCCTACAGAGACCTGACCACTCACTTCAACCGCCGCGTCACCTCCGCCCACCTCAGCGTCCTCCTCCAGAGCTTCGGCGATCTGCCCGAGTCCGGCCTCACCGATGTTCTGGCCGCGTTCTGCCGCATAGCCGACTACCTGGACACCTGCGGCTCTCCGATCGACTACCAGCGACGCCGCGAGCGGATTCCCGCACACTCGCTGATCACCTGGCCGCAATGGCGGGACCTGGCCTGCGAAGCCGGCTTCCACCCGGGAAAGAGCCCCCGCGACGACCAGACTGCCCGCGGCCGCCACCTGCACGCCCAACGCCATCTCCTGCAGCTGCTGACAGGCGCGGACCTCGGCGTGGACGGGCACCGATTCGGCTTCACCGGCAGCTCCGACCACAGCCGCTACGTAACGTTCACCCACCAACTCACTCTGCCCCTGCGGTCGGCTCTCGCCGGGCACGCCCAGCGGATCCTGGACGACCTGGAGATCGACGAACCGGTGACCTGGTCACCGCCCCTGGATCTCGCCCACGGATTGACGCTGCCCGGAGCACTCCCGTCCACGCTGGACACCACGACGATCCGCCGGATCGTGATCGAAGACCAGCGGCCCGTCAGCGAGGCGGCCGAAGTCCTGGGCGTCCACGTCGAACACGTCGCACTCGCGCTCCAACACCTCGACCGGCCCGAGCGGGATTGGAGCCCCCGCGCCCTGCCCCAGTCCTGGAAGCGCCGACAGGCCATGCCCCGGATCGCCACACGGGACTTCTTCGAACACGAATACGTGGGCGCGAACCGCACCCTCCATGACCTCGCCGCCGAGACCGGGTTCAGCCGATCCCTCCTCGCCCAAGCCGCCCGCTCGCACAAGATTCCCCTCAACAAGGGCAAAGCGCCGGCCATCAACGACCCCGCCTGGCTTCGCGACCAGTATCACGGGCAGCGGAAGTCGACGAGCACCATCGCGGAGGAACTCGGAACCACCCAGATGACTGTCAACAACGCACTGCACCGGCTGGGGGTTACGCCCCGCCCGCCAGGTATCCACAGCTCGGAGCAGATGATCAATCGCTTGGACGGTCGGCTTGCAAAGGACATCCGAGCCGCCGTTGAAGGAAGCCTCGGCGGCTGGGAGAGACTGCACCGCTTTCAGATCGCCATGGTCTTCCCGACCCTCAAAGCAGCGGCCGAGCATCTTGGCATCCCGCCCCGAACACTCGTCGTCCAGTTTCAACGCCTCGAACGCGACATCGGCGCCGAGATCTTCGTCCGCTCGACAGGGGGCACACCGCAGCAACCGACGAAGCGAGGAAGGCGGCTCCTCGACCATCTGGAGAAGCCACACATCCGAAGTCAAATGGCCAAGTCCATCGCCGACCACGAGCTCGACAGACTCGCGGAACACCAGGCAGCTGCGGCCCAACAGCAATTCCCCCGGCCGCGTCGCTCCGTCAGCCCGTTCACGGAGATCCCCGTCACCAGGCTCCGAATCACCGCCGCGATGCTCGCTCTGCTCAAGGACCTCATGACCCACAGCGATGGGGAATGCTACGGCGCGCTCGTCATCGACCGGCTCAAGCGCGACCCCGGAAACATCTACGAACAACTCCACCGCCTACAGGCGGCAGGTTGGATCACCAACCGAGTCGAAGACGACGCGTCCTGGAATTCCAGAGCCACCCCAGGACGCGGCCCCGGACGCCGCCGTACCTACTACCGACTCACCTCAGCCGGACGAGACGCGATCCTTCACGAGATCGCCCGTTGGCCGACCCGTCGGCGCACGCGCGAACGTGCCCAGTCGCGAACGGATGGATGAGATGGATGAGCTCGTCGGTCCCTACTCGAAGTAGGAGCCGATGTTGTTCCACATGAACGCGTCCTTCCAGGTCGGATCGTTCTTCGCCCAGCCGAGCACGGCGTCCACAACCTTCTCGCGCGACACCGTCCGCGTCTGATAGTGCTGGCTGGGTGTCCCGTCCCGGTACTCCAACTGGAACGTATTGTCCTGCCGCATGAGCACCTGCACGTACTAGTCACCAGGAGCCTGGCCGTCAGAGCGCTCCACGACGACCGCTCGACCTGGTTGCAGGTTGGCTATCGCCGCACTCATCTGTGGCTTCGTCGTCCGTCGGAAGGGCATCCCTGCCCCAGAACTCATCATCAGCATGCACGGATTATTGCGGCACCGGACGACAGCGCTGCCGTGAGTGGCAAGGCTCGCGAACCCGCATCCGCATCGAGAAGAGCCACCGTTCGGGGCAGGTCCCCTCAAGCCTCCGGGTAGAGCGAGTTTTCAAGCCGACGTACTGCCTCCGTGAAAGGCTGCCGTCATGGATGAAGCGTCGGACGATCAAGCTATAGGGAGCTTTCTGTCAACGATCCACGTAGGTGACCTATGCAGCGGGGTGGCAACCGAGATCACCCGCTCCCATGGGGTGGCGGTGACGCTGGACGGATTCACCGCCAAGCCGCTGGGGTCCGTCTGGCCGCTCGACCTGCCTTGGGGACGGCCTCGGGCCGAAGCCGTTCAGGTCGGTCAGCGGATCACTGCCGAAGTGCTCGCCGTCGACCTGGAAGGAGGCCACGTCCGGCTGTCACTGGCCGCCACCGAGAACCCGGAACTCTGGACGTTTCTGAACCGACTCGACCGTGGCGAGATCCTCTCCGGCACGATCGCGGCCATCGAGTCGTTCGGCGTGTTCGTGGCACTGGACGACGGCCCTGACCACCCGGTCTTCCCCGGCGTCGGATTCATCACGATCCCCGAACTCTCCTGGAGCCGTTTCGAAGCAGCATCGGACATCGTGCAGGTCGGGGAGCACGTCTCTTGCGAGTTCCTTCAGTTCGACACCTGGAACGGAGAGGCCCGGCTGTCCTTGCGAGCGATGAAGCCGGATCCCTTCCAGGTCTTCGCTGACGGCCATGCGGTGGGTCAGACATTGCGCGGAGTCGTCACCAAGCTGATTCCATTCGGCGCTTTCGTCCAGGTGGCCGACGGGATCGAGGGACTGGTCCACCTCGACGAGCTCGCATGGACGCCCGTGAAGACACCAGAGGACGTGATCCAGGTCGGCGACGCAGTCTCGGTCGTCGTCATCGACCTTGACCGAGAACGGCGAAGGCTGGCTCTCTCACGACGGCAGGTTCCTGTTTCGGCCCAGTGATCCTTCCGCTCGCAGCACTGGACTCGGCGGGCCGGCAAGTTGTCTCGGGCCCGCCATAAGTCTGCGTCGCGCGGGTCGGCCAGTCACTTCATGCCCCAGCTTCCACTCCCACATCGTGGCAGAAGCCTTGAGCTGAGCCGCGTCAGTGGCTCTGTCGCTGATCCTGTGACGCCGTCTGCCGCAACCTGCGGCAGTGAGCCAGCCGCAGATGAGGGCAGCCCTGCTGGGGCGCATCCTCCCGGCGGCCGGTAGCGTAGGGATCTTCGCGGGCGCGCTCCCGCGGAGTACGTGAAGGCAGACGCCGATGACCGAGGTTCACGCTCGACGTGCAAAGGCTCGCCTCGACGCGGCCCTGGAGGGCCTCGCAGTCTTCCGCGGAGCGGTTGCGCAGCCCGAGGAGTTCAACTGCGAGTGCCACTGGGGCAGTGCGGAGGAGCTCGCCCTTCTCAAGGTGCCGGACGTGAGGCTCGACCCCGACCTTCTCCGGCGGGCCTGGCAGCCGTCGGACTGGCGCGACCACGCCTCGGTGCTCCGCCGCATCCTGCCTCAGCTCGCCGGCGCTCTCCTCGACAGCCGATCGGAGTCGTTCGGGTACCGGGACGACATCGGCGTCTCGCTCGCCCGAGCGGACTGGCAGGAATGGCCCCGGAAACAGGCCGCGGCCGTGTGGGAGTTCCTGCACGCGTTCTGGGCCCACAGCCTTGTCACCGCTGGCCCCGTCGGGCACACCTCGCTGACCCTCGCCATGTGCGTCGAGGCGTCCGGCGAGCTGAGTCCCTGGCTCGACGTCTGGGAGACGCTGGAGCACCCGACCGCCGATCGGAACCTCGCAGAGGCCGTCGACACGTGGGACTACGACCTGCTCGCCGACGAACTCCCCTGGAGCACTTGGTACGACAAGGACGAGAAGCTGGCGGTTCTCACCGCCTGGCTCACCCGCCATGCCCCCGCTCGACTGAGAGCGTCCAACGCCCCCGCCGACCTGCTCCAACGCCTGAGGCTGATCGGCCTCACCGGGCCCGCCCGCTGGAACGATCCACACTGACCCGGCTACACCTACTGACCACGGGGCGGAACCGGGCTGAGGCTCTCCGGGGCGAGAGCCATCACAAGATCATCGACGGAGCCGATGAGTGGGCTCGGTAGCTGATTTTGTGACATTCCCGGACCTACTTGGACCAGGTTCTAGGGTCGCCACTCCGCCCGGTAGCCGGGGTGTTCGGCGTACGACTGTACGAGCACGCGCAAGGCATGGCCGAGGCCGGCGAAGCGCGCGTCGGACGAATCCATTGCCTCGTAGTCCCGGGCCAGCATGTCGACGAGGTCGAGCATCGGCAGGTGGCTGTCAAGCAGGGCGTCAGCCCCGAAGCGGTAAGCCACCTCGGCATAGGCATGATTGTCCGCCTCGTAGCGGGTGTGGAGGAACTTCAGGAGGTCATCCATGAGCAGATCATTGCCCAGCTTCGGCGATGTGGGGAAGAGTCCTGCCCGTGGGCTGACGGTCCCACCCCGAGCCAGCCTCAGAATCAGTTGGCCGCAGACCAATGGCGAACGGGAAGATGCCGACATGCGCTTTCCTCGCCCCTCGGACCCCGAACTGCTCGATGTCATCGAGCGCTACGTCAAGCCCATAACCAACGACACCGGGCGCTACCTCCACCTCCTTCACGCCAACTTCGCCCGTGACGACGAGCGTGAGCGCACACCCTTCCTCCAGTCACTGCGCTCAGCTGCTCAGGCGATCACCGATGAGGAACTCGAAATCCTCCTGGAGAGCGAATGGCGCTCCCGCCTCACCGCTGCCTGGTTGATCGGTGTGGACCGCCGGCAGCACTTCCGAGACGTGCTGGGTGACCTGCTTCTCGCCAGCCAGCTGTGCTTCTCCGGTCAGGGCTACTGCTTCGCTCTCGCACGCTTCTGCACGGAGGAAGATGCCCTGCACCTGGTGGCCTACCTGGAACGCTATCTCCAACAGCCCGACTGCCAGTACGACCAGCACTGGGCCATCAGCGCGCTCCTCCACATCGACAGTCAGGCGGGAACCGACCGCGCCAGCCGTCTCCTCGCCCCCGGAGGCATGTGGCACCAGTGGAACGACGCCCAGTTCAAGCCCTCGCCGCCGAGCCGATTCATCGATGAGCTGTGCGCACTCGCGGACTCGCCCAGGTAGACGTCGCAAGATCCACGACGGAGCCCGGCAATCCCGTACCTGCCGGGGCACTTCAGTGAGTACACAGTGACGGCCTGCCCACCCTGCCAGTGAGGAAACGCAAAGAAGATGGGTCAAAACCCGCGCAAGATCACTGGGAAGGGCGACAACAGCCCAGCTCAGGCTGAAGCCGAATGAAGATCACGATTGGAACCTACAGGTCAGCCGTCGCCGCCGGGCGTTCACCGGCTGCGGGGTGGGCGGGGGGCGAGGGGGAGGTGGCCGACGGCCTTCACGGTGCGGACCACGGGTTCGGTCTCGACGTGGTGGATCTCCGGGTGGGCGCCGAGTCGGTGGGTCAGGTAGTGGTGCAGGTCGGCCGGGTCGGTGCAGAGGGCCTGGGCGAGCAGGTTGGCGGGCCCGGTGACGGCGGCGACCACGGCGAGTTCGGGGTGTCCGGCCAGGTCGGTGCCGATTCGGTCGAGGTCGGCGGGGCGGACGGTCAGCCAGAGCAGTGCGCGGGTGGCGATGCCGTAGCCGGACGGGTCGACCTCCACGTCGAAGAACAGCTGTCGGCTGGAACGGAGTTCGGCGAGGCGCCGGGTGGCGGTGCCGACCGAGCAGCCGGCCGCGGCGGCGAGTTCGGCGTACGGGGTGCGGCCGTCGTGGCGCAGCGCGTCCAGCAGGCGTAGGTCGGTCGCGGTCGGGGGAGTGGCGGGCCGCTCCGGCAGGTCGGGTGCGAGCAGGGACGTCTGGCCGGGCGTCAGTGACTGCAGGCGGCCGTGCCAGGCGGTCGGGCCGCCGAGGTAGGTGTGCAGCAGGCAGTGCGCGGAGACCGAGGTGATGCCCCGGGTGTGCGGCAGGCGGCTCAGCACCGGCGGGTGCTCGGCCAGGTCGGAGCGGACGATCGCGAAGATCTGGGTGCCCGCCGAGGTCAGCTTCACCCAGGAGGTCTCCGGTCGGCGGGCCAGCGCCCGGGCGATCTCCTCCGCCGCCCCGGGCACGGCGGCCACCCGCACCACCCACTGGGCCTGCGCGGCCCGCTCGTGGTCGGCGACCCCGACCACCCGCAGCCCGGCCTCGGCCCGCAGCCTCCGGTAGCGCCGCGCCACCGTCTGCGCGGACACCCCCAGCGCCGCACCGATCCGCTCGAACGGCGCCCGGCCGTCGACCTGCAGCGCCTGCACCACGGCCCGCTCCAGCGCGTCCAGCACGGTCGCCCCCTTCGTCGAGGTGAGCCTAATCCGCTTCACGGGCGGGTGCGCTGGAGGAAATCCACCATCGAGACGCCGTGGCTGGAGGCGGTCCGGGGCCGCTGCCGAGGCTGGGGCGCGGGCGGGCCGCGGACGGCCGGCCGGACGAGGAGAGGGGGCCGGGATGGACGGGCGGACGGAGCGGTGGCGCTGGTGGGCGCTGGCGGTGCTGCTGGTGGCGGAGGCGATGAACCTGCTGGACGCGACGGTGGTGACGGTCGCCGCGCCGGTGATCCAGGCGGACCTGGGCGGCCCGGCCGCCGAGATCCCGTGGTTCAACGCCGCGTACACGCTGCCGTTCGCGGTGCTGCTGGTCACCGGCGGGCGGCTCGGCGACCTGGCCGGGCGGCGGCGGGTGTTCGTGCTGGGCGCGGCCGGGTTCGCGGCCGCCTCGCTGGGGTGCGCGCTGGCCCCCGGGCCGGGGCCGCTGCTGGCGGCGCGGGCGGTGCAGGGCGCGGCGGCGGCGCTGGTCATCCCGCAGACGGTCGGGCTGATCCGGGAGCTGTTCGACGGGCCCGAACTGGCCCGGGCGATGAGCGGCATCGGGCCGGTGATGGGGCTGGCCGCGATCCTCGGGCCGCTGCTGGGCGCGGTGTTGACCCGGGCCGACCTGTTCGGCCTGTCCTGGCGGGCGGCGTTCCTGGTCAACCTGCCGCTGGCGGGCGCGGTGCTGGCGGGTGCGCGGCTGCTGCCGGGCGGTCCCGGCGGCCCCGGCGGCCGCGGCGGGGCACCGGCGGGGGCATCGGCGGGGGTATCGGCGGCGGGCGGCTCGACCCGGTCGGCACGGTGCTGCTCGCGGCGGCCGGGGCGCTGCTCTCACTGCCGCTGCTGACCGGCGGACACGGCGGGCACGGTGTCCGGGACGTCCGGCGGGCGGCCGAACTCGGCTGCGGGGCCGCGCTGCTGGTGCTCTTCGTGCTGCACCAGCGGGCCCGGACGCGGGCCGGGCGGGCGACCCTGGTCGAGCCGGGCCTGTTCCGGGACCGGGGTTTCCCGGCCGCACTGGTCGCCTCCACGCTGTTCTTCGCGGTGCTCAACGGACTGCTCCCGGTGATCGTGCTCCAGGTCCAACTCGGCGCGGGCCGCGGCGTGCTGGCCGCCGGACTGACCTTGCTGCCGTGGACCGCCGCGATGGCGGCCGGCTCGCTCGCGGCGGGCGCCCGGCTGGTGCCCCGGTACGGCAGCCGGGTGATGCGGGCCGGGCTGGCGGTGCTGGCCGTCGGCCTGGCGGCGGCGCTCGCCGGGTACGCCGCGACCGGTGCCCGCCACTACCCGTGGTGGGTGCTGCCCGGGCTGGCCGTGACCGGGCTGGGCTGCGGGCTGTTCACGGTGCCGTTCTTCACCGCCGCGCTGTCCCGGGTCCGCCCGCACGAGACCGGCTCGGCCGCCGGACTGCTCAACGCCGTCCAGCAGTTCGGCGCCACCCTCGGCACCGCGCTGCTCGGCGGCGTCTTCCTGGCGCGGCTCGGCGGGCCCGACCCGGCGGCCGGTTCGCTGCCCGCGGCCCGGCTCGTGCTGGCGGTCGCGCTCGCCCTGGTCGCGGGGGTCGTCCCGGCGGTGCGGGCGATGGCCGGGCGCCGGGACGGGGAGGGGGCGGTAGGGCCTGGAAGTGCTGAAAAAACGTTTGCTCTGCCGTCTCCCGCACGTGCTAGGTTCGCCCACGAAATTCAGCAGGAGACAGAGGGGGGAACCTCATGCGGCGACGCGTGACGAGTGCGGCGGCGGCCGGTCTGCTGGCTGCGGCGGCGATGGTCGGGATGGTGCCGACCGCGCAGGCGGCGGGTTCGGCGGAGCCGCCGACGCCCAAGTGCCAGCTGCCCGGCCCGACCACGGTGGCGGACCGCCAGTCGGCCGGGTGGAAGCTGACTTCGGGTCAGAGCCTGGCGGCGAAGGACGGGAAGGCCGTCCTGACCATGGAGCCCGACGGCAACCTGGTGCTTTATTTGGTCAACTCCACCGGCGGCCCGAACCACCCGATCTGGAGCAGCGGCACCTGGGGCCACCCGGGCGCGTACGGTCTCCTCCAGAGCGACGGCAACTTCGTGGTGTACCAGGCCGGTGGCGGCCCCGAGACCGGCGGCGCGCTCTGGTCCACCGGTACCTGGGGGCTGCCGGGCGCCACCCTGACGATCCTTCCGGGCGCCCTCTTCCTGGTCGGCACGCCCGGCAAGTCGTGGAGCTCCAGCACCTTCGACGAGCCGTCCGCCTTCTGCCCCGGGGTGGCGGGCTCGCCGGGCGAGATCCTCTCGGGCTCCTGGACGGAGTCGGCCTCGGCCTGGCTGATCGTCCAGCCGGACGGGAACGTCGTGCTGTACCGCAAGCGCGACGACAAGGCGATCTGGTCCACCAACACCTGGGGCCACCCGAAATCCACGCTGCGGATGCAGGACGACGGCAACCTGGTCCTCTACCCGCTGGAGAGCTTCGGCTCCTGGAATAACGCGCTCTGGTCCACCAACACCGGCGGGAACCCCGGCGGGTACGCCGTCCTCCAGGACGACGGCAACTTCGTCGTCTACCAGCGCGACGGCCGGGCGCTCTGGGCCAGCGGCACCTGGGGCCTGTAGCCCCCGCCCGCTCCGGCGGGAACCGAACCGGCGGTCCGGGCCCCGCGCCCGGGCCGCCGTCCTGCGCGCCGGACCGGGCCGGGCCGCGCCCGCCGGGCCGGGCCGCACCGGGCCGCGCCCGCTCCGACCGGCCGGAAAACCGGATGCCGGGGGCGGGGGGCCGTCGTACGGTGGCCCGATGGGCAACGACGCACGACAGGGCCCCCACCGGGGCATCGAGATCCGGCCGATCACCCACGAGGAACTGGCCGACTGGGACCGGGCTATCGCGCTCGGGTTCATGCGCCCGCACGTCGCCCCGGCGACGCAGTGGCGGGAGCTGCTGTTCGAACCGGGCCGGATGCTGGGGGCCTTCGACCACGACGGCCCGGCGGCGGCGAACGGCCGGCCGCGCTGCGTGGCGACCTTCCGCAGCTTCGACACCGGGCTGACGGTGCCCGGCGGGGCGCTGCTGCCGGTCGACGCGATCACCGCCGTCACGGTCAACGCCACCCACCGCCGGCGCGGTCTGCTCAGTGGCATGATGCGGCACGACCTGACGGCCGCCCGCGAGCGCGGCGCGGCCGCCGCGATCCTGATCGCCGCCGAGCACAACATCTACGGCCGCTTCGGCTTCGGCTCGGCCGCCCCGCTGGCGGGCTGGCGGGTCGACGTGCTGCGCTCCGGCGGCATCCGGGCCGGGCTGCCCGTGCACGAGGGCCATCGGATCGACTTCGCCACCCTGGAGGAGTTCCGCAAGCACGGCCCCGAGTTGCACGAGCGCTGGCGGCCCACCCAGCCCGGTGCGATCGGCCGCCCCGAGGCCTGGTGGCGGCTGCGGGTCGGCGAGGTCGACCTGCCCGGCTTCGACTGGAAGCAGGGCTTCACCGCCTTCCACCGCACCGCCGACGGCACCCTCACCGGCATGCTCAACTACACCGTCGACGACAAGTGGGACGGCTCCTACCCCGACTGCCCGCTCACCGTCCGGGACTTCATCGCGCTCGACCGGGAGACCGCCAACGCGCTCTGGGCGTTCGCCTTCTCGGTCGACTGGGTGCGGCACGTCGTCGCGCCGCACCTCGGCGCCGGTGACGTGCTGCCGCTGCTGCTGGCGGACCCGCGCGGGGCCAAGCCGCACGAGGAGAGCTCCGACTTCACCTGGCTGCGGCTGCTCGACCTGCCCGCCGCGTTCGCCGCCCGCCGCTACGAGGCCCCCGGCCGCCTGGTGCTGGACGTCACCGACCGCGAGGGCTGGACGGCCGGGCGCTGGGCGCTGGAGACCGCCGCCGACGGCACCGGCCGGATCACCCCCACCGACGACCCGGCCGACCTCGCGCTCGACGTCTCCCGGCTCGGCACCCTCTACCTGGGCGGCGGCAGCGCGGCGGCCCTCGCCGACGCCGCCCTGCTCACCGAGCTGACCCCGGGCGCGGCCGTCCGTGCGGACACCCTGCTGCGCACCGCCCGCGCCCCCTGGAACCCGGACGGCTTCTGACCCGCCGCCGCCCCTGGTGCGGCCCCTGACCCCGCCGCCGGTGACCCACTGGCGGTCGGGGCGGGTTCCGGGCAGGCTGGCGGGCATGGGGGACCGGGCGAACTTCGTGCTGCTGGACGGGAACCGGGCCGTGCACGGGCCGTACGTGGACAAGTACGGCGCCGTCGGGCTCGACCTCGCGCTGCTGGCCGGCCCGGCGCGCACCGTCGAGCGGATCCGGGCGCTCGGGCCCGGCGGGTACTGGCTGGACGACGTGTTCTGCCAGGGCGCGGTCCTGGTCGACCTGCCGCGCCGGGTGCTGCTGTTCTTCGCCTGGGAGGGCCCGAGCACCGACCCCCGGCTGCGCGCGGCCGTCTTCGCGCTGCTCCGGGAGGCCTGGCCCGGCTGGGAGGTGCGCTGGTGCCTCGACGGCAACGCCGACCTGCTCCGGTACCTCGGCCGCGACCCGGAGACCGTCCGCGACCGGGACGTGCGCCCGGTGGTCGCGCCGCCGCTCAGTGCGGAGTGGGAGGTCGCCGCCGAGGAGTCCGCGCTCGTCGTGGTGACGGTCGGCCCCAGCCGCAGCCGCAGCCGCAGTAGCAGCCGCTGCCACCTGCTCGCCGACATCGGCGACCACCCCGCTACCGAGGGCCCCGCACTGCTGCAACGGCTGGACGGGGCAACCGACTTCAGTCACCGCGAGGTGGCCGCCGACGCGGGCCTGCACCTTGACCCGGAGCGCCGCACCCTCGGCTGGTGGACGCTCACCAACCTCCCCGACCCGGACGCCGTCCCGGCCCGCTGGCCGGGCTGGACGGTGCACCGCTGGGACGACGACCCCGCCCGCCACCTGGCCGCCGTGCCGGGTCTGTTCGCCCTCCCGGAGGTCGATCCGGGCGCGGCCAGGGCCGCTGTGCTGCGGGCCGCCGAGAACGACAACGCCCGGCGTGCCGGGCGGAGTTGAGCGAGGCGCCGGACGTCAATCGGGAGCTTGTTCCCTTCACCCCCAGGTGTGCCGAACACTCCTGCGATGGCGTGGAGTTGGCGCGGCCGGAGCGCAACTCTGGCGTATCGTCCGCGAACTGGGAGAACGCCTTCCGCGGTGACCGCCCGGAGGGGTGAACGGGAGTCCGGCGCGGGCGTGGCCGTTCGAATCTGACGGATCGACAGTTCCCTTGCCGCTGCATAGCGTTCGGGTCGATCGGGCCGCTCTCGGCAGCACGGAGAAATGCCCCGGTGGGTGCAGCAACACCCCCGGGGCGGAGTCGAAGCGCCCACCCAGAAAAAAGAAAACCATGGGGGCTTCGACATGTTCCACCTTAGCGTCTGGGCGGCACCCTGCATCGCCATCGCCGCGCTGTTTCTCGTTTTCGCCATCGCCTGGTACCTCTCCGGCCCAGGAGACACCCCAACCGGCCGTCACCGCACGGGAGTCGACACCCCGAAGGGCCGCCACCGGGCGGGCGGCCTCCCCGCCGCCGCACCGGCACCCGTGCGACCGCCGAACACCCTCCCGGTGTGCTCCCGGTTCCGGCACCCGCTCTCCCTGCACGCGCTGCGCCGCACGATCATGCCCCGCCTGCCGCTCGTCCACGGCCCCGCCACCCGGATCGCCGTCCACCCGGCCCCCCGCCCGGCCATCACCCCGCGCGTCATGCCGCTCTGGACCGCCTACGGCGCCCCGTTCCCGGCGGACCGCACCGAGAACGTGGCCTGAGCGGGGAGACGACTCAGACGGTGCCGAACTCGCCTGCGGCGGCGGAGGAGACGAAGGCGGCCCAGGCGGCGGGGGTGAAGCGCAGGCGGGGCCCGGCCGGGTCCTTGGAGTCGCGGACGGTGCCGGGGTGGTTGGTGTCCACCTCGATGCAGGCGCCGCCGTCATCGTTGCTGTAGCTGCTCTTGACCCAGTTCTCAGGCATGCCGTCGGCGCGCATCCTCAGCGAATCCTTCCAAAGCGGAGCTGATCTTGGCCTCGGTACTCCTCGGCGAGAGGGACTGGGCCCGCAACAGATCGTAGTCCTTCCTACGACTCACAACTGTCTCTGTGTCATCGTGCAAACGCCCCCATCGATCACCCTCCTCGTAGGCGGCCATCGATCCATCGGGCGAAGTGAGCATGATGAGCGAGGAGCCGCTCATCCGTGAGTGCACACCAGCGCTGAACGGCAGCACCTGCACCGTCACATTGCGGCGCCGACCAGCGGCCAGCAGTGCAGAGAGCTGTTCCACCATTACCTCCGGCCCGGCAATGGGACGTTGCAGCGCGGCCTCGTCGATGATGAACCAGTACTCGCACACCGCTGGTTCGGTGCGGAGCCGTTCCTGCTGTCCGAGTCGGGCGGTCAGCCAGCTCTCGATCTCCTCGTCCGACGCCCGGGACCCGCTCCCGTGCATGATCGCCCTGATCACCCGTTCGGTCTGGAGCAGGCCCGGGAACGACAGCGAGTACGAGGCGTGTTCCACCGCGCGGCTGTTGAGCTTGTGGAACGTGCTGTATTTGTCGGGGAACGGCTCCCGCTTCGCCAGCTCGTAGAGGCGGCAGAACAGTCCGTTCGTCCCGAAGACCATGTCCAGTTTCTCCGACAGGCCCTCCGGAGGCTTGGACGCTCCGCTCTCGATCCGGGACAGGTGCGCCTTGGAGAACTTGATGATGTTCCCCAGGCTCTCCAACGACATGTCGTTGTTCGCCCGGTGGAGGCGGATCTCGGCGCCGTAGAAGTGTCGGGGCGAGAGATTCGGCTGAAGGTCGCGTTCTTGCCAGCCCATCCGTCCAGCCTCCTTCGTGTTCCGCGCCCGCATCCGCGCAGGTCCGCAACGCGGCGCTCCTTGTTCAGGGTAGTGCCGCTCGGCAAGGCTTGAGGCACAGAAAGTGACCATTGCCAAGGTCAGCCGCCGTGCGAGGCAAGGATCGTGATGACCAGTCAGCAAAGCTCTGCCGCCCCGCCGGGGGTGGGCCTGCCCCTCCCCGGTGCCGCGCCCGGCGATCCGACTGCCCGGTTGACCATCCGGGTCTACACCGTGCGGGCCGACGGCAGTCGGGTGCAGGTCTCCTCCTGCGCCTTCGACGAGGACCTCGTCCTGCCGCTGGTCTCGGCGCTGACCTGGCCGGCCTGTGCGTGTCCGCGCTGTACCCCTGCCGCCCGTGACACTGCGGCCTGACCCCGAGGGGACCGAAGTGCTGTACACCGGACAGTCGTTGGAGGCCGCCGACACCCTCCGGCGCTTCCTCCGTGACGGATTCACCCGGGCCGAACAGGCCGCCGACCTGCTGGAGCTGGCCTTCCGCGCCGCCCGCCTCGACCCGCCGCCCGGGCTCTCGCCCGTCTACCGCGACGACATCGCCCCCGAGCACGGCGCCGTCGCGCTCGGCTGCGCGGGACTGCCCTGGGTCCAGCGCACCGCCGAAGCGCTCCTCGAACTCGCCTGTCTCCGAGGCGAATTGCACCTTCCCCAGCAGCCCTCTGCCCGCAAGGCGGTACAGCCGTGACCGACAACGACCCGCAGCGGCGCGCCTGGCGCCTCGCCGAGCAGCTCTCCCTCGCCGGCGGCGGTGACGCCAAGCTCACCACCACCCCCACCGGCTACCGCATCGAGCTCGCGATCCTCCGTCCCCACGGCGCCGACGACCACCGGGCCGTCCTGGACGCCCTCGCCCTCGGCGACCGCTGGGGACACCGCTACTCCCCGCCCTCCCGCAACGACGGCACCGCCCGCGAAACCGTCTGGAGCGAGATCCACACCGACCCGCCCCCGGAAGCCACCGAGGCCCGTGCTCACCGACCTGACGGCAGCCGTGCCGGGGAGGGGGGCTGAACCCGCTCGTCCACCCGTGGTGCTGAACGCGGCGAACGCCCAAGGTTCCACGTCCGGAGAAGAGGGGAACGACATGGCGCACGATCTGATCGCGGCTCCGTTCCTGGGGGCCCACGTCGTCTTGCAGCCGGGCCGAAATCCCGTGTCCACCGATCGAGTTGAGGCGGGCCGAACAGTGCGTGGCCCGGTACGCGGGGCGGCCGGCGGACCTCGGCCATTTCGCCGGGGACGCGCTGCTTCACACCGACTGGCACGACACGAACGTCCTCGTGGCCGGTCGGCAGGCCCGACTCGTCGACTGGGCCTGGGCCACCAGGGGGGCTCCATGGCTGGACGCCGCGTACTGGGCGCTCTGGCTCATCGCGTTCGGGCACGGACCCGCCTCGGCCGAGGGGTGGGCGTCCCGCGTTCCCGGGTGGCAGGCGGCTTCCGCAGCGGGGGTGGACGCGTTCGCCGTGGCCAACGCCCGGATGTGGGAAGAGATCGGCGGGGGCGACCCGGATGCGTGGACGGCCCGGATGATCGGTGCCGCGTGCGCCTGGCGCGACCACCGGAAGGCGTGACGGGGGCCGGGCGATTCCTGTGGTGCACGTCACGCGGGGGTGGGGGAGTGCGGGGGCGGGGCGGCTCCTCTTCCCGGCAGGACGTTCGACGGAACCGACCGGGGAGAGAACCGATGACACGTCAATTGATGCCGTCACAACGACCGTTGCCCGAGCTCGCGGGAGTGCGGCACGGCACGGCCGAGGTGGGCGGCCTGCGCCTGCACTACGCCGAGGCAGGGCCCGCCGACGCCCCGCCGGTCGTCCTGGTGCACGGCTTCCCGCAGCACTGGTTCGCCTGGCGGCGGGTGGTGCCGCTGCTGGCCGGGGACTTCCGGCTGCTCTGCCCGGACATGCCGGGCTTCGGCTGGTCCGAGGGTGCGCCCGGGCGCTGGTCGACCGAGGCGCGGGCGGCCGACCTGGTGGGCTTCCTCGACGCGCTGGAGCTGGACTCGGCGTTCCTGGTCGCCCACGACTGGGGCGCCTGGGCCGGGTACCTGGCCTGCGCCCGCCGACCCGAACGCTTCGACGGGTACCTGGCGTTGAACATGGTCCACCTCTGGCCGCAGCGCCGCGCCACCCTCGGCAGCGCCTGGCGCTTCTGGTACACGCTCGCCCTGGAGTGGCCGCCGCTCGGCCGCGCCGTGCTGCGCCACTGGCCCGCCTTCACCCGCTTCCTGCTGCGCCGCGGCCCGGCCGACCGCTCCGCACTCACCGCCGCGGAGGTCGCCGAGTTCGCGGAGGCCGCGCGGGTGCCGCTGGCGGCGCTGGCGGGGGAGTCCGTCCACCGGGCCTTCGTCGCCCGGGACCTCGCCGCCCTGCGCCGCGCGGAGTTCCACGCCCTGCGGCTGCGGACGCCCACGCTCGCCCTCACCGGCGAGCACGACCCGGTGATCCCGCCCCGGCTCCTCGCGGGCGGTACGGAGTTCTGCGACGACCTGCGGGTCGAGACCGTCCCGGGCGCCGGGCACCAACTGCCGGAGGAACGGCCCGAACTGGTCGCCGAACGGGTCAGGCAGCTGTTCCCGCGCTGACGGGGAGGGGGCCGGACGGCGCCGGATAGCCTGGGGGCGTTCCGGCGCCGATCAGTCAAGGAGTCGCGGCCGTGCCCGAATCGAGCGGTACCACCTGGCCGACGGCCGAGCTCGGACCGCTGCGCCGGCTGCGGGTGATCGCCTCGACGGCGAGGAACCCGGTCTGCGCCACCCGCCGGTTCGACGTCCCCCCGGAGCGGCTGTGGGAGGTCGTCTCCGATCTGGAGCGCGAACTCCCGCAACTCCTGCCCGGCGTACGGTCGTTCACCCCGGAGGCCGGAGAGCGGCCGGACGATGGCGCGGTGGGCGGCGCGGCGGGCGGGCGGTTCCGGGCCGTCGCGGTCAGCAGGCTCGGCCACCGGGAGACCTTCGAGGTGCTGCTCGCCCCGGGCTGGTGCCTGATGCAGAGCCGGGTGCTGCTGGGCGCGATGGCCGCCGAACCCGAGGACGGCGGCACCCGGTTCGGCTACCTGAGCGCCTTCCGGCTCCCCGGTGGCGGCGCCCTGCAGGCGCTGCGCCGGCCGGGCGCGGGGGCGCGCAGCGAAGCGCTCCTGGACCGGCTCGGCGCGCGGATCGCGGCCCGCCGGGCCTGAGGCCGGGGAGGGCGGAGCAGGGAGGTCAGGAGGGTAGAGCAGGAATACCAGGGAGGTCAGGGAGGTCAGAAGCGCAGCGCGGGGGGAGGTCGGGCGGGTTCACTCCCAGGCACGCCGGAAGGCCGCCCTGGCCCGGAAGAGCCTCGACCTGACCGTCCCCACCGGCACGTCGAGCAGCCGGGCCACCTCCTGCTCGTCCAGCCCCTCCAGGTGCCGCAGCACCAGCACCGCGCGCTGCTGCGGGCCGAGCCGCCGCAGCACGTCCGCCACGTCGCCCGCGAGCGCCGCGTCCCCGTCCGCGGGAACGTCCGCCAGGTCGGGCACGGCGACCTCCCGCCGGTGCTGCCGGGCGACCCGCACCGCCTCGCGCACGGCGATGACGCGCACCCACCCGTACAGCGCCTCCGGCGTCCGCAGCCCGTGCAGGCCGCGGAACACCGCGACGAACACCTCCTGCATCGCGTCCGGGGCGTGTTCCAGGGCCACCGAGGCGCAGATCCGCCCGACGTACGGGGTCAGTTCGGTGATCAACGCGTCCATGGCGAACACGTCGCCCTGCTGGGCCGCCACCACCAGCCGGGACGTCTCCTCGTCCCTCATCCGCGCCCCCGCCCGTGTCCGTCCCCCTGCCGGGGACCCTACTCGACGGGGGCCCTCACTCGGCGGCGATCTTCACTTGACGATGGTCTTGCCGATGCTGGGGAGCACGAAGTCCTGGATCAGGCCCTTGGCGTCGCGGACCAGGGGACGGAAGACCCGGTAGCGGGAGAGGTTGATCAGCCGGGCCACCAGGGGGGTGGAGCGGCGGACGAACTCGCGGGTGCGCTCGGTGTCGGGGGTGCGGTCGAAGACCCAGTAGAGGACGACGATCATCAGGTGCAGCCAGAGCACGTCCGGGAGCAGGTCGACCAGTTCGGCGTCCAGCTTGGGGGCGAGCTCGGAGCCCTGGAGGACCTCGCGGAAGAGCTCGACGGCGGTGGCCCGGGCGGGGTGGGACTCGTTGGAGAAGGGGCTGAGCGAGCTGGTCGGGTCGGCGGCGGTGCGGAAGAACTGGGCGGAGAACTCGTGGTACGGGGCGGCGGTGTCGATCCAGGAGTCGATCGCGATCTGGAGGCGCTCGGCGAAGTCCCGGGTGTGCGCCATCCGGGCCTTGGCGTCGGCGGCGTGCTCGTAGGTCATCTGGTCGTAGAAGCCCTGGATCAGGAACTCCTTGGCCGAGAAGTAGTAGTAGGCGCTGCCGACCGAGACGCCCGCCTCGGCGGCGATCGCCCGCATGGTGGTCTTCTCGTAGCCGCGCTCCTGGAACATCCGCATCGCGGTCTCCAGGATCAGCGCGCGGGTGGCCTCGCTCTTGTCGGTCTTCGGCTGGGCCCGGCCGCCCGCCAGCTCGCCGGACCCGGGCGGGCCGGGTGCCTGCTCCGTGCTGTCGTTCGCGTTCTCCACGCCGCCCGACCCTACCGGGCGCTGATGAGTCCGCTCCTGGCCGCTACCTGACACCTCGCCCCGCCTGATTCGCTTCCGTCCCGGTCGTCTACCCGTCCGAGCCTAGCCCGGACCGGGACAACTCCGGACCGGGAGGGCGAATCGGAACCGGACGGCTCCCCCTCCGGCCGCCGGGAACAGGTTTTCGAACGCGTTCAGGAACCTGTCGGGACGACTCTAGGGCACCGGTTCGGACACGCTCAACCCCGGAGCGTGGAAAGCCGGGCAGGGATGCGGGCGGTCGCGGGAGGTGTGGAAGGCTGGACGGATGCCCGCCCCCGACCACCGCCCGCTCCCGTCCACAGCGCCCCCGCCCGCAGCGTCCCCGCTCCCGCCCGCAGCGTCACTGCCCGCAGCGTCCCCGCCCGTCCTGCGCGAGGGCACCGCCGCGGACGCCGCCGCCGTCGCCCGGCTGCACGCCGCCAGCCGCCGCGCCGCGTACGCCCACCTGGTGCCGGAGCGGGTGCTCGACGCGGAGGACGCCCAGCAGGAGATGCTCTGGACGCTGCGGCTGGAGGCCGACTACGGGACGCCCGCCGACACCCCCGTCCTGCTGCTCGCCGAGGAGCCCGGACGAGACCCCGGGGCCGGGCGGGCCCTCGTCGGCTTCGCCCACCTGGTGCCGGACGGCGGCGAAGTCCGGCTGGAGCAGCTGCACGTCCGCCCCGACCGCACCGGTGGCGGGATCGGCACCCGGCTGCTGCGCGCCGCCCTGGACCGCTTCCCCGACGTGCCCGTCCGGCTGGACGTGCTGGCCGCCAACCGGCGCGCCGTCGCGTTCTACGAGCGGCACGGCGCCCGCCGGCTCGGCCGCGGCACCGCGCACTTCGCGGACGGGACGCGGCTGCCCGAGTACGTCTACGGCTGGCGCTGACCCGCCGTCGGCCCGCCCCGCGGGCCGGGCTCCACCCCGCGGGCCAGGCGGACGGACGCCGGCAGCGCGAGCGCGGCGGCGCAGCACGGCAGCAGGTAGCCGGTGCCCGGCGCGCAGTGCTGGGCGAGCGTGCCGCCGAGCGCCGCACCCGTGGAGATGCCGACCAGGATGGCCGCGACCGCCATCGCCATCCCCTCGGTCAACCGGTGGGCGGGCAGCAGCCGTTGGGCCAGCGTCATGCCGCTGACCATGGTCGGCGCGGTGCCCGACCCGGCCGCCAGCAGCGCCGCGCCCAGCGGCAGCACGCCCGCCCCGGCCAGGCCCGCCGACAGCGGCAGCAGCATCAGGGCGGTCATCGCGCCGGTGCCCAGCGCCAGCCGCACCGCCGCCGGGCGACGCGGTCGGACCGCGCCGAACACCAGCCCCGAGGCGCACGACCCGGCCGCGACCAGGGCCAGCAGCCCGCCGCCCGCCGACTGCCGGCCGAGTGCGTCGGTGTACGCGAGCGTGGTCACCTCCAGCGAGCCGAACAGCACCCCGGCGGCCAGGAACACCGCCAGCAGCGGCCGGAGGCCGGGCGTCCGGAGCAGCCCCCCGGTGCGCCCGGGGCGGTGCGGCGGCAGCGGTGGCTCGGTGGCGCGCTGGGCGGCGAACAGCAGGGTGCCCGCGGTGCCCAGCACCCGCGCGGCGAGCAGCCCGGCCTCGGGGAAGGCGGCGGTGCACAGGACCATGCCGAGCACCGGTCCGGCCATGAAGCACAGCTCGTCCAGCGACTGCTCCAGCGCGTTGGCCCGGTGCAGCACGGCCGGGTCGGCGCGGTGCAGGTGCGCCCAGCGGGCCCGGGCCAGGCCGCCCAGGTCGGGGCTGCTGCCGGACAGCGCCCAGCACAGGAAGAGCGTCCAGGCGGGCGCGCCGGAGCGGACGCACAGCAGCAGCGCCCCCGTCGGCAGCGCGCCGGCCAGCACCGCGGGCACCGCGACCCGGGACTGCCCGAGCCGGTCGACCAGTCGTCCCAGCAGCGGCAGCAGGACCGCGCCGGCCAGCACCCCGACCGCGGAGACCGCCCCGGCCAGCGCGTACGAGCCGCGCCGGTCGGCGACCAGCACCACGACGCAGACGCCGTTCATCGCCAGGGCGAGCCGGCCGAGCAGCCCGGACAGCGTGAAGGCCAGGGTGCCGGGTGCGGCGAACACCGGGCGGTAGCGGGCGAGCGGCAGCGACAAGGAGGGGCTCCGAGCTCCGAGGGGTGGGGGGAGCCTCCAGCCTCGGGGCGGGGGAGCGGCGGCGTCCAACACCCGCTCCGCCGCATTCACCGCTTCCCGTTGTTAATCTTCCGGGCGTGCCCCGCGACCTCCACCCCCGCCTGCTGCGCAGCTTCGCCGCCGTCGCCGAGACGCTGCACTTCGGCCGCGCCGCCGAGCGGCTGCACCTGGCCCAGCAGGCCGTCAGCCGCGACGTCCAGGCGCTGGAACGGGAGTTGGGCTGCGTGCTGCTGCACCGCTCCACCCGCAGCGTGGAGTTGACCGAGGCGGGCGCGGCGCTGCTCCCGAAGGCGCGCCAACTGCTGGAACTCCAGGCGGAGATCACCGCGCTGGGCGACACCCGGGCGCTGCTGGTCGACCTCAACAGCCAGGACTGGGGGCCGGACCACGCCGCCGAACGGGTGCTCGCCGCGGCCCGCCGCCGCTGCCCGGAGGCCGAACTGCTGGCCCGCTACCTGGGCGGACTCACCTCCGCCGCAAGGGAGTTGGCCGCCCACCGGCTGGACGCCTCGTTCGGCCGGTACGCCGGGCTGCCCGCCGCCGACCGGGCCCGGCTGGCCCACCTGCCGGTCCGGCTGGAGCCGATGGCGCTCTTCCTGCCGCCGGACCACCCGCTGGCCGCGCTGCCCGCCGTCCCGCTGGCCGCGCTGGCCGGGCACCGGGTGGACGTGTTCGCCGGGCAGCCCGCCACCGCCGAGTGGACCGACCTGGGCCTGCGGCTGCTGGGCGCGCACGGGCTGGCGGCCGCGCCCGGTCGCACCCCGCCGGTCGGCGCCGCCGAGTTCGCCCGCTACCTGGCCCGGCACGGCGACCCGGTGCTGACCGCCGCCGGGGCGCGGGACCTCCCGGGCGGGGTGGTCCGGCCGCTGGTCGACCCGGTGCCGCTCAGCCTGGTCGGCCTGGTGCACCGGCCGGGCGGCCGCCACCCGGGGCTGGCCGCGCTGCGTGCCTGCGCGGGTGAACTGGCCGCCGCCGAGGGCTGGTTGCGCCGCCCGCCGGGCAGTTGGCTGCCGGCCGAGGACGCGGCGCTGCTGTCCGTCTGAGGGGGCGCTGTTCGGCCGAGGGGCCGTGGCGCTGCGGTCCGGCGGGCGTCGACGGGCGGCTCCGGGAACGGCGGCGCCCCCGCCGAGGGGGACGGCGGGGGCGGTACCGGGGAGGCCGGACGGGCGGCCGGGACGGGCGGGTTCAGGAGGCTCGCACGGCGGAGACGTCCAGCGTCAGCTTGACCTTCTCGCCGATCAGCACGCCGCCGGTCTCCAGCGCGGCGTTGTAGGTCAGGCCCCAGGCGGTGCGGTCGACGCTGGTGCCGCCCTCGAAGCCGACCCGGTCGGCGCCGTACACGTCGGTCGCCGCGCCGGTGAACTCCAGGTCGAGGGCGACCGGGCGGGTGGTGCCCTTGATGGTCAGGTCGCCGTGCAGGCGGTAGGTGTCGCCCTCGACCCGCTCGGCGGAGGTCGACCGGAAGGTGATCTCCGGGTACGCGGCGGCGTCGAAGAAGTCACCGGTGCGCAGGTGCTCGTCGCGCTGGGCCTGGCCGGTGCTGATCGAGGCGACCTTGATCACCAGCTCGGCGGTGGACGCGGCCGGGTTGCCGCCGTCCAGGTACAGCTTGCCCTCGTACTCGGCGAACTCGCCGCGGACGTTGGTGACCATCGCGTGCCGGACCGCGAAGCCGATCTTGGAGTGGGCGGCGTCGATGGTGTAGTCGCCGGTCAGGTGGGCCAGGTCCGGGCCCTGGGCCTCGGTGGCGGCGGCCGGAGCGGCAGTGGTGGCGGCGGTGGCGGTGGCGGCGGTGTTCTTGCTGCGGTTGAAGATGCCCATGACTTCTCTCCTCGGGACGGGGGCCGAAGCCATTTGTTGAGGCTTCAACTTGTTCACGCGGTTCACCGTACGCCGATCTGGTTCAACTTTCAACCATGAAGTTGAAAGTTGTCCGAAACCTCTCCGGCGGCCGCGCCGCGGAAAACCGGGTGCGCCCGCCCGCCGCGCCCTCCACACCGGCCGCCGGACCCCAGAAATCCCCTCGCCGAGTCGCTCGGCCTGGAGTGCGTCTCGCTGCTCGGCACCCAGCTCGCCCCCGAGGACCTGATCGGCGCCCCGCAGATCACCCCCGAGGGCCGCTCCCGGTTCTGCCCGCCCGGGACCATCGCCCGCGACCAGCCCTACTGCCTGTTCCTGGACGAGCTGAACCGCCGCCACTTCCGATGCCCTCCGCGCTGGTCAACCGCCTGGTCCACGGCCACCTGCGGGCCAGCTCCGACGACTGGCTCGGCTGGGCCGCCGGGCACGTCCCGCACCCCGAACCGCTGCGCTCCTACGCCCGCCCCTTCCGCCGCCAGTCCGCCAGCCCCGACATTCCGCGCGGCGCGACGCTGCCGTTCACGGCGCGCGGGCCGGTCTTCCACGTCAGCTGAGCGCCCCGTCAGGGGCTCGGGGAACGGCGAGGCCCGGGCTGCTGGCGGTGCACTGCCGTGGCGCGCAGCTGCTTCGGGTTCTTGTCACTGCACGCAGCAGCCCCGACCTCCGATGGGCTCCGGCCACCAGCAGCACGGACCCGCCGTTCCCCGGGCCCCTGGTGGTGCATGCTCGTCTGCCGACAGTTCCCCGGGCCCCTGAATGCGTGCCGCCGGGCCCCTGGTCGCGCATCTACCCTGGAAGGTCCTTGCGCCCGATCCCCGGAGGCCCGATGTACGTCCTGCACGCCCAGTGGCGGGTCGACGGCCGGCTCGGGGTGTGGGCGGAGGACGCCGGGGCGTTCGGCGGGCGGCGGGTGGAGGGCGCGCGGCACCCGTACGCCTGCCCGGCGGGCGAGGTCGCGGCGCTGCTGGCCGCCGTCGGGCCCGGCCCGGCCTGGCTGGCCGAGCGCGGGGACGAGCGGTGGCTGACGCTGCGGCTGCCGACGCTCGGCTCGCGGCCCACCCCCTCGCCCGACCTCCCGGTCGGCTCCACCGCCCGCGGCCCGGAGCTGCGGCCGTGGCGGATCCCGGCGCTGCTGTTCGACCGGGCCGAGGCCGCGCAACTGCTCGGCGAACTGTTCGACCCGCACTGGCCCGGCACCACCGTCGAACTGCCCGGCGGCCGGACGGCGGAACTCGCGTACGGGGCGTCGCTGCGCTGGCTGACCGGCGTGCACGACCTGGCCTGGCGGCTGGCCGGGCGCGGCCGGGTGCTGCCCGCGCTGGTCGCGGAGCCCGCCGGGTGGGCCGCCCGCTGGCGGCCCGCGCACGCGCCGGACACCCGCCNGGGGCGCTCGCGCTGGCGGCCGGCTGCCCGCCGGTCGCCCGCGCCGAGGACGGCCACGAACCCACCGGCAGTGCTCTGCTCGACACCGTGCTGGACGCCCTCACCGACCACGAGACCCGGGTCGCCCTGGCCGACGGCCCCCCGCCCGCCCCGGCGGCCCGGCCTGGCTCGCCGCCCTGCACGGCCCCGACGGCCGGCTGCCCGCCCGCCCGACCCCGCCCAGGTCGCCCGCCTCGCCGCCGACGCCGCCGGCACCGCGCCCCTCGGCCGGCTCCGGCTCGCCTTCCGCCTCGCCGAACCGCTCGGCACCGCCGCCGACGACCCGGACGCCACCGTCCCGGACGAGAACTGGCGGCTGGACGTGCTGCTCGGCCCCGTCGACCGGCCCTCGCTGCTGCTGCCCGCCGCCGAACTCTGGTCCGGCGGCCCCGGCGCCGCCGCCCTGGCCCGGACGGTCGACGACCCGGTCGAGGCGTACCTCGCCGAACTGGACCGCGCCGCCCGCCTGCTGCCCGGCCTGCGGGCCGCCCTGCACCGCACCCGCCCCACCGGCCTCGACCTCGACCGGGCCGGCGCGCTCGCCTTCCTGCGCGACAGCGCCCCCGCGCTCACCGCCGCCGGCCACCGCGTCCTGCTGCCCGCCTGGTGGCAGCGCCGCCCGGCTCGGCCTCGCCGCCACCGGCGGCACCGCCGCCGCCCCCGGCTCCGTCCGGCGCGCCGCCCAGGCCGACCGGGACGCCGTCCTGGACTTCCGCTGGCAGCTCGCCGTCGGCGAACAGCCGCTCACCCAGCAGGAGTTGGACGAACTCGCGGCCGCCCAGGCAGGCCTGGTCCGGTTCCGCGGCCAGTGGATCGAGGTGGACGCCGGACAGCTCGCCGCCGCCCTGCGCTTCCTCGCCGACCGCCGCGACGACCCGCAGCTGGACGCCGCCGCCCTGCTCCGCCTGGCCGTCACCGACGGCGCCGTCGTCGACGGCCTCCCGGTCACCGCCGTGCAGGCCGGGGGCCCGCTCGGCGACCTGCTGTCCGGCCGCCTCGGCCGGCTCCCCGGCGCCCGCCGCACCCCGCCCCCGCCCGGCTTCACCGGCACCCTCCGCCCCTACCAGGAACGCGGCCTGGCCTGGCTGGACGCCCTCGGCCGGCTCGGCCTCGGCGCCGTCCTCGCCGACGACATGGGCCTCGGCAAGACCGTCCAGACCCTCGCCCTGCTCGCCCTCGAACACGCCCGCGGCGCCCGCGGCCCCGTCCTGCTGGTCTGCCCCACCTCGCTCGTCGGCAACTGGCGCCGCGAGGCCGCCCGCTTCGCCCCCCGGCTGCGCGTCCAGCTCCACCACGGCCCCGACCGCACCGCCCCCGACCCCGCCGCCGACCTGGTGATCACCACCTACGGCATCCTCCAGCGCGACGCCGCCGAACTGCGCGCCGTGCACTGGCGGCGGGTCGTCGCCGACGAGGCCCAGCACGCCAAGAACCGCGCCGCCCGACAGTCCCGCGCCCTGCGCTCCCTGCGCTCCGGCCCCCGGATCGCCCTCACCGGCACCCCCGTCGAGAACCGCCTCGCCGAACTCCACACCGTCCTCGACTTCGCCAACCCCGGCCTGTTCGGCACCCCCGAGTCCTTCCGCGAGCACTACGCCGTCCCGATCGAGCAGTCCGGCAACCGGGACGTCGCCGCGCAACTCCAGCGGCTCACCGCGCCGTTCCTGCTGCGCCGCCTCAAGAGCGACCCGGAGATCGGCCAACAGCTGCCCGCCAAACAGGAGTTCACCGTCCGCTGCAACCTCACCCCCGAACAGGCCGGCCTCTACCAGGCGGTCGTCGCCGACCTGCTCGGCCGCCTCGGCGGCATCCGCGGCGTCGAACGCAAGGGCGCGGTGCTGGCCGCCCTCGGCCGGCTCAAGCAGGTCTGCAACCACCCCGCCCAACTCCTGCGCGACACCTCGTCGTTGGGCGGCCGGTCCGGCAAGGTCGAACGCCTGGTCGCGCTGCTCCGGGAGGCCCTCGCGGAGGGTGACCGCGCCCTCGTCTTCACCCAGTACGCCGAGTTCGGCGCGATGCTCCAGCCCCACCTGCGCCGCCGCCTCGGCACCCCCGTCCTCCACCTGCACGGCGGCCTCGGCGCGGCGCGCCGCCAGGAACTCGTCGACCGCTTCCAGTCCCCGGACGGGCCAGGGGTGTTCCTGCTCTCGCTGAAGGCCGGCGGCACCGGCCTCAACCTCACCGCCGCCAACCAGGTCGTCCACCTCGACCGCTGGTGGAACCCGGCCGCCGAGGACCAGGCCACCGACCGCGCCCACCGGATCGGCCAGCACCGCGACGTCCAGGTCCGCAAGCTGGTGTGCACCGGCACGGTCGAGGAGCGCATCGCCGAACTCATCGACACCAAGCGCGAACTGGCCGGATCGGTGGTCGGCGCGGGCGAGAGCTGGCTCACCGAACTCCCGACCGAACGGCTCCGCGAACTGCTCACCCTCTCCGCCGAAGCCACCGGGATCTGACCGCCGTGGACCAGCCGATCGACCAGTGCCTCGACACCTTCTGGCAGGGCGAGTTCACCCTCCGCCCGCCGCCGCCCGACCCGCCCGCCCCCGACCTGCCCGACCTCGCCCCCGACCTGGCGGCCCTCCTCGCCCCGCTCTACCGGCACCTGACCGGGTAGCGCACGCGGCGCGGGCCCCTCACACGGCGTCGATGAACTCGCCGACCAGCGCGGCGAATGCGGCCGGCGCCTCCACCCACGGCCGGTGCCCCACCCCCGGCAGGACGGCGAGCCGGGCGTCCGGGTGGAGGGCGGCGGCCAGCCGCGCCGGGGCGGTGCCGATCATCCCGTCCCGCTCGCCCGCCACCACCAGCACCGGCATCGGCACCGGCACCGGCCGGGCCTGGTCCGTGGCCGTGCCCGTGCCCGCGTAGAAGGCCTCCCGCATCCAGGTCGCGGCCGGGGCCGGCGCCGGGTCGAACGCCGCCGCGCGGGCCCTGTCGTTCCAACTGCCCCAGAAGAACGGGGTGATCCGCCGGACCAGCTCCGCCGTGGCGCCCGCGCCGTCGGCCAGCAGGGCGTCCGCCTCGGCCGCGTCCGGGTACCAGGGCTCCGCCGACCGGGCCGCCCTGATCGCGGCCAGCTCCGCCGCGTCCGGCTCCCGGGCCGCCCGCCCGACCGGGGTGACCAGCACCAACGACCGTACCCGGTGCGGGAATGCGGCGGCGTAGCGCTGTGCGGTGAGCGCCCCCGCCGAGTGGCCGAGCAGGTCGACGCGCTCCACCCCGAGGTGCTCCCGCAGGGCCTCCACGTCCGCGGCCTGGGCGTGGAACGCGCAGCTCGCCCGGTCCGCGGGGGCCGCCGAACGGCCGCAGCCCCGCGGGTCGAACCGGACCAGCTGCCGGCCGGCGTCCAGCCCGCCGAGGTCACCCAGGTAGCGGGCGTCCATGCCCGGGCCGCCGGGGATCGCCACCAGCGGTGCGCCGTCGCCCAGCCGCTCGTAGTGCAGGGCGGTCCCGTCGTACCCGTGGAAGATCGTCATGGCCCGGATGGTGGCACGACCCGGCCGGGCGCGGCGGGCAATTCCACCGGGCGGTCAGCCCAGCAGGCCGTGGCCGTCGAGCACCGCCCGCAGCCCGTCCGCCCCGGCGTGCCGGTGGCCGTGCATGCCGAGGGCCGTCGCGGCGGCGACGTTCCCGGCCGAGTCGTCGACGAACAGGCAGCGCTCCACCGGGACGCCGGCCAGCCCGGCGGCCGCCAGGTACACCCGGGGGTCGGGCTTGGCGTGTCCGAACCGGGCGGTGTTCAGCACGGCGTCCACGGCGGTGTCCAGCCCGCACGCGGCGAGGTCGGCCTCCAGCCGGGTCGTCCCGTTGGACACCAGCACCACCGGGACGCCGCCCCGCCGCACCCCGGCGACCAGCGCCAGCACGTCCGCGTCCACCCGGGACGGCTGTCGGCCCCAGGCCGCCACCGCCGCCCGCGCGGCCGCCGCCGACCCGCACGCCGCGACCAGGTCCGCCGCGACCGCCGCCCGCCACTGCTCGTCACTGACCAGCCCGGTCACCGCGGGCAGCAGCCGCTCCGGCCGGAACGCCGCCGCGCCGACCGTCCCCGGCGGCAGCCCCCGCGCCAGGTCGACCTCCGTCAGGTCCGCCCAGATCCGCAGCACCCCGTCCAGGTCGCACAGCACCGCCCCGACCCGCCGCTCCGCCATCCCGCCCAGCCCCCTCGGTCCGCCCGGCCGGCCGACTCCCGCCCCGGTGGCGTGCATCCGCCGCCCCCACCGTACTTCTCCGTATGGCTACCACCCGCCCCGCCGGGCACAATCACCCCCATGCCCTTCCGCCCCCGCCACCCGCGCACCCTGCGCGCCTACGCGGCGCTGCTCGACCACTCGGTCGCGAGGATCGCCGAACTCTCCGCCGACGCGCGGGAGTTCGACCGGAACGAGATCTACCGGCTGGCGGACGTGTGGGACAACAACAGCGCCGCCCTGTTCGCGGCGGCCACCATGCGCTTCCGCTGGGCCCGCGCGCTCCAGGCTCGCTGGGCGCTGCGCTGGATGGCCGACTTCGGCAACCGGCGGCGCAGTTGGGTGGTCGAACGGACGGCCGCCGCGGGCGTCCCGGTCGAACGCTTCCTGCGCCCGCCCGAGCCCGAGCCCGGAGCCGGGGTCGAGCCGGGCCGCTGGCACCGCCACTACTGGTACCTGCGGGCCGAACTCTCCTCGGAAGTAAGCGAGTTGCCGGAGGGTCTGGCCGAGGAGTACGACCTGTCGGCCGCCGTGTTCCGGGGGATCATGATCGAACGGTGCGGCGCCGAACGGCTGGAGGGGTGGCTGGAGTTCGACCTGCCGTGCCGGTACGGCGACGGGACGGGCAGGGCGGAACTCGTCGTCCGCATCGAGGACCCGGACGAGCTGCGCCTCGACAGCGGCCGGGACACCACCGGGCTGTCCCTGCGCACCGGCCCCGACGGCGTGACGCTGCGGGTCGGCGAGGCCGGGGAACTGCGCTGCCGCTCCATGGTGCTGGAGCTCGACGACGAGGGCTGGGAGAGCTCGCCGACCGGCCGCCGGTTCGCCGCCGCCCACCCGAAGCCGCGCGAACGCCGCGGCGTGCGGCAGTGGTTCCTCCCCTCGCTCCGCTCCGCCGGGGCGCCCGACAACGCGCGGCTGGCTGTCTACTGCGCGATGATCGCCGCCCGCCGGGTCCGGTTCCCCGGCGCGGCCGCCGAGACCGACGCCCCGCTGCGGGCCGTCACCACCGCCCTGGCCGGCGCCGGGCAGCGGATCCTGGACGCGGGCGCGATTCGCCGCCGCGCCGACCGGGACGTCGCCTTCGAGGCCCTGCTCGCCGACTGGTGCCGGCTCGGCGGCCCGGACTTCGTCGAAAACATCTCCGACCGCGTCCCCGTCCCGGCCGAACTCCGCGCGGTCGGCCCCCGGGCCCGCCCCGCCGTCCACGCTCTGCCCTCCCGGCTCCGCCTCGTCCGCTACCGGCTCCCCTCGCCCGCCGTCCCGGCCGAGTACAGCCACCCCGCCTACGTCGAGTTCAACTTCGCCCAGCCCCCCGTCAACGACCCCGACGCCCCCTGGATCATCCGCGTCCAGGGCTTCCAGCACCCCGGCACCCTCGTCCTCACCCTCGACGCCTTCCACCGCACCACCGCCCCCGCCTCCACCCCCACCCGCCTCACCTTCGGCCCCCACCTCACCGCCACCGGCACCCCGGACCGGTGATCCGCGCCGGACCACCCGCCCGCCCACCGGGTGCACCACGCGAACGGCAACACCGTCCACCAGGACGCCTCCGGCGCACCGATTTAGGTGGGCGGCGGCGATCTCCGGGACCACTCCGTCGCCCGTCCCCTCCCCGGCCGGTCGTGGTCAGGAGTCGCCGTCGGCGGCGTGGAGAACGGCCTCGGCGATCTCGCGCACGCGATCCCGGGTGATGCCGGTCCGCTGTTCGACGGCGAGCGGGTGGTCGGTGGGTTCGAGCTCGATGAGGGGACGCTGACCGATGGGCCTGGTGTGGAGGTTGGTCTTCAGGTTGACGGTGCTGGGCGCGTAGACCGGAAGCTCGGTGGTCAGCCAGCCGAAGTACGGGTGCTCGGATTCGCGCCCCGGGGTGTCCCAGAGGTCTGCGGCGCGGGAGAAGTTCTCGCGGCTCAGGGAGACCCAGACGCCCCAGGAGAACACGTCGCCGCTGCCGATGACCGGTATCTCGATCAGGCCCTTGACGAAGTAGTGCTGTGCTTTGATGACGCACTGATCCGACGAGAGCAGGCAGTCGGGCGCCTCGTCGAAGCTCGGGTCCCAGACGTGCGGGGCCGTGGCCGAGTAGTTCATCGGCGGCTCTGCGTGGCGTTCACCGCAGCACGAGCAGGTGAAACCGGGATCACTGGTCATGGGCGGAAGCCTAATGACCGGCCCCGACACCTGTCGGGGCCGTGTTCCGTCTTCGGGCGGCGCGAGTTGGGCCGACGGCGACCGGGACCGGCGCACCTCCGCGGAGACCGGACGGGTCCGTCGGGCCCGGCCGGGCGGGTGCGGGGGCCGGGCGCTAGCAGGCTGCTTGCAATTGCAAGCAGGGCGGTGCAGACTGCCCGTATGGCGTCACTGAACGTGGGCTCGCTCGGCGAGTACATCCGGGAGCAGCGGCGGAGCGCGCAGTACTCGCTGCGGCAGCTGGCCGAGGTCGCCGGGGTGTCCAATCCGTACCTGAGCCAGATCGAGCGCGGGTTGCGCAAGCCCAGCGCGGAGATCCTCCAGCAGATCGCCAAGGCGTTGCGGATCTCGGCGGAGACGCTCTACGTGCAGGCCGGGATCCTGGAGGAGCGGGAGGACGGCGAGGGGCCGGGGCTGCGGGCCGCGATCCTGGCCGACCCGCTGATCAACGAGCGGCAGAAGCAGGCCCTGCTGTCGGTCTACGAGGCCTTCCTGAAGGAGAACCAGGCGGCCCGCCCGCCCGGCCCCGCCTGACCTGCCGGAACGACGAACGAACCAGACCCGAACGACCAGAGCTGCGTGACCGAGCCCCGCGCGACCCGACCGCGCGACGGCTCCCGACCGGGAGGACCCGACATGCCGATCAGCGACGAGTTCAAGAAGACCCTCACCGACCCGACCCCGCTGTACGCCCTGGCCGGCGCCGGCGACCTCGCGTACGAGAAGCTCCGCGAGGTGCCCGCCCAGCTGGAGGCGCTCGCCGCCGACCGCAAGGGCACCCAGGAGAGGGCCGCCGCCGCCCTGCAGGACGCGGGCGCCGCGCTGGCCGGTGCGCAGGCCAAGGTCACCGAGGCGGTCAACGCGCTGCCCACCGACGTGAAGGAACTCCAGGCCAAGGCGCAGGAGTTCGCGATGCAGCAGGTCGGCCGGGCGCTGGAGTTCGCGGTGAAGGCCAAGGAGGTCTACGACGAACTGGCCGTCCGCGGCCGCACCGTGGTCGACGCCGCCAACGCCGACCCGGAGGCCGCCGAGGGCGAGGCGGAGGCGGACGTGGTGGTCGAGGAGGTCGTGATCACCGAGGTCGTGGTGGACGAGGAGCCCACCGCGGCGGAGCCGACCGCCAAGAAGGCCCCCCGGGCCCGGAAGAGCGGCGCGCCGAAGGCGGAGTGACCCGGCACGGCGGTCCGCGCCCGGCCGGAACGCCGCGCCGCCGGGGGCCGTTGACTGGGGCAGTGACCGTGCCAGGATGGAGGAAAGAGTGAGGAGCTCAAGGTGATCCTGTACGTCGACCTGCTGAACCCCTTCTGGTGGATCGCCACGGCGATCATCTGCTTCAAGGTGTTCGCGCTCGGCGACGCCCTGTTCCGCCGGGAGGACGCGTACCGGGCGGCGGACAAGAAGACCAAGGGCTTCTGGGTGATCATCCTGAGCCTCTCCCTGGTCTGGGACCTGCTGTTCGGCGCCAACCCGATCACCGGCCTGATGACGCTGGTCGGCCTGGTCGCCTCGATCGTCTACGTGGTGGACGTCCGGCCCGCGATCAAGCTGCTCACCGACGGCCGCGGCGGCGGGCGCAGCAACCAGGGCCCGTACGGCCCCTGGTGACGCGGCGGCAGGAGAACGGCAGGAAGGGCGGCCCCCGGCTCGGGGGCCGCCCTTCCGCGTGCGCGGGCGGCGGCGGACCGCCGGGCCGCTCAGCCCATGATCACCGGGGCCGGGTTGCGCTCCAGCAGCAGCACCGCGACGTCGTCGGTGAGCGCCCCGCCGTTCAGCTCCTCGACCTCGGCGATCGCCGAGTCGACCAGCCGGCCGCGGGTCAGCCCGGCCGCCTGGTGGTCGGCGATCAGCTCGATCAGGCCCTCCTGGCCCAGCCGGGGCGAGCCCGCCCCGACCTTGCCCTCGACCAGGCCGTCGGTGTACATCAGCAGCCGCCAGCCGGGGGAGAGTTCGATCCGCAGCGCGGGCCAGACCGAGTGCGTCGCGTCGCACGGGAGCAGGCCGAGCGCCGGGCCGGCCTGGTCGAGCGGGAGCAGGACGGGCGGGCCGTCGGCGCCGAGCAGCAGCGGCGCGGGGTGCCCGGCCAGGTACAGCTCGGCGGACTCGGGGCCGCCGTCCCCGGCCGGGGCGTCCAGCACCACCATGCACAGGGTCGCGAAGATCTCGTCGCTGCGCCGCTCGTGCTCCAGCACGTGCTGGAGGGTGGTGAGCAGGTGCTGGCCGGTCAGCCCGGCGAACACCAGCGTCCGCCACGCTATCCGCAGCGCGACGCCGAGCGCGGCCTCGTCCGGGCCGTGGCCGCAGACGTCGCCGATCACCACGTGCACCCGGCCGTCCTTGGTGCGGACGGCGTCGTAGAAGTCGCCGCCGAGCAGGGCGCGGCGGCGGCCGGGGCGGTAGCGGCGGGTGAAGGACAGCCCGGCGCCGTCCAGCAGCGGGGTGGGCAGCAGGTGGCGCTGGAGCCGGGCGTTCTCCTGGCCGCGGATCTCGGCCTCGACCAGGCGGCGCTGCGACTCGTCGGCGCGCTTGCGCTCCACCGCGTAGTGCAGGGAGCGGGCCAGCAGCGGGCCGCCGGTGTCCTGCCGGAGCAGGAAGTCCTGGGCGCCGGCGGCGACCGCGGCGGCGCCGAGCTCGGCCCCGGCGGCGTCGGTGAGCACCACCACGGCGGTGTGCGGGGCGCGCAGCAGCAGTTCGCGCAGCCCGTCCAGCCCGTCGGACGGCTCGTCAGCGAGGTCGGCGAGGTCGGCGAGGTCGGTGAGTTCGGAGGCGTCGGCGGCGGGGCCGGCGGGTCGGCCCGCGGGCTCGTCGGGCGTGCCGAGGTCGAGCAGGACGCACTGGAAGTCGGGGGCGCGCTGCCCGCGGCGGCCGCTGCCGGGCGGCGGCGGCAGCGCGGCGAGGGCCTCCCGGATGCCGCCCACCCGGTGCAGTTCGACGTGTCGGCCGAGCTCGGCGGCCAGCGAGTCGAACAGGGCGTGGCCGGAGCCGTCGGCCTCCACCACCAGCACCCGGAAGCCCGCGGTGGGGCGGGCGGGCTCGGTGGTGCCGGGGGTGCCTGGGGTGCCTGGGGTGCTGCGGGGATGCGGTATCGGCGCCGGACCGGTGGTCGGGCCGGTGGTCACGCCGGTGATCGGGCCGGCGGTCTGGCCGGCGCGCTGGGCGCTGTGGGCGCGGCGGCCGCGGCTGCGTTCGGCGGTACCGGCGCTCGTGGTCGCGTCGGGTGCCCGCCCGTCTCCCGTAGCGGGCATCGGTCGGTCCTTCCTTTCCCCGACGGACCAACGGCTGGTGTCCGTCCGCAGTGCCCGGGTGGCACCGGGCATCGGGGGGCTTCCCGCGACCATAACGTGATCTCCGAGGATTTCTTGGACTGGGCGGCGCCGATGTGGTTATTGCCACGCGGCTGGTGGCGGCTTTGCCTGGGGTTTTCGCAGGATTCCGCCGCCGGTGGACCGGAATTGACCGGAGGTGAGCAGCGGTGATGCAGATCACGCTGGTGCAGGGTGACATCACGGAACAGCAGGTGGACGCGGTGGTGAACGCCGCCAACAGCTCGCTGCTGGGCGGCGGTGGAGTGGACGGGGCGATCCACCGCAGGGGCGGGCCGGAGATCCTGGCCGAGTGCCGCGGGCTGCGCGCCTCGCACTACGGCAAGGGCCTGCCGACCGGCCGGGCCGTGGCGACCACGGCGGGGCGGCTGCCGGCCCGTTGGGTGGTGCACACCGTCGGTCCGGTGTACCGGGCGGAGGACTACCGGGAGCGCGCGGGACTACTGGCTTCGTGCTATCGGGAGTCCCTTCGGGTCGCGGTCGGGCTGGGGGCGCGGACGGTGGCCTTCCCGGCGGTCTCGGCCGGGATCTACGGCTGGCCGCTGGAGGACGCGGCCCGGATCGCCCTGGAGACCGTGGCCGCGGAGGCCCCGGACCTGGACGAGGTGCGGTTCGTGCTGTTCGGCGCCGAGGCGTACGCGGCGTTCGAACGGGTGCGGGACGAGGTCGAGGGGCGGACGGGCTGACGGCGCCGGGGGGCTGCTGCAACAACCACCCGAACGGCTCCATGGTGGCGTGACGGGGCGTCAACACGCCAGAGGAAATCGATAACTCGTTCGAGTGAACCGTCGAACGGGCGCTCGGGCCGCCCCGCGGCGGGCCCGGTCGACGGCCGGGCGGTCCGGGTGCGGCGCCCGCCCGGCGGTCCGGGTGCGGTCGACGGGCGGCCGGCCCCGGGGTGCCACCGCCGTTCCTGCGCCGACCGGGTGACCGCCCGTCCGCGCCGGGTGGGGCGACGCCTCCGGCCCCCTTTCGCTGCCTACCGTGGGACGGCCGCCGCCCAACTCCCGGAATGGTGATCCGTGTACGCACGTGCAACCCGGCTCGTCGCCCTCGTCTCCACCGCGCTACTCGCCCTGTGTCTGCTCCCGGGGACGGCCTCCGCCCGGTGGGAACCGCCGACCGGGCCCGCCGCCCTGGCCGCCCCGGCCGCGATGGTGATCGCGGCCGCCACCGGACCGGGCCAGACCTACGGCGGCTTCGAGGCCCCCGCCTCCTTCGACCCGCTGTCCGGGTACCCGCAGCCCGGCTACGACACGGCCGGGTACGCCCCGGTCGGCTCGGGCTTCGGCGGGATCATCTACGGCACCGCCACCACCGGCGCCCGCCTGGAGCTGTACTGCGTGGACCTCAACACCTCGACCGGGACGGGCATCCCCTACGACCCGGGCTCCTGGCGGCTGGCCGACGTGCCCAACCTCGGTCTGGTGATGCGCATCCTCACCCAGTACTACCCGGTGACGGGCGAGCCCGCCGCCGCGAGCGGCGACGCTCAGCGGGCCGCCGCCGTCCAGGCCGCCGTCTGGTTCTTCACCGACCGCTTCGTCCTCGCCACCGGCGACCCCAGGTTCGCGCTGACCTCGGCGATCGTCACCCGGGTGATCGGCCAGGGCCCGCTGTCCGAACCGGCCGCCCCCCTCGCCATCGACGGCCCCGGCACGGCGGTGACCGGCGGGATCACCGGCCCCTACACCGTCCGGGGCGCTACGGGTGACGCCGTGCTCACCGCCACCGGCGGGGACCTGTTCGCCGACGCCGACGGCACCCGGCCGATCGCCGACGGCGCCACCCTCCCGGCCGGGGAGCCGTTCTGGTTCCGCCCGTCCGCGCCCGGCTCGGCCCGGATCCGGGCCAACGCCACCGCACAGAGCCCGGTCGGCCAGGCGTTCGTCTACGCCCCCGCCGATCCGGCCGACCCGGACCCGGCCGACGCCCAGCGGCTCGTCCTCGCCCGGGCCGCCTCCGTCGCCGACCAGGCCGAACTGACCGTCACCGTCAACGCCCCGTCCCCCAGCCCCTCCCCGTCTCCGAGCCCCAGCCCCAGCCCTTCCCCGAGCCCCAGCCCCAGCCCCTCGCCCTCGTCCAGCACCCCGGTGCCCAGCCCCACCCACTCCCACGGCCACGGTCCGCACCCCGCCCTCCCCGACACCGGTGCGAGCACCCCGGTCCTGCCGATCGCCTCGGCCGCACTGGCCCTGGGCGCGCTCGGCGCGACCGTCCTGGTGCTCTCCCGCAAGCGCCGGCGCCACTGAGCCCCCGGCCGGGGCGCCGCTGACGCCGCCGGACCCGCGTCCCGCCGTGTGACGGGCCGCCGCCCGACCACCGGGCGGCGGCCCGTTCCGGGTGCCCGGCGGGGCACCCGACCCGTGCGGGTCGGCCCGGGACGGCCGGGCTCAGCGCGGGGCCAGCGCGGCCCAGTCCACCGTCAGCTCGCCCTGCCGACGCCGGTTCGGCGCGTCCCGCAGCGGCCAGTCCGCCGCCAGCGCCGCGCAGGCCGCCGCCCAGCGCTGCCGCGCCCCGAAGGCCCCCAGCGGCGCGGCGGCCGCCCAGGCCCGGTCGAAGTCGCGCAGGAAGGAGTGCACCGGCCGCCCCGGCACGTTGTGGTGGATCAGCGCCTTCGGCAGCCGCTCCGCCAGGTCGGACGGCCGCTCCAGGTTCGCCAGCCGGGCCGCGAAGGTCACCGTCCGCGGCCCCTCCGGGCCGAGCGCCACCCAGACGTGCCGCCGGCCCACCTCGTCGCAGGTGCCCTCCACCAGCAGCCCGTCCGGCGCCAGCCGCCCGCACAGCCGGGCCCACACCTCGGCCACCCGGTCCTCGTCGTACTGCCGCAGCACGTTCGCCGCCCGGATCAGCTGGGCCCGCGCCCCGCCGTCCAGCGGCACCTCGAACCCGCCCCGGCGGAACTCCAGCAGCGGCGGCTCGGCCATCGGCAGCGCCGCCGCCACCCGGGCCGGGTCGATCTCGATCCCCACCACCCGGACGTCCGCCCGCACCGCCCGCAGCCGCGCCGACAGCTCCACCGCCGTCCACGGCGCCGCGCCGTACCCCAGGTCCACCACGACCGGCGGGGCCGCCGCCGCCCGCAGCGCCCGGCCCGCGGCGTGCGCGATCCACCGGTCCATCCGCCGCAGCCGGTTGGTGCCGGTGGTGCCCCGGGTGATCGTCCCCACCGGCCGGCCCGACCGGCCCCGGGACGACGGCGTGTCGCTCGCTGCCATGGTCACCAAGCGTACGCAGCCGTTCCGCCGCCCCCGGTACCCGGATGCGTCGGCGGGGACCGGCGGGAATACGACGACGCGCCGCCCCGTTGCCCTGGCTGAAGTCCCTCCGCCCGCTGCCGCCGGCCGCGGGCGGCGGCACGAGAACAGCAGACCTAGACGGCCGGCGCACAGGGAGGCATCCGCAGGTGACCCAGCACCTCGTCCGCACGCCCCGCCGGGAGCCGCGGTGGGCCGCCGCCGCTCCCGTGGCGCCCGCTGCCCCCGTAGCGCCCGCCGCGCCCGCCCGCCGCCCGCGCCGGATCGCCATGCTGAGCGTCCACACCTCCCCGCTGCACCAGCCCGGCACGGGGGACGCCGGCGGCATGAACGTGTACATCGTGGAGCTGGCCAAGCGCCTCGCCGAGCTGGACATCGAGGTCGAGGTCTTCACCCGCGCCGTCAGCTCGGACGACGCCCCCGCCGTCCAGCTCGCCCCCGGCGTGCTGGTCCGGCACGTCACGGCCGGCCCGTACGAGGGCCTCTTCAAGGAGGACCTGCCGGCCCAGCTGTGCGCCTTCACGCACGGCGTGCTGCGCACCGAGGCCGGCCACCGCCCCGGCTACTACGACCTGGTGCACTCGCACTACTGGCTGTCCGGCCAGGTCGGCTGGCTGGCCGCCGAGCGCTGGGGCGTCCCGCTGGTGCACACCATGCACACCATGGCCAAGGTCAAGAACGCGGCCCTCGCCGAGGGGGACACCCCGGAGCCCGCCGCCCGGGTGATCGGCGAGACCCAGGTGGTCGGCGCGGCCGACCGGCTGATCGCCAACACCGCGGAGGAGGCCGCCGAGCTGGCCCACCACTACGCGGCCCGCCCCGACCAGCTCGCCGTCGTCCACCCCGGCGTCAACCTGGACGTGTTCCGCCCCGGCGACCGCGCCGCCGCCCGGGCCCGGCTCGGCCTCCCGCAAGACGCCGCGGTGCTGCTGTTCGCCGGCCGAATACAGCCGCTCAAGGCGCCGGACGTCCTGCTCAAGGCGGTGGCCCGGCTGCTGGACCGGTACCCCGGCCTGCGCGAACGGCTGGTCGTCCCGGTCGTCGGCGGCCCCTCCGGCACCGGCCTGGCCCGCCCCGAGAGCCTGCACAAGCTCGCCGCCCAGCTCGGCATCAACGACGTGGTCCGCTTCCACCCGCCGGTCGACCAGCACCGCCTCGCCGACTGGTACCGGGCCGCCACCGCCCTGGTGATGCCCTCCCACAGCGAGTCCTTCGGCCTGGTCGCCCTGGAGGCCCAGGCCTGCGGCACCCCCGTGGTCGCCGCCGCCGTCGGCGGCCTCCCGGTCGCCGTCCGGGACGGCCGCACCGGCACCCTCGTCCCCGGCCACGACCCCGACGCCTGGGCCCACGCCCTCCACCCCTACGTCGCCGACCCCTCCCTCACCCCCACCCGCGGCGCCGCCGCCGCCCACCACGCCGCCGCCTTCGGCTGGCTCACCGCGGCCGGGGCCACCGCCGAGGTCTACACGGGAGCGATGACGGCCGTCGCCCGGGCCTGAACCCTCCGGCACGCGAAGGGGAACAGTCCACAGGGGAAACAGACCAGGGGCCCGGGATGTGCTTTCAGGGGCCCGGGGAACGGCGGGTCCGTGCTGCTGGCGGCCGGAGCCCATCGGTGTGTCCGTGCTGCTGCGTGTCTTGAACAGAACCCGAAGCCGATGCGCGCCACGGCAGTGCACCGTCCGCAGCCCCGGCCTCGCCGTTCCCCGAGCCCCTGGCGGTGCTCTCTCCGAGCCCCAGGGACGCCGGCCCGCCGGCCGGGAGGCTAGCGTGGGGGGCATGGCTGCCAAGGACGACGCACTGACCCTCCTGCGCACCGCGCTCGACCAGGCGGGTGTCGCCTGGGAGCCGGCCGCCGCCGACCCGTACACGGTGGTGGCCGCGCTGCCCGGCACGCGGAAGCTCTCCACCGCCTGCGCGCTGCGGATCGGCGACCACACGCTCTCGGTGAACGCGTTCGTGATCCGGCGGCCGGACGAGAACCACGAGGCGTTCCACCGCTGGCTGCTGGAGCGCAACACCCGGATGTTCGGGACGGCGTACGCGGTCGACCGGCTCGGCGACGTCTACCTGGTGGGGCGGCTGCCGCTGGAGGCGCTGACGCCCGGCGCGGTGGACCGGCTGCTGGGCAGCGTGCTGGAGAACGCCGACGAGCCGTTCAACACCCTGCTGGAGCTGGGTTTCGCCACCGCGATCCGCCGCGAGTGGGAGTGGCGGACCAAGCGCGGCGAGTCCACCCGCAACCTGGCGGCGTTCGCGCACCTGGCGAGCGATACCCCTTCCGCCGGGGCCTGATCCCGGTATCCTCCCGGCCGGGGAGGAAACCATGGACACCGAATACGCCGGATCGGCCGAATCCGCCGCCGTGCAGCGGAAGTTGGCCTGGCTGGAGGCCGAGCTCGCGACCGAGCTGAAGGAGCGCCGACGCCGCCGCGACTGGGACCGGCGCCGGGCGCTGACCCTCCAGCTGGCCACCGTCAGCCTGTCCGCGCTGGTCACCGTGCTGCTGGGCCTGAAGGTCGGCGAGCCCGCCGCCACCCGGCTGGCGGACGTGGCGCTGGTCTCCGGCGCGCTGGTCACCGTGCTGGCGGCCTGGGCGGCCTTCTTCGGCTACCGCACGCTGTGGATCCAGCGCTCCGACACCGTGCACCGGCTGAGCTCGCTGCGCCGCCGCCTCGCCCTGCTGAAGGCCGAGTACGGCGAGGCGGTCCCGGAGGCGTCCCGGCTGACGCCGCTGATCGACGAGTACCAGGCGATCCTGGAGGACGACCACGACTCCTGGGTCCGCCTGCGCCAGAGCGAGGCCGGCGGCGCGGCCTCCTGACGTTCCGCTCAGCTGCCGGTCCGGATGACGTACCACGTGCCGGTCGACCGCCCAGGGCGCGCCCCCGTCGCCGGGCACGAGCACCAGCTCGCTGCCCTCGCCGGGGCGGGAGAACTCCCCGAGCCGACCGGTCGCCGGATCGACCAGCAACTCGCCCGACTCCGGCACCCAGGACGACGGTTGAGCCCCGGCGCAATTCCCGCAGAGCTATGACCTGGTGCGGGCTGTCGCACTGCCGCCGGAGGAGTCCTTGGCCCGGATCGTGGAGGTTGCGGAGGAACACCGGAACGCAGGTCGCCCTCAGTGAGTCCGCCTCGTTCGAAAGCAGCGTGGGGGCGGCAACGGCGGCTCGTGCGTCGAGGTGGACGACGCCGACTTCGGCCGCGTCCGCGACTCCAAGGACCCGCACGGCCCGCACCTGGAGTTCACCCCCGCCGCCTGGGCGGCCTTCGTCACCGCTGCGGTGCGGGTGCCGAGGGGGGCGTAGCCGCGTTTGTCGTAGTGGTTCGCGACGGCTCGGGCGTGTTTGAGCCTGTTGTGATGGGCCGTTCGGCGGTGTTGCGTCTCCTGTAGCGCTCCTCGTCGAAGCCGGGGGCCGTCCGTCGCGCGAGCGCCCAGCCCCCTGTGGCGGATCGGTGCGCCCGCCACCGGTCCCAACGCCCGTTGCCGACCGGCAGGAACAGCCGCAGCCGCTCCCACTCGGCATCCGCGAGGTCTCCCCGTTCCACACCCGGACCAGCGACCGGAAGGGGCGAAAGTCATCTGACCGACCGGACAGTTCCTAGGGCGGTCGGCACATCCGTGGATGCGTCGGCGGCCCACTCAGGAGCCGGCGTGCAGCGTGCGCGACGGAGGTTGGCCGTAGCGGTGGTGGTAGTGCGTGGCGAAGCGTGATGGGGTGAAGCCCCATCGGCAGGCGACGGCGGCGACCGTGGTCCGGGTCGGATCGGCGTCGAGCAGATCGCGGTGGGCGCGCTGGAGGCGGACCTCGCGCAGGTAGCCGATCGGGGTCGTGTCCAGGTGCGTACGGAATGCCCAGTGCAGGGTGCGGACGCTTGTCCCGGCGAGTTCGGCGAGCGATGCGGGAGTGTGCGCCTGCTCCGGGTGGGCGTTGATCACATCCAGCGCCACCCGCAGGTAGGCGGGCCGAGCCGGAGCCTCGGGCCGGTCGAGTTGGCCGCGCCAACGGTGCCCGGAAGCCAACAGCAGCCCCGTCAACAGCTGTTCGCGCAACAACGGCAGCATCAACCGATGTCCGTACAGGCTCTCGCCCCCGTGGGAAAGACGCTGCCACACCGCCTCCAGGCATGCCGCCCACTCCGCACCCCGACCGGAGGCGATGCCCAGCACCGGGTCCAGAACCACCGGGCGCGCCACCGGGGCACCCACGAGGCGTTCCAGGTGCAGGGCCAGGGCGGGCACGCTCAGTACCAGGCCGCGGCTGACGTCCGCGCTGCCGCGCTCCATTCGCAGTTCCCGCTCCCCGTCCATCGTCACAGCAGTGCGTCCTGCCGTCGCCACTGCCGCGCGATCGGATTGGGTGACGCGCATCGCTCCGCGCAGCGCCACCTCCACTGCCACCATCGCACCGGCGGGCGCGGTGCTGAAGACGCATCCCTTGCTCACCTCGCCGGCGCCCAGCACCACTCCGCCGCCCAGGGGCACCACCCGCATCCGTACCCGTCGCAGCCCGCCGGGCCCGGGCTGCACCCGCTGTGCGCCCATCTGCTCCACCAGGGCCGCGCATCCTTCGTCCGTGCCGTGCGCGTCGACCACGTCCACAACCGTGACTTCTTCCTCAGCCATTCCCCATACGGTGCCGCACCGTCCACCCGCTGATGGCTCGTAGTCGGCGTCACGGCCTCGAACGGGTGACGTGCCACGCGGCCCGGAGCCCGGTGCCCGACGTGCCGGTGCCTTGTCCACCGGCGGTCGGCGGACCCTGCGTTCCGCTCCGGGTCAGGGGGAGGTGGTGGAGGTGAGGTGGGCGAAGACGACGACGTTGCCGAGGTACTGCTTGCGCTGCTTGTCGAAGCCCGCCCCGCAGGTGATCAGCCGCAGTTCGGGGCGGGTGCTGGGCCCGTAGACCAGGTCGTCGGGAAAGCCGTCGGCTGCGTACGCCTGGACGGCGTCGATGGTGAACACCGCAGTGGTGCGGTCGGCGCGCTGGACTTGGACGGTGAGGTCCTTCTTCAGTGCGCCGAGGTTGTAGAAGACGGCGGGGCCCTGGTGGTTGTCGACGTGTCCGGCGATGATCGCGGTGCCGGTGGCGCCGGGCGTCGTGCCGCCCCGGTACCAGCCCGCCAGGTTGCGGTCGTCCTCCGGCGGTGCGGCGAGCTGCCGGTTCGGGCCCAGGTCGAGGGCGGTGAGCGGGGCGTCGACGCCGATGGAGGGGATGCGGACCCGGGTCGGCGTCGACGGCGCCATCGGTGCGACGGAGGGGGCGGCGTCGCTGTGCGCGGGTGCCGTGGCCGGCCGGTCCGGATCCGGGCCCCGGGCGGCGCTCGCGGTGGAGAGCGCCTGGGCGGCACCGGGTTGCGGGGGCGGCTGGTAGTGCTCCCGGCCGCCGGTCACCAGGAACGCGCCGAGCAGGGCGGCGGCGGCGAGCAGCACCACCGGGCCTCGGCGGCGAGGCTGGGCGAGCGGTGGGTCTTGACGGTGCGGCATCCCGACTCCAGGAACAGATGGGGTGAGAGGGCCCCGGCGAGGCGGAGCAGGTGACGGGCGAATGCCCCGTGCACTCGGGCGCACGGGGCATTCGGGCGGCGAGAGGTCAGGCGCGGCCGTTGGCGCGCCGGCGCACCAGCACGGTGCCGCCGATGCCCGCGACGCCGAGCAGGGCGGCACCGGCCGCGAGTTCGGCGGTGTTGCCGCTCTCACTGGTGGAACCCGCGCCGGTCTTCATCGCGCCCTTCGGGCTGTCGCACACCGTGACGATGTTCGCGGCGGCCTTGTCGTAGGCGGCCTTCAGCGCGGCGACGTTGTCCTCTTCGGCCTTGCCCGGGTGACCGCCGTCGGCGACCTGCTTCTGGTAGTCGGCCAGCGCCGCCTTGTAGGCGGTGTCGGCCTGGTCGGCGGCTGCGGCGGCCTTGGCGCAGTTGTCCGGCGGCGTGGTGGCGGCGAAGGCCGGGGCGGCGGCCAGCGGGCCGAAGGCGAGAGCGGCAGCGGCGATCACAAGAGCGTTACGACGCATGGGAGTTCCTCCAAGGAACGGGCTACCCGGAAGTCCGCCGACGTTGGCGGCCGGTGCCCTGGGCACCATGCAAGGCAGGCCCGCCCCGCCTCGCACCCGCAGCCACCGCGGCGGCTCCCCCGTCCGGGGCACAGCACGGTCTCGTTTCCGCAGGTCAGAGCCGCTCTGCGGGCTCGCCGTCGGGCAAGCGCCGAATGGGGGACGCCCCCGGCGCAACCGAACGCCCCGGCCTTCCGCGGCAGGTCCCACTCCGCACCGCCTCATCACGTCAACGTGCCTTGCAGGAAAGGGTCTTGGAGATGGCCTGCCCAATCTGGAGGGAAGTCGGTGGGGAGAATTGCACTCACGGGAAAGGGCGTTGCGTTTTCAGGCAAGTGGAGCCGTTGCCGCGTGGCACCGCACAAGGGCACCGGCCCGGTTCAGGACGGCTGTTGACGCAGGTGGCGCGATGATGCTTGGCACGCGATCGGCCGGTGCCGGGCTGCCGGGCAGCGTCTTGCGGATCGGGGTCACCGAACTGCCGGTGGGCGACGGGGACGGCCCCGAGCGCGGACGAACTTTCCGTGGGCGCGGTCTTCACCAGTCGCGTCGACGGTGCGATCGGTGTGGAGCCCCCCTGTCCGGGGCCGTGCGCACCACGCGTGCCGGCCGTCGGCGCGTCGCGGACGCCGACCGCTCGCCGGTTCGATCCGCCCCGGCTCGCTTCGGCCACGGTAGGCAGGGGCAGGCGTCGGCCCGCCCGCGGCCCCGAGGGGCGCTGCGGGCGGGCCGGTGAGCGCAGGGATGTGTTCGGCAGGCAGGACGGGGTCCTGGAGAAAGACTTCCGGGGCCTAGAAAGTGCGGGTGACGACGCCGTAGGTGTTCGTGTGCCCGGCGCTGTACGCCTCCAGCGTCGCTTGCAGCACGGTGTGCCGGTCGCTGGCGCAACCGGTGGCGGTGAGGCGCCAGTTGACGGCGTGGAGGTCGAAGCCGCCGTTGGCGTTCCAGGCGACGCTGATGGGCTTGTCGCCCGTCCCCGTGAAGGGGGCGGGGAGTTCGGTGGAGGGGCCCACCACCGTGGCGGTGCCCTCGGCGAGGGCGACGGTGTAGGAGCCAGCGGGGACGGCGGGGTTGCCCGCGGTGAAGAGGGTGCCGCTGTAGTCGGCGATGCCGAGCAGCCCGGTGTAGTCGCTCAGGGCGACGACGTACTTGGCACACGGGTAGTAGTCGTCGGCGTGGGCGACGGTGGTGGAGACGGCGGCCACCGGCAGGGTGAGGGCGGCGGCGGAGGTGAGGGCGGTGATCGTCCTACGGGTGCGGTTCATGGCGGTGTCACTTCCCGGTCGGCGCGGGTGCCGGGCCTCGGCACGGCACTTGCCTGGGACGGACCGGCTCTTGCAGGCACCTGCTGGCCGGTGCGGGTAGATCGTCCCCCTGGCGGCCCTCCCCGGACCGTCTTCGAACGGGTTCTCGCTGGTCCCGGCCGGCGGTGCCAGGACGCATTTCAGTGAACGTCTCCCGTGCTGGTGGGCGCCAGCCCCAGATCTGTGGGCCGCCCGCTACTCCGAGCAGTTTTCCCTGGACAGGCGGGTCGACGGTCCGCCAGGCGCGATCGGAGTTTTCCGCCACCTGTCCCCCTACTGCAACGGCCTTGCGCCCCAGTGCAAGGGGCCGTGTCGTCAGGGGCTGTTCGGCGCAGCCGCGGGTCACCTGGGAGAGGGCACTGCGGGCGACCGCCGACGGATCGGCGGCACGCCCAGGGGACTCATGCGGCATGCAGATAATCCGCAATATTGGTTACGCTTCGTCAACAGCTCTGCTGGTAGTGCTCTCTGCGGTGACAGCGGTCGCCGCTGCGCCGGGGGATGCGCCGCCGCCGGGGGTGGTGGGTGGGGAGCGGTTGGGTGCGGCGGGGGTGCAGGTGGCCGCGGGGGCGCCGGCGCTGCCGGCCGGCCTGACCGGGAAGTCCTGGGTGGTCGCGGACGCGGGCAGCGGGGAGGTGCTGGCGTCGTTCAACGCGCACGCGAAGCTGCCGCCCGCCTCGACGCTGAAGATGCTGTTCGCGGACACCGTGCTGCCGCGTTTCCAGGCGTCGGAGGTGCACAAGGTCGCCTGGTCGGAGCTGCAGGGGATGGGGGCGGGCAGCAGCCTGGTCGGGATCAAGGAGGACCTGGACTACAAGGTCGAGGACCTGTGGCGCGGGGTGTTCCTGTCCTCGGGCAACGACGCGGTGCACGTGCTGGCGAACATGAACGGCGGCGTCGCGAAGACGGTGGCCGACATGCAGGAGCGGGCGGAGCGGTTGCAGGCCCTGGACACCCACGTGGTCAGCCCGGACGGCTACGACATGGACGGGCAGGTCACCTCGGCGTACGACCTGACCCTGTTCGCCCGGGCGGGGCTGCGCAACGCGGACTTCCGGGCGTACTGCGCGACCCGCTGGGCGCAGTTCCCGGGCGCGGTGGACAAGAAGACCGGGCAGCGCGGCAGTTTCGGGATCGCCAACACCGACCGGCTGCTGGGCACGTACCCGGGCCTGATCGGGGTGAAGAACGGCTACACCACCAACGCGGGCGCCACCTACACCGGCGCGGCCGAACGCGACGGGCGGACACTGCTGGTCACGGTGATGCACCCGGACAACAGCACGAAGGTGTACGACGAGGCGGCGGCACTCCTCGACTGGGGTTTCACCGCAGCGGGGAAAACCACCCCGGTCGGAGCCCTCGCCGAGGACCGCGCTCCGGAGCAGACTCCTTCGCCGGCCGCGAAGCCGACGGCCAGGCCCGTGGCCGACACCCCGGACAATCCCGGTACGCCGACGGCGGCCGCCGGACCCGCCGTCGCGGGCGCGGCCCCGGCCGCCGCGGCCCACGACGGCACGGCCGCGGCCTGGGGCCTGGCCGCGATCGGCGCCCTCGCAGCGGCCGGGATCGCAGCCCGGTTGCACGGGACCCGGCGCCGACGGCGCAGCTGACGAACGGCAAGGCGGCTGCGCAGAACTCGGCCCTCCCCGAGATCCTCCGGCTCCGCGACGGGATCAACCACCTCACCCGGCACGACCTCGCCGACCTGCTCGGCCACTCCCGCAGCCACATCTCCCGCATCCGGACCGGATCGCGCACCACCACCGACACCCGCTCGCTGCTCGCCCCCGCCGCAAGCGTCCTGCGCCTGGCCGAGATCGCCCGTCAGCCCGGCCAGGCCACCACTGCGGTGGCCGAACTGCGGTCCGTGGTCGCCCGACCGGAAGCCCGCGCCGCCGACGGCCGCACCGGCCTCGACCTCCTGTGCCTGCTCGCCCGGGCCCGCACCGGCCGCGGCGGCGCGAACATCGGCCACGTCCGCGACTCCAAGAACCCGCACGGCCCGCATCTGGAGTTCACCCCCACCGCCTGGGCGGCCTTCGTGACCGCCACCGTCGCCGGGGAGTTCGGCCAGGTCTAACCGCGTGCTCCCTACCGTCGAAAGAGGCCCGCTCCCACCCGGGAGGGGCCTCTTTGCAATCCGCCTGTTCAGCGCGAGCCCCCGCCCCCGGGCGTCAGGCCGCGACCTCCACCGGCTGCGCCGCGACCCCGCCGACCACCGGCGGGCGGGGCTTGCGGCGCCCGATCGCGACGAAGGCGAGGGCGGCCAGCGTGCCCGCCGCCGCGCAGGCGCCCCACAGCGCCCAGCTGCCCGCGTACTGGAGCAGCAGGCCGCCGCCGAGCGGGCCGAGGAACGAGGCCAGTGACCAGGAGAGCGAGTAGACGCCCTGGTAGCGGCCGCGGGCCCGGGCCGGGGAGTGCTCGGCGACCAGCGCCATCATGGTCGGCGAGGTGACGATCTCGCCGACCGTCCAGACCGCCACCGTCAGCGCGTACAGCGCGGCGGAGGAGCCGGCCAGCGCGGTCAGGCCGAAGCCCCAGCCGGTCAGCAGCGCGCCCGCCACCAGCAGGGCGGTGCGGTCGCGGGTCTCCATCAGCCGGGTCAGCGGCAGCTGGAGCAGCACGATCAGCACCCCGTTCAGGCTGATCACCAGGCCGAACCGGGCGGCCGAGAGGCCGTGCGCGCCCATGTCCACCGGCAGCGTGGTGGAGCCCTGCTGGACGACCAGCGCCAGCAGCAGGTTCGCCCCGACCACGGCCATGAACGCGCCGTCCCGGAAGACCGAGCCCAGCCCGACCCGGGGCTCCGCCGCCGCGGCCGGGGAGGTCTCCGGCCGCGTCTCGGGGACCTTCACGAACACCACCACCGCGCACAGCAGCGTGGTCAGCGCGTCCAGCAGGAACAGCGTCAGGTAGCCGTGCACGGCGATCAGCCCGGCCACCGCGGCGGACGCCCCGAAGCCGATGTTGATCGCCCAGTAGTTCAGCGCGTACGCCCGGACCCGGTCCGCGGCGGGCACCAGGTCGGCGATCATCGCGCTCACCGCCGGGCGGGACGCGTTGCTCGCCAGGCCCACCAGGAAGGCCACCGCGGCGATCGCCACCGGCCCGTCGGTGAACCCGAGCACCGCCGTGGACAGCGCGGTGGCCAGCTGCGCCACCAGCAGCGTGGGCCGCCGCCCGAGCCGGTCGGTCAGCACCCCGGCGCCGACCGAGGCCACCGCCGAGCCGAGCCCGAACAGCGAAGCCACCAGGCCCGCGTACGAGGCCGAGTAGCCGCGCTCGTGGGTGAGGTACATGGACAGGAAGGTCACCACGAAGCCGCCGAGGCGGTTCACCAGGGTGGACGTCCACAGCCACCAGAACCGGCGGGGGAGTCCGCCGCCCGCTCTGCGTGCTTCGGCGGCCAGGCGGGCGAGGAGGGGCATGGGCGGGCTCCCGGGAGGTGCGCCCGGAGCGGCCGCGGGCAGGGTGGGGCGGCCGTCCGCGGACGGGTGGAACGGTAAGAGTCGAAACCGATGAGCGAACATTACATCGCGGATGGACACCCGAGCGACCGGATTAAGCCCTCGACTAGGCTGGCCCCATGGCTGACACGACCTATCGCTTGATCCTGCTCCGCCACGGCGAGAGCCAGTGGAACCAGAAGAACCTGTTCACCGGTTGGGTCGACGTCGACCTCAACGAGAAGGGCGAGAAGGAGGCCGCCCGCGGCGGCGAGCTCCTGCTCGCCGAGGGCCTGCTGCCGGACGTGCTGCACACCTCGCTGCTGCGCCGCGCCATCCGCACCTCGCAGATCGCCCTCGACAAGGCCGACCGCCACTGGATCCCGGTCCGCCGCAGCTGGCGGCTGAACGAGCGCCACTACGGCGCCCTCCAGGGCAAGGACAAGGCCCAGACCCTCGCCGAGTTCGGCGAGGAGCAGTTCCAGCTCTGGCGCCGCTCCTACGACACCCCGCCGCCGGCCCTCGCCGACGACGCCGAGTACTCCCAGGCCGGCGACGCCCGCTACGCCGAGATCCCGTCCGAGCTGCGCCCGAACACCGAGTGCCTCAAGGACGTCGTCGAGCGGATGCTCCCCTACTGGTACGACGCCATCGTGCCGGACCTCGCGGCGGGCAACACCGTGCTGGTCACCGCCCACGGCAACAGCCTGCGCGCCCTGGTCAAGCACCTCGACGGCGTCTCCGACGAGGCCATCGCCGGCCTCAACATCCCCACCGGCATCCCGCTCGTCTACGAGCTCGACGCCGACTTCAAGCCGGTCACCCCCGGTGGCCGCTACCTCGACCCGGAGGCCGCCGCGGCCGCCATCGAGGCCGTGAAGAACCAGGGCAAGAAGTAACCACCCCCCTCGCCCTCGCCCCACACCTCCCAGCCCCCTGTCCGGCGCAACGACGCCCCGGCCCAGGGGGCTGTTCCGTTCTCGCCGGAGGCCCCGTGCACACCCCGCTCACCAGCCCCGACCGCCTCTGGACCGCCGCGGAGGTGCTGGCCGCCCCCTGCCCGGTGCCGGCCGAACCCGGCGTCTACGGCTGGCACTTCACCGCCTCCCCGCACCCGGCGCTGCCGGCCGGCCGGCTGCTGTACACCGGGATCGCGCCCCGCCGGATGCCGCCGGGGCGGCCCAGCCGGCAGAGCCTGCGCACCCGCATCCGCTACCACTACCGGGGCAACGCGGCCGGGTCGACGCTCCGCTACAGCCTCGGCTGCCTGCTCGGCCTGGAGCTGCGCCGGGTCAGCGAGCGGGGCCGGATGACCTTCGGCCGGGCCGGCGAGGCGGAGCTGAGCGCGTGGATGGCGGAGCACGCCCGGGTCTGCTGGACGGTCCGGCCGGAGCCCTGGGACCTGGAGTCGCGGCTGATCGCGGCCCTCGACCTGCCGCTCAACCTGGCGGGCAACGAGCGCGGCGGCTTCCACGGCGACCTGGCCGGCCTGCGGCGGGCGGCCCGGGTCCGGGCGCACGGGCTGCCGGTCACCAGCTGATCGGAGGTGCCGCCGAGTGACCGGAGATGCCACCGAGTGGCCGGACGCTTCGTCAACTCGCGTGCGGCAAAGCCTTCTTAAGGTTCTCGAATGGTTCAGACCATTGACGGGGGGAAGGCGCGGATCCTAGCGTGGGAGCACTGTCGGCGCGGGCATGACAATCTTGGTCGCCCCCCACGCGGCCCTTCCGCGTGCCCGCGGTCGTGTACTCCATCCACCCCCACGGAGGAGCACCATGCGCAAGCGCAACATCCTGGCGGTCGGCTTCGCCGCCGCCGCAGCGGTCCTGGCCACCGCCGTCCCGGCCAGTTCGCACGGGTACATCACCACGCCGCCCAGCCGCGCCGGACTGTGCGGGTCGGGCGTGGTGAAGAAGTGCGGGCAGATCCAGTGGGAGCCGATGAGCGTCGAGGGCCCCAAGGGCTTCCCGGCCTCCGGCCCGGCCGACGGCACGCTGTGCGCCGGGGCCGACGCGCGCTGGGCGCCGCTGGACGACCCGCGCGGCGGGGCCTGGCCGGCCACCAAGGTGACGCCGGGGCAGCAGCTCACGCTGACCTGGAACATCAGCGCGCGGCACGCCACCACGTCGTTCCGGTACTTCATCACCAAGCCGGGCTACGACGCCGCCACCAAGATCACCAGGTCGAACCTGAACCTGACCCCGCTGCTGACCGTGTCGATGGGCGGCAAGCTGCCCCCGGCCTCGCTCAGCCACACCGCGACGCTGCCGACCAACCTGACCGGCCACCAGGTCATCCTGGCGGTCTGGGACATCGCGGACACCGGCAACGCGTTCTACCAGTGCATGGACGTCAACTTCTCCTGACGTCCGGGAAGCAGTCGGACGGCCGGGCGCCCTTCCAGAGGGGGTGCCCGGCCGTCCGGCCGTCCGCGCGCGGGGGCTCAGTGGCCGCCGCAGCAGCCGCCGGTCACACCGCCGCACTGGCAGGGCGAGCCGGACTGGCAGCCGCAGCCGCAGCCCGGGCCGCAACCGCAGCCGGCGGCGAGGATCGGCAGGAGCCGCGCCGCGGCCGGGGCGGCCGGGCCGGGCGGGGGAGTGGTCGGGGTGCCGGTCGTCTTCATCGCGCTGCCTCCTGGTCCGGACGGAGCCGGGCAGCCCGAGGGAGTTGCCCGTCCCTTCGAGTGAAACCCCCCGTTGACGGTGCGTCAACGGGCGCGCGGAGGCTGCCGACCGAGCCTCCGTGCGCCCCCCGGCGGGCCCGCCGGGACGGCTACTCGGCCGGCTCCGCGGTGGCCATGAAGTCGGCCACGTGCTCGCCGGTGACCAGGTACACCACGCGCTTGGCGACCGAGACCGCGTGGTCGGCGAAGCGCTCGTAGTAGCGGCCGACCAGGGTGACGTCCACCGCGGTCTCGATGCCGTGGTGCCAGCGGTCGTCCAGCAGGTGCGAGAACAGCTCGCGGTGCAGGGCGTCGATGGCGTCGTCGTCGGCCTCCAGCTCCAGCGCCTTGTCGACGTCCTTGGTGGCGATCACCAGGCCGGCCTTGGCGACCAGCCGCTGGGCGAGCTGCCCCATCTCCAGCACGATCGGGTGCAGGTCGCCGGGGACGGCGGTCTCCGGGTAGCGCAGCCGCGCCACCTTGGCGACGTGCCGGGCCAGGTCGCCGCAGCGCTCCAGGTCGGCGCTCATCCGCAGCGAGGTGACCACGATCCGCAGGTCGGTGGCGACCGGCTGCTGGCGGGCCAGCAGGTCGATGGCCCGGTTCTCCAGGCCGTGGTGCAGGCCGTTGATCTTCTCGTCGGCGGCGATCACGCTCTCCGCCAGCTCCAGGTCGGCGTCCAGCAGGGCCGTGGTGGCCCGGCCCATCGCCGAACCGACCAGGCGCGCCATCTCGACCAGGCTGTCGCTGATCGAGTCGAGTTCCTCGTGGTACGCGTCGCGCATGCGCTCTTCTCCTCCAGTACCGGTGTCGGTGGCGGTGCCGACCGGACGCCCCGGACCGATCCGCCGGAGGGCGGGAGGTGCGGGCGGCCGCTGCTGGTGGCGCGAATGGTAGCCGCGTCACCGCCCACACGGGCTTGCCCGGCCCAGACTGAGCCGTTCGGGCGACCTCCCACGGCCGGTGCGGTGAACCGGCGGGAGCCTGAAGGTGAATTCTCGGCAACGTCAGGCCGATGCCTTGATCGCACCCTTACGGAGCTCGCCCGGACACCATTTACGCTGACAGGCATGGACGTGAACGTGGCCGCCGCCGCTGCCTGCGCCATAGCCGGGCTCGGTGTCGGCCTCACCGCCTCCATCGCCTTCCGCTGGAGCGAGCGCGAGCAGGCCCGCGGCAGGAACGGCAGGACGAGCAGGACGAGCAGGACGATCAGGACCGGCGCACCGCCGGAGCCGGACGAGGAACCGGCGCTGCCCCCGGGCGTGGACACCGTGCTCTCGGTGCTGCGCTCCTGCGCCATCGTGCTCGGCGAGGGCGACGAGGTGGTCAAGGCCTCCTCCGCCGCCTACGCGATGGGCCTGGTCCGCGGCGGCAAGGTGGCCGTCGACCGGATGCTCTCGCTGGCCCGCTCCACCCGGCGGGACGGCGAGATCCGGCAGATCGAGCTGGAGCTGACCCGCCCCGGCGCCTCGGCCCGCACCGCCGAGCCGCTGGCGGTCTCGGTCCGGGTCGCCCCGCTGGGCTCCCGGCTGGTGCTGGTGCTGGTCGAGGACCGCACCGAGCGCCGCCGGATCGAGGCGATCCGCCGCGACTTCGTGGCGAACGTCTCGCACGAGCTGAAGACCCCGGTCGGCGCGCTCTCGCTGCTGTCCGAGGCCGTCGCGGACGCCTCCGACGACCCGGAGGCGGTGCAGCGCTTCGCCGGCCGGATGCAGGTCGAGGCGACCCGGCTGGCCAGCCTGGTGCAGGAGATCATCGACCTGTCCCGGGTCCAGGACGACCAGCTCAAGGTCGACCCGGAGCCGGTCGCGGTGGACGAGCTGATCGCCGAGGCGATCGACCGCTGCCGGCAGACCGCCGCGGCCAAGCAGATCGTCATCGCGGCGGGCGGCACCACCGGCCTGTACCTGGTCGGCAACCGCGGCCAGCTGGCCGCCGCACTCGGCAACCTGGTGGAGAACGCGGTGAACTACAGCCCGCCGCGCACCAGGGTCGCCCTCGCCACCCGCCGGATCTCCAGCGCCGCGGCGCTGGGCGAGGCGGACGGCGAGCTGATCGAGATCTCGGTGACCGACCAGGGCATCGGCATCTCGGAGAAGGACCGCGAGCGGATCTTCGAACGCTTCTACCGGGTGGACCCCGCCCGCTCCCGCCTCACCGGTGGCACCGGCCTCGGCCTGTCCATCGTCAAGCACGTCGCCGCCTCGCACCGCGGCACCGTGTCGGTGTGGAGCGTCGAGGGCCAGGGCTCCACCTTCACTCTGCGGCTCCCCGCCGGGCAGGCCCCGGTCGAGGACCCCGAAACCCACGCAGCAACCACACTTCCTGCCCCGGAGGCCCGATCGTGACCCGTGTACTGGTGGTCGAGGACGAGGAGTCGTTCAGCGACGCCCTGTCGTACATGCTCCGCAAGGAGGGCTTCGAGGTGGCGGTCGCCGCCACCGGACCCGACGCGCTGGAGCAGTTCGAGCGCAACGGAGCCGACCTCGTCCTGCTCGACCTGATGCTGCCCGGGCTGCCCGGCACCGAGGTCTGCCGCCAGCTGCGGGTCCGCTCCAACGTGCCGGTGATCATGGTCACCGCCAAGGACAGCGAGATCGACAAGGTGGTCGGCCTGGAGATAGGAGCCGACGACTACGTCACCAAGCCGTACTCCACCCGCGAGCTGGTCGCCCGGATCCGCGCGGTGCTCCGCCGCCGCGGCGAGGACGGCGGCGGCGACGGCGCGGCCGCCCCGGGCGCGCTGGAGGCCGGCCCGGTCCGGATGGACGTCGACCGGCACGTGGTGACGGTGGACGGCGCCAAGGTCGACCTGCCGCTCAAGGAGTTCGACCTGCTGGAGATGCTGCTGCGCAACGCGGGCCGGGTGCTGACCCGGATGCAGCTGATCGACCGGGTCTGGGGCGCGGACTACGTCGGCGACACCAAGACCCTGGACGTCCACGTCAAGCGCCTGCGGGCGAAGATCGAGCCGGACCCGGGCGCCCCGCGCTACCTGGTCACCGTCCGCGGCCTGGGCTACAAGTTCGAGCCGTAGGCCGACCCGCCGGAGCGCCGCGCCGCGGTGCTCCGGCCCGCAGCGGTCAGCACGAAGGGCCCCGCCGAGGCGGGGCCCTTCGCCGTGCGTCGACCGGCGGCCGCGGGCGGTCGCCCGCCGGACTACTGGGCCGAGGCGGAGCCCGACGGGCTGGCCGAGCCGCTCGCGGTGGCACCGGCCGAGGCCGAGCCGCTGGCGCTGGCGCTGGCGCTGGCACCGGCGGACGGCGAGCCGCTCGCGCCGGGGGAGGCCGACCCGGAGGCGGACGTGCTCGGCGAGGCCGCGGCGGACGGGGACGCCTTCGGGCCGAAGCCCTCGTACAGGCCGTCGGCGGGCTGCACGTTGGCCTCGGCGGAGACCTCGCCGGCGTTCTTGAAGGTGAAGGTGGTCTTCGCGTAGCCGCCGACCGACAGGTCCGAGGTCGGGATCGAGGCGGCGGTGCCGCCCTCGGCGCCGAGCAGCACGGACTGGCCGGGCTTGAGCGTGACGTCCGACACGGCGGCGCCGCTCTCGTCGGTCAGCTTGGCGGCGGCGTCGTCGATCTTGACCGAGGTCAGGACCTCGTCCTCGGTGCCGGTGTTGGCGATGTTGACCGTGAGGTTCGCCGCCCCCGAGTACGAGCCGGCGGTGCCCTTCGGGGTGACCACGACGATGTTGTTGAGCTTGACGTCGGTACCGATCGCCGTCGCCGCGTTGTCCGGCTTGATCTGCAGCGTGCTCGCGTCGTTGCCCGCGGCGCAGGCGGCCAGCGGGACGATCGCGGCGAGGACGATGGCGGCGACAGCGCCGCGTCGAAGGCTCCGGCTCACGGCGGCGACTTCTCCTTGATGGGGGGATGATCCAGCGGAAGACGGATCACGGTCGGTGGTCGAGGGTCAGACTACCGACCACACATATCCGGCTCTCACGGGGTGGCCCCGTGTCGCGGTCGGATCACGATCCGGGGGCGTCCGGCGAGTCGGGGGCAAAAACTCAAGATCCAATCATGGTTTCGGGACGGTGACCAGAGGTTTCGTCGCGCGGTCAGACCGCCTCCGACCTGCGGGAAGCCCGCATCGAACACCGGTCGCAGCATGCGACGGGGGTGGTTGTCAAGCCCTGGAACCCGCCCTGACCTGCGAAAACGCCCTTCGAGTCAGCCGAAAAGCGTGTTATTCTGGAAAGCCACGGAAGGGGTCCTGTCACATGACGTTCAAGGTTGGCGACACGGTGGTCTACCCCCATCACGGGGCTGCGCTGATCGAGGCCATCGAAACTCGCCAGATCAAAGGTGTGGACAAGACCTACCTGGTGCTGAAGGTGCAGCAGGGAGATCTGACGCTTCGCGTTCCCGCGGAGAACGCCGAGTTCGTCGGCGTCCGCGACGTGGTGGGCCAGGAGGGTCTGGACCGCGTCTTCGAGGTGCTCCGGGCGCCGTACACGGAAGAGCCCACCAACTGGTCTCGCCGCTACAAGGCGAACCTCGAGAAGCTCGCGTCCGGTGACGTGATCAAGGTCGCAGAGGTCGTCCGCGACCTGTGGCGCCGCGAGCGCGAGCGCGGCCTGTCCGCCGGTGAGAAGCGGATGCTGGCCAAGGCCCGGCAGATCCTGGTGAGCGAACTGGCGCTCGCCGAGAACACCAACGAGGACAAGGCCGAGACGCTGCTCGACGAGGTCCTCGCCTCCTGAGCCGCACCCGACCGGGCTGTCCGAGGTGTCGGACCGGCCCGTTCGAATCCTGATCTCCCAAGCCCCTGCAACGGCAAGGCCCCTGCAACGGCAAGCCCCTGCAACGGGTTTGAGCCAGGTTTGACGCAGCGCCCGGTGGTGCCCGAACGGCACCTCGGGCGCTTCGCCATGCCCGGAAGGGGTCGGTGGCATGGCGGAACGGCGGGCGCGGTTCCACTAACGTGCAGTCAGGAAGGGGGCCTGCCCGCTCGCGTCATCCGCGCTCGGCACGGGCCATACCCATCACTACCGAGGAGCCAAACCTGAACGCCTCAGCACAGCTCGCGGCAGCGGTCGTCCCGGCCGCCGGGCGCGGCGAGCGACTCGGCCCCGGCGCCCCCAAGGCGCTGCGCGAACTCGGCGGCGTGCCGCTGCTGGTGCACGCCGTCCGGGCGCTGGCCCGCAGCCGGGCGGTCGGCCTGGTGGTGGTGTGCGCCCCGCCGGACGGCGTGGCCGAGGTGGTCTCGCTGCTGGACAGCCACGGCCTGGACGGCAAGGACGTCCGGGTGGTGCCGGGCGGCGCCAGCCGGCAGGAGTCGGTGCGCCTGGGCCTGGCCGCCGTCCCCGCGGGCACCCGGGTGGTGCTGGTGCACGACGCGGCCCGCCCGCTGGTGCCGGTCGAGGTGGTGGACGCGGTGGCCGCCGCCGTCCGGGCCGGGGCCGCGGCGGTGGTGCCCGCGGTGCCGCTGGCCGACACCGTCAAGCGGGTCGAGCCGCAGCCGTCCGGCCCGGAGCCGGTGCTGGACACGCCCGACCGCGCCACCCTGCGCGCGGTGCAGACCCCGCAGGGCTTCGACCTGCCCGGGCTGGTCGCCGCGCACGAGAGGGCGCGCGCCGAGGGCGCCGAGGTGACCGACGACGCCGGGCTGATCGAACGCTTCGGCGGCCGGGTGGTCGTGGTGCCCGGCCACGAGGAGGCGTTCAAGGTCACCCGCCCGCTGGACCTCGTGCTCGCCGAGGCCGTGCTCGCCCGCCGGAGGGCCACCGATGGCTACTGACCGACCGAACGACCGACCGAACGACCGACCGAACGACCGACCGAACGACCGACCGAACGACCGCCCGATCCTCCCCCGGGTCGGCATCGGCACCGACGTGCACGCCTTCGAGGAGGGCCGCCCGCTGCGGGTGGCCGGCCTGGACTGGCCCGGCGAGACCGGCCTGGCCGGCCACTCGGACGCCGACGTGGCCGCGCACGCCGCCTGCGACGCGCTGTTCTCCGCGGCCGGCATCGGCGACCTGGGCGCGCACTTCGGCACCTCCCGCCCCGAGTGGGCGGGCGCGGCCGGGGTGGCGCTGCTCGCCGAGGCCGCCCGGCTGGTCCGGGAGGCGGGCTTCGAGATCGGCAACGTCGCCGTCCAGGTGATCGGCGTCCGCCCGAAGGTCGGCAAGCGGCGGGCCGAGGCCCAGGCCGCGCTGTCGGCGGCGGTCGGCGCCCCGGTCTCGGTCTCCGGCACCACCACCGACGGCCTCGGCCTGACCGGCCGGGCGGAGGGACTCGCCGCGATCGCCACGGCGCTGGTCTACGAACGGCCCGCCGCCTAGCCTGGCCCAGGTCCTGACGAACGCTCAGGAACCGGACACAGGAGGAGACATGGCCGTCGAACTCGCCGACAAGGTGAAGGAACTGCTGGACGCGAAGAGCTACGCCGTGGTCTCCACGGTGCAGCCCGACGGGAGCCCGCAGTCCTCCGTGGTCTGGGTGAAGCGGGACGGGGAGGACATCCTGTTCTCCACCGTCCAGGGCCGCCGCAAGCACCTCAACCTGGTGCGCGACCCGCGGATCAGCCTGCTGGTCAACCCGGCGGACAACCCGTACACCTACTTCGAGGCCCGCGGCGAGGTCACCATGACCACCGAGGGCGGCCGGGAGCTGATCGACGAGCTGTCGCGCAAGTACCGGGGCGAGGACTACGGCTTCGACGGGCCGGACGCGGTGCGGGTGGTGGTCCGGCTCAGCCCGCGCAAGGTGGTCGGCAACAACCTCTGAGCGCGCCGGCCCCCGGGTGCGGCGGCCGTCGGCCGCGCGGGCTCGAGAAGGGCTCGGACGAGGGCACGCCAAAGGGCCGGAAGGTGGCGGGGCACCCCCCGCCGCCCACTACCCTGGTCGCTGTGAGCCTTCGCCTGTACGACACCATGACCCGCCAGGTACGCGACTTCGTCCCGCTGGTGCCGGGCTGTGTCTCGATCTACCTGTGCGGTGCCACGGTCCAGGCACCGCCGCACATCGGGCACATCCGCTCCGGCCTGAACTTCGACGTGATGCAGCGGTGGTTCCGCTACCGCGGCTACGACGTCACCTTCGTCCGCAACGTCACCGACATCGACGACAAGGTGATCGCCAAGGGCCGCGAGCAGTCCACCGAGTGGTGGAAGATCGCGTACGCCAACGAGCGCGCCTTCAACGAGGGTTACACCGCCCTCGGCTGCCTGCCGCCGAGCGCCGAGCCGCGGGCCACCGGGCACGTGCCGGAGATGATCGAGATGATGCGCGGCCTGATCGAGCGCGGCCACGCGTACGCCGCCGACGGGAACGTGTACTTCGCGGTCACCACCTTCCGCGAGGAGTACCTGGCGCTCTCCAACCAGGAGCTGGAGAACCTGCGGCAGCCCTCCGCCGACAACGAGACCGGCAAGCGCGACCCGCGCGACTTCGCGATGTGGAAGGCCGCCAAGCCCGGCGAGCCGAGCTGGGAGACGCCCTGGGGCCGCGGCCGCCCGGGCTGGCACCTGGAGTGCTCGGCGATGGCGCACAAGTACCTCGGCCGGGCCTTCGACATCCACGGCGGCGGGCTCGACCTGATCTTCCCGCACCACGAGAACGAGATCGCCCAGTCCCGGGCGTTCGGCGACGAGTTCGCCAACTTCTGGGTGCACAACGCCTGGGTGACGCTGGCCGGCGAGAAGATGTCCAAGTCGCTGGGCAACTCGGTGCTGGTCTCCGAGATGGTCAAGCGCTGGCGCCCGATCGTGCTGCGCTACTACCTGGCCGGCCCGCACTACCGCTCGATGATCGAGTACAGCGAGGAGTCGCTGCGCGAGGCCGAGACCGGGTTCAACCGGATCGAGGGCTTCATCGAGCGGGCCGTGGAGCGCTGCGGCCCGGTCGACGCGGCGCCCGAGGTGCCGCCGGCCTTCGCCGAGGCGATGGACGACGACCTGGGCGTCCCGCAGGCGCTCGCCGTGGTGCACACCGCCGTCCGGCAGGGCAACAGCGCGCTCGGCGCGGACGACAAGGAGTCGACCGCGGCCCGGCTGGCCGAGGTCCGGGCGATGCTCGGCGTGCTCGGCCTGGACCCGCTGGACGAGCAGTGGGCCGACGGCGGCGGCCAGGGCGAGGAGTTGACCGGCGTGGTCGACGCGCTGGTCAAGCTGGTCCTCGACCAGCGCCAGGCCGCCCGCGCCCGCAAGGACTTCGCCACCGCCGACGCGATCCGCGACCGGCTCGGCGAGGCCGGGCTGGTGATCGAGGACACCCCGTCCGGCTCGCGCTGGACGACCAACCCGTAGGACCAGTAGCCCCCCGGGGCGCGCCGGGGCCGTACCTTTGTAGGGGTGCGGCCCCGACGCACGCAGCAGACGCAGAGACAGGAAGTACAGCCATGGCCGGCAACAGCCAGCGCAGGAACCGACGCAACGCCGGATCGAAGAAGGGCGCGAGTGTCGGTACCGGCGGCCACAGCCGGAAGGCGCTCCAGGGCAAGGGCCCGACCCCGCCCGGCGAGGCCCGCAAGGGCCACCCCAAGCAGCGCGCCGCCAACGCCGCGCTCAAGCGCGAGCGCGACGCCAAGTCCCGCGCGGGCATGCGCCGCTCCGGCGCCGGTTCGCGCAGCGGCCGCGGCGGCGCGGGCGCGGCCGAGCTGGTGGTGGGCCGCAACTCGGTGGTCGAGGCGCTCCAGGGCGGCGTCCCGGCGACCGCGCTGTACGTGCAGCAGTTCATCGACACCGACGACCGCGTCCGGGACGCCTTCCAGGCGGCCAACGAGCGCGGCGTCCCGCTGATGGAGGCCCCGCGCCCGCAGCTGGACCAGATGACCGGCGGCCTCAACCACCAGGGCCTGGTGCTGCAGGTCCCGCCGTACGAGTACGCGCACCCCGAGGACCTGCTGGACGGCGCCGCCGACTCCGGGCAGGACGCGCTGATCGTCGCGCTGGACGGCGTCACCGACTCCCGGAACCTGGGCGCCGTGGTCCGCTCGGCCGCCGCGTTCGGCGCGCACGGCGTGGTGATCCCGGAGCGCCGGGCGGCCGGCATGACCGCGGGCGCCTGGAAGACCTCCTCCGGCGCGGCGGCGCGCCTGCCCGTGGCGCGCGCCACCAACCTGACCCGCGCGCTGGAGGCGTACCAGAAGGCCGGCCTGATGGTGGTCGGCCTGGCCGCCGACGGCGAGGCCGAGATCGGCGACCTGGAGGCGCTGACCGGCCCCGTGGTGATCGTGGCCGGCTCCGAGGGCAAGGGCCTGTCCCGGCTGGTGTCGGAGACCTGCGACCTGCGGGTGCGCATCCCGATGCCCGGCCTGACCGAGTCGCTGAACGCGGGCGTGGCCGCCGGCGTCGTGCTGTACGAGGCCTCCCGGCTGCGCGCCAAGCGCTGACCGCGGGCCGGCGCGTCGTTTTCGTGGGGGAACCGGTCGGGTCCGGTCGGGCCCGATCGGTTTTCTCATGATCACTTCAAATCCTCTCCCGGAATCCACCCGGGAGAGTGTCCTCGGGGCCCGTCACCCGGTTAGAGGGGTGTGGACACCAGAACACCTCTGCGCCTCGGGCAGCGCCCCGCGGGGATAGACGACGGACCGGTCCTCAACACGGTCCGGGTGCCGTCCGACCCGTCGAGGCTCAGCAGCACCCAGGCCAGCTTCCGGGTCAGGCTCTCCGCCCCGGTGGCCCCGATGATCGACGCCCCGGCCGGTGCCGCCTTCGGTGACCCGTACGGCCTGCGCGGCGGCGTCCGCCCCACCGTCACCCCGCAGGTCGTGGTGCCCGCGTCGTCGGTGCCCGCGCTGGCCGGGATCACCGCCGCCTCGGTCACCGGCGCGGCGCCCCGCCGCAAGGCCCGGGTGGTCACCGCCTGGAGCGGCCAGGCCGGGCCCGGCGACACCGCCGCGACCCAGCTGCTGGAAGCCGTCCGGCTGACCACCGTGCCCGCCCCCGCCAAGGGCTTCGCGGACGACGACACCCAGCAGCTGCAGGGCGTCCCGCGGCAGTACGGGCCGGCCGGCACCCCCGGGGAGACCCCGCACGTCGGCGTCCCCGAGCTGCTGGACGAGTCGGTCCGGATCGGCGCGGGCCGCAGCTGGCAGCCCGAGGGCGAACTGCCCGAGGTGCCGTCGCTCAGCGAGGGCTCCAAGCATGCCTGGTACCCCGGCCGCCGGGTCGACCTCGGCCTGGTGCTGCTGCCGCTGCGGGTGCTGCTCGGCTCGCTGTCGGTGTACGCCGGGTTCAGCAAGCTGTGCGACCCGGTGTACTTCGACGGCGGCGAGCGCGGTTCGATGATGCGCTGGCTGTCCTCGCTGCACCCGTGGAAGGTCGCCCAGCCGCTGCTGGACCTCGCGATGGCCCACCCGGTGGGCGCCGGGCTCGCGGTCTCCTTCCTGGAGGTCGTGGTGGGCGTGCTGTCCATCCTGGGCCTGTGGCAGCGGCTGGCGGCCGCCACCGCGATGGCGCTGTCCGCGGCGCTGCTGTTCACCGTGAGCTGGAAGGCGGTGCCGGTCTACGACACCCCCGACCTGATCTTCCTCGCGGCCTGGAGCCCGCTGCTGATCGCCGGTGCGCCGTTCGCCTCGCTGGACGGCCGGATCGCCCTGGAGGCGTTCCGCCGGTACGGGCCCGCCGAGCCCGGCGCGGTCCGGCGGCGGATGCTGCGCCGGCGCGGCGTGGTCACCGCGGTCGTGATCGGCCTGACCATGCTGTCCGGCTCGCTGCTCGGCGCGGCGGTCCGCACCGGCGACACCAAGGCGCCGGCCAAGCCGGCCACCGACTACGGCACCCCGGTCTGGCCGAGCAACAGCCCCTCGCCGACGCCGTCGCCGACCCCCACGCCCTCGCGCACGCCGAGCTCCACCCCGAGCCCGAGCAAGGCCCCGGCCTCGCCGTCGCCCTCGCCCAGCCGCAGCGGCGCCAAGTCCAAGCAGTCGAACGGGAATTCGGCCAGCGGCGGTTCCACCTCGACCCCGCGCTCCGGCGCCGGCGGCGGCACCACCGGGGCGGGCGGCGGCTCCGGCAGCGGCAACGGCGGCTCGGCGGGCGGCACCGGCACCGGCGGCGCCCCCGCGGGCACCCCGCGCACCGCGCAGCCCTCGCACGGCGTGATCGGCGGGCTGCTGGGCAGCGGGCCGCCGCTGCTGGAGCTCGGCATGAGCCCGCAGCGGCCGGCCGGCACCGCCTGACGGGGCACCGCCTGACGGGCCGCGGCGCCCGCCCGGAGGCCGCAGGAACGCCGCAGGGCCCCCTCTTGGACGAGAAGTCCGGGAGGGGGCCCTGCGGCGTTCTCCGGGCCCGCGCGTTTCCGCCGTGGGCGGCCCTGGGGTCCCGGGCGGCCGTGGGTGTCGGCGGGGTGGTCAGGGCCGCTGCGCGGCGAGCTCCTTGGCGGCCTCGGTGAGGTCCTTGGCGGTGTCGATGGCCCGCCAGTAGCAGCCCTGCGGCAGCTGGTACCCGGCCAGCCGCCGGTCGCGGGCGAGCTGCGGGAAGGTGGTGCGCTCGTGGTCGCCGACCTCGGGCAGCAGTTCGCGGAAGCCGGGCGCGAAGACGTACAGGCCCGCGTTGATCAGGAACGGGGACGGCGGGGCCTCGATGAAGTCCAGCACGTTGCCGAAGCGGTCGGTCTCCACCGCGCCCCACGGGATGCGCGGGCGGGCCAGCGCCAGGGTGGCCACGGCGGCCCGCTCGTGGTGGAAGGCGGCCATCTCGCGCAGGCTGAACCTGGTCCAGATGTCGCCGTTGGTGGCGTACCAGGGCTCGTCGGGGCGCGGCAGGGAGGCCGCCGCGTACCGCAGCCCGCCGCCGCGGCCCAGCGGTTCGGCCTCGACCACGGTGCTGGTCCGCAGCGGCAGTTCGGCCCGCTCCAGCCAGTCCCGCAGCACCTCGGCCAGGTGGCCGCAGGAGACCACCACGTCGGTGACGCCCTCGGCGGCCAGCCACTCCAGCTGGTGCCCGATGATCGGCCTGCCGGTGCCGGGGATCTCCACCAGCGGCTTGGGCCGGTCGTCGGTGTAGGGGCGCAGCCGGGAACCCTGCCCGCCCGCCAGGATCACCGCCTGGGTGACGGCGGGGGCGGCGGCGCCCGGGGCGGTGCCGGTGTCTGCTGTCATGCGCGCCACGATAACGGGCCCGCCCCGGACCGGGACGGGCCCGCGCGGCGTGTCGGCCGACCGGGGCGGGCGGGTGCCCGCCGTCCGGCCAACGGCCTTGCCGGGAGCGTCAGTTGACCGCGCCGGCGGCGAACGAGCCGTCGCAGACCGGGCGGGCGAAGGAGCGGGCCCGCTGCACGTCGCCCTGGTACTTGCGCACCGCGGCGCGGCCGAGCTCGCCGGCCAGCTGGCTGCAGTACGGGGTCAGCGAGGGCTTCTCGCGCATGGTGCGCTCCAGCAGGTCGAGCGCCGTGCCGGGGTTGTGGTTCTTCAGCTCCTCCATCAGGTCCACCCGGAGGGCGTCCTGCGGGGCCATGCCCTGGGTGTCGGGGACGGCGGAGCTGCGGCCGATGGTGCCGTCGCCGCTGGAGGCCGCGACCACCTGCTGGTCCAGCCCGGTCGGCGGGGCCCACGGGACGCGGGTGACGGCGAGCGTGCCGGTGGTCACCAGGATCACCGGCAGGGTGAGGGCAACGGTCTGGGCGATGCGGCGCACGAGCTGTTTCACGCACAGGAGAGTAGCGGTGCGTGGCGGGGCGGGCGCGTCGCGTTACACCATCGGGTGACGGGTGTCCCGTTTTGTGCCGCCATCGGGTTGACGGAACGCCCCCGGGGAACGCCGGAACCCCCTGCCGACCGCCGTGGGCAGGGGGTTCCGTGAAGAGCGGTGGGACGGGCGCCGCCGTCAGGTGCGGCGCCCCTCCGGAGCCGGGGCCGGGGTCGGCGTCAGCGGCTCAGGCGCGCGCCGCCGGCCGCCTCGGTGGTGAACACGTGCGGCTCGTTGCCGACCGGCACGACGTGGATGGTCTCGCCGCGCTGCGGGATCTCGCGGCTGTGCACGCGGACCACGATGTCCTTGTCCTCGCCGGACACCTGGGTGGTGCCGTAGACGTAGCCGTCGGCGCCGAGCTCCTCGACCACGTTGACGGTGACCGCGACGCCCTCGAGGCCGCCGGCCGGGACGACCTGGAAGTGCTCGGGGCGGATGCCGACCACGACGCTCTTCGCGTCGCCGGCCTTGGCGAGGTCCTCGCGGGCGATGTTGATGATCGAGCCGCCGAACTTCACGCCGCCGTCGACCAGCGGAACCTCGATGAGGTTCATCGCCGGGGAGCCGATGAAGCCGGCCACGAACAGGTTGCCCGGGCGGTCGTACATGGCGCGCGGGGCGTCGACCTGCTGCAGGATGCCGTCCTTGAGGACCGCGACGCGGTCACCCATGGTCATGGCCTCGGTCTGGTCGTGGGTGACGTAGACCGTGGTGATGCCCAGGCGGCGCTGCAGCGAGGCGATCTGGGTGCGGGTGGACACGCGGAGCTTGGCGTCCAGGTTCGACAGCGGCTCGTCCATCAGGAAGACCTGCGGCTGGCGGACGATCGCGCGGCCCATCGCGACGCGCTGGCGCTGACCGCCGGAGAGCGCCTTCGGCTTGCGGTCCAGGTACTGGGTCAGGTCGAGGATCTTGGCGGCCTCTTCGACCTTGGTGCGGATCTCGGCCTTGTTCACGCCGGCGATCTTCAGGGCGAAGCCCATGTTCTCGGCGACGGTCATGTGCGGGTACAGCGCGTAGTTCTGGAACACCATGGCGATGTCCCGGTCCTTCGGCGGCAGGTGGGTGACGTCGCGGTCGCCGATGCGGATGGCGCCCTCGTTCACGTCCTCCAGGCCGGCCAGCATGCGCAGCGAGGTCGACTTGCCACAGCCGGAGGGGCCGACGAGGACGAGGAACTCGCCGTCCGCGATCTCCAGGTCCAGCTGGTCGACGGAGGGCTTGTCGGCACCCGGGTACACACGGGAAGCCTTGTCGTACGTCACAGAAGCCATGGTGCTTCGCTCCTTCACCGGCAGGAACGTGCCGGACGATCCGAGTAAAGGTGGATGTTTTCCACCGCTCCCGACTGGTCTTGACCACGGCAGTCGAGCACGGCTGCCCGTGACGCTACCTGGCAGTTCATCGTTTTGTCAGCCCTCCACCGCCCCCGAGTTCGCATCGATCCGGTCACACCGCTCCTCCACGACCCTCCTCCGCGCCCCCACAACCACCCGCACCTCCGGGCCCCTGCCCGGTACACTGCCCACTGGTGCCGCCGTGGATCGCGCGGACGGCCACCGCGCCTCCTTAGCTCAGTTGGCCAGAGCACCTGTCTTGTAAACAGGGGGTCGTCGGTTCGAACCCGACAGGGGGCTCCACGGGCGCACCACGGGGGCCGCTCCACCGGACGCGCCGCCTCCTGACGATCCGTCACACCGCGGCGGCGGACCGCCGCCGCTCACCCCGCCGCGAGCAGCTCGTGCAGTTCGGCGACCGCCTTGTGGCCCGAGGCGCCGAGCCGCTCCAGGGCGGCGCGCCAGGCGGTGCGGGCCTCGGCGAGGCGGCCGAGGTCGCGCAGGACCAGGCCGTGGGTGTGCTCGATGGTGCCGGCCGCGAAGGCGTCCTGGAGGGCGGTGGCCTGTTCGAGCAGGCCGCGGACCAGCTCCAGGGCCTCGGCCGGCCGGCCGACCCGGCGCAGCGCCTCGGCCTGGCCGCGCCCGTTCTCCAGCGCGACGTGCCAGGGGACGACCCACGGGGAGGGGGCGGTGGCCCGGGCGAAGTAGTCCAGCGCGGTGGCGGGGTCGTCCAGCCGCAGGTGGGCGAAGCCGATGTTGGCCAGGCCCGCGCAGACCGCGTCGCCGAAGTCGCAGCGCCGGCCGGCCTCGACGCTGCGCCGGTGGTGGGCGATGGCCAGGTGCGGGTCCTCGGCCTCCACCAGGTTGCCGAGCGCGCTGAGCACGGTGGCCTCGCTGCGCAGGTCGCCGGTCCGGACGGCGAGGTCGAGCGCCTCCTCCAGGCTGGTCACGGCCTCTTGGACGCGCCCGAGGTGGGACAGCAGGAGGCCGCGGTTGCTCAGCAGCGTGCCGCGGTGCACCGGGTCGTCGACCAGGGCGAGGCTCCGGTCGATCAGTTCGACGCCCCGGAGGTTCTGCCCGGTGACGAAGTGCACGTGCGCCATGTCGCTGAGCGCGTGCGCCAGCGCGGTGCGGTCGTCGTCGCGCAGGGCCAGCCGGTGGACGAGCTCGTTCAGCCGGAAGGACTCGGAGTGCCGCCGCACCCGCAGGTACGGCGCGAGCGCGCGGACGGGCAGCGAGACCTCGGCGGCGGTGGCCCACGGCTCGGCGGCGACCCGTTCGACCAGGGTGGACAGGTTGCCGAACTCGGCGTCGCCGAGGGCGAGCGCGGCGTCCCCGTCCAGCCGGTCGGCGCCGTCCACCGGGGGCAGCCGCCGCAGCTGGTGGGTCTTGGGGTCGAGGGCGAGCGCGATCCGGACCGCGACCGACAGGTACCAGCCGAACGCGGCCCGGACGTGCCGGGTGCGTTCGGCGGGGTCGGGGACCAGCTCGCGGGCGTAGTCGCGGACCAGGTCGTGCGGGGCGTACCGGTCGGGGCCGGGCTCGTCCAGGAGGGCGACCTCGACCAGCCGGTCGAGGGCCGCGCCGGCCTGGGCGGGGGTGATCCCCAGGACGGCGGCGAGCAGCGGCGCGGAGTAGTCGGGCAGGTCGATGGCGCCGATCGCGGCGAGCGCGGCGGCGGCCCGCAGGTCCGGGCGGCGGGCGGAGGCGCGCAGCGCGTCGTACGTCAGGGCGAGCGACTGGCGGATGCTCAGGTCGTCGAGTTCGAGCTCGTCCAGGCGGTCCTCGTGCTCCTCCAGCCGGCCGACCAGGCCGCGGACGGGGAGGGTGCGGCGGGCGGCGAGGCGGGCGCCGGCGATCCGCAGGGCGAGCGGCAGCCGGCCGCAGAGCCGGACCAGCCGGGCCAGGTCGGCCTGCTCGATGGCCACCACGGACCGGTCCACCGTGGCGCGGCCCGCGGTGCGCTCGACCAGGGCGATGCCGTCGCGCTCGGAGAGCGCGTCGAGCCGCAGGTGCAGGGTGTGGTCCAGGGTGTGCATGGGGGTGCGGCCGGTCACCAGCACGGCGCAGCCGGGCTCGGCGGGCAGCAGCGGGCGGACCTGCGCGGGGTCGGCGGCGTCGTCGAGGACGAGCAGGGTGCGGGTGCCGGTGAGGGTGGTGCGCAGCAGGGCGGCGGCGCTGTCGGCGTCGGCGGGGACCGCCCCGGGGGCGGTGCCGAGGCCGCGCAGCAGGGCGGTGAGCGCGGCGTGCGGGGTGAGCGGGGCGAGGCCGGGGGTGGCGCCGCGCAGGTTCAGGAACAGCTGCCCGTCGGGGAAGTCGGCGCGCAGCGCGTCGGCGCAGTGCACCGCCAGCGCGGACTTGCCGACGCCCGCCATGCCGCTGACCACCGCGACGGCGGGCCGCCCCGAGCCGTCCAGCAGGGCGCGGCGCAGGACGCCCAGCTGCTCCCGGCGGCCGACGAAGTGGGCGGCGGGGGCGGGCAGTTGGGACGGCCGGGGCCGCCCGTCCGGCCCGCCGGACGCCACGGGCCCGGCGGGTGCGGCATCCGGGCCGGGGACGGGCCCGGCCGGGGGTGGTTCGGCCAGCAGCCGCCGGTGCGCCTCCCGCACGGCGGGCCCGGGTTCGACGCCCAGCTCCTCGACCAGGGCGGCGCGCAGGCGCTGGTGCACGGCCAGAGCCCGGGCGCGGTCGCCGGTCTGCTGGAGGGCCCGCATCAGCTGGGCGTGGAAGGCCTCGCGGAGCGGGTGCTCGCCGACCAGCCGGGTGAGTTCGGGCACCAGGGCGTGCGGGCGGCCCAGGCGCAGCTCGGCGTCGAAGCGCCACTCCAGGGCCTGTAGCCGGCTCTCCCGCCACTGCTCGCACGCCGCCCCGGCCCCGGCCGGCTCCGGCAGGTCGGCGAGCGGTTCGCCGCGCCACAGGCCGAGCGCGGTGGCGGTCTCGGCCAGCACGGCGGGCAGGTCGCCGGCCTCGTGCGCGGCGCGGGCCCGCCGGACGGCCACCTCGAACCGCCGGGTGTCCAGCTCCTCGTCCGCCACCACGAGCCGGTAGCCGGCGGGGGTGGCGCGCAGCCGCGTCCCCTCCTCGTCGGCGAGCGCCCTGCGCAGCCGGGCGACCAGGTTGCGCAGCGAGGCCTCGGCGGTGGCGGGGGCGCGGTCGCCCCAGAGCGCGTCGACCAGGCGGTCCAGCGAGACGGGCCGGTCGGCGTTCAGCAGCAGGACGGCGAGCAGGGTGCGGGCCTTGGGGCCGCGGACCGGGCGGTCGGCCGTCCCGTCGTGGGCCGTCAGAGTTCCGAGCAAGCCGAAGCGCACCGTGGTGCTCCCTGTCCGCGTGCGCCCCGCCCGACTCCCCATCGGTGCACGTTAGGCAGATGTTATCGACCGATTACCGGCCCGATCCAGGCTGGCCCCGTCGCACCACGGACCCTCCGCCGGAACTCCACGCTTCCGTCCGGCCGCACGGCAAGGAGAAGAGCATGAGCAGCGCCCGCCGCACCGCCACCGCCCGCCGCACCGCCACCGCCCCCCGCACCCGGCGGGACATCGCCTGGTCCTGACCCGGCCCGCCCCACGGCCGGCGCCCCGCCGCGCCCCGCCGCGCCCCGCCCCGTCGCGCCCGCTGACCGGCTACCGCAGCGAGTGCTCCGGTGCCGCCACCCGGTGCACGAGCGTCGCGGTCAGGAACGCCACCACCGCCGCGACGATCAGCAGCGGCATCGAATCCGGCGCCTGGCTCCCCAGCAGCGCCGTCGCCAGCACCGTGCTGGTCACCGGCAGCCGGGTGACCGCCGCACTGCTCGCCGCCAGCCCCACCGCCAGCCCCGACTCGATCCCCATGCCGGGTAGGCCGCCCGCCGCCACGCCGAGCGCCGCGCCCAGCAGCACCGCCGGGAAGATCGGGCCGCCGCGCAGCGACCCCAGCGCCACCCCCCAGCCCAGCCCCTTGAACAGCACCAGCGCCAGCAGCGCCCCCACCGGCCAGCTCTGCGGGTCCGCCGCCAGCTGCCCCAGCGTGGCCTGCCCCGACAGCGCCGCCTCCTCCGGCGAACGCCCGGTCACCAGCGCGTACCCGGCGATGCACACCCCCACCAGCACCGCGCACAGCACCGTGCGCACCGCCGTCCGGTGCGCCGTGAACGCGGCCGAGCGGTACCCCAGCGTCTGCCCCGCCACCAGCACCACCGCGATCACCACCGCCAGCGGGATCCCCCACAGGAAGTCCCCGACGTCCGGCAGCTGCGCCTGCGGCACCGACGGCAGGCTCAGCGCGCCGATCGACAGCCCCGTCCAGTGCCCGAACCCGGTGAACACCAGCGCCCCGACGCCCGAGGCCAGCAGGCACGGCAGCAGCAGCATGGTCAGCTGCGCCCCGCCCAGGCCCGCCGCCTCGATCATCATCACCACCGCCACCAGCGGACTCCCGAAGATCGTGGCGATCGCCGCCGTCGACCCGGCCGCCCCCAGCATCGGCCCGACCACCGGGCTGGCCGCCCGCTTCGCCGCGCTCACCGTCAGCAGCGCCAACCCGCTGCCCAGCGCCATCAGCGGCGCCTCCGGGCCGAGCACCGCACCCAGCGGCAGCGCCGCCAGCGCCGCCAGCACCACCGACGGCACCTCCACCGGCAGCGTCGGCGGCCCGCCCAGCCCCAGCACCGGCACGTGCCCGCCCCGCCCCGGCATCCTGGTCACGATCGGCGCCAGCAGCAGACCGGCCAGCGCCAGCGCGGGCAGCGGCCACCACCACGGCGCGTGCGCGTAGCCCCAGGACCTGGGCAGCGACTCCCACACCCAGTGCTGCAACTCGTGCTCCAGGCTGACGAAGCCGAACGCCGCCAGCGAGACCGGCACGCCGACCAGCGCCGACACCAGCAGCAACCGCCCGTACCCGGGGCTGCGGAGCAGCTCGCGCAGGCCGGGCGACGGGGACGTACCGGCGGCCTCTGCTGGCATCTGCGCTCCCTGTCACCCGGCGGACACACCTGCCCCGACCGTCCGCCGCCGACCCGCACCCGGGCCAGCGGGGTGGGCCGAACGGGCGAGCGGCGCCCCCTCGGTCGTACGGTGGACGCAGGACCGATCGAGGAGGACGCGATGCCCGGTTCCATGACCCTCGGCCACACCGACACCCTGGTGATGCTCGACCACGGCGACGCCGAACGCCTCGCGGCGCTGCTCGCGGGCCTCTCCGCGATGGCCGCGAGCGGCCGTCTCTCCACCGAACAGCTCGCCGCCCTGGGCTCCGGCGAGGCCCCCGACCGCGCCGAACTCGCCACCTGGTCCCGCACCCTCGCGGCCCACCTCCGCGACCACCTCTGACCTTCCGGCACGGCGGAAGCGAAACCAGGGGCCCGGGGAACGGCGGGGCCGTGCTGCTGGTGGCCGGAGCCCATCGAAGGTCCGTGCTGCTGCGTGTCCTGAACAGAACCCGAAGCCGATGCGCGCCACGGCAGTGCACCGCCGGCAGCCCGGGCCTCGCCGTTCCCCGAGCCCCTGATGGCGCTCTCCCGAGCCCCTGATGCTGCAAGTCCTAGAGTGGGGAGCATGCAGCTCTCCTGGGTGACCGTCCCGACCCCGTTGCCCAGCGGCCCGATGCGGTTCGCGGTGACCGACCGGGGGGTGGCCGCCGCGAGCTACCTGTGCGACACGCCCGTTCCGGAGTGCACCGACGAGCGGCGGGCCGACCTGGTGCGGGCCCGGGTCGGCGAGTACTTCGCCGGCTCGCGGCGGGAGTTGGAGCTGCCGATCGACTGGAGCGGCGCCACCGGACCCCACCTGGCGGTGCTGCGCTGCCTGGTGGCGACCGTCGGCTGGGGCCGGACCGTCACCTACGGCGAACTCGCCTCCCGCAGCGGGGTGTTCACCGATCCGTCCGAGCCGGGGGTGCCGGCCCGGACGGTGGGCCAGATGATGGGGGCGAACCCGCTGCCGCTGCTGGTGCCCTGCCACCGGGTGGTGGCCGCGGACGGGCTGGGCGGCTTCGGCGGGGCGTGGCACGGGGTGGAGACGAAGCGCTGGCTGCTCACCCTGGAGGGCGTGCTGCCGCCGACCCTGGACTGGTCCGGGCCGACGGCCTAGCGAACGGCGGGGGCTACACCGCGACGGTCGCGGCGGGCCGCCGCTCCGCGCCGTCGAGGCGTTCCAGCGCGGGCGCCGCGGACTGCCGGGGCAGCACCGCCTGGATGGCGGAGACCAGGGTGTACTCGCCGAGCGTGAGCTCGTCCGCGGCGGGCAGCGACGGCCGGGCGCCCAGGGCGAGTTCGAGGGCCGCGGCGGGCAGGTTGAGCCCGCACATCCGGAGCTGGTGCAGCCCGCCGGACGGGCGGGTGTTGACGTCGAGGACGACCGGGCGCCCGGTGCCGCGCTCGTGCCGGAACTGCACGTTGGACAGGTGGCCGACGCCGAACTCCGCCACCAGGCGGCGGGCCGGTTCCAGGTAGGCCGGGTCGACGGTGAAGCCGCGGCGGCGGCCCTGCTTGGTGCGGCCGACCGCGGCCAGCACCCGGCCGTCCTGCTCGGCCAGGCAGTCCACCGAGACCTCGGGGCCGTCCAGGTAGGGCATCACCAGCAGTTCGGCGGGGGCGGCGGACCGCTCCAACGCGCCCAGCACCTGGTCGAGTTGGACCCGCGCGTCGACGTAGCCGGCGAGCCGGCCGAGGTTGAACGGCTCCCGGGTGAGGACGCGGAAGCCCTCGCCGCCCGCGCCGGAGGCCGGCTTCAGGCAGGCGGCCGAGCCGGTCGCCTCGATCTCCTCGACGGCGGCGAGCAGTTCGGACGCGGTGCCGGCCTGCCGCCACAGCGGGGTGGGCAGCCCGACCGCGTCCAGCGCCCGGTAGCCGTCGACCTTGCTGGCGAACAGCGATATCGCGGAGGCGGGCGGGCAGACCAGCGCGGTGCCCAGCGCCTCGAAGTCGCGGCGGCGCAGCGATATCGCCAACTGGTGCAGGCGGGGCAGGAACACGTCCACGTCGTGGCGGGCGCAGAATTCCAGCGCGAATTCCACGTACGCCTCGGCGGTCAGCCCGTCCGGTTCGAGGGCGCCCAGGTCGGCGGCGGCGATGACGGGGGAGTCGGGGTCGACGTGGGTGGCCAGGACGTGCACCGGGCGCGGTGCGGCCCGCAGCAGGTCGATGAAGAAGACGTTCTCGGCGTAGGTGCGGTTCAGCCAGACGCGGACGGGCGCGGTCACGAAGGTCTCCCTGGAGAAGGGCGTGCCGATGGGAGGTCACCGACCGGTTCGCCTGCCCTGTGGCGGCGGTCACCACGCGGTGAGGGGGCCACCTTAGCGCTGTTCCGCCGCGGTTCGAACAGGGGGGCGGTGAGCAGCGCGGACGCCTGGAACGGGGGCCCGGGAGGCGGGGTCCGCACACCCCGCCCGGGCGCCCCGGTGCGCTGGTCGCACTATTGCGTCCATGCGCCCGAATCACCCCCACGAGTGATTGCCGCCTCACCTGAACGGACGTCAGCATGGTTGCCGCAACGTGCCGTCGACACGATCAGGGGCCCCTCGGAAATGACGACCGAAACCACCGCCGGAATTCCCCAGACGAGGCCGCGGAGCAGCCTCTCGGTGGCGGCCGCCAAGAACCTCGCGTCGACCACCAAGTCGGCCCCGCAGATGCAGGAGATCAGCAACCGCTGGCTGCTCCGCGCGCTGCCCTGGGTCGAGGTCTCCGGCGGCACCTACCGGGTCAACCGGCGGCTGTCGTACGCGGTCGGCCGCGGCCGGGTGGGCTTCGTCCGGACCGGCCGGGAGGTCGCGGTCGTCCCGCCGACGCTGCGCGAGGTCCCGGTGCTGCGCGGTTTCGAGGACGACGCGCTGCTGGCCGAGCTGGCCGGCCGCTTCGTCCAGCGGGACTTCGCGGCCGGCGAGGTGCTGATCGAGCAGGGCCGCGAGATCGACGAGGTCTACCTGGTCGCGCACGGCAAGGTCGACAAGGTCGGCACCGGCAAGTACGGCGACCCGACGGTCCTGGGCACCTTCGCGGACGGCGACCACATCGGCGACGAGGCGCTCACCGTCGCCGACCGCCGCTGGCCCTACAGCGTCAAGGCCGCCACCGCCGGCACCGTGATGGTGCTCGCCTGGCCCGCCTTCCAGGAGCTCGCCGACCGCTCCGAGGCGCTGCGCGACCAGATCCTCGCCTTCATCGCCGACTCGCAGCTCCCGCAGACCCACAAGGGCGAGGCCGCGATCGGCATGTCGGCCGGCCACGAGGGCGAGCCCGTCCTGCCGACGGCCTTCGTGGACTACGAACTCGCGCCGCGCGAGTACGAGTTGAGCGTCGCCCAGACGGTGCTGCGGGTGCACAGCCGGGTCGCCGACCTCTACAACAAGCCGATGGACCAGACCGAGCACCAGCTCAAGCTGACCGTCGAGGCGCTGCGCGAGCGGCAGGAGCACGAGCTGGTCAACAACCCGGAGTTCGGCCTGCTGGCCAACGCCGAGTACGGCCAGCGGATCCAGACCCACTCCGGCCCGCCCACCCCGGACGACCTGGACGAACTGCTCTGCCGCCGCCGCAGCACCAAGTTCTACCTGGCCCACCCCAAGGCGATCGCCGCCTTCGGCCGGGAGTGCAACAGCCGCGGCCTGTACCCGGAGGCGATCCGGTTCGAGGGGCGGACGGTGCCCAGCTGGCGCGGCGTCCCGATCCTCACCTGCAACAAGATCCCGGTGGTCGACGGCACCACCTCGATCCTGGCGATGCGCGTCGGCGAGGACAACCAGGGCGTGATCGGCCTGCGCCCCGGCGCGCTGCCGGACGAGGTCGAGCCGGGCCTGAACGTCCGCTTCATGGGCATCGACGAGAAGGCGGTCATCTCCTACCTGGTCAGCGCCTACTACTCGGCGGCGATCCTCGTCCCCGACGCCATCGGCGTGCTGGAGAACGTGAACGTCGCCCACTGGCAGCACTGACCACCGGGCGGGCCCACCGTCCTGGGCCCGCCCGTTCCACCGCCTGACGGTCCGTCAGCAAGCATTCCCGCCGCCCCGCAGCCGGGGCCGGCCGAGGGGGAGGACTTCACCATGGCCATCACCGTGCCCGAACGCGACCAGCACGGCGAGCGGGCGGCGGCCCCGGCCGTCGACGGGGGGCGCGACACCGCCGAGGCGATGGCCCTGCTCTCCCGGGCCCGCACCACCGTCGACCCCGCGCTGCGCGCCGCCGTCGACACCCTCCCCGACTCGATGCGCCTGGTCGCCGGCTACCACCTGGGCTGGCTGGAGGCCGACGGCGCCCCCAGCGCGGTCGGCGCCGGCAAGTCGATCCGCCCGGCGCTGGTGCTCGCCGCCACCACCGCCGTCGGCGGCCGCCCGCAGGACGCGGTCCGTGCCGCGGCCGCCGTCGAGCTGGTGCACAACTTCACCCTGCTGCACGACGACGTCCTCGACCGCGACCACACCCGCCGCCACCGCCCCACCGCCTGGCGGGTGTTCGGCACCACCGGCGCGATCCTGGCGGGGGACGCCATGCACTCCCTCGCCCTGCGGGTGCTCGCCGAGGACCCGCACCCGGCGGCCTCGGCGTCCGTCCGCCGCCTCGCCGACTGCGTGGTCGAGCTCTGCGCGGGCCAGCAGGCCGACTGCTCCTTCGAGCAGCGCACCGACGTCACGCTCGCCGAGTGCCTCGCCATGGCCGAGGGCAAGACCGGCGCCCTGCTCGGCTGCGCGTGCGCGCTCGGCGCACTGTACGCGGGGGCGGACGCGGAGACCGCCGACGCGATGGACGCCTTCGGCCGCGAGATCGGGCTCGCCTTCCAGCTGATCGACGACCTGATCGGCATCTGGGGCGACCCGGCGGTCACCGGCAAGCCGGTGGGCGCCGACCTCGCCGCCCGCAAGAAGTCCCTCCCGGTGGTCCACGCCCTCTCCTCCGGCACCCCGGCCGGTGCGGAGCTCGCCGCGCTCTACGCCACCGGCCGCCCGCTCAGCCCCGCCGAACTCGCCGCCGCCGCCGACGCGGTGGACCGGGCGGGCGGCCGCAACTGGGCCCAGACCGAGAGCTGCGACCGGATGGCCGCCGCCATCGCCCACCTCGCCGCCGCCGTCCCCGACCCCGCCCGCGCCGACGACCTCCTGGCCCTCGCCGAACTCGTCACCCGCCGCACCTACTGAACCCGGGGGCTCGGGGAACGGCGAACTCGGGGCTGCTGACGGTTCACCGCCGGAGCACGCATCGGCTTCCGGTTCTGATACTGCGACGCGGCAGCACGGACCTCCGATGGGCTCCGGCCGTCAGCAGCACGGACTCGCCGTTCCCCGAGCCCCTGCACGCTCACGCCCCGGCGAGGATCTCCCGCTCCTTCGCCGGGTCGATCCCCAGCGGCGTGTCCAGCTGCCGGTAGGCGACCTCCGCGCGGCCGCCGGCTTCGAGCCAGGCCCAGGTGTCGGTGACGGTGTCGAGCAGCGGGCGCACGCGCAGGCCCGCGGCGAGCGCGGTCGCCGGGTCGGCCCGCCAGGTGCCGTGCCAGCCGTCGGCGGCGGGGGCCCAGAGCGGGAGTTCCACCCAGGGGGAGACCCCGGCGGCGAGCAGGTCGGCGTCCGGCGTCCAGACGAGTTCGGCGTCGGAGCCGGTCGCGGTGCGGCAGGCGTCGAGGAACTCCCCCGTGGTCGTCGAGCGGATCGGCGCGGTGGTGAGGTAGCGTCCGGCGGCCCGCCGCTGCGCGAGGTCGAGGCCGAACGCGGCGAAGTCGCGGGCGTCGATCAGGCTGAGCGGGCGGTCGGGGGTGCCGGGGGCGAGCACCCGGCCGCCGCGGGCGATCCGGTCGAGCCACCAGGGGAGCCGGCCGATGGGTTCGTGCGGGCCGATCAGCAGGCCGCAGTTGAGGATCGCGGCGGGTCCGTCGAAGTGGTCGCGCAGGGCGCGTTCGCACCCGGCCTTGAGCGCGTTGGCGAAGGGCTGGTCGGGCGGGAGGTCGCCGGGGCAGTCGAGGGTGGGGGAGTCGGCGTCGACCGGGCGGGCGGGCCAGTCGGCGAAGGCGTGGACGGAGGAGACGAAGCCGTAGTGCCCGGCGCGGCCGCTGAGCAGCCGGGCGGCGGTGGCGACGTCGTGGGGCTGCTGGCCGGAGGTGTCGACGACGGCGTCCCAGTGCCGTCCTTCGACGAGGCGGCGCAGGTCGTCGGGGTTCGCGCGGTCGCCGTGGACGGCTTCGACGCCGGGCGGGTCGGTGCGGCTGACGCCGCGGTTGAAGGTGGTGACGCGGTGGCCGCGGGCGAGCGCCTCGGTGGCGTAGGCGAGGCCGAGGAACTTGGAGCCGCCGAGCAGAAGGATGTCCATGCCCCGCAGGGTCTCCGGAGCGGCGGCGGTCCATGCGCCGCGTTCGCCGGGAGCGGAGCGGTTACGCCGGGAGCAGACGGTCGGTCAGGCGCGCGGCGGGGTGGTGCCCGGAGTGCCGATCGGGGGGTCAGCACATAGCATCCCGGTGTACCGGTATGTCTGAATTGCCCCTTTCGCGGGGGGTAGGAGGGTGGGCGAGATGGGGAACCCGGTCGGTGCGGATCCGGCGGCGGTGCGGCGGACGGCGGCGCAGGCGTGGACCTGGGGCTACCCGATGCTGGAGAACTACCGGATGCTCTACCCGCAGGCGATCGACGACGCGGACCCCCGGTACGTCGGGGGCTTCGGCGTGTTCCGGCACCACCCGCAGCCCGCCGCCGCGGCCGGCACCGACGCGGTGACGCCCGACCGCGACACCGCGCACTCGTGGGCCTGGCTGGACCTGCGGGCCGAGCCGTGGGTGCTGGAGAAGCCGGCGACCGGCCGCTACCACGTGCTGCCGGTGCACGACCTGGACACCGCCTATGTCGGCTTCGTCGGCTCGCGGACCACCGGGGACGGCGCGGGCCGCTACCTGATCGCCGGGCCCGGGCACCGGGCGAACCCGCCGGAGGGCTTCGACGGGGTGCTGCGGGCCGACGGGAACCTGGTGGGCATCGTCGGGCGGACGGCCTCGGCGGGGGAGGGGGACGCGCCGGAGGTCGAGCGGGTGCAGGCCGGGTACCTGCTCAAGCCGCTGAGCGAGCACCTGGGCACGCCCCGACCGGTCGCCGGGGAGCCGGTGTGGCCGGTGTGGCGGGGCGAGGAGGTGCTCGGCACCCTGGAGTTCTTCTCGCTGCTCGACTTCCTGCTGGGCTTCTTCCCGGCCCTGCCCGCCGACGCCGACCTGCGCGGCCGGCTGACCGAACTGGGCGTCGGCAGCGGCGACTTCGAGCCGGCGGCGCTGCCCGCCGAGGTGCGCGAGGCGATGCTGGCGGGCATCGCGGACGCCCGGGCGGAGCTGGCCCGGGCCGTCGAGGGGGCGACCGCCGGCGCGGTTAGGTCCGGCACCCGGGAGCAGCTCGGCACCGACCACCTGAACCGGGCGCTGGGCGCCCGCACGGGCCTGTACGGCCTGCCCGCGGAGGAGGTCTGGTCCGGCGACGGCCGGCCGTGGACGGCGGGCGGCCTGGAGCCCGCGGTGCTGCGCTTCGCGCCCGGGCGGCTCCCGCCGGCCCGGTTCTTCTGGTCGGCGTCGGTGCACCGGCTCCCGGAACGGCTCCCGGCCGACGACGGGACCGACCGGTGCGCGATCGGCGACCGCACCCCCGGCCTGGTGCACGGCGAGGACGGCTCGCTGACCCTGTACGTCCAGCACCGGCGCCCCACCGACCCGGCCGAGGCGGCGAACTGGCTGCCCGCCCCCGAGGGCCCGTACTCCGTCGCGGTGCGCGCCTACGGCCCCGGGCCCGAACTGCTGGACGGCAGCTGGCGGCTGCCCGACCTGACCCCCCGATGAAGTCACCGATCAGACAAGGACGTTCGCATGGCTGACGCCACGCCCGAGATGCTGGCCGCCGAGGCCTTCGTGTACGGCTCCCCGCTGGTCGCCAACCTGACCACGGTGGACACGATCCACCGCCGGGGCATCGGGTCGATCCCGGCCGTGGAGTGGAACTCCTTCGGCCACGCCGACCGGCTCGCCGACCAGCACGCCGAGTTCGTGTCGGTGAACAACGACACGGTGTACTCGGTCGCCCCGCTGGACCTGTCCGCCGGCCCGCTGCTGCTGCACGTCCCGGACACCGGCGGCGCGTACGACGTGCTCCAGTTCATCGACGCCTGGACGAACAACTTCGCCTACGCGGGCCGCCGTTCGTCCGGCACCGCCGAGCAGTCCTGGCTGGTCGCCCCGCCCGGCTGGCGGGGCACCGCCCCGGAGGGCGTGCCGGTGATCACCGCGCCGACGGCGGTGGCGGTGCTCGCGGTGCGCAACTACTGCGCCGGGCCGGACGACCTGCCGCGGGTCCGGGACCTTCAGCGGCAGCTGACGCTCACCCCGCTCGCGGACGGCGGCACCCCGGCCGGGCTGCCGGAGCCGGACGCCGGCGTCCCGGCGGAACTGCTCTTCCTGGAGCGGCTGCGGCGGTGGGCGGCGGCCTTCCCGCCCGCCGCCGACGACGTCGCCTTCCAGCAGCGCTTCGCCCCGATCGGCCTGCTCGACCAGGGCCGCTCGCCGTACCTGGACGGCCCCGCCGAGTGGGCGGCGGCGCTGGCCAAGGGCCTGGCGGCGGGCCGGGAACGGGTGGAGGCGGCGACCGTCGGCGCCGGCGACCCCACCGGCGAGTGGACGGCCAACCTGCACCTGTTCGACTACAACCTGGACTTCCTCGGCCCCGGCACCCGGGACGAGCCGCAGTGGCGGATCGCCGACCGCCGCGCCGCCTACCTGACCCGGGCGGTCGCCGCCCGGGCCGGCCTGTGGGGCAACCACGCCTACGAGGCCGCGTACGCCACCACCTACAACGACGCGGACGGCGTCCCGCTGAGCGGCGCCCACGCGTACACCCTGCGCTTCGAGCAGACCCCGCCGGTGGGCGCGTTCTGGTCGGTGACGATGTACGGCACCCCGGACTACCTGCTGGTCGGCAACGAGATCGACCGGTACTCGATCGGCGACCGCACCCCCGGCCTGGTGCACGGCGAGGACGGCTCGCTGACCCTGTACGTCCAGCACCGGCGGCCCACCGACCCCGAGGAGCTCGCGAACTGGCTGCCCGCGCCCGAGGGCGGGTTCCGGCCGATGGTGCGGATGTACCAGCCGCAGGACGCGGTGCTCGACGGCAGCTACCGGCTCCCGGCCATCCGGCTGCGCTGACCCGGCAGAAGGACGGACGGGGGAGACGGACGGACGGGGGGCCGCGACCGGGCGGGCGCCGGGCCCGGCGGTCGGTACCGCGGTCGGCCCGCCGCCGGTGATCGCGGTGGTCCCGGTGCCGTCAGCCCCGCGCCGCGCCCCGACCGCACCGCGTTCCCGGTCGGCCCCGGGCTCCCCGAGGGGCCCGCCGGGCCGGTGCCGGTGGTGCGCACCGTCCCCGACGTGCCGCCGTCCGGCACGGTCGGGCTGCGGCGGAGCAGGTGCGACGAGCTGGGCGCCCGCGGCGGACGGTTGATCGTCGCCGGGGCGCAGCCCTCCTTCGTCCGGCTCGCCGGGCACACCGGGTCGGCCCGGGCACTCGGCCCGGACGGAGTCGTTCCCGCCGACCCCGTCCTGGACGCCTCGCGGGAGGAGGCCGTGGCCCGCGGTGAGCGCCGCCCGGCGGGCGAGCTCCCTGCGGCGGACCGACCGTCAGGGCGGCGGCGACACCGGCGCGGACGGGCCGGTGGACCCGGGAGAGCCGGAGGAGTCGGGAGACCCGGACGGGGCGGACGGGGACGGGCTCGGCGAGGCGGGTGGCGGCGAGGAGGAGGCGGGCGGCGAGGACGGGGCGGACGGCGAGGGGCTCGCCGGGGCCGGGTCGGAGGCGCTCGCCGAAGCCGAAGCCGAAGCCGAGGGCGTGGGCGTCGGCGAGGGGTCGGGCGACGGGCCGTCCGGAGTGGGCACGCCGCGGTGGTCGGTGCCGCCCTCCAGGGTCACCACGGCACTGGACGGCGGCAGCGCCAGGTGCGCCGTCCAGCGCGAGCGCGGGGCGCGCGCCTCGTCCACCGTGACCGTCACGGTGATCCGCTGGCCGGGCTCCAGGGTGCCGGAGTCCCGGCTCAGCCGCAGCCAGTCCACGTCCAGCACGGCGTGCCAGGACAGCGGCCCGTCACCGGAATTGGTCAGCGTCAGCACGGTCCGGTTGCCGTACGCGCCGGCCTGCACGGTCAGCCGGCTCGCGGTGGCGGACGGCGGCGGGCCGGGCTCGGCGGTCAGCGCGGGGCTGGACAGCGGCGCGGCCCCGTGCGAGGGCACCGGCACGGCCGCGCCCTGAACGCTCGGCAGGGACGTTTCTGCGGTCACCACGCCCGCCAGCTCCATCGTCGCCACCCGGGCGACCGGCGGCAGCACCGCCACCGGCGTCGGCTCCGGCACCGGGACGCGCTGCCCGGGCCCGGCCGTCGGGTCCACCCGCACCGAGGACACCGCCGAGGCGTGGTCCTCCCCGCCGCCCCGGTGCGCGCTCCACAGCGCCACCACCGGCGCGGCCAGCACCGCCGCCAGCACCCCGGTGGTCACCACCCGCTGCCGCACCGCCGAACCGCGCGGCGCCGGGGCGACCCGGTGCCGGGGAAGCCGCGCTGGTCGAACCGCGGCGGGACCGGGCCCTGCGCGATCCGCCGGCCCGCCGCCGCGCCCGCCAGGAACGCCGTACCGCCGGACGGCGGCGCGGCCGCCGGGCGCAGCGGCCCCGGCGCGGCCAGCAGCGGCAGGCCGGGCAGCCCCGCCAGGCCGTGCCCGAGCTGGCCCGCGACCCGCTCCGCGGTGCCCCGGCAGGTCGGGCACTCCACCAGGTGCACCACCAGCTCCCGGCGCAGCGCCGGGCCCAGCACCCAGCCCCGCCAGGACTCCGCGCCGACGCCGCCGAGCTGGGCCAGCTCCGGGCAGGAGCCGACGCCGAGCACCAGCAGCGCCGTCCTGGTCCGGCCGACCTCGGCGCCCGCCGCGTCCAGCAGCGCCGCCGCGGCCTCGGTGCTCAGGCCGAGCACCGCCGCGACCTCCGCGCCGTCCAGCCGGTGCCGCACCGCCAGCTCCAGCGCCTCGCGCTGCTCCGGGTCGGTGCCGGCCGCCTCCGGCCAGGCCAGCGAGGCGAGTTCGCGGCGCCGCTCGCGGACCGCGCCGGGCCCGGACGGGCCCCGGGAGCCGGGCGGGGGCGCGCCGTCCTGCTCGGCCTCACCGTCGAGCCGGGCCAGGCAGCGGTGCCGGGCCAGCGCGTACAGCCAGGCGCGCAGCAGCGCCGGGTCGTCGATCCGGTCGCCGTGGCGCTGGGCCAGGTCGCGGACCTCCAGGACGGCCGCGGTGGCGGCTTCGTGCTCGCAGAGCACGGACAGGCAGTAGGTGAACAGCCCGTCGACGCACGCGCCGTACGCCCGGAGTACCGGGGACGGGCCGACGGGGTGGGGCTGGCCGGTGGTCACCCGATCGACGGTAGGCAGCCGAAACCCGTCGCCCGGAGGGTTTCGGCCGGTTGTCCTCCTTTCGGGTAACAGGACCGATTCCTTGTTCGCCCGGTTGACGCCGTTCGAGTGACGTCCGGGCGCTGTCGGTGCGAGGCGCTACCGTGGCCCGCATGGCTGCCCGTACCAAGACCACCGCGAAGCCGCGCCCCTCGTACCGCTGCACCGAGTGCGGCGCCCAACTGCTCAAGTGGGTCGGCCGCTGCACGGAGTGCAACGCCTGGGGCACGGTGGAGGAGTACGGCGCGGTGCCGATCCGGACGACCGCGGCCGGGCCGGTCTCCGCGCCCGCCAAGCCGATCGCGCAGGTGGACGGCCAGGTCGCCACCGCCCGCACCACCGGCGTCCCGGAGCTGGACCGGGTGCTCGGCGGCGGCCTGGTGCCGGGCGCCGTGGTGCTGCTGGCGGGCGAGCCCGGCGTCGGCAAGTCCACCCTGCTGCTGGACGTGGCGGCGAAGGCCGCGAGCGACCGGCACCGCACGCTGTACGTCACCGGCGAGGAGTCGGCCGGCCAGGTGCGGCTGCGCGCGGACCGGATCAACGCCCTCTCCGAGCACCTCTACCTGGCCGCCGAACAGGACCTGGGCGCGGTGCTCGGCCACATCGACGCGGTCAACCCCGGCCTGCTGGTCCTCGACTCGGTGCAGACCATCGCCTCCGCCGAGCTGGACGGCGCCCCCGGCGGCCCCGCGCAGGTCCGCGAGGTGGCGGGCGCGCTGATCCGGGCCTCCAAGGAGCGCGGCATGGCCACCCTGCTGGTCGGCCACGTCACCAAGGACGGCCAGATCGCCGGCCCCCGCCTGCTGGAGCACCTGGTGGACGTGGTGCTCTCCTTCGAGGGCGACCGGCACGCCCGGCTGCGGCTGATCCGCGGCGTCAAGAACCGTTACGGCGCGACCGACGAGGTCGGCTGCTTCGAGCTGCACGACGAGGGCATCGTCGGCCTGGCCGACCCCTCGGGCCTGTTCCTGACCCGCCGCGACAAGCCCGTCCCCGGCACCTGCCTGACGGTCACGCTGGAGGGCAAGCGCCCGCTGGTGGCCGAGGTGCAGGCGCTGATGGTCGACTCGCAGATCCCCTCGCCGCGGCGCACCACTTCCGGCCTGGAGTCGCCGCGGATCGCGATGATCCTGGCGGTGGTCGAGCGGCACGGCGGCGTGAAGCTCGGCAAGCAGGACATCTACACCGCCACCGTCGGCGGCGTGAAGCTCACCGAGCCCTCGGCGGACCTCGCGATCGCCCTGGCGGTGGCCTCCTCCTCGACCGACACGCCGCTGCCGAACAACCTGGTGGCGATCGGCGAGGTCGGCCTGGCGGGCGAGGTGCGGCGGGTGACGGGCGTGCAGCGCCGGCTCGCCGAGGCGCACCGGCTCGGCTTCACGCACGCCCTCGTCCCGCCGGATCCGGGCAAGGTCCCGGCGGGCATGACGGTGGTGGAGGTCTCCGACATCGGCGAGGCGCTGCGCGCGATCCCCGGCCGCCGCCCCCGCTCGAAGGCCCGTCAGGACGCCGCGCCGCCGGTCCGCCCGGCCGCGGATCCGGCCGCCCAGGCGCTCGCCCGGGCCCGCGCCCAGGCCCCCGTCCCGGCCTTCCCGGAGGAGCTGATGGCGGGCTGGGAGCCGGTCGACTCGGACGAACTGGCTTGACCCACGCCCCGCCGAGGCCGTACGCAGTTAGACTTCACCTGCTCATCGGCATCATTCGCAGCAACAACAGACAGACCGTCGGCCGCCGCGGCACACGGTTAGGGTCGGCCCAAGGAGTCACGTGGCAGCCATCGACCGGGCGGACAAGTCCTCCCGCGAGGAGGCCCTGCTGCGGGCTTCCCTCAGTGCGATCGCGCCGGGCACGGCGCTGCGGGACGGCCTGGAGCGGGTGCTCCGGGCCAACACCGGCGGCCTGATCGTCCTCGGCTTCGACAAGAGCGTGGACGCGCTGTGCACCGGCGGTTTCGTGCTGGACGTCGAGTTCACCGCCACCCGGCTGCGCGAGCTGTGCAAGCTGGACGGCGCGGTGATCATGGACAAGGACCTCACCAAGATCCTGCGCGCGGGCGTCCACCTGATGCCGGACGCGAACATCCCCACCGACGAGACCGGCACCCGCCACCGCACCGCGGAGCGGGTCAACCGGCAGACCGGCTACCCGGTGGTCGCGGTCTCGCACTCGATGCGGCTGATCGCCATCTACGTCAACGGCGCGCGCCGGGTGCTGGAGGACTCCACCACGGTGCTGTCCCGGGCCAACCAGGCGCTGGCCACCCTGGAGCGCTACAAGCTCCGCCTCGACGAGGTGGCCGGCACCCTGTCCGCCCTGGAGATCGAGGACCTGGTCACCGTCCGGGACGTCTCGGCGGTGGTGCAGCGCCTGGAGATGGTCCGGCTGATCGCCGGCGAGATCGCCGGGTACGTGCTGGAGCTGGGCACCGACGGCCGGCTGCTGTCGCTGCAGCTGGACGAGCTGATCGCGGGCGTCGAGCCGGAGCGCGAGCTCGTCGTGCGCGACTACTTTCCGGACCGGGCGGCCAAGAAGGGCCGCACCGTCACCGAGGTGCTCTCCGACCTGGAGGCGCTCACCCACGCCGAGCTGCTGGACCTGCAGACCGTCGCCAAGGCGCTCGGCTACACCGGCACCCCCGAGTCGCTGGACTCCGCGGTCTCCCCGCGCGGCTACCGGCTGCTGGCCAAGGTGCCGCGGCTGCCCAACACCGTCATCGAGCGGCTGGTCGACCACTTCGGCGGCCTGCAGAAGCTGCTCGCCGCGTCCATCGACGACCTGCAGACCGTGGAGGGCGTCGGCGAGACCCGGGCCCGCTCGGTGCGCGAGGGCCTGTCCCGGCTCGCCGAGTCCTCCATTCTGGAGCGGTACGTCTAGTCCCGCTCCGGCGCCCGCTCCTGGCCCGGCTCCGCCTGCGGCGGCCGCACGGCGTACAGCAGGGCGAACAGCGCGACCTCGACGGCGTCCGGGTCGGTGGAGTCGCCCTCCGCGAACACCTCGTCCAGCGCCTCGTCGAGCCGGGTGCGCAGCCGCCGCAGCCGTTCCGGGCTGAGCCGGAAGGTGGCGTGCGCGAACTTGCCGGGCTGCGGGTTGCCCTGCGCCGCCGGGGTCAGGTCGATCCGGCCCGCCAGGAAGTGGCGCCGGAAGTCGGAGCGCACCAGGTCCATCGCGGCGAGGATCGCCCCCAGCGCGGGCGGCGGCTCGTCGCCCTCCGCGTACACCTGCGGCGACAGCCGCAGTGACTGCTGGGCCGAGCGGTAGCGGCTCTCCACGATCCCGGACACCAGCCGGGTCTCCGCCACGTACACCAGCCCGACCTGCTCCAGCTGCTTGACGTGCCGGTACAGCTTGGTCGGCGCCTCGTCCAGCTCCGCCGCGACCTCCTTCACCGACCTCGGCTCGGGGTCGTGCTTCATCAGTGCCCCGAGCACGGCCAGCCGCAGCGGGTCGGCCAGCGCCTTGAGCGTCGCGACGTCGGTGACCTCGCGCTCCTTCGTCCGATCAGCCACGTTCACATTCAGCCACAGCGTCAACGCTTGTGCAATCGTTCTCGGCCGTGCAACCATTCACGCAGGCGTGAATGGTTGCTTGAACATGAACGTGGACGGGGACATGAACGGGGTACGAGGGATGACCACGACGACCGAGCCGGACACCGCCGCGGTGCCGCTGCGCCGCAACCGCCGCTTCCAACTGCTCTGGGCCGGCGCCGCGTCCGCGATGCTCGGCACCTGCCTCGCCGACACCGCGTACCCGCTGCTGCTGCTCGCGATGACCGGCTCCCCGACGGTGGCCGGGGCGTTCGGCGCCGTCCAGTTCGGCGCCTCCGTGCTGTTCGGCCTGCACGGCGGCACGCTCGCCGACCGGCACGACCGGCGGCGGATCCTGATCCTCGCCGACACCGTCCGGCTGCTCACCGCGCTCAGCGTCGCGCTCGCCCTGGCCGCCGACCGGCTGACTGTCCCGCACGCATTGCTCGCCGCCGCCGTCATCGGCGCCACCATGGCCTACGGCGGCCCCTCCCGGATGCTCGCGCTGCGCGCCGTCGTCCCGCCCGAGCAGCTCCGCCAGGCCCTCTCCCAGGACGAACTGCGGGTCAACGGCGCCGCGCTGGCCGGGCCGCCGCTGGCCGGGTTCCTGCTCGGCCTCGGCACCGCCGTGCCCTTCCTGACCACCGTCCTCACCTCCGGCCTGGCCCTCGGCGCGAGCGTCGCCGTCCGGTTCGACTCCCGCCCGGAGCCGGGCCCGCAGGCGCCTGCACCGGGGGAGGAGGCACCCGGGGAGGAGGCGCCGGGGGAGAGGGGCGGCGCGCTGGCCGGACTGCGCCACCTGTTCGCCCGGCCGGTGCTGCGCGGCGCGGTGCTGATCGCGGCCGGGCTCAACCTCACCGGCGCGGCGATCCTGCTCGCCGTCATGGTCCTGCTCCGCAGCCGCGGCACCTCCGAGGCGGGCATCGGCCTGGCCCTCACCGGCGAGGCCGTCGGCGGCCTGCTGGGCGCGCTGCTGGTCTCCCGGCTGCACCGCCGCTTCCGCCCCGGCACGGTGCTGCTGGCCGTGGCCTGGGCCGAGGTGGCGGCCTTCGCCGCCACCGCGACGGCCACCGGCCCGCTGCCCGTCTTCGCGGCCCTCGCCTTCGGCTGCCTCGGCGTCCCGGCGCTGCGGGTGATGATCGACGTCCTGGTCTTCCAGCGCGTCCCCGCGGCGGTGCGCGGCCGCGCGGTGGCCGGGACGATGACCCTCCTGATGGCGGGCGTCCCGCTCGGCACCATGACCGCGGGCCTGCTGCTGGACCGCCTCCCGGCCCCCGCCGTCCTGCTCCTGCTCGCCGCGGCCCTGGCCGCCGCGCTCCTCCCGCTCACCCTCGGCCGCACCCTGCGGGGCACCGGCTGGACCGAGTAGGGCTTCGCGCGGCCAACCACCGGGGCCCGGGGAACGGCCGGTCCGTGCTGCTGACGGCCGAGCCCCCGGCGGTGCGCCTCCCGGAGGGGCGCTCAGCCCTCCAGCCGGATGGACGCCCGGGCGGAGAGCGGGCCGCCGGCCGGGCCGGTGAGGTCGGCCTGGACGAGGTAGTTGCCGGGCTGGGCGGGGGTCGGGTCGGCGGTGGCGCACTGGGGCTTGGAGCGGCTGCGGTCCCAGGTGAAGGTCTCGGTGACGCCGCTGTTGCCGGCGATCTGGGCCCAGGCGTCGGTGCGCTCGGTGATGCAGTCCGCGGAGGACCAGACCCGCTCGTTGCCGCTGGAGGTCACGGTCAGGAAGGAGTACTCGTGCGAGAGGTTGATCCGGCAGCCCGCCCCGGAGGAGTTGCGGATGGTCAGGGCCAGCTTCGGCTTGTCCTTGGCCGCGTACGAGTTCTGCGCCGAGGCGAGTTCGAGGGTGAGCTGCGTGGTGGTGCAGACCGGCAGCGCCATCACCTCGGTGGTGTTCACGGCCGGCGAGGCCCCGCCGCCGGGGCGGGAGGTGCCGGTGCCGCCGCCGGTCGAGCCGCCGGAGGAGCTGCCGCCGGTCGAGCCGCCGGAGCCGGAGCCGCCGCCCGAGGAGCCGCCGCCGACGACGCTGATCTCGCCGCCCGCGCCGCCGCCGGTCGAGCCGCCGGAGGAGCTGCCACCGGTCGAGCCGCCCGAGGAGCCGCCGCTGCCGCCGGGGCGGGTGGTGATCGCGGGGCCGGTCGGGGAGGCGCCGGGGGTGATGGACTGGGCCGGCACGGGGAGCGGGCTGTTCCCGGAGGACTTCTTCTGCTTGCCGCCGTCGTCGCCGCCGAACACGAGCAGGCCCACCACGAGGAGGACCACGGCGAGGGCGATGAGGACCACGACACGGCGCCGCCAGTAGATCGAGGCGGGCAGCGGTCCGACGGGCTGGCGCAGAGAAGGCACGCGCAAACTCTACGAGACCCTGTGCACCTGTTGACGCATCAACACCGCACCGGGACCACTTCTTTCACATGATCCGCCATTTGGTCCGGAAGAGGGACTCGACACGTCGGCGCGTCGCCCTATAGTCGCCCTCATGGCCTCCCCGCACGACCACGCCCCCTCCGACACGCGGCTCGACCCGGCGCAGATGATCGCCGAGGCGCGGCGCGCGTTCTTCGTCATGTTCGGGTTCCTGTGCATCGTGTGGGCGGTGCAGTTGGTGAACTGGCTGCTGGACGGCCGGATGGCCCTGCTGCACGGGATCCGCCCGCACGACGTGGACGGCCTCGGGTACCTGCTGACCGCGCCCTTCCTGCACCTGAACTGGCAGCACCTGGAGGGCAACTCGGGCCCGCTGTTCGTGTTCGGCTTCCTCGCCGCGTACCGGGGGGTGCGCAAGTTCCTCGGGCTGACGGTGCTGCTGGTGGTCACCAGCGGCGCGGCGGTGTGGCTGTTCCAGCAGCCGGGCACGGTGACGGTCGGCGCGAGCGGCGTGGTCTTCGGGTACTTCGGCTACGTGGTGCTGCGCGGCCTGTTCGACCGGAACCTGATCGACTCGCTGATCGGCCTGGTGATGGGCGCCTCCTTCGCCTACCTGCTGACCACGGCCGTCCCGGGCACCCCGGGGGTGTCCTGGCTGGGCCACCTGGGCGGGCTGGCCGGCGGCCTGCTGGGGGCGTGGATCTTCCGCGACCGCGGGCCGAAGCCGGCCGCCGCGCCGTCCGGCCGGTCCGACGGCGGCGCCCTGCCGGTGCCCTCCCCGGGCAAGCAGGGCGGCCAGGCCCCAGCGGGCCCGGTCAGCCCGCGCGCGGACCTGCTCAAGGAGCTCGACGACCTGGGGCTTTAAGCCCGGGCGCCCGGTCGTGGCAGGATCGGGGGTGCCATGGTTGCCACTGCTTCGACTCTTGCCCCCGGCGCCCTCCAGGCGCTGCACTCGACCGTCATCGGCTGGTACGAGGCCAACGCCCGCGACCTGCCCTGGCGGTCCCCGGACGCCTCGCCCTGGGCCGTGATGGTCAGCGAGTTCATGCTCCAGCAGACGCCGGTGAAGCGGGTGCTGCCCGCCTACGCGGCCTGGATGGAGCGCTGGCCCACGCCCGCCGACCTGGCCGCGGACGCGCCCGGCGAGGCGGTGCGGATGTGGGGCCGGCTCGGCTACCCGCGCCGCGCGCTGCGGCTGCACGGCGCGGCCGTCGCGATCACCGAGCGGCACGGCGGCGCCGTCCCCGAGGACCACGCGGCGCTGCTGGCGCTGCCCGGGGTCGGCGAGTACACGGCCGCCGCGGTCGCCTCGTTCGCCTTCCGGCAGCGGCACGCGGTGCTGGACACCAACGTGCGCCGGGTCTTCGCCCGGGCGGTCACCGGCGTCGAGTACCCGGCGAACGCCACCACCGCCGCCGAGCGCCGCACCGCCGTCGAGCTGCTGCCCGCCGGCGAGGAGCGGGCCGCCACCTGGGCGGTCGCGGTGATGGAGCTGGGCGCCCTGGTGTGCACCGCACGCGGCCCGGAGTGCGGCGGCTGCCCGCTGCGGGCCGAGTGCGCCTGGCAGCGGGCCGGCTGCCCGCCGCACCAGGGCCCGGCGCGCCGCGGGCAGACGTACGAGGGCACCGACCGGCAGGTGCGCGGCAAGCTGCTGGCGGTGCTGCGGGACGCCCACGGGCTGGTCGGGCAGGGGCAGCTGGACGTGGTGTGGCCGGACGCGGTGCAGCGGGCCCGGGCGCTGGACGGGCTGGTCGCCGACGGGCTGGTGGAGCCGGTCGGCCCGGGCACCTACCGGCTGCCGCAGTAGCGGCGCGCGGACGCGGGACGGCCCGCCGCCCCCGGTCGGGGGCGGCGGGCCGTCCGTTCGTGCGTTCAGGCCCGGGCGGGCCTCAGAGCGCGCCCTCCAGGGCGGCCTCGGCCTTGGCCTCGGCGGCGTCCGCGCCACCGCGGAGCTTGACCTCGCGGATGAACAGCGAGGCGACGATGGCGACCACGCTGATCACGGTGCCCCACAGGAAGACGGTGTGCATGCCGTTGGCGATGCCGTGCTGGAGCACCGAGACCGCCTCGGCCGGCATGCTCTTCAGCGTCTCCGGGCTCATCGAGCCGGTGGACTCGCCGCCGGTCGGCATCCCGGCGTCCTTCAGGGTGTCGTTGAGCCGGTTGACGTAGAGCGTGCCGAACAGCGCCACGCCGAAGGAGCCGCCGATGGTGCGGAACAGGGTGGCGGAGGACGAGGCGACGCCCATGTCCTTCATCTCCACGCTGTTCTGCGCGACCAGCATGGTGACCTGCATCAGGAAGCCCATGCCGGCGCCGAGCACCACCATGTAGCAGGAGGAGGTGAAGCTCTTGGTGTCCACGGCGAGGGTGGACAGCAGCAGCGTGCCGCCGGCCATCACGGTGGTGCCGATGATCGGGAAGATCCGGTACTTGCCGGTCTTGGTGATGGCCTGGCCGACCACCAGCGAGACCACCAGCATGCCGAACATCATCGGCATCAGCAGCAGGCCGGAGTTGGTCGCCGAGGCGCCCTGCACGATCTGCTGGTAGGTGGGCAGGAAGGTCACCGCGCCGAACATCGCGAAACCGACGATGAAGCCGATGATCGAGACCATGGTGAAGTTCCGGTTGCGGAACAGCTGGAGCGGGATGATCGGCTCGGCGACCCGCTGCTCGACGTAGCAGAAGCCGATCAGCGAGGCCACGCCGAGCGCGCCCAGGCCGAGGATCTGCTTCGAGCCCCAGGCGTACTCGTGGCCGCCCCAGGTGGTGACCAGCACGGCCGAGACGATGCCGACGGTGAGCAGCACCGCGCCGAAGTAGTCGATCTTCGCGTTGGAGCGGATCTTGGGCAGCTTCAGCACCACGACGATGAAGACCAGCGCGATCGCGCCCAGCGGCAGGTTGACGTAGAACGTCCAGCGCCAGTTCAGGTGGTCGGTGATGAAGCCGCCGATCAGCGGGCCGCCGACGGTGGCCAGCGCCATCACGGCGGCGAACATGCCCTGGTACTTGCCGCGGTCGCGGGGCAGCACCAGCGCGCCCATGATCGACATCACGCCGACCATCAGACCGCCGGCGCCCAGGCCCTGGACGGCGCGGAAGGCGATCAGCTGGGTCATGCTCTGCGACAGGCCGGACAGCGCCGAGCCGAGCAGGAAGATCGCGATCGAGACCAGGAACGAGCCCTTGCGGCCGTACAGGTCGCCGACCTTGCCCCAGATCGGGGTGGAGGCGGCGGTGGCCAGGGTGTAGGACGTCACCACCCAGGACATGTGCTCGGCGCCGTGCAGCTCGCCGACGATGGTGGGCATCGCGGTGCCGACGATCAGGTTGTCGAGCATGGCGAGCAGCATGGTGATGACCAGGCCGACCATCACCAGGCGGATCTCGCGGTGCGGGCGCTGCTCGAACTCGTCGGGCTTCCCGAGTTCGACCGACGGCTCCTCCGGAACCGCCTCGGAATGCTGGGTTGTCATGGTGCGTCTCTCCCGGGGCGCAGAGGTGCCGCGGGGTGCCGCGGCGGTACTTACTTGACGACCGGCTAGTTAATCGCCGTCCGGCACGGTAGGTTGTTCCCTAGCCGGTCGTCAAGCCAGTTTCGAAACAGTCCCCCTGGGCAGGGACAATGCCAGCAGAACCGGACCTTGACACCCGTCCGCACCCGCTTCCCGAGGCAGGCCGCCAGCGATGACCACCACCCAGAGCCCCCGCAGCGACACCAGAGCGCGGATCATCGACGTGGCTCTGGAGTTGTTCGCCGAGCACGGCTACGAGAAGACCTCGCTGCGCGAGATCGCCGACCGCCTCGGCGTCACCAAGGCCGCCCTCTACTACCACTTCAAGACCAAGGACGACATCGTCCGCGGCATCGTCGAGAAGATGGCCGTCCCGCTCGACGACGCCATCGCCTACGGCGAGGGCAAGCCCTGGTCGCCCCAGCTGCGCGACGAACTGCTGCGCCGCTTCGCGGCCGGGATGGGCGAGCGGGCCCCGCTGCTGCGCTTCTTCCACGAGAACCAGCCCGCGCTGCGGGAGTCCGCGGCCGGGCTGGCCTTCAAGGAGCGGATGATCCGGATGATCAACCTGCTGCACGGGCCGGAGCCGACCTTCCGCGACAAGCTGCGCGCCACCGTGGCGCTGACCTCGATGCACTCGGCGATGTTCCTGCTCAAGGCCGACCTGTGCGAGCCCGGTCGGCCGCTCGCCTCGGTCGAGGAGGCGATGGACGCCGCGCTGGAGGTCGCCCTGGAGGTCGCGGCACGCATCGAGCCGCCCGCGCGGTAGGCGCGGACGGCTCGGTGGTGCGGGAGCGGCGGGCGGCGGATCAGAAGTTGTTCGCGCCGTGCTGCTTCAGGTAGCCGACCGGGTCGATCACCTTCGCGTACTGGTTGGCGGTGCGGATCTCGAAGTGCAGGTGCGGGCCGTGCGAGTTGCCGGTGTTGCCGGACTTGCCGACCTGGTCGCCCGCGCCCACGTGCTGCCCGGCCTTCACGCCCAGCTGCGACAGGTGCGCGTACTGCGCGAAGCGGCCGTCGGAGAGCTTCAGCACGATCTGGTTGCCGTAGGCGCCCGCGTAGCCGGAGGACACCACGGTGGCGTCGCCGACCGCCAGCACCGGGGTGCCGACCGAGACCGCGAAGTCGGTGCCGGTGTGGTAGCCGGCCGCGTACGCGGCGTTGGTCTTGTGGTACGGGTTGCTGATCGTCGCGCCCGGCGCGGGGGAGGACCAGGACGGCTTCACCGGCTCCGGCGCAGGCGCGGGCGCGGGGGCGGGCTCCGGCGTCGGCTCGGCGGCCGGGGCGGCGGGCTGCTCGGCGGGGGCGGCCTGCTCGGCCGGCTGCTGCTGCTCGGCGGGCTGCTCGGCGGCGGGCTGCTGCTGTCCGGCGTCCTGCGGCTGCTCGGTGTGCTGCTGTCCGGCGCCGTCGCCGGTCTGCTCGGCGGCCCGCAGTTCGGCGCGGTGCTCGTCGCGGGAGGCCTGCTGGTCCTGCCGGGCCTGCGCGTCCTGGCCGGAGTCCTGCCCGCCGTCCCGCTCCAGGGAGGAGGCGATCGCGGCCTTGGCGGTCTTGGCCTGCTCGCTCTGCCGGTCGCCCTGGACCGGCAGGCGGAAGTCCTGCAGCTGCGTGCGGGTGCCCTCGGCGGCGGTCGTGGCGGTCGCGGCGGTGTCGGCCGGGTGGGCGGTCTGCGCGAGGGCCTGCCCGGTCGGGATCAGCAGCGCGCCGGCGGCGACCACCGCGGCGCCGGAGGCGATCGCCTTGGCGGGGGCGAGCCGGGCCGTGGTGAGCGGGCCGGCCGAGAGGACGGAGCGGACGTGGCGGGTGGTGGCCGCCTGGAGAAGCCGGCGGCCGGTGGCGGGGAGAGAACGCATCGGAGTCGGAACCTCACGGACGGGGCCAGTGCGGGGCCGAGCCGGTGCGGCTCGCCGAACTGGTGGAACGACTCCGGTGTAAACGAACCGGATGCGAAGGCCCAAGAGTGTGACCTACGACGGCCGGTAGTGGACAAGTCGGGCAAAAAGCCCCTCCGGACCAGCGGGCGGGCCGGGTTTTCGCGCCCTAAACCTCCTATCGCGGGTCGTATGTCGAAAATGTGCTGTGAGCAGCGCCACCGGAGACCGCCCGGTTTGCGGCCGAACCGGCTCGGGTAGAACCCGCTTTCGAGCCAGCTGCACCATCCGATCCACCCGACCGTCGGAGATGATCAGCTGATGAACGACACCCCTGTTCCGGACCGCCGCTTCCGGGCCCGCCGCCAGGCCGACCGCCTGCTCTCCGGAAGCCGCCCGCAGACCGTCCGGGAGGCGCTCGCCGACCTGGCCGCCCTGGCCGACGGCCCCCACCCGCTGGACGAGCCGGTCGACATGTACGGCAACGGCATCGTCCGCACCCTGGAGCGCCGCACCGCCGACCTGCTCGGCAAGCCCGACGCCGCCTTCTTCCCGACCGGGACGATGGGCCAGCAGGCCGCCCTGAAGACCTGGGCCGACACCCACGGCCCGGTGGTCGCCATGCACCCGCTGGCCCACCCCGAGGTGCACGAGCGCCGCGCCCACCAGGTGCTGTCCGGCCTGCGCAGCGTCCCGCAGACCGGCGCCCGGCGGCACCCCACCGCGGCCGAACTGGCCGGGCTGGACGAGCCGTACGACGTGCTGATGCTGGAGCTCCCGCTGCGCGACGCCGGTTTCCTGCTGCCCGACTGGGCGGAGCTGGAGGCGCTGTACGAGCTGGCCGAGCGGCAGGGCCGCCCGGTCCACCTGGACGGCGCCCGGATCTGGGAGTCCGCCCCGCACCTGGGCCGCTCGCTGCCGGAGGTCTGCGCCCGGGCCGGCTCGGTGTACGTCTCCTGCTACAAGTCGCTCGGCGGCCACAGCGGCGCTCTGGTGGCCGGCGAGGAGGAGTTCGTCCGCCGGCTCAAGGTCTGGCGCCACCGCTACGGCGGCAGCCTCTGGCAGCAGTGGCCGGCCGCGCTCTCCGCGCTGGCCGGGCTGGACCGCGAGCTGCCCCGGCTGCCCGGGTACGTGGCGCACGCCAAGCTGGTCGCCGCCGCGCTCGCCGAGGTCCCCGGCGCCCGGGTGAACCCCGAGCCGCCGCACACCCACCAGTTCCAGTTCTGGCTGCCGTACGCCGCCGACCGGTTGAACGAGGCCGGCTGCCGGCAGGCCGAGGAGCAGGGCGTCGCGCTGTTCGGCGGCTGGCGCGAGCCGGGCCCGCAGCCCGGGCTGTCGATGACCGAGGTGACGGTGCTCGCGGACGCCGAGCAGTGGAGCGCCAAGGAGGTCACCGAGGCGGTGGAGTCCTTCCTCGCCCTGCTCTGAGCCCCGGCCCGGGCGGCTCCCGGGCAACGCGGAGGGCCCCGGCGGTTCGGAAACCGCCGGGGCCCTCGCGCACTACCGATCAGGCGTCACTTCCGGACGGGAGAGACCTTGATCATGGCTTCCAGGTTGTCGTGGGACTGCCACAGCACCTCGATCTGGGTGCGGGTGTCCGGGACCTTGACCCCGCTGTACTGGTTCTCCGCGAACCAGTACTGGGTGGTGTGGTCGTTGAAGACCGTCACCCCGCGCGAGCTCGGGATCTTGGTGAGCGCGTCGGCCTTGTGCAGCTTCAGGCCGTCGGTCCGGTCGAAGCCGAAGGTGGCGTCGTAGGACTGGAAGCGCGGACGCATCAGCGTGCCGTCGTTCCACTTCAGCGGGGCCGGGTGGGCGTCGACCGGCAGGATCAGGCCCTGGCCCGGGTGGTTGAAGACGTTGTTGTCGGACTGCGAGGAGTCCCACAGCCAGATCAGGATGCCGTTCTGGTTGGCGTAGTGCTCCACCCAGTCCGGACGCGCGGCCGAGCCGAAGTTGTACGGGCCGGTCTTCAGCGTGGTGTCGTACGAGACGTACTGGCGGTTCTCGACCAGGTAGTGCTGGTCGTAGTCCTTGGAGAACTTGCCGGAGATCCGGGAGAAGCCGGAGGCGGTCCAGCCGTTGTCGCCGTTCTCGGCGCCGTCGGTGAACAGGGCCGCGCCGTCCGCGGTCACCGCGATGTTGTCCAGGGCCAGGCCCTTGTAGTGGACGCCGCCGTCGGTGGTGTTGCGGAAGCGGATCTTGACGGCCTGGCCGGCGTAGGCGTTCAGCGGGAAGGACAGGTCGCCCCACGCGCCGTTCGAGGTGCCGTTGACGGCGTTGTCCGGCAGCGCGGCGCCGTTGAAGGTGCCGGCCAGCGCGGTCCAGTTCTTGCCGCCGTCGGTGGAGACCTCGGCGTACGCGTAGTCGTAGTCCGTCTCCAGCTCGTACCAGGCCTTGGCGGTCAGCGTGGCCGAGGCCCCCGAGTTGGGCACGAGCCCGGTCAGGTCGACGTCACGGGTCAGGGTGACGTTCAGGTCGTCGGCGCTGCCGCTCCACCACTCGTTGCCACCCTCGAACGGGGTGTTGATCTCGGTGGTGACCGTCTTCGACGGCAGGTTGACGATCAGGCCCTGCTTGCGCTTGGTGTTGTACTCGACCGGGCCGAGCAGCGACAGCGAGGTCTGGCCCGCCTTGGCGGTGTCGTAGTTCAGCCAGCCCAGCTTGAGCTTCGACCAGACGTCGAGGTCGTTCGGCATGTCGCCGATCTCGTTCTTGCCCTCGCCCAGCCAGGAGCCGGAGGACATCAGCGACCAGAAGCCGACCGAGTTGTCGATGCCCTGGCCGCTGGTGTCGTACAGGTCCGGCAGGCCGAGGTCGTGGCCGTACTCGTGGGCGAACACGCCCAGGCCGCCGTTCTCCGGCTGCATGGTGTAGTCGCCGACCCACAGGCCGGTGGCGCCGATCTGGGTGCCGCCGAGCTTGTTGTTGTCCGGGCCGGTCTTGCCCGCCTGGTTGGCGTACGCGTAGGAGCGGTGCGCCCACAGCGCGTCGGTGCCCTGCACGCCGCCGCCGGCCGACTGGTCCTCACCGGCGTGGACGATCTGGAAGTGGTCCAGGTAGCCGTCCGGCTCGTTGAAGTTGCCGTCGCCGTCGTAGTCGTAGCGGTCCCACTGGTCGTACTGCGCCAGGTCGGCCTTGATCTGGGCGTCGGTGCGGCCCTTGGCCTTCTGGTCGGCGACCCAGGCGTCGATGCCGTCGCGGATCAGGTCCTGCGCGTTGGCGCAGACGTGCTGGCCGCAGTAGTCCGAGCCGTAGCGGGCCTCGTTCCACGGCACCCGCACCCAGTCGGTGACCAGGCCGTCGACCGAGTACCGGCCGGAGGACTGGCGCTCGTAGTACGTCTTCAGCGAGGGCTTGTTCTTCGCGAAGTAGAGGTCCTGGTAGTGCGCCTGGTTGTAGTCCGCCTGCCAGGCCGTCGAGTTGTCGTTCTTGCGGTCCGGCGCGGCGATCTGGTTGTGCGCCGGGCCGGGGGTGCCGCCGTACTTGACCTTGCCGTCGGCGGTCGTGGTGGTGTTGTCCACCTGGGTGCCGAAGTCGACCAGGATCGTGAAGATCTTGTCGGTGCGCTCGCGGGACAGCTCGACGTACTTGTCCCGGCCCAGCTTGATCGAGGAGCCGCTGCCGTGCTTCTCGACCTTCGCGGTGCCGTTGACCAGCTGCTCCACGGCGGCGGTCTGCTCGGCCTGCTGCTTCTCGGCCAGCGGGCTCTGCAGTTCGCGCGGGACGCTGTCGTTCTGGATGACGTCGGCGGGGTCGGTGATCGTCGTGGTCGCCGGGGCGGCGGTGGCCGTGCCCGGAAGCATTCCGGCGCCCAGCGCGGCGGTCACCGCGACGGCGGCCGAGGCCGCGACAGCCCTCTTGGTTATTTTCAACGTGGTGACGTCCTCCCCTTACCGGTGGGGCTGGTGGCCGGACCGGTGAACCAATGCAAGACAGGTGGACGACATTTGACCCAAGGTCCAGTAAAAAAGAAAGACCTTGACCATGGCATGGCCACGCCGCTATGCTCCGGCAACTCGGCTGGTCTGACGATCCGTCAATCTACTTGCCTGGCCTGCCAGTCAAGGGCCGATCGTGTCCGCACCGCGCCGTTCGACCACCCGTTCGGCGGGCATCCGGCCCGGATTCACAGCACACGGAAACCTAAACAGTTTTTCAACTGAAAAGCCGGGCACGGAAAAGCCTCCGCCCCCGACCTCATCGGGTCGGGGGCGGAGGCTTGCGAAACGCTTTGCGGTGCTATTACTACTTGGTCAGGTCCGGACCGGCCGCCGAGACCGCCGCCGGAGTGTCCGCCACCGGGGACTTCTCCTCGCCGCGGAAGGTGAACTTGGCGTCCTTGCCCTCGCCCTCCACGCCGACGACCACGATGTGGCCCGACCGCAGCTCGCCGAACAGGATCTTCTCGGACAGGTGGTCCTCGATCTCCCGCTGGATCGTGCGGCGCAGCGGACGCGCGCCCAGGATCGGGTCGTAGCCGCGCTTGGCCAGCAGGCTCTTGGCCTCCGGGCTGAGCTCGATGCCCATGTCCCGGTCCTTCATCCGCTGGTCGACCCGGGCGATCATCAGGTCGACGATCTCGATGATGTTCGCCTCGGACAGCTGGTGGAAGACCACGATGTCGTCGACGCGGTTGAGGAACTCGGGGCGGAAGTGCTGCTTGAGCTCCTCGCCGACCTTCGCCTTCATCCGCTCGTAGCCGGCCTGGACGTCACCCGTGGCCGCGAAGCCCAGGTTGAAGCCCTTGGAGATGTCCCGGGTGCCGAGGTTGGTGGTCATGATGATGACCGTGTTCTTGAAGTCCACGACCCGGCCCTGGGAGTCGGTCAGCCGACCGTCCTCCAGGATCTGCAGCAGCGAGTTGAAGATGTCCGGGTGGGCCTTCTCGACCTCGTCGAAGAGGACGACCGAGAACGGCTTGCGGCGCACCTTCTCGGTGAGCTGGCCGCCCTCCTCGTAGCCCACGTACCCGGGCGGGGAGCCGAACAGCCGCGAGACGGTGTGCTTCTCCGAGAACTCGGACATGTCGAGCGCGATCAGCGCGTCCTCGTCCCCGAACAGGAACTCCGCCAGGGTCTTGGACAGCTCGGTCTTACCGACGCCCGAGGGGCCGGCGAAGATGAACGAGCCGCCGGGGCGCTTCGGGTCCTTCAGACCGGCCCGGGTGCGGCGGATCGCCTGGGAGAGCGCCTTGATGGCGTCCTCCTGGCCGATGACCCGCTTGTGCAGCTCGTCCTCCATGCGCAGCAGGCGCGAGGACTCCTCCTCGGTCAGCTTGAAGACCGGGATGCCGGTGGCGGTGGCCAGGACCTCGGCGATGAGCTCCTCGTCCACCTCGGCCACGACGTCCATGTCGCCGGCCTTCCACTCCTTCTCCCGCTTGGCCTTCGCCTGGAGCAGCTGCTTCTCGTTGTCGCGCAGCGACGCGGCCTTCTCGAAGTCCTGCGCGTCGATCGCGGACTCCTTCTCCCGGCGGACCTCGGCGATCTTCTCGTCGAACTCGCGCAGGTCCGGCGGCGCGGTCATCCGGCGGATGCGCATCCGGGAACCGGCCTCGTCGATCAGGTCGATCGCCTTGTCCGGCAGGAAGCGGTCCGAGATGTACCGGTCGGCCAGGGTGGCGGCGGCGACCAGGGCGGCGTCGGTGATCGAGACGCGGTGGTGCGCCTCGTACCGGTCGCGCAGGCCCTTGAGGATCTCGATGGTGTGCGGGAGCGAGGGCTCGGCGACCTGGATCGGCTGGAAGCGGCGCTCCAGCGCGGCGTCCTTCTCCAGGTGCTTGCGGTACTCGTCCAGCGTGGTGGCGCCGATGGTCTGCAGCTCACCGCGGGCCAGCATCGGCTTCAGGATGGAGGCGGCGTCGATCGCGCCCTCGGCGGCGCCCGCGCCGACCAGGGTGTGCAGCTCGTCGATGAACAGGATGATGTCGCCGCGGGTGCGGATCTCCTTGAGCACCTTCTTCAGGCGCTCCTCGAAGTCACCGCGGTAGCGCGAGCCGGCCACCAGGGCGCCGAGGTCCAGCGTGTAGAGCTGCTTGTCCTTCAGCGTCTCCGGGACCTCGCCCTTGACGATCGCCTGGGCCAGGCCCTCGACCACGGCGGTCTTGCCGACGCCGGGCTCGCCGATCAGCACCGGGTTGTTCTTGGTGCGGCGGGACAGCACCTGCATGACCCGCTCGATCTCCTTCTCGCGCCCGATCACCGGGTCGAGCTTGGCCTCGCGGGCGGCCTGCGTCAGGTTGCGGCCGAACTGGTCGAGCACCAGGGAGGTGGACGGGGTGCCCTCGGCCGGGCCGCCGGCGGTGGCGGACTCCTTGCCGCTGCCGGTCTGGTAGCCCGACAGCAGCTGGATCACCTGCTGGCGTACCCGGTTCAGGTCGGCGCCGAGCTTCACCAGGACCTGGGCGGCGACGCCCTCGCCCTCGCGGATCAGGCCGAGCAGGATGTGCTCGGTGCCGATGTAGTTGTGGCCGAGCTGGAGGGCCTCGCGGAGCGACAGCTCCAGGACCTTCTTCGCCCGGGGGGTGAAGGGGATGTGACCGGACGGGGCCTGCTGGCCCTGGCCGATGATCTCCTCGACCTGCTGGCGGACCGCCTCGAGCGAGATGCCGAGGCTCTCCAGCGCCTTTGCGGCGACACCCTCGCCCTCGTGGATCAGGCCCAGGAGGATGTGCTCGGTGCCGATGTAGTTGTGGTTGAGCATCCGGGCTTCTTCCTGTGCCAGGACGACAACCCGCCGCGCGCGGTCGGTGAACCTCTCGAACATCGTTAATCGCTCCTCAGAGCGGTCGGTCAGTTCGGGGGCCGTCCCCGCCCTGTCCTTCCGCATGCTAGTCCCGCTCAGCAGCGCGGCTACGGAACTCCCACGGAGCGGGAGCAACATGCTGCGCGACCAGCCGACACCTGTCCCAACCTGATGCTGGGAGACGGTGTTCCCAGCGGCGGGCCCGATGCACCGGATCCCGCTACGCCAACGGCGAACACGGTTCGGTGGAACCGGCTCACCGGCCCCGCGACGTGCTGCGTCCGGGCTCCTGCGACCCCGTCCACCAGCATTCATACCCGGTAATCCGCCGGGTTTCCCGCGGTTTCCGCGGGGTGCGTGTTCGCCTGGCGAGAAGTCCGCCGACCCGGCGTCCGAGGTGACGGACCATCAGGTCGGCCGCGGGCGGCGTGCGGCCGTACCGGTGGCGGCCGCGTGACCGCCCGGCCCCTCCAGCGTTGCACAGGTCGTGACCCGTCCGCCGCCGCCCGCCGCCGGCGCCCCGACCGCCCCGGTCGCGGCGGCGGCACCGCCCGCCGCCGTGCTCTGGCGCGGATCGGACCGGGTGACCGCCCCGCTGGGGCCCGCCAGGGCCGCCCTGGGCCGCCTGGAGCGGCTGGGCCGCCCCACCGGGCCGGTGCTGCGGCGGGCCGACCGGGCGGCCTTCCTGCTCGCCCCCGGGGCCGCCGAGCCGGTGCCCGAACTGCTCCGCTGGCTCGGCTGGGGCCCGGAGCTGCGGCTGCCCATCGAGGCCCGCGCGGCGCACCCGGGAGACCCCCGGGTGCCCGGACCGCGGACCGCGCACTGGCTGCGGGCCGGAACCCGGCCGCCCGCCCTGGACCTGCGCTCGCCCGACCTGCTCTGCCTGCTCGACGCCCTCGCGGACGCCTGCGCGCGGGAACGGCTGGGCCTGCCGCCCGCCCGCTGAGTGCCGCCGGGGCTCAGGAGGCGTTGGCCTTCTCGTACGCCTCGCGCACGTTGCTCGGGACGCGGCCGCGGTCGTTGACCGGGAGGCCGTTCTCCTTCGCCCAGGTGCGGATCTTGGCGGTGTCCGCCTGGCCGGCCGCGGCGGCCCGCCCGGTGCTCCGGCCGCCGCCGCTGCCGCCGCGGCGGGGGGCGGTCAGCCGGCCGCTCTGCTTGCGGCCCTTGTCGACGTACGGGGCGAGCAGGCCGCGGAGCTTCTCCGCGTTGTCGCTCTTCAGGTCGATCTCGTAGGCCACGCCGTCGAGCGCGAACGTCACCGTCTCGTCCGCGGATCCGCCGTCGAGATCGTCTTCCAGAATGACCTGAACCCTCTGTGCCACGGGCTTCCCTTTCCGCGATAACGATCCATTGCCTAGAGAAAGGAAAGCGCCTTTTCCCGGAAAACACAAACCCCTGTGTCGCAGGTCGCGCCCGGGGGCATGACTCACAGGTGCAGCAGCATCCGCGAGTTGCCCAGGGTGTTCGGCTTCACCCGCTCCAGGTCGAGGAACTCGGCGACGCCTTCGTCGTACGAGCGCAGGAGTTCTTCATAGACTTCCGTGGCCACGGCGGCCGGGTCTGCCGTACGATCGTCGTTTTCGCCGATCTCGACGAAGCCGTGTTTCGAGAAGAACGGAACCTCGAACGTCAGGCAGAAAATCCGACGGACGCCGAGCCAGCGCGCGGTCTCCAGCAGCTTGTCCAGCAGCTGGTGCCCGATACCGAGCCCCTTGCAGGCCGGATCGACCGCGAGGGTGCGCACCTCGGCGAGGTCTTCCCACATCACGTGGAGCGCGCCGCAGGCCACCACCCGGCCGTCCTCGTCGCGTTCGGCGACCCAGAACTCCTGGACGGATTCGAACAGCGTGACGGTCGGCTTGTCGAGCAGAATGCCGTTCCGGGAGTACGCGTCGATGAGCCGGCGGACGGCGCGCACGTCGGTGGTCCGCGCACGGCGGATGGTGACCTCCATGGCGGGGAACGTTATCGTGCCGCGGGCGGCGTGGTCTCCTCGGTGTCGGCGCCCGCCACCCGCAGCGCGTCGCGCAGCCACTCGCGCTGTTCCGGCGACATCATCCCGAAGAAGTGCACCAGGGCGGCCGCCGGATTGTCGCTCGTCGCCCAGGCGTCGTTCATCAGCGCGGCGGTGTACGCCTCCCGGGAGGAGACCGGCTCATATCGGTATGCGCGCCCGGCGCGCTCCCGGCGCACCCAGCCCTTTCGATAGAGCTTGTCCAGCACGGTCATCACGGTGGTGTACGCGATTTCGCGTTCCGACCGCAGATCCTGCAGAACCTCCCGGACGGTGACGGGGCGGTTCCACTGCCACACCCGGGTCATGATGTCGTTCTCAAGTTCTCCGAGTTGCCGCACCATAGTGCCGCCAAGGATAGGACCGATGCGGACAAATGGCGGCAAACGGCAAACGAGCGGCGCGCCGTTCCCCGGAGGGGGGAACGGCGCGCCGGGCGGGATACCGCTATTCGGCGGAGGAACGCGCCGCCATGGCCTCGGCCGCGGCGTCCTCCTTCGCCTTCTGGGCGCCGCCCTGGCTGCGGATGATGGCCCGCACCAGGAAGGCGAAACCGATCGCCATCACCAGCGGCGGGACGATCGCGCTGACGTACTCCACGGTTACTCCTCGGTGGTGTCGGACGCGGCCGCGGGCGCGGCCTGCTCGCTCTTCGCGGCCTTTTCGGCCTTCTCCGGCTTCACCAGCGGGAAGAGCACCGTCTCGCGGATGTTCTTGCCGGTGAGCAGCATGATCAGGCGGTCCACGCCCAGGCCGAGGCCGCCGGTGGGCGGCATCGCGTACTCCAGGGCGCGCAGGAAGTCCTCGTCCACCTGCATGGCCTCGACGTCGCCGCCGGCCGCCAGCAGGGACTGCGCGGTGAGCCGGGCGCGCTGCTCGACCGGGTCGATCAGCTCGGAGTAGGCGGTGCCCAGCTCGGTGCCGAAGATCACCAGGTCCCACTTCTCGGCGACGCCCTCGATCGAGCGGTGCTGCCGGGTCAGCGGGGAGACCGAGGTCGGGTAGTCCTTGATGAAGGTCGGCTTGATCGCGTGGTGCTCCAGCAGGCGCTCGATCAGCTCCAGCACGATCTGGCCGTGGTCCCACTTCGGGTCCAGGTACTGGTCCAGGCCGTGCTCCGCGGAGAGCTTCCACAGCTCCTCGACCGAGGTGGCGGGGGTGACCTCGGCGCCCAGGTGCGCGGAGATGCCCGGGTACACCGAGACCTCCTGCCAGGGCTCGGCCAGGTCGATCTCGTGCTCGGTGCCGTCCGGGCCGACGCCCCTGACCACGGTGGTGCCCAGCGCGTCCCGGGCGGCGTTGACGACGATCTCCCGGATCAGCTCGGCCTGGGTGTCGTAGTCGCCGTACGCCTCGTACGACTCCAGGGCGGTGAACTCCGGGTTGTGGGTGGCGTCCGCGCCCTCGTTGCGGAAGTTCCGGTTGATCTCGAAGACCTTCTCGGCGCCGCCGACCACCAGGCGCTTGAGGTACAGCTCGGTGGCGATGCGCAGGTACAGGTCGATGTCGTACGCGTTGATGTGCGTCACGAACGGGCGGGCGTTGGCGCCGCCGTGGATCGGCTGCAGCATCGGGGTCTCGACCTCGAGGTAGCCGCGGTCCTCGTAGGTGCGGCGGATCGAGCGGATCACCCTGGTGCGCAGCTGGAGCATCTCGCGCGCCTCGGGGTTGACGATCAGGTCCACGTACCGCTGGCGGACCCGGGCCTCCGGGTCGCTCAGGCCCTTGTGCTTGTCGGGCAGCGGGCGCAGGCACTTCGCGGTGAGCTCCCAGCGGTCGACCATCACGCTGAGCTCGCCGCGCTTGGAGGTGATCACCTCGCCCTCGACGCCGACCTGGTCGCCGAGGTCGATGTCGCCCTTCCAGGCGGCCAGCCGCTCGGCGCCCAGCTTGTCCAGGGACAGCATCACCTGGAGGTCGCCGGAGCCGTCGCGCAGGGTGGCGAAGCAGAGCTTGCCGCCGGTGCGGGCCAGGACCACCCGGCCGGTGATGCCGACCCGCTCGCCGGTGGCGGTGTCCGGGGCCAGGTCCGGGTGCTTGTCGCGCAGGTCCGCGATGGTGGTGGTGCGGGGGAAACCGACCGGGTACGGGTCGATGCCGGCCGCCCGGAGCCGGTCCAGCTTCTCGCGCCGGACGCGCATCTGCTCGGGAAGGTCGTCGGTCGCGGGGAGAGTGCTCTGATCGCTCACCCCACCAGGGTAGCCAGGCTGACGGCCTGCTCCGCCACGGGATATCCGCCGGTGCGCGCCGGACGCCCGGGCCGCCGGGGAACGCGGGAGGCGCGGCCGCCTCCGGGGGGAGGGGGCCGCGCCTCGGGTGCGGGGGTCAGCCGTCGGTGCCGGTGGCGAGTTCCGGGTGGTCCTCGTCGTCCGGGGGGTCCTGGTGGGGGGTCGGGCGGGAGCGGCGGCCGAAGAGTTCGGCGGGCGTCGGCATCCGGCGGGGCCGGGGGCGCTCGGCGGGGTGCGGGGGCTGCTGGTCGCTCATCGGGAACCGTCCTCCAACTGGGGTGGCGGGCTGGGGTTCGGGCGCCGGGCTCGGCACCGCCGCGAGGTGGCGCTGTCCGGAGCCGAGGGAGAGCCGTTCGCGGACCTCGGCCTCGGCGAGCGCGTGGCAGCGGCCGGCGAGCCGGGAGCGGCGGGCCTGCTCGGTCGGTCCGCACGGCTGGCGGGACAGCGAGCGCAGCGCCGACAGGTCTTCGGCGGTGGGCAGGTAGCCGTCGGTGACGGCCTCCTCCAGGCGGTCCAGGTAGCCCCCGGCGCTGCCGGGCAGGGCGCCGCGGTAGCGGGTCAGGTCGGTCAGCATGAAGGCGCGCAGCCGCCCGCCCTCCTGGACCGCCTCGTCGATGGCCTCGGTCAGCCGAAGCGCGTCCTGGACGTCCTCGGCCCACAGTTCGCCGGCCGCGGCTGGTACCGGGAGCCGGTCGGGGGCGGCCGGGTAGAGGGCTTGGGCGAGGACACGGCGCAGCACCCGGACTTCGTCGGCGCTGAAGGCCATGCCGCCGCGCGATCCGTGTGGCGTTGGCATGGGTCGACAGTACGTGTCGTACGTCCGACTTATGGCGATTGATGACGTGTTTGTCCCGATTGGCCTATGAGATGGTGCATGCGCGACGAGGGCGCCGCCCGGCCCGCCGCCCGGCGTGGCGGCCGGTCAGGCGGCGGCCGGTCAGGCGGTGGCCGGGCGGTTGCGCTCGAAGATCAGGCGCAGGCCGATCAGGGTCAGCCAGGGCTCGTGCACGTCGATCGAGTCGGCCTCGCCCAGGACCAGCGGGGCCAGGCCGCCGGTGGCGATCACCTGGACGTCGTTCGGGTCCTTGGCGAGCTCCTTGGCCATCCGGTTGACCAGGCCGTCCACCTGCCCGGCGAAGCCGTACAGGATGCCCGACTGCATGCCCTCGACGGTGTTCTTGCCGATCACGTTGCGCGGGCGGGCCAGCTCGATCTTGCGGAGCATCGCGGTGCGGCCGCCCAGGGCGTCGACCGAGATCTCGATGCCCGGGGCGATCGCGCCGCCCACGTAGTCGCCGCGCGCGTTGATCGCGTCGAAGGTGGTGGCGGTGCCGAAGTCGACCACCACGCACGGGCCGCCGTACAGGTGGTTGGCGGCCAGCGCGTTGACGATCCGGTCGGCGCCGACCTCCTTCGGGTTGTCCATCAGCACGTGCACGCCGGTCTTCACGCCCGGTTCGACGATCACCGCCGGCACGTCCCCGTAGTAGCGGCGGGTCACCTCGCGCAGTTCGTGCAGCACCGCCGGGACCGAGGAGCAGATCGCCAGGCCGGCCACCCGGTCGTCCGCCGAGACGATCGGGTGGGCGCCCATCAGCCCCTGCATCAGCACCGCGAGTTCGTCCGCGGTGCGGCGCGGGTCGGTGGAGATCCGCCAGTGCTCGACGATCTCCTCGCCGTCGAACAGGCCGAGCGTGGTCTGGGTGTTGCCGACGTCGATGGTGAGGAGCATGGGGCGCTTTCTGCTTCGAGGGGTCAGGAGCTGCGGAGGTCCAGGCCGATGTCCAGGACCGGCGCGGAGTGCGTCAGGGCCCCGACGGCCAGGTAGTCGACACCAGTCTCCGCGACCTCGCGCGCGGTGGCCAGGGTCAGGCCGCCGGAAGCCTCCAGCTTCGCCCGGCCCGCGACCAGCGCGACCGCCTCGCGCAGCTGTTCGGTGGAGAAGTTGTCCAGCAGGATCAGGTCGGCGCCGGCCGCCAGGACGGGGGCGATCTGCTCGACCGTGTCCACCTCGACCTCGATCGGCAGCTCCGGGAACGCCTCCCGGACGGCGGTGAACGCCTCGGCGACGCCGCCCGCCGCGACCACGTGGTTGTCCTTGACCAGCGCCGCGTCGGAGAGCGCCATCCGGTGGTTGGCGCCGCCGCCGGCCCGCACCGCGAACTTCTCCAGCGCGCGCAGGCCCGGGGTGGTCTTGCGGGTGTCGCGGACCACCGCGCCGGTGCCCTCCAGGGCGTCGGCCCAGGCGCGGGTGGCGGTCGCGATGCCGGACAGGTGGCAGAGCAGGTTCAGCGCGGAGCGCTCGGCGGTGAGCAGGTCGCGGGTGCGGCTGCGCACCGACAGCAGCACCTGGCCGGGGGCGACCCGGTCGCCGTCCTCGACGTGCCGCTCGACCTCGAACTCCTCCTCGCAGACCAGCGAGACGACGGCCTCCGCGACCCGCAGGCCGGCCACCACGCCCGCCTGGCGGGCGGTGAAGTCGGCGGTCGCGACGGCCTCGGCCGGGACGGTCGCCACCGAGGTGACGTCCTCGCCGCCGGCCAGGTCCTCGGACAGGGCCATCATCGCCACGTCCTCCACCTCGACCGGGTCGAGCCCGGCCTCCTCCAGCAGCGCGGCCAGCGCCGGGTCGAGACCGGTCTCGTACTCCTCGCCCTCACCGCACGCGCAGCCGTCGCCGCAGCCGCCGGACTCGGTGGACAGGAGGGGGAGTTCGGAGTGGGACATGGTGGCGGGGCTCCAGGGTTCGGCGATGGGGGCGGGACTGACGGTGGGTCAGCCGGCGAGCGGGTGGACGACGTGGCGCTGCCAGTGGGCGTCGTCGCGGTCGGGGAAGTCCTCGCGCCAGTGGCAGCCGCGGGTCTCCTCGCGGAGCGCGGCGGCGGCGGTGAGCGCGCCGGCCACCTGGTGGAGGTTGGTGGCCTCCCAGGTCTCCACGGACGGGTCGGCGGGGTGCTCCGGGTCGGCCAGTTCGGCCAGGCCCTTGGCGGTGGCGGCCAGCGAGTCCGCGGAGCGGAGCACGCCCGCGCCGGTGGACATCAGGTGCTGGATCCCGGCGCGGGCCGCGGCGGGCAGCAGCGGCACGGGCGTCGCGGCGTGCGCCGCGTCGGTGGTGACGGTGCGGGCCGGGAGCCGGCCGGCGGCGTTCAGCGCGGCCAGGTCGGCGGCGATCCGCTCGGCGAACACCAGCCCCTCCAGCAGCGAGTTGGAGGCCAGCCGGTTGGCGCCGTGCACGCCGGTGCAGGCGACCTCGCCGCAGGCGTACAGGCCGGGGACGGTGGTGCGGCCGTGCAGGTCGGTGCGGACGCCGCCGGAGGCGTGGTGGGCGGCCGGGGCGATCGGGATCGGCTCGGTGACCGGGTCGATGCCGTTGGCCCGGCAGGCGGCCAGGATGGTGGGGAAGCGGTGCTCCCACATCTCGGCGCCGAAGTGCCGCCCGTCCAGGTACATGTGCCGGGTGCCCTTGGCGTGCATCCGGCGGATGATCCCCTTGGCGACGATGTCGCGCGGGGCGAGTTCGGCCAGTTCGTGCTGGCCGACCATGAAGCGCACCCCGTCCGCGTCGACCAGGTGCGCGCCCTCGCCGCGGACCGCCTCGGAGACCAGCGGCTGCTGGCCCTTGGCGTCCGGGCCGAGCCAGAGCACGGTCGGGTGGAACTGGACGAACTCCAGGTCGGTGACCTCGGCGCCGGCCCGCAGGGCGAGCGCGACGCCGTCGCCGGTGGAGACCGCCGGGTTGCTGGTGGCCTCGAAGACCTGGCCCATGCCGCCGGTGGCCAGCACCACGGCGCGGGCCAGGATCGCGCCGACGCCGTCGCGCTGCCCCTCGCCCATCACGTGCAGGGTGACGCCGGAGGCGTGGCCGTCGGCGTCGGTGAGCAGGTCCAGGACGAGGGCGTGCTCGATCAGTTCCAGGCCCGGGTCGGCCTCGATCGCGGCGACCAGGGCGCGCTCGATCTCGGCGCCGGTGGCGTCGCCGCCGGCGTGCGCGATCCGGCGGCGGTGGTGGCCGCCCTCGCGGGTCAGCACGATCTCGCCGTCCTCGTCGAGGTCGAACTCGGCGCCCGCCTCGATCAGTCGGCGCACCGCGTCCGGGCCCTCGGTGACCAGGGTGCGCACCGCCTCCTCGTCGCACAGGCCGGCCCCCGCGACCAGGGTGTCCTGGAGGTGCTGCTCGGGGGTGTCGCCCTCGCCCAGGGCGGCGGCGATGCCGCCCTGGGCCCATCGGGTGGAGCCGTCGTCCAGCACCGCCTTGGTGACCACCATGGCCCGCAGGCCGGCCTTGCGGGCGTTGAGCGCGACGGTGAGTCCGGCCACGCCGGAGCCGACCACGACCACGTCGGTGCTCGTGGTCCAGCCGGGGGCGGGGGCGGTCAGGCGGTACGGCATGGGTTCAGCTGCTCCTTCAGCGCGCGACGGCGTCGGCCGCGTCGTTCGGACCACCACCGTACGCGGCGTCGCCGCGCACCAGTCCGCTGCCCTCGGGGGCGTCCGCCGGGTCGCCGCCGAGGCCGGTGATCCGGTTGCGCTCGTCGACGAAGACCACCTTCGGCAGGTACGCCTTGGCCTCGGCGGTGTCCATCTGCCCGTAGGCGATCAGGATCACCAGGTCGCCGGGGTGGACCAGCCGGGCGGCGGCGCCGTTGATGCCGATGACGCCGGAGCCGCGCGGCCCGGCGATGGTGTAGGTCTCCAGCCGGGCGCCGTTGTTGATGTCGACGATGTGGACCAGCTCGCCGGGGAGCAGGTCCGCGGCGTCGAGCAGGTCCTCGTCGACCGTCACCGAACCGACGTAGTGCAGGTCGGCCTGGGTGACGGTGGCGCGGTGGATCTTGGACTTGAGCATGGTGCGGAACATGGGTCACGCCTCCTGTGAGTGCATGCCTGGTGGTGCGTACCGGGAAGGGACGGGGCGGGCGGGCCCTCGGGAGGCCGACCGCCCCGGGGTGTCCGGGCTAGCGGACGATGACGCTCACGTTGTCGATCAGCCGGGTCGAGCCGACCCGGGCCGCGACGGCGAGCACCGCCTCGCCCTGGAAGTCGTCCGGCGCCTCGGTGAAGGACAGCGGATCGATCAGGGCCAGGTAGTCGGGGGAGATGCCGTCCGCGCCCTCCAGCACGGCGGCGGCCGCCTCGCGGACGGCCTTCGGGCCCTGCGCGCCGGCGTCCCGGCCGGCGAACAGGGCGCGGGAGAGCGCGAGCGCCCGGGTGCGCTCGGCCTCGGAGAGGAAGCGGTTGCGGGAGGAGAGCGCGAGGCCGTCCTCCTCGCGGACGGTCGGGACGCCGACCACCTCCACGTCGAAGTCCAGGTCGGCCACCATCCGGCGGACGATCGCCAGCTGCTGGGCGTCCTTCTCGCCGAACACCGCGAAGTCCGGGTCGGTGATGTGCAGCAGCTTGGCGACGACGGTCAGCATCCCGTCGAAGTGGCCCGGGCGGGACGCGCCCTCGAAGCCCTCGCCCATCGGGCCCGCGGAGATCCGGACCAGCGGCTCGCCGTTCGGGTACATCTCGTCCACGGACGGGGCGAACACCACGTCCGCGCCCATCTCCTCGGCGAGCGCGACGTCCGCCTCCAGCGAGCGCGGGTAGCGGTCCAGGTCCTCGCCGGCGCCGAACTGCAGCGGGTTCACGAAGACCGTCACCGCCACCCGGCCGTCCTGGCCGACCTGGCGGCGGGCCGCCCGGACCAGCGCCGCGTGGCCCTCGTGCAGCGCGCCCATGGTCATCACCACGGCGTTGTCCACCGGCTGCTCGTCCGGCCAGAACGCCGCCTCGAACTCGTCCACGGTGCGGGTCAGCACCGCCTTGCGGACCTTCGCCGCCTTCGGGGCCTTCGCCGGGCGCCTGTCGCGTGCCATCAGTGCTTCTCCTCGTTCAGTACGTCCAGCAGCGCCGCCGCCGGCTCCGGCTTCAACGTGCCGTTGGCCACCGCGCGCTGCGCGGTCGCCCTCGCCATCGCCCGGTAGGCCTGGCCGATGTCCGGGGTCACCGTAGCGAGTCGGCCCAGGTGCGTGCGCACCGTCCCGACGTCGCCGCGGGCCACCGGGCCGGTCAGCGCCAGGTCGCCCGAGCGCAGCGCGTTGTCCAGGGCCGCGCCCAGCAGCGGGCCGAGCATCTGGCCGGGCTCGGCGACGCCGGCCGTGCGCAGCAGCTCCATCGCCTGCGCGACCAGCGTGACCAGGTGGTTCGCGCCGTGCGCGAGCGCCGTGTGGTAGAGCGGCCGGACCTCCTCCGGGATCCAGGACGGCTCGCCGCCCATCTCCACCACCAGCGCCTCGGCGACCGGCCGCAGCTCCTCGGGCGCGGTCACCCCGAACGGGCAGCCGGCCAGCCGGGCCACGTCCACCGGGGTGCCGGTGAAGGTCATCGCCGGGTGCAGCGCCAGCGGCAGCGCCCCGGCCCGGGCGGCGGGCTCCAGGACGGCCACGCCGTGCGCGCCGGAGGCGTGCACCAGGAGCTGGCCGGGACGGACGGCGCCGGTCGCGGCCAGGCCCTGCACGAGGTCGGGCAGGGCGTCGTCCGGGACGGTCAGCAGCACCAGGTCCGCGGCCGCCATCACCTGCGGGGGCGTCACCAGGCGCACCCCGGGCAGCAGGTTCTCGGCGCGGCGGCGGGACGTGGCGGAGACGCCGGACGCGGCGACCACGCGGTGGCCCGCGAGCTGCAGGGCGGCGCCCAGGGCGGGGCCGACCCGGCCCGCGCCGACGACACCGACGGCGAGCCGGGCGGGGCGGTTACCGGGGTCGGAGGGGTCTCCGAAGTCGGGCAGCACTCTTCCGTTCCAGTCCTCTAGGGGTACCAGACGTACCGGTCAATGGTACGGGGGTTTGCCGCCCGCGTCGGCGCCGAGGGCGGACGGGGTGCGGGGCCCGCGACCGTCAGGGGGTCTCGCCGGCCCGGACGAGGCCGTTCTCGTAGGCGAGGACCACGGCCTGGACGCGGTCGCGCAGGCCCAGCTTGGCGAGGATGCGGCCGACGTGGGTCTTGACGGTGGCCTCGGAGAGGACCAGGCGGGCGGCGATCTCGCCGTTGGAGAGGCCCTGGGCGACGAGCAGGAAGACCTCGCGCTCGCGCTCGGTCAGGGGCGCCAGGACGGGGGAGCCGGGGGTGCCGGCCGGGGTGGGGAGCACCTCGGCGAAGCGGTCGATCATGCGGCGGGTGGTGGTGGGGGCGACCACCGCGTCGCCGCCGTGCACCGAGCGGATCGCCGCGACCAGCTCGACGGGCGGCACGTCCTTGAGCAGGAAGCCGGAGGCGCCCGCCTTGAGCGCGGCGAAGGCGTACTCGTCCAGGTCGAAGGTGGTCAGGATGAGCACCCGGGGGGCGTGTTCGAGCGGGGTGCCGTGGTCGTCGAGGCAGATCCGGCGGGTGGCCTGGACGCCGTCGAGCCGGGGCATCCGGACGTCCATCAGGATGACGTCGACCTCCGCGGTGCGCAGCACGTCGAGGGCCTGCTGGCCGTCGCCGGCCTCGGCGGCGATCTCGATGTCACCCTGCGACTGCAGGACCATCCGGAACCCGGTGCGCAGCAGTTCCTGGTCGTCGACCAGCATCACGCGGATCGGCATCGGTCGGCTCTCCTTCATCTGGTTCATCTGGACGCTTTGAGGGGCAGGACGGCCCGGATCCGGAAGCCGCCGCCGGGCCGGGGGCCGACGTCCAGGCTGCCGCCGACCATGCCGACGCGTTCGCGCATGCCGATCAGGCCGTGGCCGAGCCCGTCGGTGCCGCCGGAGAGCTGTTCGCGGGTGGAGCCGCGGCCGTCGTCCTCGACCAGCACCTCCAGCTCGCCGTCGCGGAAGTCGAAGGCGACCTTGGCCCGGGCGTCGGGGCCGCCGTGCTTGCGGACGTTGGTGAGGGCCTCCTGGACGATCCGGTAGACCGTCAGCTCCAGGCCGCGGGGCAGTTCGCGGGCTTCGCCGGTGGTGGCGAAGTCGACCGGCAGGCCGGCCGTGCGGACCTGCTCCAGCAGGTCGGGGAGCTCCTCGACGCCGGGCTGCGGCACGTACTCGCCGGCGGTGTCGGAGGTGCGCAGCACGCCGAGCAGGCGGCGCATCTCGGCGAGGGCCTGGCGGCCGGTGGAGGCGATGGTGCCCAGGGCCTCCTTGGTCTGCTGCGGGGAGGAGTCCAGCACGTAGGCGGCGCCGTCGGCCTGGACGATCATCACCGAGACGTTGTGCGCGACCACGTCGTGCAGCTCGCGGGCGATCCTGGCGCGTTCGGCGGCGACCGCGACCTGGGCCTGGGCGTCGCGCTCGCGCTCCAGCCGGGCCGCCCGGTCCTCCAGCTCGACCAGGTAGGCGCGGCGGACCCGGGTCAGCCGGCCCCAGGCCCAGCACAGCACGAACGGGGTGGTCATCAGGGCGGCCAGGAACAGCACCTTGGCGGTGCTGTCGCCGCGCTCGGAGGCCGGGGTCAGCCGCCACAGCGTCAGCGGCCCGGCGGCCAGGCTGGCGGCCAGCGCCAGCCGGGACGTCCAGGCGCGGCCGAACGCGGCGCCGGTGTAGCCGAACACCAGGTACGCGATGCTGGAGGCGTTGGGTTCGACGCCCGCCACCACCTGGCCGAGGCCGAGCGCGACGGCCGCCGCCGTGGTGGCGTCCGGCCGGCGGCGGCGCACCACCATCAGGGCGGGCAGCAGGAAGGCGACCGCGATGCCGGCGTAGTGCTTCCAGGAGGGCATCGGGTCGTCCGGCATGCCGGTCGACTCGACCGCCGCGAGCACGCCGAGCATCAGCACCAGCAGCGCCCAGGCGGAGTCGACGACCACGGGGTGTCGGCGGAGCCAGGCGTTGAGTCGATGCACGCCTCCAGCCTAGGGAGTCCGGACGGCCGTTCTGCTCCGCCGCGAGGGCGATCCGGAGCCGTCCCCGCTACTCCCCAGGGTGGAGACCGGGTCGTCCCGGTAACGTCGTCCGCCATGACATGGATGCGGTGGCGGCCCGCGATCGAACACGCCCTGTACCGGCCGGACGGCGGCTTCTACCGCCGGCCCGAGGGCCCCGCCGGGCACTTCCGCACCTCCGTGCACGCCTCCGCGCTGTTCGCCGGGGCGGTGGCCCGGCTGCTGGCGGGCGTCGACGCGGCGCTCGGCCGGCCGGAGCGGCTGGCCTTCGTCGACGTCGGCGCCGGGCGCGGCGAACTCACCCTGGCGGTGCGCGCCCTGCTGCCCGCCGGGCTGCGCGAGCGGGTGGACTTCCGGGCGGTGGAGCTGGCCGACCGCCCGGCCGGGCTGCCCGGTCCGGTGCACTGGTCGGCCGAGCTCCCGTCGGGCGTCGCGGGCCTGCTGTTCGCCAACGAGTGGCTGGACAACGTCCCGCTGGAGGTGGCCGAGCGCGGCGCGGACGGGCGGCTGCGGTACATCGAGGTCGCGCCGGACGGGAGCGAGCGGCCCGGGGGCCCGCTGGGCGCGGCGGACGCCGCCTGGGCCCGGCGCTGGTGGCCGGACGGCGAGCGGGTCGAGCTGGGCGGCCCCCGGGACGCCGCCTGGGCCGCGGCGGTCGGCGCCCTGGAGCGGGGCCTGGCGGTGGCCGCCGACTACGGGCACCTGCGGGCCGCCCGGCCGCCGTTCGGCACCCTGACCGGGTTCCGGGACGGCCGCGGGTGCGCCCCCGTCCCGGACGGCTCGTGCGACCTGACCGCGCACGTCGCCCTCGACGCGGCGGCCGTGCCCGGGCACCCGGCGCTGCTCGCCACCCAGCGCGAGGCGCTGCGGGCGCTCGGCGTCAGCGGCGCCCGCCCGCCGCTGGCGCTGGCCGCCACCGACCCGGCCGGGTACCTGCGGGCGCTGTCCGGCGCCGGGGAGGCCGCCGAGCTGACCGATCCGGCCGGGCTCGGGGCGTTCCACTGGCTGGTCCAGCCCGTCCGCATGCCGGTACCGGAGGACCTCGCGGGCCTGCCGGGATGGCAGACTCTCCCCTCGTAGAAGGAGGCGACGGCCATGACGGAGACCACGGTCGGCATCGGCCCGGGCGCGCAGACGCTCCCCGGCGAGCCCGGCAGCACCGACATGGTGCTCAACATCGGCCCCCAGCACCCGTCCACGCACGGCGTGCTGCGCCTGAAGCTGGTCCTCGACGGCGAGCGGATCACCAGCGCCGAGCCGGTGATCGGCTACATGCACCGCGGCGCGGAGAAGCTCTTCGAGGCCCGCGACTACCGGCAGATCATCATGCTGGCCAACCGGCACGACTGGCTGTCCGCGTTCGCCAACGAGCTGGGCGTGGTGCTGGCCGTCGAGCGGATGCTCGGCATGGAGGTGCCCGAGCGGGCGGTGTGGCTGCGCACGCTGCTGGCCGAGCTCAACCGCGTCCTCAACCACCTGATGTTCCTCGGCTCCTACCCGCTGGAGCTGGGCGGCATCACCCCGATCTTCCACTCCTTCAACGGCCGCGAGGAGCTCCAGCACGTGCTGGAGGAGGCCTCCGGCGGCCGGATGCACTACATGTTCAACCGGGTCGGCGGCCTCAAGGAGGACCTGCCGGCCGGCTGGCTGGGCCGGGTCCGCCGCGCGGTCGGCGTGGTGCGCGGGCAGCTGCCGGTCTTCGAGGACCTGGTGCTCGGCAACGAGATCTTCCGCGGCCGCACCGCGGGCGTCGGCGTGCTCTCCCGCGCCCACGTCCACGCGTACGGGGTCAGCGGGCCGATCGCCCGGGCCAGCGGCGTCGACTTCGACCTGCGCCGGGACGAGCCCTACCTCGCGTACGGGGAGCTGCGGGACGTCCTGAAGGTGTCCGTCCGCGAGGAGGGCGACTGCCTGGCCCGCTTCGAGTGCCTGCTGGAGCAGACCGCCAACGCCCTCGACCTCGCCGACGCCTGCCTCGACCGGCTCGCGGAGCTGCCCGCCGGGCCGGTCAACCAGCGGCTGCCCAAGGTGCTCAAGGCGCCGGAGGGCGAGACCTACGCCTGGACCGAGAACCCGCTCGGGCTGAACGGGTACTACCTAGTGTCGCGCGGCGAGAAGACGCCGTGGCGGCTCAAGCTGCGCTCGGCGTCCTTCAACAACATCCAGGCCCTGACCGAACTGCTGCCGGGGACGCTGGTGGCGGACATGGTGGCGATCCTGGGGTCGATGTTCTTCGTGGTCGGCGACATCGACAAGTAGGCGGGCGGGGACGGGCCCCGGCCGGTGCTCCTACTGGTCGGCCGGGTGCGGGGCCAGCCGGGTGTCGTGGGCCTTGCAGAGGGCGACGAGGGTCTCGTACGCGGCGGGGCCCATGAGTTCGGTGAGCTCGGGGCGGTAGGAGACGTAGACCGGGTCGGGGGCGTGGTGGGCCTCGGGGGAGCCGGTGCACCACCAGTGCAGGTCGTGGCCGCCCGGGCCCCAGCCGCGGCGGTCGTACTCGCCGATGGAGACCTGGAGGTAGCGGGTGTCGTCGGGGCGGTCGATCCAGTCGTAGGTGCGGCGGACCGGCAGCTGCCAGCAGACGTCCGGCTTGGTCTCCAGCGGCTCCAGGCCCTCGCGCAGGGCGAGGACGTGCAGGGCGCAGCCGGCGCCGCCGGGGAAGCCGGGGCTGTTGAGGAACAGGCAGGCGCCGTTCACCCGGCGGGTCTGCCGGTCGCCGTCCTCGTCGAACATGGTGATGCCGCCGTCGAGGCGGATCCGGCCCTTGGCGTCGGTGCCCTCGGCGTGGTGCTCCCAGATGTCGGGGGTGAGCCGGGCGGCGTGCCCGACGACGCGCTGCTCGTCCTCCTCGTCGGAGTAGTGGGCGCCGAGGGTGCAGCAGCCGTCGGAGGCGCCGCGGCCGGGCTGGATGCCGTGGCAGCCCTTGCCGAAGATGCAGCCCCAGCGGGAGGTGAGCCAGGTGAGGTCGCAGCGGAACACCTGGTCCTCGTCGTCGGGATCGGTGAACTCGACCCAGGCGCGCGGGAAGTCGAGGGCGACCTCGCGGACGGTGGGCATCGCCAGGTCGACGACCGGACCCTTGGCCCCGGTGCCCTTGGCGGGCTTCTTGGTCTTCTTGCTCTTGGTGCTGTCAGCTGGTGCCACCCGGTAAGGGTAGGGCCTGGACGGGGCGGCCCGGGGTGCGGCGGCGCGGCTTTGCCGGTGGTTCGTGCCGGTCCGCGCGGTTTCCGCCCGTTTCAGGTGGGTGGTGATGGTGAAACGGCTGTGAAAAGGGCCGCAGGCCGGTCGGCGGCGGGCGCAGTGGTCCTAGGATGGCTCAGCCGGTAGGTCGGGCGCACGGGCGCCCTTGCACGGGGGAGTGCACAGATGGGCGACGAGGTCGTCATCCGGTCGTGGGAACTCCACGGCGAGGGGCGGGAGTTCGAGAAGATCTCGGACGAGTTCGGCAAGGCGGCGAAGCAGCTGGAGAGCGGGCTGTCGGGGCTGGGCGCCCCGTGGGGCTCGGACGAGCCCGGCACGCCGTTCGGCACCGCGTACGGCGAGGCCCGGGAGGGCGTGCTGGCCGGGCTGCAGGGGCTGGCCGAGCGGCTGGGCCGGGTCGGCCGGGGCCTGCACACCATGGCCGACAACCTGGACCGCACCGATCAGGACATCAGCGCGGACTTCGACGCGCCCTCGCTGAACCACCCGACCGCGACCGGCCGGGCCTGAACCGGAGTCAGACCACGCGGCGGGCGGCTGCGCGCGCCGAGCCGTACCACCCGAAGGGGGAGCACGTGTCCAGGAACCTGCCGGAGGAACTCGCCCCCGCGCTGGCGCGGACCGGCCACGCGTGGCCGCAGGCGGACGAGGACGGGCTGCGCCGGGCGGCGGGCCTGTGGCGGGAGTTCGGCTCGGAGGCGGACGCCCTGGTGGCCCGGGGCGCGGCCTCGGCGCAGCGGGTGTCGAGCGAGAACAAGGGCCGCGCGGTGGAGGCGTTCGCCGAGCACTGGCGGCAGTTCAGCGGCGGCGGGCGCGGCCAGCTGGACGACGCCTCGGCGGCCGCCGCCCTGGTGGCCACCGCCCTGGACAAGGCGGCCGGCGTCGCCGACCAGGTGAAGTCCGAGATCGTCTCGGTGCTCACCGAGCTGACCGAGAAGATCCGGGCGGCGGACGCGGCCGAGGCCGCGGCCAAGGCGGACATCGCCGAGGCCGGCCGGCAGATGACCACCGGGGTGGGCGGGCTGGTGACCGGCGCGATCGGCGCGGTCGTCGGCGCGGCCAAGGAGGTCACCGCCGAGGCCGAGGAACTGGCCGCGGTCGAGCACGCCAAGGTGAGGATCGGCCAGCTGCTGGAGCGGCTCGGCCGGGACATGGGCGAGGCCGCGAAGTCGCTGTCCGGGGAGCCGCCGCTGGTGGCCCTGGAGCGGATCTCGCAGGCCGACGGGCGGGGCCTGCACGGCGAGGGCCGGGAGTCCTCGATGGCGGCCCGCTCCGGGCAGGTCACCGGGGCGCTGGCGATGGCCGGGGTGGCCCGCTCGGTGGAGGTGGCCGACGTGGCCGGCCTGCACGCCGAGCTGAAGGCCGACGGCACGGTGCGTACCGACCGGCACGGCAACCCGGTGCTGCTCGGCGAAGACGGCCAGCGGGTCAAGGGCGTCGAGGGCCTGACGGTCAAGCAGGGCGAGGACGGCACCCAGCAGTTGGTGACCGGGGACGGCGTCCCGGTCAGCGGCGTGGCGATGGGCGCCGACGGCAAGCCGCTGCTCGGCGCCGACGGCAAGCCGCTGCTGGTCGGCCTGAGCGGCGCGCTGGTCGGCACCGGCATCGTGCTCGCGCTCGGCCACAACGGCAAGCTCGAACTCGGCGACGACGGGCACCCGGTGATGCTGGGCGCCGACGGCAACCCGGTCTCCGGCCTGGTCGCCGACTCCAAGGGCCACCTGCTGGCGGGCACCGACGGCCACCCGGTCACGGTCGACGCCTCGGGCCGGGCGGCCGCCCCGAACGGGCAGGTCGTGCAGTTCGGCGCGGACGGCCGTCCGCTCGACCTGCTCGGCCCCGACGGCAAGCCGGTCCCCGTCCTGGACGGGCAGCAGCAGGGCGGCGGGCCGTTCCAGAACGGCCCGGGCCACGGGCACGGCCAGAACGGCCAGGGCGGCTGGCCGAACGGCACCGGCCCCTCGGCCGCGGGCGGGCACGGCACCGGCCCGGACGGCTCCCACCTGCTGCTGGGCGACGGCGGCCTGCTCGGCGACGGCGGCGTGCTGGACCAGACCGTCCAGCGGACCACCGCCCCGCTGAACGCGGTGGCGCAGAGCGCGCCGGGGGCCGGCCCGCAGCCCGGCCCGGCCGACGGCGGCGGCGCGCACCGCGGCAACGGCGGTGGCTACCAGGGGGGTTACCAGGGCGGCTCCGGCGGCTCGCAGCACACCCCCGCGTACGGCGGCGTCCAGGCCGCGGTCTCGTACGGCGCCCCGTCCTACGGCGGCCCCTCCGGCGGGTCCTACCAGGACTCCGGCACCGACTACACCCCGCCGGTGCGCGGCCCGCTGTCGGTGCACGTCGACTCGGTGGCGGCGCCGCCCGCGCCGAGCGCCCCGCCGGTGTCCAGCAGCGGCGACATCTGGTCGTCCGGCGGCGGCTCCGGTTCCGGTGGCGGCGGCGGTCGGCACGCCGCGGACCCGGGCTCCTCCTTCGGCGGCTCCTCGTCCTCCGGCGGCTCCTCGTTCCAGCTCGGCCCGGTCGGCGGCGGCTCCGCCGGATCGGTCGGCGGCGGCATCCCCACGGGCATGCCGGTGACCGGCGGCCCGGTGCCCGTCACCGGCCCGGTGGGCGGGCCGGTCGGCGCGGCCCCGGCGCGGCGGCGGGCGTTCCCGGCGCCCCGGTGCGGCCGGTGCGGCTGCCCCGGTGACCGGCCCGGTGTCAGGCGCGGCGGGCACGGGCGCCACCGCTCCGGCGCCGTCGGCACGCCCGGCGCGGCCGGCGGCCCGGCCGCGGTGATCGGCGTCGGCCAGCAACCGGTCGGCGGCCGCCCGGTGGCGACCGGCCCGGTGCCGCCGGCGGGCGGCGGCGGGATCGNCCAGCAGTCGCCCGGCGGCCCGCTGCGCGGGTACGAGCCGCTGACCGACGTCCGGCGCCAGTCCGGCACGGACGAGCAGGGCCTGCCGGTGAACCCCGGGCAGGCGTCCGCGGCCTGGCTGGTGATCGCCGACGGGCGGCGCGGCGGCGGCGCCGTCGGCCCGCTGCCGACCGCGGAGCGCGAGCGCGTCCTCGCCGACAGCCGCCCGTACGGCCTGCCCGGCGGGCTCGGCCCGGTCGACCCGGCGCACCAGGCCGAGGCGGTGCGCCGCACCCCGGTGCCCGAGCCGGACCCGATGGTCGGCGAGTGGATCGAGGTGCTCAACGGCGGCGGCCACGCCGAGAGCGGGCGCGCCAACAACTGCGTGGACGTCTCGCTGTCCGCCGTGGACACCCTCGGCGGCGTGCCGACCTGCGCCGCGCCCCGGCTGCCCGACGGCCCGGCCGGCGAGCGCGGCGGCCGCGACCGCGCCGAACTCGAACTCGGCACCCGCTTCCTCGACCTCGGCGACGGCGCCGACGCCCACGGCAGGCTCGGCCAGGCCCTGCTCGCCCACGGCACCGGCACCCGCGCGGTGCTGCTCACCGTCGACGCGTTCGGCCGCTCGCACACCTGGAACGCCGTCAACCACAAGGGCGTGCTCAGCTACCTGGACCACCAGACCGGCTACGCCGCGCCCGTCCCGCTCTACCCGGCCGACCACGGCCTGTGGGCGATCGCGGTGGACGCCGCCGACCGGCCGATCGACCTGACCGCGCCGCTGCCCGCCACCGTCGCCGTCCCGGCGCACGCCCCCGCCGCCGCGACCGGGGCGGCGCCCGAGCCCGAACCGGCCCTGGTCGGCGCGGGCGGCCCGGACGCCGACCGCCCCGGGCCCGCCGCCGAGCCCGTGCCGCCGCGCTCCCGGCTCACCATCCACCGCACCACCGGGAGCACCAGCCGATGATCACCCGCGAGCAGGCCCTCGCCACCGCCCACCGCTGGGTCAACGGCGACCTCCCGCAGGAGGGGGCGCGGCCTGTCAGGTGCCACGAGTTCGACCTCGGCTGGGTGCTCTGGCCGGAGCCCGCGCCGCTGCTCACCGACCCGCTCACCGGCGCCCGCCGCGCCCCCGAGGAGATCGGCGCGGCCTGCGCCGTCGTCGACCGGGCCACCGGCGAGCTCGTCGTCTACCCGTCCGTCCCGGTGCCGGTGGTCGAGCAGCTGCACCGCGACCGGCTCGGCGCCGGCAGCCACGACCCGTCCCGGCCGCCGGTCACCGGCCCCGGCACCCGGGCCACCCTCAGCTACCGGGACGAGCAGGACCGGCTCCAGGCGCTCACCGTCCACTCCGCGCACGGCCGGCCGCACCCGGCCCTGCGCGCCCGGCAGCAGCTCGCCGAGCAGGGCGTCCCGGCCGAGCGGCTGGTCGCGCTGCGCACCGACCTGCGCCTGTCGATGCTCCCCGGCAGCTACTCCGAGCAGGCCGTCGCCGAGCAACTCCCGGGCGTCCGGCTGGAGTTCGAGCAGCCGTACGGGCCGCGCCACGACCACCGGGCGGCCGCCGTGCGGGCCCTGGTGGCCCGCACCCGCAGCGGCTACAACCGGGTGCCGTTCCCGACCTCGGTGCCGCCCGCCCAGCCCGAGGACGGGACCGGCCTCGGCAAGCGGCTGGCCGCCCTGTTCGGCGCGGACGGCGTGCGCCGCTTCGAACCGGCCGAGACGCTCGCCGCCGACCTGCCCGAGGCCGCCGCCCGCCCGCTCCAGCGCACCGGCCTGCCGCGCGAGGTGCCCGGCTTCTTCACCCTGCACCTGCCCACCGCCGACGGCATCGCCGAACAGGCCGCCCCGCCGCTGCCCGACCTCACCGAGCACCTCACCGCCCTCGGCCGCGGCCGCCGGGCCACCGCCGCCGCCCGGACCGCGCTGCTCGGCCAGCGCCTGGTCGGCACCGACGGCTGGGCGCTGCTCACCGTCGACACCGCCCAGGGCCGGGTCCGCGCCGTCGACCCCGACACCTGCGAGGCCCGCTACTGCAACGCCGACCTCACCGCGTTCACCCGCTGCCTGGCGCTGCTCGCCGAGCGCCGGCCCGCCCTGCGCGACCTCCGGCCCGAGCAGGCCGGGCCCGCCGTCGCCGAGTTCCAGTGGGCGCTGGCCGGGCTCGACCGCACCGCGCTGCGCGACCCGGAGAACTGGTGGTCGGTCGTCGTCGAGCAGCTCTGGGACGGGATGCTGTGACCTTTCCCGTATCCCCGCCGGTCACCGGCGTGGGCTAGGTTGGACGGTCATGCGACTCGGTGTGCTCGACGTAGGCTCCAACACCGTCCACTTCCTCGTGGTGGACGCCCACCCCGGTGCGGCCCCGCTGCCCGCGTACTCGCACAAGGCCGAACTGCGCCTCGCCGAGCTGCTGGAGGCGGACGGGTCGATCAGCGGGGTCGGGGTCGAGCGCCTGGTCTCGATGGTCGCCTCCTCGCTCCGGGTCGCCGAGGACAAGGGCGTGGTCGACCTGCTGCCGTTCGCCACCTCCGCCGTCCGGGAGGCCGTCAACGGCGAGGAGGTGCTGCGCCGGGTCGAGGACGAGACCGGCGTCGCGCTCACCGTCCTGTCCGGGCAGGACGAGGCCCGGCTCACCTTCCTCGCCGTCCGCCGCTGGTTCGGCTGGTCCTCCGGGCGGCTGCTCAACCTCGACATCGGCGGCGGCTCGCTGGAGATCGCCTGCGGCATCGACGAGCAGCCCGACGTCGCCACCTCCCTCCCGCTCGGCGCGGGCCGCCTCACCTCCCGGCTGCCCGGCGAGGTCGCCGACCCGGGGGACCTGCGCGAGCTGCGGCGGCACATCCGCGCCGAGATCGCCGGGGCGGTCGGCGACTTCGCCCGGCTCGGGCCGCCGGACCACTCGGTGGCCACCTCCAAGACCTTCAAGCAGCTCGCCCGGATGACCGGCGCCGCCCCCGAGGGCGCGGGCGTCCGCGTCCCGCGCAAGCTCACCCGCTCCGGCCTCTCCGCGTGGCTGCCCCGCCTCGCCGCGATGACGCCCGCCGAACGCGCCCGGATCCCCGGCGTCTCGCTCGGCCGCGCCCGCCAGCTGCTGGCCGGCGCGCTGGTCGCCGACGCGGCGATGGACCTCTTCGGCCTGGACGAACTCGACATCTGCCCGTGGGCCCTGCGCGAGGGGATCATCCTGCGACGGCTGGACACGATGGACGGACCGGAGAACCGGACCGCGATCGAGGCGTAGCGCGGCGCTCGCCCCGCACCCCTGACGCGCGCCTCCCGGCTGCGCGGCGCGTCTGGCTCGTCCCGGTCTGACTTAGTCTGGTGGGCGTGGCGGATTCGGCGGACGAGCGGCGGTCGAGGCGCGGCCCCCTGCCGTTGAAGGCGGCGCGGGCCGCCCGCGCGGCGCGGCGGAAGCTGGACCGGCCGGGGTGGCCGCCGCCGCACCCGGCGCTGCACGTGCCGGACACCAAGGTCGCGCTGTCGACCGCGTCGGTGTACCCGTCGACCACCGAGACGGCGTTCGAGCTGGCCGCGCGGCTGGGGTACGACGGCGTCGAGGTGATGGTCTGGAACGACCCGGTGAGCCAGGACGTGGAGGCGCTGCTGCGGCTCTCGGACCAGTACGGGGTGCCGATCCTCGCGGTGCACGCGCCGTGCCTGCTGATCACCCAGCGGGTGTGGACGACGGACCCGTGGACGAAGCTGGTGCGGGCCCGGCGGGCGGCCGAGCGGCTGGGGGCGGACACCGTGGTGGTGCACCCGCCGTTCCGGTGGCAGCGGCAGTACGCGCGGGAGTTCGTGGCGGGGGTGAACCGGATGGCGGGGGAGACCGACGTCCGGTTCGCGGTGGAGAACATGTACCCGTGGCGCTACCGGGACCGCGAGGTGCTGGCGTACGCGCCGGGGTGGGACGTCACGGACGAGGAGTACCGGCACTTCACCGTGGACCTGTCGCACGCGGCGACGTCCCGGACGGACGCGTTCGAGCTGGTGGACCGGATGGGCGACCGGCTGGCGCACGTGCACCTGGCGGACGGGTCGGGGTCGGGCAAGGACGAGCACCTGATCCCCGGGCGGGGCAAGCAGCCGTGCGCGGAGCTGCTGGAGCGGCTGGCGCGGACGGGCTTCGACGGGCACGTGGTGCTGGAGGTGAACACCCGCAAGTCGGGCGGCCCGGCGGAGCAGGAGGCGGACCTGGCGGAGGCGCTGGCGTTCACCAGGCTGCACCTGGCGACGTCCCGGCCGCGACACTGACGGGAACCACGACGGAACAGGGGGACCACCCGGTGTACGACACCACGGCACACGCCAACTCCTTCGGCCCGGTGGCCGCGCAGTACCAGGCCGCCCGCCCCTCCTACCCGGACGCGCTGTTCGACGAGCTGGAGCGGCTCGCCGGCCGCCCGCTGCCCGGCGCCGACGTGCTCGACGTCGGGGCGGGCACCGGCATCGCGACCAGGCTGCTGGCCGGGCGCGGCGCCCGGGTGATCGCGGTCGAGCCCAGCGACGGGATGGCGGCGGTGCTGCGCGAGGTCAGCCCGCAGATCCCGGTGGTCAAGGCCGCCGGGGACGAACTGCCGTTCCACGACGCCTCGGCGGACTTCGTGACGTACGCCCAGGCGTTCCACTGGACCGAGCCGGAGCGCTCGGTCCCGGAGGCGCTGCGGGTGCTGCGCCCGGGCGGGGCGCTCGCGGTGTGGTGGAACGTCAAGGACTACGAGGTGCCGTGGCTGGCCGCCCAGCAGGAGCGGACGGCGGCCGCCCTGCCGTCGTCGTACCACCACTACGGCGGGGTGAACGTCCGGCACGAGGCGTTGACGCGGACCGGCCTGGAGGTGCGCTCCGCGCGACTGCGCTGGGAGCGGACCCTCCCGGTGGAGCAGGTGATCGACGACCTGACCTCCCGCTCGTACTTCGCGGTGCTGGAGCCGGAGCAGCGGGCCCCCGTGCTGGCCGCCGAACGGGAGGCGCTGCTCGCCGAGTTCCCGGACGGGCAGGTCGTCGAGCCGTACCTGCTGGACGTCTTCGTGGTGCCGAAGCCGTAGCCGGGCGTCCGCCGGGCCCGCCCGCGCTGACCGCATCGCGGACACCGTGTCCGGGGGCGGCCCGCGCGGGCGTAGGCTCGACAGCCCCCGAGAGTCTCCTGAAGGAGCGGCAACGATGCCCCAACTGAGGTCCAACACGGTCACCCAGGGTCGCAACATGGCGGGCGCGCGCGCCCTTCTGCGCGCCGCGGGCGTAGCCCGCGAGGACTTCGGCAAGCCGATCATCGCGGTCGCCAACTCCTTCACCGAGTTCGTCCCGGGCCACACCCACCTGCAGCCGGTGGGCCGGATCGTCTCCGAGGCGATCAAGCAGGCGGGCGGCATCCCGCGCGAGTTCAACACCATCGCGGTCGACGACGGCATCGCGATGGGCCACGACGGCATGCTGTACTCGCTGCCCTCGCGCGACCTGATCGCCGACTCGGTCGAGTACATGGTCCAGGCGCACTGCGCCGACGCGCTGATCTGCATCTCCAACTGCGACAAGATCACCCCCGGCATGCTGATGGCCGCGCTGCGCCTCAACATCCCCACGGTCTTCGTCTCCGGCGGCCCGATGGAGGCCGGCAAGGCCACCCTGGTCGACGGCACGGTGCGCAAGCTGGACCTGGTCGACGCGATCTCCCAGGCGGTGAACGAGAACGTCTCGGACGCGGACATCTCGATCATCGAGGAGAACGCCTGTCCGACCTGCGGCTCCTGTTCGGGCATGTTCACCGCCAACTCGATGAACTGCCTGACCGAGGCGATCGGCCTCTCGCTGCCCGGCAACGGCTCGCTGCTGGCCACCCACACCGGCCGCCGCGCCCTGTACGAGCAGGCCGGCCGCACCGTCGTGGAGATCACCAACCGCTACTACGGCGGCGACGACGACTCGGTGCTGCCGCGCAGCATCGCCACCCGTGCCGCGTTCGAGAACGCCATGGCGCTGGACATCGCGATGGGCGGCTCCACCAACACGATCCTGCACCTGCTGGCCGCGGCCCAGGAGGCCGGGGTCGACTTCGACATGCGGGTCATCGACAGCGTCTCCCGCCGGGTGCCGTGCCTGTCCAAGGTCGCCCCGAACGGCTCCTACTACATGGAGGACGTGCACCGGGCCGGCGGCATCCCCGCCATCCTGGGCGAGCTGTACCGCGGCGGCCTGCTGCACGAGGACGTGCACACCGTGCACTCCGGCTCGCTCGCCGAGTGGATGAAGACCTGGGACGTGCGCGGCGGCTCCGCCTCCGCCGAGGCCGTCGACCTCTGGTACGCCGCCCCCGGCTGCGTCCGCTCCGCCGAGGCGTTCAGCCAGTCCGAGCGCTGGGACACCCTGGACACCGACGACGCGAACGGCTGCATCCGCAGCGTCGAGCACGCCTACTCGGTCGAGGGCGGCCTCGCGGTGCTGTACGGCAACATCGCCGAGGACGGCTGCGTGGTGAAGACCGCGGGCGTGGACGAGTCGATCTGGCGCTTCCGGGGCCGGGCCGTGGTCTGCGAGTCCCAGGACGAGGCGGTCGAGAAGATCCTGACCAAGCAGATCGCCGAGGGCGACGTGGTGGTCATCCGCTACGAGGGCCCCAAGGGCGGCCCGGGCATGCAGGAGATGCTCTACCCGACCTCGTTCCTCAAGGGCCGCGGCCTGGGCAAGGCGTGCGCGCTGATCACCGACGGCCGGTTCTCCGGCGGCACCTCGGGCCTGTCCATCGGCCACATCTCCCCGGAGGCGGCCTCCGGCGGCGCCATCGCGCTGGTCGAGGACGGCGACTCGATCACCATCGACATCCCGGCCCGCACCATCAGCCTGGACGTCTCCTTCGAGGAGCTGCACGAGCGCCGGCTCAAGCTGGAGTCCGAGGGCGGCTACCGCCCGAAGAACCGCGACCGCCAGGTCTCGGCCGCGCTCAAGGCGTACGCGGCGATGGCCACCTCCGCCGACAAGGGCGCCGTCCGGGACGTCTCCAAGCTCGGCTGAGGCGCGTGGCGCCGGGGGCCGGCCCCCGTTCGTGGTGATAATCGGACCGTGAGTACGACGAGTACGGCGGGGACGACCACCACCGCGGACGGGGCGCCCGCCCCCCAGCCGATCCGCTGGTTCGGCACCACCTGGGTCGACCGCGGCACCGGCTACTGGCTGCGCCGCGCCGCGGTGTCGCTCGGCGCCCTCGCGGCCACCGCCGCCGGGGCGCTCCTGCTGCGCCTGGGCGTCTCCGGCGTCCGGATCTCCGAGGCGGCCCCGCTCTCGGTGCTGCTGATGCTCGCCATCGGCGTCTGCTCCGCCCTGGCCGGCCTGCGGAACTGGAAGATCCTCACCGAGGGCAAGGACTCGCTGACCGGCTGGGCGGCCGAGGAGAAGCAGCTGGCCGGCGTCTGGCTGGTCGGCTTCGCCGGGGCACTGGCCGTCTACTTCGCCCGCAGCCTGGTCGAGGCCCCCGGCGAGGGCCTCAAGCGGGCCGTCCACGACCAGGAGACCGCCACCTGGCTGCGCCGCAGCGCCGCCCGGGCCGAGCGCGACGCGCGCAAGGCGGCCCGGCGGCGCTCCTGAGCGGCCGTCAGGTGCGGCTGACCGTGCCGCAGTCCTGCGGCCCGTTCTCCATCGGCTTGGTCCGGTCGTACGGGTCGCTGGCCGGGCCGCTCGGCGCCGGGCCGGTCGCGGCCGCCCGCATGAACGCGAACTCGGGCTCCAGGAAGCCGGAGCCCATCTCGCACCGGTTGTTGCCGAAGTCGGCGCTGCCCTTGTCCAGCACCGGCCGGCCGGCCTGCACGTCGTAGTGCGCCGGGTCGTAGAACCGGAAGTCCTGCACCCGGCGGACGATCTCCCGCTCGACCTCCCGGCCGTGGTCCGCCTGCACCCAGGAGGCCGGCGCCGCGGTGCCGCCCGGAGCGGCCTTCCCGGCGTCCGGGCCGGGGCGCAGCGCGTACACGTAGGTGACGTCGGTGTGCACCAGCATGCCCCGGTCGCCGTCGCCCTCGAAGCTGATCCGGCCCTGCACCTTCACCTCGGTGGTGACCGGCACCGCCCAGGCCGGGTCGAACCGGCTCAGCCAGCTGGTCGGGTCGTTCTCGGCGCTCGGGTGCGCCAGCGCCTTGGCGAGCAGGTCGGCGTCCTGCCGGTCCATCAGGTCCAGGACGGGCTGCGCGCTCGCGCCCGACACCACCTGCGGGTCCAGGTTGCTGGCCACCAGGTACGCCTTGACGGCGGCCAGGTCGGCGGCCACCTGCTTGGCGCTGAACACGCCCGTCGCGGGCGTGCTGTCGGGCATGCCGATGCCGTCCGCGCCGTTCGGCCACGCCTCGGCGGGCGAGCCCGACCAGGGGTGCTCCGGGGTCGGCACGTCCGGGGCCACGGTGGGCGGGGCGCTGCTCGGCGCGGCGGTCTCCGCGCCCACCGAGGGCAGCGCGGAGGACTTCGGCGCCTTGGAGCGGCCGACGCCGGCGGCGCCCAGGCCGACCAGCACGGCGGTGATCACCAGCACCAGCAGCAGCCCGTCGCGCACCGAGCGGGTGCGCTTGGGCCGCTCCGGCGCGGTCGTCTGCTCGAAGGGGTTGTCAGGTCTTCCGGGGCCGCCGTCGGCGGGCCCCGGCTCATCTATCGTCGGCACGGCCGGAAGTATGCCGACCACCGCGGACACGCCCGACAGCGGGGGGCGGACGTGACGCGCCGTCAGCCCTTGCGGGCCGCCTTCACCGCCCCGACCACGCCCGCCACCGCCAGCAGCGCGCCGGCCGGCAGCAGCGAGTCGAACAGCGCCCCGAACAGGCCGTGGTCGCCCAGCAGCCACAGGGCCAGCGTGTTCAGCACCAGCAGCGCCCCCGTGGCCGGCAGCACGGACTGCCACGGGTGGGCGTCCGCCCAGCGGCGCAGCCGCCGGTCGCCGCCGCCGCGCAGCCGCCCGCCGACCGTGCCGACCAGGAAGAAGAAGAACAGCCCCAGGCTCACCGGCCCGGCCAGGATGTCCAGTGACCAGTGCAGCGTGAGCACGTCCACCGCCAACGCGGCCCCGCCGACCACCGTGCCCACCGCCGCCGCCGTCCGCCACGGCCCGAGCGTCGCGGCGGCGACGGCGACCTGGCGGTTCTCACGTCCTGACAACTCTCCGTGTCCCATGCCTCCACGGTGCTCCCGCCCGGCCCCGGAATCCAGAGCCCGGGCCCCTGAGATTCCCCCTACGGGGGCGGGCGGCCCCCCGCGCGCCGCCGGGCCGCCCGGCCGCCCGCAGGGTGGACACCTCCGCCGGGGCGGCGGCGTCCCGGGGCAAGATGGGCGGCCAGGAACCGCAGCGCACGGAGGCACGCACCATGAGCGACAGCACCACCGCCGGCCAGAAGATCGCCTTCCTCGGGACGGGCAAGATCGGCGAGGCCCTGCTCTCCGGCCTGCTGCGGGCCGGCACCTCGCCCGCCGACGTGCTGGTCACCGCCCGCCGCCCCGAGCGGGCCACCGAGCTGGCCGACCGCTACGGCGTCACCACCGTCACCAACGCGGAGGCCGCCAAGCTCGCCGACACCCTGATCCTCGCGGTCAAGCCGCAGGACATGGGCACCCTGCTGGACGAGCTGGCCGAGCACGTCGCCGCCGACAAGCTGGTGGTCTCCGCCGCCGCGGGCATCCCCACCGCCTGGTTCGAGGAGCGCCTCGCCCCCGGCACCCCCGTGGTCCGGGTGATGCCCAACACGCCCGTCCTGGTCGACGAGGGCATGAGCGTGATCTCCGGCGGCTCGCACGCCACCGAGGCGCACCTGGCCCGCACCGAGGCGATCTTCCGCTCGGTCGGCAAGGCCCTGCGCGTCCCGGAGGGCCAGCAGGACGCCGCCACCGCGCTGTCCGGCTCCGGCCCCGCCTACTTCTACTTCCTGGTCGAGGCGATGATCGACGCCGGCATCCTGCTCGGCCTGCCCCGGCAGGTCGCGCACGAGCTGATCGTGCAGTCCGCGATCGGCGCCTCGGTGATGCTGCGCGACTCCGGCGAGCACCCCGTCAAGCTCCGCGAGGCGGTCACCTCCCCGGCCGGCACCACCATCGCCGCCATCCGCGAGCTGGAGAACCACGGCGTGCGGGCCGCGATGCTCGGCGCCCTGGAGGCCGCCCGGGACCGCTCCCGGGAGCTGGCCGGCGGCGGCAAGTAGGCTCGGGCGACGTGAGTGACGACATCCGCCGCGACGGCTACGACCTGCTGATCCTGGACAACGACGGCGTGCTGGTGGACAGCGAGCCGATCTCCAACCGGGTGCTCGCCGAGTACCTGACCGAACTCGGCCACCCCACCACCGTCGAGGACTCCTACCGGGACTTCATGGGCACCGCCGCGCACACCGTGCACGACGTGATCGCCGAGCGGTACGGCGCGAGCCTCCCGGAGGGCTTCGACGACCTGTTCCACGACCGGGTGTTCGCCGCCTTCGAGCGCGAGCTGCGGCCGGTGGCGGGTGCCGAGAAGCTCCTCACCCACCTCCAGGAGCACGGCGTCCGCTACTGCGTCGCCTCCTCCGCCCACCACTCCTGGATCCGCACCGCGCACCGCCTCACCGGCCTGTCCGGGTACTTCACCGACGAGTTGCTGTTCTCCGCCCAGGACGTCGGCGTCGGCAAGCCCGCCCCCGACCTGTTCCTGCACGCCGCCCGCACCATGGGCGTCGACCCGGCCCGCTGCCTGGTCCTGGAGGACAGCCGCAACGGCGTGCTGGCCGCCCGCGCCGCCGGGATGGACGTCTACGGGTACGCGGCGCTCACCGACCCGGCCAAGCTCACCTCGGCCGGGGCGACCGGCCTGCTCGGTACCCTGGACGAAGCGATCGGCCTGCTGCCGAACTGATCCCCCCGCACCCCTCCCGCCGGCGCCGCCGACCGCCTACGCTCTGCCCAACAGTTGCGTACCGGCCGGTAGCGTCGGTGGTGAGCGAGGTCCCGATGCAGGTCACGGCCACGGCCGCACCCACCGCCCGGCTCCGGCAGGCCCGGGCCGCACTGGCGGTCTCCTTCTTCCTCCAGGGCACCACCTTCGCCCTGCTGGTCACCTGCATCACCGACCTGCAGAAGCGCTACGGCCTCAGCGACGGGCTGCTCCCGGTCTTCCTCGCCGCCGTCCCGGTCCTGGCCGGCGCCGGCTCCATCGCCTCCGAGACGCTGGTCAAGCGCACCACCGCGCGCGGCGTCCTGCGCGTCGTCCAGCCCGCCCTCTGCCTCACCCTCGCCCTCACCGGCCTCGGTTCGCAGCTGTGGCAGCTCGCCGTCGCCCTCGGCCTGTTCGGCCTGCTGGTCGGCGCCCTCGACGCCTCGATGAACATGCTCGGCGTCGGCCTCCAGCACCGCTACGGCCGCAGCATCATGATCGGCTTCCACGCCGCGTTCAGCCTCGGCGGCATCGTCGGCGCCGCGATCGCCGCGGCCGGCTCGCACTGGGACACCGGGCTGCCGCTGCTCTTCGGCGGCGCCGCGGTCGTCCTCGTCCCCGCCGCGATCGTCGCCGGACGCTGGTTCGCCGGACCGGCCGAGCTGGGCGACGCCGTCCGCGAGGCCGCCGTCCTCGCCGCCCGCCGCATCCCCTGGAAGCCGCTGCTCCCGCTGTGCGCCGTGATGGCCTTCGCCTACATCGCCGACGCCTCGGTCTCCAACTACAGCGTCAAGTACCTCACCGACGGCCTGCACAGCCCCGAGGACCTCGCCAAGTTCTCCTACCTCGGCTACATGGTCGCCATGCTGCTCGGCCGCACCGTCGGCGACCGCGCCGTCCAGCGCTTCACCGTCCTGCCCGTGGTGCGCACCGGCACCGCCGTCGCCGCCGCCGGCTTCCTGATCGCCGTCCTGGCCCCCGGCACCTGGACCGGCGTCCTCGGCTTCACCGTCCTCGGCTTCGGCATCTGCGCGATCATCCCCCAGGTCTTCGCCGCCGGCGGCCGCCTCTTCCCGCACGCCAGCGACGCCGCCGTCGCCCGCCTCAACCTCTTCAACTACGTCGGCTTCCTGATCGGCTCCCCCCTGGTCGGCGCCCTCGCCGCGTTCTCCGACTACCGCTGGGCCTTCTGCGCCCCCATGCTGCTCGTCCTCGCCATCCTCCCGCTCGCCCCGCACTTCGCCCCGGCCCCGGCCGACGACCGGACGGATTCGGCCCGCATCCCGGCCTGAGCGCTCAGACCGACCGGGCGGGGTCGTCCAGCCAGGCGTGCCGGCCGGCCGGGGCATCCGGCCACCGCAGGCGCTGGGCGCGCATCTTCACGAACTCCACCGGCCGGCTCCGTTCACGAGAAGCGGCAGCGCTTGTTCACGAGATTGAGCAGCAGTTGATCGCGCGTGAGAGTCGAACGCGCCGTCGGGGAGCGGCTCTGGCCCGATGTCCGGCGGGTGCTCCCACTGCAAGGCGCGCTGCGGGTCCAGGTGTTCGGCGGAGGCTGCTGTGGCCGATCGGGGCGGTGGTGAGCGAGGGCTCAGGTCGTGTGGGCAAGACCCGAGAGGAGCATGCCGGTCAGCCAGTCCTCGTAGGCGTCGGTGTTCCAGCCGCGGCCGGCGGTGAGCTGGGTGTACAGGTGAGGGCCGGTCAGGGCCCACCAGGAGTCCGCCAGGCGGGCCGCGTCGGCGTCCGCGGGCAGGACGCCCGTGTCGGTGAGGTGGGTGACGAAGGCGCTGACGCCGGTCATCCGCTCTTCTTCGCTGAGGGTGAGGATCTGGCTGCCGTCGGGGCCGGCTTGGGCGAGAAGCGCGGCGAGGTCGGCGAGGCGTTCGTGGACGCCGCGGACGAACGCGGCGTACAGGCGGAGCTTGGCGTGGGTGTCGCGGGCGGCCAGGACGGCCTTGAGCTGGGGCCGCTGGGCCATGGCCAGGGGTTCGTCGTCCCCGGCCAGGGTGACGTCCCACAGCGCCTTGACCAGCCCCGGCTTGCCGCCGAACGCCTTGTAGAGGGTCTCGGGGGAGACACCGGCGCGCTCGGCCACCGCGCGGACGGTGGTGGCCCGGTAGCCGTCACGGAGCAGCAGCTCCCGGCCGGCCGCCAGGATCGCGGCACGGCTGCGGCGCGCGGCCTCCTGCCGGCGCCCCGAGTCGTACGGCCTGCGCGCAGTCTCACCGGTCATCTCGGATTCCCCTCTTATCCATTACAGTCAACTGTATCGAAATGTGTCCGTCCCCGTCCCGGAGGAACCCATGCCCCGCTACGACCGCCGCGTCGCCCCCGGCGTGGACCGCCTCGGTGACGACGTCGTCAACTTCTACCTGGTCGAGGAACCCGACGGACTGGTCCTCATCGACGCGGGGCTGCCGGCCCACCTGGGGCAGTTGCGCGCGCATCTGGCCGACTCCGGGCACTCCCCGGCCGATGTCCGCGCCGTGCTCCTGACCCACGCACACCCCGACCACACCGGCCTGGCCCACACCCTCCAGCGGGCCGGCGCCGAGATCTGGGTCCATGAGAGCGACGCCGCGATCCTGCGCGACGGCCCGCGCAGCGCCCTGCGCCACGCCAAGCCGGAACGCTCCGCCCTCCCCTACCTCCTGCGTCGGCCCGCCGCGATCGCCACCCCGCTCCACCTCGCCCGCAAGGGCGCCTTCACCGCCCCCGCCACCCCCGGCGTGCGCACCTTCGACACCGGCCGACGGCTGGAGGAGGTCCCCGGCAGGCCGCGGGCCGTCCCGCTGCCCGGCCACACCCCGGGCAGCACCGGCTACCTCTTCCCCGACCGTGGACTGCTCTTCACCGGCGACGCCCTGGTCACCCACGACGGCCTGACCGGACACACCGGCCCCACCCTGGTCTGCCGCGGCTTCACCCACGACAGCCGCACCGCCCTGGCCTCCCTGGACCAGCTCGACGAACTCACCGAAGCCACCCTGCTCCTGCCCGGCCACGGCCGCCCCTTCGACGGCGACCCGCGCAGCGCCACGCACCAGGCTCGACAGGCCGGCTCCCGCTGAACGACAAGCCGGTTCCCGCCATGACCCCGGAACGGGCAAACCGTTGCGCCCCCCGACTCTCTCCCGGAGACCGGCCGTCTCCGCGAAAATCGAACATCGAATGCGGCAGGTGCCTCCCAAACTCGTGAACAACTGCCGCCTGTTCTCGTGAACAAAGCCACCGTCTGACGGAAACGACGGAGGCCCGGATCGTGCGGGGCCTCCGTACGCGTGCGGTCCGCTCTGCTACGGGCCCTCGATGCCGACGATGGTGCCGAACGGGTCGCGCAGCTGGGCGATCCTGCGGCCGGGTTCGATGGTCAGCGGGCCGCGGTGGTGCTCGCAGCCGGCCACCAGCAGTCGCTCCCGGGCCTGGTCGACGTCGTCCACGCCCCAGTACACAACCGGGCTGCCACCTCGGAGGTTGCGCTCGTCGTCCGCCGGGTGGAAGCCGACCTCGATCCCGCCAACCTCCACCCAGGCGTAGACGGCTCCGGTGTCGCTGACGTCCGTCTTCACGGGGACGTCCAAGAGTTCACCCCACCGCGGAGAAGGTGATGATGCCGCACTCCGGTCCGGCCTGGGAGCGGCAGACGTCTGCTGCTGGCGGCGGATCTCCTCCACCTCCTCGCGGGCCCGCTTCACTTCGGTGGCCACCCGCTTGCAGAACATTGCGGTCAGGTCGTCACGGCCCCGCATCCGGGCCTTGCCGGGCAGGCAGGCGATCAGCGTGCCGCGCCTGGTCTTTGTGCAGCCCCGCAGCACGGCCGCCCGATCGACGCCCACCTGCGCACATCCCAGACTTCGGATGAAGATCGAAACCTCCGTATCCAGGACAGGCGACACTGGACAGCGGAAGGCCCCCTCCGGGGAGGGGGCCTGCTCGGCACTGAGTGGTGCGGTCAGCTGGTGCCGAACCGGCCGGTGGTGGTGGCGGTGACGAAGGCCGCCCAGGTGGTGGGGGTGAACTCCAGGTGCGGGCCGTGCGGGTCCTTGGAGTCGCGGACATGGCCGGGGTTGGCGTCGTCCACCTCGATGCAGTCGCCGCCGTCGGAGTTGCTGTGGCTGCTCTTGCGCCAGCGGCGCTCCATCGCAGATGGCTCGTGGTGGGGCATCGAGGTCCGTCCCTTCCGTGGTGCGGTCAGCTGGGGCCGAACTGGCCGGTGGTGGTGGCGGTGACGAAGGCCGCCCAGGCGGTGGGGGTGAACTCCAGGTGCGGGCCGTGCGGGTCCTTGGAGTCGCGGACATGGCCGGGGTTGGCGTCGTCCACCTCGATGCACCCGCCGCCGTCGGAGTTGCTGTGGCTGCTCTTGCGCCAGCGGCGCTCGGCAGTCTGCTTGAGGTCGTCATGGGCCATCGGTGGCTAGTCCTTCCAACTCGGCGCTGATCACTCGCGTGGACTCGGCCGTGGACAACGCCTGAGCCCTCAGCAGATCGTAGAGTGCCGTGCGTTCTGCGACCTCACGGGCGTCTTCGAAGACCACCCCGGCCCGGGTGGTCTCCTCGTAGGCGATTTGGCGGCCGCCCGCCAGCCCAAGGAGCCATAGCGATGAGGTCTCGGAGTGGACGCCGGCGGAGAAGGGGAGCACCTGCACCACGACGTTCGGGAGTTGTGCCGCTGCGAGGATGGCGCGCAACTGCTCGGTCATCTCGGCCCGGCTGCCGATCCGGCGGCAGATCGCGGCCTCGTCGAGGATGAACCAGTACCGGCACTCCGAGCTGTTGTACATGCGGACCTGCCGTCCGAGCCGCGCCCGCACTCGTTGCTCGACCTCTTCCTCCGGGCCGTAGGGCATACCGGAACGCAGGATGTGTCGGGCGGATGCCTCGGTCTGGAGCAGGCCGTGGATGCCGGGGCTGTAGGACTCGTCAACCTTGGCCGTGTCGGCGAGGGCCAGGATCTCCCGGTACTTCGCGGGATGGTCCTCCTGCCGGGCCAGCGGCAGCAGTCGCGTGAAGTGGCCGCCGGTCTCGAACACCCGGTCCAACTGCTCGGACAGGCCCTCCGGAACGCGGTGGTCCCCGCTCTCCACCCGGGAGAGGGTGGCGATGGAGAAGTGCACCTCACTGGCCAGACGGGACAAGGGCCAGCTGCGTTCCTCTCGGTGCCGCAAGACCTCGGAGCCGTAGAAGTGACGGGCACTCAGGGTCGGATTCGGACGCCGCTTCTGAAAGCCCATGATCGCTTCCTCTACCCCTCGCGTTGCACGCGTTCCACGCAACGGAGCCCGGGCTCGGCCGTTTCTCAGCTGCCCGGATGGAACGCGTCTCTGCTGTTCAGCGTAGCGCCGGTCCGCGACGCTTGGAGCACAGAACGTGACATTCGCGGATCGAGGAGACGGGTGGTGACCGCCATGGCCAACTCCCTGCTTGACCGGTTGGAGCGGCAGGATCGGGCCTTCGCGCGCAAGGTGTGTGACGGCCTTCGGGAGGCGCTCGGCTCGGCCGGTCTCAAGCTGCCCTCGCTGGGGGTGGAGAAGGCGGCCACGGGCACGCACCTGGTGCAGCTCGGTGGCGTGAGCCCGGACGTGGCAAGTGAGTTGGCGACGCTGGTCTGGACGGGTGCGCCGTACGTGCGGGCCGTGCGGGGCGGGGATTGCGCCGGGGGCCAAGCGGCGTCCTGGGTGCCGGAGCCGGGTGAGTTGCTGGTCGATACGGCGAACGGTCGGCTCGGGGAGTTCTCCCACCTCGGCGAGGGCGGCGAGCTGGTGCTCGTGCCCGGCGACGGGGGCGCGCCCTGGGTGGTCGACCGGCGCGCGGTGCGTCATCCCACCCGGGCGGACCTGGTGCGGGCCGAGTCCGTCCGTCCCGAAGCGTCCGTGCCGACACCATCGCCGACACCATCGCCGACACCGTCGAAGTGAGTGAGGGAGAGCAAGTGCTGTACACCGGACAGCCGTTGGAGGAGACCGATGTCCTCCGGCGGTTCCTGCGCGGCAGGTTCACCGAGGCCGAGCGGGCCGCCGATCTGCTGGAACGGGCCTTCCGGGCAGCGAGGTTGGACCCGCCGTCCGGCCTGTCGCCCATCTACCGGGACGACGTGCTGCCGGAGTTCGGCGCCGTCGCGCTGGGCTGCGTCGGGCTGCCGTGGGTGCAGCGGCTGGCCGAGTCGCTGGTCGAACTGGCCTACCTGCGCGGCGAATTGCCCGTTCAGTCGGGCGCCTGCGCGCTGGGGGCCGCCTCGTGAGCGAGATGCTGCGGCAGCGCGCCTGGGAGATCGCCGAACGGCTCACCAGGGCCGGCGGCGGCGGGGAGGCCCGGCTGACCGTGACCCCGGACGGCTACCGGGTCGAACTCGACATCCTCCGCCCCGCCGACGGCTCCCCGGGCCCCGACGACCACCGGGCCGTCCTGGACGCCCTCGCCCTCGGCGACCGCTGGGGACACCGCTACTCCCCGCCCTCCCGCAACGACGGCACCGCCCGCGAAACCGTCTGGAGCGAAGTCCACCACGCCCCCAACGACCGGGCCGATCGGGCTGACAGCTAGTGCTCTGACCGGGATGGTTGGCCGGGTCGGTGGTCGGGGCGGTTGGACGTGCGGTGCCGTCCGTCCGATTGTCGGGGAGGTCGGAGTCCGGCCGCCGCAGCCCAGAACGGCACGCCCGCCTGACAGTCACGCACTATGGTGGCGCGCATGTCCGAATCCTCAACCAGGGACTTCTACGACGAACTGGCCCGCGACTACCACCTGATCTTCCGGGACTGGGACGCGAGCATGGCGCATCAGGCCCAGGTGCTGGACGAGCTCCTGCACTCGCGTCTGGGGCCGGGACCGCACAGAATCCTGGACTGCTCGTGCGGGATCGGGACCCAAGCGGTCGGACTGGCCCTGGGACGGCACGAAGTCGTCGGCAGTGACCTGAGCCCCCTCGCAGCCGCACGAGCCGCAGCCGAAGCGGCAGCCCGTGGCGTCAGCCTTCCGGCAACCGCCGCGGACATGCGTCAACTGCCCTTCAAATCGTCGATCTTCGACGTCGTCCTGTGCGCCGACAATTCACTCCCGCACCTGCTGTCCGCGCAGGACCTCCAGGCGGCACTCATCGGCATGCGCCGCGTGCTCCGAGACGACGGACTGCTGGTGATCACCCTCCGGGACTACGACGACGCCCGCCTGGCCAAACCCACAGCGACACCACCCCAGGTCTCCGAGACCCCCGACGGCCTGGTGATCAACTTCCAGCTCTGGCACTGGCACGAGGACGGCGAACGCTACGACCTCGAGCACTTCCAACTCACCCCGGCGCAGAACACCTGGAATGTCCGAGTCCGCCGCACCACCTACTGGGCACTGACCCGCCAGCAGTTGACGGAGTTCGTCACTGAAGCCGGCTTCACCAGCCTCACCTGGCACACCCCGGCCTCCAGCGGGTACTACCAGCCCGTACTCACCGCTCAGCGCACTTCGTCCCGGTAGGAGACCAGGCACGCATCCGGTCCGGGGCGGGCGCGGACCTGCTCCTGCTGCCCGGCGCGGTCAGCAGGTGGCGGCCCGGGCGCGGCGGAGGGCTTCGCGGGCCAGGGTGGCGCCGGTGCCCGGGGTGACGGGGGCGGACGGCGGGGCCTGGGTGCAGGGCGGGCAGGGGCCGGGGCGGGGGACGGGGTCGTGGCAGGCGGGGCAGGTGGGTGCGGGGGCGGGCGGGGTGAGGACGGCGGGGAGTTTGTCGGTGAGGCGGCGGCGCAGGAGCCCGCCGGGGAAGTGGACCTGTTCCGGGAGGCCGGGCAGCAGCGCGGCGGCCAGGTCGGCGGGGGTGCTGCCGCGGTCGATCCAGCGGGCCACCAGCGGGGCCAGACGGGCGGCCTCGGCCTCGCCGATCCGCAGGCGGGGCTCGCGGCGGACGACGCGCAGCAGGGCGTCGGCGGCGGTGCGCATCCGGCCGTCGAGGACGGGCGCGGGGACGGGCGCGGGGGCAAGTGCGGGGGCAAGTACGGGGATGGGCGCGGGCGGGCGCGGTGCGGTCCGGGTGCGTTGGCGCGGGATCGCGGGCGGCCCGGCAGCTGGTTCGGCGTGCGGTTCGGCGGGCGGCCCGGCAGCTGGTTCGGCGGGCGGTTCGGCGTGCGGCCCGGCGGGCGGTTCGGGAGGGAGGGGTGGGAGGGGGGTTCCTTGCTCCTGGTTCTTTGTCTTTAGGAGCTCACGGGAACCGGACTCCGGTTCCCGCACAGTCGGTGCGACCTGCGCGGACGGGAACTGCCAGGGGACGTCGGTGACGTGCTGCACGGAGATGATGTGGCCCTGGGCGATCCGGACCCGGCGGACGGCGTAGTAGCCGGCCGCGGCCAGATCACGCAGGTACTTGCGGATGCGGTTGAGGCTCTCGCCGGAGTGGCGGGCCATCTCCTCGGCGGGCATCCATCGGCCGTCGGGGAGGGAGAGCAGGAACCCGAGCAGCCCCCGGGGGCCGCAGTGGAGGTCGGAGTTCTGCAGCAGTTGGTTCGGAAGAACGGTGAAGCGGCCCGCGTGGGCGCTACGATTGATGTGCATCGGAGTTGTGGCTCCTGTGTCGTGCCCCGGGGTGTTACCGCACCGCCGGGGCGAACATTTAATGAGGCGACGTCGCGGAACGTAACACGCCGACTACGCTCCGCGCGAAGCGGTCCGGAAACGATCGCCACTCGGTCACCATCCGGTCGGTCGTGGACGGCGGGTCGACGGCGAAGCGGCGCTGATCGGTCACTCCGGGGCCGCCCCGATACGGTGTGGGGCATGGCGGAAACCACCTGCGGCCTGCACCTGTTCTGGGACGAGGCCGAGACCGGATACGACTTCGGCCCCGGGCACCCGATGGACCCGACGCGGCTCGCGCTCACCATGCGGCTGGTCGAGTCGCTGGGGCTGACCGCGCTGCCGTCGGTGACGGTGCGCTCGGCCCCGGCGGCCGGGGACTCGACGCTGCGGCTGGTGCACACGGCCGAGTACGTGGCGGCGGTGAAGCGGGCCGCGGCCGACCCCGCGACGGTCGACGCCGCGCACGGGCTCGGGACGGACGACAACTGGGCGTTCCCCGGGCTGCACACCGCGTCCGCGCTGATCGCCGGGCAGTCGGTGGCCGCCGCCGAGGCGGTCTGGCGCGGCGAGACCCCGCACGCCGTCAACTTCGCGGGCGGGCTGCACCACGCGATGCCCGGCCGGGCGTCCGGGTTCTGCGTCTACAACGATCCGGCCCTCGCCATCGCCCGGCTGCTCGAACTCGGCGCCGAACGGGTCGCCTACGTCGACGTGGACGTCCACCACGGGGACGGCGTGCAGCAGGCGTTCTGGAACGACCCCCGGGTGCTGACCGTCTCGCTGCACGAGAGCCCCACCACGCTGTTCCCGCAGACCGGTTGGGCCACCGAGACCGGCGGCCCGGACGCCGAGGGCACCGCCGCCAACCTGCCGCTGCCCGCCGGGACGGGCGACGCCGGGTGGCTGCGCGCCTTCCACGCCCTGGTGCCGGAACTGCTGGCCGCGTTCCGCCCGCAGGTGATCGTCAGCCAGCACGGCGCCGACACCCACGTCGAGGACCCGCTCGCCCACCTCGCCGTCACCGTCGACGCCCAGCGGATCATCGCCGAGTCCGTCCACCGCCTCGCCCACGAGCACGCCGACGGCCGCTGGATCGCCACCGGCGGCGGCGGGTACGCGGTGGTCGACGTGGTGCCCCGGACCTGGACGCACCTGGTCGCCACCGCCGCCGGCCACCCGGTCGACCCGGCCACCGAGACTCCCCAGGAGTGGCGCGCCGAGACCTACCGGCTCACCCGTCGCCCCGCCCCGCTGCGGATGACCGACGGGGCCACCCCGAACTGGTCCGACTTCCACGACGGCGGCTACGACCCCGCCGACCGCCTCGACCAGGCCGTCCTGGCCACCCGCCGGGCCGTCCTCCCGCACCACGGACTGATCCCGTGACCGCCCGGATCGACCGCGACGAACTGCGCGGCTACCTGGTCAAGCACCGGCTGGCCGGTCCCGAAGTCCCCACCCCGCGGCAGAACAACCTCCGGCACTACCGGCTGTTCGCCCAGGGCGACCCCCGGACGCTGATGGGCCTCGATCCCGCCGCCGCCCGCCGCGACGAGGCCGCCGTGCTGGAGCTGATGGCCGCGAAGGCCGGCGTGAACCCCGACCCGCGCCACCGCCAGGGCCCGGACTCCATCGACCCCGACCGCACCCTCGACGCCCTGGACCGCCTCGCCGCCCTGCTGCGCCGCACCGCCGACCGGCGCGGCAGCGTGCTGGCCGGCACCGGCCACCCCACCAAGCTGGCCGGCTTCCACCGCGCGCTGGCCGAGGCGCTCGAAGCGGCCGGCTGCACCGTGCACACCCCCGCGCGGGGCGCGCGCTTCCGCGAGCCCACCCCCGAGGGCGAGCGCCCCCGTTACCTCGACGTACTCGACGGCGTCCTGGTGATGCGCGCGCTGGACGGCCCCGACGGCCCCGGCCGCCCCGGCCCCGGCGACCTCGCGCACACCCACTCCCCGCTGCCCGTCCGGCTCGCCCTGACCGCCCTCGCCGACGCCGGGCACCGCCCGCCCGACCTGGTGCTGGGCGACCACGGCTGGCTCTGCGGCGCCGGCCGCCTCGGCATCCCGGCCGGGGGCATCGCCGACTGCAACGACGTCGCCCCGTTCGCCGCCGAGGCGGACGGTCTGGTGGACGTGGTCGTCCCGCTGGAGGACGGCTCCGCGCCGAGCTGCTACGTTCCGCTGAGCGACTACGTACTGCAACGGGCGGATCTCGCACCGTACAACAGGTGAGGGCCCCCCTCTTCCCACCCGTACCACGCATAACTACTCTGGGGATACACGTGTGCCGGTGGAGTCACCGGAGGGGAAGCCGGTGCCTTGCACACGGGTAAGGGTCGGGTGATGGGTCATGAGTTCCGGCGAGCGTCCCCTGCAGGATGTCGTCTTCCTGACCGTGGCCGAGGTCGCCTCGGTGATGCGGGTCTCGAAGATGACGGTCTACCGCCTCGTGCACAGCGGAGAGCTTCCGGCCATCAGGGTCGGCCGCTCCTTCCGGGTGCCCGAGCAGAAGGTGCACGAGTACCTCCAGGAGTCCTACGTGCGGCTCGAGAGCGCGTAGCCCGGAGCCCCGCAGGGGCACCGATTACGGCAAACGCGACGTGGACGGTAGGCTAGGCCCTCCGTCAGTCGTATGGACTCCCGTCTCTCACGGGCGCGGGTCCGAGTGAGCGAGGAATGTTCCGTGGGCTCTGTCATCAAGAAGCGTCGCAAGCGTATGGCCAAGAAGAAGCACCGCAAGCTTCTGAAGCGGACTCGCGTCCAGCGTCGCAACAAGAAGTAACACCGTTCGGCGCCGTCCTCGCTCACGCGGGGATGATCCCCCCGCACACGCGTTCAGCGACGCAGGTAGAACTGGCGCCGACGGTGAACCACTGCCCGCCCCGGGAGAAATCCCCGGGGCGGGCAGTGGCGTTTCCGCCCCCGCGACCTGCGCGCGGTACGGTGCAGACCAGGGTGGGCGTCCAGGGAGGTCGGGGCAGCGTGGGCAAGGTCGTGCTCGTCACCGGGGTGGCGCGTCCGCTCGGCGCGCGGTTCGCCGAACGGATCGCCGAACACCCCGAGGTGGACCGGGTGGTGGGCGTCGACGCCGCACCGCCGCCGTCCGACCTGCCGTCCGGCGTCCGGTACGCCCAGGTCGACCCGCGGCGCCCCGCGGTCGCCCGGGTGATCGCCGAGCACGGCGTCGACACCGTGGTGCACCTCAACGTCACCGCGCTCGGCCACGGCGGCCGGGCCGCGGTGAAGGAGAGCAACGTCATCGGCAGCATGCAGCTGCTCGGCGCCTGCCAGCAGGCCCCCGGCCTGCGCCGCCTGGTCGTCAAGTCCACCACCGCCGTGTACGGCTCCGCGCCGCGCGACCCGGCCGTGTTCGGCGAGCGCACCCAGCCCAAGGCGCTGCCCCCCGGCGGCTTCGCCCGGGACGCCGCCGAGGTCGAGGGCTACGTCCGCGGCTTCGCCCGCCGCCGCCCCGACGTCGACGTCACGGTGCTGCGCTTCGCCAACATCCTCGGCCCGGACGGCGACACCCCGCTCGCCGCGTACTTCCGGCTCCCGGTGCTGCCCACCGCCTTCGGCCACGACCCCCGGCTGCAGTTCGTCCACGAGGAGGACGCCCTGGAGGTGCTGCGGCTCGCCGCGCTCGGCGCGCCCCCCGGCACCTACAACGTCGCCGGGGACGGCGTCCTGCTGCTCTCCCAGTGCGCCCGCCGACTCGGCCGCCCCACCGTCCCGCTGCTGCGGCCCGCGCTCGGCCTGATCGGCCGGCTGGCCCGGCAGCTGGCCGCCCCCGCGGACCGGGCGTTCTCCCAGGAGCAGCTCCAACTCCTCACCCACGGACGGGTGGTGGACACCGCCCAGCTGCGCGAGGGCTTCGGCCACACCCCGCGCTGGACCACCTCCGAGACCTTCGCCGACTTCGCCGCGCACTGCGCGCCCGGCCCGCTGCCGCCCGAGCGGCTCACCGCCGTCACCGACCGGCTGACCGGCCTGCTCACCGACCACCACCCCACCCGGAACCAGGAAACGAGGCCGCGATGACAGCCGCCCGGGAGTCCGCCGACCCGGCGGCCAAGGTCATCCCGATCGAGTCCGCCCCCAGCTGGAACGGGCCCGAGCCCCGCCCCGGCCTCGCCGACCGGATCGCCGACGGCGTCGGCGCCGCCCTCGCCGGGCAGCTCGGCGCCACCGCCACCCGGGTGTTCGGCAAGGGCTGGGAGGAACGCGCCACCAGCGGCCTGGGCTTCCTGCGCCGCCGGCTCACCGGCGACTACGAGGTCGACGACTTCGGCTTCGACCGGGAGCTCACCGAGGAGGTCTTCCTCGCCCTGCTCCGGCCGCTCGCCGAGAAGTACTTCCGGATCGAGGTGCGCGGCACCGAGCACATCCCCGCCGAGGGCGGCGTGCTGATCGTCGCCAACCACTCCGGCACCGTCCCGCTGGACGCCCTGATGACCCAGGTCGCCGTCCACGACCACGCCGACCGGCACCTGCGGATGCTCGCCGCCGACCTGGTCTTCGTGCTCCCCGTGGTCAACGAGCTGGCCCGCAAGGCCGGCCACACCCTGGCCTGCAACGAGGACGCCCAGACCCTGCTGGAGCGCGGCGAGGTGGTCGGCGTCTGGCCCGAGGGCTTCAAGGGCATCGGCAAGCCCTTCTCCGACCGCTACAAGCTCCAGCGCTTCGGGCGCGGCGGCTTCGTCGCCTCCGCGCTGCGGGCCGGCGTGCCGATCGTGCCCTGCTCGATCGTCGGCGCCGAGGAGACCTACCCGATGATCGGCAACTTCAAGACGCTGGCCCGGCTGCTCGGCCTGCCCTACGTGCCGATCACGCCGACCTTCCCCTGGCTCGGGCCGCTCGGCGCGATCCCGCTGCCCACCAAGTGGACCATCCAGTTCGGCGAGCCCATCCCCACCGACAGCTACCCGAAGGACGCGGCGGAGGACCCGATGCTGGTCTTCAACCTCACCGACCAGGTCCGCGAGACCATCCAGCACACGCTGTACAAGCTGCTGGTGCAGCGGCGCTCCGTCTTCGGCTGAGCTGAGCTGAGCTGAGGGGACGGCGCCGGGTGGCGGAACCGGGGGCGTGCGGGACGCACGCCCCCGGCGGTGCCGCTAGTTGAGCGTCAGGCCCGGCAGCAGGCCCGGGATGAGCGGCGGGAGGGTGATGCCCTGCCCGCCCCCGCCCGGCGGGGTCGCCGCCGGGGTGCCGGAGGCGGCCGGGGAGGCCCCGGGGGCCTGGGCCGCCGGTGCGCCCGTCGCCGTGGGGGAGGCGCCGGTGCCGGTCAGGCCGCCCAGCAGGTCGCCGAGGCCGCCCGCGGTGGCCGCGCTGGGCGCCGTGGTGGCCCGGCCGGACGGCGCGGTGGCCGGGTCGTGGCCGCCGCTCGCCCCGCCGGACGTTCCGGTGCCGGGGAGCAGCGGCTGCCGGCCGGTGCCCGGGCCGGTGCCGGTCCCGCCGTCGGCGCCGGTGCCGCCGCTCGGGGCCGTCCCGCCGGTGCTGCCGCCGCTGCCGCCCTGCCCGGGGGTCTGCCCGAGCCGGAGCGGCGCGACGTCCTCGCTTATGTCGTCGAAGAGCTGGTCGACCTTGGACGCCTGGGAGCTCAGCCCGGAGGGCAGCCGGGACTGCAGGGCGGACCAGCGCTGGTCCTCCCCGGCGAAGCCGGCGAGCTGGCGCATCGGGGTGAGCGAGCCGTTGGTGCGGTAGACCGCGCGCAGCAGGTCGCGGCCGCGGAGCGCCTCGGCGTGCATGTCGTCGAGGGCGCGGCGGACCTGGTCGACCGTGGCGGGGCTGAGCGCGGTCGGGCTGTCGGAGCGGCCCAGCAGCGTCTGCGCCTCGTCGAGCCGGGTGGACGCCTGCTGGAGCAGCAGTGCGCCGCGCTCGGTGTCGTTGTCGGCCCAGTCGAGGCGCAGCCCTTCCAGGCCGCGCTTCATGCCGTACAGGGTGTCGCCGGGGAGGGCGTTGGTGGAGGCGGCGGCGGCTCCGGCGAGCCCGCCGACGGCGACGCCGGCGACCAGGCCGCCGATCGCGAGGCGGCGGCCCCAGCGCGTCCGCCGGACGCGCTGACCGCGCTGGGCGGGGAGGACCGCGGTGGGTGCGCCGCCGGCCCACTCCTGCTCGAACGCGGCCATCAGCTGGGCGCGTTGGACCGTCCGCGTCTCGGCGGCGAGCTCGGGGGCGGGGACCGCGCCGAGTGCGTCGGCCATCGCGAGGAGCTCGGTCATGGCGGCGGAGCCGGCCCGGTGCGAGCCGCCGCTCCGGTGGTCACTCTGGTGGGCCTCCAGCGCCTCGGCGAAGGACTTCGCCCGCCGGTGCTCCAGCATGTTTGCCGTCACGGGCCACACCTCCCTTCGTCGTTTTCGACACCGTGGCCCGCAGGTTGGTTGTCCCGACGGGCCGAAACCACACCATCGGGTGACAGTTCGAGTTCCCACTTGACTGCGGGCCCGGTGGCGGATTGCACGCTGGCCAACGAGCGGTGTCGGGAGTCGGTTACGCACGACCCCCCTGGCGTATTAAGCAGAGCAGATGACCGCTCCGTCACCCGGACGTGCGTGTGCCGGGGGCGGGTTGACGGTCCGTCGGCCGCCGGGGGCGGCGGCGACGGTCTGTGGGCTGTCGCGTCCACGGTCGGCGGATCACCTGGCGTCCGGCGGCAGCAGGCGGGCCAGCGTGCGCACCGCCCGGTACTGCAGCGTCTTGATGGCGCCCTCGTTCTTGCCCATGATCCGGGCCGTCTCGGCGACCGAGAGGCCCTGCAGGAAGCGCAGCGTGACGCACTCCTGCTGCTGCGGGTTGAGCCGGCGCACCGCGTCCAGCAGGGCGGCGTTGGAGAGCGACTCCAGCACCGACTCCTCGGGGCTGCGCTCGCACTCGTTGGAGTCCAGCATCTCGCCGGTGGTGACCTCCAGCCGGAACCGGCTGGACTTGAAGTGGTCGGCCACCAGGTTGCGGGCGATGGTCACCAGCCAGGCGCCGAAGTCGCGGCCCTGCCAGGTGAAGGTGCCGATCCGGCGCAGCGCGCGCAGGAAGGTCTCGCTGGTCAGGTCCTCGGCGGTGGCCCGGCTGCCGACCCGGTAGTAGATGTACCGGTACACGGTGTCGGCGTAGTGGTCGTAGAGCCGCCCGAAGGCCTCGCTCTCGCCGTTCTGGGCCCGCTCGACCAGCTCCACCACCGGGTTGTGCTCGGTGTCGTAGCCGGGGCCCGCGGGGGCGCTGCGGGCCCGGCCGCGGGTGCCGGGGGCGGGCACGGTGCGGCCGCGCGCCCCGCCGGCCGGGTGTTGCCGGCGGCCGGGCCGGTGGCGGACCCGGTGGTGGTCGAGCGCCGCAGCGGCGCGGCGAACGCGGCGGGCGCGGTGGCGGCGAACGAGGGCGCGGCGAACGCGGGACCGGCCACCGCGGGCTGCGGCACGGTCAGTTCGAACTCGCGGATCGCGGCCCACAGCCGTTCCAGGCGCACACCGCGGCGCAGAGTGGCGGTCGACGGGCGGGAGGTGGCTGGCGCGTCGTTCCGGACGGGTGGGTACACGGGACTCCCAGAGGCAGAACTGTGGACGGATCACCTCCGCCTGTGCGGAGAGCACGCCGCACTGGCCACCCGTCACGGGGACGTTCGGGTGGGGTGCATCCAGGAGAGAATAACGCTTTGTGCAATGACAGCTACACCGCGTGGTCGAAGTGGTCGGTTGAGGTCCACTTCTTGCGCATATTCACCTGTCGGTGACCGGAGTTGACGCCATCCACCCGGCTCAATGTGACCACTTGTGCACATCAGGTGACCGAACACCGGTGCGCGGGCCCGGTTTCCCCGCTATCCACGGTCCCAACCCATGACTTTGGCCGACTGGCGAACGATCAGTTCCGGTCACAGCCGGACGTTCTCGAACCACCCGCCGCCCCGGACGGGTTCACCCCCGCTGACGTGCACGACTACCCGCGGGCGGGCGTGTCGGCGGCGCCGGATTGACGCCTCGGCGCCGCCCCGGGGTCAGGCGCGCTGCCGCCGGTGCACCGCGACCGCCGCCGCGGCCGCCCCCGCCAGCACGCCGAGACCGGCCGCCGCCGGGACGCCGATCCGGGCCGCCTTGCGCCCGGTGCGGAAGTCCCGCACCCGCCAGCCCATCGCCCGCGCGTGCCGGCGCAGCGCCCCGTCCGGGTTGATCACGTACGGGTGGCCGACCAGGCTCAGCATCGGGATGTCGTTGGCGGAGTCGCTGAACGCCGCGCAGCGCGCCAGGTCCAGCTGCTCGCGCCGGGCCAGCGCCTGCACCGCGGCCGCCTTCGCCGGGCCGTGCAGCATCCCGCCGACCAGCCGGCCGGTGTACTCGCCGTCCCGGGTCTCGGCGACGGTGCCGAGCGCGCCGGTCATGCCCAGCCGGCGGGCGATCAGCCGGGCCACCTCCTGCGGGGCGGCCGTCACCAGCCACACCCGCTGCCCGGCGTCCAGGTGCATCTGCACCAGGGCCCGCGTCCCGGGCCAGACCTTCTCGGCCAGCACGGGTTCGAAGATCTCCTCGCAGATCCGCTCCAGGTCCGCGGTGCGCTTGCCGGCGACCAGGCCCAGCGCGCTGTCCCGGGCGTCGGCGATGTGCTCCGGGTTCTCCGCGCCGCGCAGCCGGAAGGCGGCCTGCTGCCAGGCGAAGCGGGCCAGGTCGCGGCGGGAGAAGAAGCGCCGCCGGTACAGGCCGACCCCGAGGTAGAAGATCGCCGCCCCGCGCAGGATGGTGTTGTCGCAGTCGAAGAAGGCGGCGGCCCGGACGTCCCCGGGCACCGGCGTGTGGTCCCCCTCCGGCGCCCCGGGGCCGTCCGGCGCGAGCCGGGCCTCGGCGGCGTCGGCCGCGGCCTCCCCCGCCAGGACGGTCCGGTCGTCGGTGGAACGCCTCGACCGGGTGAGCCTTCGCAGCGCTGCCATGCGACGAGCATAGTCAGCGCGGCCGTCCGACCCCGTGTCGGCGGAGTGCCGGGGCAGTGAACGGGCGGCGGCACAATGAACCGGTGAGCCTGTTGCGACGCGCGAAGAAGAACCCCGCCGAGACCACCGTCACCCTGATCGGCAAGCCCGGCTGCCACCTGTGCGAGGACGCGCGGGCGGTGATCCTCAAGGTCACCGCCGACCTCGGCGCCTCCTTCGAGGAGAAGGACATCCTCCAGGACCCGGCCCTGTACGCGGAGTACGCCGAGCAGATCCCGGTGACCCTGGTCGACGGCCGCCAGCACGACTTCTGGCGGGTCGACGAGGGCCGCCTGCGCAAGGCGCTCGGCGCCTGAGCCCCCGCGGGGCCCGCCGCCTCCCGGGCCCCGGCCGCGCCCTCCGCCGCAGCACTGCTTCGTGAACGTTCGATGAAGATCGCCCTAGGAGTTCGCCCGCTTCTCGGCTTACGATCGAACGGTTTTCCGTGTCCGCCGGGGGCTGTGCATGAGGAGGGCGCGATGAGCGGCTACGCCGTCGTCGACGTCGAGGCCACCGGTCGTAGCCCCTGGCGCCACCGGGTGGTCGAGGTCGCCGTGGTGCAGTTGGACGCCGGGCTGCGGATCGAGCGCGAGTTCGCGACGCTGGTGGACCCGGGCGGCCCGGTCGGGCCGACGCACGTGCACGGGATAGCGCAGGAGGACGTCCTCGGGGCGCCCAGGTTCCGGCAGATCGCGCCCTGGCTGCTGGAGCTGCTGGCCGGCCGGGTGCTGGTGGGCCACCACGTGACCTGCGACCGGTCGTTCCTGGAGCGCGAGTTCGCCCGGATCGGGGTGGCGCTGCCGCCCGTGCCGCTGCTGTGCACGATGCGGATGGCCCGCCGGCTGCTGCCCGAGGCGGGCGGTTTCGGGCTGTCCGCGTGCGTGGACGCGGCCGGCCTGGGCTGGTTCCCGGCGCACACCGCGCTGGGGGACGCGCTGGCGACGGTGGAGCTGCTGCGGCACTGCCGCCGGACGGGCTGCCCCGAGGAGCGGCTGCCGGCCCGGCCGGCGGTGCCGTGGCCGCGGCTGGCCCCGGCCCGCTCGGAGCGCTCCCGGGGCGGCGTCCCGCTGCGGCGCCGGGTGGCGCCGCTGGGCCCCTGGCCGGCCGGGGTGGAGGGCCCGCGGGCGCTGATCGGCTCGGCGGGTTACGAGTGATGCGTGTCACTGTTCGGGGACAAATCGGGCACCATCTTTGTGCACACGTTCACAAACGCATAGCCTGGCGGTCCAAGCCCAGCTTCACCCGCAGGAGCAACGTGGCAATCGGCCGACCCTCACCCAGCAGTTCGCAGACGCCCGACCAGGGCGCCGCGCGCAGGCCCTCGCGTGCGCGGGGCATCCCGGAGGCGACCGTCGCCCGCCTCCCGCTCTACCTGCGGGCGCTGACCGCGCTCTCCGAGCGCTCGGTCCCCACCGTCTCCTCCGAGGAACTGGCCGCCGCGGCCGGGGTGAACTCCGCGAAGCTCCGCAAGGACTTCTCCTACCTGGGCTCCTACGGCACCCGCGGCGTCGGGTACGACGTGGAGTACCTCGTCTACCAGATCTCCCGCGAGCTGGGCCTCACCCAGGACTGGCCGGTCGTCATCGTCGGCATCGGCAACCTGGGCCACGCCCTCGCCAACTACGGCGGCTTCGCCTCCCGGGGCTTCCGGGTGGCCGCGCTGCTGGACGCCGACCCCAACGTGGTCGGCAGCACCGCCGCGGGCCTGCCCGTGCGGCACATGGACGAGCTGGAGGAGATCGTCGCCACCCAGCAGGTCTCGATCGGCGTGATCACCACCCCGCCCGGCGCCGCCCAGCAGGTCTGCGACCGGCTGGTGGAGGCCGGCGTGACCAGCATCCTGAACTTCGCCCCGACCGTGCTGACCGTGCCCGACGGCGTGGACGTGCGCAAGGTCGACCTCTCGATAGAGCTCCAGATCCTCGCCTTCCACGAGCAGCGCAAGGCCGGCGACGAGCCGTCCGCGGGCGACTCGGTGCTCGACCGCGCCCCCGGACCGGTCCGCGCCGCCGCGGCCAAGCTGCGCCGGGCCGCCGGCGGCAAGGCCGAGCAGGCGAAGACCGCGCCGCCGAAGACCGCGCCCGCCGCCAAGGGCGGCCCGGACGACGACCTGTCCGCGGTGATGCCGGCGTGAGCACGCACATCCGTCACGACGAGGTGGGGGCATGAGTCTTCTGGTAGTCGGTCTGAGCCACCGGACCGCGCCGGTCGGCGTGCTGGAGCGCGCCGCGCTCACCGGCCTGGCCCCGACCAGGCTGCTGCACGACGCGGCCGCCTCGGCGACCGTCGGCGAGGCCGCGCTGGTCAACACCTGCAACCGGATCGAGCTGTACGCCGACGTGGACAAGTTCCACGCGGGCGTCGCCGAGCTGTCCCAGCTGCTCGCCGGGCACAGCGGCGTCGACCTGGACGAGCTCACCCCCCACCTGTACGTGCACTACGAGGACCGCGCCGTCCACCACCTGTTCTCGGTGGCCTGCGGCCTGGACTCGATGGTCGTCGGCGAGGGCCAGATCCTCGGCCAGCTGCGCGACGCGCTGGCCAAGGCGCAGGAGGAGCACACCGCGGGCCGCGGCCTGAACGAGCTGTTCCAGCAGGCCCTGCGGGTCGGCAAGCGCGCGCACAGCGAGACCGGCATCGACAAGGCCGGCCAGTCGCTGGTCACCTTCGGCCTGGAGCAGGTCGCCGCCGGGGCCGGCCCGATCGCCGGCAAGCGCGCCCTGGTGGTCGGCGCGGGCTCGATGAGCTCGCTGGCCGCCGCCACCCTGGTCCGCTCCGGCGTCACCGACCTGCTGATCGCCAACCGCACCCCGGCCCGCGCCGAGCGGCTGGTGGAGATCCTCGGCGGCGCCGCCCGCACCCTGGACTTCGCCAAGGTCCCGCAGGCGCTCGCCGACGTCGACCTGGTGATCTCCTGCACCGGCGCGGCCGGCACCGTCATCGACGCCGCCGAGGCCGCCGCCGCCATCGCCGTACGGCGCGCGAGTCGAGAAAACACGGCCGCCCGTAGCGCCGCCTCCCCGCTGGCCTTCCTCGACCTGGCCATGCCCCGGGACGTCGACCACGCCGTGCACGGCCTGGCCGGCGCCCTGCTGGTCGACCTGGAGAGCCTCTCGCACGCGCACGCCGCCACCCCCGGCGCGGGCGACGTGGACGCCGTCTCCACCATCGTCGCGGACGAGGTCACCGCCTTCGGCCAGGCGCAGCGCGCCGCCCGGATCGCCCCGACCGTGGTCGCCCTGCGCGCCATGGCCTCCGAGGTGGTCAGCAGCGAGCTCGCCCGCCTCACCTCCCGGCTGCCGGACCTGGACGAGCGCTCCAGCGCGGAGATCTCGCAGACCGTGCGCCGGGTGGTCGACAAACTGCTGCACGCCCCCACCGTCAAGGTCAAGCAGCTCGCCGCCGAACCGGGCGGGGCCTCCTACGCGGAAGCCCTGCGCGAACTGTTCGACTTGGACCCGGCGGCAGTGCACGCTGTCTCCGGCACCCCGATCGGCGCCCAGGCGGGGTCCTCGATCCCGCCGGGCGGCATCCCCGCCGCCCAGGCCGCCGTCCCCCCGGCCCCCACCGACCGGGCCGCAGCAGTCCCGCCCGCCGGAGCAACCAGATGAACACCCCGTCAGCCCCCCAGCACGACCAGGACGATCTCCTCATGAATGGTCAAGAGACAGTGACGCCGCTGCGCCTCGGCACCCGCCGCAGCGCCCTCGCCATGGCCCAGTCGGGCATGGTCGCCGAGGAGGTGGCCAAGGTCACCGGCCGCCGGGTGGAACTGGTCGAGATCACCACCTACGGGGACGTCTCCCGCGAGTCGCTGGCCCAGATCGGCGGCACCGGGGTGTTCGTCTCCGCCCTGCGCGACGCCCTGCTGGAGGGCCGGATCGACCTGGCCGTCCACTCGCTCAAGGACCTGCCCACCGCCGCCCCCCCCGGGCTGCTGCTGGCCGCCGTCCCCGAGCGCGAGGACGTCCGGGACGCGCTGGTCGCCCGCGGCGGCCTGACCCTGGCCGAGCTGGTCGCCGGGGCCGGCGGCCGCACCGTCCGGGTCGGCACCGGCTCCCCGCGCCGGATGGCCCAGCTGAACGCCTGGGCCCGCGCCCGCGGCGCCGACCTGGACACCGTGCCGATCCGCGGCAACGTGGACACCCGGATCACCTACGTCACCTCCGGCGAACTCGACGCCGTGGTGCTGGCCACCGCCGGACTCAACCGGCTCGGCCGCTCCGCCGAGATCACCGAGCACCTCGACACCGCGCTGATGCTGCCCGCCCCCGGGCAGGGCGCGCTCGCCGTCGAGTGCGTCGACCCGACCCTGGCCGCCGTCCTGGCCCGGCTCGACCACCGCCCCACCCGGGCCGCCGTGGTCGCCGAACGCGCCCTGCTCGCCACCCTGGAGGCCGGCTGCTCCGCCCCGGTCGCCGCGCTGGCGACCTGGGCCGGCACCGAACTGCGCCTGAACGGCGCGGTCGGCACCACCGACGGCGTGGAACTGCTCAAGATGTCCGCCACCGGCCCGCTCGTCCCCGACGAGACCGCCGAGGAGCAGGCCGCGGCCCTGGGCCGCGCCCTGGCCACCAGGCTGCTCGACACCGGAGCGGCCGACCTGATGGGGGAGCGCGCCCGATGACCGCCGCCGGATTCCACCCGCCCGCAGGGCGCTGCACCTTCCTCGGCGCCGGCCCCGGCGACCCCGGACTGCTCACCCTGCGCGCCGTCGACGTGCTCGGCACCGCCGACGTACTGATCGCCGACCCGCTGACCGCCGCCGCGGTCCGCACCCACTGTCCCAGCGGCGTCCAGGTCATCGACCCGGCCGACGCCGGCCGGGAGCTCGCCGACCTGGCCGCCGACGCGGTCAAGGCCGGCCGCCACCTGGTCCGCACCGTCGACGGCGACCCCGGCCTGGACGGCTGCGCCGCCCAGGAGATGCTGCGCTGCGCCAAGGCCGGCGTGCCGTTCGAGGTCGTGCCCGGCGTCGCCCAGTCGGTGGGCGTGCCCGCCTACGCGGGCGTGCCGCTGCGCGGCGGCCAGGGCGCCGACGTCCGGTTCGTGGACGCCGAGGCGCTGCTGGCCGGCCAGGTCGTCGACCTGGGCGCGCCGGAGACCACCCTGGTCGTGCGCACCACCCTGGGCCAGCTGCCCGCGACCGCCAACTCGCTGGTGGCGCACGGCCGCAAGCCCGACGCGGCGCTCTCCGCGACGCTCTCCGGCACCACCACCCGGCAGCGCACCTTCACCTCCACGCTGGCCGCCATCGCCGCCGACCTGAAGGCCGCCCGGGTGCTGCCCTCGCCGGTCTCCGCCCCGGTGGACCCGGCGACCTCGGTGATAGCCGTGGTGGGCGAGCAGGTCGCCCACCGCGCCTCGCACTCGTGGTTCGAGACCAAGCCGCTGTTCGGCTGGAACGTCCTCGTGCCGCGCACCAAGGAGCAGGCCCACGGCCTGTCCGAGCAACTGCGCTCGTACGGCGCGGTGCCGCAGGAGGTGCCGACCATCGCGGTCGAGCCGCCGCGCACCCCGCAGCAGATGGAGCGGGCCATCAAGGGCCTGGTCACCGGCCGCTACGAGTGGATCGCCTTCACCTCGGTCAACGCCGTCAAGGCCGTCCGGGAGAAGTTCGAGGAGTACGGCCTGGACGCCCGGGCGTTCGCCGGCATCAAGGTCGCGGCGGTCGGCGAGACCACCGCGCAGGCGCTGGTCGACTTCGGCGTCAAGCCCGACCTGGTGCCCTCCGGCGAGCAGTCCGCGGCCGGGCTGCTGGAGGACTGGCCGCCGTACGACCCGGTGTTCGACCCGATCGACCGGGTGCTGCTGCCGCGCGCCGACATCGCCACCGAGACCCTGGTGGCCGGCCTGGTCGAACTCGGCTGGGAGGTCGACGACGTGACCGCGTACCGGACGGTGCGCGCCTCGCCGCCGCCGGCCGAGACCCGGGAGGCGATCAAGGGCGGCGGCTTCGACGCGGTGCTCTTCACCTCGTCCTCGACCGTCCGCAACCTGGTCGGCATCGCCGGCAAGCCGCACAACGTGACCGTCATCGCCTGCATCGGCCCGGCCACCGCCAAGACGGCGGAGGAGCACGGCCTGCGGGTCGACGTGATGGCCCCGGCCCCGTCCGCGTCGGCGCTCGCCCAGGCGCTCGCCGACTTCGGGGCCACCCGCCGGGACGCCGCCACCGCGGCGGGCGAGCCGGTCTACCGGCCGAGCGAACGCCGCCCCGGCTCGCGCCGCAAGGCGCGTTGACCCTCCGTCAGGGGGAGGCCCCGGCCTCCCCCTGACGCGTTCTTCCGTGACTAGGGAGCCTTCGAAGTGTCCGCCGAATTCCCGTCCGTCCGCCCGCGCCGGCTGCGCTCGACCCCGGCGATGCGCCGCCTGGTCGCCGAGACCCGGCTGCACCCGGCCGAGCTGATCCTGCCCGCGTTCGTCCGCGAGGGCATCACCGAGCCCCGGCCGATCGGCTCGATGCCGGGCGTCGTCCAGCACACCCGGGACACCCTGCGCCGGGCCGCGGTCGAGGCCGCCGAGGCCGGGATCGGCGGCATCATGCTGTTCGGCGTCCCCGAGGTGCAGGACGCCACCGGCACCGAGGGCACCAACCCCGAGGGCATCCTGCAGCTCGCCATCCGCGACGTGGTCTCCGAGGTCGGCGACCGGCTGGTGGTGATGTCCGACCTGTGCCTGGACGAGTTCACCGACCACGGCCACTGCGGCGTGCTCGCCGCCGACGGCTCGGTCGACAACGACGCCACCCTGGAGCGCTACGCCGAGATGGCCGTCGTCCAGGCCGACGCCGGCGTCCACCTGGTCGGCCCGTCCGGGATGATGGACGGTCAGGTCGCGGTCGTCCGCAAGGCGCTGGACGCGGCCGGCCACCGGGACACCGGCATCCTCGCCTACACCGCCAAGTACGCCTCGGCCTTCTTCGGCCCCTTCCGGGAGGCCGTCGGCTCCTCGCTCAAGGGCGACCGCAAGACCTACCAGCAGGACCCGGCCAACGCCCGCGAGTCGCTGCGCGAGCTGGCCCAGGACGTCGCCGAGGGCGCCGACCTGGTGATGGTCAAGCCCGCGATGTCCTACCTGGACATCGTCCGCCAGGTCGCCGACGCCTCGCCCGTGCCGGTCGCCGCGTACCAGGTCTCCGGTGAGTACGCGATGGTCGAGGCCGCCGCCGCGAACGGCTGGATCGACCGCGAGCGCACCATCCTGGAGACGCTCACCTCGATCCGCCGGGCCGGTGCCGAGCAGATCCTCACCTACTGGGCCGTCGAGGCCGCGGCCATGGTGCGCTGACCGGACCGGGAGCACGGGGCGCGCCGGGCGCGGAACGGCGCTCCGGCGCCGCCCGCCGGCACGACCGAGCACCGGCAGCACGGAGGGCACGGAGGCCGCGACCGGCCCCCGTGCCCTCGGCATCGGCGCGACGTCAGTCGATCGCGACGATGCCGCCCTCGCCGCCGCCGACGGCGGTGGAGGTGGCCCAGCCGTAGCCGCCGCCCGCGGTGAAGATGTGGGAGGTCTCGGCGAAGCCCCCCCAGTGACCGGCGACGAAGGGCTCGTCCGCCGTGGCCACGCCCTCGTGGCCGCCGCCGACGGCGACGTGCGCGTAGGCGGGAGCGGCGATGCCGGCCAGCGCGAGGGCGGCGACGGAGGTGATGACGGCCTTGCCCAGCTTGCTCTTCATGGGAGTTCCTCTCTGCGTCAGGTGGTGCGTCTCTACGTCAGCACAGGGGTGCGGCTGGAGCGGCGCTGCACGCGCCCACCGGGGCTCCGATCACCCGATCGCGCCGCAGACGAACAGGTTTCCGGGAGCGGCCGGAGACGTGGAACCGCCGGGCCCGCGGGGATCGCTCCCCCGGACCCGGCGGTCGGTCGCGACCGGCAGGTCAGCCGATCAGGTGGGAGACGCCACCGTCGCCGCTGCCCACGGTGTTCTGGCCCACGACGCAGGTCTGCGACGGCTTGTTGTCCAGGACGTCGGCCTTGATCGGCACCGCGACGCCGATGACGGCGACGGCGATGTTGTCGACCTCGGGGAGGCAGAGGTTCGGGTTGTCCAGGGTGTGGAAGTTCGGGCTGTGGTTGCCCGAGGTGCCAGTGGCGTTGGTGCCGCCGTTGCCCTGGACCGAGGTGGCGGCGCCGTCCGCGTCGCCGATGGCCATCGCCGGGGAGGCGATCGTGGCGAGACCGGCGGCGGCAACGCCGGCGGCGGCGAGAGCCTTCTTGATCATTGGGTTTTCCTTTTCGGATCTGATGGAGTGGAGCAGCGGACCGGTGCGTGGCTCGCGCCGGGTCCTACCGCCGGGCCGGGGGAGCGGCCCCGGCGGGTCGTACCGCGCGGAGCGTGGGGCTCCGCGCCGGGGGCAGCGACGGTGGGTCAGCCGACCAGGTGGGAGACGCCGCCGTCGCCGCTGCCGAGGGTGCCCTGGCCGACCACGCAGGTCTGCTTGGGCTGGTTGTTGAGCGCGTCGACCTCGACCGGGACGGCCACACCGAGCACCGCGACGCCGATGTTGTGGATCTCCGGGAGGCAGAGGTTCGGGTTGTCGGCGAAGTGGAAGTTCGGGCTGTTGTTGCCCCAGGTGCCGGTGGCGTTGGTGCCGCCGTTGCCCTGGATCGAGCCGGCCGAACCGTCCGCGTTGCCGATCGCGACGGCGGGGGTGGACACCGCGGCCAGCGCGGCGGCGGCCAGGCCGACGGTAGCGAAAGTCTTCTTGAGCATGGTGGAGATACCTCTCTGAAATGCCGTTCGAGGGGTGCTGCCCCGTCGTCGTCGGGATCAAAGAATGGCGACTCGGAAAGTTACGGGCTCTTCGGGAAATTCGTCAGCGATCACCGTTTCGCCCGCGCGCCGGTCGGATTGTCGACCATGCGGAGATCGGATTATTCAGCCGTTCCGGTTAACTCCCGCTATCCGTAGGGGAGCTGGATCGTTCGCCAGGGTGCCCACCCGGGCACTCGGACCTCGGGTCAATTCACCGAACGGGCTTTCCCGAACGGATTTACCCGAACGAACTTTCCCGAACGAATTTACCCGAACGAACGGCGAACACGATGAAGCTCTCCAAGCGGGCGACCGGCGCCCTGCTGCTGGCGGTCGGCGCCGGCGTGGCGGCGACCCAGGGCGTGGCCCAGGCGGCCCCGAAGACCCCGGCCGAGGTGGCCGCGATCGAGGACGGCCTGGCCGGCCAGGAGGTGCCGTTCAGCATCCCGCTCAGCGCGGCGACCGCGTCGCTGCCGCTGCTGCCGGCCGGCGGCGAGATCCACGGCGGGATCCCGACCTCGCCGCTGATGCCGCCCGCCGAGACCGGGCAGAGCCCCACCCGGCCGATCCCGGACCACGTGCTGCCCGCGATCAACGGCGGCAAGACCGGGCCCTCGCTGGGCGCGGTGCTGCCGCTGCCCGAGGTGGACCGCGGCGCCGAGCTGGGCACCCTCGGCCTGGACGCCCCGGCCGCCCCGCTCAACCTGGGCGGCCCGGCGGTCGGCCTGGGGCAGCCGGTCTCCTTCGTGGAGGGCCAGGGCGGCCGGATCACCGACGCCGCGCTGACCCTGGACAAGGTCGACCCGCACCTGGTCACCGCGCCGGTGCAGGCCGTCCCGGGGGCGAGCGCCTCGCTCGGCGGCGAGCAGGACCAGGTCTCGGTCACCGACTCGGTGCGGAACCTGGCGGCCACCACCACCGCCACCACCGGCGAGATGATCAACCAGGCCGACCCGGTGGGCGTGCTCGCCGGCGGGCTGGACCAGGCGCGGATCTGACGCCGCGCCGGAACGCGCGGCGGCCCGGGCTCCTCGCGGGGGGAGGAGCCCGGGCCGTTGCGCGTTCCGCCGCGCCCGGCGGTGCGCTCAGCCGGGCAGCACGCCGAGCAGCGGGCCGGCCAGCGGGAGGTCCTCCGCGCCGCCGCCGCCGGACAGCGGCGAGGTGAGCGGGGCGGTGCCGACCGGGGCGACCCCGTTGTCGGGGACGACCGCGACGCCGTTGTTCAGCACGTCCGCGCCGGAGCCGGCCCACGGGTCGAGCCGCAGCTCCTTCACCGGGGCGAGCGCGTAGCCCAGCGCGCTGGTGGTGCCGCCGACGGCCTGCTGGGCGTCGGTGTTCTGCAGGTGGGTGGTGGGCACGGGGAGCCCGCCGAGCGATTCGGCCTCGGCGTGCGCGGCCTGGGCGGTGACGCCGCCGAGCAGCATCGCGGCGCCGAGCGCGGCCACGGCGCCGGTGGTCTTCCGGGACATCGGCCAATCCTTACGGGGTGAGCGGAGCGGTGCTCCGGGGAGGAACGCGCGCGGCCCCCCGGCCACGGGGCCGAGGGGCGGTCTGCACGGGGTTGCCGATCAGCCGGGGGCTGGTCAGCAGTCGTCGCCGACCGGCGGCGCCGGGGGCTCCTCGACGACCGGGGCGTCGATGTTGGCGCAGGAGTTGCCGAACGCCGGGTTCAGCAGGCCGATGACGTTGATCGAGTTGCCGCAGACGTTCACCGGGACGTGCACCGGCACCTGCACGGCGTTGCCCGAGAGCACGCCGGGGGAGTTGGCGGCGACGCCCTCGGCGCCGGCCGAGGCGTTGGCCAGACCGGCCGAGCCGAGCACCAGGCCGGCAGCGGCGGCCGACAGGACGGCGGCCTTCTTCACGTTCTGCATGGGGGTTGATCTCCTAGATCACACAGGGAGTTGGTGCGCCGCACCGCACGGGTGTGCGGTGCGGCGCGGGCGCTGCGTCAGGCAGTTCAGCCGACGTTGGCGCAGGAGTTGCCGAACGCCGGGTTCAGCAGGCCGATGACGTTGACGGTGTTGCCGCAGACGTTGACCGGGACGTGCACCGGGACCTGGATCAGGTTGCCGGAGAGCACGCCGGGGGAGCCGGCGGCGACGCCCTCGGCGCCGGAGGAGGCGTTGGCCAGACCGGCCGAGCCGAGGACCAGGCCGGCGGCGGCGACGGACAGGACCGCGGCCTTCTTGAAGTTGCGCATAGCTTTCTTCCTCACGTTCTGCCCGACTGTGGATGGTCGGGTGCCGGGCGATCGCATCATCGCCCGGGGTTTTCCGGATGCGCCGTGAATGTCACTCACGCGGCCCAACACCCTCGTGTCGCCCGTGGCTTGGGCGAAGCGTGCCGCGTCGGGGTGCGCCCGCGACCGCTCGCTCACGGCGGGGAGCGGTCGTTCCGCGGCGCGTCCAGGGCGGCTCGGGGCTGCCTGTGGAGCGGTGTTCGTGAGGAAGAACGAGCCGGGGCGGCCGGGGAAACGGGCGGATCCGCCGATCACCCGAATGCGGCGGATTACGCCGAGCGGGTGATTGTTCGGGGGCGTGCGCAACTGCACCGGGGCGGTTTCGTTGGCCTGGTGCACGTCCCGTGTGCTTCCTACCGGCAGCCCCCGGCGCGGCAATTGGAAGATCTGATTTATCGAGGAGACTCAGCATGAGCATCAAGAAGGCCGCCGCCGTCGGCGCCGCTGTCGTGGGCATCGTCGCCGCCGGTGCGGGCTCCGCCATGGCGAGCAGCGGCGCCGAGGGTGTCGCCGCCGGTTCCCCCGGTGTCGCCTCCGGCAACGAGATCCAGGTGCCGGTCCACATCCCGGTCAACCTGTGCGGCAACTCGATCGACGTGATCGGCGCCCTGAACCCGGCGTTCGGCAACTCCTGCGCCAACGTCGGCTGACGCGCGACCCCTGGTCGGCCGAGCCGCCGTCCGCACCCTCCTGGCGGGGTGCGGGCGGCGGCTCGTCCGCTTTCCGGGGGCGGTGGGTGACGGGGCGTCATGCTGTCGCGAGTCTTGTTGTGTTACCTGTCAGTACCTAGCATGTGAGCCTGCCTCATGTTCGCCGGGCCGTCCGCCCGGCCCCGTGCTCCGCGCCGCCCGGCAGCCGCCGGGCGATCCCCCACCCTCGCAAGGAGTCATGAGTGTCCAGGTCACCCCGCTCCGCCCCCGCCCGCCGCCGTCCGCCCGTCCTGCTTGCCACCGCCGCCCTGCTCGCCGCCCTCGGCCTCGGCTCCGGCCTCGGCGCCGCCGACGCGCAGGCCGCGTCCGGCAGCCCCGGCAAGCCCGCCGCGATCGTCGCGCTCGGCGACAGCGCGATCTCCGGCGAGGGCGCCGGCACCGACACGAACGACGACTACGTCCCCGGCACCGACACGCCCACCAACTACTGCCACCGCTCCACCAAGTCCGAGATCTTCGTGACCAAGCTGCCCGGCGTCACCCCGATCGACCTGGCCTGCTCCGGCGCCCAGACCGGCGACCTGGTCAGCGACCCCGAGCTGGCGAAGATCACCGGGCCGGGCAGCGGCGACTTCGGCGAACCCAAGCAGGACGTCCAACTCGCGGCCACCGCACGCCAGTACGACGTCAAGATGGTGGTCGTCACGATCGGCGCCAACGACGACTTCGAGTTCGCGAACATCATGATGGACTGCCTCGCCCAGTACTTCCCGATCCCGCAGTCCAAGGGCTGCCGGGACACCATCGGCAGCGCCGAGATCACCCGCCGCGCCGCCGCGGTCAAGCCCAAGGTGACCGCCGCGCTCACCAGCGTCCGGAGCACCATGCGGGCGGCCGGCTACACGGACGACTCCTACCAGCTGGTCTACCAGTCGTACTTCAACCCGATCACCCCCGACATCCGGCGCAACGACTACGCCGGCAAGGTCGCCGACGGCTGCCCCGCCTTCCCCGAGGACCTCGCCTGGGGCCACAACTGGGTCGTCCCCACCCTCAGCGACGCCCTGCGCGAGGCCGCCGCGGGCGTCCCCGGGGTGCGCTACCTCGACCAGCGCCGGGTCGCCTTCGGCCACGAGGTCTGCGCCGAGTGGACCACCTCCCCGTACGAGTACACCAACGGCGACGTGATCGACCTGTCCGAGAAGACCCGCAACGGCTGCGACAGCCCGATCTCCATTCCCGGCCTGTGCATGAACAACGTCCGCCAGTCGTACCACCTGCGGGTCGCCGGGTACGCCGCCGAGGCCGCCTGCCTGCGGCAGTTCTACCAGCAGGCCGCGCTCGACCAGGCGTTCTGCTCGCTCAACCAGCAGGACGGCACCTCGATCACCGCGCTCACCCCCGGGCAGCCGTTCCCCGACACCCCCGAGGACGGCGCCTGGTACCAGCTCACCAACCAGGCCGACGGCAAGGTGCTCGACCTCTCCGGCGGCGGCAGCTACGGCGACGCCACCAACGGCCGCACCGCCCTCACCTATCCGGCCACCGGCGGGCTCAACCAGTCCTTCGTCCTCGAGGCCAAGGCCGGCGGCAGCTACGAACTCGACTTCAGCGGCAACCGCGACATGTGCCTCGACGTGGCCGGGGCCTCCACCGCTCCCGGCGCCAAGGTCCAGCAGTGGCGCTGCAACGGCGGCGGCAACCAGCACTGGCTGCTGAAGCCCGTCGGCGACGGCACCTACCGGCTCGCCGACTCCCAGGACCCGACCAAGCTCGCCACCGCCGGCCCGCAGACCGACGGCCAGGGCAACGCCCTCGTCCGGCTCGCCGCCGACGACGGCTCCGCCGCCCAGCACTGGCGGCTCACCAAGCTCGGCATCGTCTACCTGCACGGCTGACCCCGGGGGGTCAGGACACCCCCAGCCGGACGGCCGCACCCGGGGGCACCGGGTACGGCCGCTCCGGCGGCAACCGGCCCGGCTCCCGGGTGGCGCGCAGCTCGCGGGCCAGCGGCGTCAGGTCCTCGATCCGCACCAGCCACTCGCCCAGGTAGCGCTCCACCAGCGAGCCGCTCAGCCCCAGTTGCAGCGAACGGTGGCCCAGCGGCCGCAGGTCCAGGTCCCGCTCCGGGTCCCACTGCACCCGGGCCTCGGCGCGCCGCAGCTCCCGCTGCCACGCGGCCCGCGAGTCGTGCACCCCCCGCTCGTACGAGCTCAGCACCGCCGCCTCCAGCGCGGCGTCGAACCCGGCCCGCCGGATCACCACCCCGAGCACCCGCTCCTGCCCCGCGCTCCGGGCCCAGTCACTGCGGTGCATCAGCCAGCGGAACGACGGCTTCACCCAGGTCATCCGCCCCGGGTCGAACGCCGCCGGGAACCGCCCCGCCGCCGCGGCGGGCTCGGCGATCTCCGGCCCGAACGCCTGGTAGACCGTCACCGTCTCCTCGTCGTACCGGGCCCGGACCTGTCGCTTCGGTGTCTGCTCCACCCCACCATGGTGACCTGCGGACGGGAGGGCCCCGCCAGGGGCTCGTGTGCATTCAGGGGCTCGGGGAACGGCGAGCCCGTGGCTGCTGACGGTTCACTGCCGGAGCGCGCATCGGCTTCGGGTTCTGTCAAAGACACGCAGCAGCACGGACACTTCGATGGGCTCCGGCCACCAGCAGCACGGCCCCGCCGTTCCCCGGGCCCCTGTCGGGGCCACTGCGCAGCACGGCCCCGCCGTTCCCCGGGCCCCTGATTTCGCGTGCCGCCGGCCTGGCCCGAATAGCATGGCGGCCTCTCTGCCTGGAGGTTCGCGGTGACCGGTACGGCCTTGGTGCTCGGGTTGGACGTCGGGGGGACCAGTACGCGCGCCCTGGTCGCGGAGTTGGACGGGCGGGTGGTCGGGCGGGCCCGGGGCGCCGGGGGGAACCCGGTCGCGCACGGGGCGGAGACCGCGGCCAAGGAGATCGGGGACACCGTGCGGGCCGCGCTGGCCGGGGTGGACCCGGGGCGGGTCGCGGCGGGGGTGCTGGGGCTCGCGGGCGGGCTGGTGGCGCGTTCGGACTTCGGGGCGCTCTGGGACGGCCTCGGGCTGGGCGCGCACCCGGTGCTGGTGAGCGACGTGCTGCTGGCGCACGCCGCCGGCACCGCCGAGCCGGACGGGAACGTGGTGCTCAGCGGGACGGGCGGGATGGCCGCCGAGATCCGCGGCCACGAACTGCGCCGCACCGCGGACGGGCACGGCTGGCTGCTGGGCGACCGCGGCTCGGGCGTCTGGCTCGGCCGCGAGGCCGTCTCCGGCGCGCTCACCGCGATCGACCGGGACGAGCCGCTCACCGGCCTGGACGCGGCGGTCGCCGCGGCGCTGACCGGCCCCGACGGCCCGGGCGAGGACCCGCGGTCGGCGCTGATCGCCGCCGTCCACGCACAGGCCCCCACCCGGCTGGCCCGGCTCGCCCCGGTCGTCCTGGACCGGGCCGGTGCGGGCGACCCGGCGGCGCTCGCCCTGGTGGCCCGCGCCGCCGACCACCTGCTCGACACGCTCGCCCTGCTGCGCGCGCCCGGTTCCGCGCTCCCGGTGGTGCTGGCCGGCGGCCTGCTCACCACCGACACCCGCTGGCCGCCCGGCTCCGCCCGCTGCTCGCCGCCCGCTGGCCCGGGCCCGGCTGCGCACCGCGGGCAACGGCGCGGGCGCGGCGGCCTGGCTGGCGGCGCGGTCACTGGGCCGCGGCACCGCGGAGCTGCACCGCGCGCTGACCGCCTGAGGCCGCGGTCACTGGCAGGTCATCGCCCAGGGGGCGACCCCGCCGTGCGGGGCCTTGTGCGGCGGGGCCGGCGTCGTCGGCCGGGCGGGCGGTGTCGGCCGGGCGGGCCGCCCGGACGGGCGGGCGGTGTCGGCCGGGCGGGCCGCCCCGGACGGGCGGGCGGCGGCGCCGGGGAGGGCGATCTCGGCCCAGACCCATTTGCCGCCGCGCTTGCGGACCACGCCGTGGGCGAGGGCGAGTTCGGCGATCAGGAGCAGGCCGCGGCCGGACTCCTCGTCCTCGGCGGGGCGGCCGGGGACGGGGACGGCGGTGGAGGAGTCGTAGACCTCGATGACGGCGCGGTGGTGCAGCGGGTCGGCGTGCACCCCGACGGTGACGGCGTCCCCGGTGGCGTGGCGGACGGCGTTGCCGAGGAGTTCGGAGGTGACCAGGTCGAGGGTGAAGCGGGTGTCCTCGTCCAGGGGGGTGTTCCAGGCGGTGAGGAGGTCGCGGACCCGGCGGCGTCCGGCGGCGACGGTGGCGGGCTCGCGAGGCAGTGAGAACCATCGACGGTGGACGGACATGGCGGGCTCCTCACGCGGTTTCGCCCGATGGGCGGAGACTCGGCAGCCGATATGAGGGTATGTCAGATCCCAACATCTCTAGACAAGCTGAAATCTCTAGAGATGTCAATGCGTCAGGAGCCGCCCCTGCGTAGGATGTCTAGAGAAGAGGGGAAGGAAGTCCGCCGACATGACCAGTCAACCGCGCGCCACGCAGCCCAAGTACCAGCGGATCGCCGACGACCTCAAGCGCGAGATCGACGCCGGGCGCTACCGCCCCGGCGACCGGCTCCCCGGCGAGAACGACCTGATGGCGACGTACGGCGTGGCCAGGATGACGGCGCGTCAGGCGCTCGGCGTGCTGCAGGGCGAGGGGATAGCGGAGGCCCGCCGGGGGGTGGGCGTCTTCGTGCGGGAGTTCCGGCCGATACGGCGCCGCGGCATCCAGCGGCTCGCCGGCCGGACGTGGGGCGGCGGGGCCTCGGTCTGGTCGGCCGACATAGCCTCCCGCGAGCTGGCGGTGGACCAGCTGAGCGTCACCGAACGGGAGGCGCCCGAGCAGATCGCCGCCGTGCTCGGCCTCAAGGGCGGCGAACCGGCCTGCGTGCGCAGCCGCCGCTTCGTGCTGGACGGCAAGCCGGTGCTGCTCTCCGACTCGTACCTGCCGGCCGCGCTGGTGGCGGGCAGCCGGATCACCGACCCCGACACCGGCCCCGGCGGCACGTACGCCCGGCTCGCCGAACTGGGCCACAAGCCGGTGCACTTCCAGGAGCAGATCCGCTCCCGGATGCCCGCGGGGGACGAGGCGGACCGGCTGGCGCTGGCGCCGGGCACGCCCGTGTTCCTGGTGCACCGGATCGCGTTCGCCGAGGACGGGCAGGCGGTGGAGGTCAACGAGATGGTGCTCGACTCGGCCTCGTACATCCTGGAGTACGACTTCGACGCCTGACCGGGGCCCGCGACGGCGACGGTGACGGCGTCGGCGCCGCTGACCGAGGCCGGCCCGAGGGGCTCCACCGGCAGGGCGCGCACGGCGAACACGCAGCGGTGCGGGCCGCGGCCGGGCGGCGGCGCGGCCCCGCCGAAGCCGTTGCTCCCGTAGCCGTTGCGGCCGTGCCCCGCCCCGGCGGGCAGGCCCGGGAACCCGCCGCCGCCCGCGTACCACGCCTGCTCCGCGCCGAGCCGGCCGCCCGCTCCCGCCGTTTTCCCGGCTTCCCCCGGTGCCGTTCGCCTCCGGCGGGCCGTCAGCCGTCAGCCGTCAGCCGTTCGCCGTCAGCCGTTCGCCGCCGCCCCGAGGTCGAGTTCGGCGCGGGCCGGGTCGGCGAGGAGGGTGGCCAGGGCGGCGGCGAAGACCGGGCCGCCCCCCGCGAGGGCGAGGTCCTTGGCGGCGAGGCGGATCGGGAAGTCCGCGTCGGTGCTGTCGATCCGGGCCATCACGCCGGACAGCGGGCCCGCGGCCAGGGCCCGGCGGGCCTGCGCGGCGGGGACGCCGAGGCGTTCGGCGACGGCCAGGGCCTCGCCGACCACGGTCACCGAGCTGACGACGGCGCCCATCATGACCAGCTTGAGGGCCGCGCCCGCGCCGGGGCCGCCGCAGCGGACCACCCGGCCGAGGTGCTCCAGCACGGGCTGCGCCCGGTCCAGCGCGGAGTCCTCGCCGCCCGCGTAGACGACCAGCGAGCCGGCCGCGGCGGCGGTGACGCTGCCGAGCACCGGGGCGTCCACCAGCTGCACGCCGTCCGGGAGTTGGGCCCGCTGCTCGGCGACGGCGGCCGGGCCGATCGAGGATATGTCGATCCACAGCGCACCCGGGGCGAGCGCCGGACGGAACCGGTCCGCCACCTCGACGACCGCCGCCGGGTCGGCGAGCACCGTCACCACCACGTCCGCACCGCGCACCGCCTCCTCGGGGGAGGCCGCCTCGGCCAGGCCCCCCGCCCGGCCCGCCGTCCGGTTCCAGACCGTCAACTCCTTCGCCACACCGTCCAGCCGACGGGCCATCGGAAGCCCCATCCGGCCCAGCCCCAGCACTGCCACCCGCTCCGTGATCTCCATGGCGACCACGCTAGGCGCGTCCCAGCCAGGCGACAAACGAATGTCCGGCATGGTAGCCATGCACTATGGACATGGCTTGGCTGGAGGTCTTCCGCACCGCGGCCCGACTCGGCTCGTTCACCGCGGCGGGCGAGCGGCTGGGCTGGACGCAGTCCGCGATCTCGCGTCAGATCGCTTCACTGGAGGGCGAGTTGGGCGTCGCCCTGTTCGACCGGCTGCCCCGCGGAGTGTGCCTGACCGAGCACGGGCGGACGCTGCTGCCGCACGCCGAGGCGCTGCTGGAGCGGCTCGACGGCACCCGGCGCGACCTGGCCGCGCTCACCGGCCTGGCCACCGGCCGGCTCCGGCTCGGCGCCTTCGACAGCGCCAACGCCGCCCTCGTCCCGGCCGCGCTGGCCGCCTTCCGGGCCGCGCACCCGGCGATCGCGCCGACCCTCACCGAGGGCCTCTCCGGCCACCTGCTCGGCCTGCTCGCGGACGGCTCGATCGACCTCGCCGTGGTCACCGCCTACCCCGGACACCCGTACGACACCGACCTGTTCGAGCTGCACCGGCTGGTCGACGACCCCGTCCTGGTGGCCGTCCCGCGCACCCACCCGCTGGCCCGGCGCCGCCGCCTGCGGCTGGCCGAACTCGCCCCGGAACCCTGGATCGCTGCCAGCCGCCACCCCGAGGCCACCCTGCTCGCGGCCTGCGTCCGCAGCGGCTTCCACCCCCGGATCGAGTACGAGGTGGCCGGCTGGACGGCCAAACTCGGCCTGGTCGCCGCCGGGTTGGGCATCACGCTGATCCCCTCGCTGGCCGCCCGCGCGGCCCGCCCCGACCTCGCGCTCGTCCCGCTGCACCCGGACGACACCCCCGTCCGCCACGTCCACGCCGTCGTCCGCCGGGGCCGGCTGCCCGCCCCGGCCGTCGCCGCCTTCCTGCCCTTCCTCCGGGCCGCGGCCGGGAGTTGACCACGGGCGGTCGTCGCCTATCCTGGCGCGGTGCGCTGGTGGGGGAGGGTCTCGGTACGGGTGCGGGCCGCGCTCGGCGCGGCGGCGGCCTCGGTGCTCGCCCTGTCGCTGGCCACCGTCTGGGTCGGCGACGCGGCCTACCAGCAGTGGATGCCGAACGCGGAGGCGAAGGCGCTGCGCGAGGCCACCCTGCTGGACGCCGCGATCACACCCCCGGAGACGCCCGACACCGAACCGACCGACCCCGGCGCCCCGCCCTGGATCGCGTGGTTCGGCCGCCTGATCGAGGGCGGGTACCAGCAGTCGGCGTACGCCATCGTGCTGGAGGACGGCAGCTGGGCCGTCCACGACCGGGTCGACCAGGGGAAGTCCAACTACCTCCCGCCGCTGACCAACCACGTGCACGGCTACGCCGACCTGCTGCGGATCCACCTGCCGGACGGCGTCGGCTACGACATCAGCACGCCGGTCGGCCCCAACCCCACCGACCGCACCGTCACCTTCCTGCGCCGCACCGAGCCGCAGCGCGGCCGGAACCTGAACGCGCTCACCGGCCGGACCGACCTGGCCGACCAGTGGGTCACCACCTACATCATGGTCAACCCGATCGAGGCGAAGGCCACCCGGGCCAAGGTCCGCTCCATCCTGGGCTGGTACGTGGTGCCGTTCGGGTCGCTGTTCGTGGCGCTGGTGGCCTGGGCGGTCACCGGGCTGGCGCTGCGACCGGTGGAGGCGATCCGCCGTCGGATGGAGCTGATCGGGGCGGGTGCCTTCCACGAGCGGGTGCCGGTCCCGGCGGCCCGGGACGAGATCGCCGGGCTGGCGGTGACCACCAACCGCACCCTCGACCGGCTGGAGCGCTCGCTGGTCGAGCAGCGCCGCCTGGTCACCGACGCCGCCCACGAACTGCGCACCCCCGTCGCCGTGCTGCGCAGCACGCTGGAGGTGGCGGTGGCGCACCCCGAGCGGGCCGACTGGCGCGAGGTGGTGGAGCGCAGCCTGGCCGACACCACCCGGCTGCACCGGCTCACCGACGACCTGCTGCTGCTCTCCCGCGCCGAGGAGCGGCCCCGCCAGACCGCCACCGTCGCATGGGACGGCCTGCTGTCCGAGCAACTCGCCGAACGGGCCTTCGGCGGCGAGCGGCGGATCCGGGTGGCCGAGCTGCGGCCCGTCACCGTCCCGGGCACCGAGCAGCTGCTCGGCCGGGTGGTCGACAACCTGCTGGACAACGCCTGCCGGCACGCCGCCGAGCGGGTCACGGTGGCGCTCCGGGTCCTTGACGGCCGGGCGGTGCTGACCGTCGCCGACGACGGTCCGGGCATTCCGGCCGCCGACCGGGAGCGGGTCTTCGAACGGTTCGTCCGGCTGGACGAGGCCAGGTCCAGGACGGACGGCGGCACGGGGCTGGGCCTGTCGCTGGTGCGGGGCATCGCCGAGGGGCTGGGCGGCTCGGCCGAGGCCGTCGAGCCGTCCGCTGGCACCGGCGCGGAACTGGTGGTCCGGCTGCCCCTCGACACGTCCGACCCGGCCCCGGCCGACAACCCGGCCCCGGACCGGGCCCCGGCCCCGGATCAGTCGGGCGACCACCGGTACACCGCGACCCCGCCCCCGGCGGCCACCTCGCGGTAGCCCTGGTCGGCCAGTTCGGCGCGGGCCCGGAGCATCTCGGCCTCCGGGAGCGGGAAGTCGCCCGGCCGGTCCAGGACCGCCACCCACTCCGCGGTCGGGCGGCCCCACGGCGCGTCCCGGCCGGGGCGGGTGAGGTAGGGGAACAGCGAGACGGTGCAGCGCCCGGTCAGTTGGGGCGCCAGCCGGTTCGCGGCGGCGACCCGGGCGCCGTCCGGGACGGTCGCCAGCACGGCCCGGGCGTCCACCGGCCGCGGGGGAGCGGAGCCGGCCGGGGCCGGGGGGAACAGCAGCAGGGCCAGCACCGGCACCAGCACCGGCACCAGCGCCGCCACCGGCCCGGACCACGGCCGCGCCCGGCGGCGCACCCGGTCCAGGCCGTCGGTCAGCGCCAGGAACAGGATCGGCATCAGCACCGCGTTGTAGTGCTGCCGGGTGTCCCAGTAGGCGGGGTCGACGGACCAGAAGCGGGCCGCCAGCGGGGGAACGGCGAGCAGCACCAGCGGCGAGCGCAGCGCCAGGAACGCGGTCGGCAACAGCAGCACCAGCACCGTCCGCCACTTCCCGCCCGGCAGCAGCAGCCGGGCCAGCGGGTCGCCGCCCCGCCAACTCCCGCTCGCCGCATAGGTGTACAGGCCGTCCGGGTTGTGCGCGGGGATGACCAGGAACACCGCCAGCACCGTCACGCCCACCGCGGCGAGCACCGCCGCCGCCCCCAGCGCCCGCCGTCCGCGGGCGAACACGTACGCCCCGACCGCCGCCACCAGCAGGCCCTGGTCCTCCTTGACCAGCAGCAGCGGCAGCGCCCACCCCACCGCGGCCCGCCACCGCCCGCGGGCCAGCGCCTCGACGGCGAAGGCGGCGAGCGGCACCGCGAACGCGATCTCGTGGAAGTCGAACTCCACCGCCGTCCACAGCCCCCAGGACAGCCCGTACCCGCAGCCCACCGCGGCGCCGCGCACCGGCCCGAGCCGGTCCACGGCCAGCCGGGCCACCGGCAGCGCGGACAGCGCGAACAGCGCCGCCTGCGCGAGCAGCAGCGTCCGGGCGTCCGGGAACAGCCGGTAGAGCGGCGCGAGGACGGCCAGCACCGGGCTGAAGTGGTCGCCGAGCAGGTTGAACCCGCTGCCCTTCAGGGCGGACACCGGCGCGCCCAGCCCGGCGTAGCCGCGCACCCCCTGCTCGAAGATCCCCAGGTCGAAGCCGGAGGTCTCCATCCGCTGCTGGCGCACCACCGCCACCGTGCCGTAGGCGCCGAACAGGACCACCGGGAGCAGGACTGGGAACCACCGTCGGAACAGCATGGGCGCGAACGTAGGAAGGCCGCGCTGAGGGGATCCTGAACGAAGCTGAAGATCCTTTCAGCCCCGGGCCGCCCCGCCGGGGCCCTGTCTAGGCTGGCCGGCATGAGGCTCCTACTGGTCGAGGACGAGGTACGGCTGGCGCAGTCGCTCGCCGACGGGCTGCGCGCCGACGGCTACGCGGTCGACGTGGCGGGCGACGGCGTGAGCGGCCTGGCGCAGGCCGGGGCGGTCCGGTACGCGGCGGTGGTGCTCGACCTGATGCTCCCCGGGCTCAACGGCTACCGGGTCTGCCGGGCCCTGCGGCAGGCGGAGAACCCGGTGCCGGTGCTGATCCTCACCGCGAAGAGCGGCGAGTGGGACGAGGCCGAGGCGCTGGACTGCGGGGCGGACGACTTCCTCCGCAAGCCCTTCTCGTACGTGGTGCTGGCCGCCCGGCTGCGCGCCCTGATCCGGCGGGGCGCGGCGGGCCGCTCCGCGGTGCTGGCGGTCGGCGACCTGACGGTGGACCCGGCGGCCCGGCGCTGCACCGTCGGCGGGACGGGACTGCGGCTGACCGCCAAGGAGTTCGGCGTCCTGGAGTGCCTGGCCCGGCGGCCCGGCCAGGCCGTCCCCAAGCCGGAGATCCTCGACTCGGTCTGGGACACCGCCTTCCGCGGCGACCTCAACATCGTCGAGGTGTACGTCGCCGCCCTGCGCCGCAAGCTCGCGGCCGCCCGGGCCCGCTGCGTGATCGAGACCGTCCGCGGCGTCGGCTACCGGCTGGTGCCCTGACCCCGGACCGTCAGGGCCAGACCAGGCAGTACAGCTGGTGGCCGGCCTCGTGCAGGCGGTTGGCGAAGTCCTGCCACTCGTGCAGCATCTGGTAGATGACGAAGGCGTCCCGCGGGCCGCGGCGGTCGGGGACGGTGGACCAGATGAAGGCGGCGGCGCCGAGCTCGGTCTCGTCGGCCTTGCGCAGCGGTTCGACCACGGTGTGCGGGAGTTGGACCACCGCGTAGTCGGGGTGCAGGACGACCAGTTCGAGCGGGGGGACGTGGTGCAGCGGGACGCCCTGGATGCCGGTGAGCACCATCGCGCTCATCGTCTCGGGCTTGATCTTGGTGGAGAGGTGGCCGCCGGCGGAGCCGCTGGTCTCCATCAGGTCGCCGAGCCGGCCGAGGGTGCCCAGTTCGCCGGCGTCCAGCCCCAGGCCGCCGGGACCGAGAGCGGTGGGAACCCTGGCGGCGGTCGCGCGGTCCGGAGCGCCGAAGTACTTGTAGGTGACCCCCACTCTGCCCTCGCCCCTCCTTCCCCTGCCCGTTCCCGTACCCCCGCCGGCCTCGCCGGGCCTGCGGCTGAGCCCCGCGGCCTCGTCGAAACCGTCCTGCCTCTCGGACACTCGGACCATCCTCACCGGAACTCGCCGGAATCGACAGACCCTCGCACGCTCGGTGTCCCTCCCGAACATGCCCCTTACCCGTCTGCCGGCGCGCTACACGAGCGCGCGTCACTCGACCTTACCTTTGGCACAGCCAGTGAGGGGAGCAGCACACGGATCATCGTTCCAGATGATCGGGCCCGACATGCAGAACGCCAGGACACGATTTGAGACCATGTCCGGGTAAGGGCGGTTCCCGGCCGCTCCCAGCACCCAACGGATGAGCGAGCAGATGAGCTACCCGTACGAAGCCCCCCAGTCCCAGTCGCTGTTCGACCGCGCCCTGGCCGTCACCCCCGGCGGCGTCAACTCGCCGGTGCGGGCCTTCCGCGCGGTCGGCGGCACGCCCCGCTTCATGGTGTCCGGCACCGGCCCGTACCTGACCGACGCGGACGGCCGCGAGTACGTGGACCTGGTCTGCTCCTGGGGCCCCATGCTGCTCGGCCACGCCCACCCGGCGGTGGTCGAGGCGGTGCAGCGGGCGGTGTCCCTCGGCACCTCGTTCGGGACGCCGGGGCAGGGCGAGGTGGAGCTCGCCGAGGAGATCGTCTCCCGGATCGCGCCGGTCGAGCAGGTGCGCCTGGTCTCCAGCGGCACCGAGGCCACCATGTCGGCGATCCGGCTGGCCCGCGGCTTCACCGGCCGCGCCAAGGTGGTCAAGTTCGCCGGGTGTTACCACGGTCACGTGGACGCGCTGCTGGCCGCCGCCGGTTCCGGCGTCGCCACCTTCGCCCTGCCGGACACCCCCGGCGTGACCGGCGCCCAGGCCGGCGACACCATCGTGCTGCCGTACAACGACCTGGACGCGGTGCGCGCCGCGTTCGCCGCCCACCCCGGCGAGATCGCCTGCGTGATCACCGAGGCCTCGCCCGGCAACATGGGCGTCGTCCCGCCGCTGCCCGGCTTCAACCGCGGCCTGGCCGAAATCTGCCGGGCCGACGGCGCGCTGTTCGTCTCCGACGAGGTGATGACCGGCTTCCGGGTCTCCCGGGCCGGCTGGTACGGGCTGGAGGCCGCGCAGGAGGGCTGGGCGCCGGACCTGCTCACCTTCGGCAAGGTGATGGGCGGCGGCTTCCCCGCCGCCGCGTTCGGCGGCCGCGCCGACGTGATGGCGCAGCTGGCCCCGGCCGGCCCGGTCTACCAGGCCGGCACGCTCTCCGGGAACCCGATCGCCACCGCCGCCGGCCTGGCCCAGCTGCGGCACTGCACCGACGAGGCGTACGCCGCCGTGGACCGGGCGGCCGCCGAGGTGTCCGGCCTGGTCACCGCGGCGCTCGCCAAGGAGGGCGTGGCGCACCGGCTGCAGACCGCGGGCAACATGTTCTCGGTCTTCTTCACCGACCAGCAGGTCACGAACTACGACGAGGCGCGCGGCCAGCAGGCCTTCCGCTTCAACCCGTTCTTCCACTCGATGCTGAGCCAGGGCGTCTACCTGCCGCCGTCGGCCTTCGAGTCCTGGTTCGTCTCGGCCGCGCACGACGAGCGCGCGGTCGAGCGGATCGCCGCCGCCCTGCCCGCCGCCGCCCGCGCCGCGGCCGAGGCCACCGAGGAGACCGCCAAGTGACCGAGAAGAACCAGGACATCACCGTCGTCCACGTGATGCGGCACGGTGAGGTGCACAACCCGGAGGGCGTGCTGTACGGCCGCCTCCCCGGCTACCACCTCTCCGACCTGGGCCGGCAGATGGCCGAGCGGGTCGGCGAGCACCTCAAGGACCGGGACATCACGCACGTGGTGGCCTCGCCGCTGGAGCGCGCCCAGGAGACCGCCGAGCCGATCGCCAAGGCGCACGGCCTCCAGGTGGCGGCCGACCCCCGGCTGATCGAGGCGGAGAACGTCTTCGAGGGCAAGACCTTCGGCGTCGGCGACGGCTCGCTGCGCAACCCCGCGTACTGGAAGTACCTGACCAACCCGTTCAAGCCGTCCTGGGGCGAGCCGTACATCGACCAGGTGGTGCGGATGATGGGCGCCCTCGCGGCGGCCCGGGACGCGGCCCGCGGGCACGAGGCGGTGTGCGTCAGCCACCAGCTGCCGATCTGGATCCTGCGCTCCTTCGCGGAGCGCCGCCGGCTGTGGCACGACCCGCGCCGCCGGCAGTGCTCGCTGGCCTCGCTGACCAGCTTCACCTACGAGGGCGACCGGATCGTCTCGATCGGCTACCGCGAGCCGGCCCGGGACCTGCTGCCGGCGCACCTGGTGGGCCAGGGCAAGAAGGGCGACAAGCCGGTGGGCAAGAGCTTCGGGGCGTAGCTCACACCGGGCCGCGCGGAGTAAGCCCAGCGCGTGGCGATATGCCCGAATTAAGACGATCATAAGCGGGAAAGCCGCAGGTCAAGGGGGGTCCGTCCGAGAAGGCCGGACCCCCCTAAAACGGGCCGCGAAGCCATGCGAAACTTTTCACATGTCACGGACGTCCAGCCGCCGCATCCGCCTCACCGCCGCTCTCGGCGCGGCCACCGCCCTGGCCCTCGCCGGGTGCTCCAGCTCCGGCAGCAGCAGCAGCAACAGCGGCGGCGGGGTCGGCTTCGTCACCGGCAAGGGCGGCATCGCCACCGCGGCCCCCGCCGGCCGGGTGGCCGCCCCCGACATCACCGGCACCTCGCTGGACGGCAACCCGCTCAAGCTCTCCGACTACCGCGGCAAGGTGGTCGTCCTCAACATCTGGGGCTCCTGGTGCAGCCCGTGCCGGGCCGAGGCCAAGGGCCTGCAGGAGACCAGCGAGAAGTACGGCGACCAGGTCCAGTTCCTCGGCATCAACACCCGGGACACCGACACCGCCAACGCCGTCGCGTTCGAGAAGAACTTCGGGGTCACCTACCCGAGCATCTACGACCCGGACGGCGCCGAGATCCTCAAGTTCCCCAAGGGCAGCCTCAACCCGCAGTCCATCCCCACCACCATCGTGATCGACCGGGACGGCAGGCTGGCCGCCCGGGCGATGCGCGCGATGTCCGCCGAGGACCTGCAGAAGATGGTCGACCCGGTGCTGGCGGAGTCGAAGTGAGCACCCTGCTGGCGGCGTCCGACATCGGGTACAACGAGACGGTCGGCAGCGGCGCGCTGGTGCTGGCCCTGCCGATCGCGCTGGCCGCCGGGCTGGTCTCGTTCTTCTCGCCGTGCGTGCTGCCGCTGGTGCCCGGCTACCTCAGCTACGTCACCGGGTTCTCCGCCGCCGACCTCTCCGACGCCAGGGGCGCCCGGCGCGGCCGGATGCTGGCCGGCTCGCTGCTGTTCGTGCTCGGCTTCGCCGCGGTGTTCGTCTCCGGCGGCGCGCTGTTCGGCTCCTTCGGCCACAGCCTGGAGGCGCACCGGCGGGTCATCTCGGTCGTGATGGGCGTGCTCACCGTGCTGATGGGCCTGGCCTTCATGGGCCTGCTGCCCGGCTTCACCATGCGCGAACTGCGCTCGCACCGCCGCCCCGCGATCGGCCTGGCCGGTGCCCCGCTGCTCGGCCTGGTGTTCGGCATCGGCTGGACGCCGTGCATCGGGCCGACGCTGGCGGCGATCCAGGGCCTGGCCATCGACCAGGCCAGCGCCGGGCGTGGCGCACTGCTGATGGCCGTCTACTGCCTCGGCCTCGGCGTACCGTTCGTCCTGGCCGCGCTGGCGTTCCGCAAGGCCCTGGGCGCCTTCGGCTGGGTCAAGCAGCACTACCAGTGGGTCATGCGGATCGGCGGCGGGATGCTCGTCGCCGTCGGCCTGGCCCTGGTGACGGGGGTGTGGGACTCGCTGGTCAACCAGCTCCAGTACCTCACCCAGGACTTCTCGATCGGAATCTGACCGTGAGCGACACGAAGACCAGCCCCCAGCCGGCCGACGCCGCGGAAGGACCCGACACCGCGGAAGGACCCGACGCCGGACGGCTCGACGACGCCGAACGGCTCAGCAGCGCGCCCGAGGAGAACGACGCCGCCCCGGTCGGGATAGGCGTCCTCGGCTGGCTGCGCTGGTTCTGGCGCCAGCTCACCTCGATGCGGGTCGCCCTGCTGCTGCTGTTCCTGCTGTCGCTGGCGGCCATCCCCGGCTCGCTGGTGCCGCAGAACACCAACGCCTTCAAGGTCGCCGAGTGGAAGAACGCCCACAAGGGCATCACCCCGCTCTACGAGAAGCTCCAACTGTTCGACGTGTACAGCTCGGTGTGGTTCTCCGCGATCTACATCCTGCTGTTCGTCTCGCTGGCCGGCTGCATCCTGCCCCGCACCTGGCAGTTCGTCGGCGTGCTGCGCGCCCAGCCCCCGGCCGCCCCGCGCAACCTGACCCGGATGCCGGTCTACGCGGCCTGGCACACCGGCGCCGCCCCCGAGCAGGTCGAGGCGGCCGCCCACCGGCTGCTGAAGAAGCGCCGCTTCCGGGTCGCCGCCGGCCCGGGCCCGGTGGCCGCCGAGAAGGGCTACCTGCGCGAGGTCGGCAACCTGCTGTTCCACTTCGCGCTGTTCGCCCTGCTGACCGGCTTCGCCTGGGCCAGCCTGGACAGCGGCTCCGGCACCAAGATCGTGCTGGAGGGCCAGGGCTACTCCAACACCACCACCCAGCTCGACGACTTCACCGGCTCCCGGTTCTACGGCGTCGACGACCTGGACGCCTTCGGCTTCAAGCTGGACGGCTTCACCGCCGACTTCCAGACCTCCGGCCCGGCGGCCGGCACCGCCAAGGAGTTCGTGGCCAACGTCCGCTACTGGGAGGGCTCCGACTCCGGCCGGCAGAAGAACGCCAGGATCGAGGTCAACCACCCGCTGGAGGTGGGCGGTTCCAAGGTCTTCCTGACCGCGCACGGCTTCGCCCCGGTGGTGACCGTCCGCAACGCGCAGAACGAGGTCGTCTACCGCGGCCCGACGGTCTTCCTGCCCCGGGACTCCAACGTCACCTCGTTCGGCGCGATCAAGGTCAACGACTACGGCACCGGCCCCGACGGCCAGAAGACCCAGATGGCCTTCCAGGGCTTCTTCCTGCCCACCGCCGCCTCCGACTTCACCCACACCGGCCCGATCTCGGTCTTTCCGGCCGCCGCCAACCCGCAGCTGGTGATCAGCGCCTACGTCGGCGACCTGCGCACCGACAGCGGCCTGCCGCAGAACGTGTACGAGCTCGACGACAAGGCGCTGACCCAGCTCCAGGTCGACGGGAAGCCCGCCGCGGTCAAGCTCAAGGTCGGCGAGGGCTGGGACCTGCCCGACGGCTACGGCAGCATCACCTTCGACGGCTACCAGCAGTGGGCCAACTTCACCGTCTCGCACCGCCCCGGCAACGCGATCGCGCTGCTCGGCGCCGTCGCCGCGATCCTCGGCCTGATCGGCTCGCTGTTCGTCCAGCGCCGCCGGATCTGGGTCCGCGCGGTGGCCGCTCCCGACGGCCGCACCCTGGTCGAGGTGGCCGGTCTGGGCCGCAGCGACTCCGCCCGCACCGCGGAGGAGCTCGCCGAGCTCGCCGTCGAGCTCCAGGACGACGCCCCCGCGACCGACGCCCCCGCCACCGATGCACCCCCGGGGCCCGACGCCCCCGCCACCGACGCACCCGCCGCAGCCGACTCCCCGGCCGCTGCCGTCCCCACCGCCCCGGAAACCAAGGAGTAGACGGTGCTGCTCGCGCAGGTCGACACCCAGTTGGCCAACATCTCCAACTACCTCATCTACTCGGCGATGACCGTCTACACCCTGGCGATGTTCGCCCAGATCTTCGAGTGGACGTTCGGCGCCAAGGGCGGCGTCGCCGTCCGCTCCGCGCAGCAGAGCTCCCTGGCCGAGTCGGTCGCCGACTCCGCGGACGCGGCCAAGGGCGTCCGCAAGGTCACCGTCACCGTCGCCTCCCAGGGCGGCGGCACCACCACGCTGACCCGCACCGCCCTCGCCGACGCCGGTGCCACCACCGTCACCAGCGGCCGCGGCGACGACGGCCCGGCCGACGGCGTCGGCCCGGCCGGCACCAGCGAGAAGGCCGACCTGGTCGGCCGGATGGCGGTCTCGCTGACCGTCCTCGGCCTGCTGCTGCACGCCGCCAGCGTGGTCGCCCGCGGCCTGTCGGTGATGCGCTGGCCGTGGGGCAACATGTACGAGTTCTCGTGCGCCTTCTCCCTGATGATGGTCGGCGCGTACGTCATCCTGCTCGCCACCAAGAAGAACGTCCGCTGGCTCGGCCTGCCGGTGACCGTGGTCGCGCTGCTGATCCTCGGCGTCGCGGTCTCCGTCCTCTACACGGACTCCGAGCAGCTCGTCCCCGCCCTGCACTCCTACTGGCTCGGCATCCACGTCTCCACCGCCACCATCTGCGGCGGCGCCTTCTTCGCCGCGTTCGTCGCCACCGTCGCCTACCTGCTCAAGGACCGCTACGAGCACCGCGTCGCGGCCGGCCTGACCGTCCGCGCCGCCAACCTGATGGAGCGGCTGCCCGCCTCCGGGACGCTGGACAAGCTCTCCTACCGGATCAACGCGGTGATCTTCCCGCTCTGGACGTTCACCATCATCGCGGGCGCGATCTGGGCCGAGGCGGCCTGGGGCAAGTACTGGGAGTGGGACCCGAAGGAGACCTGGTCCTTCATCACCTGGGTCGCCTACGCCGCCTACCTGCACGCCCGGGCCACCGCCGGCTGGCGCGGCCGCAAGGCCGCCTACCTGGCGCTGCTCGCCTTCGCCTGCTGGCTGTTCAACTTCTACGGCGTCAACATCTTCATCACCGGCAAGCACTCCTACGCCGGCGTCTGACGCCCCCGCACCCGCACCACCACGAGATCCCCACCACCCACGCACCACGAAGCCGCGAGGAGGGCCGCACCATGGAGTGCGACGAGGTCATCATGACCGTCCGAATCACCGCAGCGGAACGCACGCTGCTGCGACGGCTCGCCCAGGGCCACCACAGCGACGTCTCCGAAGTCGTCGCCGACGGGCTGCTGGACGTCCTGCCCACCCTGCACTGCCCGGCGGACGCCCACCGGCTGCTCGCCGCCATCACCACGCCCGCGCCCTGCGCGCTCACCGTCTGGCTCCCCACCGAGCTGGCCGACCTGCTCACCATCGCCACCGCGCGGATCGCCCAGTCCACCGGCGTCCGCCTCGGCTCCTCCTGCATCATGCTCGGAGCCGCGGTGCGCCTCTGGCTGGCCCAGGACCCGCAGCGGCTGGCCGCCAACCTCACCACCATGCACGCCGGCCGTCCTGCCGCCCTGGCCGCCGCGTAGCGGCCCGGGGAGCAACGACGGCGGGGCCCGGAGCGAAGGTTCGCTCCGGGCCCCGTTCCGTCGGCTACGCGGCCTGCTGCCAGCTGACGGGGGAGAAGTACGCCGGACGGCGCTCGATGCGCGACCAGGTGGCGACCGGCTCGACCACCGGTGCGGCCGAGGTGGCGGCGGCCACCGCGGCCCGGGCGGCCAGGACCGCGGTCAGCGCGGCCATTTCCTCGGCGGTCAGCGAGCCGCGGACGATGCGGACGAGAGGTTCGTTCATGGTTCCGTTCTCCCCCAAGCTTGAGTCTGAAAGGTTTCGGCGAGCTCGACCGCTGGTTACATCGGCGGGTTGCCGTGTTTGCGGCTGGGCAGGTCGGCGTGCTTGGTGCGGAGCATGGCGAGTGCGTGGGCGAGGACGGCTCGGGTTTCGCTGGGGTCGATGACGTCGTCGACGAGGCCGCGTTCGGCCGCGTAGTACGGGTGCATCAGTTCGTTCTTGTATTCCTTGATCTTCTGGGCGCGCATGTCGTCGGGGTTGTCGGCGGTGTTGATGTCGCGGCGGAAGATGACGTTGGCGGCGCCTTCGGCGCCCATGACGGCGATCTCGTTGGTGGGCCAGGCGTAGGAGAGGTCGGCGCCGATGGAGCGGGAGTCCATGACGATGTAGGCGCCGCCGTAGGCCTTGCGGAGGATGAGCTGGATGCGGGGGACGGTGGCGTTGCAGTAGGCGTAGAGGAGTTTGGCGCCGTGGCGGATGATGCCGTCGTGTTCCTGGTCGACGCCGGGCAGGAAGCCGGGGACGTCGAGCATGGTGACCAGGGGGATGTTGAAGGCGTCGCACATCTGGACGAAGCGGGCGGCCTTCTCGGAGGCGTTGATGTCCAGGACGCCGGCCAGGGACTGGGGCTGGTTGGCGATGAGTCCCACGACGTGGCCGTCGATGCGGGCGAGGGCGCAGATGACGTTGGTGGCCCAGCGTTCGTGGACTTCGAGGAACTCGCCGTGGTCGACGATCTCCTCGATGACCTTGCGCATGTCGTAGGGGCGGTTGCCGTCGGCGGGGACGAGGTCGAGGAGGGTGTCGTTGCGGCGCTCGACGGGGTCGTCGGCGGCGACGACGGGGGGCATCTCGCGGTTGTTCTGCGGGAGGAGGGAGAGCAGGTAGCGGACTTCCTCGATGCAGGATTGTTCGTCGTCGTAGGCGAAGTGGGAGACGCCGGAGACGGCGGAGTGGACGTCGGCGCCGCCGAGGCCGTTCTGGGTGATCTTCTCGCCGGTGACGGCCTGGACGACGTCGGGGCCGGTGATGAACATCTGCGAGGTCTCGCGGACCATGAACACGAAGTCGGTCAGCGCGGGGCTGTAGGCGGCGCCGCCGGCGCAGGGGCCGAGCATCACGGAGATCTGCGGGATGACACCGCTCGCGCGGGTGTTGCGCTGGAAGATGCCGCCGTAGCCGGCCAGCGCGGTGACGCCCTCCTGGATGCGGGCGCCGGCGCCGTCGTTCAGCGACACCAGCGGCGCACCCGCCGCGATGGCCATGTCCATGATCTTGTGGATCTTCTGCGCGTGCGCCTCACCCAGCGCACCGCCGAAGATCCGGAAATCGTGCGCATAGGTGAACACCGTGCGCCCGTGCACCGTGCCCCACCCCACGATCACACCGTCGGTGTGCGGCTTCTTCCCCTCCAGACCGAAACCCTGCGCCCGGTGACGCCGCAACGGCTCCACCTCGTGGAACGAACCCTCGTCCAACAGCAGATCGATCCGCTCCCGCGCAGTCAGCTTCCCCTTGGCGTGCTGCGCCTCGGTGGCCTGCTCGCTCGGCCCGCGGCGGACCTGCTCACGCAGCTCGTGCAACTCGGCGACCCGACTACGGGCATCGGCCGGAGCCTCGCCGCCGACCGGCGCATCGTGCAGGACCGTCATCTCGAACCACTCCAAGCTCGCGTGGGGCAGCGAACACCTCTACTGCTACGACAGTACGAGTCAGTGCGCCCGGCTTTCGGCATCGAATCCGTACAAGGTCGGGCGCCGATCGCTGTACAGGCTCGACATAGGGGGGCGCACGGGCCCGCCGCCGGGCCGTTCCGGGCGGGGGTCCGGGCGCCCCCCGGCCGGGGGGTGGTGGAGCGGTCGAACCGGCAGGTCAGCGGCGGGGCGGGGGGTGCACGGAGGCCGCCGGTCCAGGGTGCGCGGGAAGGGGCGCACACGGGCCGGCGGCCGGGTGTCCGGGGCCGCGGTCCGGTCCGGATGGTAGGGATGCGCCAAAAGGCGTGATCAGCCCCGGGGACGGTCCCCGTCCCCGGGGAGGTCGTCGCCCCGGCGCAGGTCGTCCTCGCGGCGGCGCAGGTCCGCCTCCCACTGCTTGAGCATGTCCTCGTGCGCGTCGTCGCCGCGCTTCAGCGAGGCCAGGAACTCCGGGTCGTCGTCCGGGGCGAGCGGGCGCCCGTCGGCCCGGTACCCGGGGCGCGGGGCGGCCGGGCCGGACGGCCGGAACGGCCCGCGGCGGGCGCCGGTGCGGTCGCGCCCGGCCACCAGCCAGGCGATCGAGCCGACCAGCGGGAAGAACAGCACGACGATCACCCAGCCGACCTTCGGCAGGTGGCGGACCTCGTCCTCGGGGGTGGTCAGGCAGTCGATGAACGCCCATACCCACAGGGCCAGCAGCGCCACCACGGGCACGACTCTCAGCACAGCGCGGACTCCGGTGAAGGTTCGAACAGGACCCTTGGCGGGCTCAGGGTAGCCCGTACCGGATACTGACAGGTATGGCATACGACGATCTCCGTTCCTTCCTCCGGGCGCTGGAGCGGGAGGGCGACCTCAAACGGATCAAGGTCGAGGTCGACCCCTACCTGGAGGTCGGCGAGATCGTCGACCGGGTGCAGAAGGCCAAGGGCCCCGCGCTGCTGTTCGAGAACGTCAAGGGCTCGGCGATGCCGCTGGCCATGAACGTCTTCGGCACCGAGCGGCGGCTGTCCAAGGCGCTCGGCCTGAAGTCGCCCGACGACATCGCCGAGAAGATCGGCGGCCTGCTCAAGCCCGAGCTGCCGCAGGGCTTCACCGGCTTCCGGGAGGCGTTCGGCAAGCTCGCCTCGATGGCGCACGTCCCGCCGCGGAACGTGAAGTCCGCCGACGCGCCCGTCCACGAGGTGGTGCTCACCGGCGAGGACGTCGACCTGGAGGCGCTGCCCGCGCTGTTCACCTGGCCGCTGGACGGCGGCTCCTTCTTCAACCTCGGGCTGACCCACACCAAGGACCCGGACTCCGGCGTCCGCAACCTCGGCCTGTACCGGCTCCAGCGGCACGACAGGCGCACCATCGGCATGCACTGGCAGATCCACAAGGACAGCCGCAACCACGCCGCGGTGGCCGCCAAGCGCGGCGAGAGGCTGCCCGTCGCGATCGCCTTCGGCTGCCCGCCCGCCGTCACCTACGCCGCCACCGCGCCGCTGCCCGGCGACATCGACGAGTACCTGTTCGCCGGGTTCGTCGCGGGGGAGCGGGTCCGGATGGTCGACTGCAAGACCGTCCCGCTCCAGGTCCCGGCGGACGCCGAGGTGGTGCTGGAGGGCTGGCTGGAGCCCGGCGAGCTGCTCCCCGAGGGCCCGTTCGGCGACCACACCGGCTTCTACACCCCGCAGGAGCCGTTCCCGGCGCTGACCATTGACTGCGTCACGATGCGCCGCCGCCCGCTGCTGCAGTCCATCGTGGTCGGCCGGCCGCCCACCGAGGACGGGCCGCTGGGCAAGTTCACCGAGCGCTTCTTCCTGCCGCTGCTCAAGGTGATCATCCCGGACATCGTCGACTACGACCTGCCCGAGGCGGGCGGCTTCCACAACTGCGTGATCGTCTCGATCGACAAGAAGTACCCCAAGCACGCGCAGAAGGTCATGCACGCCATCTGGGGCGCCCACATGATGTCGCTGACCAAGCTGATCGTCGTGGTGGACGCCGACTGCGACGTGCACGACTACCAGGAGGTCGCCTGGCGGGCCCTGGGCAACGTCGACTACAGCCGGGACCTGTCGGTCGTCGAGGGCCCGGTCGACCACCTCGACCACGCCTCCTACCAGCAGTTCTGGGGCGGCAAGGCGGGCATCGACGCCACCCGCAAGCTCCCCGAGGAGGGCTACACCCGCGACGGCGGCTGGCCCGAGATGGTCGCCTCCGACCCGGAGACCGCGGCCCGGGTCACCCGCCGCTGGAAGGAGTACGGACTGTGATGACCACCGCTGAGGCGTTCGAGACGCAGCCCAGCAAGACCCGGGCCTTCCTGCGCCTGGTCGCGATCGAGCACTCGGTCTTCGCGCTGCCCTTCGCCTACATCGCCGCGCTCACCGCGATGTTCCTCGCCGACAAGTCGGTGCACTGGCGCGAACTGCTGCTGGTCACGGTCTGCATGGTCGGCCTGCGCACCTTCGCGATGGCCGCCAACCGGATCATCGACCGCGAGATCGACGCCCGGAACCCGCGCACCGCGGGCCGCGAGCTGGTCACCGGCGCGGTCTCGGTGCGCACCGCGTACATCGGCTCGGCGATCGCGCTGGTGGTCTTCCTCGGCTCGGCGGCGCTGCTCAACACGCTCTGCCTGCTGCTCGCCCCGGTCGCCGTCGTCCCGATGGTGGTCTACCCGTACGGCAAGCGGTTCACCGACTTCCCGCAGGCCATCCTGGGCCTGGCCCAGGCGATGGGCCCGATCGGCGCCTGGCTGGCCGTCACCGGCAGCTGGTCCTGGGAGGCGGCGGTGCTCGGCCTCGCGGTGGGCATCTGGATCGGCGGCTTCGACCTGATCTACGCCTGCCAGGACGTCGCGGCCGACCGCGGCACGGGCGTGCGCTCCGTCCCGGCCCGGTTCGGCGTCCCCGCCGCGATCACCGGCGCCCGGGTCTGCCACGCCCTCACCACCGCCCTGCTGGCCTGGTACGCGGTGCTCACCGACGCGGGCGCGTTCTTCTGGTGCGGGCTCGCGGTGGTGGCGGGGGCGTTCGTCTACGAGCACACCATCGTCAAGCCGCACGACCTGTCCCGGCTGAACCGGGCGTTCTTCTCCACCAACGGGTTCGTCGGCATCTCGCTGTTCGTCTTCGCCCTGATCGACCTGGTCAACCGCGGCCTGACGGTCTGACGGCGAAGATAGAGCACCGCCAGGGGCTCGGGGAACGGCGAGCCCGGGTCTGCTGACGGTGCACTGCCGTGGCGCGCATCGGCTTCGGGTTCTGTTCAAGACCCGCAGCAGCACGGACACTTCGATGGGCTCCGGCCGCCAGCAGCACGGACTCGCCGTTCCCCGAGCCCCTACGCCCCCTCCAGGGCGAGTCGCGCGTACGCCCGGACGTCCGCGTCGCCGTCCGCCAGCCGTTCCCGCAGCGCGGTGGCGACGTCCGCCCGCGCGGCCCCCGCCGCCATCGCCCGGACGGCGGCCTTGCGGACGTCCCCGTTCTCGTCCCCGGCCAGGGCCGTCAGCACGTTCCAGCGTCCGGCCGCGCCCAGTGCGGCGGCCGCCGCCTTCCGGACCTGCCAGGCGGCGTCCGCCCGTTCCGCCAGGTCCGCGAGGAGGGCCGGCCCGCCCAGGCCCGCGGCGCCGGTGAACGCCCCGGCGCGCACCAGCGGGTCGGGGTCCTCGGCCAGCACCGCCAGCACCCGGGCCGAGGAGGCCTCGCCGATCACCCCGAGCCCCTCGCCGACCGCGACCCGCACCTCCCGCGCGGTGTCGGCCGCCCCGGCGGCCAGCGCGTCCGCCGCGTCCAGCGAGACCAGCCCCCGGACGGCCTGCAGCCGCACCGGGACCTCCGGGTCGCGCAGTCCGGCCGCGAACAGCGCCACCGACCCGCCGCGCAGCACCCGGGCGAGTTCCAGGACGCCCGCCCGCACCACCGGGTCGGGGGAGCCGGCCGCTCCGGCCAGGTCGGCCCCCAGCGCGGGGTCGAGCACCTCCACCAGTTCGCGCAGGCCCGCGACGGCCGCGCCGCGGACCCGCCCGTCCGGGTCGCCGAGCGCGGCGGCCAGCGCGCGGCCGGTGCCGTCCGGGTGTGCTCGGTGAGCGCGGCGACGGCGGCCAGCCGGACGTCCGGGTCGCGGTCGGCCAGGTAGCCGACGACCGCGTCGCCCTCCGCCCGCAGCACCTCCAGCACCCGGCCCTGCGGCCGCGCCGCCGCGGAGGCCGCCGCCCCGCCCGCCGCCGAGGCGCTCACCCCGGTGCGCCCGACCGCCATCGCCTCGACGGGGCCGAGCAGTTCGACCTCGCCGCCGGGGGGTTCCAGCCCGTCCACCGGGACGAGGTAGGGCGCGACCGGCCGGGTCAGGAACTCCATCTCCCCGTCGGCCCGCTTGCGCAGGTTGAGGTGCCGGAACCAGGCGGCGTCGTCCTGCCCGGGCCGGTCCAGGCGCTGGTGGTAGAGCCCCCAGCGGGACTCCTCGCGGGCGAGCGAGGCGCGCGCCGCCATCTCCGCGCAGTCCCGGATGAAGTCGACCTCGACCGCCCGCATCAGCTCGTGCGGGGTGCGGGCGCCGATCGAGGCGACCTCGCCGCGCATCCGCTCGAAGTGGTCGAGCGCGACGGAGAGCCGGGCGCCGGTCTTCGGCGGGGCGACGTAGTCGTTGACGAAGCGCCGCAGCTTGTACTCGACCTGCTGCTGCGGCGGCCCGTCGGGGTGCTCCAGCGCCCGGTAGACCAGCCGGTGCGCGTCGGCGACCTGGTCCGCGGGCAACTCGGCCCGCACCTCGGGGAGTTGCGAGACCGCGTGCGTCCCGGCCAGCTCGCCGAAGACGAACGCCCCGATCATGTAGTTGTGCGGCACGCAGGCGAGGTCCCCGGCCGCGTACAGCCCGGGCACCGTGGTCGCGGCGTTTTCGTCGACCCAGACGCCGCTGGCGCTGTGGCCGCCGCACAGGCCGATCTCGGAGATGTGCATCTCGACGTCGTGGGTGCGGTAGTCGTGGCCGCGCCCGGCGTGGAAGGTGCCCCGGCTGGGGCGCTCGGTGGTGTGCAGGATGGACTCCAGCGCCTGCACGGTCTCCTCCGGCAGGTGGGTGGTGCGCAGGTACACCGGCCCGCGGTCGGAGGCGAGTTCGACCGCGAACTCGGCCATCATCTGCCCGGACCAGTAGTCGGAGTCGACGAACCGCTCGCCGTGCCGGTTCACCTGGTACCCGCCGAACGGGTTGGCGACGTACGCGCAGGCGGGGCCGTTGTAGTCCTTGATCAGCGGGTTGATCTGGAAGCACTCGATGCCGGACAGCTCCGCGCCCGCGTGGTACGCCATCGCGTAGCCGTCGCCCGCGTTGGTCGGGTTCTCGTAGGTGCCGTACAGGTAGCCGCTGGAGGGCAGCCCGAGCCGCCCGCACGGCCCGGTGGCCAGCACCACCGCACCGGCCGAGACCAGCACGAACTCGCCGCTGCGGGTGTCGAACCCGGCCGCGCCGACCGCCCGGCCGCCCTCGGTGAGCACCCGCACCGGCATCACCCGGTTCTCGATGGTGACCCTCTCGCGCATCCGGCGCTCGCGCAGGACGCGGTACAGCACCTTCTTGACGTCCTTGCCCTCGGGCATCGGCAGCACGTACGAACCCGAGCGGTGCACCTGCCGCACCGCGTACTCGCCGTGCTCGTCCTTCTCGAACTTCACGCCGTAGCGCTCCAGCCGCTGCACCATGGCGAAGCCGCGCCGGGCGGTCTGCCGCACCGTCGCCTGGTTGACGATGCCGTCGTTGGCGCGGGTGATCTCGGCGACGTACGCGTCCGGGTCGGCCCGGCCGGGGACGATCGCGTTGTTGACGCCGTCCATGCCCATCGCGAGCGCCCCGGAGTGGCGCACGTGCGCCTTCTCCAGCAGCAGGACGCGTGCCCCGGCCTCGGCGGCGGCGATCGCGGCCATCGAGCCGGCGGTGCCACCGCCGACCACCAGGACGTCGCACTCCAGCCGGCGCGCCTGGCTGATCTCGGGTGTGCGCATCTGCGGTGCCTCTCAGGGGGGTTCGGGTGTGCGGGGTTCAGGCGTACTGGGTGAGGAGCAGCGCCCGCAGCGCGCTCCGGTCGGCCGCCGGGTCGCGCGGCGCGGGCACCTCGTGCAGGGCGGCCAGGGTGCCGCCGGAGAGCACGGCGACCCGGTCGCCGAGCAGCAGCGCCTCGTCCACGTCGTGGGTGACGAAGACGACCGTGCAGCGCTCCTTCTCCCAGACGGCGAGCAGGAGTTGCTGCATCGCGGCGCGGGTCTGCGGGTCGAGCGCGCCGAACGGCTCGTCCATCAGCACGGCCCGCGGCGCGCCGGCCAGCGCCCGGGCCAGCTGCACGCGCTGGCGCTGCCCGCCGGACAACTCCCTCGGCAGTCGGTCGCCGTGGCCGTCCAGGCCGACCCGCTCCAGCCAGTCGGCGACCGGGGCGCGCCGCTCGGCGCGCTTCAACCCGGCGATGGCCAGCGGCAGTTCGACGTTGCGGCGGACGGTCCGCCAGGGCAGCAGGCCGTCCTCCTGGAACACCAGCGCCCGGTCGGCGCCGGGGCCGGTCAACGGCCGCCCGCCGGCCAGCAGTTCGCCGCCGCTGGGCGGCAGCAGCCCGGCCAGCGCCCGCAGCAGGGTGGACTTGCCGCAGCCGGACGGGCCGAGCACGGTCAGCACCTCGCCCGGCGCCACGTCCAGCTCGACGTCGCGCAGCACCGGCCGCCCCCGGTGGCCGACGCTCAGGCCGCGCGCGGTCAGTCGCAGGCTCATGCCCCCACCCCCGCCGGGACGGCGGCGGGCAGCCAGCGGGTCAGCCGCCGCCCGAGCAGTTCGACCGCGCCGGAGGTGGCCCAGCCGAGCAGCCCGATGGTGACCATGCCGACGAACACCCCCGGGTAGTCCAGCACGGTGTACGCGGACCAGGTGCGGTAGCCGACGCCGTACTGGCCGGAGACCATCTCGGCGGAGATCACGCAGATCCAGGAGACGCCCAGGCCGACCGAGAGCCCGCCGACCACCCCGGGCAGCGCGCCCGGCAGCACCACGCCGAACAGCACCCGCCCGGTCCCGCCGCCCATCGTGCGCACCGCCTCCTCCCAGCGCGGCGGCACCGCCCGCACCGCGTGCCGGGTGGCCACGGTGATCGGGAAGAACGCGGCGGCGCAGGTGATGAAGACGATGCCCTGCTCGTTCTCCGGGAACAGCATGATCGCCACCGGGACGAGCGCGATCGCCGGGATCGGCCGGACGAGCTCCAGCACCGGGCCGATCAGGTCGGCGGCGGTGCGCGAGCGGGCGGTCAGCACCCCGGCGCCGACGCCGAGCAGCGCGGCCAGCGCGAAGCCGGTGCAGATCCGCCGCAGGCTCTCGGCCAGGTCCTGCCAGTACGCGGCGGTGCCGAGTTGCGCCCGCAGCGCGTCGGCGACCTCCAGCACCGTCGGCAGGTGGTCGAAGCGCACCCAGGCCTCCACCTTCAGCGCGGTGAGCAGCTGCCACAGCCCGAGGAAGCCGAGCAGCGCCGCCGCCCGCAGCAGCCTGCGCCGCGCGGTCACGCGGCGTCCAGCGCTTGCCGGTAGGTCAGCGCGGTCGCGGACGGGTGGGCGGCCAGGTAGGCCTTGGCGCCGTCCTCGGTGGTGAAGGGCTTGAACGCGTCGCCGTCCCGGACCCACCAGTCCTGGTCGGCGAACCAGCGGGTGCCGGTGGCCGCGTCGGGCACGTACGCGGCCCGCAGCTTCCCGGCGCCCGCGGCCGCACCGGCCTTCACGGCCCTGAGCAGGCAGGTCGGGTCGGCGGCCGGGCGGGTGGCCTGCTCGCCCTCGTACCAGAGCTCGCCGGCCAGCGCCGGGTCGGTGACCGGCCGCCCGCAGACCGGGTCGGTGCCGGTGATCCGGGCGGGTTCGCCGTCGGTGACGCCGGCGTCCCGCAGGTAGGACGGGTCGGTGAAGCGGTCCAGGTCGAGCGCCTTGAGCACGCCGACCGAGGCCAGGAACGGGACGTCGGTGCGCATCGCGTCCAGCAGTCGCGGGTCGAGCGCGGTGGCGAAGGTGGCGATGCCGTCGGGGCCGTTGTAGAGGTACACCACCTCGGGCGGCAGGCCGGTGGCCTCGGCGACGGTCTGCGCGGCGGCCAGCGGGTGCTGGTTGAGGTCGCGGGTGGCGGCGTCCTGGGCGCGCAGGAAGGCCCGGACGACGGCGGGGTGCGCGGTGCCGAACTTCTGCCGCACCACCACGCCGTGCAGGGTGGGCCGGCCGAGCGCCGAGCCGTCGTACAGCAGCCGCCCGTCCCCGGCGAACACCACCGCGGCCGGCCAGGCCACGAACTGGGCCAGCGCGTCCACGCTGTGCGCCTTCAGCGCGGAGGCGCCGACGGCGGGCTGCTGGTTCTGCTTCTGGATGTCGGACTCGGCGACCCCGGCCCTGGCGAGGGCCTGCACCAGGGTGCCGTCGGAGGCCGAGCCGACCGAGCTGGAGACCTTCTTGCCCTTCAGGTCGGCCAGCGTGTGCGCGGGCGAGTCCTTCGGCACCACCACCGAGTTGAGCCCGCCGAGCAGGTTGTACCCGGTCACCGAGACCAGCCGGGTGCCGGGGCCGCCGGCCGCCTGGGCGCGCGAGCCGTTGATCAGCAGCGGGTAGTCGCCCATCGAGCCGATGTCGATCTTGTCGGCGAGCATCTGCGCGGTGATCGGGGCGCCCGCGTCGTAGTCCTGCCAGACCACCCGGTAGTGCCGGCCGTCCTGCCGGCCCAGCTCGGCGAGCTGCTGCTCGAAGTAGCCGCGGGCCCGCAGCAGCGTTCCGGCGGTGACGGTGTTGATGGTCTTCGACTGGTAGCCGACCACCACCTCGACGGTCTTCGGGTCGCCGTCCGAGGAGCACCCGGCGGCCCCCGCGACCAGGGCCGCGGCTATCGCGACGGCGCCCAACTTGCTTGCTGCACGAGACATCTGACGCATCCTCAGCGAATCAGGTAGGGCATGTTGACGGTGACCGCCCCGGTGGGGCAGCGGGCGGCGCAGGGGCCGCAGTACCAGCACTCGTCCACGTGCATGTACGCGGTGCCGTCCTGTTCGTCGATCGCCAGCGAGTCCAGCGGGCACATGTCGACGCACAGGGTGCAGCCGGCGATGCACAGCGAGGCGTCGATGGTCACGGGCACGTCGGTGCGGTGCTCGGCGAGCGCCATCGGTCCAACTCCAGGGTGAGGAAGGTCGGTTCGGGTTTCGGGTGGCGAAGGGTCAGGCCAGGTCGCGGAGCAGCCGGCCGCGCATGGCCAGCCGGTCGCCGCGGAAGCGCACGTACTCCAGGTCCACCGGCCGGCCGTCGGCCAGCGTGGTGAGCCGTTCCAGCATCAACAGGGCCGCACCGCGCGGGACTTCGAGCACCGCGGCGGAGTGCGCGTCGGCGTTGACGGCCTCCAGGGTGATGTCGGCGGCGCCCAGCGGCTGCCCGGCGGCCTCCTCGATCAGCCGGAACACGTCCCGGTGGGCGAGGTCGGCCGGCTCCAGCAGCGCGCCGATGTCCGGCGCCAGGTAGGTCAGGTCCAGCGACAGCGGCAGCCCGTTCAACCGGCGCAGCCGCTCCACGTACACCACGTCCGCGCCGTCCGGCAGGCCGAACCGGCGGGCCACCGCCCCCGGTGCCCGGACCGGCCCGAACGAGCGGACCTCGTTGACCACCTCGCCGTGCTCGTGCAGGGTCTCGGCCAGGCCCTCCAGCCGGTTCAGCCCGTGCGGCACCTTCTCCGCCGCCACCAGCGTCCCCGACCCGGGCACCCGGCGCACCAGCCCCTCCCCGCGCAGCAGGTCCAGCGCCTGCCGCACGGTGTTCCGGGACGCCCCGAACTCCTGCGCCAGCGCGTCCTCGTGGGGCAGCGGGCCGGTCCCGAACGCCTCGCTCAGCACCTGCTGCCGCAGCACGTCCGCGACCTGCCGGGCCCGGTCGGCCCGCGGCCGCCTGGCCGCGCCGCCGCGGTGGTCGCGCACGGTGTTCTCGCTGGTCATCGGGTCTGCTCCGGCCCTCGGTTGCGCTGTCGGCGGCAACCCTAGGGCCGGGCGGCCCCGGTTTTCGTTGCCGCACCATTACGCCACCTGACGCCCCGTCGGGACCGCCCCCCACCTGCGCGGACGCCGCTCCCGCCGGATGAACCGCCACCCGCCGCGCCGATGCGCCATGCTGGAGGGCGGAGGCCACCGCGAGCGGAACGGGGAACCCGATGATCGGCACACTGCAGTGCGTGGTGCTGGACTGCCACTACCCGGCGGGCCTGGCCCAGTTCTACGCCGCCCTGCTCGGCGGCGAGGCGGACCGCCCCGACCCGCGCTGGTCGCTCGACGAGGCGTGGTCCACCGTCCACCTGCCCGACGGCCGGGTGCTCGGCTTCCAGCGGGTCGAGGACTACCGCCCGCCGATCTGGCCCGACCCGGCCCACCCGCAGCAGCTCCACCTCGACGTCGACGTCGCCGACCTCGCCGCCGCCGAGGCCGAGGCGACCGCCCTGGGCGCCGAGCTCAAGGCCCGGCACGAGGGCTGGACGGTGCTCACCGACCCGGCCGGCCACCCGTTCTGCCTGGTCCCGCACCGCCCGGCCTGAGGCTCACGCCAGCGCCAGCGCGTCCCCGACCCGCAGCCGCCCCGGCCGGGACACCGTCGCCAGCGCCCCCAGCTCGCCGTCCCGCTCGTGGACGACGGTCTTCAGGATCTCCGGCGCGTGCGGCAGCCCCGGCTGCGCCGCCCCCGCCATCGCGCACCGGACGCTGGAGCGGACGAACGCCAGCCGCGCCCCGCCCTTCACCCGGCCCTCCCGGCCGAACCAGCCGTCCTCGGTGAACGGCGGCGTCCCCGGCGGGGTGCGCAGCAGCACGTTCGGCCGGAACCGGCGCTCGTCCACCACCGCGGACGGCACCGCCTGCGCCACCCAGTCCAGCGTCGCCGTGGTCAGCACGCTCACCGGCAGCTCGTCGAAGTGCGAGACCGCGTCCTCCAGGGCCAGCGCGACGTCCTCCTGCTCCAGGTAGGCGCGCAGGAAGGCGTCCGGGTCGGGCACCGGCATCCCCAGCGGGTCGAACAGCTCCGGGCCGTCGATCCGCGCGCCCAGCCGGGAGCTCAGCCGCAGCAGGCCGTCCATCCGGCGGAAGCGCCGGGTGTTCTTCCCCGAGCCGAACCGCCCGGCCCCGTCGCGCACCGCGTACAGGCGGTCGCCGACCAGGCCGCGCTCCTCCACCTCGACGGAGTCGAGCAACTCGCCCCCCGTGGACTTCACGGGGTAGCGCCACAAGCGCTCGACCACACCGACGATCTCAGGCATGGCGGGAGCCTAGCGGGGCGCTCCCGGGCTGGTCTAGACCAAGTCGCCGGTGCGAGGGGGCCGTTGGGAGCGCCCGCTCACCCGATCCGCGCCACCGCCCGCACCGGCGCCCCGTCCGCCGCCGTCAACCGCAGCGGGAACAGCGAGACCTCCACCGGCACCCCCGCCTCCTGCGCCGCCAGCAGCGCCGACAGGTCGGTCAGGTTCTCCGCGATCACCCCGCCGCCCTCCGGCCCCAGCAGCACCCGGTGCGCCGCCAGCGTCGCCTGCTCCGGCTCCGGGTCGTGCTCGTCCGCCAACTCGGCCAGCAGGCTGGCCACTCCGGGGTCCGAGGGCCCCGGATCCGGCGTCGGGTCCACCGACAGCGCGTCGATCCCCACCGTCCGGACGCCCGCCGCGACGACGGCCCGGGCCGCGGCCTCGGTCAGGTACGGGTGCGCGAAGTACCGGTCCGTCCCCCAGTACCGCGGCCACCCCGTCGCCAGCAGCAGCACCGTCCCCGGCCCCGAGACCGCGAGCGCCCCCGCCAGGTGCTCCGGCGTCACCTCGCCCCGGGCCGGCAGCCCCCGCAGGTCCACCACCACCGCGGGCCCGGTGAACAGCTCCAGCGGCAGCCCGTCCAGCGTCGGCCACCGCACGTCCAGGTGGTACGGCGCGTCCACGTGCGTCCCCGTCTGCGACCCCAGGTGCACCGCCAGCACGTTCACCCCCTCGCCCTCCACCGTCAGAGCCGCCCGCAGCTCCACCCCCGGGTCCCCCGGATACACCGGCATCCCGGACACCACCGGGTGCGTCAGATCCACCAACTCGGCTGCCATGCACCCATTCTGTCCCCGCCGGCGGCCCGCCGTTCCCCGAGCCCCCGGTTCCGCGCCCCACAATGGGAATCATGAGCACCACCCGCAAGCCCTGGGTCGTCGGCGTCTCCGGCGCCAGCGGCACCCCCTACGCCGCCTCGGTGATCCGCGCGCTGCTGGCCGCCGGCGAGGCCGTCGACCTGATCGTCAGCCGGGCCGCCCGCCTGACCATCCTGGACGAGACCGGCGTCTCCTTCCGCGACGCGCACTGGCGCGCCGACCTCGCCGCCTGGCTCGGCACGGACGAGGCCGACCTGCACGACGTCCGCCACTGGCCCGCCGGGGACTTCGCGGCCGGCCCGTCCTCCGGCTCGTACCCGGCCAAGGGCATGCTGGTCGTCCCGGCGACCACCGGCGCCGCGGCCGGCATCGCGCTGGGCCTGTCCAAGGACCTGCTGCAGCGCACCGCCGCGGTCACCCTCAAGGAGCGCCGCCCGCTGGTCCTGTGCCTGCGCGAGACCCCGCTGACCGGCAGCACGCTGCGCCACCTGGTGGCGCTCGACGAGCAGGGCGCGGTGGTCCTCCCGGCGTCCCCCGGCTTCTACGCGGGCGGCTCGACGGCCCGCGAACTGGTGGACTTCGTGGCCGGCCGGGTGCTGGACGCCGTCGCCGTCCCGCACGCGCTGTACCGCCGCTGGTCGGGCACCCTCGGCGAGGCCGCGAGCACCCCCGCGGGAAGTCCGGAAACCGCCCCGCGCCGGGGCGAGTGAGCGGACACGTTACGGGAGAGTATGTTCTCTGGGATACCCGGGTTGATCGGCGCGCGGCGCCTTGGATTCCGGATAATGATCTGTGGTTCTGGTGAGGTTCGGAAGGACGCGGCAGGCAATGGACTCTGTGGACAGACAGCTCATCCAGGCACTCCGGGAGAACGGCCGGGCCTCGTACGCCGAGCTGGGCCGCCTGGTGGGCCTGTCCGGGCCGAGCGTGACGGACCGGATCAACCGTCTGGAGCAGGCGGGCGTGATCACCGGGTACCGGGCGACGGTCAACCCGGCGACGCTCGGCTACGGGGTGACGGCGCTGATCGGCCTGCAGCTCACCGACGCGGCCGACCACGACGACGTCTCGCACCGGCTGAAGGACCTCCCCGAGGTGGAGGACTGCTGGTTCATCGCGGGCGACGACTCGTACATGCTGAAGGTCCGGGTGCCGGACGTGGAGGGCCTGGAGTCGGTGGTCAAGCGGCTGTCCGGCACCAAGGGGGTGGCGCGCACCCGCACCACCGTGGTGCTCTCCACCAAGTGGGAGAACCGGGTCAGCGAACTCCCGCTCCACCTCGCCGAATAACCCCTCCGGAGGGAGCGCCGCCATGGCCCTGGTCGACCTGGAAGACCTGCGCGCCGCCCAGCGCCGGATCGCCGGCACGGCGGTGCGCACCCCGCTGCTGCCCTGCCCGTGGGCGGCGGACGGCGGGCGGCGGCTCTGGCTGAAGCCGGAGAGCCTCCAGCCGACCGGGGCGTTCAAGATCCGCGGGGCGATGAACCGGCTGGCCGCGCTCACCGAGGAGGAGCGGGCCAGGGGAGTGGTGGCCCAGTCCAGCGGCAACCACGCCCAGGCGGTGGCGTACGCCGCCTCGCGGCTCGGCGTCAAGGCGGTGATCGTGATGCCGGACACCTCGCCCGCCGTGAAGATCGAGAACACCCGCGCGTTCGGCGCCGAGGTGGTGATCGTCACCGCCGAGGAGCGCGACACCGTCCCGGCCGAGCTGGCCGCCGCGCACGGCTACGTCTGGGTGCCGCCGTACGACGACCCGTACATCGTGGCGGGCCAGGGCACGGTCGGCCTGGAGATCGCCGAGGACGCCCCGGACGAGCTGGACACCGTGCTGGTGCCGGTCTCCGGCGGCGGCCTGATCTCCGGGACGGCCGCCGCGCTCAAGCTGGCCTGCCCGGGCGTCCGGGTGGTCGGCGTGGAGCCGGAGCTCGCGGCGGACGCGCAGCAGAGCCTGCGCTCGGGCGTGCGCACCGCCTGGCCGGTCGCCGACACCTACCGGACGATCGCGGACGGCCTGCGCACTCCGTCGGTGGGCGTCCTGCCGTTCGAGCACATCACCGCCTACGTGGACGACATCGTCACCGTCTCCGAGGACGAGATCCGGGCCACCGTCGCCCTGCTGGCCCGCCGCGGCCGCCTGGTCGCCGAGCCCTCCGGCGCGGTCGCCCCCGCGGCCTACTTCCACCGCCCCGGCGAGCTGCGCGGGAGGGTGTTCGCGGCGGTCGTCAGCGGGGGGAACCTCGACCCCGCCCTGCTGGCCGATCTGCTGGCTACCTAGGCGTAGTCTCGGTCCCGGCAACGAATCGAAGTCGCAAGGAGGCGGAGCGCCGCATGGACGCAGGGCTCAAGCGCGAGCTGGAGGCGAAGGTCTACGCCGGTGAGCGGCTGACCCGCGAGGACGGGATCGCGCTCTACGCGAGCGACGACCTGGCCTGGCTGGGCGGCCTGGCGCACCACGTGCGGACGCGGAAGAACGGCGACGTCGTCCACTTCAACGTCAACCGCCACCTGAACATGACCAACGTGTGCAGCGCCTCCTGCGCGTACTGCTCGTTCCAGCGCAAGCCGGGCGAGAAGGACGCGTACACGATGCGGATCGAGGAGGCCGTCCGGCTCGCCAAGGCGATGGAGTCGGAGTCGCTGACCGAGCTGCACATCGTCAACGGCCTGCACCCGACCCTGCCGTGGCGCTACTACCCGCGCTCCCTCAAGGAGCTGAAGGCCGCGCTGCCGAACGTCTCGCTGAAGGCGTTCACCGCCACCGAGATCCACTGGTTCGAGCGGATCAGCGGCCTGAGCGCGAGCGAGATCCTGGACGAGCTGATCGACGCCGGCCTGGAGTCGCTGACCGGCGGCGGCGCGGAGATCTTCGACTGGGAGGTCCGCCAGCACATCGTCGACCACGACACCCACTGGGAGGACTGGTCGCGGATCCACCGCCTGGCGCACGAGAAGGGCCTCAAGACCCCGGCCACCATGCTGTACGGCCACATCGAGGAGCCCCGCCACCGGGTCGACCACGTGCTGCGGCTGCGCGAGCTGCAGGACGAGACCGGCGGCTTCCAGGTCTTCATCCCGCTGCGCTACCAGCACGACTTCCACGACTCCAAGGACGGCAAGGTCCGCAACCGGCTGATGGCGCGCACCGAGATGGCCACCGGCGCCGAGGCGCTGAAGACCTTCGCGGTGTCCCGCCTGCTGTTCGACAACGTCCCGCACGTCAAGGTGTTCTGGGTGATGCACGGCGTCACCACCGCGCAGCTGGCGCTCAGCCACGGCGCGGACGACATGGACGGCTCGGTGGTCGAGTACAAGATCACCCACGACGCGGACAACTTCGGCACCCCCAACAAGCTGGGCCGCGACGACCTGCTCCAGCTGATCCGGGACGCCGGCTTCCGCCCGGTCGAGCGCAACACCCGCTACGAGGTCATCCGCGAGTACGACGGACCGGACCTGACGCGCCGGGAGACCCCGCAGGCGATGCGCCTCTGACCCCCCGTTCGGACCACGCGCCCGGTGACCGGTTTCCGGCCACCGGGCGCGCTGCGCTCCCGCGGGGCGCACGGGACGAAGACGCACCCCCGGGGCATCCGGGAACGCGGAGAAACGTTTCCCGAGCGCGTATGCTCACAGGCTCATCACACGGCCCGGGTTCCACCTCGTCCCCGCGGTCTGGGAGGATCGTCCGCATGTCCGGTTCCCATCGCGTCTCCTCGCACCGCCGCCCGGCCCCCGCGCCGACCGACCGGAGCGAGGCCGAGCAGCCCCAGGGCCGAGCCGCCACCCGCCGCAGCCGCCGCAAGCCGAAGCCGCGCCGGGCCCGCAAGTTCACCGTCGGCACCGCCACCCTGCTGGCCCTCGCGGCCGGCTGGTTCACCGTCGGCCCGGGCCGGACCTTCCAGGGCGAGGTGGCCAGCGCGGCCCCCGACCGCGAGCCCGAGGTGGTCCCGATGCAGGCCTCCGACGCCGGGCAGCACACCGAGGCCCCCGCCGCCGACCGCTCCGACCGGGACCGGATCACCACCATCCCGGGCATCGGCGCCGACTGGATGGCCAAGGTCCCCGCCGAGACCCGCCAGCTGCTGGTCGCCAGCGGCCAGGGCAAGGACTCCTCGGACAACACCGTCACGCTGTGGACCCGCGGCGCGGACGGCAGCTGGCAGGCGGGCCAGGCCTGGCCCGCCCACAACGCCTACAAGGGCTGGACCACCGACCACAGCTCCGGCGACCTGCGCAGCCCGATCGGCCTGTTCTCGCTCACCGACGCCGGCGGCCGCAAGGCCGACCCGGGCTCCAAGCTGCCGTACGACCACAACAAGAACTTCGTGATGTCCGGGCGCGGGTTCAACAACGAGCCGCTGGCCGGCTCCTTCGACTACGTGATCGCGATCAACTACAACCGGGCCGAGGGCAAGTCCCCGCTCGACACCACCTACCCGGAGGGCGCGGCCAAGGGCGGCGGCATCTGGCTGCACCTCGACCACGGCGGCCCCACCCACGGCTGCGTCTCGCTCACCGAGGACCACATGGTCGAGCTGATCAAGACCCTGGACCCGGCGCAGCACCCGATGATCATGATGGGCGACGCCCAGTCGCTGGCCGCCTGAGCACCCGGCGGTTGTGAGGGACCTACAGCATCGGGCACCCGATCCTGTGTCGGGCCGTCACCTCCCGACTCACCGGTAACCCGGTTGAGTGGGTGGTATGACCGCCTCCCGCATCGTGGCGCTGGGCCACCACCAGCCGCCGAAGATCCTGAGCAACGACGATCTCTCGGCGATGGTCGACACCGACGACGAGTGGATCCGCTCCCGGGTCGGCATCCGCACCCGCCACATCGCGGAGGACGAGACCCTGGTCGACCTCGCGGTGGGCGCCGCCGAGAAGGCGCTGGCCAAGGCCGGGACGACGCCCGAGCAGATCGACCTGGTCGCCGTCGCCACCTGCACGGCCGTCGAGCGCAGCCCCAACACCGCCGCCGCCGTCGCCGCCCGGCTCGGCATCCCCACCCCCGCCGCGTACGAGCTGAACACCGCCTGCTCGGGCTTCTCGTACGCGCTGGCCACCGCCGACCACGCGATCCGGGCCGGCGCGGCCACCCGGGCGCTGGTGATCGGCGTGGAGCGGATGTCCGACATCATCGACTGGACCGATCGCACCACCTGCGTGATCTTCGGCGACGGCGCGGGCGCCGCCGTGCTGGAGGCCGCCCCCGACGAGCGGGCCGGCGTCGGCCCGGTGGTGTGGGGCTCCGAGCCGGAGAAGGGCGCCGCGGTCGCGATCAGCGGCTGGAAGCCGGTCATCAGCCAGCAGGGCCAGACCGTCTTCCGCTGGGCCACCACCCAGGTCGCCCCGCTGGCCCGCAGGGCCTGCGAGAAGGCCGGGATCGACCCGTCCGAGCTGCGCGGCTTCGTCGCCCACCAGGCCAACCTGCGGATCATCGACGCCATCGCCGGCAAGCTCGGCCTGGCCGAGGACGCGGTGGTCGCCCGCGACGTGGTCGACTCCGGCAACACCTCCGCCGCCTCCATCCCGCTCGCACTGTCCAAGCTGGTCGAGCGCGGGGAGCTGCACAGCGGCGATCCGGTGCTGCTGTTCGGCTTCGGCGGCGGCCTGGCCTACGCCGGACAGGTCGTGCGCTGCCCCTGAGCGGCCGCGGACGGAAACGGAAGGGGCGGCCGGGAGGAAAATCCTCCCGGCCGCCCCTTCCGTCCGTTGCAGGACGGCGCTCCGCGGTACGTCGGCGAACCTCCCCCGAGGCACGGCCGCATCCGACACACCCGGACAGGAACCGGGGCCGAGCGCCGATGGGCGTGGTCGTTACTTCGGCGGCTTCTTTCCGGTGACTCCCAGGTACACCTGGAGCGCCAGGTTGGGCTTGAGGTCCTTGACCTTCACGCCCCAGGAGGTGAACGCCTTGCCGTGCTCGGCCGCCGCGGCGAGCAACGAGACCAGGGCGCCGGCGACCGCCGACGGTTCGACCGTCTTGTCGGTCTTGCCCTGGTTGTTGCGGACCGCTTCGGCCAGCGGGGCCGCCACCGAGTTGAGGACCTTCATGCGGATCTTGAAGAACCGCTTGTCCCCTTCGGCGGCACCGAGTGTGATCACTCGGAGAATGGCGTCATTCTTGCGCCAGAAGGCGAGGAATCCGTCCACCAGTTCTTCGGAAGTGGTGAAGCCGGTCTTTCCCGCCCAGGACTTTCCATCGACGAGCTCTTTGAGCCCGCCGCTGTCCTCGGCCATTTCCTCGGCGATCTCAAGGACTGCGCCCTCGACATCCGGGAAGTACTGGTAGAAGGTCGCGGGGGAGGTACCCGCCATACGGGCGACGTCGATGACCTTGACGTCCCGGTACGGCGACGTGCTGAGCATCTCGCGGAGGCAGTCGAGCAGCTTCTGCCGCGTCTCCTGTCCGCGCCGCCCGGCGACGCGACCGTCGACGGTGCGAACTTGTCCTGTCATGTCGTCAGCTTACAGTGGCACGATCTTGGCGCTAATCGGTAGTGCGACTATTAGTCCGGGTGAGGGGGAAACGACGCCATTTCCGCGCGGAGTTGTTGCCCCCCCGTGTGCTGATGACCCCACAGCGTGACGACAAGTCAGCTCGGACCGGTCCGGCGGGCCCCGCGGAGGCGTCCGGGGGCCTGCGGAGGGAGCGGCTCCGGTACCCGGGTCCGGTACCCGGGGGCGTGTCCCGGGCGGGGGAGATTGGCTCCCGGGCGGCGGGCATTGGAGAATCGGGGGGCGCCGCCGCCGGGGGGCGCTGGCGGAAGGGGAGGTGGCTGCGGAGTGGACCAGCTGACGGCGCACGATCCGAGGCGGATCGGGCCCTTCGAAGTGCTGGCCCGGCTCGGCGCGGGCGGCATGGGCCTGGTGTACCTGGCCCGGTCGGCCTCGGGCCGGCGGGTGGCCATCAAGACCGTGCGCAGCGAGCTGGCCGAGGACAACCTCTTCCGGGTCCGCTTCGCCCGCGAGATCGCGGCCGCCAAGACGGTCGGCGGCTTCTACACCGCCGCCGTGGTGGACGCCGACGCCGACGCCGCCGTCCCGTGGCTGGCCACCGCGTACGTGCCCGCGCCCTCGCTGGAGGACCTGGTCGACGACTGCGGCCCGCTGCCCGCCGACGCGGTGCGCTGGCTGACCGCCGGCATCGCCGAGGCGCTGCAGTCCATCCACGCGGCCGGCCTGGTCCACCGGGACCTCAAGCCGTCCAACGTGCTGGTGGTCGAGGACGGCCCGCGGGTGATCGACTTCGGCATCGCCGCCGGGGTCTCCAGCACCCGGCTCACCATGACCAACGTCGCCGTCGGCACCCCCGCCTACATGTCGCCCGAGCAGGCCCGCGACAGCCGCAGCGTCACCGGCGCCAGCGACGTGTTCTCGCTCGGCTCGCTGGTGGTGTTCTGCGCCACCGGGCACCCGCCGTACCGCGGCTCCAACCCGGTCGAGACGGTGTTCCAGCTGCTGCGCGACCAGCCGGACCTGTCCGGCCTGCCGGTCGAGCTGGTGGACCTGGTCCGGGCCTGCATGCGGCCCACCCCCGAGCACCGGCCGACGCCCGCCCAGATCCAGGCCGAGCTGGCCCCGCACCTGTTCTCCCGGGCCGACGCCTCCGGCGAGGCCGGGGACTGGCTGCCGCCCGCCGCGCTCGACCTGATCGAGGCCAAGCGCAGCAGCAGACGTCCCGTCAGTGCCCAGCAGCCCCCGGTCCGGCCGCAGCCGCCGGTGGTGCTGCCCTCCCAGCCGGTGGCGCCGCCGCCGCTGCCCGCGCCCGCCCCGGCCCCGGTCGGGGCGCTCGGCCCGGTCGGCGGGGCCGGCCCGGCCGGCCCGGTGTCCGAGGCCGAGGTGGTCACCGAGCGGGTGCACCCGCACCGGCGGCCCGGCCCCGGCGGCCCGGGCGACGCCGAGATCCGGCTGCCCGGCGCGCACGTGCCGATAGGGCCCGGACCGCGGGCGGAGCCCGCCCCGCCCGCGGCCGCCCCGGCCGGCACCGACTGGGTGCGCCGCAGCTCCGCGCCGTCCGCCGCCCCGCCGCAGCCCGCGGCGCGCTGGCGGCCCTGGCGGTTCCGGATGTCCAACGACGTGTGGGGCACCCCGGTGGTCGCCGACGGCACGCTGTTCGCCTCCAGCTTCGAGGTGCACGCGCTGGACATCGGCTCCGGCGAGCGCCGCTGGAAGACCCGGGACGTGGCCTGGGCGCTGGCCGTGGACGGCGGCCGGGTGCACGCCGCCGACGGCCCGCACCTGTACACGGTGGACGCCGCGGACGGCACCGAGCGCTGGCGGCACTCGCTGGACGGCTGGGTGTACGCGCTGGACGCCGCCGACGGCGTGCTGTGCTGCGGCGTGCGCGGCGGCGGCGTGCAGCTGCGCGCGGCGGCCACCGGCGCCGAGCTGTGGCGGGCCGACGACGCCCAGCAGGAGTACGAGAACCCGCAGTCCGGCCCGGCGCTGGTCGCCGGTGCGGCCTACTACCAGGGCGGCGGCCGGCTGCACTGCGTGGACCCGCTGGGCTCCGGGGTGCGCTGGACGGTGCCGCTGGGCGGCGAGGTGCCGTCCCGCCCGGTCGAGCACGCCGGGGTGCTCTACGTGACGTCCGGTCAGCGGGTGCACGCGCTGGACGCGGCCACCGGCGCCGAGCGCTGGCGGTTCGACGCGCCGGTGGTGCTGTTCACCCCGCCCGCGGTGGACGGCCGGGCGGTGTACGTCGCCGACTACCTCGGCACCCTGTACGCGCTGGACGCCGCCACCGGGCACGGCCGGTGGCGGGCCGCCACCGCCGCCCGGCAGGGCGCCGAGCCGGCCGTGGTCGCCGACGGGACGGTGCTGCTGGGCTCCGGCGACACCCTGTTCGCGTTCGAGGCGGCCGGCGGCCGGGAGCGCTGGCGCTACAGCACCCGGGGCGACCTGGTGGGCTCCCCGGCGGTCGCCGAGGGCCTGGTGCACCTGGGCAGCCGCGACCACTCGCTGCACACCCTGGAGCTGGCCACCGGCCGACTGCGCTGGGAGCTGGGCACCAAGGGCGAGCTGACCGGCTCCCCGGTGGCGGTCGGCGGCCGGGTGTTCGTCGGCTCCAAGGACCGCTGCGTGTACGCGCTGGACTCCTTCTACGGCACCGCCGTCCCGCAGTAGGCGCGCGCAGGAACGGTACGGCCCCGGACCCCGCGCGGGGTCCGGGGCCGTTCGTGGTCGTCCGGGGCCGTCCGTTGTCGTCCGGGGCCGTACGTGGTCGTCCGGGGGAGCCGGGGGCGGCTCAGGGGTGGCGGTACTGCCAGCCGGCCCAGGCCGAGGCGACCATCGAGCGGAGGTCGTGCCGGGCGCTCCAGCCCAGCTCGCGGCGGATCAGCTCGGCGGAGGCCACCACCCGGGCCGGGTCGCCGGGGCGGCGGGGGGCCACCTCGGGGGCGATCCGGATGCCGGTGACCTCGGTGATCTCGGCGATCATCTCGCGCACCGAGGCGCCGCGGCCGGTGCCGATGTTGAGCGTCAGCCCGATCCGCTCGCCCGGCCCGGCGGCCTCCAGCCGGCGGACGGCGGCGACGTGCGCGGAGGCGATGTCCGAGACGTGGATGTAGTCGCGGACGCAGGTGCCGTCCGGGGTCGGGTAGTCGTCGCCGAAGACCAGCGGCGGCAGCCCGGCCGTCAGCCGCTGGAGGACCAGCGGGACCAGGTTGGCCGCGCCCGGGTCGGACAGCTCGGGGGCGGCGGCGCCCGCCACGTTGAAGTACCGCAGGGAGACCGCGGAGAGGCCGTGCGCGGCCGCGCAGGCGTTCAGCAGCCACTCGTCGGCCAGCTTGGTCTCGCCGTACGGGTTGATCGGCAGGCAGGGGGTGGACTCGTCGACCAGGTCGACGTCCGGCATGCCGTAGACGGCGGCGGAGGAGGACAGCACCACCCGGCGCACGCCCGCGTCGACCGCGGCGGCCAGCACGGTGCGCAGGCCCTCGACGTTCTCGTGGTAGTAGAACAGCGGCCGCTCGACCGACTCGCCCACCTGCTTGCGGGCGGCCAGGTGCAGCACGCCGGTGACGCCGTGCTCGGCCAGCACGCGGTCCAGCAGCCGGCGGTCCAGCGTGGAGCCGGCCACCAGCGGGACGCCGGGCGGCAGGTGGGCGGCCGATCCGCTGCTCAGGTCGTCCAGGACGACGGTGGACACGCCGGCCGCGGCCAGCTCCCGGACGACGTGGCCGCCGATGTAGCCGGCCCCTCCCGTGATCAACCAGGTCATGGCCCGATCCTAGAGGCCGCTTTTCGGTGCGGCCCTTGGTGTGTTGCCCGGGCAATCGGACATTTCGGTGAAATGCTGACAAAGCTCTGTCCAGCGACCGGAGGTGGCCGCCGTGCGCCCGAAGAAGGAACCGACCCGCCCGCTCCCGGCCGGCCCCCGGCCCACCGGGCCCAAGCTGTGGTGGGGGCCCGCGGCGGTGCTCGCTTCGGCCGCGCTGCTGGTGACCGGCTGTTCCAGCTCCGGCTCCGGGTCCAGCTCCACCGCGGCGGCCAGCAGCTCCTCGTCGGCGCCCGCCCCGTCCAGCAGCAACCAGCTGGAGCAGGACTACCAGCAGGTGATCTCCCAGGTGCTGCCCTCGGTGGTGCAGATCACCGCGGGGGACGGCCTCGGCTCCGGGATCGTCTTCGACGACAAGGGCGACATCGTCACCAACGCGCACGTGGTCGGCAGCGCCACCACCTTCACCGTGACACTGGCCAACAGCACCAAGCCGCTGGACGCCACCCTGGTCGGCAGCTACCCGGAGTCCGACCTCGCGGTGATCAAGCTGTCCGACGCGCCCGGCGGCCTCAAGCCGGCGGCCTTCGCGGACAGCTCCAAGGTCTCGGTCGGGCAGATCACGCTGGCCATGGGCAGCCCGCTGGGCCTGTCCAGCAGCGTCACCCAGGGCATCGTCTCGGCGGTCGGCCGGACGGTCAGCGAGCCGCAGTCCGCCGGCTCGCCCGGCGCCACCATCGGCAACATGGTGCAGACCTCGGCCGCGATCAACCCCGGCAACAGCGGCGGCGCGCTGGTCAACCTCTCCAGCCAGGTGATCGGGATCAACACGCTGACCGCCGTCGACCCCGAGCTGAACGGCTCGGCCGCGCCCGGCATCGGCTTCGCCATCCCGTCGGCCACCGTGACCAGCATCGCCAACCAGCTGATCAAGGACGGCAAGGTCACCAACTCCGGCCGGGCCGCGCTCGGCGTGACCGTCCGCCCGTACTTCGACTCGAACTTCCAGCCGGCCGGCGCGGCGGTGGTCTCGGTGGTCGACAACGGGCCCGCCGCCTCCGCCGGGCTGCAGGCCGGCGACGTGATCACCAAGATCAACGACACCGCGATCAACAGCCCCTCCGCGCTGACCAGCGCGCTGGCCTCGCTCAGCCCCGGCGCCAAGGTCACCGTCGGCTACCAGCGGGACGGACAGGGCAAGACCGCGGAGGTCACCCTCGGGACGCTTTAGCGCCCGACAGGCCCGGGCCCGGAGTGCCGTACCGCGCAAGGGAGGCGGCACTCCGGGCCCGTCCACGTCCGCACCCCGGGGTCAGGCCTCCCGGGCGGCCCGGGTGTGCCAGGGCAGCTCGACCGTCACCGAGGTCGGCCCGTCCGCCGGGCTGTCGACCACGAACACGCCGTCGACCGACTCGGCGCGCTCGGCCAGGCCGGCCAGCCCGCCGCCCGGATGCACCCGGGCCCCGCCGCGGCCGTCGTCGCGCACCGTCAGCATCAGCCGGCCGTCCTGCCGCCAGACGTCCACCGAGGCGGTGCGGGCGCCGGAGTGCTTGGAGGCGTTGGTGAGCAGCTCGCTGACGGTGAAGTAGGCGATGCCCTCGACCGCGGAGTCCGGCCGCTCGTTGCCCAGCTCGACGTGCACCCGGACGCCGCCGGGCAGCGTGCAGCGGGCCGCGACCGAGGAGAGCGCCGCGTCCAGCCCGCGGTCGGTGAGCACCGCCGGGTGGATGCCGCGGGCCAGGTCGCGCAGCTCCTGCAGGGCCAGCTTGACCTCGCCGTGCGCCGCGTCGACCATCTGCTGCGCGGCCGCCGGATCCTCCGTCAGCTTCTCCTTGGCCAGGCCCAGGTCCATCGCCAGGGCCACCAGCCGGGCCTGCGCGCCGTCGTGCAGGTCGCGCTCGATGCGGCGCAGGTCGGCCGCGGCGGTGTCGACCACCACCCCCCGGTCGTCCTCCAGCTCGCGGACCCGCTCGGCCAGCACGCCCGGCGACAGCAGCGACTCCACCAGCCACCGGGAGACCGCGCCGATCGCCCGCATCGCCCAGGGCAGCACCGGCCAGCCGACCACCAGCAGCACCAGCGTCAGCGTGAAGCTGAGGACGCCCCAGATCAGCAGCACCACGCAGTACAGCGCGGAGCGCCAGCTCAGCCCGTCCCCCAGGGCGGCCACCACCCGGCCGGACAGCCCCGCCCGGGCCGGGCGCAGCGGCTCCGGCTCGGCCACCGTGCTGCGCAGCTCGGCCCGCGCCCGGCGGCGGCCCAGCCCGCCGAACCAGCGGCAGCAGCTCAGCCCGAAGGCCAGCAGCGGCAGGCCGACGACCGTCACCGCCGTCCCCAGCCCGGCCGTCAGCAGCACGACGGCCACCACGAACCCGGCCAGCCCGACCGGGAGGTTCAGCAGCGAGTTGCTGACCTCGCGCCACAGCTGCGCTCCGTACAACGACGGGCGCTTCGCCTCGTCCTCCATGGTCGGCGCCCTCTCCTGGTGATCTCGCCGGTGCTTGTCGATCACCAGCATCCCGGTCGGCGACCTCCCCCCGCCATGGTGCTGCACACCCTCTTCTTCCGGGGGTTATCCCCACCCCCCGCACTGCGGCCCGGGCCCGGACCGTCCGCAAGCGGAATTCCGACCGGTGTCCGGCGGAAGTCCACCGTCCGTCTTGCAGGACGGGCAGGTGGCGGAGTAAACGAGCGGTGCACATAGACTCCCGCGATAGCGATGGTTATGGACGGGCAAAGAAGAAGGGCGTAACCCATGGAGTGGCAGCCGCTCGCTGCCGATCCCGCCGCCGGCAGCGGCTACTTCGACGCCTACGCGGCGGTCGGACTGCTGGCGGTCATCGGTGTCCTCTTCGTCACGGTGTCCTTCACCGCGAACCGACTGCTGCGACCGGTGGTCGACACCCCCGAGAAGCTGCTCGCCTACGAGTGCGGGGTCGACCCGGTCGGCGAGGGCTGGGCGCACACCCAGGTCCGGTACTACGTCTACGCCTTCCTGTACGTAATCTTCGCGGTCGACGCGATCTACCTGTTCCCGTGGGCCACGGTGTTCGCCGCCGCCGGCTTCGGGGCGGCCACGCTGGTGGAGATGTTCGTCTTCATCGGCTTCCTCGCGGTCGGACTGCTCTACGCCTGGAAGAAGGGCGTCCTGGAATGGACGTGACGCACTCGCACGGGACGCCCGGCAACGGCCCCGTCCCGCTCGGCATCCCCGACCCGGCCCGCCCCGGCGCGGCCGTCGAACAGCGCCGCCTCGGCCCGCTGGCCCGGCTCGCCCCGGACCCGGTCAAGGTGGTGCTCAACTGGGGCCGCCGCTACAGCCTCTGGTGCTTCAACTTCGGACTGGCCTGCTGCGCGATCGAGTTCATCGCCGCGTCGATGGCCAAGCACGACTTCATCCGGATGGGTGTCATCCCGTTCGCGCCCGGCCCCCGCCAGGCCGACCTGATGATCGTCTCGGGCACCGTCACCGACAAGATGGCCCCCGCGGTCAAGCGCCTGTACGAGCAGATGCCCGAGCCGAAGTACGTCATCTCCTTCGGCGCCTGCGCCAACTCCGGCGGCCCGTACTGGGACTCGTACTCCGTCACCAAGGGCGTCGACCAGATCATCCCGGTCGACGTCTACGTGCCCGGCTGCCCGCCCCGGCCCGAGGCGCTGCTCCAGGGCATCCTCAAGCTGCAGGAGAAGATCGCCGCCGAGGACGTCCCGCAGCGCTACGCCGCGCCCGCCGACGCGCTGCGCCGCCCGCTGCGGCCCGCGCCCGCGACCGCGCCCGACGCCGCGCCCGGGGAGGGCCCGCAGTGACCGACCACCCCCAGCCGCCCGGCACGCCCGAGCCGACGCCTGAGGCACAGCCCGAGCCGGCCCCCTCGGCGCAGCCCGAGTCGGCCCCCGAGGCGCAGCCCGAGCCGACGCCCGCCGAGCGCACCGCCGCGTCCGTCGGGCCGTGGGCGACCGCCGCGGAGGCGTACGACCTGCTCACCGTCGACGTGCCCGCCGAGCACTGGATCGAGGCGCTCACCGCGGCCCGCGACGTCCTCGGCCTGGCCTTCCTGGACTGGCTGAGCGCCGTCGACGACCTCGACCGGGGCTTCGCCGTCTGCGCGCACCTGGCCGCCGTCGGCGAGCCCGGCAGCGTGCGCCGGCTGCTGCTGCGCACCCGGGTGCCGCGCGAGAAGGCCGCGCTGCCCACCGCCGTCGGGGTGTACGCCGGTGCCGCCTGGCACGAGCGGGAGACCCTGGAGATGTTCGGCATCGAGTTCCCGGGCCACCCGCACCCCGTCACCCTGCTGCTGCCGGACGGCTTCGAGGGCCACCCGCTGCGCAAGGACTTCGTGCTGGCCGCCCGGGTCGCCAAGGACTGGCCCGGCGCCAAGGAGCCCGGCGAGGCCGCCGACCACGGCGGCCCGGCCCGGCGCAAGATGCAGCCCCCCGGCGTCCCCGACCCGAACGAGTGGGGCCCGCTCAAGGGCACCCTCCCGCCGGTCGCCGAACGCCCCGCCCGCGGCGCGCGCGCCGCCGGAGCGGCCGGGGCCCGCGCGGCCGGAGCCGCCGGAGCCGCCGGGTCGACCGGCCGCGCCGCACCCGCAGCGTCGGCGAGGGATCGGTCAGCCAGGGCGCGCCCGAGACCCCGGCCGCACCGCCCGAGGCCCCGCGCCGCACCGCCCGCACCCAGTCGTCCGACGCCCCGTGGCACACGCCCGTACCGGCGCGGGACGAGAAACCGGAGCCCGAGCAGCCGGAACGGTCCGAGCAGCAACCCACCGAACGGCCCGCCAAAGAGCCCACCGAAGGGCCCACCGAGCAGCAGCAGGACGGAGACGGCGCGTGAACCTCCTCGACACGCTGCTGCGCTGCGTCGGCACGCTGGTGGCGTTCCTGGTGCTGCCGCTGGTGGTCGGCCAGGCCGAGCACAAGGTGATGGCGCACATGCAGGGCCGGCTCGGCCCGATGTACGCGGGCGGGTTCCACGGCTGGGCGCAGCTGGTCGCCGACGGGGTGAAGTTCGTCCAGAAGGAGAACGTCGTCCCGGCCGGCGCCGACCGCAGGGTCTTCCAGCTCGCCCCGGCCGTCGCGCTGCTGCCGTACCTGCTGGTGCTGCTGGTGATCCCGGTCGGGCCGGACGGGATGGTCGGCCAGGTGGTCGACGCGGGCATCTTCTTCGTGCTGGCCGTGATGGGCATCGGCGTGCTGGGCTCGCTGATGGCGGGCTGGGCGTCGGCCAACAAGTTCTCGCTGCTGGGCGCGCTGCGCACGGCCGCGCAGCTGATGTCGTACGAGCTGCCGATGCTGCTGGCCGCGGCCTCGGTGGCGATGGCGGCGGGCACCGTCTCGCTGCCCGGCATCGTGGACGCCTTCCACTGGTGGTGGGTGCCGTGGCAGCTGATCGGCGCGTTCGTGTTCTTCACGGCCGGCCTGGCCGAGCTGCAGCGCCCGCCGTTCGACATGCCGGTGGCCGACTCGGAGATCATCTTCGGCGCGTACACCGAGTACACCGGCCTGCGCTTCGCGCTGTTCCTGCTCTCCGAGTACGCGGGCATCGTGGTGCTCTGCGGCCTGACCTCGGTGCTCTTCCTGGGCGGTTGGCACGGCCCGTTCGAAGGCGACCTCGGCTGGCTGTGGACGCTGGTGAAGACCTTCGCGCTGGCCTTCGTGGTGCTCTGGCTGCGCGTCACCTACCCGCGCCTGCGCGAGGACCAGCTGATGCGCTTCGCGTGGACGGTGCTGATCCCGCTGGCGCTGGCCCAGCTCGCCCTGACCGGCATCATCAAGGTGGCGATCTCGTAATGGGAATTCCCGGCTCCGGCCTGGCCAAGGGCCTGGCCGTCACGATGCGCACGATGATGCGGAAGACCGTCACCGCGCAGTACCCCGACGTGCAGCCCGACCTGCCGCCGCGCACCCGCGGCGTGATCGCGCTGCTGGAGGAGAACTGCACGGTCTGCATGCTGTGCGCCCGCGAGTGCCCGGACTGGTGCATCTACATCGACTCCCACAAGGAGACGCTGCCCGCCGCCGACCCGAACGCCCGCGCCCGCACCCGCAACGTGCTGGACCGCTTCGCCATCGACTTCTCGCTCTGCATGTACTGCGGGATCTGCGTCGAGGTGTGCCCGTTCGACGCGCTGTTCTGGTCCCCGGAGTTCGAGTACGCCGAGACCGACATCCGCGAGCTCACCCACGAGCGCGAGCGGCTGCGCGAGTGGATGTGGACCGTCCCGCCGCCGCCCGCGCACGACGCCGCGGCGGAGGAGCCCAAGGAGATCGCCATGGCCCGCAAGGCCGCCGACAAGCTGGCCGCCGCAGCGGCGGCGGCCGCCGAGGAGGGTGGGGAGAGTTGAGCACCCTGCTGGCCGCGGCGGGCTCGCTGGAGCCCGCCGCGCGCTCGTACCTCTCGCCGACCGGGCAGGAGATCGTCTTCCTGCTGGTCGGTGTGCTCGTGCTCGGCGCGGCCGTCGTCTCGGTGACGACCCGGCAGCTGGTGCACGCCGCGCTGTGGCTGGTGGTCGCGCTGGGCGGGCTCGCGGTCGAGTTCCTGCTGCTGACGGCCGAGTTCGTGGCCTGGGTGCAGGTGCTGGTGTACCTGGGCTCGGTGATCGTGCTGGTGCTGTTCGGCCTGATGCTGACCCGCGCCCCGATCGGCCGCTCCCCGGACGCCGACTCCGGCAACCGCCCGGCCGCGCTCGCGGTCGGCCTCGCCTCCGCCGCCACCCTGGTCACCCTGGTGGTCGACGCGTTCCGCTCGTCCTGGATCGACCTGTCCGGCGCGGCCGGCACCACCCGGCTGACCGGCGAGTACCTGTTCTCGCACTGGGTGCTGCCGTTCGAGGCGCTGTCGGTGCTGCTGCTCGCCGCCCTGATCGGCGCGATCGTGCTGTCCCGCACCGAGGGCGGCCGCGCCAGGCCCCGGGCCGGGAAGCTGCGCACCGCCCCGCCGAAGCCGAAGGAGCGCTGAGGTGCACCTCGCCTACCCCGCCGTCCTCGCCGTGCTGCTGTTCAGCGTCGGCGTGTACGGCGTGCTCGCCCGGCGCAACGTCGTCCTGGTGCTGATGTCGGTCGAGCTGATGCTCAACGCGGTCAACCTCAACCTGGTCGCCTTCGACGTCTGGCTGCGCGACACCCTGCACGCCGGACAGGCGCTGACCCTGTTCACCATCACCATCGCCGCCGCCGAGATCGGCCTGGGCCTGGCCATCGTGCTGCTGGTCTACCGCACCCGCCGCACCGCCGCCGTCGACGGGGTCACCGCGCTCGGCGACCGCCACGAGGCGGACGACCCCGCCGGCGCCGGGCCCGCCGACGCCGAGAAGGAGCAGGCCGCCGCATGAACCTCGCGCTGCCGATCCTCGTCCCCGCGCTGCCCGCGCTCGGCGCGGCCGCCGGCCTGGCCACCGGCCGCCGGTACCCCGGCCTGGCCCGCCCGCTGGCGGTGCTGCCGGTCGCGGCCTCCGCCGTGCTGGCCCTGGTCACCGCCCTCCAGCTGGGCACCGGCACCACCCTGGACGCCGGCACCCGGCTCGCCCCCACCGGCGGGCCCGACATCTCGCTCGCCCTGCACCTGGACGGCTTCTCCTCGCTGATCTCGGTGCTGGTCGGCCTGGTCGCCACCTGCGTGCAGGTCTACTCGACCGCGTACCTGAAGGACGACCCGCGCTACCCCTCGTACGCGGCCCTGGTCTCGCTGTTCACCGCCGCGATGTTCCTGGTCGTCTACTCCGGCGACCTGATCGTGCTGCTGGTCGGCTGGGAGGTGATGGGCATCTGCTCGTACTTCCTGATCGGCCACCACTGGGAGGGCGCCGACGCCCGCACCGCCTCGCTGAAGGCCTTCCTGGTCACCAAGCTCGGCGACGTGCCGTTCCTGTTCGGCCTGTTCCTGCTCGGCGCGGACGCCGGCAGCTTCCGGATCACCGAGGTGCTGCGCACCGCCGCCGACGGCGGGCTGCACCACCCCACCCTGATCGCGCTGCTGCTGCTCGCGGGCGTCGCCGGCAAGAGCGCCCAGTTCCCGCTGCACACCTGGCTCCCGGACGCGATGGCCGGCCCGACGCCGGTGTCCGCGCTGATCCACGCCGCCACCATGGTCGCGGCCGGCATCTACCTGGTCGCCCGGCTGCTGCCGGTCTTCCTGCTGTCCTCCGCCGCGCTGCTGGTGCTGGCCGTGATGGCCGCCGTCACCATGGTCGGCTCCGCGCTGTGCGCGCTCGCCCAGGACGACCTCAAGCGGGTGCTGGCCTACTCGACCGTCGGCCAGCTCGGCTACATGGCCGGCGCGCTGGCCTCCGGCGACCGGCAGGCCGCGGTGTTCCACCTGGTCTCGCACGGCGCGTTCAAGGCGCTGCTGTTCCTCACCGCCGGCGTGGTCATCCACGCCGCGCACACCAACTCGATCAGTGCCATGTCACGGATCGACGGTCTGCGCCGCCGCGTCCCCGACGCCTACTGGACGATGGGCCTCGGCCTGGCCGCCCTGATCGGCCTGCCGCCGCTCGCGGGCTTCTTCTCCAAGGAGTCCGTGCTCACCGCCGCCGAGCACGCCGCCCACGGCGAGGCGCTCACCGGCCACCTCGGCCCCGCCTCGGCCGTCCCCGCCGCCGCGGGCTGGACGGTCCTGGTGGCCGGCCTGCTCACCGCGCTGCTCACCGCCGCCTACGCCACCCGGCTCTGGCTGGTCGCCTTCCACGCCAAGCCGGTCGCGGCCGCCCCCGCCGACGCCCCGTACTCCCCGGAGATCGACGAGGCCGACCCGGCGCACGCCGAACCCGCCGCGATGCGCTGGCCGCTGTGGGTGCTGGCCGTGCCCACCCTGGGCTTCGGCCTGCTCGGGCTGCGCACGCAGTGGCTGCCCGCGCTGCTCGACGGCGAACCGCTGCGCCCCGCCGTCGGCACCATGCTGCTCGGCACCGGCGCCGCCGTGCTCGGCATCCTGGCCGCCTACGCCGCCTGGCGCCGGGTCGGCGCCCGCGCCGCCGCCGGGCAGCCCGCCACCGACCCGGGGCGCCTGCTGCTCGGCCCGGCGTACGGGCCCGCCCAGCACGGCTTCGGCGTCGACCGGCTCTACAGCGCCCTGTTCGTCCGGCCCACCGCGGCCGCCGCCAGGCTGGTCCGGTTCCTGGACCGCGCCGTGGTCGAGACGTACGTGCGCGGCGCCGGCGCGGCCCCCGGCTGGTTCGGCCGCGCCGTGCGCTTCGCCCAGACCGGCAACGTCCAGGGCTACCTGAGCGCGCTGCTGGCCGGGGCCGTCCTGCTCGCCGTCCTGGTGGCGGTCGGCTCATGACACGTCACCGGCCCGTGTCGCGTCATCCTCTGTCGCGTCATCTTGTGTCACGTCATCTAGTGACGCGTCATGTCGTGCCGCGTCATCTTGTGTCACGTCATCTTGTGTCGCGTCATGTCATGCCGCGTCATCTAGTGACGCGTCATGTTGTGTCGCGTCACCGTTCCCCCGTCCCGGCACGCCCTTGGAGCCCCCGATGAACGCGGTCCTCATCGCCCTCCTGGCCCTGCCGCTGCTCGGCGCCGCCCTGATGCTCGCCCCGATCGGCGACAAGCAGGCGCTGCGCCTCGGCACCACCGTCACCGGCGGCACCCTGCTGCTGTCGATCGCGCTCGCCGCGGGCTTCGACCACGACGACCCGAGCCGGATGCAGGCCGTCACCGACGTCTCCTGGATCCCCGCCCTGGACGTCCGCCTGCACCTGGGCACCGACGGCATCTCGCTGCCGCTGCTGGTGCTCACCGCCCTGCTCACCTTCCTGTGCGCGCTCTACTCGGTGAAGAAGCTCCCCGCCGGGCCCGGCGGCCGGGCCTTCACCGGGCTGCTGCTCCTGCTGGAGACCGGCATGCTCGCCACCTTCGCGGTGCTCGACCTGGTGCTGTTCTTCCTGGCCTTCGAGATCGTGCTGATCCCGATGTACTTCCTGATCGCGCGCTGGGGCAGCGGGCAGAAGGTCGCGGCCGCCAACCGGTTCATCCTGTACACCCTGCTCGGCTCCGCCGTGATGCTGCTCGGCTTCCTGCTGATCGGCGTCAAGGCCGGCACCTTCGACATGGTGAAGCTCGCCGACGCGCACGGCGGCGGCCTGTCCCACACCACCCAGCTGATCGCCGCGCTGGCGATCCTGATCGGCCTCGCCGTGAAGGCCCCCGCCTGGCCGCTGCACTCCTGGCTGCCCGACGCGCACACCGCCGCCCCCACCGCGGGCTCGGTGCTGCTGGCCGGCGTGATGCTCAAGATGGGCACCTACGGCCTGGTCCGCGTCCTGCTGCCGATCGTCCCCGACGGCACCGCGACCTTCGCCCCCTACCTGGGCGCGTTCGCCGCCGTCGGCATCGTCTACGGCTCGCTCGCCTGCCTGGCCCTGGCCCGGCCCGGCGCCAAGGGCGACCTCAAGCGGCTGATCGCGTACTCCTCGGTCGGCCACATGGGCTTCGTGCTGCTCGGCATCGCCTCGCTCACCCCGGTCGGCCTGAACGGCGCGCTGTTCGCCAACGTCGCGCACGGCCTGATCACCGGCCTGCTGTTCTTCGTGGTCGGCGCGGTGAAGGACCGCTACGGCACCGCCGATCTCGACACCCTGTCCGGGGCCACCGGCGCCGCCCTCTACGGCCGCGCCCCCCGGATCGGTGCCCTGCTCGCCTTCGCCGCCGTCGCCAGCCTCGGCCTGCCCGGCCTGGCCGGCTTCTGGGGCGAACTGCTCGCCATGTACGGCGCGTTCGACCCGGCCGGCGGACTCTCCCGGCCCGCGTTCGTCACCTACATGGCCCTGGCCGGCCTCGGCACCCTGCTGACCGCCGCCTACCTGCTGATCGTGGTCAAGCGAGTCTGCATGGGCGACCCGAAGCAGCCCGCCCCGGTCACCGACCTGCCCGACCTCAAGGGCTACGAGGCCGCCAGCTGGACGCCGCTCGCCGCGCTCACCCTGCTCGCGGGCCTGTGGCCGGCCCTGCTCCTCGGCCTCTCCGACCCGGCCGTCAAGCACCTCCTCGGAGGCGGCTGATGACCACCGCTCACGACCTGGGGCAGCCCCTCATGACTCCGCTCGCCGTCGCCGACCCGGGTGGCCTGATCCAGTCCGTCGACTGGGTGGCCGTCGCCCCGCCGCTGATCGCCGCGCTCGCCGCCCTCGCCGTCCTGGTCACCGACCTGTTCCTGCCCGAGGCCCGCAAGCGCCTGCTGGGCTGGCTGAGCGCCGCCGGGCTGCTGGCCGCGCTGGCCGCCCTGCTGCCGCCGGCCCTCGGCGACACCCGCTCCACCTTCTGCTTCGAGAGCCCCGGCGGCGGCTGCTCCTACACCGCCGACCACTTCGCGCTCGCCTTCCAACTGCTGGCGCTGGGCGGCGCGCTGCTGACCGTGCTGCTCTCCCTGCACACCGTGGAGACCGAGAAGCTGCCGGGCGGCGAGTACTGGTTCCTGCTGCTCTCCTCCGCCTGCGGCGCCGCCCTGCTGCCCGCCGCCCGCGACCTCGCCACCCTGGTGATCGCCCTGGAGGTCGCCACCCTGCCCGCGTTCGCCCTGGTCGGCCTGCGCCGGGACGGGCGCGGGGCGGAGAGCGCGCTCAAGTTCTTCCTCTCCTCGGTCACCGCGACCGCCGTGATGCTGCTCGGCGTCAGCTTCGTCTACGCCGCCGCCGGGACGATCCAGCTCCAGGGCATCGCCGACGGGCTGGCGCACGCCCCCGGCCAGCTGAAGCCGCTCGCGGAGGCCGGCGCGGTGCTCACCCTGGTCGGCTTCGCGTTCAAGACCGCCGCCGTCCCGTTCCACTTCTGGGTCCCCGACACGTACGTCGGCGCCCCGCTCCCGGTGGCCGGCTACCTCTCGGTGGTCGGAAAGGCGGCCGGCCTGTCCGGCCTCGCCCTGGTCACCACGCTCGCCTTCCGCCCGTACGGCCACACCTGGGGCCTGGTGCTGGCGGTGCTCGCCGCGCTCACCATGACGGTCGGCAACGCGGCCGCGCTGCGCCAGCGCACCGACACCCCGCACGGGGCGGTCCGGCTGCTGGCCTGGTCCTCGATCGGGCAGGCGGGCTACCTGCTGGTGCCGCTGGCCGCCGCCGGGTACGCCGACTCGGCCGAGCCGCTGGGCGCGACCGTGGCGTACGCGCTGATCTACGGCCTGGTGAACCTGGGCGCGTTCGGCGCGGTCGCGCTGGTCGGCGGCTCCGGCCGGCTGGACGGCTTCCGCGGCCTGGCCGGGCGCAACCGGTGGGCGGCGTTCGCGCTGGCGTTCTTCCTGCTCTGCCTGGCCGGTCTGCCGCCGGGCGTGGTCGGCCTGTTCGGCAAGGTCGTGGTGTTCCGCTCGGCGGTGGACGCGGGCCTGGGCTGGCTGGCCGTGGTGATGGCGGTGAACGTGGTGATCGCGCTCGCCTACTACCTGAAGTGGACCGCCCTGCTGTTCGCCCCGGCCGTCCCCGCGACCGGGACCGAGACCGGGACCGAGACAGCGGCCGGAGCCGGTGCCGGAGCCGCGGTCCCGGTCGGCCCGGGGGCCGTGCTGGGCCTGGCGGCGGTCGGCGCGGTGGTGCTCTCGGTGGCCCCGCAACTGGTGCTGCAGGTGGTGTCGGGCAGCCTCTTCTGAACCGTGGTCGAATGCCGGAGGGAACGAACCGTCGGGTTCGGCGCGTTGATCCCGGCAGAAGGAAGCGGTTCCACGGCTTCCACCGGCGCCACAGGAGGGTCCCGCAGTGCACAGCCACCACAACGGATTGCGGACGGCCGTCCTGCTGGGCGGCCTGTCCGCGCTGATCCTGGTGATCGGCAGCTTCTTCGGCCGCACCGGCCTGCTGGTGGCCCTGCTGATCGCGGTCGGCACCAACGCCTACGCGTACTGGAACAGCGACAAGCTGGCGCTGCGCGCGATGCGGGCCCGCCCGGTCAGCGAGATCGAGGCGCCGCAGCTGTACCGGATCGTCCGCGAGCTCTCCACCTCGGCCCGCCAGCCGATGCCCCGGCTGTACATCTCGCCCACGCCCGCGCCGAACGCCTTCGCCACCGGCCGCAACCCGCGCAACGCGGCGGTCTGCTGCACCGACGGCATCCTGAAACTGCTGGACGAGCGCGAGCTGCGCGGCGTCCTGGGCCACGAGCTGAGCCACGTCTACAACCGGGACATCCTGATCTCCTCGGTGGCCGGGGCGCTCGCCTCGGTGGTGATGTTCCTGGTCAACTTCGCCTGGCTGATCCCGATCGGGCGCTCGGACGACGACGACGGCCCGGGCCTGGTCGGCATGCTGGCGATCATGATCCTGGGGCCGGTCGCCGCCAGCCTGATCCAGCTGGCCGTCAGCCGCTCCCGCGAGTACCAGGCCGACGCCGACGGCGCCCGGATCACCGGTGACCCGCTCGCCCTGGCCAGCGCCCTGCGCAAGCTGGACGCCGGCACCCAGCGGCTGCCGCTGCCGCCCGAGCCGCAGTTGCAGACCGCCAGCCACATGATGATCGCCAGCCCGTTCCGTCCGGGCGAGCGCGGCACCAAGCTGTTCTCCACCCACCCGCCGATGCGCGAGCGGATCGACCGGCTGGAGCGGATGGCCGGGCGCTGACCGCCCGGGCCCTTCCGGCCCGTCCGTTGCCCCTTCGAGCGACCGCCCGTCCGCTGACCCCTTCGGGCGACCGCCCGGCGAGCGTCCGCCGCCCGCCTCCGCTCCGCTGGTAGGGCTGAACGCACTGACCAGTGCGAGGCCGGAGGTGCGGTGCGGTGACCATGCTGCCGAGCGATGCAGAACTGGGCCCGGCCGGCCCACCCGTCCCGCAGCCGCCGTCGCGCCGCCGCTTCGGCCGGGCCTCCCGCCCGCGCCGCGGCCGGGCGCTGGTGGTGTGGCTGACCACCACCGACCACAAGCAGATCGGCACCCTCTACCTGGCCACCTCGTTCGCCTTCTTCCTGGTCGGCGGGGTGCTGGCGCTGGTGATGCGGGCCGAGCTGGCCCGCCCGGGGACGCAGATCGTCTCGAACGAGCAGTTCAACCAGGCGTTCACCATGCACGGCACGATCATGCTGCTGATGTTCGCCACCCCGCTGTTCGCGGGCTTCGCCAACTGGTTCATGCCGCTGCAGATCGGCGCCCCCGACGTCGCGTTCCCGCGGCTGAACGCCTTCGCGTACTGGCTGTACCTGTTCGGCTCGCTGATCGCGGTGGCGGGCTTCCTGACCCCGCAGGGCGCGGCGGACTTCGGCTGGTTCGCCTACGCGCCGCTGAACAGCGCGGTGCACTCGCCGGGCGTCGGCGCCGACATGTGGATCATGGGGCTGGCCTTCTCCGGCTTCGGGACGATCCTCGGCTCGGTCAACTTCGTCACCACCGTGGTCTGCCTGCGGGCGCCCGGCATGACGATGTTCCGGATGTCGATCTTCACCTGGAACGTGCTGCTGACCTCGGTCCTGGTGCTGATGGCCTTCCCGGTGCTGGCCGGCGCGCTGCTCTGCCTGGAGGCGGACCGCAAGTTCGGCGCGCACGTCTTCGATCCGGCCAACGGCGGGCCGATCCTGTGGCAGCACCTGTTCTGGTTCTTCGGCCACCCCGAGGTGTACATCATCGCGCTGCCGTTCTTCGGCATCGTCACCGAGATCTTCCCGGTGTTCTCCCGCAAGCCGGTGTTCGGCTACTCCGGTCTGATCGCCGCGACCATCGCCATCGCCGGCCTGTCGGTCACCGTCTGGGCGCACCACATGTTCGTCACCGGGCAGGTGCTGCTGCCGTTCTTCTCCTTCATGACCTTCCTGATCGCGGTGCCGACGGGCGTGAAGTTCTTCAACTGGATCGGCACCATGTGGCGCGGCTCGCTGAGCTTCGAGACCCCGATGCTCTGGTCGGTCGGCTTCCTGGTGACCTTCCTGTTCGGCGGCCTGACCGGCGTGCTGCTGGCCTCGCCGCCGATCGACTTCCACGTCTCGGACTCGTACTTCGTGGTCGCGCACTTCCACTACGTGGTGTTCGGGACGGTGGTGTTCGCGATGTTCGCGGGCTTCTACTTCTGGTGGCCCAAGATGAACGGGCGGATGCTGGACGAACGCCTGGGCCGGATCCACTTCTGGACGCTGTTCGTCGGCTTCCACACCACCTTCCTGGTGCAGCACTGGCTGGGCGCCGAGGGCATGCCGCGCCGCTACGCCGACTACCTGGCGAGCGACGGCTTCACCACCCTCAACACCGTCTCCACCATCGGGTCCTTCCTGCTCGGCCTGTCCACCCTGCCGTTCCTCTACAACGTCTGGAAGACCGCCAAGTACGCGCCGAAGGTGGCCGAGGACGACCCGTGGGGCTACGGCCGCTCGCTGGAGTGGGCCACCTCCTGCCCGCCGCCGCGGCACAACTTCACCACCCTGCCGCGGATCCGCTCCGAATCCCCGGCGTTCGACCTGCACCACCCCGACATCGCCGAGTTCGACCGGTTGCAGAACGACCGGTCGCTGCCCGACCCGCACTGAGGCCCCGCCGGGGCCGGATTCGACGTGCGGTGTCCGTTTCGCGGTGGTACGAATCGTTTCGTCCCTGCGCCGTTCGAGGTGCGGGGACGTCCGGCTGACTGCGCGCGGGATCGGAGCGTCATGGACAACTATCCGCTGCTCAACATCTTCTGGACGATGCTGGAGCTGTTCCTCTGGATCCTCTGGTTCTTCCTGCTGTTCAAGATCATCACCGACATCTTCCGCAGCGAGGACATGGGCGGCTGGGGCAAGGCCGGTTGGACGATCTTCGTGATCCTGCTGCCGTTCCTGGGCGTGCTGGTCTACCTGATCGCCCGCGGCGGCTCCATGCACCAGCGGGACGCGGAGCAGGCCAGGAAGGCCGACGCGGCGTTCCAGGACTACGTCCGCAGGGCGGCGGGCACCGGCGGCGCCTCCTCCGGCGGTGGCGCCGGCTCCACCGGGCACGTGGAGGACCTGGCGAAGCTGGCGGACCTCAAGAGCAGCGGCGCGCTGTCCGAGGAGGAGTACCAGCGGGCCAAGGAGAAGCTGCTCGCCTGACACCCGTTCGGCCGCACGGCGAGCGGCCCGCCCCCGCGGCGGGCCGCTCGCCGTGCCCGGCCCGCTGCCGGTCGGACGTTCTGCCGCCTGCCGTTCTGCCGTCCGCCCGCCACCTGCTGCCCGCCGCCACCTGCCGCTGACGGCCCCGGTGTGCGAGCCTGGAGGCATGAAGCTGATCAACTTCCTGCTCAACGTCATCTGGCTGCTGTTCTGCGGCCTGTGGATGGCGATCGGCTACGCGATCGCCGGGATCATCTGCTTCGTCCTGATCGTCACCATCCCGTTCGGCATCGCGTCCTTCCGCCTCGCGGGATTCATGCTCTGGCCGTTCGGCCGCACCACCGTGGTGCGGGCCGACGCGGGCGCCCCGTCCTGCGTGGGCAACGTGATCTGGCTGGTGCTCGCGGGCTGGTGGCTGGCGATCGGACACATCGTCACCAGCATCCCGCTGTTCCTGTCGATCATCGGGATCCCGTTCGGCTGGGCGAACCTCAAGATGGTCCCGATCTCGCTGACCCCGCTCGGCCGCGACGTCGTCTCCAGCGACGAGGGCTTCGGCGCCCGCTGACGACCTGGCGCAACCCTCCCCGGCGCGGGCCGGGCGGCCCGAAAACCGTTCGCGCGAGGGCCCGGCGCGGGGTACAACTGCCCGGTCGCGTACGGACGGTGAGGAGTGGCGCGTGGTGGACGGCGAGATCACCGGCGGGGAGACCGCGGACGGCGAGGTCATGGCCGGCGGGGTCAACCGGGTGGAGCGGCGCGGGAGTCGGGTGCTGCGCCCGACCGGGCCGTGGTCGCCGGCCGTGCACGGGCTGCTGGCGCACGTGCGGGCGGCCGGGTTCACCGCCGGGCCGCGGTTCCACGGGCTGGCCGAGGACGGCCGGGAGGTGCTGGACTTCCTGCCCGGCGAGGTCTCCGACTACCCGCCGACCCCGGCCGCCGCCTCCCGCACCGCGCTGCTCGACGCCGCCCGGCTGCTGCGCGAGTACCACGACGCCACGGCGGGCTACACCGCCGAGGGCTGGATGCTGCCCGCCCGCGAGCCCGCCGAGGTGGTCTGCCACGGCGACTACGCCCCGCACAACTGCGTGCTGGACGGCGAACACGTGGTCGGCGTCATCGACTTCGACACCGCCCACCCCGGCCCCCGGCTGTGGGACGTCGCCTACGCCGCCTACCGCTGGGCGCCCACCACCGCCCCCGGCAACGCCGACGGCTTCGGCACCCCCGACGAACAGGCCCTCCGGGTAGGGGAGTTCTGCGACGCGTACGGCCTCGGCCGGGCCGACCGGGCCGGTCTGGTCGACGCGATCGAGGCCCGGCTGCACGCGCTGGTCGCGCACATGCGGGCCGAAGCCGCCGCCGGGAGCGCCGCGTTCGCCTCGCACCTCGCCGACGGGCACCACCTGATGTACCTCTCCGACGCCGCGTACGTGGTGCGCGAGCGGGCCCGGTTCGAGGCTCGGCTCCTGGCGTAGGGCCGGGAGACCGGCTCCCGGTGCCGGTGGTACGGGGCCTTGGGGACGGAACCGGGCGGGAAGGGGAGTTCGGCCGTGGCCCGACTCCCGACCGGCACCAGCCGTTGCGAACAGCCCGGGTGCCCTCGCCTTTCTCGACTTCCGGCCGGACGGCCGCCTCAACCGTCCCGGCGTTCCAGGTGCTCGCGCAGGACCCGGAACTCGGCCGCGATCCCGTCCAGCGTGTAGTGCGCGTTCAGCCCGCTCGGGTTCGGCAGCAGCCACACCTCGGTGTCGCCGATCGGGTCCGGCTGCGGGCCGACCGTCGCCCGCGGCCGGCCGAACGCCGCCCGGTACGCCCCGATCCCGAGCACCGCCAGCGCCCGCGGCCGCAGCCGCCGCACCCGGGCCACCAGTGCCTGCCCGCCCTCCCGGTACTCCTCGGCGGTCAGCTCGGCCGCCTTCGCGGTGGTCCGGGCCACCACGTTGGTGATCCCCAGCCCCAGCCCGAGCAGCTCCCGCTGCTCCGACGGGTCCAGCTGCCGCGGGGTGAAACCGGACCGGTGCAGGGCGGGCCAGAACCGGTTGCCCGGCCGGGCGAAGTGCAGGCCGGTGGCGCCCGACCACAGGCCCGGGTTGATCCCGCAGAACAGCACCCGCAGGCCGGGCGCGGCCAGGTCCTCGATGCTGGTGTCCTGGGCGGCGGCGAGCTGTTCGGACGTGGGCTTGGCGCCGGTGGCCGGGCGCTGCGGCGGGGTGCGGGTCACCCCGCCCACTCTGCCCTACCGGGCGGGCGCGCGAACGCTGCCGAGCGCCTGCGAACCGTTTTCGGGACCATGGTCCCGGAGGGACGTTCGGGCAGGTCGGGGCGGGTGCGTCCGATGTCCGGCATATCGGATGGATAGTCAGTTCGATTGTTTTCCTGACCTGATGACTTCCCGGGCGGAGAATGGGGCGGTGCCATACGAACTGAACGCGCTGATCGCCGCCAAGGAGCTGATCGCCGTGGTGACGGCCGAAGTCCCGCTCGCGCGCTCCGCACCCCTGCCGCACGGCCTCGCGCTGGTGCCGATGACCGACGAGCTCCACGACGCGCTCCAACACCCCTCCAACGCGCCGGACTTCGGGTTCAAGCGGTTCCCCTCCGGATTCGCCCTGCGCATCGCCGGCTGGTCCAAGTCCACCCCGATCGCCTACGTCGAGGCCGACGACGAACACCCCGCGGGCCGCCGCGCCGCCCTCTGGTACGACGGCCGACCCACCCTCGGCCCGCTCACCCCCGCGGACGGCGCCCCGCTCGCCCGCGTCCTGCACGCCCTCGGCACCACCGACGCCACCACCCCGGCCGTCACCGCCGCCGTCGAAGCCCACCGCCTCGCCGGGCCCGCCCGGCCCGTCGAGGGCTGAGCACGGGCCGACCGCCCGGTCGGTTCTCGCCGCAGGGCCGGTACGGCCGGGTGACGACCCCGCCGGGGGCTGCTCGAACGGGGGAGCGGGGAGGTCGGCGCCCCCGCGCGCTCCGGCACGACCCCGTGAACGCCGGGAGGGCGCGCCGTCGCCGGCGCGCCCTCCCTGGTGTGGAACCGCGTCCCACCGCTCAGCGGTAGTTGACGAACTGGATCGCGAAGTCCAGGTCCTTGCCCTTGAGCAGCGCCTGCACGGCCTGCAGGTCGTCCCGCGACTTCGAGCTGACCCGCAGCTCGTCGCCCTGGACCTGCGCCTTGACGCCCTTCGGGCCCTCGTCGCGGATGATCTTCGCGACCCTCTTGGCATCGTCGGTCGTGATGCCTTCCTTGATGTCGGCGAAGATCTTGTACTCCTTGCCGGACAGCTGCGGCTCCGCCGCGTCCAGCGCCTTCAGCGACAGCCCGCGCTTCACGAACTTGGTCTGCAGCACGTCCAGGATCGCCCGGACCCGCTCCTCGCCGTTGGCCTTCATCTCGATCTTCTCGCCGGACCGCTTGATCTCGGCCCCCACGTTCTTGAAGTCGAACCGGGTGGCGATCTCGCGGGAGGTCTGGTTGATCGCGTTGTCGACCTCCTGCCACTCGACCTTCGAGACGATGTCGAAACTGGAGTCGGCCATGGGTGTTGGTCTCCTTGCACTACAGGCTGCACGGTCGCGCCGCCCGCCACCGGCGGGCGACGCCCCAGCCTATCCAGCGCCCCGGGCCCCCGCCCGCAACGGCGGCGCGCAGACCTTGATCACGACGTGGCGCAACCAGGTGGCGGACCACCCCCCAACATCAGGTATCGTTTACGACGTCGAACGGGGCAGCGCTCCGCGAGACACCATCCCTGGCTGGTTGCCCGAGCGGCCAAAGGGAGCAGACTGTAAATCTGTCGCGCAAGCTACGCAGGTTCGAACCCTGCACCAGCCACTGGATAGTGAAGAAGCCCCCGGGCTGCGGAGACGCAGCCCGGGGGCTTCTTCGTCGTTCAGGGGGGCCGGGCGGGGTCAGCCCGGGTGGTTCTGGCGGGGGAGGGCCAGGGTGACGGTGTCGGCGAATTCGCGGACGGCGCTGGTGCGGGAGACGATGCGGCCGCAGTGGACGACCAGGCGGGAGTGGCCGCCGGAGAGGGCGCCGGTGAGGCTGTCGCCGCGGACGGCGAGGAGCTCGGCGGGGAAGCCGGCGTCGACCCGGACGGGGGGCAGGCCGAGGGTGGTGCGGGCCTGGGTGGAGACGGCGTCGTAGGCGGCTTCGGGGGAGAGGGCGCCGCTCGCGGCGAGCAGGCGGGCGGCGTCGAGCGGGTCGGCCCGGCCGACCGGGTTGGAGGCGTCGCGGAGGGCGCCGCCGCCGGCCGTGAGGGCGACCCGGGCATGTGCGAACTCCCGTACCAGGGACGGGCGCAGGCCGATCGGGTGGCCTTCGAGCCCGGTGCAGCCGCCGTTCTGCGGGAGGCAGACCACCCGGATGCCGGCGCTGGCCAGCACGCCGGCCCCGCCGGGCGGCAGGGCGCTGCACGGGCCGAGCGTCACCCGGGGCCGGTGCGGGGCCAGCGCGGCGACCACGCGGGCGAGTTGGGCCTGGTCGGCGGCGTTGGTGTGCAGGTCGACGGGGCAGTCGGCGTCGGCCGCGGCCTCCAGCAGGAGGTGCACGTAGCCGACCGGGTCCGGGTCGAGGTCGGGGCAGCCGCCCGCCGCGTCCGCGCCGAGCTTGAGCGCGTCGCGCAGCAGGGCCCGGCCGTCCGCCCCGGCCCGGCCGGTGAGCAGCCGGGGCATCGCGACCGCCTGCAGCTCGGCCAGCCCGCGCAGCGACTGGCGGGCGGTGAGGACGGCCTCCAGCCGGCCCAGCCCGTGCACGTCGCCGATCCGGACGTGGGTGCGCTGGGCGGTGGCCCCGTAGCCGAGCGAGGTCAGCGCGGACTCGGTGGCCCGGCGGACCAGCTCGGCCGGGCCGTCCCCGGCCGGTTCGGGCAGGGCCGCGGAGAACGCGCTGTCGTAGTGCCCGTGCGGTTCGGCGGGGGCGGGCACCAGCAGGTAGCCGGACAGGTCGATCCGGGCGCCGGTGGTGACGGTGGGCTGCCCGGGCATCGCGGGCAGCGGTCCGAGGCTGCCGACCGTGCCGACGGCCTGGATCCGGTCCCCGCTGATCCGGACGTCCACCACCCGTCCGTCCAGCAGCCGGGCCCCGGTGAGCAGCAGTACCGGCCCGTGCCCGAGCGGGTTGGCGGGCGGCGGCGGCTGGGCGCCCTCGCTGCGTTCGCTCATCGGCCCGCTCCTCCAGTCCCGTTGACCGCCCGGCGGCCCCGGGGCCGGTACGGGGCGGCCGACCTGCGGCGCACCCGTGAAGAGGTCACTCGAGAGATCGCTTGAGAGATGTGAGGGATCACTGACGGTCGAGCCTAGGCCGCGGGCGGTCGGGACGGTCGGATGCGGGGCGCCGGGACGTGTCGTGACGTGTCGGGCGGCCCCGGGTTGCGGCGGGGGTCGAACGGGTGTCGGGTGACGGGCCGTCAGTACGGGGCCGCCGACCTGCGGAGATCCGCCGCGGATACGGATTTCACCTCTGGCCCGGAACCGTGTAATCTCTTCCTCGTTCGCCCCTATAGCTCAGTCGGTAGAGCGTCTCCATGGTAAGGAGAAGGTCTGCGGTTCGATTCCGCATGGGGGCTCTGGTGAGAAGCTCCTCGCTCCGGTGAGGTTCCGATCATCAAAGCGGTGTAGCTCAGTTGGTAGAGCAAGCGGCTCATAATCGCTGTGTCACCGGTTCAAGTCCGGTCACCGCTACCCCGCGTAGTCGATCGGGGGGATTACTCCCGATCGGCTACTCTTGTCTGTGTTCTTATTCATTGTCCAAGGAAGGCACTCCCGTGGCTGCCACCGACGTCCGCCCGAAGATCACGCTGGCCTGCGTGGAGTGCAAGGAGCGGAACTACATCACCAAGAAGAACCGGCGCAACGACCCGGACCGTCTTGAGATGAAGAAGCACTGCCCGCGTTGCAACTCTCACACGGCGCACCGCGAAACCCGCTGACTTTGCCTCGACTCCAGGCCGCACCCCACTCGGGGAGCGGCCTGGAGTCGTTTCTGCAGGCCGGACCGTACGCACCAGAGGAGTTGCCCCATGCCACTCGACCCCTCGTTCATCGGGCGGACGTACCCGCCCACCGAGCCGTACGAGGTGGGCCGGGAGAAGATCCGCGAGTTCGCCGCCGCGATCGGTGACGCGAACCCGGCGTACACCGACGTCGAGGCCGCCAAGTCGCTGGGCCACCCGGACGTCATCGCTCCGCCGACCTTCCCCTTCATGCTGAGCTTCCGGGCCGCCGCGCAGGTCGTCAACGACCCCGAGCTGGGCCTCGACTACAGCCGCGTCGTGCACGGCGACCAGAAGTTCGTCTACGCCCGCCCGGTGCGGGCCGGCGACCGGCTCTCCGTCACCGTCTCGATCGACGCGATCAAGTCGCTGGCGGGCAACGACGTGCTGACCGTCCGCGGCGAGGTCGACGACGCCGGCGGCGAGCACGTGGTGACGTCGATCATGACGCTGGTGGCGCGCGCCGCCGACGAGGCGGGGGAGGAGTGACCGTGGCGGTCCGCTTTGACGAGGTCCAGGTCGGCACCGAGCTGCCGGCGCAGTCGTTCCCGGTGACCCGGGCGACGCTGGTGCAGTACGCCGGTGCCTCCGGGGACTTCAACCCGATCCACTGGAACGAGAAGTTCGCCCTGGAGGTCGGCCTCCCGGACGTGATCGCGCACGGCATGTTCACCATGGCCGAGGCCGCCCGGGTGGTGACCGACTGGGTCGGCGACCCGGCCGCGGTCGTCGAGTACGGCGTCCGGTTCACCAAGCCGGTGGTCGTGCCCAACGACGGCACGGGTGCCACCGTCGAGGTCACCGCGAAGGTCGCGGCGCTGCTGGAGGACGGGCGGGTCCGGGTCGACCTGACCGCCACCAGCGCGGGGCAGAAGGTCCTGGGCATGGCCCGGGCCGTCGTCCGCCTGGTCTGACGCGCTCCGGGTGGGGGCCCCGGACGACGGGGCCGCCGCTCGGGGGCTTGCTAAGTTATTGGCCAATCACTAACCTGTGGGTGTGGCCAGGAACAGCATGCGGATGTCCGCCGAGGAGCGGCGCGAGAGCGTCGTCCGGGCGGCCATGGTGGAGTTCGCCCGGGGCGGTTACCGGGGGACGTCCACGGAGGCGATCGCCCGCCGGGTGGGCGTCTCGCAGCCGTACCTGTTCCGGCTCTTCCCCAACAAGCAGGCGATCTTCGAGGCGGCGGCCGAGCACTGCATCGAGGAGACCTGGCGGGTCTTCGACCGCGCGTCGGAGGGTCTGACGGGGGAGGCCGCGTGCGAGGCGATGGGCGAGGCGTACCTCGGCCTGATCGCCGACCGCGAGCAGGTCATGATGCAGATGCAGATCTACGTCTCGGTGTTCGCGGCGGAGTCCGTCGGGGACAACGAGATCGGCGAGGTCGCCCGGGCCGGCTGGCTCCGGCTGTTCGAGCGGATCCGGGAGCGGCTCGGCGACCGGGCGGCGGCCACCGAGTTCATGGCGCACGGCATGCTGATCAACACCCTGGTGGCCCTGGGGTACCCGGCCGGCCACGAACTCTGGGAGGGCTTCGTGGAGCTCAGCCAGCAGCGGAACGGGGAGAGCTGAGGCGCTCCGCCGACAGCGGCGGCGCGTCCTTTTTTCGGCCCACAAAAGTTATTGATCAATCACAACCTTGGGGGAGAGAGCTGATGAACAGGCAAGCCGTCTGGACCCTGGTGGTCGTCAGCGTGGCCGGCTTCATGGCCGGGCTCGACAACCTGGTGGTCACCACCGCCCTGCCCGCGATCCGCGCCGACCTGGGCGGCGCGCTCGCCGACCTGGAGTGGACGGTCAGCGCGTACACCCTGACCTTCGCCGTCCTGCTGATGTTCGGCGCGGCCCTCGGCGACCGCTTCGGCCGCCGCCGGATGTTCCTCGCCGGGCTCGCGGTCTTCACCCTCGGCTCGGCGTCCGCCGCGCTCGCCCCCGACATGGGCACGCTGATCGCCGCCCGCGCCGTCCAGGGCGTCGGCGCGGCGGTGATGATGCCGCTCACCCTGACCCTGCTCACCGTCGCGGTGCCCGCCGCCAGGCGCGGAGTGGCCTTCGGCATCTGGTCCGGGGTCAGCGGGCTGGCCGTCGCCACCGGGCCGCTGATCGGCGGCAGCCTCACCGAGCACTTCTCCTGGCAGTGGATCTTCTGGGTGAACGTCCCGGTCGGCCTGCTCCTGCTGCCGCTCGCCCGCGCCGTCCTCGGCGAGAGCCGCGGCGAGGAGCCGCGCCTCGACCTCCCCGGCACCGTGCTGGTCAGCACCGGCCTGTTCGGCGTCGTCCTCGGCCTGGTCCGCGGCAACCCCGACGGCTGGACCGACCCGCTGGTCCTCACCGCGCTGATCGGCGGCACCCTGCTGCTGGCCGCCTTCGTCGGCTACGAGACCCGCTTCGCGCAGCGGCCGATGCTGCCGATGCGGCTGTTCCGCAGCCGGGCGTTCAGCGCCGTGAACGGGGCCAGCCTGCTGATGTTCCTGGGCATGTTCGGCTCGATCTTCCTGATCAGCCAGTACTTCCAGGGCGTCAACGACTACACCGCCGAGCAGGCCGGCGTCCGGATGCTCCCGTGGACCGCCATGCCGCTGCTGGTCGCCCCGATCGCCGGCGTCCTCACCGACCGGATCGGCGGCCGCCCCCTCGTCGTCACCGGACTCGCCCTGCAGGCCCTCGGCCTGGTCGGGATCGCCCTGCTCGCCGAGAACTCCGCCGGGTACGGGGCGCAGGTCCCCGTCCTGATGGTCTGCGGCATCGGGATGTCCCTGTACTTCGCCCCCACCGCCAACCTGGTGATGGCCAGCGTCCGCCCCGCCGAGCAGGGCATCGCCTCCGGCGCGAACAACGCCGTGCGCGAGGTCGGCGGCGCGCTCGGCGTGGCCGTGCTGTCCGCGGTCTTCTCCGCCCGGGGCGGCTACGGCAGCGCCGACGCCTTCACCGACGGCATGGTCCCCGCGCTCCTGGTCGGCGCCCTCGCGATCGGCGGCGGCGCGGTGTCCGCGGCGCTCATCCCGCGCCGGCACGGCATGCGGGACGCCCGGACGGTCGCCGCGAGCCGGCCGGCCGAAGCCGTCCTGGCCGACAAGTCCTGACCACCCGCTCCCGACCACCCGCGAACGAGGAGGAACCCGCCGATGCTCGCCATGACACTCCCGTGGAGCCCCGGACCCGCCGCGCGGCGGCCCCCGGCCCGGCCCGTGGTGATGGCCGCCGAACTCCGGGTCCGCGGACTGCGGCACGTCCCCGGCTTCCTGCGGCAGTCCCTCAAGGTCCGCGCCCGGGCCCGCCGCGCCCCCGGCGCGCTCGGCGTCACCCTGCGGGCCGAACCGCTGCGGCGCACCTTCTGGGTGCTCTCCAGCTGGAGCGACCGCGAGGCGCTCACCGCGTTCGTCCGCTCCGAGACCCACCAGCGGGCGATGACCGCCCTGCGCCCGGTGATGGCCCACTCCCTGTTCCGCACCTGGGACGCGGAGACGGCGGCGGAACCGACCTGGACCGAGACGCGGCGGACGGGTAGCGGCGGCGCCGGGGGCCCGGGCCCCGGCCGCTCTCCGCCGCTCCCTCCGGGGCTGCCTTAGGCTGGGGCGGTGATCGAGGAGATGGACGCGCCGCTGGCCCCGTTGACGACGCTGCGGTTGGGCGGGCCGGCCCGGCGGCTGGTGACGGCGCAGACGGACGCCGAGGTGGTGGCCGCGGTGCGGGCGGCGGACGCGGCGGGGGAGCCGCTGCTGGTGCTGGGCGGCGGGTCGAACCTGGTGATCGGGGACGCCGGTTTCCCCGGGACGGTGCTGCGGATCGCCACCGAGGGCTTCGCCCTGGACGGGACGCTGCTGGAGCTCGCGGCCGGCGAGGTCTGGTCGGACGCGGTGGCCCGCACCGTCGCCGCCGGGCTGGCCGGGATCGAGTTCCTGGCCGGCATCCCCGGCTCGGCGGGCGCGACGCCGGTGCAGAACGTCGGCGCGTACGGCCAGGAGGTCGCCGAGAGCATCACCGAGGTGGTCGCCTACGACCGCCTGCTCGGCGAGACGGTCACGCTGGCCACCGCGGAGTGCGCCTTCTCCTACCGGCACAGCCGCTTCAAGGCGGACCCGGACCGGTACGTGGTGCTGCGGGTGCGGTTCCGGCTCGCCGACGAGGGCGGGCTGTCCTCGCCGGTCAAGTACGCCGAGGTCGCGCGGGCGATGGGCGTCGAGGCGGGGCAGCGGGTGAAGCTGGGCGACGCCCACGCCGAGGTGCTGCGGCTGCGCGCGGGCAAGGGCATGGTGCTGGACGAGGCCGACCACGACACCTGGTCGGCCGGGTCGTTCTTCACCAACCCGATCCTGACGGACGCCCAGTTCGCCGCGTTCACCGCCCGGTTGGGCGACCTGCGGGCGCCGAGCTACCCGGCCGGCGAGGGCCGGACCAAGACCTCGGCGGCCTGGCTGATCGACAACGCGGGCTTCCGCAAGGGCCACGGCAGCGGCCCGGCCACGCTCTCCACCAAGCACACCCTCGCCCTGACCAACCGCGGCGCGGCGACCACCGAGGACCTGCTCGCGCTGGCCCGCGAGGTGCGCGACGGGGTGCGCGCGGCGTTCGGGGTGGAGCTGGTAAACGAGCCGGTGATGGTCGGCGTCAGCCTCTAGGCCTCCGCCGGCTCCTCGACCAGCCAGGCGTCGATCTCGCCCAGCAGCTCCTTCACCACGTGCTCGGGGGCCCGCGAGGAGCGGACCGACTGGCGGGCGAGCTCGGCCAGCTCGGCGTCGGTGAAGCCGTGCGACTCGCGGGCCAGGGTGTACTGGTCGGCCAGCCGGGAGCCGAACAGCAGCGGGTCGTCGGCGCCCAGGGCGAGCGGGACGCCGGCCTCGAAGAGCGCGCGCAGCGGCACCTCCTCGGGGCTGTCGTAGACGCCGAGCGCGACGTTGGAGGCCGGGCAGACCTCGCAGGTGACCTGCCGGTCGGCCAGGCGCTGGAGCAGCCGCGGGTCCTCGGCGGCGCGCACCCCGTGGCCGATCCGGGCGGCGCCCAGGTCGTCCAGGCAGTCGCGGACCGAGTCGGGCCCGGCGAGCTCGCCGCCGTGCGGGGCGGCGATCAGGCCGCCGTTCCGGGCGATGGCGAAGGCCCGGTCGAAGTCGCGGGCCAGGCCGCGGCGCTCGTCGTTGGAGAGGCCGAAGCCGATCACGCCCCGGTCGGTGTACCGGACGGCTAGCCGGGCCAGCGTCCGGGCGTCCATCGGGGACTTCATCCGGTTCGCGGCGACCAGCACCCGGATGCCGACGCCGGTGGCCTCGGAAGCCTCCCGGACGGCGTCCAGGACCAGTTCGAGGGTCGGGGTCAGGCCGCCGAGCAGCGGCGCGTACGAGGTGGGGTCGACCTGGATCTCCAGCCAGCGGGAGCCGTCGGCGCGCTCGTCCTCGGCGGTCTCCCGGACCAGCCGGCGGATGTCGGACTCGTCGCGCAGGCAGGAGCGGGCGGTGTCGTAGAGCCGCTGGAAGCGGAACCAGCCGCGCTCGTCGGTGGCCCGGAGCTTGGGCGGGTGCTCGGAGCTGAGCGCCTCGGGCAGCCGGATGCCGTGCTTGTCGGCGAGTTCGAGCAGCGTCGCGGGGCGCATCGAACCGGTGAAGTGCAGGTGCAGGTGGGCCTTCGGCAGGCTCCGGACATCACGCAGGCGATCCATTCACCGATCCTGCCGCAAAACGCCCGGAAACAGGAACTGCCCCCCGCGCCTCGCCCGAAGGGGTGAGGTGCGGGGGGCAGTGCTGACGGGAGGTCAGGCGCGCGCCTCGCCGAGCAGCTTCTGCATCCGGCTGACGCCCTCGACCAGGTCGGCGTCGCCGAGCGCGTAGGACAGCCGCAGGTAGCCGGGGGTGCCGAAGGCCTCGCCGGGGACGACCGCGACCTCGGCCTCGTCCAGGATCAGCGCGGCCAGCTCGGCGGAGGTCTGCGGGCGCTTGCCGCGGATCTCCCGGCCCAGCAGGTCCTTGACCGACGGGTACACGTAGAACGCGCCCTCCGGCTCGGGGCACAGGACGCCGTCGATCTCGTTCAGCATCGCCACGATGGTGCGGCGGCGGCGGTCGAACGCGGTCTTCATCTCGTCCACCGCGGACAGGTCGCCGGCCACGGCGGCGATCGCCGCGCGCTGGGCCACGTTGGAGACGTTCGAGGTGGCGTGCGACTGCAGGTTGGCGGCCGCGTTGACGACGTCCCGGGGGCCGATCAGCCAGCCCACCCGCCAGCCGGTCATCGCGTAGGTCTTGGCCACGCCGTTGACCACGATGCACTTGTCGGCCAGCTCGGGCAGCAGGGCCGGCAGCGAGGTGAAGGTCGCGTCGCCGTACACCAGGTGCTCGTAGATCTCGTCGGTGAGCACCCACAGGCCGTGCTCCAGCGCCCAGCGGCCGATCGCCTCGGCCTCGGCCTCGGTGTACACCGCGCCGGTCGGGTTGGACGGCGAGACGAACAGCACCACCTTGGTGTTCGCGGTGCGGGCGGCCTCCAGCTGCTCCACCGAGACCTTGTAGCCGGTGGTCTCGTCCGAGACGACCTCGACGGGGACGCCGCCGGCCAGCTTCACGGCCTCCGGGTAGGTGGTCCAGTACGGCGCGGGGATGATCACCTCGTCGCCCGGGTCGAGGATCGCGGCGAAGGCGTTGTAGATCGCCTGCTTGCCGCCGTTGGTCACCAGCACCTGCGAGGCGTCCACCTGGTAGCCGGAGTCGCGCAGCGTCTTGGCGGCGATCGCGGCCTTCAGCTCCGGCAGGCCGCCGGCCGGGGTGTAGCGGTGGTTCGCCGGGTCCTGGCAGGCGGCGACCGCGGCGTCCACGATGTAGCCGGGGGTCGGGAAGTCGGGCTCGCCGGCGCCGAAGCCGATCACCGGGCGCCCGGCGGCCTTGAGGGCCTTGGCCTTGGCGTCGACGGCGAGGGTGGCGGACTCGGCGATGGCGCCGACCCGGGCGGAGACCCGGCGGGCGGCGGGGGAGACGTTCTCGGGGGTGGGTGCGCTCATGCGTTGAATGTTCCCAGACCGCACGGGCGGCGGTCATCGCCGTTCCGGCACGCGCACCCGGGCGTTCCAGCATCCGTCCCGCGGCTCCGGACGATCTCGGGCGGACGGTGATCGGAGCCGGAGGATCTCGGGCGGAGGGCGTCGAAAGTCGGCGAATGTGGATCTCGGTGAATGAGGTTCGACCAATCGGCGAAGAACCCGTACACTCACTGCTCGATGGCTCCCGAAGTGCGGATCCTTCGGCCGGGTACACCACACGGCCGGGTGGATGCGGTAGGTTGGGGGCCGCGCCGGAACCGCGAGGTTCCGTAGGGCACTAGCTCAATTGGTAGAGCACCGGTCTCCAAAACCGGCGGTTGGGGGTTCGAGTCCCTCGTGCCCTGCTGCTCGATCCGTGCCAAGCCCGTTCGCTCCGCAGAGCGAGCGGGCTTGATGCGGAGAGGGCCCCACCCAGCACAGCTTTCGCCGGATCGCCCGTGCACCAGGCACGGACCTCCGCAGGACCGGGATTCAGGTGAGGACGAGTGACGGAGACCACGGGCTCCACCGCAACGCCTGAGAGCGGCAACCCCGAGGGGGCCGAAGGCGCCGCGGACGAGACCACCAGCACCGAGGACGGCAAGCTGTCCCGGCGCGAGCGCCGGCGCGCCAACAAGGCGGCCGGGAGCGAGGGCGGCAAGAAGTCCGGCAAGCGGGCCAAGAAGGGCCTGTTCGCCCGGATCGCGATCTTCTACCGCCAGATCATCGCCGAGCTCCGCAAGGTGGTCTGGCCCACCCGCAGCCAGCTGATCCAGTACACCACCGTCGTGGTGACCTTCGTGATCGTGCTGATGCTGCTGGTCGCCGGTCTCGACTGGGTCTTCGCGAAGGGTGCCTTCTGGGTCTTCGGCTGACGCCCGATCCGGCAAAACCCCGCAGGGATCGCCGCAGGTCCCGCACCGAATACTCCACCCCGACCCGGGCCGAACTCTTCGGCCCGGGTCGAGCTGTCGGCGCGAAGGGCCACGGGCGACTACCGTTGAGTCGGTACTGTTGAGGTATCCGTTCCACAACCAGGAAAGAAGCAGCGACCGTGTCTGAGTCCCCCCTGTACGACGCCGACGAGACCGTCCGCGAGGCGGATGTCGCCGCCGAGCCGGACGCGGCCGAGGCTGCCGACGTCGAAGCTGCCGACGTCGAGACCGCCGAGGAGATCGTGGACGAGGCGGACGGCGAGGAGGACGAGGTCGAGGCCGCCGACGAGCTGGAGGCGGGCGAGCCGGCCGAGGCCGCCGCCGTGCACGAGGTGGACGAGGCCGACGCCGCCGCCGAGGAGGCCCTCGCCGAGGAGGCCGCCGAGGCCGTCGAGGACGCCGAGGACGCCGAGCCGGTCGAGGAGGTCGAGAGCGACCCGGTCGCCGAGTTCCGCGAGCAGCTGCGCCGTGCCCCCGGCGAGTGGTACGTGATCCACACCTACGCCGGCTACGAGAACCGGGTGAAGCAGAACCTGGAGCAGCGCTCCGTCTCGCTGAACGTCGAGGACTACATCTTCGAGTCCCAGGTTCCGCAGGAGGAGGTCGTCCAGATCAAGAACGGCGACCGCAAGACCATCCGGCAGAACAAGCTCCCCGGCTACGTGCTGGTCCGGATGGACCTCACCCCGGAGTCCTGGGGCGTCGTGCGCAACACCCCCGGTGTCACCGGCTTCGTCGGCAACGCCTACGACCCGTACCCGCTGACCCTGGACGAGGTCGTCAAGATGCTCGCCCCCGACGTGGAGCGCGCCGCCGCCAAGGAGGCCGGCAAGGCCTCGCCGGTGCGCCCGGTCGAGGTGCAGGTGCTGGACTTCGAGGTCGGCGACTCGGTCACCGTCACCGACGGCCCGTTCGCGACCCTGCAGGCGACCATCAACGAGATCAACCCCGACTCGAAGAAGGTCAAGGGCCTGGTGGAGATCTTCGGCCGGGAGACCCCGGTCGAGCTCTCCTTCGACCAGATCCAGAAGAACTGACCCACGGCGGACCGGTGCCGGGGCGGGGCGAGAGCCTCCGCCCCGGCACCGTTTTGGTTCCGCACCGCCTCACCAGTTAGCCTGGTCCGATGTGTGTCCTGGCGGTCGGGTTTCGCCCCGGGGCCGGGCACATCAGCAATCACCTCTCGGAAGGACCCGGAGAGACATGCCTCCCAAGAAGAAGAAGGTCACGGGGCTCATCAAGCTCCAGATCAACGCCGGTGCGGCCAACCCGGCCCCGCCGGTCGGCCCCGCGCTCGGTCAGCACGGTGTCAACATCATGGAGTTCTGCAAGGCGTACAACGCGGCCACCGAGTCGCAGCGCGGCATGATCGTGCCGGTGGAGATCACGGTCTACGACGACCGCTCCTTCACCTTCGTCACGAAGACCCCGCCGGCCGCTCGCCTCATCCTGAAGGCCGCGGGCATCGACAAGGGCTCCAAGGAGCCGCACAAGACCAAGGTCGCCAAGCTGACCTCGGCCCAGGTGCGCGAGATCGCCACCACCAAGATGCCCGACCTGAACGCCAACGACCTGGACGCGGCGGAGAAGATCATCGCCGGCACCGCCCGGTCGATGGGCATCACCGTCGAGGGCTGACCAGCCCGTACGTCCTCCGTGGTAGGGCCAGCGCGGCCCGTTCCCACCACGAACTCCATTAACCACCAGGAGCAGCAGTGAAGCGCAGCAAGGCCCTCAAGGCCGCGGACGCCCAGGTCGACCGCGCCCGGATCTACGCCCCGCTCGAGGCCGTCCGCCTCGCCAAGGCGACCTCCACCAGCAAGTTCGACGGCACCGTCGAGGTCGCCATGCGTCTGGGCGTCGACCCGCGCAAGGCCGACCAGATGGTCCGCAGCACCGTCATCCTCCCGCACGGCACCGGTAAGACCGCTCGGGTCCTGGTCTTCGCGAACGGTGAGCGTGCCGAGGCCGCGCGTGCCGCGGGCGCCGACATCGTCGGCTCCGACGAGCTGATCGACGAGGTCGCCAAGGGTCGTCTGGACTTCGACGCCGTCGTCGCCACCCCGGACCTGATGGGCAAGGTCGGCCGCCTGGGCCGCGTGCTCGGTCCCCGTGGCCTGATGCCGAACCCGAAGACCGGCACCGTGACCCCGGACGTCGCCAAGGCCGTCAACGACATCAAGGGCGGCAAGATCGAGTTCCGCGTCGACAAGCACTCGAACCTGCACCTGATCATCGGCAAGACCTCGTTCTCCGACGAGCAGCTGGTCGAGAACTACGCCGCCGCGCTCGACGAGGTCCTCCGGGCCAAGCCGTCCGCCGCCAAGGGCCGCTACCTGAAGAAGGTCGCCTTCTCCACCACCATCGGCCCCGGCATCCAGGTGGACCCGAACCGCACCCGCAACCTCCTCGTCGAGGAGGACCCGGCGGCGGTCTGACCCCGAGTCAGTTCCCCCTGCGGTCAACGCTCTGACGGGCCCGCACCCCTCCGGGGGTGCGGGCCCGTCGGCGTCCGGAAAGGGTTTGCGCGGCGCTCCGGGCGGTTCGGTAGAGTCCGGCCCGTAGTTGAGATGAGAATCCGATCAGAGGGGGACCTCCCGTGCGCGCACTGCGTACCCTCGCCGTGGCCTGCCTGGCCGCCGGCGCCCTGACCGCCTGCAGCAGCTCCGGCTCGGGCGGCGGTTCGACCGAGGCCAAGGGCGGTTCCTCCGCCTCCGCCTCCGCCGAGGGCGCCGGAGCGGGCAAGGGCGGGACGAAGCTCGCCCCCAAGGAGGCCCTGCTCGCCTCCGCCGTGGTGATGGAGAAGGCCGGCAGTGCCAAGCTGTCCCTCGAGGGCGTCGACGTCAAGGGCAGCATCGACTACGTCTGGAAGGACCCCGGGTCCTTCCTGATGAACACCACGGAGGAGGGCCAGGAGGTCAAGGTCCTCTTCGCCGACGGCCAGATGTACGTCGGCGCCACCCCCGACATGGCCGCCGCGGCCAAGGGCAGGAAGTGGATGGTGATCGACGCGTCGGACAGCTCGGACGAGGCGGCCTCCATCACCGCGACGATGCAGGCGATGAACCCGGGCGTCCAGCTGGCCGCCGCCGCGCCCACCGCCACCCTGGTCGGCACCGAGACCGTCGCGGGCCAGAGCACCACGCACTACCGCAGCGAGATCAAGGCGGAGGACCTGGTCGCCAAGATGAAGATCGAAGGCGCCCTCAAGGACCAGGTGCTGACCGAGATCAAGAAGGACGGCGCGACCGTCGTCACCGAGCTGTGGATCAACGGCAAGGGCGAGCTGGTCCAGCAGTCCGTCATCGACCCCTCGGCCGACGCGGGCGGCAAGCCCGCGACGGTCACCTACGGCGGCCTGGGCACGGTCAAGGTCACCCCGGCTCCTGGCCCCGACGAGGTCTTCAAGCTCGGGGACCTGCTGCAGCAGTAGTCGTGAGCCGGCGGCCCGCCCGTTCCCGGGGGCGACTCCGGGGCCGGGCGGTCCGCATGGCATGGTGAGGGGTCGAGGCGGCGGCGAGGCGGCAGGAGGCGGAGCGATGGCGGCACCGGCACGTTGGGCCGCGGCCCTCCTGGCGGCCGCGCTGCTCGCCGGGACGGCCACCGGCTGCGGCTCCTCCGGGAAGACCCCCGACGGCGGCGCCTCCTCCACCAGCGCCTCCCCGTCCACCGCGCAGCCCAGCCCCACCGACCGCTCCCCGCACGGGGTGATGCTCTCCGCCCAGCTGGTGCTGCACGACGCCCGGCGGGCCGAGTACACCGCGGTGCTGGCCGGCGAGGGCGCCAAGGGCGCGCTGTTCTGGGCGCCCAAGACGGTGCTGAAGTACCAGGGCGACGCGGACGACGAGATGCTGGTGGTACTGGACACCTCCGCCTACCTGGGCGGCGACCCGGCGAGCGCGGCCCGGCTGGGCGGCCCGCACTGGCAGAAGTTCTCCACCGGCCGGATCCCGTACACCGACCTGATCGACCGGCTCAGCCCGGTGGTCGCGGTCGCCGCGGCCGCCGCCGACCCCGACCCGCAGCTGGTCGGCGAGGAGAAGCTGCTCGACACCACCGCCGAGCACTACCGGATCACCACCACCGCCGCCCGGTACGCCGCCGCGCAGACCCAGCTCGACCCGGCCCGGCAGCGGGCGCTGGAGTCCGCGCTCGGTCCCGGCGACGTGGTGCTCGACCTGTGGCTCGACGACAGCGACCAGGTGGTGCGGCTGCGCCGGGCCGCCGCCGAGGTCGACACCGTGGACTACACCGAGTTCGGCAGCTCCTCGCTCTCGGTCCAGGCCCCCGCCGAGGCCGACACCGCACCCGGCACCGGGGCCAGCCCGCCGCCCTTCCCCTAGCCGATTTGGTCAAACCCGTCCGGCCCGGTTAGGCTGGCCGAGCCAAAGACCGCTGGTTGTCGCCGTGCCCCGCGAGGGAGGACGGCACCGAAGGATCCGCACCCGTTGCGGGTCGCCCGCGCAGGTTGTGGAGCAGAGTGGAGATCTCCGGGCCGTTCACGGTCCGTCGAGGTCATTGCGAGCCCCGGTGCCTGCGCGCCGGGGCTTCTTCGCTTCCTGGGGTCCGCGGCGTTGGATGGTCGACTTCTCGAAGGTCGGCCCGACTTCGACATCACGGAAGGAGGCGTAAGCCTATGGCCAGGCCCGACAAGGCTGCCGACGTCGCCGAGATCACGGACAAGTTCCGTGCCTCCAGCGCCGCCGTTCTGACCGAGTACCGCGGTCTCACGGTGAAGCAGCTGAAGACGCTTCGTCGCTCGCTCGGCGGCAACGCCGATTACGCCGTGGTGAAGAACACGCTGACCAAGATCGCGGCCAACGAGGCCGGGATCTCCGAGCTGGACGACCTGTTCGCCGGTCCGACGGCTGTCGCCTTCGTCACCGGTGACCCGGTGGAGTCGGCGAAGGCTCTGCGTGACTTCGCCAAGGAGAACCCTGCTCTCATCATCAAGGGCGGTGTCCTTGACGGTAAGGCGCTGTCCGCCGATGAGATCAAGAAGCTCGCGGACCTCGAGTCCCGCGAGGTGCTGCTCGCCAAGCTGGCGGGTGCCCTGAAGGCCAAGCCCTCCCAGGCTGCCGCCGTGTTCCAGGCGCTCCCGTCCAAGCTCGTTCGCACCGTCGAGGCGCTGCGCGAGAAGGTCGAGCAGGGCGGTGCCGGTACTCCGGCTCCCGCCGAGGACGCGGAGTAACCACTCCCGTCCCAGCGGGCCCGTAAGCACGCCCGCCAACCCGTACATCCGGCACCTGCCGATTTAGTGGAAGGACGCCAATCATGGCGAAGCTCAGCACCGAGGACCTGCTCGAGCAGTTCGAGGGCATGACCCTGATCGAGCTCTCCGAGTTCGTGAAGGCGTTCGAGGAGAAGTTCGACGTCACCGCCGCCGCGCCGGTCGCCGCCGTCGCCGCCGGTGCCGGCCCGGCCGCCGCCGAGGCCGTCGAGGAGCAGGACGAGTTCGACGTCATCCTCGACGGTGCCGGCGACAAGAAGATCCAGGTCATCAAGGAGGTGCGCGCCCTCACCTCCCTCGGCCTGAAGGAGGCCAAGGACCTCGTCGACACCGCCGGTGCGAAGGTTCTGGAGAAGGTCGCCAAGGACGTCGCCGAGAAGGCGAAGGCCCAGCTCGAGGGCGCGGGCGCCAAGGTCACCGTCAAGTGACCCGTTCCTCTCGCTGAGAGGTTCTCTTCCGGCCGGGCCGGCCACCCTTCGGGGTGGCCGGCCCGGCCTGCTTGCGTTCCGGGCCCGGCCGCGGCGGCCGGGTTCCGGGTTGCTCCCGATGGCCCAAGGCGGAATCGGCTCCTGTCGGGGCCCGGGGGTAGGGTGATCGCTGTCCGTCGGCCCCCGTGCGCAGGCAGCGTGTAACGCGGGGCGCGGTCCGGACGATGGGCAGTGCGAGGTCCACACCCTGGTGCGGGCCTTGACGAACAGCACGCGGCGCGCGATTCTCAAGGCGCGTGCCCAAGCGGTACCGCCGCCGATGCATATTCGGGGGCGGCGCTGGGAAGGTTCCCGGTGACGCAGAAGTGGGTGCGACGGCCCGGCCGGTGAGGGATCACTGCCCGGGTTGTCGGTTGTACGGGAGGAGCGTCCGATTCGGTCTCCGAATCAGGGCTTGCTAGCAGTGTCGCCTTTGGCTACACTGTCCCTTTGCGCTGCCTGTTAGCTGCTCCGTGACTCGTCGCCCGGAGTGGTCCCTGTCCTGACCTGGGGTTTTCCGCCTCGGCAAGGCCCGGCCGGTATGCGCGTAGTGAGCTCCGAGCCCTCGGAAGGACCCCCCTCTTGGCCGCGCCGCGCAACGCCTCGAACAATTCCGCATCCACCGCCCCGCTCCGCGTCTCGTTCGCGAAGATCAAGGAGCCCCTCGAGGTCCCGAACCTCCTGGCCCTGCAGACCGAGAGCTTTGACTGGCTGCTCGGGAACGCGGCCTGGAAGTCCCGGGTCGAGGCTGCCCTGGAGAGTGGTCAGGACGTCCCCACCAAGTCCGGTCTGGAGGAGATCTTCGAAGAGATCTCCCCGATCGAGGACTTCAGCGGGTCGATGTCCCTGACCTTCCGGGACCACCGTTTCGAGCCGCCGAAGAACTCCATCGACGAGTGCAAGGACCGCGACTTCACCTTCGCGGCCCCGCTCTTCGTCACCGCGGAGTTCACCAACAACGAGACCGGTGAGATCAAGTCCCAGACCGTGTTCATGGGCGACTTCCCGCTCATGACCAACAAGGGCACGTTCATCATCAACGGCACCGAGCGTGTCGTCGTGTCCCAGCTGGTGCGTTCTCCCGGCGTCTACTTCGACTCCACCCTGGACAAGGTCTCCGACAAGGACATCTTCTCCGCCAAGATCATCCCCTCCCGCGGTGCCTGGCTGGAGATGGAGATCGACAAGCGCGACATGGTCGGTGTCCGCATCGACCGCAAGCGCAAGCAGTCGGTCACCGTGCTGCTCAAGGCCCTCGGCTGGACCACCGAGATGATCCTGGAGGAGTTCGGCGAGTACGAGTCGATGCGCGCCACCCTGGAGAAGGACCACACCCAGGGCCAGGACGACGCGCTGCTCGACATCTACCGCAAGCTGCGCCCGGGCGAGCCGCCGACCCGCGAGGCCGCGCAGACGCTGCTGGAGAACCTGTACTTCAACCCGAAGCGCTACGACCTCGCCAAGGTCGGCCGCTACAAGGTGAACCGGAAGCTGGGCAACGCCGAGTCCCTGGACTCCGGCGTGCTCACCGAGCCGGACATCATCAACACCATCAAGTACCTGGTGAAGCTGCACGCCGGCGAGACCGAGTGGCGCGATGACGAGGGCCGCGACATCGTCATCGAGGTCGACGACATCGACCACTTCGGCAACCGCCGCCTGCGCAACGTCGGCGAGCTGATCCAGAACCAGGTCCGCACCGGCCTCGCCCGCATGGAGCGCGTGGTCCGCGAGCGCATGACCACCCAGGACGTCGAGGCGATCACGCCGCAGACCCTGATCAACATCCGGCCGGTCGTCGCCTCCATCAAGGAGTTCTTCGGCACCAGCCAGCTGTCGCAGTTCATGGACCAGACGAACCCGCTGTCGGGCCTGACCCACAAGCGCCGGCTGTCCGCGCTCGGCCCCGGTGGTCTGTCCCGCGAGCGGGCCGGCTTCGAGGTCCGTGACGTGCACCCCTCGCACTACGGCCGCATGTGTCCGATCGAGACCCCCGAAGGCCCGAACATCGGTCTGATCGGCTCGCTGGCCTCGTACGGCCGGGTCAACGCGTTCGGCTTCATCGAGACCCCGTACCGCAAGGTCGTCGACGGCGTCGTCACCGAGGCCGTGGACTACCTGACCGCGGACGAGGAGGACCGGTACGTCATCGCGCAGGCCAACGCCCCGCTCACCGCGGAGCTGACCTTCGCCGAGCCCCGCGTCCTGGTCCGCCGCCGCGGCGGCGAGATCGACTACATCCCCGGCACCGAGATCGACTACATGGACGTCTCGCCGCGCCAGATGGTGTCGGTCGCGACCGCCATGATCCCCTTCCTCGAGCACGACGACGCCAACCGCGCGCTAATGGGCTCGAACATGATGCGCCAGGCCGTCCCGCTGCTGCGCAGCGAGGCGCCGCTGGTCGGCACCGGCATGGAGTACCGCTGCGCCGTCGACGCCGCGGACGTCATCACCGCCGACAAGGCCGGCGTGGTGCAGGAGGTCTCGGCCGACTACGTCACCGTCGCCAACGACGACGGCACGTACAACACCTACCGGGCCGCCAAGTTCACCCGCTCCAACCAGGGCACCGCCTTCAACCAGAAGGTGCTCGTGGACGAGGGCGCCCGGGTCGAGGCCGGCCAGGTGCTGGCCGACGGCCCGTGCACCGACGAGGGCGAGATGGCCCTCGGCAAGAACCTCCTCGTGGCGTTCATGTCGTGGGAGGGCCACAACTACGAGGACGCGATCATCCTGTCGCAGCGCCTCGTCCAGGACGACGTCCTCTCCTCGATCCACATCGAGGAGCACGAGGTCGACGCCCGCGACACCAAGCTGGGCCCCGAGGAGATCACCCGGGACATCCCGAACGTTTCCGAGGAGGTCCTCGCCGACCTCGACGAGCGCGGCATCATCCGGATCGGCGCCGACGTCGTCACCGGCGACATCCTGGTCGGCAAGGTCACCCCCAAGGGCGAGACCGAGCTGACCCCGGAGGAGCGCCTGCTGCGCGCGATCTTCGGCGAGAAGGCCCGCGAGGTCCGCGACACCTCGCTGAAGGTGCCGCACGGCGAGTCCGGCAAGGTCATCGGCGTCCGCGTCTTCGACCGCGAGGAGGGGGACGAGCTCCCCCCCGGCGTGAACCAGCTGGTCCGCGTCTACGTCGCCCAGAAGCGCAAGATCACCAACGGTGACAAGCTGGCCGGCCGCCACGGCAACAAGGGCGTCATCTCCAAGATCCTGCCGGTCGAGGACATGCCGTTCCTGGAGGACGGCACCCCGGTCGACATCATCCTGAACCCGCTGGGCGTCCCGTCCCGGATGAACCCGGGACAGGTCCTGGAGATCCACCTCGGCTGGCTCGCCAAGCAGGGCTGGGACGTCTCCGGCCTCGCCGACGAGTGGGCCAAGCGCCTCCAGGCGATCGGCGCCGACACGGTCGAGGGCGGCACCAACCTCGCCACCCCGGTCTTCGACGGCGCCCGCGAGGACGAGATCACCGGCCTGCTGGACAACACCACGCTCACCCGCGACGGCGAGCGCCTGGTGAACTCCACCGGCAAGGCCCGGCTGTTCGACGGCCGCTCCGGCGAGCCGTTCCCGATGCCGATCTCGGTCGGCTACATGTACATCCTCAAGCTGCACCACCTGGTCGACGACAAGCTGCACGCCCGTTCGACCGGCCCGTACTCGATGATCACCCAGCAGCCGCTCGGTGGTAAGGCGCAGTTCGGTGGTCAGCGCTTCGGTGAGATGGAGGTGTGGGCCCTTGAGGCGTACGGCGCGGCCTACGCGCTGCAGGAGCTGCTCACCATCAAGTCCGACGACGTCCTGGGCCGCGTGAAGGTCTACGAGGCGATCGTCAAGGGCGAGAACATCCCCGAGCCCGGCATTCCCGAGTCCTTCAAGGTCCTCATCAAGGAAATGCAGTCGCTCTGCCTCAACGTGGAGGTGCTGTCCTCGGACGGCCAGTCCATCGAGATGCGCGACAGCGACGAGGACGTGTTCCGCGCCGCCGAAGAGCTCGGCATTGACCTGTCCCGGCGCGAGCCGAGCAGCGTCGAAGAGGTCTGACGGAGGCCGGGCCGGCCTGCGGGTCCGATTTCAAAGACCCCGGGCCGGCCCGCCCCCAGGCCCCCCTCAGACCAACAGACAGACTCTCGAATCACGAAAGAGGGCTTGACGACCAGTGCTTGACGTCAACTTCTTCGACGAGCTCCGCATCGGACTGGCCACCGCCGACGACATCCGCCAGTGGTCGCACGGCGAGGTGAAGAAGCCGGAGACCATCAACTACCGCACGCTGAAGCCGGAAAAGGACGGCCTCTTCTGCGAGAAGATCTTCGGTCCCACCCGGGACTGGGAGTGCTACTGCGGCAAGTACAAGCGCGTCCGCTTCAAGGGCATCATCTGTGAGCGCTGCGGCGTCGAGGTGACCCGCGCCAAGGTGCGCCGCGAGCGGATGGGCCACATCGAGCTGGCCGCCCCGGTCACCCACATCTGGTACTTCAAGGGTGTCCCGTCCCGCCTGGGCTACCTGCTCGACCTGGCGCCGAAGGACCTCGAGAAGGTCATCTACTTCGCCGCCTACATGATCACCTGGGTCGACGACGAGCGCCGCCAGCGCGACCTCCCGTCCCTGGAGGCGCACGTCTCGGTCGAGCGCCAGCAGATCGAGAACCGGCGCGACGCCGACCTGGAGGCCCGGGCCAAGAAGGCCGAGTCCGACCTGGCCGAGCTGGAGGCCGAGGGCGCCAAGGCCGACGTGCGCCGCAAGGTGCGCGAGGGCGCCGAGCGCGAGATGAAGCAGCTGCGCGACCGCACGCAGCGCGAGATCGACCGCCTCGACGAGGTCTGGACCCGCTTCAAGAACCTCAAGGTCCAGGACCTGGAGGGCGACGAGCTGCTCTACCGCGAGCTGCGCGACCGCTTCGGCACCTACTTCTCCGGCTCGATGGGCGCCGCGGCCCTCAAGGACCGCCTGGAGTCCTTCGACCTGGGCGAGGAGGCCGAGCGCCTCCGCGAGATCATCCGCACCGGCAAGGGCCAGAAGAAGACCCGCGCGCTCAAGCGCCTCAAGGTCGTCTCCGCCTTCCTGCAGACCAGCAACAAGCCCAAGGGCATGGTGCTCGACTGCGTCCCGGTGATCCCGCCGGACCTGCGCCCGATGGTCCAGCTCGACGGTGGCCGCTTCGCCACCTCCGACCTGAACGACCTGTACCGCCGCGTCATCAACCGCAACAACCGCCTGAAGCGGCTTCTCGACCTCGGCGCGCCCGAGATCATCGTGAACAACGAGAAGCGCATGCTCCAGGAGGCCGTCGACGCGCTCTTCGACAACGGCCGCCGCGGCCGCCCGGTCACGGGCCCCGGCAACCGTCCGCTGAAGTCGCTGTCCGACATGCTCAAGGGCAAGCAGGGTCGTTTCCGCCAGAACCTGCTCGGCAAGCGCGTCGACTACTCGGCCCGTTCGGTCATCGTCGTCGGCCCGCAGCTCAAGCTGCACCAGTGCGGCCTGCCCAAGGCCATGGCGCTGGAGCTCTTCAAGCCGTTCGTGATGAAGCGCCTGGTCGACCTGAACCACGCGCAGAACATCAAGTCGGCCAAGCGCATGGTCGAGCGCGCCCGCCCCGTGGTGTGGGACGTCCTCGAAGAGGTCATCGCCGAGCACCCGGTGCTGCTGAACCGTGCGCCCACCCTGCACCGCCTCGGCATCCAGGCCTTCGAGCCGCAGCTGGTCGAGGGCAAGGCCATCCAGATCCACCCGCTCGTCTGCACCGCGTTCAACGCGGACTTCGACGGCGACCAGATGGCCGTGCACCTGCCGCTGTCCGCGGAGGCGCAGGCCGAGGCCCGCATCCTGATGCTGTCCTCGAACAACATCCTGAAGCCGGCCGACGGCCGCCCCGTCACCATGCCGACCCAGGACATGGTGCTGGGCCTGTTCTTCCTCACCTCGGACCGCGAGGAGGTCAAGGGCAAGGGCCGTTCCTTCTCCTCGACCGCCGAGGCGATCATGGCCTTCGACGCCCGCGAGCTGGACGTCCAGGCCACCATCGACCTGCGCATGGGCGCCGGCACCGTCCCGCCGCGCGGCTGGACCCCGCCGGTGGACGAGGACGGGCAGCCGACCTGGCACGAGGGCGAGCCGTTCCGGATCACCACCACGCTGGGCCGGGCGCTCTTCAACGAGCTGCTGCCCGAGGACTACCCGTTCGTCGACTACGAGATCGGCAAGAAGCAGCTCTCGGCGATCGTCAACGACCTCGCCGAGCGCTACCCGAAGGTCGTCGTCGCCGCGGCGCTCGACAACCTGAAGGCGGCCGGCTTCCACTGGTCGACCCGTTCCGGTGTCACCGTCTCGATCTCGGACGTCATCGTCCCGCCGACCAAGCCCGCCATCCTGGAGGGCTACGAGGCGCAGGCGGAGAAGGTCCAGCGCCAGTACGAGCGCGGTCTGATCACCGACAACGAGCGCAAGTCCGAGCTCATCGGCATCTGGACCCGCGCGACCAACGAGGTCGCCGACGCGATGGCCGCGAACTTCCCGAAGACGAACCCCATCTTCATGATGGTCGACTCGGGCGCGCGCGGAAACATGATGCAGATGCGTCAGATCGCCGGTATGCGCGGTCTGGTGTCGAACGCGAAGAACGAGACCATCGCGCGTCCCATCAAGGCCTCGTTCCGCGAGGGCCTGTCCGTGCTGGAGTACTTCATCTCCACCCACGGTGCCCGCAAGGGTCTGGCCGACACCGCGCTGCGCACCGCCGACTCGGGTTACCTGACCCGTCGTCTGGTGGACGTCTCGCAGGACGTGATCATCCGCGAGGAGGACTGCGGCACCGAGCGCGGCCTCAAGCTGGAGATCGGCCAGGTCGGTGCGGACGGCGTGCTGCGCAAGGCCGACGACGTCGAGACCAGCGTGTACGCCCGCATGCTCGCCGAGGACATCACCGTCGACGGCAAGCTGATCGCCACCGCCAACACCGACCTCGGCGACGTCCTGATGGACGAGCTGATCCGGCACGGCGTGAGCTCGGTCAAGGTCCGCTCGATCCTGACCTGCGAGTCCGCGGTCGGCACCTGTGCCTTCTGCTACGGCCGCTCGCTGGCCACCGGCAAGCTGGTCGACATCGGTGAGGCGGTCGGCATCATCGCCGCCCAGTCCATCGGTGAGCCCGGCACCCAGCTGACCATGCGCACCTTCCACACCGGTGGTGTGGCCGGTGACGACATCACCCAGGGTCTGCCCCGTGTCGTCGAGCTCTTCGAGGCCCGCACCCCCAAGGGTGTGGCCCCGATCTCGGAGGCCCAGGGCCGCGTCCGCATCGAGGACACCGAGAAGACCCGCAAGGTCGTCGTCACCCCCGACGACGGCAGCGACGAGATCGCCTACCCGGTCTCCAAGCGCGTCAAGCTGCTGGTCAGCGAGGGCGAGGCGGTCGAGGTCGGCCAGAAGCTGACCGTCGGTGCGACCAACCCGCACGACGTGCTGCGCATCATGGGCCAGCGTGCCGTCCAGATCCACCTGGTGGCCGAGGTCCAGAAGGTCTACAACTCGCAGGGCGTGTCGATCCACGACAAGCACATCGAGATCATCATCCGGCAGATGCTCCGCCGCGTGACGATCATCGAGTCGGGCGACGCCGAGCTGCTCCCGGGCGAGCTCGTCGAGCGCGGCCGCTTCGAGCAGGAGAACCGTCGCGTGGTCTCCGAGGGCGGCCACCCCGCCTCCGGCCGTCCGCAGCTGATGGGCATCACCAAGGCCTCGCTGGCCACCGAGTCCTGGCTGTCGGCCGCCTCCTTCCAGGAGACGACCCGGGTGCTCACCGACGCGGCGATCCACGCCAAGTCGGACCCGCTGCTGGGCCTCAAGGAGAACGTCATCCTCGGCAAGCTCATCCCGGCCGGTACGGGTCTGCCCCGCTACCGCAACATCCGGGTCGAGCCCACCGAGGAGGCCAAGGCCGCGATGTACTCGGCCGTCGGCTACGACGACTACGACCTGTCGCCGTTCGGCGCGGGCTCCGGTCAGGCCGTCCCGCTGGACGACTACGACTACGGCCCGTACACCGGCTGATCCTCCGCCGGCTGCACCGCAGGGCGGCCACCCCACTCGGGGTGGCCGCCCTGCGGCGTTCCGGCGAGCATCCGTTGGAACAGCAGGTTCCTGAGGCGGCCGGGGTCGGAGTCCGCTTCGGTGAGTGCGGACATCAGGTGCATGGACGGGTCCGCCTCGGCCGAGGCGGAGAGGGCGGCCGCAAGGCAGTCGAGGACCTGGTCGAGGCCCTCTCCCTCGGGCACCGGGTGAAGCCACCCGGCGGCGCGGGGGACGGCCTCCGGATGATCGCGGAAGTTCCCCAGGAGTTCGGCGAGACCCCGGGTCAGCAGGCGCTCCGGCAGCGGTGCGGGAGTGGAGAGCAGCCACGGCCCCGACTCCCCCTCCTGGCGCACCTTCAGCAGGGCCAACAGGGAGAGCGTGCCGAGGTGGCCGGGCCGGTCCCGGGTGAGCCAGGTGTCGACCTCGCCGACCAGCAGCGGGAGGGTCCGTTCTTCTGCGGCGAGGTCGTCCAGCAGCGCGAGCAGTCGCCCCCGCAGGCCGTTCTCGGCGTGCTGGGCCAGGTGACGGAGCCGGGTCATGGCCAGGCGCCGGTCGCCGGGGCGACTTCCGGGGGCCAGGAGCACGGGGCGGCAGATGTCGATCACGGCCTGGCCGGGACCGTTCTGGGACTTGGCCCAGGCCGTCATCAACTGCCAGACGCCCCGGCGCATGTGCTCGTCGGCCAGCACCCGGCCGGTGACTTCGGCGAGCAGCGCGGTCCGGCCGGCTTCCACGGCGATCCGTCGGCTCTCGTCCAGCCGGTCGATGTCCTTGTGGCGCAGGATCAGCTCCGCGAGGGCGCGGGCGGCCGGGTTGGCGGCCGTCCGGTTGCGGACGGGAAGGCGGACGAGCCAGTCGAGGAGGACGGAGCGGATCTGGGGGAAGTTGTCCCACACGTAGACCAGGACGGCCTCCGTGTAGCCGGACCGGTCGAACACCACCTGGTCGTACGGGTCGACCTGGGCGGAGAGCGCCGCCAGACGGGAGCGCAGCCCCTGCCCGGAGAAGAGCGTCGCCACCGTGGGCTCGCCGTGGGAGCCTCCCGGTGATGCCCGCACCAGCGCGGTCTCCAGCGCCAGCGCGTCCTGGTCGATGGTGTGCGCGGGTGCGGTGCGGTGGACGACCAGGCTGACCAGCAGGCAGCGCAGACGCAGGGACAGGCTGCTGCTCCCCGGGCCGGTGGCGGCCTCGTTGAACAGCCTGTCGAGCTCGATCCGCCAGTCGCCGAGCGCGGACTCGATCCGGGCGGCGAGTTCCTGGTCGAACCCTTGCTCCGGGGGCGGAGCGGAGCTCCGTCGACGGCCCGCCAGGGGCGGCAGCCAGGACAGGACGGCCTGCTGCTCCGACCCGGTCGGGGCCGAGCCCCACTGGCGGATGACGGTCTCCACGGCCCGGGTCGCTTCCACCGCGTTCATGCCGCGCAGCAGCGCCCGGGCCGTAGCGGTCCTGACGTAGGCGATTGCGGCCGGGTGCTTCCGGGACCTGAGGTGCTCCTCGACCAACCGCTGCGGGTCCGGAGCGGCGCGCAGGTGGACGACCGGGACCTGGGGGTGCTGCCAGCCGTCCACGGATTCCCACAACTGCTCGGTGAACGTGACGATCAGCCGTGAACCCCCTGCCAGGAGTTGTTCGCCGAACGCGGCGAGCCGGTCGAGGAAGCCGGAGCCGGGGAGGTCCGTGCCGGGATTCTTCAGTTCGAGGATGTAGACGCGCTGCGGCTCCAGGGGCAGGCGGCTCACCGAGGGAGCGTCCCAGTCGGGTTCCAGATCGAGGATCGCCGTCGCCGTGGACGCGTGATCGGCGCACAGCCGGCGGACGAAGGTGGACGATCCGCAGCCACGCCTGGCTATGACCAGCAGGACACCGGAGGTTCCGCCCGGTGCGAGGAAGGCGGTCCCGGCCGTTCGGCCCTCGGACCAGTCGTCGACCTCGACGTACGGGGCGAGCAGCAGGGCGTCCCGTGGGAGTTCGGTGGCGTCCAGGACGTCCCGGCGCCGGATCTCCTGGTGCACCACGGACCCGATGTGGTGGGCCAGGACACCGATGTTGGTGACGGGGCCGGGGACCGTCGTCGCGTCCGGGAGGCCGTGGAGCGGGGGGTCGAGTTCTTCGTCGGAGTCGGATCGGTCGGGGGTCACTGCTGTGTCGCCTCCGGGTGGAGACCGGTCACCAGCCCGGCCTGGTTGATCTGGACGGCGTGCACCGAGTCGATCCGGTCGGCGACGGTGTGGACGTTGAGCCGCCCGCTGGAGGCGGCGCTGTGGAGGAGCTCGGCCGCCAGGCTGCCCCGGCGGTTGCCGAGCGGGACGAGCGGCAGGGAGGGGGAGCGGGCGTCGAAGTGGGACGCGAGCTTCTCCGGGGTGACGCGCGGGGCGTACACCCACGAGGGTTTGGAGAAGTCCTTGTCCGGTACGTCGGTCGCCGGAATGCGAAGGAAGTGGCGTTCCTCGGTCAGTTGGCTCCGGCCGGCGCCGATCACCCGCTGGAACATCTCGTCGGAAAGCACCAGTGCGGTGTGGCCGCCGTTTGCCACGGCCCCTTCCAGGGCGGTTCTGGCGGTCGCGGAATCGATGAAACGCGAGACGTCGTTGATGGCGTCGGAGAGGTGGCTGGGTGGAAACGGCCCGATGTGCAGGGCCATGCGAATGGCCAGGTCGGGGGCGCCGGGAGCCTTTTCGACCTGGTAGTTCTCCAGGGCCTGATCGAGGTGCCTGGGCATGGGGTCGACCAGTCGCCAACTGCGGAGCGGTGCGAAGGCCATGGTGAAGCCGTCCCCGTTGTCGCGGGTGAACGAGGGGTGCGCCCACTCGTCGGCGAGGCCGCTGCTGGTGAAAGCGGTTCGGAGCGCCGTGGTCATCGCCTCCTTGAGGGGAGGCTGGAGCGATTCCGGTACTTTGCTGAAATTGCGGGCGTCAATGGTCAGGATCGTGTATTCGGGAGGGATGTCCCAGGTGTGCTCGGGTGACGACATGTTTGAATCCTCCGGGCAAGTCGAACGTAATTTCGGAGCCAAGTGGTCCGGCGTGTGCGGACGGATGTTCCGCCTCGGCGGGGTCGATGATTTTGATATCAGGGGCCGGGCCCTTCGGTCTGCGTCAAATGACGCAGACCGAAGGGGAATTTCCGCATCCAGGCAGACGAGGTCGGGTGGAATGGGCGAATTGACGAGCTATGCCGGATTGATCCGAGGAGCGGGAACGCCGACGTCATGGCGGCCCGGGCAGGTGCTGATCCGGGAGCAGAGCGCGCCGGACGGGGTGTTCCTCATCGGCACGGGCTTGGTGAAGATCGCCAGCAGCGCGGCCAACGGCCGGACCGGTGTCCTGGCCTGGAGGGGCTCCGGGGAGCTGATCGGCGAGCAGTCGTGCGTGGACGGCGGGCCGCGCTCGGCGACGGCGGTGGTGACCCGGGGCGGGACCGGGACGTTCCTCGCGGCCAGGGCGTTCGCGCAACTGATGCGTGAGCACCCCGGCTTCGCCGAATCGGTGCTGCGGAGCATGAGTGTCCGGCTGCGGGAGGCCGACCGGGGCAGGGTGGACCTGGGGGCGCTGTCCGTCGGTGCTCGCACCGCGGCCTTCTTGGCGCGGTACGTGAGTCGGGACGCGCGATCCGGGTCGGCCTCGGGCGGGGTCGTCGATCTCACCCAGCAGGAAGTGGCGGAGGCGGTCGGCGCGTCACGCGAATCGGTGTTTCGAACGCTGCAGGAGTTCGAGGAACGGGACTGCCTGAGGCGGGACGGGCGCGGCCTGATCACCGTCCTGGACGTCCTCGGCCTGGAGGCCCGGGCGCGGAGGGGCTGAGCGGGGGAGCCCCCTAGGGGGATCCCTCCCGGGGCGGAGGGTGGGGAACCGCCCTCGGGAGGGAGGCGGTGGGGGAGCGGGGCCGGGAGAGTGGGGGGTGTCGAGAGGAGGCCGCGGTGAAGCGGTTGATGGGGGCGGCGGCCGTCGTGGGGCTGCTGGTGGCGGGGACGGCCGGATGCGGGCCGTGGGACGACGAGCAGCGGAAGACCGTGTCGTACGAGGTGCCGGGGCAGGTCACCGAGCTGCGGGTGACGGGGGAGGTCGGCGGGATCGAGGTGACGGCGGGGGACGGGCCGGTCCGGGTGGTGGAGAAGCGCAGCTGGCAGGAGCGGGAGCCGCAGGCCGTCCACGTGCTCGCCGACGGGGTGCTGAAGCTGGAGTACTCCTGCGCGCGGTGCGGGGTCGGCTACCAGGTGCGGGTGCCCGCCGGGACGGTGCTGCGGCTGAAGGAGACCACCGGTGGCATCCGGGTGCGCGGCCTGAGCGGGGACGTCACGGCGGAGGCGGTCACCGGCGGCGTGGAGGCGACCGGGCTGCGCAGCGCCAACGTCACGCTGCGGGCCGAGACCGGCGGCGTGAGCGCCCGGTTCGAGGCGGCGCCGGCCCGGGCGGAGCTGCGCACCGAGACCGGCGGGGTGGAGCTGACCGTGCCCGCCGGGGAGGCGTACGCGGTGGACGCGCACGCCGCGACGGGCGGCACCGAGGTGAGCGTGCCCTCGCAGGCCGGGGCCGCGCACGCGCTGATCGCCCGGGCGGGCACCGGCGGGGTGAAGGTCGGCACCGGCTGATCGCCAACTGTCGGTGCCACGCCGTAGATTGAGCGGTGTCGGCAGGTGGCGAGGGCCCCGCCGGCACCCCCAGAACTCTGTGCCCGAAAGGGGCGTCGGCCATGTCTGCCACCGTTTCCGCGGACCCGCAGGTGACCTACCTGGAACTCTCCGAGGACGAGGGGAGTGCCCACAAGTTCTACGAAGTCACGGTCAAGGAAGCCGAGTTGACCATCCGCTACGGCCGGATCGGCGAGCCGGGCACCACCAAGACCACGGTGTGCGCCAGCGCCGAGAAGGCCGCCGCGCAGGCCGCCAAGAAGATCGGCGAGAAGGTCCGCAAGGGCTACGCCCCGGCCGTCCGGGGCGTGCGCCAGCGCCGCTCGGTGACCCGCCGGCAGATCACCTCGACCCGCTCCACCGCCCGCCAGGCGCCGCTGCTGTGGCGCTTCCGCTCCGGCTCGCCCGCGTTCGGGGTGTACGTCGGCGAGGAGCACGCCTGGGTCGGCAACGAGAAGGGCGACGTCTACACGCTGACCACCGACGGGCAGGTCACCGGCCGGTTCGGGCTGCCCGACGGCGTCAAGTGCATCGTCGCCGACGACTGGTGGATCTACGCGGGCTGCGACGACGGCAAGGTGTACGACCTCGGCGGGAAGGTGCCGCGGGTGGCGTACGAGATCGCCCAGGACGTGGACATCTACTGGTTGGACATCCACGACGGCGTGCTCGGCGTCGCCGACGAGCGCGGCGGGCTGACCACCGTCGACCACGAGGACGAGTTCCAGTGGCGGCGCAGCGCCCAGGGCTCCTCCGGCTGGATGGTGCGCTGCGACGCCGAGTCGGTCTACCACGGCTGGTCGGCGGGCGTGGCCCGGTACGCCAAGCGCGGCGGCGACCAGCAGTGGCACACCCGCACCAAGGGCGCGGTGCTGTTCGGCTGGCAGGAGCGGGACGAGGTGTTCGCCGGCACCTCGCAGGGCTGGGTGCACCGGCTGCGCAAGGCCGACGGCTCGGAGGTCGCCGCGTACAAGTGCGACGCCTCGGTGTTCTCCTGCGCGGCCTCCCCCGACGGGGAGTTCGTGTTCGCGGGCGACAACCACTCGTCCGTCTACTGCTTCGCCGCCGACGGCACCCGGCTGTGGAAGCTGGGCACCGGCTGCGGCTCGGCGTACAGCATGCAGTACCGCGACGGGCGGCTGTACCTGGTCACCACCGACGGCTCGCTGGCCTGCCTGGACGCCTCCCAGGGCGCCGTGCAGGCCGCCGAGCAGGGCACCCTGCCGGCCACCGCCGAGGTGAGCGGCGCGGGCGTCGAGCGGGTGGTGGCGGGCGCCGAGCTGGAGACCGTCAGCGTCGGCGCGGCGGCCTCCGGGTCCGGCGTCGAGGTGGAGTGCGTGGCCGAGGGCGGCCGGCTGCGGGTGCGGGTGGTGACGCCCGGCTACGATGCCGCGCTGCGGGTGCAGTTCCCGAAGGACGTCCGGGTCGCCGGGGCCAGGTACCTGGTGGCCGAGGTGCGCCGGTCCGAGTCCGGCGGGTTCTACCGGGCGCGGGGAGAGATCAAGCGGCTGCTGTGACGTCCCGACGTCCGTGGCGGGGGGCGGGCCCGGCCCCGGGTGGTGAACGGGATGCCGGTGGCGCCGGCCGGGTCGCTGCCGCCGTGGTGGCGGTAGCGGGGGAGTAGCCGCCCCCGTCCTCCCCGGGAGGGACGCCCGGCTCGCACCGGCCCGGCAGGCTCGGAGACCTCGGGAAGGGCACGCGCACCAGGGGGCCGGGAGCGTCGGGGGCGGGTTAACCGGTGGCCGGGTGTGGAGGGCGGACCGTACTCTCCGGGGCATGACTGGGAAGCGGCCGCTGGTGGCGGTGTTGACGGGGGCGGGGATCTCCACCGATTCGGGGATTCCCGACTACCGGGGTCCGCGGGGGCTCTGGCAGCGGGACCCGAGTGCGCAGGAGCTGGTGACGATCGGGCCGTACCTGGCCAGTGGCGAGGTGCGTCGCCGGGCCTGGCTGATGCGGCGGGACGCGGGCGCGATCGGCGCCGTGCCGAACGCGGGCCACCGGGCGCTGGTGGAGCTGGAGCGGTCCGGCGTGCCGGTGCGGGTGCTCACCCAGAACGTGGACGGGCTGCACCAGGCGGCCGGCCTCCCGGCGCGCAAGGTGGTCGAACTGCACGGGACGGCCACCGAGGTGCAGTGCGCGGACTGCCGGGCCACCGACCCGATGGCGGTGGCGCTGGACCGGGTCGCCGCGGGCGAGGACGACCCGGCCTGCGAGCGGTGCGGCGGCGTGCTGCGGCCGCGCACCGTGATGTTCGGCGAGGCGCTGGACGAGACGGTGCTCCAGCAGGCGGACGCGATCGCCAGGAACTGCCAGGTGTTCCTGGCGGTCGGCAGCTCGCTGCAGGTCCACCCGGCGGCGCTGCTGCCGAAGATCGCGCTGGAGCACGGCGCCCGGCTGATCATCGTCAACGGCGAGCCCACGCCGTGGGACGAGGCCGCGCACGAGGTGGTCCGGACGCCGATCTCGCAGGCGCTCCCGGAACTGGTGGCCCGACTGGTGGACGGCGACCTGTCCGGCACCTGACCGCCGCACGCCCGGGCGGACGGATGCCCCGGCGGACAGACGCCCCGGCGGACGGGTGCCCCGGCGGACGCCCGGGCGCTACGGTACGGACTCGAGCGGCGCCCCGGCCGGGGCCCGAGGAGAGGAGCACGGAATGCGGCGGGCGACCGGAGCACTGCTGGGCCTGGCCATCGGGGACGCCCTCGGCAAGCCCACCGAGTTCCTGAACCTCCACGAGATCGGGCTGCTCAGCCCCGACTGGCGACAGCTTCCGCTGCCCGGGAAGGCCCAGGTCACCGACGACACCCAGATGACGCTCGCGCTCGCCCGCGCCCTGCGCGACGCCCTCGCCGAGGGGCCGCTCGTCCCGCCGCGCCTCGAAGCGCCGCTGCGCGCGGAGTTCGTCGACTGGTGGCGCTCCCCGGACAACGACCGGGCCCCCGGCATGACCTGCCTGCGCTCCTGCTTCCGGCTCTCCACCGGCCGGCCCTGGCAGGACGCCAGCGACCTCGGCTCCAAGGGCTGCGGCGCGAACATGCGGGTCGCCCCGCTCGGCCTGGTCCGCGAGTTGACCGACCGCCAGGTGGCCGGCGCCGCCCAGCTGCAGTCCGGCCTCACCCACGGCCACCCCACCGCGCTCGCCGCCAGCGAACTCACCGCGTTCACCGTCCGCTGGCTCGCCCAGGGCGCCGACCCGGCCGGACTCCCGGCCCGGCTGCGCGCCCACGCGCACGAACAGCGCACCCGCTACGACGAGTTCTGGCTCGGCGACCTCGCCTCCCGGGACCACTTCGGCTCCCCGGAGGAGTTCATCGCCCGCGGTTGGGACGAGAGCCTGCGCGCCCTCGACCGGCTCGACGCCGCGCTCGCCGCCGCCGACCCCGAAGCCGACCCCTGCGAGCGCACCGGCGCGGGCTGGGTCGCCGAGGAGGCCTTCGCCAGCGCCCTGCTGTGCTTCCTGCTGTTCCCCGACGACCCGGTCGCCGCCGTCCGCCGCGCCGCGGTCTCCTCCGGCGACTCCGACTCCCTGGCCTGCCTGGCCGGCGCGTTCGCCGGCGCCCGGCACGGCGCGGACGCCTGGCCGCGGGAGTGGACGGAGCGCATCGAGTACCGCGAGGAGCTGCTGGCGTTCGGCGCGCTCTGGGACTGAGCCGACAGCGGCGGGAGCAGCGGCCCGGGATGCGCTCCCAGGGACGCAAAGACGCGTTTCCAGGGGCTCAGGGCTCGCGGTGGCACGGGCTGGCGGTGACGGGGGCCGGTGACGGGGGTGCGGCGGGGCCGGGGACGGCCGTGGCGCGGGGCAGGGGGTAGCGGGCGGCCAGGGCCGTGCGGTCGCCCGGGGTGCGGGCGGTGACCAGGTCGTCGGCGACCTGGAGGACGACCTCGCGGCCCTCCACCAGCGCGCACCAGTCGGCGGGCAGGCCGGACAGGCCGTACACCGCGCCCACCAGGTTGCCGCACACCGCGCCGGTGGAGTCGCTGTCGCCGGAGTGGTTCACCGCCAGCACCAGGGCCGCGCGGGCGTCCGCACCGACCAGGGCCGCGTAGACGGCGATGGCCAGGCACTCCTCGGCGATCCAGCCGAGGCCGACCCGCTCCACCGCCTCCGCGCTGCCCGGGCCCTCCGCGGCGATCCGCACCGCCCGGCGCAGGGCGTCGCCGGTCTCCTGGCCCCAGTGCTGCGCGTCGAGCCGGGCGAGCACCGCGTCCACCGCGGGCCGCAGCGGCACCCCGGCCGCGAGGTAGGCGACCAGGGCCGCGAACGCACCGGCGGCGAGGTAGCCGGTGGGGTGGCCGTGGGTCAACTGCGCGGCCACGGCGGCCCGTTGGAAGGCCTGCTCCGGGTCCGGCCCGACCAGGCCGAACGGCGCCGAGCGCATCACCGTCCCGCAGCCCTTGGAGGCCGGGTTCACCGGGCCGTCCTGGCCGAACGGGGCGGCGGGCCGGTAGTCGGTGGCGATCCCGGTGGTGCAGGCGTTGCCCGGGGCCCGCGACGCGTACAGGAACTCCTGGGCGGCCAGCCAGCCGTCCGGGTTCGGGCCGGGCCCGGGCAGCCGCTGGGTGAGGAACCAGCGCCGGTACGCGGCGTGCAGGTCCTCCGGGCGGCCGCCGCGCAGCAGGCCCTCCGCGGTGAACAGCGTCATCTGGGTGTCGTCGGTGACCTGGCCGCCGCGCCCGGCGTCCGCCAGGTCGGTCAGGCCGGCCGGGCCGTACCCGGCGCGGATCTGCTCCAGGCGCTGGAACTCGACCGGCCAGCCCAGGGCGTCGCCCAGGGCCCCGCCGAGCAGCGAGCCGCGCACGCGTTGTGCGAAGTCCACCGGTGTCCCCCTCTGTGGTGCGCCGACGGTGCGTCAGCGTTCGATGCGCCCCGAACCGCGGTGCAGGGAGGCCCGGTCGGCGGCGGCCCGGCCCTCGGCCCAGCCCTCGCCGTCACTCACCCGCACCCGCTGCGAGACGAGTCTGGGGAACATTTCTCTCACAGCGTCCTCGACGGCCTCCGCCCGGGCCGCCAGTACGGGCAGCAGGCCGCCGGCGGGGACGGCCGGCAGCGGATCCCCGTCCGGGCCGGTGCCGTTCGTACGCCCCGCCGCGGCCTCCTCGGCGGCCCGTTCGGTGGCCCGCTCGGTGGCCCCGGCCAGCCGCTCCCGGATCCGCGCCGCGTACGCCACCAGGAAGGACTGCCGGAACGCCTTGGTGCGGGCCGCGCCGTCCTTGTGCTTGCGGCTGCCCGCCCGGTGCATCGCCGCCGTCGCCTGCACCAGCAGCGAGGTGTACAGCAGCTCGACCGCGTCCAGGTCGGCGTCGAAGCCGACCACCGTGCAGAACCCGAACTCCTTCGCCCACACCACCCGGCACCGGTTCGCCGCCGCCACCGCGTCCAGCAGCATCGTCTTCGGGCCCTCGTACGGGTTGTCCACGCCGATCCGCACCGCCGCCGGGTCGTCCGCCGACCGGCCGCCGCCCGCCGCGAGCAGCGCCTCGTCGATCGAGTGCCGGGCCATCAGCTCCTGGGCCTTCGCGGTCAGCGCCTCCGCCTCCTCCGGGAACCCGGTCGACTCGGCCTTCGCCAGCAGCGCCCGGATCCGGCCCAGCATCCGCGGCTCGTCCGCGCGCGGCGCCCCCGTCCGGGGCGCGGCCTGCCCGGGCGCCGGGCCCACCGGCTGGACGGGCGGCAGCAGCGCCCAGACCCGCAGCAACTCCAGCGCCGCCGTCGCCAGCGCGAACCGGTCCAGCCGGTGCCGGGCCGCGAACTCCGGCAGGTACGCCTCGTCGGACGGCCACCACGGGTGCGCGTCCAGCTCCCGCAGCTGCTCCCGCCAGCGCCGGTCCAGCGCCGCCGCCGGGTGCCGCCGGCCCTCCGCCGCGATCAGGTCCGCCGCCAGCGCGACCTGCACCGGCCCCAGCTCCCGCCGGGCCACCCGCACCAGGTCGGCGGGCTGCCACCCGGCCGCCCAGCACCGGGCCACCGACCGCTCCGCCACCCCCAGCAGCGCCCGGCTCACCGCCGGCCAGCGCTCCGCCGACGCCGCCAGCGACGACGCGGCCCCGTCCACCACGTACTCCAGCCCCCCGGCCGGCGCCCCCGCCACCCGGCCCACCGCCTCCGCCACCAGCTCGTCCACGGGCTGATCGGTGCTGGTCACGGCGCGTCCTGCTTCCTGCGGGGAACGGGGGAGGGAACGCCCTCCATGATGCCGGACCCCCGGCCGCCCGCCGGGGCGGCGAGGGGCCGGGCTCAGCCGCCGGCCCGCAGCGCGGCGAGCAGGGCGGGCGCGTCCGGCGCGTCCAGGACGAGCAGGACCGGGGCGCCGGAGCCGGCCTCGTGGCAGTCGACGGCCAGCGGCTGCTTGGCGCTGCCGGACAGCCGGTCGCCGCGGAACGGGCGGCGGACCCGGTCCACCACCAGGCCGGCCGGGTAGGGGCGCACCGCCACCCGCCCGTCCGGCGTGGTGGCGAGCGCCCCGCGGTCGGCGACCAGGAAGAGGTGCCCCGCGCCGCGCGGGGGAGCGCCGGGGCCGCTGACCCGGCCCGGGACGCAGACCCGGCCCGGGACGCAGACCCGGCCCGGCGGCGCGAGCTCCGGCACCTCGACCAGCGGGTCGCGGTCGCGGCGGCGCAGCACCGCCGCCCGCACCCCACCGCCAGCAGCACCGGCACGCCGCAGGCCGCCAGCGTCAGCAGGGCCGGGGAGCCGGGCCCGTCGACCACCGCCGCGAGCCCGCCCGCGGCGGCCAGCGCGACGGCGGCCTCCCGGGCGGTGCGCAGCTGCCAGGGCCGGCGCAGCGGGTTGCCCCGGGACCACAGGCCGAGCCAGAGCGCGTGCCACAGCGCGCCGGCGGCCAGCGCGGACGCGGCCAGGCCCACGCCGAGCGGGAGCCGGTGGGAGCCGGACGGCGAAGCCGCCAGCTCCTGGCGCGTCCCGCCCTGCCGGAGCGCGACCAGGTCGCCGCGCCAGGACTCGGCGGTCACCACGGAGCCGTCCGCGACCTTGAACAGCGAGTCGCCGTCCGGCAGTTCGGTCCGGCGGACGGTGCCGTCCGGGCCGGCCAGCCGCAGCCCCCAGGTCTCGCCCTTGCCGCCCCGGTGGTCCTTGCCGGCCACGGTCAGCGGGGTCTCCAGGACGCAGTCCCCGCCGCCGGGGCAGTTCCGCGCGGCGGCGTACGCCCGCTGGTCGGCCCGGGCGGCGGGCAGCGCGGCCAGCAGCGACCAGGCCGCCACGGCCAGCAGCACCGCGGCGACCGCCGCGGCGACCAGCGCCCCGCGGCGGTCCTCCGGCGCGACCGGACGGTCGGCGCTCACCGCTCGACCACCTTGGCGAGGATCTCCGGCGTCCGCTCGACCAGCGGGCCCGCGGCCACCCGGATGCCCAGCGGCACCATCGCGGCCCCGTACAGCAGGCCGAACGGCAGCACCGGCCAGGTCGGGTGGTGGCCCAGCAGCAGGAAGGCGAGCAGCCCGCCGACCGGCAGGCAGAGCACCGCCACGCCGACCATCGAGCCGAACGCGTTCAGCATCACCACGCCGTTCTGCCCGGGCGCCGCGTTGCGCATCGGGTTGCCGTCGGCGGGCAGCGCGTACGGCGCGTACACGCTGATCACGCAGCCCAGGCCGACCGCGGTGCCGAGCACGCCCAGCGACAGCCCGAGCGCGGGGGCCAGCCCGGCCCAGTCGCCGGTGAGGGCGGCCACCGGCGGGCCGAACAGCAGCAGCACCGGCACCGCGTACAGCAGGACCGCCAGCACCCGGCCGCGCAGTTCGTCCCGGGCGTCCCGCCGACTGCCCAGGGTGGCGGCGATCATCCAGAACCCGGAGCCGTCCATGCCGAACAGGTTGACCGCCTGCAGGCCGAGCATCAGCCCGCCGATCGCGATCACGTACACCGTGCCCCAGCCCTGCACCACCGACAGCACCGAGAACACCGCCGTCATGCCGATGCCGGTGAACACCGCGGCCTTCGCCCGCGGCTCGCGCCAGGCGTAGCGCAGGTGCCGCTGGGCGACAGTGCCGACCCGGCCGGCCGGCAGCAGCCGCCACAGGCCCTCCGCCCGGGCGGAGGCGGCGGGCGAGGACTCCAGCAGCGTCGAGGAGTCGCCGCTGACCATCAGCTCCCGCAGGCTGCGCAGCCACCAGCGCAGCAGCAGCACCAGCAGGGCCGCGGTCAGCAGCAGCTGCCCGGCGGCGAGCGGGTAGGCGCCCTCCCCGGCCGAGCGCACCGCGTCGATCGCCGCCACCGGCGGGATCCACCGCACCACCGAGGCGTACGGGTGCAGCACCGACAGGTCGACGCCCCGGTCCGAACCGTTCAGCGAGCTCTGCAGGCCGAGGTTGCCGGCCTGCACCAGCACCGCGAACAGCAGGCCGCCGAAGATCGCGAAGTCCTTGCCGCGCCGACTGGACAGCATCCGGGCGTTGCCCGCCCCGATCGCCCGGATCAGCGCCACCAGGGTCAACAGGACCAGCGGCACCGCGACCACCGCCACCACCGCCGAGGCCGCGCCCCGCCCGGCCGCCACCGCGGCGCCGGTCAGCAGCAGCAGGTTGATCAGCGGCCCGGGCCCGACCAGCCCGCCCAGCAGGGTGCCGCGCAGCAGCGCGGACGGCCGCAGCGGCAGCATGGTCAGCCGGGTCGGGTCGGCGCTCTCGTCGCTGGAGAAGAAGAACAGCGGCATCGCCGCCCAGGCCACGGTCAGCCCGGTGACCAGCACCGCGGCCGCGTCGGCCGCGCCCTCCCGGCCGTGCAGCACGGCCAGCCCGACCGCGCCGCCCAGCCCGAACAGCAGCCCGATCACCAGGCCGGCGACGTACCCGGCGGCCAGCCCGGGGGTGCGCCGCAGCCCGTTCCGCAGCAGTCGGACCTTGAGCGCGACCAGGGCCCGGACGACGGTGCGGTCGTCGGTGGCGGCGGCGCTCACCGGTCGCCCCCGCCCAGCCAGTCGAGCGCCTGCCCGTCGTCCTCGCGGACGCCGACCAGCCCGAGGAACGCCTGGTGCAGCGAAGTCCCGCCGCGCACCTCGTCGATCGGCCCGGCGGCGACCACCCTGCCCGCGTTGACCACGGCGACCCAGTCGCACAGCGACTCCACCAGCTCCATCACGTGGCTGGAGAACACCACGGTCGAGCCGGAGGCGGCGTACCTGGTCAGCACCCCGCGGATGGTCTGCGCGGAGACCGGGTCGACGCCCTCGAACGGCTCGTCCAGGAACAGCACGTCCGGGTTGTGCAGCAGCGCGGCGGCCAGGCCGATCTTCTTGCGCATGCCGGTGGAGTAGTCGGCGACCAGCTTGTCGGCGGAGGCGGTCAGGTCGAGCACCGCCAGCAGCTCCTCGGCCCGCCGGTCGGTCTCCGCCCCGGCCAGGCCGCGCAGCCGCCCGTTGAAGCGCAGCAGTTCGCGCCCGCTGAGCCGCTCGAACATCCGCAGCCCCTCGGGCAGGATGCCGATCCGGGCCTTGACCGCGGCCGGGTCCCGCCAGACGTTCTCGCCGTGCACCAGCACCGTCCCCAGGTCGGGCCGCAGCAGCCCGGTGACCATCGACAGGGTGGTGGTCTTGCCGGCGCCGTTCGGACCGACCAGGCCGATGAACGAACCGGCGGGCAGGTCCAGGCTCAGCCCGGCAACGGCGGTCTGCGCGCCGAAGCGCTTCCACAGGTCGCGGATCGAGACGGCGGGCGGCGGAGTGGTCGCCTCCATGGCGGTGCTCTCCTTGTCGGGTCGGTCCGGACGGGCCGGTCCGGACGGTCGGTCCGGAGCGCCCGGCCGGTGGTTTCCGGACGGGTTCCTGCGGGGCGGAGCGGCGGCCGAGGGTGTGCCGAGGCGACCCTATGATCATTCCTTTACCCGCACATCCCCCGTTCGGCGGTGCACCGGCCCTCCCGGGGCTCCCCGTTCCGCCCTCGGCGCTCCCCCCTTCCCGCCCCCGGCAACTACCCGGCCGCTCCGTTCGTCCTGCATCCTGGGAGCGAACGCGCACACGGGGAACGGGAGGTGACCGCGGTGGCGGGTCAATGGGGGTCGCCGGCGCCGTACGGGCAGCAGCCCTGGCAGCCGGCGTCGACGCCGCAGTCCGCCATGCGGGCCGCCAACGCCGACCGCGAACGCACCATCGACGTGCTGCGGGCCGCCTTCGCCGAGGGCCGGCTGACCGCCGCCGAGTACGAGCAGCGGATGGGCGCCGCCCACCAGGCCGCCACCTACGGGCAGTTGGCCGCCCTGGTGGCCGACCTGCCGTCCGGCCCGATGGTGCAGCCGTTCGGCGCGCCCGTCCCGGTGGTGCCGCCCACCTTCATGCCCATGCCGGCCTTCGTCCCGTCGCCGCCGGTCCGCAACAACGGCCTGGCGGTGGCCTCCCTCACGCTGGGGTGCCTGGCGCTGCCGGTGTCCGGCTTCGCCGCCGCCGTCGCCGGGGCGGCCGGGCTGACCGCGCTCGGCCTCGCCGGCACCGCCGCCGTGGCCACCGGCCACCTGGCCCGGGCCCGGCTGCGCACCACCGGGGAGGACGGGGACGGCCTGGCGGTGTTCGGTCTGATCATGGGCTGGCTGTCGGTGACCCTCCTGCTGTTCCTGCTCACGGTCACGGCGGGGAGCTGAGCCGACCGCCCGACGTCCGGGCCCGGTCCCGTGCCGCGCCCGGAGGCGTGCCCGGCCGGGCACGCTCCATTTGTTTTGACCGCCGCCTGTGCGCTAGGTACGCTCTGACCTTGTGCCTGGGGTGTGCCCGGGTCCTTGTGCGTGCCGCAGATCGGCCGCCGCAGCGGAGACTCCACCCGCTCGGTGCGTGCCGTAGCCGCAGCGCAGCTCATGGGATTCCGCGATTCTTCCCCCGAAGAAGGCCAACACACCCGACCGCGTGGGTCGGAGGGTGCGGGCCATACCGCAGGTTAGTTCCACCAAGCCTTGGCACACAGAAAACGGAGAAACGGTGCCTACGATCCAGCAGCTGGTCCGAAAGGGCCGGCAGGACAAGGTCGAGAAGAACAAGACGCCCGCACTGAAGGGTTCGCCCCAGCGCCGCGGCGTCTGCACGCGTGTGTACACGACCACCCCGAAGAAGCCGAACTCGGCTCTCCGCAAGGTCGCCCGTGTGCGCCTCACCAGCGGGATCGAGGTCACCGCTTACATTCCGGGCGAGGGCCACAACCTGCAGGAGCACTCCATCGTGCTGGTCCGCGGTGGCCGTGTGAAGGACCTTCCTGGTGTCCGCTACAAGATCATCCGCGGCTCGCTCGACACCCAGGGTGTCAAGAACCGCAAGCAGGCCCGCAGCCGCTACGGCGCCAAGAAGGAGAAGTAAGAATGCCTCGTAAGGGCCCCGCCCCGAAGCGCCCGGTCATCATCGACCCGGTCTACGGCTCCCCGCTGGTGACCTCGCTGGTCAACAAGATCCTGCTGCACGGCAAGCGCTCCACCGCCGAGCGGATCGTCTACGGCGCCCTCGAGGGCGTCCGCGAGAAGACCGGCGCCGACCCGGTGGTCGCGCTCAAGCGCGCCCTGGAGAACGTCAAGCCGACCCTCGAGGTCAAGTCCCGCCGCGTCGGTGGCGCCACCTACCAGGTGCCGGTCGAGGTCCGTCCGGGCCGCGCCAACACCCTGGCGCTGCGCTGGCTGGTCGGCTACTCCCGCGCCCGCCGCGAGAAGACCATGACCGAGCGTCTGCTCAACGAGATCCTCGACGCCAGCAACGGTCTGGGCGCTTCCGTGAAGCGTCGCGAGGACACCCACAAGATGGCCGAGTCCAACAAGGCCTTCGCGCACTACCGCTGGTAGTCCGAACCCCGTCACTAGACAGAGAGAGAACGAGCCACCATGGCTGCAACCTCCCTTGACCTCGCCAAGGTCCGCAACATCGGGATCATGGCGCACATCGACGCGGGCAAGACCACCACCACCGAGCGGATCCTGTTCTACACCGGTGTCTCGTACAAGATCGGTGAGGTCCACGACGGCGCTGCCACGATGGACTGGATGGAGCAGGAGCAGGAGCGCGGCATCACCATCACGTCGGCCGCGACGACCTGTCACTGGACCCTCGACGGCGTCGACAACACCATCAACATCATCGACACCCCGGGCCACGTCGACTTCACCGTCGAGGTGGAGCGCTCGCTGCGCGTGCTCGACGGTGGCGTGACGGTGTTCGACGGCGTCGCCGGTGTCGAGCCCCAGTCCGAGACCGTGTGGCGGCAGGCTGACCGCTACGGCGTCCCGCGCATCTGCTTCATCAACAAGCTGGACCGCACGGGCGCCAACTTCTTCTTCTGCGTGCAGACCATCGTGGACCGCCTCGGCGCCACCCCGCTGGTCATGCAGCTGCCGATCGGTGCCGAGGCCGACTTCACCGGCGTCGTCGACCTGGTGAAGATGAAGGCCCTGGTCTACTCGGCCGACGCGCCCAAGGGCGAGATGTACGACGTCGTCGACATCCCGGCCGACCTCGCCGAGCAGGCCGCGGAGTACCGCGAGGCCCTGATCGACACCATCTCGAACGTCAGCGACGAGGTGATGGAGCTCGCCCTGGAGGGCGAGGACATCCCCGAGGAGCTGCTGGTCGCGGCGATCCGCAAGGGCACGCTGAACTCGGACTTCACCCCGATCTTCTGCGGCTCGGCGTTCAAGAACAAGGGCGTCCAGCCCCTGCTCGACGCGGTGGTGAAGTACCTTCCGTCGCCCCTCGACATCGAGGGCATCGAGGGCACCAAGCCGAACAACCCCGGCGAGAAGATCGTCCGTCAGGCCTCGGACGACGAGCCGCTCGCCGCGCTCGCGTTCAAGATCATGTCTGACCCGCACCTGGGCAAGCTCACCTTCGTCCGCGTGTACTCCGGCCGCCTGGAGTCCGGCACCTCGGTGCTGAACTCCGTCAAGGGCAAGAAGGAGCGCATCGGCAAGATCTACCGCATGCACGCGAACAAGCGTGAGGAGATCGACTCGGTGGGCGCCGGCGACATCATCGCCGTGATGGGCCTCAAGCAGACCACCACCGGTGAGACGCTGTCCGACGAGAAGCAGCCGGTCATCCTGGAGTCCATGGACTTCCCGGCCCCGGTCATCCGCGTCGCGATCGAGCCCAAGTCCAAGGGCGACCAGGAGAAGCTGGGTGTCGCCATCCAGCGCCTGGCCGAGGAGGACCCGTCCTTCCAGGTCAACACCGACGAGGAGACCGGCCAGACGATCATCGCCGGCATGGGCGAGCTGCACCTCGAGGTGCTGGTCGACCGCATGCGCCGCGAGTTCAAGGTCGAGGCCAACGTCGGCAAGCCGCAGGTGGCGTACCGCGAGACGATCCGCAAGGCCGTCGAGCGCATCGACTACACGCACAAGAAGCAGACCGGTGGTTCCGGCCAGTTCGCGAAGATCCAGATCGCGATCGAGCCGCTGGAGTCCGGCGAGGGCTACGAGTTCGTGAACAAGGTCACCGGTGGCCGCGTTCCGAAGGAGTACATCCCCTCGGTCGACGCCGGTTGCCAGGAGGCCATGGAGTTCGGCGTGCTCGCCGGCTACCCGCTCCAGGGCGTCCGCGTCAGCCTGCTCGACGGTGCGTCGCACGACGTCGACTCGTCCGAGCTGGCGTTCAAGATCGCCGGTTCCATGGCGTTCAAGGAAGGTGCCAAGAAGGCGTCGCCGGCTCTGCTCGAGCCGATGATGGCCGTCGAGGTCACCACCCCCGAGGACTACATGGGCGACGTGATCGGCGACATCAACTCCCGCCGTGGCCAGATCCGGGCCATGGAGGAGCGTCACGGTGCCCGCGTCGTCAAGGCGCTGGTGCCGCTCTCCGAGATGTTCGGCTACGTCGGTGACCTGCGCAGCAAGACCTCCGGTCGCGCGAGCTACTCGATGCAGTTCGACTCGTACGCCGAGGTTCCGCGGAACGTGGCGGACGACATCATCGCCAAGGCCAAGGGCGAGTGACGTCCCGGTAATCGGGATGAATCAGACCCTTTAGGCTAGAAGGAGGGCACCCGGACGCTTGCCCGTCCGGGTTCCGCCCGGGAGCCCTCCGGCACCCCCACCCGCGGGACGGCAACGGGGCGCGACACCAGCGCCCCGTGCCAACAACCCGATCCAGACCAACTGACGTCGTACGGCGTACAGAACTGTCCTCAGGAGGACTGCAGTGGCGAAGGCGAAGTTCGAGCGGACGAAGCCCCACGTCAACATCGGCACCATCGGTCACATCGACCACGGTAAGACCACGCTGACCGCGGCCATCACCAAGGTGCTGCACGACGCGTACCCGGACATCAACCCCTTCACGCCGTTCGACCAGATCGACAAGGCCCCGGAGGAGCGTCAGCGCGGTATCACCATCTCGATCGCGCACGTCGAGTACCAGACCGAGGCGCGTCACTACGCCCACGTCGACTGCCCGGGTCACGCCGACTACATCAAGAACATGATCACCGGTGCGGCCCAGATGGACGGTGCGATCCTCGTCGTCGCCGCCACCGACGGCCCGATGCCGCAGACCAAGGAGCACGTCCTCCTGGCCCGCCAGGTCGGCGTCCCCTACATCGTCGTCGCCCTGAACAAGGCCGACATGGTGGACGACGAGGAGATCCTGGAGCTCGTCGAGCTCGAGGTGCGCGAGCTCCTCTCCGAGTACGAGTTCCCGGGCGACGACCTGCCGGTCGTCCGCGTCTCGGCGCTGAAGGCGCTCGAGGGCGACAAGGAGTGGGGCGAGAAGCTCCTCGGCCTGATGCACGCCGTCGACGAGGCCATCCCGACCCCGGCCCGCCTCACCGACCAGCCGTTCCTGATGCCGATCGAGGACGTCTTCACGATCACCGGTCGTGGCACCGTCGTCACCGGCCGCATCGAGCGCGGCATCCTCAAGGTCAACGAGACCGTCGACATCATCGGCATCAAGACCACCAAGACCACCACCACGGTCACCGGTATCGAGATGTTCCGCAAGCTGCTCGACGAGGGCCAGGCCGGTGAGAACGTCGGTCTGCTGCTCCGCGGCATCAAGCGCGAGGACGTCGAGCGCGGCCAGGTCATCATCAAGCCGGGTTCGGTCACGCCGCACACCGACTTCGAGGCCCAGGCCTACATCCTGTCGAAGGACGAGGGTGGCCGTCACACCCCCTTCTTCAACAACTACCGCCCGCAGTTCTACTTCCGCACCACCGACGTGACCGGCGTCGTGACCCTCCCCGAGGGCACCGAGATGGTCATGCCGGGCGACAACACCGCCATGACCGTCGCGCTGATCCAGCCCGTCGCCATGGAGGAGGGCCTGAAGTTCGCCATCCGTGAGGGTGGCCGCACCGTCGGCGCCGGCCAGGTCACCAAGATCGTCAAGTAATCGCCGATCTGACCTCCGGTCAACTCCGGGGCCCGGCCCACTCCCTCGCGGGGGTGGGCCGGGCCCTCGGCGTTCTCCGGGGATTTCCCCTCCCCGCAGGTTTGCCGACCGCGCAGCCGGTGTGACGTGCACCCCAGCGGGTGAACCCGATTGGCGTATCGCCCGCGTTCTGTGGCAGGATGTCTGAGTTGCTCGGTTGAGTACCGATGCTGCGCGCCTCCCGCCGGGAGGACCGGAAGCGAGTCCCACGTACTCGTCGTTCCCGTGAATGGCCGTTCATGCTCCCACGTGCTGTGTGTGGGTGCAGTGGTGTGTAAGCGACACCGCGGCAGCTGCGGGGCGAAAGTACGGGAATCTTCCGGGAAGCGTGTGCGGGGTACCGGCCCGGCTCCACCTCACCCAGCAGTTCGAAACCGACGAGATCGTTTCGCCGGTTTTTTGCAAGCGCGAGTGCGACACGCCCGAGCGCGGGGGTCGGAGGGGGAGTCGTGCAGCGACGTACGACACAAAGGACTACGAAGTAGCCATGGCGGGACAGAAGATCCGCATCCGGCTCAAGGCCTACGACCACGAGGTCATCGACTCCTCGGCGAAGAAGATCGTCGAGACGGTGATCAGGACTGGTGCGCAGGTCGCGGGCCCGGTGCCGCTGCCCACTGAGAAGAACGTTTACTGCGTCATCCGCTCGCCGCACAAGTACAAGGACTCGCGCGAGCACTTCGAGATGCGCACTCACAAGCGTCTGATCGACATCCTCGACCCCACGCCGAAGACGGTTGACTCGCTCATGCGTCTCGACCTGCCGGCGGGCGTCGACATCGAGATCAAGCTCTGAGAGGCGCACCGAAGATGGCTAAGCAGATTAAGGGCATCCTGGGCGAGAAGCTCGGCATGACCCAGGTCTGGGACGAGAACAACCGGGTCGTCCCGGTGACCGTCGTCAAGGCCGGGCCGAATGTCGTGACCCAGGTCCACACCGCCGACAGCCCGGCCGGCTACGACGCCGTCCAGATCGGCTTCGGCGAGATCGACCCCCGCAAGGTGAACAAGCCCCTCCAGGGCCACTTCGCCAAGGCCGGTGTCACCCCCCGCCGCCACCTGGTCGAGCTCCGTACCGCGGACGCGTCCGAGTACACCCTGGGCCAGGAGATCACCGCCGAGCTGTTCGAGGCGGGTGTCAAGGTCGACGTGACCGGCACCTCCAAGGGCAAGGGCTTCGCCGGTGTCATGAAGCGTCACAACTTCAAGGGCCTCGGCGCCGGTCACGGCACCCAGCGCAAGCACCGTTCGCCCGGCTCCATCGGTGGCTGCGCCACCCCGGGCCGTGTGTTCAAGGGCATGCGCATGGCGGGTCGGATGGGTCACGAGCGCGTGACCACCCAGAACCTGACCGTGCACGCGGTCGACGCGGAGAAGGGTCTGCTGCTCATCAAGGGCGCGATCCCGGGTCCGAACGGCGGCCTCGTCCTCGTCCGCACCGCGGCGAAGGGGCTGTGAAGGATATGAGCACCATTGACATCCTGTCGCCGGCCGGCGACAAGGCCGGCAGCCTGGAGCTGCCCGCCGAGATCTTCGACGCCAAGGTCAGCGTTCCGCTGATGCACCAGGTGGTCGTGGCGCAGCTCGCCGCCGCCCGCCAGGGCACCCACAAGGTCAAGCGTCGTGGCGAGGTCCGCGGTGGCGGCAAGAAGCCGTACCGCCAGAAGGGCACCGGTCGCGCCCGCCAGGGCTCGACCCGCGCGCCGCAGTTCGCCGGTGGTGGCGTCGTGCACGGTCCCGTGCCGCGCGACTACTCGCAGCGGACCCCGAAGAAGATGATCGCCGCCGCCCTGCGCAGCGCGCTCACCGACCGGGCTCGTCACGAGCGCATCCACGTCGTCACCGGCGTGACCGCGACCGAGGCTCCGTCGACCAAGGCCGCCAAGGTCCTGTTCGGCAAGATCTCCGAGCGCAAGAACCTCCTCCTGGTGGTCGAGCGCGAGGACGAGCTGGGCATCCTGTCCGCTCGCAACCTGCCGAACGTGCACATCCTGGACGCCGGCCAGCTGAACACCTACGACGTGCTCGTCTCCGACGATGTGGTCTTCACCCAGGCCGCCTTCGAGCGTTTCGTGGCCGGTCCGGCCGCGTCCGCCAAGGCCGTTGCTGCTGAGGGCGAGCTCGAAGGGACTGCCGCCTGATGAGCGAGATCACCTCCAAGACGTTCACGGACCCCCGTGACGTCCTGATCAAGCCGGTCATCTCCGAGAAGAGCTACTCGCTCCTCGACGAGAACAAGTACACGTTCGTCGTGGCTCCCGGTGCCAACAAGACCCAGATCAAGCAGGCCGTCGAGGCGGTCTTCTCGGTCAAGGTCGAGGCCGTGAACACGCTGAACCGCCAGGGCAAGCGCAAGCGCTCCCGCACCGGTTTCGGCAAGCGCAAGGACACCAAGCGCGCGATCGTGACGCTGGCCGAGGGCAACCGCATCGACATCTTCGGTGGTCCGGTCGCCTGACCCTCGGGTCAGGGACTGCGATCGTCGTAAAGGACGAGGACAGAAATGGGTATCCGCAAGTACAAGCCGACTACGCCGGGCCGCCGTGGCTCCAGCGTGGCCGACTTCGTCGAAATCACGCGGTCCACGCCGGAGAAGTCGCTGGTTCGCCCGCTGCACAGCAAGGGCGGCCGTAACAACGCCGGTCGTGTCACTGCTCGCCACCAGGGTGGCGGCCACAAGCGCGCCTACCGCGTGATCGACTTCCGTCGTCACGACAAGGACGGCGTGCCGGCGAAGGTCGCTCACATCGAGTACGACCCGAACCGCACCGCGCGCATCGCGCTCCTGCACTACGCGGACGGCGAGAAGCGCTACATCATCGCCCCCCGCGGCATCGCGCAGGGCGACCGGGTCGAGAACGGCGCCGGCGCCGACATCAAGCCCGGCAACAACCTGCCGCTCCGCAACATCCCGGTCGGTACCACCATCCACGCGGTGGAGCTCCGTCCCGGCGGTGGCGCCAAGCTGGCCCGCTCCGCGGGTTCCGGCATTCAGCTGCTCGCCCGTGAGGGTCGCATGGCGCACCTGCGCATGCCCTCCGGTGAGATCCGCCTGGTGGACGCGCGCTGCCGCGCGACCGTCGGCGAGGTCGGCAACGCCGAGCAGTCGAACATCAACTGGGGCAAGGCCGGCCGTATGCGCTGGAAGGGCGTCCGCCCGACCGTGCGTGGTGTGGCCATGAACCCGATCGACCACCCGCACGGTGGTGGTGAGGGTAAGACCTCCGGTGGTCGCCACCCGGTCTCGCCGTGGGGCAAGCCCGAGGGCCGGACCCGTCGCCCGAACAAGGCGTCGGACTCCCTCATCGTGCGCCGCCGCAAGACCAACAAGAAGCGCTAGGAGCAGGTCAGATGCCGCGCAGTCTCAAGAAGGGCCCCTTCATCGACGACCACCTTCAGAAGAAGGTGGACGTGCAGAACGAGGCGGGCACGCAGAACGTCATCAAGACCTGGTCCCGTCGTTCCGTGATCTCCCCGGCCATGCTCGGCCACACGATCGCGGTTCACGATGGCCGCAAGCACGTCCCGGTGTTCGTCACCGAGTCGATGGTCGGCCACAAGCTCGGCGAGTTCGCTCCCACGCGCACCTTCAAGGGGCACGTGAAGGAAGACCGCAAGTCGAAGCGTCGCTAATCGCTTCCGCGAGCTGTAGCGCCAGAACGACAAAGTGACTTACTCCATTAAGGGGACAACCATGGAAGCCAGGGCCCAGGCGCGGTACATCCGCGTCACGCCCATGAAGGCCCGCCGCGTGGTGGACCTCATCCGTGGCCTGCCGGCCACGGAGGCCCAGGCCGTCCTGCGTTTCGCTCCGCAGGCCGCCACCGTGCCGGTCGGCAAGGTGCTCAACAGCGCCATCGCCAACGCCGCGCACAACTACAACCACTCCAACACGGACGACCTCTACATCTCCGAGGCGTACGTTGACGAGGGCCCGACCCTGAAGCGGTTCCGTCCGCGCGCCCAGGGCCGTGCCTACCGGATCCGCAAGCGGACCAGCCACATCACCGTGGTCGTCAGCAGCAAGGAAGGGACCCGGTAATGGGCCAGAAGGTTAACCCGCACGGGTTCCGCCTCGGCATCAGCACGGACTTCAAGTCCCGCTGGTACGCCGACAAGCTGTACAAGGACTACGTCAAGGAAGACGTCGCCATCCGGCGTCTCATGACGAAGGGCATGGAGCGCGCCGGCATCTCGAAGGTGGAGATCGAGCGCACCCGTGACCGCGTCCGCGTGGACATCCACACCGCCCGTCCGGGCATCGTGATCGGCCGCCGCGGCGCGGAGGCCGACAAGATCCGGGGCAACCTGGAGAAGCTGACCGGCAAGCAGGTCCAGCTGAACATCCTCGAGGTCAAGAACCCCGAGCTGGACGCCCAGCTCGTGGCTCAGGGCGTCGCGGAGCAGCTGTCCTCCCGCGTCTCCTTCCGTCGCGCCATGCGCAAGAGCATGCAGTCGACCATGAAGGCCGGCGCCAAGGGCATCAAGGTCCAGTGCTCCGGTCGTCTCGGCGGCGCCGAGATGAGCCGTTCGGAGTTCTACCGCGAGGGCCGTGTGCCGCTGCACACCCTGCGCGCGAACGTCGACTACGGCTTCTTCGAGGCCAAGACCACCTTCGGCCGCATCGGCGTGAAGGTCTGGATCTACAAGGGCGACGTCAAGAACATCGCCGAGGTCCGCGCTGAGAACGCCGCTGCCCGCTCCGGCAACCGTCCGGCCCGTCCCGAGGGCGGTCGTCCCGCCCGCGGTGGCGAGCGTCGCGGTGGCGAGCGCGGTGGCCGCGGCCGTCGTCCCGCCGCTGCCGAGGCCGCTGCGGCCCCGGCCGCCGAGGCTCCGGCTGCCGAGAACACCGGAACGGAGGCCTGACCGCAATGCTGATCCCCCGTCGGGTCAAGCACCGCAAGCAGCACCACCCGAAGCGCCGCGGCGCCTCGAAGGGTGGCACCGAGCTGGCGTTCGGCCAGTTCGGCATCCAGGCCGTGACCCCGGCCTACGTGACGAACCGCCAGATCGAGTCCGCTCGTATCGCGATCACCCGTCACATCCGTCGTGGCGGCAAGGTCTGGATCAACATCTACCCGGACCGCCCGCTCACCAAGAAGCCGGCCGAGACCCGCATGGGTTCCGGTAAGGGTTCGCCGGAGTGGTGGATCGCGAACGTGCACCCGGGTCGGGTCATGTTCGAACTGTCGTACCCGAACGAGAAGATTGCTCGCGAGGCGCTCACCCGCGCCGCGCACAAGCTTCCGATGAAGTGCCGGATCGTTCGGCGCGAGGACGGTGAGAGCTGATGTCGGCCGCTACCAAGGCTGCTGAGCTTCGCGAACTGGACAACGAGGGTCTCGTTGCCAAGCTCCGTGAGGCCAAGGAGGAGCTGTTCAACCTCCGCTTCCAGGCGGCGACCGGGCAGCTCGACAACCACGGACGGCTCCGGCTGGTCCGTAAGGACATCGCGCGGATCTACACCCTGATGCGCGAGCGCGAGCTGGGCATCGAGACGGTGGAGAACGCCTGATGACTGAGAACACCAACGAGACGCGCGGTTTCCGCAAGACCCGTGAGGGTCTCGTCGTCAGCGACAAGATGGACAAGACCGTCGTCGTCGCCGTCGAGGACCGCGTCAAGCACGCGCTGTACGGCAAGGTCATCCGCCGTACCAACAAGCTGAAGGCGCACGACGAGCAGAACGCGTGCGGTGTCGGCGACCGTGTCCTCCTGATGGAGACCCGGCCGCTGTCCGCGACGAAGCGCTGGCGCGTCGTCGAGATCCTCGAGAAGGCCAAGTAACAAGGTTGTTCGCGGTACGGCCGTATGTGCACCAGGCCCCCAGGGGCGCGGGTGTGAGCAGCGGCCGGCCCGTCAACACTTGTTGACGATCAGGAGAAAGCTGTGATCCAGCAGGAGTCGCGACTGCGCGTCGCCGACAACACGGGTGCCAAGGAGATTCTCTGCATCCGCGTTCTCGGTGGCTCCGGTCGCCGCTACGCCGGCATCGGGGACGTCATCGTCGCCACCGTCAAGGACGCGATCCCCGGCGGTTCGGTGAAGAAGGGCGACGTCGTCAAGTGCGTCGTCGTCCGCACCGTCAAGGAGCGCCGCCGTCCGGACGGTTCGTACATCCGCTTCGACGAGAACGCCGCCGTCGTTCTCAAGAACACCGATGGCGACCCCCGCGGTACCCGCATCTTCGGCCCGGTGGGCCGCGAGCTGCGTGACAAGAAGTTCATGAAGATCATCTCGCTGGCGCCGGAGGTGCTCTAACCCATGGCGAACAGCATGAAGATCAAGAAGGGTGACCTGGTCCAGGTCATCACCGGCAAGGACAAGGGCAAGCAGGGCAAGGTCATCCAGGCCATCCCCGCTGACAACAAGGTCCTGGTCGAGGGTGTCAACCGGGTCAAGAAGCACACCAAGCCGGGCCCCGGCACCCAGGGTGGCATCGTGACCGTCGAGGCCCCGGTGCACGTCTCCAACGTCCAGCTGGTCGTGGAGAAGGACGGCAAGAAGGTCGTCACCCGCGTCGGCTACCGCTTTGACGACCAGGGCAACAAGATCCGCGTTGCCAAGCGGACCGGTGAGGACATCTGATGTCTGAGACGACTGTTGAGAAGGTGACCCCCCGCCTCAAGGAGAAGTACCTCTCCGAGGTCAAGGGTCAGCTGCACGAGCAGTTCTCGTACGAGAACGTCATGCTGATCCCCGGCCTGGTCAAGGTCGTGGTCAACATGGGTGTCGGCGAGGCCGCCCGTGACAGCAAGTTGATCGAGGGTGCCATCAAGGACCTGACCGCGATCACCGGTCAGAAGCCGGCCGTCACCAAGGCCCGCAAGTCCATCGCGCAGTTCAAGCTGCGCGAGGGCCAGCCGATCGGTGCCCACGTCACCCTCCGCGGTGACCGCATGTGGGAGTTCGTGGACCGTCTGGTGTCGCTGGCGCTGCCGCGTATCCGTGACTTCCGCGGCCTCTCGCCCAAGCAGTTCGACGGCCGTGGCAACTACACCTTCGGTCTGACCGAGCAGGTCATGTTCCACGAGATCGACCAGGACAAGGTCGACCGTCAGCGCGGTATGGACATCACCGTCGTGACCACCGCTCAGACCGACGATGAGGGCCGGGCGCTCCTGCGCGCTCTGGGCTTCCCGTTCAAGGAGGCGTGAGCCATGGCGAAGAAGGCCCTGATCGCTAAGTCCGAGCGCAAGCCGAAGTTCGGCGTCCGGGCGTACACCCGGTGCCAGCGCTGCGGCCGCCCGCACTCGGTGTACCGCAAGTTCGGCCTCTGCCGTGTGTGCCTCCGTGAGATGGCGCACCGCGGCGAGCTGCCGGGCGTGACCAAGAGCTCCTGGTAGTCCCTACCAGCTGTTCTGACATCAGCGAGTAGCGTGCCCGACCTCGACGCTTTTGGGTTCCCGCAAGGGATCCCGTAAGGTGTTGGGGTCGGGCCCCTGCTGCGGCGTCCCCCTTCGGGCGACCCGCGGCCCTCTCGTGAGGGTCCGCGAACATTCAGTCTTACTACGTCGCAGGTCCCCTGCGCTTGTGCCCCTTTCGCACTCCTCCGAGTGCGCGGAGGGGGACCTGGCGCGGAGAAACCACGGCGGGAGAGGCCTGAGGCCACCATGACCATGACCGACCCCATCGCAGACATGCTCACGCGTCTGCGTAACGCGAACTCGGCGTACCACGACTCCGTGGCGATGCCGGCCAGCAAGATCAAGGCGCACGTCGCCGAGATCCTGCAGCAGGAGGGGTACATCTCCTCCTACAAGGTTGAGGAGCCCACCGAGAACGAGGTCGGCAAGAAGCTGACCATCGAGCTCAAGTTCGGCCCCAACCGCGAGCGTTCCATCGCCGGCATCAAGCGCATCAGCAAGCCGGGTCTGCGTGTGTACGCAAAGTCCACCAACCTGCCGAAGGTGCTCGGCGGCCTGGGCGTGGCGATCATCTCCACGTCCTCCGGCCTCCTGACCGACAAGCAGGCCGCCAAGAAGGGCGTAGGCGGAGAAGTTCTCGCCTACGTCTGGTAATTCGGGAAACGGAGGTACAGCAATGTCGCGCATTGGACGGCTGCCCATCCAGGTTCCCGCTGGTGTGGACGTCACCATCGACGGCCAGACGGTCTCGGTGAAGGGCCCCAAGGGCTCGCTCACCCACGTCGTCGCCGCGCCGATCGAGATCGGCAAGGGCGAGGACGGCACTCTGGTCGTCACCCGCCCGAACGACGAGCGTCAGTCGAAGGCCCTGCACGGCCTGTCGCGCACGCTGGTGGCGAACATGATCACCGGCGTGACCGCGGGCTACCGCAAGTCGCTGGAGATCAGCGGCGTCGGCTACCGAGTCACGGCGAAGGGCTCCGACATGGAGTTCGCGCTGGGCTACAGCCACCCGATCCTGGTCACCGCGCCGGAGGGGATCTCCTTCGTCGTCGAGACGCCCACCAAGTTCCACGTGGACGGCACCGACAAGCAGAAGGTCGGCGAGATCGCCGCGAAGATCCGCAAGCTGCGCAAGCCCGACCCGTACAAGGCCAAGGGCGTCAAGTACGCGGGCGAGGTCATCCGCCGCAAGGTCGGAAAGAGTGGTAAGTAAGCGATGAGCGTCTCTGTCAAGATCGGCAAGGGCAACGCCTACAAGAACGCCGCCCGCAAGCGCCGCGCCATTCGCGTTCGCAAGCGCGTCGTCGGCACCGAGGTGCGTCCGCGCCTCGTCGTGACGCGTTCGAACCGCCACATGGTCGCCCAGGTCATCGACGACGCCAAGGGTCACACCCTGGCGTCGGCGTCCACCCTCGACGTGTCCATCAAGGGCACCGAGGGCGACAAGACCGAGCTGGCCAAGAAGGTCGGAAGCCTGGTCGCCGAGCGCGCCAAGGCCGCCGGCGTCGAGTCGGTCGTCTTCGACCGCGCGGGCAACCGGTACGCCGGCCGCATCGCCGCCCTGGCGGACGCGGCCCGCGAGTCCGGGCTCGACTTCTAAGCCGCTCGTCGACTCTGTCGGCGGACGTAAACGAGAGAGGTAATTCCAATGGCTGGACCCCAGCGCCGCGGTAGCGGCGCCGGCGGCGGCACCGGTGGCGAGCGGCGCGACCGTAAGCGGGACGAGCGGGGCGGCGCCCCGGTCGCCGAGAAGACCGCTTACGTCGAGCGCGTCGTCGCGATCAACCGTGTCGCCAAGGTTGTCAAGGGTGGTCGTCGTTTCAGCTTCACCGCGCTGGTCGTGGTGGGCGACGGTGACGGCACCGTGGGTGTCGGTTACGGCAAGGCGAAGGAGGTTCCGGCCGCCATCGCCAAGGGTGTTGAGGAGGCCAAGAAGAACTTCTTCAAGGTCCCCCGTATCCAGGGCACCATCCCGCACCCCATCCAGGGCGAGAAGGCCGCCGGCGTCGTGCTGCTGAAGCCGGCGTCCCCCGGTACCGGTGTCATCGCCGGTGGCCCGGTGCGTGCCGTCCTCGAGTGCGCCGGCGTTCACGACATCCTGTCGAAGTCGCTCGGCTCGGACAACGCGATCAACATCGTGCACGCCACCGTGGCCGCTCTGAAGGGCCTCGTGCGCCCCGAGGAGATCGCCGCCCGTCGTGGCCTGCCCCTGGAGGACGTGGCCCCGGCCGCGCTGCTCCGGGCCCGTGCGGCTGGGGTGAGCGCCTGATGGCTCGCCTGAAGGTCACCCAGACCAAGTCGTACATCGGTAGCAAGCAGAACCACCGTGACACCCTGCGCTCGCTCGGCCTGAAGCGGCTGAACGACACCGTGGTGAAGGAGGACCGCCCGGAGATCCGCGGCATGGTCCACACCGTTCGCCACCTCGTCACGGTCGAGGAGGTGGACTGAAATGGCGGACAACTCCCCCATCAAGATCCACAACCTGCGTCCGGCGCCCGGCGCCAAGACCGACAAGATCCGCGTCGGTCGTGGTGAGGGCTCCAAGGGTAAGACCGCAGGTCGTGGTACCAAGGGCACCAAGGCCCGCTACCAGGTTCCGCAGCGCTTCGAGGGTGGCCAGATGCCCCTCCACATGCGCCTGCCGAAGCTGAAGGGCTTCAAGAACCCGGCCCACAAGCAGTTCCAGGTCGTGAACCTGGACCGCCTGGCCGAGCTCTACCCGAACGGTGGCGAGGTCACCGTGGCCGACCTGGTCGAGAAGGGCGCCGTTCGCAAGAACGAGCTCGTCAAGGTCCTCGGCCAGGGCGACATCGCGGTGGCGCTGCAGGTGACGGTCGACGCCGTCTCCGGCTCCGCCGCCGAGAAGATCACCGCGGCCGGCGGTTCGGTCACCGAACTGCTCTGACGCGCCGTCGATCCGACGCACGGACAGACACCGGGCCCCGGCCCCCCTCGCGAGAGGGGAGCCGGGGCCCGGTGCCGTTGGGGCCCCTTGCACACGCTCGATTTGTGTGTCAAACCCGGGCAAGCCGTACCCCGTGAGTGGGGGAGCGGCCGCACGCGCTTCTGTCCGGGACCCGGGCACTGTTAGAGTCCGTGAAGTTCCCTTTCCCCACATCAGGACCGACCCTTCCGCCGACGACGCGCGGGAGGCGCAGGAGGCACCGTGCTCAGTGCGTTCGCGCGGGCGTTCCAGACGCCCGACCTGCGCAAGAAGCTGCTGTTCACGCTGGGCATCATGGTGCTGTTCCGGCTGGGCGCCCACGTTCCGATGCCCGGAATCAACTTCCAGGCCGTTCACGCGTGCGTGAAGGGCCAGAACCAGGGGTTGTTCGGGCTGGTCAACCTGTTCAGCGGCAACGCGCTGCTCCAGTTGACCGTCTTCGCGCTCGGGATCATGCCGTACATCACGGCCAGCATCATCCTGCAGCTGCTCACCGTGGTCATCCCGCGGCTGGAGGCCCTGAAGAAGGAGGGGCAGGCCGGCACCGCGAAGATCACGCAGTACACCCGGTACCTGACCATCGCCCTCGCCGTGCTGCAGGGCACCGGCATCCTGGCGACCGCGTCCAGCGGCGCCCTGTTCTCGGGCTGCCCCGAGGGCGGCAACATCGTGCCGGACCAGTCGATCTTCCGGATCGCCACCATGGTCATCATCATGACCGCGGGCACCACCGTGATCATGTGGCTCGGCGAGCTCATCACCGACCGCGGCATCGGCAACGGCATGTCCATCCTGATCTTCACCTCGATCGCGGCCGGCTTCCCCGGCTCGATGTGGGCGATCAAGGAGTCGGGCACCCTGCTGGACGGCTGGGGCGAGTTCGCCTCGGTCATCGCGGTCGGCATCATCGTGGTCTGCCTGGTCATCTTCGTCGAGCAGGCCCAGCGCCGGATCCCGGTGCAGTACGCGAAGCGCATGGTCGGCCGCCGTTCCTTCGGCGGCACCTCGACCTACATCCCGCTGAAGGTCAACCAGGCGGGCGTGATTCCGGTCATCTTCGCCTCCTCGCTGCTGTACATCCCCGCGCTGGTGGTGCAGCTGACCAACTCGCAGGCGGACTGGGCGGTCTGGATCAGGAACCACTTCGTCAAGGGTGACCACCCGATCTACATGGCGACCTACTTCGTCCTGATCGTGTTCTTCGCCTTCTTCTACGTCGCGATCTCCTTCAACCCCGAAGAAGTCGCCGACAACATGAAGAAGTATGGTGGGTTCATCCCGGGCATCCGGGCCGGCCGGCCGACGGCCGAGTACCTGAACTACGTGCTCACCCGCATCACGTGGCCGGGTTCCCTCTACCTGGGCCTCATCGCGTTGATCCCGATGGTCGCCCTGGTCGCCTTCGGACAGCAGACCAACTTCCCGTTCGGCGGCACCTCCGTGCTCATCGTCGTCGGCGTCGGACTCGAAACTGTGAAGCAGATCGAGAGCCAACTCCAGCAGCGCAATTACGAAGGGTTCCTCCGCTGATGCGAATCGTCCTCGTCGGACCCCCCGGGGCCGGGAAGGGTACTCAGGCGCACGTCCTGGCCAAGACCCTGTCCATTCCCCACATCTCCACCGGTGACCTGTTCCGTGCCAACATCAGCCAGGGCACCCCGCTGGGTGTCGAGGCGAAGTCCTACATGGACGCCGGGCGCCTGGTGCCCGACGAGGTCACCATCGGGATGGCCAAGGACCGCATGCTCCAGCCGGACGCCGCAGGCGGCTTCCTGCTGGACGGCTTCCCGCGCAACCTGGGCCAGGCGGAGGCGCTGGACGCCATCCTGGCCGAGAACGGCATCGCGCTGGACGGCGTGCTGGACCTTGAGGTCCCCGAGGACGAGGTCGTCAAGCGGATCGCCGGTCGCCGGCTGTGCCGCAAGGACGGCGCCCACGTGTTCCACGTGGTGTACAACCCGCCGAAGACCGAGGGCGTCTGCGACGAGTGCGGCGGCGAGCTGTACCAGCGCTCGGACGACACCGAGGAGGCCGTGCGGGTCCGGCTGGAGGAGTACCACTCCAAGACCGAGCCGATCATCGGCTACTACCAGGAGCAGGGCCTGCTGGTCACCATCTCCGCCCTCGGCAAGGTGGACGAGGTGACCGAGCGCGCGGTCGCCGCCCTGGAGCAGAACAAGAACGCCTGACGCCACGGGACGTCGTGAGACGGCCGGGTCGCCCCGCAGCGGGCGGCCCGGCCGTCTCGTGCGTCGTACGGTGGAGGGCAGTCCGAGACACAGAACGTGGAAGGCGTTGACCAGATGGTGGAGATCAAGACCCCCGAGCAGATCGCCAAGATGCGAGCGGCCGGGCTGGTCGTCGCCGAGGCGCTGAAGGCCTGCCGCGAGGCGGTCGCCCCGGGGGTGACCACCGGGGAGCTGAACGACGTCGCCGACGCGGTCATCGCCAAGCACGGCGCCACCTCCAACTTCCGGGCCGACCACGGCGGCCTGTGGTTCCCGGGCGTGATCTGCGCCTCGGTGAACGAGGAGGTCGTGCACGGCATCCCCGGCGAGCGGGTGCTGAAGGCGGGCGACCTGATCTCGATCGACTGCGGTGCGATCCTGGACGGCTGGCACGGCGACGCGGCGATCACCGTCGCGGTCGGCGAGACCGCCGCCGAGAACGTGATGCTGTCCAAGGTCACCGAGGGCTCGATGTGGGCCGGCATCGCCCAGATGAAGAAGGGCAACCGGCTGGTCGACGTCTCCCGGTCGATCGAGGGCTTCATCCGCCGCCAGCCGCTGCCGCCGAAGGGCAAGTGGGGCATCACCGAGGGCTACGGCGGCCACGGCATCGGCACCGCGATGCACATGGAGCCGCACGTGCTGAACTACGTGGCCGGCCGCGGCAAGGGCATGAAGCTGGTCCCCGGCACCGTGCTGGCGATCGAGCCGATGGTGTCGCTGGGCACCCCGCACACCGAGGTGCTGGCGGACGACTGGACGGTCGTCACCACCGACGGGACGTGGGCCTCGCACTGGGAGCACTCGGTGGCCGTCACCGAGCAGGGCCCGCTGGTGCTGACCGCCTTCGACGGCGGCCGGGCCGAGCTGGCCAAGCTGGGCGTCACCGCCGCGCCGGACCCGCTGGGCTGAACCGGCCGGGGCCGCGCGGGCTGAGGCACTTCTCTCACTGCGGGCGGATCGGGGCCCCGGGGTTTGGACCTCGGGGCCCCTTGTCCTATTTTCGTCAGCTGACACCCGCAGCAACCCCAGGGGAGAGACAGTGCTCAAGGGCTTCCGCGACTTCATGATGCGCGGCAACGTCATCGACATGGCCGTCGGTGTGGTCATCGGTGCGGCCTTCACCGGTGTGGTCACCGGCTTCGTCAGCGCCTTCCTCACCCCGGTGCTGGGCGTGGTGGTCGGCGCGGCCGGCGACTTCAGCGCGTACAAGTTCCACGTGGCGGGCGTCATCTTCCCGTACGGCCAGTTCCTGAACGTGCTGATCGCGTTCGTGCTGACCGCCGCGGTGCTGTACTTCTGCGTGGTGCTGCCGGTCTCCAAGGCCACCGCCCGCTACCTGCCGAAGAAGCCCTCGGTGCCCAAGCGCCCGTGCCCCGAGTGCCTGACCGACATCCCGGAGGCGGCCCGCCGCTGCTCGGCCTGCACCGCCGTGGTGGAGCCGGTCATCCCGGTCCAGGTCGCCGCGAAGCGCTGAGCCGGTGCGGGGCGCCGCCGGGCGCTGATTTCGCTCCGGTGCGGTGCTTGGTTTACGATGGTGCGTCGGCTCTCTCGTAGCGTGTTCCCGCACGCCCTCAGCCCAGGGGAATCCCCCGGGTCGAGGTGAAGCCTGGTTCGCACGAGCGTTCCGCATACGGTAGCCGGACCCGAAGGGTGGATCTCGCAGTTCATGGCTAAGAAGCAAGGCGCCATTGAGATCGAGGGCACCGTGATCGAGTCTCTTCCGAACGCGATGTTCAAGGTCGAGCTGCAGAACGGTCACAAGGTCCTCGCGCACATCAGCGGCAAGATGCGCATGCACTACATCCGCATCCTCCCGGATGACCGGGTCGTGGTGGAGCTCAGCCCCTACGACCTGACCCGCGGCCGGATCGTCTACCGCTACAAGTAACAACCGCCAGATCTAGACCCCGGAGAACCTGAGTCATGAAGGTCAAGCCGAGCGTCAAGAAGATCTGCGACAAGTGCAAGGTGATCCGCCGCCACGGCCGGGTCATGGTGATCTGCGACAACCTGCGCCACAAGCAGCGCCAGGGCTGATCCACCCCGCATTTCTCGTAGGACCTTCGCGCGACGCGCACCACGTCATACAGCGGGCCGCCCGATCCGTCCGACAGGACGGACTGCCACCCCCGGTCAGAGGCCGGGGCTCCCTGTCGAGAGACAGCGAGTAGGCGGCACGTCAGACCTCTGAGAAGAACCACAGGAGCCTTGAATGGCACGCCTTTCCGGCGTTGATCTCCCCCGCGAGAAGCGGATCGAGATCGCCCTCACCTACGTCTACGGCATCGGCAAGACCCGCGCCCAGCTGGCGCTCGCCGAGACCGGCGTGAGCGGTGACATCCGCGTCCGCGACATCACCGAGGACGACCTCGTCAAGCTGCAGAAGTTCGTCGACGCGAACTTCGAGGTCGAGGGTGACCTCCGCCGCCAGGTCGCCGCCGACATCCGCCGCAAGGTCGAGATCGGCTGCTACGAGGGCCTGCGCCACCGCCGCGGCCTGCCCGTCCGCGGCCAGCGCACCCACACCAACGCGCGTACCCGCAAGGGCCCGCGTCGCGCGATCGCCGGCAAGAAGAAGCCGGGCAAGAAGTAGTCCGTCCCGTCAACCGGACATCCCTCCGGCCCGCGGGTTAGCGGACCGACCACCTCAGTAGGAGAACAGACTTATGCCCCCCAAGGGTCGTCAGGCTGCCGGCGCGAAGAAGATCCGCCGCAAGGAGAAGAAGAACGTCGCCCACGGGCACGCTCACATCAAGAGCACGTTCAACAACACCATCGTTTCGATCACCGACCCCGCGGGCAACGTGATCTCCTGGGCCTCCGCCGGCCACGTCGGTTTCAAGGGCTCGCGCAAGTCCACCCCGTTCGCCGCGCAGATGGCCGCCGAGGCCGCTGCCCGTCGCGCGCAGGAGCACGGCATGCGCAAGGTCGACGTCTTCGTCAAGGGTCCGGGCTCCGGCCGCGAGACCGCGATCCGCTCGCTCCAGGCCACCGGCCTGGAGGTCGGCTCGATCCAGGACGTCACCCCCACCCCGCACAACGGCTGCCGTCCGCCGAAGCGCCGCCGCGTCTGACGCGACGCCTGGGGTCACCAGGCGTTCGGCGTTGTAAACCTGGTACGGGGTCCCGTTCTTCGCGGGACCCCGTACGCTTGAGTTCTGTCGGCATCAAATAGTGGGTGCCGAAGACAACTGGAGGATCCAGAACATGCTGATCGCTCAGCGTCCTTCGCTGACCGAAGAGGTCGTCGACGAGTTCCGCTCGCGGTTCGTGATCGAGCCGCTGGAGCCGGGCTTCGGCTACACCCTCGGCAACTCGCTCCGTCGCACGCTCCTCTCCTCGATCCCGGGTGCCGCCGTCACCAGCATCCGGATCGACGGCGTCCTGCACGAGTTCACCACCGTGCCGGGCGTCAAGGAGGACGTCACCGACCTCATCCTGAACATCAAGCAGCTGGTCGTCTCCTCGGAGCACGACGAGCCGGTCGTGATGTACCTGCGCAAGCAGGGTCCGGGTGTGGTCACCGCCGCCGACATCGCGCCCCCGGCCGGTGTCGAGGTGCACAACCCCGAGCTGGTCCTGGCCACGCTGAACGGCAAGGGCAAGCTGGAGATGGAGCTGACCGTCGAGCGCGGTCGCGGCTACGTCTCCGCCGTGCAGAACAAGGCCTCGGGCCAGGAGATCGGCCGCATCCCGGTCGACTCCATCTACAGCCCGGTGCTCAAGGTCACCTACAAGGTCGAGGCGACCCGCGTCGAGCAGCGCACCGACTTCGACAAGCTGATCGTCGACGTCGAGACCAAGCCGGCCATGCGTCCGCGCGACGCGATGGCGTCGGCCGGCAAGACCCTGGTCGAGCTGTTCGGCCTGGCCCGCGAGCTGAACGTCGACGCCGAGGGCATCGACATGGGCCCGTCCCCGACGGACGCCGCCCTGGCCGCGGACCTGGCGCTGCCGATCGAGGAGCTGGAACTCACCGTCCGCTCCTACAACTGCCTCAAGCGCGAGGGCATCCACACCGTGGGTGAGCTCGTCGCCCGCTCGGAGGCCGACCTGCTCGACATCCGCAACTTCGGTGCGAAGTCGATCGACGAGGTCAAGGCGAAGCTGGCCGGCATGGGCCTGGCCCTCAAGGACAGCCCGCCCGGGTTCGACCCGACCGCCGCCGCCGACGCCTTCGGCGCCGACGACCTGGACGACCAGGGCTACGCGGAGACCGAGCAGTACTGAGTTTTCGACACCGGGGGCGGTCCTTCACCGGACCGCCTCCGGTGGCGTGAGAAGTCGTGCGGACGCGGTGTCCGCACGCCCGCTGCGGTACCTGGTACGGCCGCAGTCGGAGATTCGAGGAGCTAAGTCATGCCCCGTCCCACCAAGGGTGCCCGTCTCGGCGGCGGCCCGTCCCACGAGCCGCTGCTGCTGGCCGGCCTGGCCCGCGAGCTGTTCCAGTACGGCCGCATCACCACCACCGAGGCCAAGGCCCGCCGCCTGCGCCCGCTGGCGGAGAAGCTGATCACCAAGGCGAAGAAGGGCGACATCCACAACCGTCGCCTGGTGCGCAAGACCATCACCGACGTGTCGGTGCTGCACACCCTCTTCACCGAGATCGCCCCGCGGTTCGAGAACCGCCCCGGCGGCTACACCCGCATCACCAAGATCGGCGGCCGCCGCGGCGACAACGCGCCGATGGCCGTGATCGAGCTGGTCGAGGGCGAGATCGCCACCAAGGCGACCGTCGCCGAGGCCGAGGCCGCCACCAAGCGCTCCGTCAAGGAGGCCGAGACCAAGGCCGCCGAGACCAAGGCCGCCGAGGCCGAGGAGACCAAGGCCGACGAGGCCGCCGAGACCACCGAGGCCTGAGCCTCCCGGTAGGTCTTCGTCCGGGCCCGCCCTCCCGCTCGTCGGGGGAGCGGGCCCGTTCGCTTTCCGCTTGTCAGACAGGGGAGTTGGAGTGGTGAACGACTGCGCCGAGCTGCCGCCGGTGAAGGACGGCCCGGCGGACGGGCACACCCGGGTCAGGCTGGACCTCGCCTACCACGGCGCGGAGTTCTCCGGCTGGGCCCGGCAGCGCGAACGGCGCACCGTGCAGGGCGAGTTGGAGGACGCGCTGCGGATCGTGCTGCGCAGCGAGGAGAACTTCCCGCTGACCGTGGCCGGCCGCACCGACGCCGGGGTGCACGCCCGCGGCCAGGTCGCGCACGTCGACCTCCCCGACGCGCTCTGGGCCCAGCACGGCGCCAAGCTGCTGCGGCGGCTCGCCGGGCGGCTGCCCGCCGACGTCCGGGTGTACCGGGTGTCCGAGGCGCCGCACGGCTTCGACGCCCGGTTCGCGGCGGTCTGGCGGCGCTACGCGTACCGGGTGGCCGACCACCCCGGCGGGGTCGACCCGCTGCTGCGCGGGCACGTGCTCTGGCACGACCGGCCGCTGGACCTGGAGCGGATGAACGAGGCGGCGGCGCTGCTGGTCGGCGAGCACGACTTCGCGGCGTACTGCAAGAAGCGCGAGGGCGCCACCACCATCCGCACCCTGCTGGAGCTGCACTGGGAGCGGGTGCCGATCGACCCGTACGCGGCCCAGGAGGGCTCGCTGGCGGTGGCCACGGTGCGGGCGGACGCCTTCTGCCACAACATGGTGCGCGCGCTGGTCGGGGCGATGCTGCTGGTCGGCGACGGGCACCGGCCGGTGGAGTTCCCGGGCGAGGTGCTGGCCGGCGGGGTGCGCAACTCGGCGGTCAACGTGATCCGGCCGCACGGGCTGACCCTGGAGGAGGTCGGCTACCCGGCCGACGAACTGCTCGCCGAGCGCAACCGGATCTCGCGGCGGCTGCGGACGCTGGGCGAACCGGCCGGGTAATCCGTTTTGTCGCGGGGTGGGGGCTTGGCACAATTCCGGAGCATGGGACACGTCGAGATTTCGCACCTGGAGTACTACCTGCCGGACGGGCGGGTGCTGTTCGACGACGCGTCCTTCCGGGTCGGCGAGGGCGCGGCCGTCGCCCTGGTCGGCGCCAACGGCGCCGGCAAGACCACGCTGCTGCGCATGATCGCGGGCGACACCCAGCCGCACGGCGGCTCGGTGACCGTCACCGGCGGCCTGGGCGTGATGCGCCAGTTCGTCGGCACCACCGGCCGGGAGAGCGCCGAGGACGCCCCGGGCGCGCTGCCCGCCGACGCCTCGGTGCGCGACCTGCTGGTCTCCGTCGCCCCCGAGCGGATCGCCGACGCGGCCCGCGCGGTGGACGCCGCGGAGCTGGCGATGATCGCGCAGGACGACGAGAAGTCGCAGATGGCCTACGCCCAGGCGCTGTCCGACTGGTCGGACGCCGGCGGCTACGAGTACGAGGCGGACTGGGACGTCTGCACCACGGCGGCCCTGGGCATGCCGTTCGACCGGGCCCAGTGGCGCGGCCTGAACACCCTCTCCGGCGGCGAGCAGAAGCGGCTGGTGCTGGAGGCGCTGCTGCGCGGCCCGGACGAGGTGCTGCTGCTCGACGAGCCGGACAACTACCTGGACGTGCCGGGCAAGCGCTGGCTGGAGGAGGCGATCCGGACCACCGGCAAGACGGTGCTCTACATCTCGCACGACCGCGAGCTGCTCTCCCGCACCGCCGAGAAGATCATCGCGGTGGAGTCCGGCGCGGCCGGCTCCAGCGTCTGGGTGCACGGCGGCGGCTTCGAGTCCTTCCACCAGGCCCGCCAGGACCGCTTCGCGCGCTTCGAGGAGCTCGGCCGCCGCTGGGACGAGGAGCACGCCAAGCTGAAGAAGCTGGTGGTCAACCTGCGGCAGGCGGCCTCGGTCAGCCACGCCCTGGCGACCCGCTACGCCGCCGCGCAGACCCGGCTGAAGAAGTTCGAGGAGGCCGGCCGGCCGGAGGAGCCGCCGCGCGAGCAGTCGATCACCATGCGGCTCAAGGGCGGCCGCACCGGCGTGCGGTCCTTCACCCTGCAGGGCCTGGAGCTGTCCGGCCTGATGAAGCCCTTCGACCTGGAGGTCTACTACGGCGAGCGGGTCGCGGTGCTGGGCTCCAACGGCTCCGGCAAGTCGCACTTCCTGCGGCTGCTGGCCGGGGACGGGACGGTGCGGCACGGCGGCAGCTGGAAGCTCGGCGCCCGGGTGGTGCCGGGGCACTTCCGGCAGACCCACGCCCACCCGGAGCTGCTCGGCCGCACGGTGCGCTCGATCGTCGAGGAGGAGCACGCGCTCTCCCGCGGCGCGGCGATGTCCGCGCTGCGCCGCTACGAGCTGGACCGGCAGGAGGAGCAGAAGTTCGAGTCGCTGTCCGGCGGGCAGCAGGCCCGGCTGATGATCCTCAAGCTGGAGCTGTCGGGCTCCACCGCGCTGCTGCTGGACGAGCCGACCGACAACCTGGACCTGGAGAGCGCCGAGGCGCTCCAGCAGGGCCTGGAGGCGTTCGACGGCACCGTGCTGTGCGTCACCCACGACCGCTGGTTCGCCCGGAGCTTCGACCGCTTCCTGGTGTTCGGCTCGGACGGCCGGGTCTACGAGTCCCCGGAGCCGGTCTGGGACGAGACCCGGGTGGTCCGGGACCGCTGATCCGTCGATGTCGAGGCCGCGGGGCCGGGCCGGTTTGGAATCCGCCCCACCGGCCCGGTATCGTTGGCCGCTGTTGTGCGTATTGGCTCGCTCTATCTCACGTGAGAGGTCGGTACGCCGGAGACGACAGGCCGAACTCCAGCGGCTGCCCGAATTGCGTCCGGGCGGATCGGCTGGAGGCCCCGGGCCTTGGTGCTCCTGTCAGGACCCACTCACTGAAAAGCGAAGGCTACGACCGTGCGTACGTACAGCCCCAAGCCCGGCGACGTCCAGCGTCAGTGGCACGTCATCGACGCGACCGACGTCGTGCTCGGCCGCCTGGCCTCCCAGGCCGCCAACCTCCTGCGGGGCAAGCACAAGGCGATCTACGCGCCGCACGTTGACACTGGTGACTTCGTCATCATCATCAACGCCGACAAGGTGCACCTCTCGGGCAACAAGAAGACCCAGAAGCTGGCCTACCGCCACAGCGGCTTCCCGGGCGGTCTCCGCTCGGTCCGCTACGACGACCTGCTCGCGAACAACCCGGAGAAGGCCGTCGAGAAGGCCATCAAGGGCATGGTTCCGAAGAACAGCCTGGGCCGTCAGATGCTCTCGAAGCTGAAGGTCTACTCGGGCGACCAGCACCCGCACGCTGCGCAGCAGCCGGTGCCGTTCGAGATCACCCAGGTCGCGCAGTAATTCCGGCCACCCACACCCCAACTGACGTAGAAGAGCTGAGGAACACCGTGGCCGAGACTGCCATCGAGAGCACCCTCGAGGTCGACTTCGACGACGAGAACGTCGACGAGTACACCACCGAGACCGAGTACACCACCGAGTCGCTGGCCGGCCGCTTCGGCGAGGCCGTCCCCGGCGCCGGCCTCGGCCGCCGCAAGGAGGCGATCGCCCGCGTGCGCATCGTCCCCGGCACCGGCCAGTGGAAGATCAACGGTCGCACCCTGGAGAACTACTTCCCCAACAAGGTGCACCAGCAGACCGTGAACGAGCCCTTCAAGCTCCTGGAGCTCGACGGCCGTTACGACGTCATCGCCCGCATCGCCGGCGGCGGCGTCTCCGGTCAGGCCTACGCGCTGCGCCTCGGCGTCGCCCGTGCGCTGAACGAGGCGGACGTGGACAACAACCGCGGCCCGCTTAAGAAGGCCGGCTTCCTGACCCGCGACGCCCGCGCCGTCGAGCGCAAGAAGGCCGGTCTCAAGAAGGCCCGCAAGGCGCCGCAGTACAGCAAGCGCTAATCGCACCCTTCATGCGATCCTCGCCCCGGAGCACTTCTGTGCTCCGGGGCGTTGTGCCTCCCGGACCGGTGCGGAGTCCGCGGGGGCGGCACCACACGAGCCCACCACAGGCGCGACAGGACGGGACGAACGCGAACATGGCACGACTCTTCGGTACGGACGGGGTGCGCGGGGTGGCCAACGAGGGCCTGACCGCCGAACTGGCACTGGGCCTGTCGGTGGCCGCCGCGCATGTGCTCGGCGACGCCAACGCGTTCGAGGGGCACCGGCCGGTGGCCGTGGTCGGCCGGGACCCGCGGGCGTCCGGAGAGTTCCTGGAGGCCGCCGTGATCGCCGGCCTGGCCAGCGCCGGCGTGGACGTGCTGCGGGTCGGCGTGCTGCCCACCCCCGCGGTGGCGTACCTGACCGGCGCGCTCGGCGCCGACTTCGGCGTGATGCTGTCCGCCAGCCACAACGCGATGCCCGACAACGGCATCAAGTTCCTCGCCCGCGGCGGCCACAAGCTGGACGACGCGCTGGAGGACGCCATCGAGGCGCACTACCACCGCTACGGCGCCGGCGACGAGAGCTGGAAGCGCCCCACCGGCGCGGCGGTCGGCCGGGTCCGCCAGTACAACGAGGGCTTCGACCGGTACGTGGCGCACCTGGTCGCGGTGCTGCCGAACCGGCTCGACGGGGTGCGGGTGGTCATCGACGGCGCACACGGCGCGGCCGCCCGGGTCGCCCCGGAGGCGTTCGCCCGGGCCGGCGCCGAGGTGGTGTACACCCTGGGCACCGAGCCGACCGGCCTGAACATCAACGACGGCGTCGGCTCCACCCACCTGGACAAGCTGCGGGCCGCGATGAAGGAGCACCGGGCCGACCTGGGCGTCGCCCTGGACGGCGACGCCGACCGCTGCCTGGCCGCCGACGCGGAGGGCAACGAGGTCGACGGCGACCAGATCATCGCGATCCTGGCGGTCGGCATGAAGGAGGCCGGCACGCTGCGCCGCAACACCGCCGTCGCCACCGTGATGTCGAACCTGGGCTTCACCCTGGCGATGGAGCGCGAGGGCATCGGCCTGGTGCACACCGCGGTCGGCGACCGGTACGTGCTGGAGGAGATGAAGCAGCACGGCTACGCGCTGGGCGGCGAGCAGTCCGGGCACGTGATCCTGCTGGACCACGCGACCACCGGCGACGGCACCCTGACCGGCCTGATGCTGGGCGCCCGGCTGGCCGCCACCAAGCAGCCGCTGGCGGACCTGGCCTCGGTGATGACCCGGCTCCCGCAGGTGATGATCAACGTCAAGGGCGTGGACAAGGACCGGGTGGAGTCCTGCGCCGAGCTGCAGGAGGCGGTGGCCGCGGCGGAGGCCGAGCTCGGCACCACCGGCCGGGTGCTGCTGCGCAAGTCCGGCACCGAGCCGCTGGTGCGGGTGATGGTCGAGGCGGTCGGCCAGGAGCAGGCGCAGGACGTTTGCCAGCGGCTCGCCGACGCGGTGCGGCTGCACCTGGGCTGAGCGGGCCGCCGTCGGGGGGAGGGCCCGGCCCTCCCCCCGACGGGCGCCTACTGCTGCGGCTGCGGGGCGTTCTTCTTCACCGGGATCCACACCTGGTAGAAGCCGGTGCCGTAGCTGTTGCGGTACGGGATGCTGACCAGCAGCCGGTACTTGCCCTCGGCGCGCAGCTGCTGGGTGAGCTTGTCGTCGAGGGCGCCGGTGACCGTCCGGTCGAACACCACCACGTCGAAGTAGCTGTCGGTGAGGGCGGCCTTGAAGCCCGCCTCGCCGGTGAGCACCTTCTTGTCCTTGGTCTGGTAGGTGATCGTGTACGTGGACGTCCACTGGTCGAAGCCGACCTGTCGGCGCAGGTAGTAGCGGGGCACCGAGTTCGCCTCGACCAGGTAGTGGCCGTCGGGCACCAGCTGCCGGTCCAGCGTGGTGATCAGCTGGTCGGAGTTCGGCCAGGCGTGGTATAGGCTGGTCGACTGCACCATGCCGAGCACCAGCATGGTGACCCAGGCGAGGATGCCGAGCTGCGGGTGGCGGAAGTGCGAGCCGACCACGCGGGTGATGCCGAGGGCGGCCATCGGGGTGGCGAAGAGCAGGCCGTAGCCGATGTGCTTGTGCAGCGAGACGCTCTCGTGGATCCAGATCTGGTAGGCCGGGGCGAGCAGCGCGGTGCCGGTCAGCAGCAGGCCCATCAGGACGCGCCAGAGCCGGCGCGGCACCCGGACCGCCTGGAGGGTGGGGGCCTCGCTCATCCGGCCCTTGCGGGCGTACAGCACGGTGCCCAGCAGGGCGAGGGCGAACAGCAGGCCGCCCCACTCGGCGCAGTCGCGGAGCATGTCCAGCCGGACGCCGTGGCCGGCGGCCCGGCCGGTGGTGGTGGACCGCAGGCCCTCCAGCACGTCGGAGCCGGTGAGCCGCAGCGCGGCGTAGGCGCCGCCGACCGCGACGGCGGGGATCGTGAACAGCCGCAGCAGCGACCACCAGGCGTGGTGCGGGACGGCGGCCAGGCAGGCCAGCGCGATCACGACCGGGACGTACATCAGCGAGGCGTACTTGACCGCGACGGCCAGCAGCAGCACCGGCGGCATCAGCAGGGTGGCCAGCCACCAGCCGTTGCGGGCGGTGCGCACCGCGAGCCAGGCGGCGAGCGCGATCAGGAACAGCGCCAGCGCGTCGTAGGTGGCCAGCGCGCCCATGAACAGGGTGGACTGGGTGACCGCGAAGCAGGCCGCGGCGACCAGGGCGACCCGCTCGTTGAACAGCCGGCGGGTCATCATGTACAGCAGCGCGGTGGCGCCCAGCATGAACGCCAGCGACAGGGCGCGGGCGCCGGCCAGGCCGAAGTGCGCGTCGGCGGCGGCGGCCAGCGGCGGGTACAGCAGCGGCGAGCCGGAGAAGTACGAGGCGAAGGAGTCCGGCAGCGGGGGGCCGCCCTGGAGGTGGTGCAGCTGCAGGTGGCCCGCGTACAGGTACAGGGCCTCGTCCTCGAAGGCGCTGTTGCCCAGCCGGAGCGTCAGCAGCGCCTGGGTGACCAGGACGACGAGCAGCACCAGGCGGCTGACCCAGGTGCGGCGGCTGCTGGGCAGCGGGTCCCAGCCGACGTCGGGGACGTCGGGGACGGTGTAGCCGGGTTCGGCGGGGGCGGCGTACCGGGGTTCGGCGGGGGCGGACGGCTGCCGCAGCAACTGCTGCTGCAGCAACTGCTGTTGCAGCTGCCGCTGCTCCGCGGCCTCCTCCTCCGGGTCGCGTTCGCCGGTGAACCAGCCGAAGTTCCGCTCCGCCTGGTAGCGGTCCTCCTCGGCCGGGGCCTCGGGGCGGTGGGTGTCGTCGCGCTGCTGCGTCATCAGGGTTTTCTCGGGTCGAAGCCGTACTGCGGGTCGGCGGCGTGCTCCTTGAACGCCTTGAGCGAACTGGGGGTCTTCTCCAGCCGCCAGTCGGCGCGCTTGCTGATGTTGAACCAGACGAAGCCGAGGACGTCGGGGTGCTTCTCGATGCCGGTGAACAGCTCGTTGACGAACGAGGACGCCTTCTTGCCGGGCTCGGCGGCGGTCTCGCTGATGATGAACGGCTTGCCGCTGAACTTGCGGACCTGCTGCATGGTGGGGCCGTAGAGCTGCTCGAAGTCCCGGTCGCAGCACTCGGTCCAGTAGCCGACCATGCCGACCCAGTCGACGTAGCCGTCGCCCGGGTAGTACGGCTGGAGCGGGATCTGCTGGACCGGGTTGACGATGTTCGGGCTCCACACCCAGATGACGTTGGAGGCGCCGCGGTCCTGGAAGATGTCGTGGATCCGGCGCCAGGCCGTCACGAAGTCCTCGGCGCTGTTGGTCTTGGTGCCCCAGTCGTACCAGTGGCCGTTCATCTCGTGGGCGAAGCTGATCGCCACCGGCACGTTGGTCTTCTGCACCGCGGTGGCGAACGCCTTGAGGTAGTCGTCCGAGCCGCCCTTGGCGATGTCGGCCAGCGGGGTGTCGTGCGGCTCCCAGGCGATGTACGGCAGGGCGCCGTTCTGCCAGGTCAGCCGGACGCCGGTGGAGTCGAACTGGTCGCCCCAGCCGGCGTAGTTCTCGACGATGTTGGGCTGCTTGCCGACCATCTCGGTGTACTTCTGCACCGGGTCCCAGGAGGCCGGGGCGCCGTCCAGCGCGACGCCCAGGTACTTCTTGGCGGGCTGGAGCAGCGGCGTCAGGTCGACCGGGGCCCGGCCGCTGGGGTCGGCGGAGGCGACCTGGGTGCTCCCCGGGCCGAAGGCGTCGCCGCCGCCGGAGGAGCCGGGCCGGTCGCAGCCGGTCAGCAGGGCCAGCGTCGCGGCCAGCAGCAGGCAGGCGGCGGTCCGGGCTCGGCGGGTCGGGTTCACGCGGCCTTCTCGCTTCGGGGCTGGAGGAGGGTGCGGCCGACCACCAGGGCGTAGAACAGCCCGGAGGCGAGCACCAGGGCGTAGTCCGGCGGGTAGCCGGTGAGGATGCGCCAGACGGCGACGCCGACCCAGGCCAGCGCGGTGCCGCCGCCCCACACGGACAGCCCGACCCAGAGCCGCCGGGTCCGGTTCTTCTTGGCGGTGCTGGAGCCGGTGGGCTGCCAGGCCATCCGCTTGCGGCGGATGATGTCCCAGATCGCGAAGAAGTGCGCCCAGCCGTACATCATCCGGCAGGACCAGGCCTCCAGGCGGTACGGGACGCGGTGCCAGAGCGGGAAGATCACCGTGGTGTACACCAGGCTGGGCAGCACCAGCCACAGCCGCTCGACCAGGAACATCTCCGGGTGCCAGATCAGCAGGGTGAGCGGGATGACCGGCGACAGGAAGATGAAGATCGCGGTGTGGATGTAGTAGAAGAAGCCGGACATGTAGCAGAGCCGGCTGCTCCAGCGGAGCTTGGTGTCCCAGAACTTGCGGCTGCCGAGCAGGCTCATCGAGCCGGAGCACCAGCGGTACTGCTGGTTGTAGAAGGCGCCGGCGGTGTCCGGGCAGACGCCGGTGGCCAGCGCCAGCGGGACGTAGCGCAGGCCCCAGCCCAGGCGGCGCAGGTCGAAGCCGGTGTGCACGTCCTCGGAGTGCTCGATCAGGGTGGTGCCGCCGTTCTCCTCCAGCGCGGCCCGCCGGTAGACGGCGCAGCTGCCGACGCAGATGGCGCCGTCCCTGGCTTGCCGGGAGACCTGCACGGAGCGGTAGAACAGCTCCTGGACGGCGCCGGCGCCGCGCTCGACCCAGCTCTGCGAGTCCAGGACCCGGAAGTACTGCGGGGACTGCACGATGCCGAGCTTCGGGTCGGCGGCCAGGTGGGGGAGCAGCTCGGTCAGCAGGTCGGCGCGCGGGGTGAAGTCGGCGTCCAGGATGAGGATGAACTCGCCGTCGGAGTTGTCGAACCCGAAGTGCAGGTTGCCGGCCTTCTTGTACCAGCCGCGGTTCGGGCGGGTGCCGTAGCGGAAGCCGAAGTCGGCGGCCATCGCCTCCAGCTCGGGGCTGGCCGAGTCGTCGAGCACGTAGGGCATGCACAGGCCGGGGTAGCTGTCGGCCATCTCCCGGACGTGCGTCCAGGTGTTGTGCAGGATCTCGATGGGCTCGCCGCACACCGGGAGGAAGACGTCGACCGTCGGGTACTGCGCGGGGCGCCAGGAGCGCACCAGCTGGCGGTGGCCCTTGAGGTCGAAGTCGCCGTTGAGGCCGGTGACCCGCAGCGAGATCAGGTAGTAGACCACGGTGAACAGCAGGAACGGCGCGTAGAACCACAGCCAGGGCGAGCCCAGGACCAGGGTGCCCTGGCTGACGACCAGGCAGCCGAAGCTGACCAGCGAGCTGAGCGTCAGCACCCACAGGTGTCGCTTGGTGTACGCGAACTTCTCGCTGTAGTCCGGGGGTTGGGGCAGCAGCCCGACCTGGGGCACCGCCTCTGGCTTCCGGCGGCGCTGGGTGGGGATGGCCGCTCGGCGCCGGTCGCGGCGCGTCGATTCGATACTGCTGGACAAAAGTGGCCCCCGTGAGCCGTGCTTGCGGACTCGATTCGGCCTGCCTGCGCGGCGGTTGCTCGCGAGCCGGCGGCGGCTAGAGTCTAGCCGACGGCTTTTGTCCACTCGGGGCGGGCGAGTGACGCTTTCATTACGGTAGCCCGTGACGACGGCTCAGAAAGCGGACATTTCGGCTTGCTGTGGAGGCGGCATCACCGAATGGGCGCACATGCCCTAGCATTCACGCACATGAGCGATGGGATGGGTGTACCGCAGAGTCCGAACCCTCCGGGCGGCCAGCCGCAGCAGCCCTACAGCGGCGCGCAGCAGGCGCCCGGTCAGCCTTCGGTCCAGGGCGCGCCGCCGTTCCCGCAGCAGCCCCAGCCGCCCCAGCAGTGGCAGCAGCCACAGTACTCCTACCCGGGGCCGCCGCCGGTGCAGCCGGGCCCGCAGCCGGTGCAGCCGCCGGCCGCGCCGGACTGGCAGCAACTGGCCGACCAGCGCGAGGCGCAGGCGCGGCGCAAGCGCACCCTCCTCGTGGTCGGCATCGGCGCGGGCGTGCTGCTGCTCGCCGCGGGCGGGATCTCCGTCGCCCTGCTGAACAAGGACGACAAGACCCCGGACCCGGTCGCCTCCGCCTCGCAGTCGGCCCCGGCCACCGGCTCCCCGAAGGCCAGCGGTTCCCCCAAGCCGTCCGGGAGCGCCTCGCCGGCCAAGCCGCTGCCCCCGGCGGTCACCTCCGACGTGCTGTTCGCCGACCAGTCGCTGAACATCGGCGGGCACAACTACGTGCGCAAGACCATCGCCAACACCGACACGTGCTGGAAGGCAACCGGCGGCGGCCTCGGCGACGTCCTCAGCGGTGCCAACTGCAACCGGCTGATGCGGGCCACCTACTTCACCGGCAACACGGCGGTGACGGTGGGCGTCGCGGTCTTCAAGGACGAGGCGGACGCGAAGAAGGCGGGCAGCGGCGTCAAGGGCCAGATCCAGCCGCTGTTCGGCCAGGACGACGTCGCCGTGTTCTGCCGTGACGTCTCCTGCGCGCTGACCAACCGGGTCGAGGGCCGCTACCTGGTGTTCACCGTCGCGGGTCCGATCGGCGGCGCCGCGGGCGACCAGGACCAGGTCGCCCAGAGCTCCGGCAAGGAACTCGACGGCTACTTCGACCAGTTGCTGACCAAGGGGGCCTGACCTCCGGCCGAAGGAGGAACGGATGAACCGCCGATCGTGGTGCCGCGGCGCGGTGGCCCTGGTGCTGCTCGCCGCCGGGGTGGCGTGCTCGGCGCAGTCCGACGGCACCGGCCCGGCCGGCGCCCTGTTCGGCGACGACCGGGACGCCTCCGCGCCCCCCGCGGCCACCGCCCCGCAGTCCCCGGCCGTCCCGCCGACCAAGGACGACCTGCTGCGCTCCGACGGGGTGTACTTCGGGGTCAGCACCTACCAGACGCCGCTGGCCGCCGAGACCGACGCGGTCGCGGCGGCGGCCGGCAAGCGGCCGACGATGCTGCAGTACTTCCTGGACTGGCGCAAGGAGTTCGACCCGGAGACGGTGCGGGAGATCTACCGGCAGGGCGCGGTGCCGATGCTCACCTGGGAGCCCGGGGACGCCCCCTACCAGGCCGACCAGTCCGGGTACACCACCCGCCGGATCGCCGACGGCGAGTTCGACGCGTACGTCACCCGCTTCGCCCGGGCGGTGCGCGACCAGCAGTGGCCGGTGGTGCTGCGGTTCGCGCACGAGATGAACGGCGACTGGTACCCGTGGGGGTCGAACGTCAACGGCAACCGGCCGGGCGACTACGCGGCGGCCTGGCGGCACGTGCACGACGTCTTCGCCCGGGAGCACGCGGACAACGTGATCTGGCTGTGGAGCCCGAACGTGCTGCGCGGCACCTCCGGCGACCTGAAGGACCTCTACCCGGGCGACGCGTACGTCGACTGGCTGGGCATGGACGGCTACGGCTTCGGCGAGGCCACCGCGGGCGAGGTCCTCGACCCGACGTACCTCCGGCTGCGCGAGATCGCCGACAAGCCGGTGTTCGTCTCCGAGACCGGCGCGATGCCGGGCGCGGGCAAGGCCGGCTGGATCACCGACATGTTCCGCTGGATCGCCGCCCACCCGAAGGTGCCCGGCTTCGTCTGGTTCGAGCACAGCGTCGAGGAGGGCGGCCGCTACGACTACCGCTTCACCGCCGACCAGGCCACCCGCAAGGCGTTCGCGGACGGCCTGGCCACCCTGAAGCTGCGCGGCTGGCCGGTGGCGGACCGCCCGGCGTCCTGACGCCCGCTCAGAGCTTGCGCAGCAGCGCCCGGCGGACCTTGTGGTCCTGGCCCTTCTGCAGCACCAGGGTGGCCCGGCCGCGGGTGGGCAGCACGTTCTCCAGCAGGTTCGGCCGGTTGATGGTCCGCCAGACCTGGCGGCCGTAGTCCATCGCCTCCTCCTCGGGCACCTCGGTGAAGCGCCGGAAGTAGGAGTTCGGGTCCTGGAACGCGGTCCGCCGCAGCTTGCGGAACCGGTCCAGGTACCAGGCCTCGATGTCGTCGGTGCGGGCGTCCACGTAGATCGAGAAGTCGAAGTAGTCGGCGACCGCCATCCTGGTCCGGCCGTCGGTGCCGGGCAGCGCCGGCTGGAGCACGTTCAGGCCCTCGACGATCAGGATGTCGGGGCGCTCCACCACCAGCCGCTCGCCCGGCACGATGTCGTACACCAGGTGCGAGTACACCGGCGCCGTCACCCGCTCCTTGCCGGCCTTCACGTCCGCGACGAAGCGCATCAGGGCCCGCCGGTCGTACGACTCGGGGAAGCCCTTGCGGGCCATCAGGCCGCGCCGGCGCAGCTCCGCGTTGGGCAGCAGGAAGCCGTCGGTGGTGACCAGCTCCACCCGCGGGTGCTCGGGCCAGCGGGCCAGCAGCGCCTGCAGCAGGCGGGCCGTGGTGGACTTGCCGACCGCGACCGAACCGGCCACGCCGATGATGAACGGGGTGCGCACCCGCTCGGTGTCGGGCGTGTCGAGGAAGCTCCCGATCGCGCCGCGCAGCTCGTGGGTGGCGTGCACGTACAGGTTCAGCAGCCGCGACAGCGGCAGGTAGACGTCCCGCACCTCGTCGAGGTCCAGGGCGGTGCCGAGCCCGCGCAGGCGCTCGACCTCCTCCGCGGTCAGCGGCAGCGGGGTGCGCTCGCGCAGCGCGCTCCACTCGGCGCGGTCCAGATCCACGTACGGGGAGGGAGTGGGCGCCGGGGCGGCGCCCTTCGTACAGAGTTCGGTCAGCACGGTGTCCATTGTGGGCCGTCCGCGGGCCGCCGGGTGCTGTGGTGTCGGTCACCCGGTGTGGTCATCCGACCGCTCAGTGGCCGAACATTCGCACCTATGCTGGCGCACATGTGCGGAATTGTTGGATATACGGGGCCGCAGGCGGCCCTGGACGTAGTGATCGCAGGACTGCGGAGGCTGGAGTACCGGGGCTACGACTCGGCCGGCGTCGCGGTCCAGACCGAGGGAGCCGACGGGCAGTGGCTCCTCACCACCGACAAACGGGCCGGGAAGCTCGTCAACCTGGAGAAGTCGCTGGCCGAAACCCCTCTCCCGGCCGGCACCACGGGCATCGGACACACCCGCTGGGCCACCCACGGCGGCCCCACCGACGCCAACGCCCACCCCCACCTGGACGACCACCGCAGGGTCGCGGTGGTCCACAACGGCATCATCGAGAACTTCGCGCGGCTGCGCGCCGACCTCGCCGACCGGGGCCACACCCTCCGCTCCGAGACCGACACCGAGGTCGTCGCCCACCTGCTCGCCGAGGCCTACGACGGCGACCTGGCCGAGGCCATGCGCGTCGTCTGCCGCCAGCTCGACGGCGCCTTCACCCTGGTCGCGGTGCACGCCGACGCCCCCGGCACGGTGGTCGGCGCCCGCCGCAACTCCCCGCTGGTGGTCGGCGTCGGCGAGGGCGAGAACTTCCTCGCCTCCGACGTCGCCGCGTTCATCGAGCACACCCGCGAGGCCATCGAGCTCGGCCAGGACCAGGTCGTCGAGCTGCGCCCCGAGGGCGTCACGGTGACCGACTTCGACGGCGCGCCCGCCGAGGTCCGCGAGTACCACGTCGACTGGGACGCCTCGGCCGCCGAGAAGGGCGGCTACGACTACTTCATGCTCAAGGAGATCGCCGAGCAGCCCAAGGCCGTCGCCGACACCCTCCTCGGCCGGATCGGCACCGACGGCAGGCTCACCCTCGACGAGCTGCGCATCCCCGACCAGGTGCTGCGCGAGGTCGACAAGGTGGTGATCGTCGCCTGCGGCACCGCCTTCCACGCCGGGATGATCGCCAAGTACGCGATCGAGCACTGGACCCGCATCCCCTGCGAGGTCGAGGTCGCCAGCGAGTTCCGCTACCGCGACCCGATCATGGACGACCGCACCCTGGTCGTCGCGATCTCGCAGTCCGGCGAGACCATGGACACCCTGATGGCGCTGCGGCACGCCCGCGAGCAGGGCGCGAAGGTCCTGGCGATCTGCAACACCAACGGGTCGACCATCCCGCGGGAGTCCGACGCCGTCCTCTACACCCACGCCGGCCCCGAGGTCGCGGTCGCCTCCACCAAGGCGTTCCTCACCCAGCTGGTCGCCTGCTACCTGGTCGCCCTCTACCTGGGCCAGGTGCGCGGCACCAAGTGGGGCGACGAGATCTCCTCGGTCATCCGCGAGCTCGGCGACGCCCCCCGGCAGGTCGAGCAGGTCCTCGGCACCATGGAGCCCGTCCGGGCGCTCGCCCGCTCGCTGGCCGACGCCCGCTCGGTGCTCTTCCTCGGCCGGCACGTCGGCTACCCCGTCGCCCTCGAAGGCGCGCTCAAGCTCAAGGAGCTCGCCTACATGCACGCCGAGGGCTTCGCCGCCGGCGAGCTCAAGCACGGCCCGATCGCCCTGATCGAGGAGGGCCTGCCGGTGGTCGTGGTGGTGCCCTCGCCGCGCGGCCGCTCGATCCTGCACGACAAGATCGTCTCCAACATCCAGGAGATCAGGGCCCGCGGCGCCCGGACCATCGTGATCGCCGAGGAGGGCGACGAGGCCGTCGTCCCCTACGCCGACCACCTGATCCGCATCCCCGCCACCCCCACCCTCCTGCAGCCCCTGGTCTCCACCGTCCCGCTCCAGGTCTTCGCCTGCGAGCTGGCTACCGCCAAGGGCCACGAGGTCGACCAGCCGCGCAACCTCGCCAAGTCCGTCACGGTCGAGTAGCCCGCGTATCGTCCATGCCTGCGTAGTGGGTACCCACGACGCAGGCATGGACGAAGGAGCAGGACGTGATCATCGGGGTCGGCATCGACGTGGCGGACATCGGGCGGTTCGGGGAGTCCCTGGAACGCACCCCCGGCCTCGCCGAACGCCTCTTCACCCCCGCCGAACTCACCCTCCCCTCCGGCCGGCGCCGCGGCACCGCCTCGCTGGCGGCCCGCTTCGCCGCGAAGGAGGCCGTCGCCAAGGCCCTCGGCGCCCCGCCCGGCCTGCACTGGGAGGACGCCGAGGTCCGGGTCGAAGAATCCGGCCGCCCCCTGCTGCACGTCACCGGCACCGTCGAGGCCCGGGCCGCCGCGCTCGGCGTCACCTCCTGGCACATCTCGCTCAGCCACGACGCGGGCGTCGCCTCGGCGGTGGTCATCGCCGAGGGCTGAGACGCTTCGTCGGACGAAGGGGAACAAGCCAGAGGACTCGGACGAGAACGGCGGGAGGCGCGCATTCAGGGGCTCGGGGAACGGCGAGTCCGTGCTGCTGGTGGCCGGAGCCCATCTGGGGTCCGTGCTGCTGCGTGTCTTTGACGGAACCCGAAGCCGATGGGCGCAACGGCAGTGCACCGCCAGCAGCCTGGGCCTCGCCGTTCCCCGAGCCCCTGAACGCGCCTCCCGTCGAGAATGGAGAACCCGCATGCGCCACGCCCACACCGTCGAGCAGGTCCGGGCCGCCGAGGCCGCGCTGATGGCCCGGCTGCCGGAGGGGACGCTGATGCAGCGGGCCGCCGCCGGGCTGGCCGCCGTCTGCGCCGGGCTGCTGCCCCGGGTGTACGGCAGCCGGGTGCTGGTGCTGGCCGGATCGGGGGACAACGGGGGCGACGCCCTCTTCGCCGCCGCCCGGCTCGCCCGCCGCGGCGCCCGGGCCGAGGCGCTGCTGCTGGACCCGGCGAAGGCGCACGCCGAGGGCCTGGCCGCGCTGCGCGCCGCCGGCGGCCGGGTCACCGACGACCCGGACGCCTTCACCCGGGCCGACCTGGTGCTGGACGGCATCGTCGGCATCGGCGGCCGCGGCCCGCTGCGCCCCGCCGCGGCCCCGTTCGCCACGAGGGAGCGCCGCGGCCGCCTGGTCGCCGTGGACGTCCCCTCCGGCGTGGACCCGGACACCGGCGAGGCCGCCGGGCCCGCGCTGCGCGCCGACGTCACGGTCTGCTTCGGCACCCACAAGCCGGGCCTGCTGATCGACCCCGGCGCGCAGTACGCGGGCGTCGTCCACCTGGTCGGCCTCGGGCTCGACCTGCCGCCCGCCCCCGTCGAGGCGCTCCAGCACGCCGACGTGGCCGCGCTGCTGCCCGCCCCCGGCGCGGAGAGCGACAAGTACCGGCGCGGGGTGGTCGGCGTCGCCGCCGGATCGGCCCGCTACCCGGGCGCGGCGGTGCTGGCCGTCGCCGGGGCGCTGCACGGCGGGGCCGGGGCGGTGCGCTACACCGGACACGCGGCGGCCGAGGTGGTCCGCCGCCACCCCGAGGCGCTGGTCACCGAGGACGGCCCGGCCCGGGCCGGTCGCGTCCAGGCCTGGGTGGTCGGCCCGGGCGGCGGCGAGGACGCCGAACGCACCCTGCGCGAGGCGCTGGACACCGGCGCGCCCGTCCTGGCCGACGCCGACGCGCTCACCGAACTCGCCCGGCTCGGCCCGTCCGCGCTGGCCGGCCGCGACGCGCCCGTCCTGCTCACCCCGCACGCCGGGGAGGCCGCCCGGCTGCTCGCGGGCGTCGGCGAGGACACCGACGCCGAGGCGGTCGCCGCCCGGCGGCTGCGGACCGCCCGGCTGCTCGCCGCGCGGTACGGCGCGACCGTGCTGCTCAAGGGCTCCACGACGGTCGTCGCCGACCCGGACGGCCGGGCCCGGGTCAACTCCACCGGCACCGGCTGGCTCGGCACCGCGGGCAGCGGCGACGTCCTCTCCGGCCTGGCCGGCTCGCTGCTCGCCACCGGCCTCACCCCGCTGGACGCCGCCTCCGCCGCCGCCCACCTGCACGGCCTGGCCGGCCGCCACGCCGCCGCCCCGGGCGCCCCGATCACCGCCCTCGACCTCGCGGGCGCACTCCACCACGCCTGGGCCTCGCTCGCCTGAACGGGGCCCGGGGAACGGCGGGGCCCGGCCTGCTGACGGCGCACTGCCGGGGCGCGCATCCGCTTCCGGTTCCCGCCACCGCACGCGGCAGCGCGGACTCGCCGTTCCCCGAGCCCCTGATGGGGCTCGCCGCCCGGGTCTGGGAGACTGATACGCGATGACGACTGCGAACACCACCGGGACGCCCGCCCTGGCCCAGGGGGCGCGGGCCGAGGCGACCATCGACCTGGCCGCGCTGCGCGACAACCTGGCCGCGCTGCGGGCCCGCACCAACGGGCCCGAGCTGATGGCCGTGGTCAAGGCGGACGCCTACGGCCACGGCGCGCTCAGGTGTGCCCGGGAGGCCGTCGCGGCCGGGGCCGGGTGGCTGGGGACGGCGACGCCGGAGGAGGCGCTCGCGCTGCGGGCCGCCGGGATCGGGCCGGAGCAGGCCCGCATCCTGTGCTGGCTGTGGACGCCGGGCGGGCCGTGGGCCCGGGCGCTGCGGGAGTCGGTGGACATCTCGGTCAGCGGCCAGTGGGCGCTGGACGAACTGCTCGCCGCCGTCCGGGAGACCGGCGTCCCGGCCCGGGTGCACCTGAAGGCCGACACCGGCCTGGGCCGCAACGGCTGCCAGCCGCACGACTGGCCGGACCTGGTGGAGAACGCGGTCAAGGCGCAGTCCGACGGCCTGCTGCGGGTGGTCGGCGTCTGGTCGCACTTCGCGGCCGCCGACGAGCCCGGCCACCCCTCGATCCAGGCCCAGCTGGACTCGTTCGCGCAGGTCCTGGCGTTCGCCGAGCGGGCCGGCGTCGACCCCGAGGTGCGGCACATCGCCAACTCCCCGGCGACGCTGCTGCTGCCGCAGTCGCACTACGACCTGGTCCGGCCCGGCCTCGCCCTGTACGGCCTGTCGCCCGTCCCGGAGGTCGGCGGGCCCGCCGACTTCGGGCTGCGGCCGGTGATGTCGCTGGCGGCCCGGCTGGCGCTGGTCAAGCACGTGCCCGGCGGCCACGGCGTCTCGTACGGGCACCACTACACGACGCCGGGCCCGACCACGCTCGGCCTGGTCCCGCTCGGCTACGGGGACGGCGTGCCGCGGCACGCCAGCAACACCGGGCCGGTGCAGATCGGCGCCACCCGCTACCGGGTGGCCGGGCGGGTCGCGATGGACCAGTTCGTCGTCGACCTCGGCGGGGACACCCCGGAGGTCGGCGCGGAGGTGCTGCTGTTCGGCGCCGGCGACCGGGGCGAGCCCACCGCGGAGGACTGGGCGCGGGCCTCCGGCACCATCGCGTACGAGGTCATCACCCGGATCGGGGGCCGGGTCCCGCGACGCTACGTCGGCGGACTGCGGGGGTGAGCGGTGGCTGAGGAGTCCTCCTCCGGCGGGGTGTCCCGGGCCGGGCTGATCGGCATCTCGCTGGGCGTGCTGGCGGCCGGCGCCGCCGCCGGGGTGGCGATCGAGCGGCTGACCGTCGGCCGGGCGATGCGCAGGCGGGCCCGCGAGGAGCTGGACGCGGCGGCCGCCTTCGGCTCGCTGCGCGGCACCCCGACGACGGTGGCCGCCGCCGACGGCACCGAACTGCACGTCGAGGTCGACGAGGCGGCCGGGGCGCCCGGCCCCACCGTGGTGTTCTGCCACGGCTACTGCCTCAACCAGGACAGCTGGCACTTCCAGCGGGCCGCCCTGCGCGGCGCGCTGCGCACCGTGTTCTGGGACCAGCGCAGCCACGGCCGCTCCGAGCGCTCCCGCTCGTACCTGGGCGGCGAGCCCGCCTCGATCGACCTGCTCGGCGCCGACCTCAAGGCGGTGCTGGACGCGGCCGCCCCCGAGGGGCCGGTCGTGCTGGTCGGGCACTCGATGGGCGGGATGACGGTGATGGCGCTCGCCGACCGGCACCCCGAGCTGTTCGGCCCGGACGGCCGGGTGGTCGGCGTCGCGCTGGTCGGCACCCTGGCGGGCGACTGGGACGCGGTGCCGCTGGGCCTGCCCGCGGTCGGTGCCAAGGTGGTCAAGCGGGTCGCGCCCGGGGTGATAAGGGCGCTGGGCCGCCAGGTCGAGCTGGTGGAGGCGACCCGGCGCTGGGGCTCCGACCTGGCCGCGGTGTTCTACCGGCGGTTCTCGTTCGGGAGCCGGGACGTCGACCCGGCGGTCGCCCGGTTCGCCGAGCAGCTGCTGGACGCCACCCCCATCGACGTGGTCGCCGAGTTCTACCCGACCTTCTCCGCGCACGACAAGCGCGCCGCGCTGGCCGCCCTGGACGGCCTGCCGGTCCTCGTCCTGGCCGGGACCAAGGACCTGCTGACCCCGCCCGAGTACTCCGAGGCGATCGCCGCCGAACTGCCCGGCGCCCGGCTGGTGCTGGTCGAGGGCGCCGGGCACCTGGTGATGCTGGAGCGCCCCGGCACCGTCGACCACGAGCTCGCCGTACTGCTGGAGCGCGCCGCCGAGCGCGCCGGGACGGGCCCGCTGCCGTCGGCCGTGCGGGAGCTGGCGCAGGAGCCGGCCGGGGACTGAACGGGGCGCTCCGCCCGGTGTGGCACCTTAGGGGTGGCCGCAACGATCGAAGAAGGACGCCATGGGTTCGCAGACCACTCTGACCGTCGAAACCGCGGAGCGGATGACCGGCCTCGGCCGGCGCCTGGCCGCCCTGCTGCGCCCCGGCGACCTGGTGCTGCTGTCGGGGGAGCTGGGCGCGGGCAAGACCACGCTGACCCGCGGCCTGGGCGAGGGCCTGGGCGTGCGCGGCGCGGTCACCTCGCCGACCTTCGTGATCGCCCGGGTGCACCCCTCGCTGACCGGCGGCCCCGCGCTGGTGCACGTGGACGCGTACCGGCTGGGCGGCGGGCTGGAGGAGATGGAGGACCTCGACCTGGACGTGTCGTTGCCCGAGTCGGTGGTCGTGGTCGAGTGGGGCGAGGGCAAGGTCGAGGAGCTGTCCGAGGACCGGCTGGAGATCCGGATCGAGCGGACCCTCGGCGGCGAGGCGGTGGGCGCGCCGGACGAGGAGGCGGACGGGCGCCGGGTCGTGCTGACCGGGCTGGGCGGTCGCTGGGACGGTGCGGACCTCACCGGATTGGGTGAGAACTGAGCCGGGTTTCCGACACCCTGTCGGGAAACGGTTGCGGCGCACCGCGCGGGCGTGATGGGATGGCGCCAGCAGGTTAGGTATGCCTAACTAGGGAGGCGCCCGATGCCGAGCACACCCCCCACGAACCACCCGGACCAGGACCGCCCGGACCGCACGCACCCCGCGACCCTCGCGGACGCGGGCGCCGGGGAGCACCCGGAGCGCACCGCCGCCGCGCCCGTGCCGATGCGCGCCCTGCTGGCGTCCTGCCGGGCAGCCGAGGCGGTCTCCACCCCGCCGGAGCGGCGCGCCGCCTAGGGCGCGTATTTGGTTGTGATCATTCTGGGAAGTTGTCTTCGCGGTGCGGTCTGATCCGGTAGACCGTGTTCCGTGACGCGAGTGCAACTATCAGATGCAGAGTGGGAGTTCATCGAGCCGTACCTGCCGATCGGCGAGTACGGCCCGTACCCCGAACAACTGCGCCGGCAGTTCGAGGGCGTGGTCTGGCACTTCAAGACCGGCAGCCAGTGGCGTGAGACGCCGAGGGAGTTCGGCGCCTGGTCGACCGTCCACAACCGGTTCCGGCAATGGCGGGACGCCGGCGTCTTCGAGGCCCTGCTGGAAGGCGCGATCGCGGAGGCCGCCAAGCGGGGTGAGGTGGACCTGTCGCTGGTCAGCGTTGACTCCACCACCGTCCGGGCCCACCATGACGCCGCTGGGATACACCTGGACCCCGACACGCTCGCCGATCTGGAGAAGGCCGCCGAGGAAGCGGAGAAGGCCCGCCAAAAGGGGGCAGCTCGGAGGGACAAGACGGGCAGGGCGCCACAGACGACCCGGAGCAGGACGAGCGGCGGCGTGTCCGGCGCAGGCGAAAGCTCCGGCTGAAGGCTGCCCTGCTCGGGCGGTCCAGGGGCGGTCAGACCAGCAAGGTCCACGTCGTCGGCGAGCGTAAGTGCCGCCCGCTGGTGCTCGTTCTGACCGAGGGGCAAGCCGCCGACAGCCCGCAGTTCATCCCCGTGCTGAAGAAGATGCGGGTTCGCGGGCCGGCCGGCCGCCCCCGCACCCGACCCGACGCGGTCGCCGGAGACATGGCCTACTCGTCCCGCGGCAATCGCTCCTACCTGCGCAAACGCCACATCAAAGCGGTCATCCCGGAGAAGAGGGACCAGGCCGCCAACCGGAAGAAGAAGGGCAGCGGAGGCGGTCGTCCCGTCAGCCATGACGCCGAGCTCTACAGAGAGCGGAACACCGTCGAGCGCCTGATCAACAAGCTGAAGGCCTGGCGGGGCATCGCCACCCGGTTCGACAAGAAGCCCGAGAGTTACCTCGCCGGCCTCCAGCTTCGCGGCGCCATGATCTGGATCAAGGACCTCACCAGAGCCACCGCTTGATCACGACCAAATACGCGCCCTAGGGCCTGTCCGGTCGGTCTTGTCGGATCAGCGCGCGGCTCCCCCAGCCCCTCGGGGGGCTGGGAGGTGCCCCCTTGGCGCCCGGCTGGGAGTGCCGGCCCGACGCCCTCGTACTGGATGTACTTGGGTGTTGGGCCGGTGCTTCCAGGCGGGATGATCCGGCGTCGGGCGCCCGGCAAGATCGGCCGGACAGGCCCTAGGGCCCGGGCCCGTCCGGGGAGCCCCGGCGCCGCCGTGCGGGCGGCCCCGGGTCATTCGACCACGACCACCCGGGTGCCGGTCGGCGCGAAGTCCCACAGCAGCTGGCCGTCCGCCCGGGTGGCCCGGACGCCGCCGGTCTTCGTCCTCGGGTCCAGCGACGGCGCCGGGGCCTTCTCGTCGACCAGCGCGCTGAAGCCGAACACCGTGCCGGACTGCTGGGCGAACCGCACCACGTGCTCGATCTGCCGCCCGTCCGTGCCGGTGCCCGCCGCGGTCCGGCTGGCGACGCTGTAGGTGCCCGCCGCGGGCAGGGTGTTGCCCGGCACCACCTTGAACGAGGCCACCACCGGGTTGGGCTTCTTCGGGTCGACCAGCCACACCTGCTGGTCCTTCAGCGAGTACACCACCCGCAGGCCCGAGCCGGACTCGGCGGGCAGCGGCGGCGGGGTCGGCCGCCCGCTCTCCGGGGCGGAGGCCGAGGGGGCGGCGCTCGACGCGGACGGCACCGCCGCGACCGCGCGGGAGGCCGCGCCGTTCGCCTGGAAGGCCAGCAGCCCGATCACCGTCAGCGCGCCCAGGGTCAGCCCGCCGACCACCGCACCAGGACCCAGCTTCGCCACGTCAGCTCCTCAACGCTCCGCGTCTCACCTTCGGGAAGGCCCATCGTGCCAGGTGCGGCCCGCCGTTCCGGCCTCCTCGCGGTCGTGTGTTCCCGCCGGGGCGGGCGCGGTGCGGGCCCCCGCGCCGGACCCTCTAACCTTGAACCCGTGCTCCTCCTCGCCTTCGACACCGCCACTCCCGCCGTCACCGCCGCCGTCCACGACGGCGAACGGGTGCTCGCCGAGTCCTACGAGGTCGACGCCCGGCGGCACGGCGAACTGCTGCTGCCCACCATCGCCGACGTGCTGCGCGCCGCGGGGGTGGACAAGCGCGAGCTGACCGGCCTCGCGGTCGGCGTCGGCCCCGGCCCGTACACCGGCCTGCGGGTCGGCCTGGTCACCGCCGCCGCCCTCGGCGACGCGCTCGGCCTGCCCGTGCACGGCGTCTGCACCCTGGACGCGATCGCCCACCAGGCCCGCACCGAGGGCCTGACCGGCGCGTTCGCGGTCGCGACGGACGCCCGCCGCAAGGAGGTCTACTGGGCCTCGTACGACGCCGACGGCGCCCGGGTGGGCGGCCCCTCGGTGGACCGCCCGGCGGAGATCGGGCCCGGCGACCGGACGGTCGGCGCGGGCGCCCTGCTGTACGGCCTGCCGGCGGCGAGCGGCCCCGAGCACGTCTCGGCGGGCGCGCTGGCCGACTTCGCGGTCCGCGAGCTGGCCGCCGGCCGGGAGCTGCTGCCGAACGCCCCGCTGTACCTGCGCCGGCCGGACGCCCAGGTGCCCGCGGGCTACAAGGCGGTGCTTCCGGCGTGAGCGGCCCTCGCGGCGGGGCGGCCGGCCGGCGTGGCTAGGTACGCGCTGCGTCCCATGCGGTGGTGGGACGTCGAGCCGGTCATGGTGCTGGAGCACCGGTTGTTCCCCGAGGACGCGTGGTCGCGGGGGATGTACTGGTCCGAGCTGGCCGAGGCGCACCCGGGCGGGAGCCGGCACTACGTGGTGGCGGTGGACGCGGACGGGTCGGTCGTCGGCTACGCCGGGCTGATGGCGGTCGGCGCCGACGGGGACGTGCAGACCATCGCGGTGGACTCCGACCACCAGGGGGCGGGGCTCGGGGCGGTGCTGCTCGCCGAGCTGACGGCGGAGTCGGTCCGGCGCGGCTGCGCCGAACTGCTGCTGGAGGTGCGGGTGGACAACCTGCGCGCGCAGCGGCTGTACGAGCGGTTCGGGTTCGAACCGGTCGGGATCCGGCGGGGCTACTACCAGCCCGCCAACGTGGACGCACTGGTGATGCGTCTCGACCACCTGGCAAGTGACGCAAGTGACGCAAGCGATCTGAAGGATCATCACAATGGCTGACGAACCCCTCGTCCTCGGCATCGAGACCTCCTGCGACGAGACCGGCGTCGGCATCGTCCGCGGCACCACCCTGCTGGCCGACGCGGTCGCCTCCAGCGTCAACGACCACGCCAGGTACGGCGGCGTCGTGCCGGAGATCGCCAGCCGGGCGCACCTGGAGGCGATGGTCCCGACCATCCGGCGGGCGCTGGACACCGCCGGGATCAAGGCGAGCGACCTGGACGGCATCGCCGTCACCGCCGGCCCGGGCCTGGCGGGCGCGCTGCTGGTCGGCGTGAGCGCCGCCAAGGCGTACGCGTGGGCGCTGGACAAGCCGCTGTACGGCGTCAACCACCTGGCCTCGCACATCTGCGTGGACCAGCTGGAGCACGGCCGGCTGCCGGAGCCGACGATGGCGCTGCTGGTCTCCGGCGGCCACTCCTCGCTGCTGCTGAGCAGCGACATCACCTCCGACGTGCGGCCGCTGGGCGCGACCATCGACGACGCGGCGGGCGAGGCCTTCGACAAGGTGGCCCGGGTGCTCGGCCTGGGCTTCCCCGGCGGCCCGGTGGTGGACCGGATGGCCCGCGAGGGCGACGGGAAGGCGATCGCGTTCCCGCGCGGCCTGAACAACGCCGGCGACCCGGCGTACGACTTCTCGTTCTCCGGCCTGAAGACGGCCGTGGCGCGCTGGGTGGAGGCCCGGCGGCGGGCCGGGGAGCCGGTGCCGGTGGCGGACGTCGCGGCGTCCTTCCAGGAGGCGGTCACCGACGTGCTGACCCGCAAGGCGGTGCGGGCGTGCAAGGACAACGGTGTCGACCACCTGATGATCGGCGGCGGCGTGGCGGCCAACTCGCGGCTGCGCGAGATGGCGCAGCAGCGCTGTGACAAGGCCGGCATCGTGCTGCGGGTGCCGCGGCCGGGTCTGTGCACCGACAACGGCGCGATGGTGGCGGCGCTCGGCGCCGAGATGGTCTGGCGCGACCGCGCCCCGTCCTCCTTCGACCTGTCGGCGGACTCCTCGCTGCCGGTCACCGAGACCCACGTGCCGGGCACCGGGCACGGGCACGTCCACGCGCACGCGCACCAGGCGCTGAAGTGACCCTGGCGGCGATGTGGGAGGCCCGGGCGGCGGACGGCCGGGGCGCTGAACTGCACGCCTGGGCCCGGGAGTCCGCGCTGCCCGCGGTGCGCGGGGCGGCCGGCCTGGAGCGGGTGGAGCTGTTCACCGCGCCGGGCGAGCGGGTGCTGTTGATCGCGCTGTGGACGGGGGAGCCGCAGCCGGTGCCGGAGCCCCCCGCCGAACTGCTGGCCCGCCCGGTGCACCGCTGGGCCTTCACCCGCACGGACGCGGGGTAGCAACCGGGAAGACCAACCCGATCGTCCTATGATCGACACGCGTGTCGAGGACGAGCGGGGGACATCGGTGAGGCAGCGGCGGGCACGGATCGGGTACGGGGCGGGCGCGCTCGCGGCGCTGCTGGCGGCGAGCGGGTGCGGCAGCGGCTCCGCCCCGGACGGCCCCGCGCCGGTCCGGGCCAAGCCGGTCGCCGCCGCCTCCCCGGCCCCCTCGGCCCCCGGCGCCCCCTCGACGCCCGCCCAGGACGCCGTGCCCGAGGCCGCGTGGGCGAAGTGGGGCCTCAAGCCGATGCCCAAGGCGCCCGCGCCGCCCGCCGACCGGCCGGTCAAGCTGACCGCGACCGGCCCGGTGCCGGTGTTCAGCGACGTCCCGACCTCCGACAAGGTCGTGTTCATCACCCTCGACGACGGGGCCGAGAAGGACCCGGAGTTCGTCCGGATGCTCACCGAGCTGAAAGTGCCGGTGACGATGTTCCTGACCAAGGACATCGTCAAGAACGACTACGGCTACTTCAAGCCGCTCCAGGCGCTCGGCAACAGCATCCAGAACCACACCGTCAGCCACCCGGTGATGAGCAAGCTCGCCCCCGCCCAACAGAAGGCGCAGATCTGCGAGGACCAGGCGGCCCTCACCGAGCAGTACGGCACCGCCCCCTACCTGTTCCGCCCGCCCTACGGCGACGGCGCCGACACCCCCGCCCTGAACACCGCCGTCCAGGAGTGCGGGCCGCGGGCCGTCGTGCTGTGGCGGGAGTCCATGCAGATCCACGACATGCAGTACCAGGCCGCCGACAAGAAGCTGAAGAACGGCGACATCATCCTCGCCCACTTCCGCGGCCCCTCCGAGCTCAAGGGCGAGAGCATGACCCGGATGTTCGGCGAACTGCTCTCCCGGATCCAGGAGCAGGGCTTCGCGGTCGCCCGCCTCGACGACTACGTCGCCAGGCCCGCCGGCTGACCCAGCATCATCACCGGGCCGGCCGCGGTGCGGGCCACGATCACCGTCACCGCGTTCGGCCCGGCCGGCTTCAGCTGCCGCCGCAGCTCCTCCGGGACGACCGACGCCCCGCGCTTCTTGATCACCACGGTGCCGATCCGGCGCTCCCGCACCAGCGCCTTCAACCGCTTCACCTGGAACGGCAGCACGTCGGTCAGCTCGTACGCCTGCGCGTACGGCGTCGGCCGCAGCTCGTCCGAGGTGACGTACGCGATCATCGGGTCGATCAGCCGCCCGCCCACCGCCGCCGCCACCTCGGCCACCATCCGGCCCCGGATCACCGCGCCGTCCGGCTCGTACAGGTAGCGCCCCACCGGGCCGACCGGCGGGTCCGGCAGGGCGCCGCCGCAGAGCGAGTGCGGGCCCGGCAGCAGCGTCGCCCGGTACGGCTCGGCGGCGGCCGTGCCGAACCACAGCACCGCCTCCTTCACCTCGCCCCGGTCCGACACCCACTCCGCCTCGGCGCCCTCCGGCACCAGCTCGTGCGGGATGCCCGGCGCCACCTTCAGCGCCCCGAACGGGGCGCTGCGGGCCGCCTCCACCGCCCAGGACAGCGGCGGCGAGTACGCCTCCGGGTCGAACACCCGGCCGCGCGAGGTGCGCCGCGCCGGGTCGGTGAACACCGCGTCGAAACCGGCGGTGTCCACGTCCGCGACGTCCGCGCGGCGCACCTCCACCAGCTCGGCCACGCCCAGCGCCGCCGCGTTCGCCCGGGCCACCTCGCAGGTCAGCTCGTCCCGGTCGACCGCCAGCACCGCGATGCCGGCCCGGGCCAGCGCGATCGCGTCCCCGCCGATCCCGCAGCACAGGTCGGCCAGCCGCCGCACCCCCAGCGCCGCGAACCGGCCCGCCCGCCACTCGGCGACCGTGCGCCGGGTGGCCTGCTCCACCCCGTGCTGGGTGAAGTACATCGCGGCGGCGTCCGCCCCGAACTTCGCCTCCGCCCGCTGCCGCAGCCGGGCCTGCTCGAACGCGGCCCGCACCAGCTCCGCCGGGTACTCCCGCCGCAGCCTGGTCGCCAGCGCCAGCTCCCCGGCCGCCGTGAACCCCCGCAACTCGGCCAGCAGCGCCTGCCCCTGCTCGGTCAGCAGCGCCCGGAACGACTCGATCTCCACCGCACCATTGTCGCGGCTCGGATCAGGAGGCCAGCACCCCGAACGCGAGCGCCGCCAGCGCGGGCCCGGCCAGCCCCACCGACAGCGGCGCGATCCGGTAGCCCCGCCGGGCCGTCGTCACCACCGACACCAGCGCCACCGCCGGCCCCAGCACCATCACCGCGCCGCACAGCACCACCGCCAGGCCCGCCCCGCCCCCGCGCTCCGAGGCGCCGGCCAGCGCGAACGCCAGCACCATGAACGCGTAGGGCACCGCGCACAGCAGCGGCACGGTCAGGGCCACCAGTGCCGCCGCCAGGAGCGCGTCCCGTCCCGCGGACGGCCGTTTCTTCGCCATGTGCCCATCCTGGCGGGGGAGTTCGCCCGTTGCCTGAGTACCCGTACTCGGAACCGCCCGGTATCGAACGGAAACTCGAACCCGACGCCATTGGCACTCTGGTTGACTGAGTGCTAACCGCGTCCTAAGGTCGTTCCTGGCACTCCCCCCAGGGAGAGTGCTAACGCGATGAAGCGTGTCCGACCCCCGCGACGGCGGCCGCGCAGACCTCGCCCCCTACCTGTTAGACAACCCCGTAATCTCCGAAGGGGAGCTCGGACGTGACCACCAGCAGCAAGGTTGCCATCAAGCCGCTCGAGGACCGCATCGTGGTCCAGCCGCTCGACGCCGAGACCACCACCGCCTCCGGCCTGGTGATCCCGGACACCGCCAAGGAGAAGCCCCAGGAGGGCGTCGTCCTGGCCGTCGGCCCGGGCCGCTTCGAGGACGGCCAGCGTCTGCCGCTCGACGTCGCCGTCGGTGACATCGTCCTGTACTCGAAGTACGGCGGCACCGAGGTGAAGTACCAGGGCGAGGAGTACCTCGTCCTCTCGGCCCGCGACGTCCTCGCGATCATCGAGAAGTAAGACGTCCGCGCAGTAAGACGTCCCAGCCCGCCCCGGATCCGTGTCGCACCGACAGGGGCCCGGGGCGCGGTTGTTGCTCCACGTACGCAGACCTACCCCTGAGGAAACGGGACCATGGCGAAGACCCTGCAGTTCGACGAGGACGCCCGCCGCTCGCTGGAGCGCGGTGTCAACAAGCTGGCCGACACCGTCAAGGTGACCATCGGCCCCAAGGGCCGCAACGTCGTCATCGACAAGAAGTTCGGCGCCCCCACCATCACCAACGACGGTGTGACCATCGCCCGCGAGGTCGAGCTCGACGACCCGTACGAGAACCTCGGCGCGCAGCTGGTCAAGGAGGTCGCCACCAAGACCAACGACGTCGCGGGCGACGGCACCACCACCGCCACCGTGCTCGCCCAGGCCCTGGTCAACGAGGGCCTGCGCAACGTCGCCGCGGGCGCCGGCCCGGCCGCCCTGAAGAAGGGCATCGACAAGGCCGTCGCCGCCGTCTCCGAGCACCTGCTCTCGGTGGCCCGCGAGATCGAGGGCAAGGACGACATCGCCGCCGTCGCCTCCCTCTCCGCCCAGGACACCCAGGTCGGCGAGCTGATCGCCGAGGCGATCGACAAGGTCGGCAAGGACGGTGTGATCACCGTCGAGGAGTCCAACACCTTCGGCGTCGAGCTCGAGTTCACCGAGGGCATGCAGTTCGACAAGGGCTACCTGTCGCCGTACTTCGTCACCGACGCGGAGCGCCAGGAAGCCGTCCTGGAGGACCCGTACGTCCTGATCAACCAGGGCAAGATCTCCTCCATCCAGGAGCTCCTGCCGCTGCTGGAGAAGGTCCTGCAGGCCGGCGGCTCCCGCCCGCTGCTGATCATCGCCGAGGACGTCGACGGCGAGGCCCTCTCCACCCTGGTGGTCAACAAGATCCGCGGCACCTTCAACGCGGTCGCGGTCAAGGCCCCCGGCTTCGGCGACCGCCGCAAGGCCATCCTCGGCGACATCGCCACCCTCACCGGCGGCCAGGTCGTCTCCGAGGAGGTCGGCCTCAAGCTCGACCAGGTCGGCCTGGACGTGCTCGGCACCGCCCGCCGGATCACCGTCACCAAGGACGAGACCATCGTCGTCGACGGCGCCGGCGACTCCGCCGAGGTCGCGGGCCGGGTGGCCCAGATCAAGGCCGAGATCGCCAACACCGACTCCGACTGGGACCGCGAGAAGCTCCAGGAGCGCCTCGCCAAGCTGGCCGGCGGCGTCTGCGTGATCAAGGTCGGCGCGGCCACCGAGGTCGAGCTCAAGGAGCGCAAGCACCGCCTGGAGGACGCCATCTCGGCGACCCGCGCCGCGGTCGAGGAGGGCATCGTCGCCGGCGGCGGCGCCTCGCTCGTCCACGCCGCGAAGGTCCTGGCGGACGGCCTCGGCCTGTCCGGCGACGAGGCCACCGGTGTCGCCGTGGTCCGCAAGGCGCTCGCCGAGCCGCTGCGCTGGATCGCCCAGAACGCCGGCCTGGAGGGCTACGTCATCACCTCCAAGGTCGCCGAGCTGGAGGCCGGCCAGGGCTACAACGCCGCCACCGGCGAGTACGGCGACCTGGTCAAGGCCGGCGTCATCGACCCGGTCAAGGTCACCCGCTCCGCCCTGGAGAACGCCGCCTCCATCGCCTCCCTGCTGCTCACCACCGAGACCCTCGTGGTGGAGAAGAAGGAAGAGGAGGAGGCCGCGGGCCACGGCCACTCGCACGGCGGCCACGGCCACAGCCACTGAAACGGCGCTAGCCGCCAGCCGCTGAGGCGGCGAAGGCGACAGCAGGGGCGCGAGGAACCGCGCGACCGGCCCCGCACTCCCGTGGTGCGGGCCCGGATCGCCGGGGCCTCGCGCCCCTGCGCGTGCTGCACGCGTGCTGCGCGCGCCCCTTCGCGTGCAGCACCCGGCGGGGGCGGGCGGGCCGGGCGCGCAGTTCCGCGGCGCCCCCGTTCCGGCCCCCCTTACAGTTGACCGCGTGATCGAAGCCCGCCACCTCCGCGTCCTGCACGCCGTCGCCCGGACCGGGTCGTTCTCCGCCGCGGCGCGCGAGCTGGGGTGCACCCAGCCCGCGGTGAGCCAGCAGATGAAGGCGCTGGAGAAGGCGGTGGACACCCCGCTGGTGGTGCGGGCGGGCCGGGAGATGCAGCTGAGCGAGGCCGGGAGGGTGCTGCTGCGGCACGCGGACGGGATCCTCGCGGGGCTGTCGGCCGCCGAGGAGGAGGTCGCGGCGATCGCCGGGCTGCGGGCCGGGCGGGTGCGGCTGGTCTCGTTCCCGACGGCCAGCTCGACGCTGGTGCCGCGGTCGGTGGCGCAGGTGCGGGCGGCCCACCCGGGGGTGCGGGTCTCGCTGGTGGAGGCGGAGCCGGCCCAGGCGCTGGCGATGCTGCGCGGCGGCGAGTGCGAGGTGGCGCTGGCGTTCCGGTACCCGGACTCGCAGGGCGGCCCGAGCCTGCCGTCCCCGCACGCGACGCTGCGCGAGGCGCGGGCCGAGGCGGTGCTGGAGGCGGCCGCGACGGCGGCCGCGAACGACTGGTCGGAGCTGGTGGTGCGCCCGCTGCTGGACGATCCGCTGGTGGGCCTGGTCCCGGCGGGGCACCCGCTGGCGGACCGGGGCGAGGACGAGCCGGTGGACCTGTCCGAGCTGGCGGGGGAGCAGTGGATCGCGGGCTGCCCGCAGTGCCGGGGGCACCTGGTGGAGCTGTGCACGGACGCGGGCTTCAGGCCGGCGATCGAGTTCGCGACGGACGACTACCCGGCGGTGGTGGGCCTGGTGGGCGCGGGCCTGGGGGTGGCGGTGCTGCCCGGGCTGGCGCTGGAGTCGGTGCGGCACCCCGGGGTGGCGGCGGTGCCGGTGCGGGTGGCGTCGGGCGAGCCGGCCCGGCGCGAGGTGGTGGCGCTGACCCTGCCGGACCTGGAGGGGGTTCCGGCGGTGGCGCTGATGCTGGAGCAGCTCGCGGCGGCGGCCGCCGCCCGCTGAGCGCGGCGCCGGCCGGGGACGGGCGGGCGGCGCGTCCGCGGGGCGCGGACCGCTGCGGCGGGGACGGCCGCGGCGGGTCGGTTCCTCAGCGGCGGATGGTCTGCGGCATCGCCAGCGGGACTTCGGCCAGGCGGTTGCGGGAGCGGCCGAGCAGCTCCTCGCGCTCGTCCTCGGTCATGCCGCCCCAGACCCCGTAGGGCTCGCGGACGGCGAGGGCGTGGGCCGCGCACTGGGAGCGGACCGGGCAGCGCATGCAGACCTCTTTGGCGCTCGTCTCGCGGGAGGTCCGGGCCGCACCGCGCTCGCCCTCGGGGTGGAAGAACAGCGAACTGTCGACGCCGCGGCAGGCGGCGGAGAGCTGCCAGTCCCAGAGGTCTGCGTTGGGGCCTGGGAGGCGGGAGAAATCTGCCATGGCTCGTTCCCTTCATGGCTCGGGACCCTGACTGCTCGGTCGCGGTCGCTGCGGCGAGGCTGCACGGGGCCGGTACGGACACCTGGAAATATGACTTACGCCCACTACACGGACAAGTCACCCACAGACCGACGAATCAGTCAATGACCTGACAGAAGCTATAAAAACGGACAAAAGGGGCAAGGGGTTTGAACCCGAATGCTGCACCGATCGGGTGTCCGCCCCGGCGCGGACCGCCTCCGGAGGGCGTGCGCGGCGCGGACACCGCGTGCGAGCTGCACAAAAGTGCGGCGCGTGCACCGCGAGGTGGCTCTTCTGTGATGGGTCGGCCACGTACAGTGGTGGAGATGGACGTGAAGCCGTAACTCATTCGAGTGACGGTCGTTGGATGTACGGAGGCGGTCAGAGGGCGCAGGACATCGGGAACGGTCGCGCAGCGAGGCGATCGGAACGGGTCCGTCCCGGGGCCGTGTCGGAGAGGTTCGTACCAGCCAGGAGGCTCAACGTGACGCGGATCAGCTGCGGAGGACGGTCATGACATCCGTACTCGTCTGCGACGATTCCCCGCTCGCCCGGGAGGCGCTTCGCCGTGCGGTGGCGACCGTGCCCGGCGTGGACCGGGTGACCACTGCGACGAACGGTGAGGAGGTCCTCCGCCGCTGGGTGGCCGACCGTTCCGATCTCGTTCTGATGGACGTCCGGATGCCCGGCCTCGGCGGGGTGGAGACGGTCCGCCGGCTGCTGTCGGCCGACCCGGGCGCCCGGATCATCATGCTCACCGTCGCCGAGGACCTGGACGGGGTGGCCCTCGCGGTCGCCGCCGGGGCCCGCGGCTACCTGCACAAGGACGCCTCGCGCGCCGAACTGCGGGCCACCGTCACCCAGGCGCTGGCCGACCCGACCTGGCGCCTGGCGCCGCGCCGGCTCCGCAGCCCGGACATGGGCGCCGCGCCGACCCTGACGGCCCGTGAGATCCAGGTGCTGGAGGGGATGAGCCACGGCCGTTCCAACGCCGAGATCGGCCGCGAGCTGTTCCTGTCCGAGGACACCGTGAAGACGCACGCCAGGCGGCTGTTCAAGAAGTTGGGCGCCTCGGACCGCGCGCACGCGGTGGCGCTGGGCTTCCGCTGGGGCCTGGTCCGCTGAGCGGGCGCGCGAACTGCGCTCGCTCGGACGTGTGACGTTGTGGTCCCGAGGCTGCACCATGGAGTAGTGGAGCACCTCGGGGACCAGCGGACAGGCAGGGGAGGCGGCACGGTGCACGCGGCGACGGATAACGTTCCGATGCACAAGTCCGGACGCGGTGCCGCGTTTTCCGGCCCGACCAGGCACCATGGACCGATGCGTGACGACGAGGAGGCCGCCGGGCCCGACCCGGTGCAGCCCGCCCCCGAGGGTGCGGCTGCCGATCCGTCGTCGGCACCGGACGACCGGCCGGGCGGATCCGACGGCCCGTCGGCGGGGGCCCGCCCGCCCGTCCTCGGCGCGGGGACGTCACCCGAGGTGGCCGAACTGGTCGCGGCGGCGGTCCGCGGGGACGGCCCGGCGATCGAGTCGCTGCTGGGCTACGTGCTCCCGCTGGCGCTGCGGTACTGCCGCGGCCGCCTGGTGCGGCTGCCCGGCGGGGCCCGGCACCACGTGGACGACGTGGCCCAGGAGGTCTGCGTCGCGGTGCTCTGCGCGCTGCCCCGCTACCGGGACACCGGGCGCCCGTTCGAGGCCTTCGTGTACGGGATCGCCGCGCACAAGATCGCCGACCTGCAGCGGGCCGCGATGCGCGGGCCCGGCTCGACGGTGATCCCGCCGGACGACCTGCCGGAGACGCCGGACGACTCGCTCGGCCCGGAGGAGCGGGCGCTGCTGTCCAGCGACGCCGCGTGGATCAAGGAGCTGCTGTCCTACCTGCCGGCCCGTCAGCGCGAGCTGGTGCTGCTGCGGGTGGCGGACGGGCTGTCGGCGGAGGAGACCGGCGAGGTGCTCGGGATGTCCCCGGGCGCGGTGCGGGTCGCCCAGCACCGGGCGCTGTCGCGGCTGCGGGCGCTGGCGGAGGAGAGCGGCTGAGTCCCGTCCGCGCTGCTGGGCGGGCACGGGCCGTACGCGGAACAAGCGCGGCGGGCCGGGTGTTGTCAAGAGGGCGCGACGACCTACCCCGCACCACCAGTACCATGGGGTATCGGCGCCTGGTCGGGTCGCCAAAGTTTCTCCGGTGCGCACGGGGTTCCGTTGGAGGTTCCTCCGAGAGCGCCGGACGTCTTGGCGGCCGGTGAGTGACACCCGGGTGCCCGTGCGCAGAACGACGGCCCGCCACCGGAAGGTTCCCCATGTCCTACAACGCCGCCGGCGTACCCGAGAAGTTCGCGATGCTCGGACTCACGTACGACGACGTCCTGCTGCTGCCCGGGGCCTCCGAGGTGCTGCCCAACCAGGTCGACACCTCCTCGCGGATCTCCCGCAACGTGCGGGTCAACATCCCGCTGCTGTCGGCGGCGATGGACAAGGTCACCGAGTCGCGGATGGCGATCGCGATGGCCCGCCAGGGCGGCGTCGGCGTCCTGCACCGCAACCTCTCGATCGAGGACCAGGTCAACCAGGTCGACCTGGTGAAGCGCTCCGAGTCCGGCATGGTCACCGACCCGATCACCGTCGGCCCGGAGGCCACGCTGGCCGAGGCCGACGCGCTGTGCGCCCGGTTCCGGATCTCCGGCGTGCCGGTGGCCACGGCCGAGGGCAAGCTGCTGGGCATCGTCACCAACCGCGACATGGCCTTCGAGACCGACCGCAGCCGCAAGGTCGCCGACATCATGACGCCGATGCCGCTGATCACCGGCAAGGTCGGCATCTCCGGCGAGGACGCGGTCGCGCTGCTGCGCCGCCACAAGATCGAGAAGCTGCCGCTGGTCGACGACGAGGGCCGGATCAAGGGCCTGATCACCGTCAAGGACTTCGTCAAGGCGGAGAAGTACCCGAACGCCGCCAAGGACGCCGAGGGCCGGCTGCTGGTGGGCGCCGCCGTCGGCGCCTCCGCCGAGGCCTTCGACCGCGCCCAGGCGCTGGTCGGCGCGGGCGTGGACTTCCTGGTGGTCGACACCTCGCACGGGCACTCGCACAACGCGCTGTCCTGGATCTCCAAGATCAAGGCCGCGGTGCCGGTGGACGTCGTCGGCGGCAACGTCGCCACCCGGGACGGCGCCCAGGCGCTGCTGGACGCGGGCGTGGACGGCGTGAAGGTCGGCGTCGGCCCCGGCTCGATCTGCACCACCCGCGTGGTCGCGGGCGTCGGCGTCCCGCAGGTCACCGCGATCTACGAGGCCGCCCAGGCCTGCCAGGACGCGGGCGTCCCGATCATCGGCGACGGCGGCCTCCAGTACTCCGGCGACATCGGCAAGGCGCTGTGCGCCGGTGCCGACACCGTGATGCTCGGCTCGCTGCTGGCCGGCTGCGAGGAGTCGCCGGGCGAGCTGCTGTTCATCAACGGCAAGCAGTTCAAGTCGTACCGCGGCATGGGCTCGCTGGGTGCGATGCAGACCCGCGGCCAGGCGAAGTCCTTCTCCAAGGACCGCTACTTCCAGGCCGAGGTCTCCTCGGACGAGAAGCTGATCGCCGAGGGCATCGAGGGCCAGGTGCCCTACCGCGGCCCGCTGGGCGCGGTGCTGTTCCAGCTGGTCGGCGGCCTGCGCCAGACCATGGGCTACGTGGGCGCGGCCAGCATCGGGGAGATGCAGACCAAGGGCCGGTTCGTCCGGATCACCTCGGCGGGCCTCAAGGAGAGCCACCCGCACGACATCCAGATGACCGTCGAGGCGCCGAACTACAACGCGCGCTAGGACCCACCGGGAATCCGTCCGGACCGCAGGGGAACGCGGTCCGGGCGGATTCCTGCCGTTCGGGGGAGAGGGTGCGCCCCTGGCGGGGCGGCCGGGGCGCGTACGGGATACTTGGGGCGTGGCCGGGGGGACCCGGTCGGGAGATGGAAAGCAGCAGAAGGGCTCGAAGTGACTGAGATCGAGATCGGGCGAGGCAAGCGCGGCCGCCGGGCGTACTCCTTCGACGACATCGCCGTCGTCCCCAGCCGCCGTACGCGTGACCCGAAGGAGGTCTCGATCGCCTGGCAGATCGACGCCTACCGGTTCGAACTGCCGTTCCTGGCCGCGCCGATGGACAGCGTGGTCTCGCCGCAGCAGGCCATCGCGATCGGGCAGCTGGGCGGCCTGGGCGTGCTGAACCTGGAGGGGCTGTGGACGCGGTACGAGGACCCGCGGCCGCTGCTGGAGGAGATCGCCGCGATCACCGACCAGGCGGCGGCGACCCGGCGCCTGCAGGAGGTGTACGCGGAGCCGATCAAGGCCGAGCTGATCAAGGAGCGGATCAAGGAGGTCCGTGACTCCGGCGTCGTGACCGCCGCGGCGCTCTCGCCGCAGCGCACCGCCGAGTTCTCCAAGGCCGTGGTGGACGCCGGCGTCGACGTGTTCGTGATCCGCGGCACCACCGTCTCGGCCGAGCACGTCTCGGGCGCGGCCGAGCCGCTGAACCTCAAGCAGTTCATCTACGAGCTGGACGTCCCGGTGATCGTCGGCGGCTGCGCCACCTACACCGCCGCGCTGCACCTGATGCGCACCGGCGCGGCCGGCGTGCTGGTCGGCTTCGGCGGCGGCGCCGCGCACACCACCCGGGGCGTGCTGGGCATCCAGGTCCCGATGGCCACCGCGGTGGCGGACGTCGCGGCCGCCCGCCGCGACTACATGGACGAGTCCGGCGGCCGGTACGTGCACGTGATCGCGGACGGCGGCGTCGGCTACAGCGGCGACATCCCCAAGGCGGTCGCCTGCGGCGCGGACGCGGTGATGATCGGCGCCGCGCTGGCCCGCGCCACCGACGCGCCCGGCCAGGGCTACCACTGGGGCATGGAGGCCGTCCACGAGGAGCTGCCGCGCGGCAAGCGGGTCCACCTGGGCACCGTCGGCACCACCGAGCAGATCCTGACCGGCCCGTCGCACACCCCCGACGGCACCATGAACCTGTTCGGCGCGCTGCGCCGGGCGATGGCCACCACCGGCTACACCGAGCTCAAGGAGTTCCAGCGGGTCGAGGTCACGGTCAATCCCGGCCGCTGACGCCCCGCCGGGCAACGGACGGAGGGCCCCCGCCGCGGGTCGCGGCGGGGGCCCTCCGGCTGCGGGGAGGCGCCTGGCTCAGGAGTCGGCGGCCTTCTTGGTGGTGGTGAAGCCGATGACCAGGCCCAGCATGACGAAGAGCGCCGAGTAGGCGTCGAAGTTGTCCTTCCAGGCGTCGAACAGGGTGTCGAAGTGCTGGGTGAAGACCTCCAGCGTCGACACCTTGGCCCCGTACTTCTCGGCCTCGTCGCTGAGGATCATCGCGATGGCCAGGAACTCGCCGACGAACAGGCTGATCACGGAGAACAGCGAGCCGAAGAACGGCAGCACCGGGTTCTTGCCGCCGAGCTTGCCGATGGTGAAGCCGACCAGGGCGGCGATGCCGATCACGGCCCAGCTGAACTCGTGGTCGATGGCCTTCACGACGAAGGCGTACACGACGCCGACGACCACGGCCACGGCCAGGCCGGTGAGGATCGCCACGGCGCCGTTCTTCGGTGCGGCCGGTGCGGCCGGCGGCGCCATCGGGGCGGCCCCCCAGGGCTGGCCGCCCGGTGCGCCCGGCTGCGGCGGCACGCCGTAACCCGGCGCCCCGGGGGGCTGCGCCTGCGGGGCGCCCCAGCCCTGGGCGGCCGGGGGCTGCTGGCCCGACTGGCCCGGCGGCGGAACCGTGGGCGTGGCGTACGGGTTGTAGGGGTTGTTCGGGTCGGGTGTGCTCATCGCGGTCTCCCCCGTTTTCTGTGGTGTCAAGAGCGCGCAGAGGCCAGCAGTCCGAACGGACAGCCGAACAGCCCCGACGGGCAGCGCAAGGGGCGGGTGGCCGGGGCGGTACGGGACAGGGGATGATGGGTGTCCGGCGTGCGACCGCCACCCCCGGCGGTCCGACATGTCGTCAGGTCACGGCCGGGGAGCCCGCCGCGGGCCGCAACACCATGGGGAGAGCGCACCGATGACGCAGCCGCAGGAACCGACCGGCCGACTGCTGGCGGACCGCTACCGGCTCGGAGAGGTGCTCGGACGCGGCGGCATGGGCACCGTCTGGCGGGCCGAGGACGAGATGCTGGGGCGGATCGTCGCCGTCAAGGAACTCCGGATGACCGGCACCGTCGACGAGATCGAGAAGCACCGGCTGGTGGTCCGCACCCTGCGCGAGGCCAAGGCCACCGCGCGCATCCGGCACACCTCCGCCGTCACCGTCTTCGACGTGGTCGAGGAGGACGACCGGCCGTGGATCGTGATGGAACTCGTCTCCGGCCGCTCGCTGGCCGACGTGGTCGCCGAGGACGGCGTGCTCACCCCCGAGCGGGCCGCCGCGATCGCGCTCGACCTGCTCGGGGTGCTCGGTGCCGCCCACCGGCAGGGCATCCTGCACCGGGACGTCAAGCCGTCGAACGTGCTGATCGGCGAGGACGGGCGCACCGTGCTCACCGACTTCGGCATCGCCAGCGTCGAGGGCGACACCTCCATCACCTCCACCGGCATGCTGGTCGGCGCCCCCTCCTACATCGCCCCCGAGCGCGCCCGCGGCAAGCTGCCCGGACCGCCCGCCGACCTGTGGTCGCTGGGCGGCACGCTGTACGCGATGGTCGAGGGCGTCCCGCCGTACGACCGGGGCGACGCGCTGGCCACCCTCACCGCGGTGATGACCGAGCCGCTGCCCGCGCCGCGCAACGCCGGGCCGCTGCGCGGTGTCATCGAGGGCCTGCTGGAGAAGGACCCGGCCAAGCGGATGGACGCCGACACGGCCCGCCCGCTGCTCGAACTGATCGCCGCCGGGAAGCCGCTGCCGGAGGCCGAGACGGTGGCCGTCCCGGCCCCGCCGGTCCCCGCCGAGCCGGGGCGGGTCGAGCGGACGGCCGAACTCCCGCCCGCGGGCGGGCCGTCCGGTGCGCGGCGGCGCGCGGTGACGGCCGGGTCGCGGTGGCCGCGGTGCTGGTGCTGGTCGCCGCGCTGGTGGCGTTCTGGCCCAGGGCGACCAGGGCGGCACGGGCGGGCGGGGCTCCGCGGACGGCGGCGCGACGACGCCGGCGGCGGCGGGGTGCCGGGCGGCCCCTCCGCGGCGGCGTCCGAGTCGCCCTCGTCCTCGCCGTCGCCGTCGTCGTCGCCCTCCGCCGCCGACTCCGCCTCGGCGCCGCCGCCCTCGCCGTCGGCCTCCGGGGGGCAGGTGCCCGCCGGGTACAAGGTGTACAAGGACCCGTCGGGGTTCAGCATCACGCTGCCCGAGTGGATGGCCGACCAGGGGCAGGACTACCGCTCCACCAGCCGGCGCTTCGAGGGGCGCGGGCTGCGGCTGGTCGTCGACTGGCAGAGCCCCGCCGGGGACAGCGCGCTGAAGGACTGGCAGGCCTCCGACCGCAACGCGAAGATGACCAACTACCGCAAGGTCAGGGTGGAGTCCGTCGCGTACCGGGACTGGAGCAACGCCGCCGACTGGGAGTGGACGTACACCGGCAAGAGCGGCGCCCTGCTGCACTCGCTCAACCGCGGCTTCGTCACCGGGAACGGCAAGTACGGGTACGCGATCTACTGGACCATGCCCGAGGAGGTGTGGTCGGCGCCGGAGGGCTCGCAGGCCAGGCAGACCTCCTTCGAGAGCTTCCAGCCCGCGCCGTGACGGGCCGCCGCCGACGCGCCCGACGCGCCCGACGCGCCTGACACGCCCGACGCGCCCGGCGGGGGGCGGCTCCGGCGCGGGCCGACGGGGGCACGGGGGCGGTGGGGCGGCTTCCGGTCGTGCGGCCGAAAGCGCGTACCGTACGGTCGCGGGGGCAGGCGGCGGCCGTACGCTGGCCGGACTACGGCGTGAGGAACAGGCATGCGAGCGGCCCCGGGTCAGGTGGTGGCCGGACGGTACCGGGTGACGGACCGTCCGGAGGGTGAGGTCGGTGTTCCCGCGGTGGACGTCCACGGCGGGGCGCGGGTGCGGCTGTTCGGGCTGGAGCTGCCCGACCTGCTGGTGCCGGGCCACCCGGTGGAGGAGTCCGCGCCGTCGTACGGGCCGCGGCTGACCGCGCGGGTCGCGCAGGTCGCGGCGGCGGCCGGGTCGCACCCGCGGCTGCTGCGGGGGCTCGCGGCCGGGCCGGACGGCGAGGTGCTGTGGGTCGCCGAGGAGGCGGTGGCGGGGGTGCCGCTGGAGCGGCTGGCGGGCAACGGGCCGGTCTCGCCGTACCGGGTGGCGGAGATCGGGGCCGACCTGGCGGGCGCGCTGCGCTCGCTGCACGAGGCGGGTCTGACGCACGGGAACCTGACCCTGCGCACGGTGCTGGTCTGCGAGGACGGCGCGGCGATGCTCGGCGGGCTGCTGCTGGGCGCCGCCGAGGAGGAGCTGTGCGCGGCGCTGGGCGGCGAGGTGCCGCGCCGGGTGTACGAGACCCGGGCGCTGATGCTCGGACCGCTCGCCGAGCGCTGGGCGATCGACCCGGGCGCCCCCGCGGACACCTGGGCGCTGGGGGTGCTGCTGTACCGGCTGCTGACCGGCCACGGCCCGTACCCGGAGGACGACCTGCCGACGCTGCTGGCGGCCGTCCGGGACGGGCGGCACCACCCCGCCGACGGGTGCGGCCCGCTGCGGCCGCTGGTCGAGCGGCTGCTGCGGCCGGACGCCGCGGCCCGGCCCGACGCGGCCGCCGTCCAGCGGGAGTTGCGCGACCTGCTGGTGTTCGCACCCGAACCGACCCTGGACGGCCCGCCCGACCCGCTGCTGCCGGTGCCCCGCCCGGCGGCCGGGCCGCTGGTGCCGCACCCGCGGGGCCGGCGCCGGGCGGGGGCGGAGCGGGCGACGGACCGTCAGGCCCCGGCCCGTCCGCCGCGGGTGCCGCCCGGGATGCTCGGGCCGCTGGTACTGGGGGGCGTGCTGGTGCTGTTGGCGGCGGCGCTCGCCGTGATCGTGGCGGTCGCAGGCTGAGAGCGGCCGGTCACGGTGAGGCGCGTGGACCGGGTCGCGATTCCCGGGCGGCCCGGTGCGGCCTAGGCTTGCCTCCTGAACCGTCGGTGCGAGCAGGCACGCGGTCTGCCAGGACCCCGTCCGACCGGCGGTGGGGGAGCGAAGGGGGGACGGTCATGGGCGCACAGGACCAGTCGACCGGCCGTCTGCTGGCCGGGAGGTACGCGCTCGGCGAGCGTCTGGGGCGCGGCGGGATGGGGACCGTCTGGCGTGCCAGGGACGAGATGCTGGACCGGGAGGTGGCCGTCAAGGAACTGACGGTCAGCCACCTCTCGGAGGAGGACCTGGAGATGCTCCAGTCCCGGATGAAGCGCGAGGCCAGGGCCGCGGCCCGGATCAAGCACCCGGGTGTGATCACCATCCACGACGTGCTGGAGCAGGACGGCCGGCCGTGGATCGTGATGGAGCTGGTGGACGGCCGCGCGCTGTCCGACGTGATCACCCAGGACGGCACGCTGACGCCCCGGGAGGCCGCCGACGTCGGCCTCCAGGTGCTCGCCGCCCTGCACCGCGGCCACCAGCTGGGGGTGCTGCACCGCGACGTCAAGCCCGCCAACGTGCTGCTGGAGCACGGCACCGGACGGGTGGTGCTGCTCGACTTCGGCATCGCCACGTTCGAGGGCGCGATGGACATCACCCGCCCCGGCGACCTGGTCGGCTCGCCCGACTACCTGGCCCCGGAGCGGGCCCAGGGGCAGCGGCCCGGCCCGGCCTCCGACCTGTGGGCGCTGGGCGCGACGCTCTACCACGCGGTCGAGGGCGAGTCCCCGTTCCGCCGCGACAACCCGCTCAGCACGCTCACCGCGGTGGTCGACGAGCCGCTGCCCACCCCGCGCCGGGCCGCCGGGCTCGGGCCGGTGCTGGCCGCGCTGATGGCCAAGGACCCGGCCGAGCGGCCCGGCGCCGACGAGGTCGGCCGGATGCTGCGCGAGGTCGCCGACGGGCACACCGTCAGCATGCGGGTGCCCGACCAGCCCGGGGCGTCCCGGCTGCCCACCCAGGTGGTCCCGGTCGTCGACCGGACCGCGCAGACCGTCCCCGACCCGGCGGACGCGGCGTCGGGGGCGTCCGCGGCGTCCGAGGCGGGCACCGAGCCGGGCCGGACCGCGGCCCAGCCGCCCGCCACCGCCACCGCCACCGCCCCGGTTCCGGCTCCGGCTCCGGTTCCGACCCCCGCCCCGGCGCCCCGGCGGCGCGGGCGGGCGCTGCTCTGGACGCTGGTCGGCGTGCTGCTGCTGGCCGGGGCCGGCGGCGGCGCGTACTACGTCCACCAGCACCGGCAGGGGACGGTCGCGGCGCCCGACCCGACCCCGTCCGGCGACAACCCGCTGACCGGCGAGAGCCCGCTGCCCAGCGGCGCGCCCGCGCCCCCCGGGTACGTCTGGACGGACGACCCGGCCGGGTTCCGCTTCCTGCTGCCCACCAACGGGACCTGGGAGCGCAGCGAGCACGACGGCGGGCAGATCTACTACACGCCCGACAACCAGGAGCACTTCCTGCTGTTCGCGGTCTCGGTCGGCCAGGCCCTCGCCCCGAAGGACCACTTCCTGGAGATGGAGGGCTCGCTCGCCAAGAGCCTCAAGGACTACCAGCGCACCACCCTCGACACCGTCAAGATCAAGGGCCAGGAGGCCGCGGTGTGGGAGTTCGCCTTCGGCGCGAAGGACGCCCGCCGGCACGCCAAGGAGGTCGAGTTCCGGCGCGCGGACGGGACGGCGTTCATGGTGTACGTGTCGGGGCCGGAGAAGGACTGGCGCGACAGCCTGCGGCAGTTCACCACCGTGCTGAACAACTTCACGCCGACCATCTGACCGGAATCCGACACGCCGCCTTTTGGTGTTACCGGCGGGTACACAAGACGGGTTCCAGGGCCTAGGCTGCCCGCATGACGGAGAGCACGATCCAGGGCCGGCGCAACCCCGCGGCGAAGGGTGCGGCGCGCGGCGTCGCATCGGCGGTGCCGGCCGCGCTGGTGGCGCGGCTGGCCAAGGGCGTGACGGCGTCCGGCGGGCAGACCGCCGAGACGCTCGCGCCACTGACCGGCGAGGTGCTGGCCGCGCTGCCGGTCTCCTCGGAGGCGGACGTCGAGCGGGCGTTCGACCAGGCCCGGCGGGCCCGGCCCGGCTGGTCCGCACTGTCGGTGCGGCACCGGGCCGGCGTCCTGCTGCGCTTCCACGACCTGCTGCTCAAGCGGCAGGACGAGGTGCTCGACCTCATCCAGGCGGAGACCGGCAAGGCCCGGCTGCACGCCTTCGAGGAGGTGATGGCCGTCGCCTCGGCGGCCCGGCACTACGGCCGCACCGCGCACTCCTACCTCAGGGACCGCCGCCGCGGCGGCGCCGTGCCCGGGCTGACCAGCGCCGTGGAGGCCCGCCGCCCCAAGGGCGTGGTCGGGCAGATCTCGCCGTGGAACTACCCGCTGGAGCTGTCCGTCGGCGACGCGCTGCCCGCCCTGGTCGCGGGCAACGCGGTGGTCAACAAGCCGGACACCCAGACCGCGCTGACCGCGCTGTGGGCCCGCGAGCTGTTCGTCGAGGCCGGACTGCCCCCGCAGGTCTGGCAGATCGTCCTCGGCGACGGCCCGGTGGTCGGCCCGCAGGTGGTCGAGCGCGCCGACTACGTCGCCTTCACCGGCTCCACCCGCACCGGGCGGGACGTCGCCCGGCGGGCCGCCGAGCGGCTGGTCGGCGCCTCGCTGGAACTCGGCGGCAAGAACGCCATGCTGGTGCTCGCCGACGCGGACCTGGAGCGGGCCGCCGCGGGCGCCGTCCGGGCCTGCTTCTCCTCGGCCGGCCAGCTGTGCATCTCCATCGAGCGGATCTTCGTGCACCGCTCGGTCGCCGACGCCTTCCTGGCGCGGTTCGCCGAGAAGACCGCCGCGCTGCGCCTGGGCGGCGGCCTCGCCTACGGCGCCGACATGGGCTCGCTGGTCTCCGCCCGCCAGCTGGAGACCGTCACCCGGCACGTCGAGGAGGCCGTCAAGGCCGGCGCGACGGTGCTGGCCGGCGGGCAGGCCCGGCCCGACCTGGGCCCGCTGTTCTACGAGCCGACCATCCTGGACGGCGTCACCCCCGACATGGCGGTCTGCGCCGAGGAGACCTTCGGCCCGGTCGTCTCGGTCTACCGCTTCGACACCGAGGACGAGGCCGTCACCGCCGCCAACGGCACCCCGTACGGCCTGAACTCCAGCGTCTGGACCAAGGACACCGCCCGCGGCCGCAAGGTCGCCGCCCGGCTGCGCACCGGCACCGTCAACGTCAACGAGGCCTACGCGGCCGCGTACGGCTCGGTGGCCTCGCCGATGGGCGGCATGGGCGACTCCGGGCTCGGCCGGCGGCACGGCGCCGAGGGCATCCTGCGCTACACCGAGGCGCAGACCATCGCCGTGCAGCGGCTGCTGCCGATCGGCCCGTCGCTCGGCATGGACGACCGCAAGTTCGCCGAGTTCTTCACCACCGGCCTGAAGGCCATGAAGGCGTTCCGACTGAAGTAGCGTTCCCGGGAGGGGCAGCAGTGTCGTACGACTACGACGTCGTGGTGGTCGGTTCGGGGTTCGGCGGCTCGGTCGCGGCCCTGCGGCTCACCGAGAAGGGCTACCGGGTCGCCGTCCTGGAGGCCGGGCGCAGGTTCCGCCGCGAGGAACTGCCCAGCACCTCCTGGAACCTGCGCGACTACCTGTGGGCACCCGCCCTCGGCCGCTACGGCATCCAGCGCATCCACCTGCTGCGCAACGTGCTGATCCTGGCCGGGGCGGGCGTCGGCGGCGGCTCGCTGAACTACGCCAACACCCTGTACGTCCCGCCGAAGGCGTTCTTCGAGGACCGGCAGTGGCGGCACATCACCGACTGGCAGGCCGAGCTCGCCCCGTTCTACGACCAGGCGCAGCGGATGCTCGGGGTGCGGCTCAACCCCACCACGACCCCCTCCGACGTGCACCTGAAGGCCGCCGCCGAGGCGATGGGCTGCGGCGACACCTTCCACCTGGCGCCCGTCGGGGTGTTCTTCGGCGACGGGCGGGACGGCACCGGCGAGGCGAAGGCCGCGCCCGGCGACGAGGTCGACGACCCGTACTTCGGCGGCGCCGGACCGAAGCGCCGGGCCTGCACCGAGTGCGGGGAGTGCATGACCGGCTGCCGGCACGGCGCCAAGAACACCCTCACCGAGAACTACCTGTACCTGGCCGAGCGGGCCGGCGCCGAGATCCTGCCGATGACCACCGTCCGCCGGCTGCGCCCGCACGGCGGGGGCTACGCGGTCGACGTGCTGCCCACCGACGCCCGCACCCGGCGGGCCCGGAAGGCCGGGGCGCGCACGATCACCGCCGAACGGGTCGTGGTCGCGGCCGGCACCTACGGCACCCAGACCCTGCTGCACCGGATGCGCGAGGGCGGGCTGCTGCCCGGGATCTCCGCCCGGCTCGGCCACCTCACCCGCACCAACTCCGAGGCGCTGGTGGGCGCGCAGACCTCCACCCGGCGCTACGGCGAGCGCCCCGACTTCACCCGGGGCGTGGCCATCACCTCCTCGGTGCACCCCGACGCGAACACCCACATCGAGCCGGTCCGCTACGGGCGGGGCTCCAACGCGATGGGCGCGCTCTCGATCCAGCAGGTGTCCGGCGCCGGGCGCGGGCCGCGCTGGCTGCGCTACCTGGGCACCGCCGCCCGGCACCCGTGGAACTTCGTCCAGTCGATGAACCAGCACCGCTGGTCGGAGAAGACCATCATCGGCCTGGTCATGCAGTCCCTGGACAACTCGCTGACCGTCTCGCTGAAGAACGGCAGGCTCACCTCCCGGCAGGGCCACGGCGCGCCCAACCCCAGCTGGATCCCGGCCGCCGAGGAGGGCGCCCGGGCGCTCGCCGCCTCCATCAACGGCTTCCCCGGCTCCACCGCCGGCGAGGTCTTCGACATCCCGCTGACCGCGCACTTCCTCGGCGGCTGCCCGATCGGCGACAGCCCCGAGACCGGCGTCGTCGACCCCTACCACCGGCTGTACGGTCACCCCGGGATCAGCGTGGTCGACGGCTCCGCGGTCTCCGCCAACCTGGGCGTCAACCCCTCGCTCACCATCACCGCACAGGCCGAGCGCGCCATGTCGATGTGGCCCAACCGCGGCGAGGCCGACCCGCGCCCCGAACCGGGCGCCGCCTACCGCCCGGTGCCGCCCGTCACCCCGCGCCAACCCGCGGTCCCGACAGGGGCGTTCGGCGCGCTGAGGCTGCCGCTGCTGGCCGTCCCCGACGTGCCCCGCCGGGCCCCGGAAGGCGATTGACATTCCTTTACCCGCGGTGGGATAAACGGGCCCTCGAAGCACGAACCACCCGGGGGGACCCAACCATGCCCATCTGCCCGTCCTGCGGAGCGGCCTCCGCCGACCCCGCGGCGACCTGCGCCAACTGCGGAAGACCGCTCGCCGCGCCCGCGATCGGAGACGTGGTCGAGGACACCGGCCCGGCCGGTGCCGGCCACTCCCCGTGGGGCTCCGGCCAGGTGCACCACACCCGGGAGACCCCGCTGGTCTCCCGGGGCTGGCTGATCGCCGGCCGGGTGCTCGTCGCGCCCACCGCGCTGCTGGTGCTGGCCGCCGTGATCGGCGCCGCCAGCCAGGACAGCCGGGACGACGAGTCGGCGCTGTTCGAGACCTCCTGGTCGGCCGCCGGCTTCCAGACCTGGCTGTCGCTCGTCCTCACCGCCTTCGGCGCGCCCATGCGGGTCGCCATGAGCGCCGCCGGCAAGGAGGACGCCGACAGCCTGGCGATCGGCTACAGCACCAGCACCCACGTGGTGATGTACCTGGTCACGCTCGGCTGGCTGCTGCTGCTCTGGCTCGGCCTGCACCTCTCCGCCCGGACCCGCCGCCGGGCCGGCGCCGCCGAACCGGCCGGGCCCGCGGTCGGGCTCCAGGCGCTGCGCACCGGCGCGCTGTCCGCGGCGGTCGCGCTGCTGCTGGGCTGGCTGGCCGGCCACGACTCCTCGGACACCGGCGAGGGCCTGCCCTCGATGCACGTCGAGATCGGCCCCGCGCTGCTGCCGCTCACCCTGGTCGCCGGCCTGGCCGCGGCCGTCCTGGTGCTGGCCGTGGACGGATCGGCCGTGCTGCGCGCCGAGGCCGCCCGGCGCGGCTGGCTGAACAGCCTGCTGCTGGCCTGGCAGCACGCCTCCCGGGTGGTCGTCGCCCTGCTGGCGCTGCTCACCGCCGTCGCGCTGGTGGTGGAACTCGCCTACGGCGACTCCTTCTCGCAGCTCGGGACGCTGGCGCTGGTCACCAACTTCGGCGTGCTGATCCACGGCGTCGGCAGCGGCGCCACCCTCCTGGCCGGCGGCGTCTTCGAGCGCGGCCACGAGTCGATGTCGCTGTTCGACCTGGGCGGCCACGGCTCCGGCTGGTGGTTCGCGGCGCTCCCGGCGCTGGCCGCCGCGCTGGCGCTCGGCTGGTCCGCCCACCGGGGCCGGCTGGTCCACCGCGACCGGGCCGTGCTGGCGGGCGTGTACGCGCTGCTCAACACGGTGCTGCTGCTCGGCACCTCGATGTGGATCACCATGAGCGCGCCGGGCGGCGGGGACGGCCCGCTGGGCGGGTCGGTCTCCCGGACCCAGGACGCCCTCGGCTGGTCGGTGCCCTCGGTGCTGGTCTCCTCCGTGCTGTGGGCCGCGTTCGGCGCGCTGGTGGTGCCCGGGGCGCTCGACTCGCTGCGCGGCACCCCCGTGCCGCCGGCCCCGCCGCGCCCGCCGGCCCCGCCGATGCCGGCCGTGCCGCCGGTGCCCGGCGAACTGCCCGGCGGGTCGGCCGTCCTGCCCGGCCAGGCGGTCACCGACCGGCTGGACACGGTCGGCTCGGTCGAGCTGGTGGTCGACGAGCCGCCGGCCCCCGCCGTCGCGCTCGACAAGGACGCGGACCCGCACGCCGGGTTCCGGCGCCCCGAGGCCGGCTGACCCGGGCCCCGAGGCCGACTGACCCGGGCCCGGACCCCCGCGGGTCCGGGCCCGGACAGGGCAAAGGGCCCCGCGGGGGAACGGGGCCCTTTGTCGCAGCACTCGGCGTCAGGGCCGCGCCGGTGCTGGGGTGACGGCGCCGGGGGAGGAGCGCCGTCGCGGAGAAATGGTCACGGGCACGCCCGGGGGCCGGATGGGCCTCACGGAGCGTGAAAGAGCAGCCGTCCGCGAGAACGGGCTCTCCGGGCCGGGAGGTGTACGGTGAGCCCCCCGCCTTCCCTGCATCGTCCTGGACGAGGGCCTTGCCGTGCAACCGATTCGGCGTAAATGAAGGGTGCGGCCGGAACCGGACACGGCGCGGGGCGGCACCGGCCCGACCGCCGGGGGTGGTCACCGTCCGTGATAAGGGCTTGCTGGGCGTACCGGGGCGTACGCCGGGGCGGGCGGCTGACTGAGGTGCGGCGGCCGGCACCGGTACCGGCCGCCACACCCCGGGTCCGCCCGGTCGCGGACGGGGTCGCTGTCCCCTGCTGACCCGACCGCGGCACCGGGGCGCGGTCCCACGGCGGGCCCGTGCCCGCCACGCGCACCCGGTGGACCGGAGAAATGATCCACGCGTGGTTCCGCCGCGAGGTGCCGCCCGCACCTGGAGGGTGCCGGCGTTCCGCGCGGTCTCCCGGTGCAACGATTCGCCCGCCCGCGCGGTCACGGGCGCCGGCGCGGGCAGTCGGGTGAAAGCCTCCCGGTAGACTCGGGGTCGACACCCCCTTGTACCGCCGCCGGAAGGCCGTCTGTGTCCGCTGACTCCCCCGTCCAGTCCGCACCCGAGAACGACACCGTCCTGGTCGTCGACTTCGGTGCCCAGTACGCCCAGCTCATCGCCCGTCGGGTGCGTGAGGCGCGGGTCTACAGCGAGATCGTGCCGAGCACCATGCCGGTCGCCGAGATGCTCGCCAAGAACCCGCGGGCGATCATCCTCTCCGGCGGTCCGTCGTCGGTGTACGAGGAGGGTGCCCCGCAGCTCGACCGCGCCATCTTCGAGGCCGGCGTCCCGGTCTTCGGCATGTGCTACGGCTTCCAGCTGATGGCCAAGACCCTCGGCGGCACCGTCGACAACAGCGGCGCCCGCGAGTACGGCCGCACCCCGCTGAGCGTCTCCCGCCCCGGCTCCACGCTGTTCGAGGGCACCCCGGCGCAGCAGTCGGTGTGGATGTCGCACGGCGACGCCTGCTCGGCCGCGCCCGAGGGCTTCACGGTCACCGCCTCCACCGACGTGGTGCCGGTCGCCGCCTTCGAGAACGACGACCTCAAGCTGTACGGCGTGCAGTACCACCCCGAGGTGATGCACTCCGAGCACGGCCAGCAGGTACTGGAGCACTTCCTGTACCGCGGCGCCGGCATCGCCCCGGACTGGACCACGACCAACGTGGTCGAGGAGCAGGTCGCGCTGATCCGCGAGCAGGTCGGCGACAAGCGCGCCATCTGCGGCCTGTCCGGCGGCGTGGACTCCGCGGTCGCCGCCGCCCTGGTGCAGCGCGCCATCGGCGACCGGCTGACCTGCGTGTACGTCGACCACGGCCTGATGCGCAAGGGCGAGACCGAGCAGGTCGAGAAGGACTTCGTCGCGGCCACCGGCGTCAAGCTGGTCGTGGTCGACGCCGAGGAGCGCTTCCTGACCGCGCTGAAGGGCGTCTCCGACCCGGAGCAGAAGCGCAAGATCATCGGCCGCGAGTTCATCCGGGTCTTCGAGCAGGCCCAGGCCGACATCATCGCCGACGAGGGCCCCGCCGTGGAGTTCCTGGTCCAGGGCACCCTGTACCCGGACGTGGTGGAGTCCGGCGGCGGCACCGGCACCGCCAACATCAAGTCCCACCACAACGTCGGCGGCCTCCCCGAGGACCTGGAGTTCCGACTCGTCGAGCCGCTGCGCAAGCTGTTCAAGGACGAGGTCCGGATGGTCGGCCAGGAGCTCGGCCTGCCCGCCGAGATCGTCCAGCGCCAGCCGTTCCCCGGCCCCGGCCTGGGCATCCGGATCGTCGGCGAGGTCACCAAGGAGCGCCTGGACCTGCTGCGCGAGGCCGACGCCATCGCCCGCGAGGAGCTGACCCTGGCCGGCCTGGACGCCGAGATCTGGCAGTGCCCGGTGGTGCTGCTGGCCGACGTCCGCTCGGTCGGCGTGCAGGGCGACGGCCGCACCTACGGCCACCCGATCGTGCTGCGCCCGGTCTCCTCCGAGGACGCCATGACCGCGGACTGGTCGCGGCTGCCCTACGAGGTGCTGGCGAAGATCTCCACCCGGATCACCAACGAGGTCAAGGACGTGAACCGGGTCGTCCTGGACGTCACCTCCAAGCCGCCGGGCACCATCGAGTGGGAGTGATCCCACCGGCAACCGTGTGACCGCGCCGCCGCTTCCCGCGCCAGGGGAGTGGCGGCGCGGCCATGTGGGAAGGGCACGGGGCACAATCGGACCCGGTCCGGTCGGCAGCGGCGTCGGCGGACGGCAGGCGGCGAGGGAGAGGGCGGCGAGGATGGCGACGGGGACGGGCAACACGGCGGGCAGCACGGCGGGCGCCAGGATCACCGAGTGGAAGGCCCGGGGCGCGCGCTGGGCACTGCTGCCGCTGCGGCTGTTCCTCGGCGTGACCTTCGTCTACGCCGCCTTCGACAAGCTCTCCGACGCGCACTACCTGGCCGGCGCGGGCGACCCGGCCTCCTTCTACGCCCAGACCCTGGCCGCCAAGGGCGGCAGCCCGATCGGCTGGGCGCTGTCCCCCGCCCTGGACGCGCCCACCTTCTTCGGCCTGCTGATCGCCTTCGGCGAGCTCGCCGTGGGCCTGGGCACCCTGTTCGGCCTGTGGGGCCGGGTCGCCGCGCTCGGCGGCGCGCTGCTGTCCGCCACCCTCTGGCTGTCCGTCAGCTTCCACACCACCCCGTACTACCTCGGCAACGACCTGGCCTACCTGATGGCCTGGACGCCGCTGCTGCTGGCCGGCACCCCCCACCTGTCGGTCGACGGCTACCTGGCCGCCCGGGCCGCCCGGGACCGGGCCCGCGGTCTGGCCGAGGACGCGGTGCGCCGCCGGGCCCTGCTCGACGGCGGCATCGCGGCCGTCGCGCTCGGCGGCGCCGGGCTGCTCTCCGGCTCGCTCACCGCGAGCTTCGGCCGGGACGAAGCCCCCGCCACCGCGGCCGGCTCCGGCGCCACCAGCCCCGTCCCGCAGCCCGGCCCCTCGGTGCCGGCCGCGCAGGTCCCGGTCGGCGGCTCCGCCACCGTCAAGGACCCGGCCAGCGGCGACGCCGTCTACGTCGTCCAGCCCGCCGCCGGCCAGTACACCGGCCTGTCCTCGGTCTGCACCCACTCCGGCTGCGCGGTCAACCCGCCCAAGGACGGCCGGCTGTACTGCCCCTGCCACGGCTCCGTGTTCGACGCCGCCACCGGCGCGGTGATCACCGGCCCGGCCGTGAAGCCGCTGCCCAGGTTCGCCGTCACCAAGAACGGCGACCAGCTGGAGCTCGGCCCGCAGCAGTCCTAGCGGGCCCGGGACTCAGTCCAGGCTGTGGTCGTCGTCGCGGGCCCCGCCCTTCCCGCGCCGGGCCGCCGCCACCAGGGCGCCGGCCAGGCCGCCCGCGCCGAGCACGATGCACGCCAGCGGCAGCACGAAGCGGCTGTTCACCTCGCGGTCGTTCAGCGAGGCCACCAGGTACAGCACCGCCAGCGCGGTGAACAGCCCGCCCGCGACCAGCGCGTACAGGTCGAACCGATGCTTCCTCATCACCGCACCACCTCGATGTCCCCGGCGCCCACGGCCACCGTCAGTTCCAGTACGCCCCGGGACGGCTGTCCGTCCGGGACCTCGATCACGACGTCCTCGTTGGTGAACGGGCCCTCGAAGCTCTGCCCGTCCGGCAGCCGGACGGTGCCCGCGCCGTCGCGCAGCTTCATCCGCAGCTCCACCCCGGACGGCACGGTCACCCGGGCCTCGCCCGCGCCGACCCGCAGCTCGGTGGAGAGGGTGCCGCCCTGCGGGTCCAGCGCCGACAGGTCGAGCCGGGCGTCGCCGAGGCCCAGCGTGTAGCGGGGGCGCAGCTCGCCCGCCCCGACGTGCCAGGCGCGGTCGCCGGTGCTGTCCGCGACCGTCGCCGAGGTGCCCGCGGCGGCCACCAGGCCCGCGGTCAGCAGCAGCGACAGGAAGGTCAGCCCGCGGGTGCGCCCCCAGCGGGAGCCGACCAGCATGGCCAGGCCCAGCGGCAGCAGCGCCACCGCCAGCACCGTCGACCAGCGGTGCTGCCCGTGGTCGCTCGCCGCCACCGCCCAGGACGCGCCGACCGCGACCAGCACCGCGGACGCCCCCAGCACCGAGCTGCCGCGCTCCGCCTTGCGGCGGGCCTTCCACTCGCGGTGCCGCTCCATGCTCGCCCGGTGCCGCTCCATCGCCTCCCGCTGCGCCCGGTGGCGCTGGTCGGCCCGGGCCCGGAAGTCCGCCGTCCGGCGTTCCAGCCGCTCCCGGTGGGTCTCTCCGCGGTCTCCGCGGTCCTCGGGGTCCTCGGGGTCCCCGGGGTGCTCCGCGCGGGGCTCCTTGCGCAGCGGGTCGCCCGCCGGCAGGTCGGTGCGCTGCCACCAGGGCCGGGCGGCCGCCCCGGGCGGCGGCGTCGCCCCGCCGTACGGGTTGCGCTCCGGGTGCCGCGGGTCCCACAGGTAGCCGGACGGGCCGACCGGCGGGGTGTCGGCGGGCCGCTCCTCGGTGGCGCCGCCCGCCGAGTGCTCCTGCTGCCAGGAGCGCATCCGGTCCTGGAGCTCCGTGCTGCGGGCCTGCCACTCGACCCGCAGGTCCCGGCCGACCGCCTCGCTCCAGGTCTTCCAGTCGGCGAACGGGCCGGTCTCCTCCAGCCGGTCCCGCGGGCCGGACGGCCCGGCGGGCGGGGCCTCGCCGCTGTCGAAGCGCCGCCGCCGCTCCGGGTCGTAGCGCAGCGCCAGGAACACCAGGACGGCGAGCAGCAGCAGCGGGAACAGCTGGCCGCCGTCGCCCATCGAGGAGAAGAACACCCCGGTGCCGATCGCCGTCACCAGCACCGCGCCCACCGACTGCCCGTCGACCCGGCCGGTCAGCACCCGCTGCAGCTCGGTGCGGCCGCCCTCGCCGTCCTCGGCCTCCCGCGGCACCACCAGCCAGGCCAGGCCGTACAGGAACAACCCGAGCCCGCCGGTCAGGCCGAGCACCGCGATCACCACCCGGAACACCACCGGGTCGATGTCCAGGTAGCGGCCCAGGCCGCCGCACACGCCCGCCACCACCCGGTGCCGGGAGGAGCGGGTCAGCGCCGGGCGGCCCTCGGCGGGGGAGGCCGGCGGTTGCTCCGGGATCTGGTCGTCCGTCATGTCCCCCATCCTTCCGGGCCGCCGGGCCCGGCCCAACCGCCCCGGGCCCGGGAGCGACCCTGAACTGTCCCTGAGGGCCGCCTAGGGGCCGGACCCTGATGCGCCGCCGCACCGGCACCTGCCACCATCGGTGCCGTGGCCGCACCCGAGACCAGAACCACCGAACCCGCCCCGACCGAGGCGCCGGCCGGTGCGCCGCCCTACCGGCGGCTGTACCGCAGCCCGCACGGCCGGATCCTCGGCGGCGTCTGCCAGGGCCTGGCCACCCACCTCGGGGTGCCGGTCACCTGGGTGCGGCTGGCGTTCATCGTGCTGTTCTTCTCCGAGGGCATCGGCGCCCTGCTGTACGCCGCGTTCTGGGTCGTGGTGCCGCTGGGCATCAACCAGGCCGCCCCCGGCGCCGACCGCCCGGCCCGCCGCCCCGGCGACGGCGGCGGCCGCTTCGGGCGGATGCGCGAACTGCTGGAGCGCACCTTCCACGGCGACCAGGGCCTGCCCGCCGCCGCGGACGGCCCCGCCCCGGTCGAGGGCCGCGGCCGGGCCGGCAGCATGGGCCAGCTGTTCGCCCTGGTCGCGCTGGTCATCGGCGTGATGGCGCTGCTGTCCGCGCTGGGCATCCAGACCGCCAAGCCGTACGTGTGGCCGCTGCTGGCGGTCGGCATCGGCGTCGCCCTGGTGTGGCGGCAGGCCGACGACTCGCGCTGGCAGAGCTGGTTCGGCCTGGAGCCGGGCAGCCGCAAGGGCGCCTACCTGCGGGTGCTGTCCGGGGTGCTGCTGGTGGTGGCCGGCATCATCGGCTACTTCGTCACCCAGGGCGTGGACTCGCCGGTCGCGCTGGTCGTGGAGTCCTCGCTGGCCGTGGTCGCGGGCGTGCTGGTGCTCGGCGGCCCGTCCATGCTGCGGATGTGGCAGGACCTCGGCGCCGAGCGCACCGCCCGCATCCGGGCCCAGGAGCGGGCCGAGATCGCCGCACACGTCCACGACTCGGTGCTGCACACGCTGACCCTGATCCAGCGCCGGGCCGAGGACCCCAAGGAGGTGCTGCGCCTGGCCCGCGCCCAGGAGCGCGAGCTGCGGCTGTGGCTCTACCGCCCGGAGGCCGCCGCCGAGCAGGCCCCCGACACCCTGGCCGAGCACCTGCGGGAGATCGTCGCCGAGGTCGAGGACCGGCACGGCGTCCACCTGGAGCTGGTCTGCGTCGGCGACTGCCCGATGGACGAGAGGATCGCCTCGCAGATGCGGGCGGCCAGGGAAGCCATGGTGAACGCCGCCAAGTACGGTGGCGGTGGACCGGTCCAGGTCTACGCGGAGGTGGAGGGGAGGACGGTGTCGGTGTTCGTCCGCGACCACGGCCCCGGCTTCGACCCCGACGACCTCCCCGAGGACCGCATGGGCGTACGCGAATCGATCATCGGCCGGATGCGGCGCAACGGGGGCACCGCGCGGGTGCGGCCCGCGCCGGACGGCGGGACCGAGGTCGAGCTTGAGATGGAGAGGGCGGCAGATGACTGACGCAGCGTCGCAGGGGGCGGCACCGGGCAGGCGGGCCCGGGTGGTCCTGGTCGACGACCACCGGATGTTCCGCACCGGCGTGCGGGCCGAGATCGGGCGCACCGACGAGACCGGCATCGACGTGGTCGGCGAGGCCGACGACGTGGAGTCCGCGGTCCGGGTGGTCGCCGAGACCCGGCCCGACGTGGTGCTGCTCGACGTCCACCTGCCCGGTGGCGGCGGCGTCGAGGTGCTGCGCCGCTCGGCCGGCGCGGAGGGCGTGCGCTTCCTGGCGCTGTCCGTCTCGGACGCCGCCGAGGACGTGATCGGCGTGATCCGCGGCGGCGCCCGCGGCTACGTCACCAAGACCATCACCGGCACCGACCTGGTCAACGCGATCTTCCGGATCGCCGACGGCGACGCGGTGTTCTCGCCCCGGCTGGCCGGCTTCGTGCTCGACGCGTTCGCCGCCACCGACACCCCGCCGGTCGACGAGGACCTCGACCGGCTCACCCAGCGCGAGCGCGAGGTGCTGCGGCTGATCGCCCGCGGCTACGCGTACAAGGAGATCGCCAAGCAGCTGTTCATCTCGGTCAAGACCGTGGAGAGCCACGTCTCCGCGGTGCTGCGCAAGCTCCAGCTCTCCAACCGGCACGAACTGACCCGCTGGGCCACCGCCCGCCGCCTGGTCTGAACGGCAGGACGCCCCGGGCCCGGCACCCCCCGCGGGGGGTGCCGGGCCCGGGGCGTGCGGGACGGGGGGTCAGATGACCTGTTCCATCCGCTGCTGTTCGACGTTGTCCGCCCGGGCCGCGCTGCGGCGGTCGAGCGCCTTGGCGACCCTCTTGCCGAGCTTCTGGCCGGGCATCTCGATCAGCTTGTAGGTCAGCTGGCTGGCGACCAGCACCGCCGCGACGAAGGTCAGCGGCAGCAGCCAGCGGCCCCAGCCGGTGGTCGGGTAGGTGACCAGGTGGTCCTTGAACCACCAGGTCGCCCAGAGCACCGGGATGTGCACCACGTACACCGAGTAGCTGACCGTGCCGAGCCAGGTCAGCGGGCGGGGCCAGCGCTTGGAGCGCAGCAGCATGCCGAGGCCGAAGACCGCCCAGGCCGCCACGTACGGCAGCGAGAAGCCCTCCCAGCTGGAGGTCCAGGTGCGGTTGAAGGCGGACTTGCCGTGGTTGTACATGTAGCCGACGAGGAAGCCGGAGGCCAGGACGAAGGCGCAGGCGACGGCGGCCAGCGCCCGGTCGATCTGGCCCTTCTCGGCGCGGAAGATCGCGGTGCCGGCGAACATGGTGGCCAGGATCATCATGCTCTCGAAGAACGTGGACCTGGCGTTCACGAACAGCAGCAGCGCGCCGAGCCCGCCGAGCACCAGCGCGCCGATCCGGACCAGTTCGGGCCGGCCGAGCAGGACCAGCACCAGGCCGGTCAGCATCACCAGGACGGTGGCGATGATCAGGTGGTGGGTGGTGGACGGGGCCGTCCAGACCGGCTTCGTGGTGATCAGGGCCGGCTTCCACCAGGCGCCGAGCAGCAGCGCGGCCGCCGCGAAGAACAGCGCGATCGGGGCGCTCTGCCGGTGCCAGCCCTTCACGAACAGGGCGCTGACCAGGAAGTAGAACACCATTTCGTAGCAGAGCGTCCACATCGCGCCGAGCGCGCTCGGTATGTTGGTCATCTCGTGCAGCAGCGTCAGGTTCGCCAGGTACGACCAGTACGGGCGGTCGGTGACCACGCTCGGGACCGCCGAGTACTTGGTGGGCAGCACCAGCAGCGACAGCACCACGGTCACGATGATCAGCGGGTAGATCCGGAACAGCCGGCCCACCCAGAACCCGCGCACGTCACCGCGCCGCTCCAGCGAGGCGGGCACGATGTACCCGCTCACCAGGAAGAAGAGCATCACGGAGAAGATGCCCAGGTCGAACTTCTCCTCGAAGGCCGGGCCCCACGAGTACCACCGGAGCAGGCCGAAGTGGTGCACCGCGACGAGCAGAGCGGCGATTCCGCGCAGCGCGTCGAGCCAGCCGAGGCGCGCGGGGGGTCGTCCGGGGACGGCGGGCTTCCTGGTGCCATCCGCGAAGGAGGCGGACTGGTGTTCAATCGCGGTCACAGCCGATGAGGCTAGCCCACGACCGTCGTCATGCGCACCGTCCCAGGTGGTGACAGATGGGTTGCGTCCGGTACGCCTCCCGGTGCAGCGGCTCCATCCGGTGCGAGCGGTCCACGCGTTCCCGCTAGGCTCGCCCTGATCAGTGGCGAGACGGACAGTGTTTTCGGAGAGGTGCCCGCCCATGAGTGTCAGCGCGACCAGCAATCCTGCGCCCTCCGGCGCGGGTGCTGCCGCATCGTCGGGCCGGAGCGGGCTGCGAGCGGTGGCCGCCCGGACCCGGGGCCTGGTGTGGCTGCTGCCCGCAGTGGTCACCTTCGCCGTCTGCGCGTACGGCGCGGGCCGGCCCCTGCTGTGGGCGGACGAGCTGGCCACCTGGAACGCGGCCGACCGCTCGCCGCGGCAGATCCTCCACCTGCTGCACAACGTGGACGCTGTGATAGGCGTCTACTACCTGCTCATCCACTTCTGGACGGAGGCGTTCGGCCACTCGCTGGCCATGATCCGGATGCCCTCGGTGCTGGCCATGGCCGGGGCGGCCGCCTTCGTCACGCTCATCGGACGCAAGCTCTTCGGCACCACCGCGGGCGTGGTGGCCGGCCTGCTGTTCGCACTGATCCCCTCCGTCTCCCGCTACGGCCAGGAGGCCCGCGGCTACGCGTTCGTGGTGCTGTTCGCCGCGGCGGCGACCTTCCTGCTGCTGCGCGCGTTGGAACGGCCGGGGGTGCTGCGCTGGGTGCTCTACGCGCTCGCCCTGATAGGGGCCGGCGCCTTCCACATGATCTCGCTGGTCTTCCTCGTCCCGCACGCCCTGGTGGCGGCCTGGCGCTGGTGGGACGGCCGCTCGCGCGGCGTGCTGATCGGCTTCCCGCTGGCGGCCCTCGGCGGGGTGCTGCCGCTGGTGCCGCTGGTCCTGCTCGGACAGCGCCAGGTCGGGCGGCAGCTGAACTGGCTGGGCAAGCCGAGCCTGGAGTACGTCGCCGCGGGGTTCTGGCACGGCCTGTTCGCCTCGTCCTGGATCGGTCTGTGCGTGCTCGCCATGGCTGTCCTGCCGCTCGCCTGGTCGCGCGGCCGCCGTCCGGCGGCGGAGATCGGGATGATCGCGGTCCTGCCGATCCCGCTGCTGTGGATCATCTCGCAGGGGCACACCTCCTACTTCCTCGACCGCTACCTGCTCTTCACCCTCCCGGCCTGGGCCGTGCTGGCGGGCGCCGGCCTGACCGCGCTGCGCCCCCGCGCGCTCACCGCGATCGGCCTGATCTCGGTGCTCCTGCTGGGCGCCCACGACCAGCGGGCCCTGCGGCTGCGGTACTCCCACGCGGGCTGGGACGGCGCCGCCGCGGCGAAGGTCATCGCCCAGGGCTACCAGCCCGGCGACGCGGTCGCCCCGCTGCGCTACGGCAACGGCATCTTCAACGGCGTGGTCAGCGCGCTGGACTTCTACCTGCCCGAGCAGGACAAGCTGAAGGACGTCTTCGTCGAGCGGAGCGCGATCGCCAAGGGTGACCTGTACCCGACGCTCTGCACCGACTTGGCGGCCTGCCTCGGCGACACCAAGCGGATCTGGGTGGTCGCGATCGGCTGGGGCGACTCCTTCCAGGGCTTCTCGCCCGAGGAGACCGCGCTGCTCAAGAAGACCTTCCCGAAGACCACGGTCACCCAGGTGCCGAACACCGTGGTCACCCTGATGGAGCGCTGACACCGCGACGGCAGAGGTCGCGCGATCGACCGGACGCTCGATCGTGCGCCGTTAGACTGACCCCGCACCGGTTCTTCCACGCGCCACGGCCCCGCAGTAGCGGGGCCGTGGCCGTGCGGTCGCACCAGAAGTTCTCCCCGGACGCCGCTCCACCGCGGCACGACGCCCCCAAGGAGCGGTCAGTGATCAGCAGGCTCGGCGCCGGTGGGACGGTTCCGCGCGAGGACAACGGATCACTGGCCGAGGGGTCCGTCCGAGGTGCCTCGCCGACACGGGACTCGCTGCTGGTCCGGCTCCGGACGGCCACCCGCTACGCGCTGCCCGCGCTGGCCGGCTACGCGGTGGTCCGGGCGATCGGCGTCGTCGTGCTGCTGCTGTGGGACGGCCAGCACGGCACCACCGCACTGCACCGCCTGGCCACCATGTGGGACGCCTACTGGTACCAGGAGATCGCGGACCACGGCTACTCCGGCACCAAGCCGATGCCCGGCCCGCACGGTCTCTACCAGCCGTACGCGTTCTTCCCGGTCTACCCGGTGACGATCCGGGCGGTCGGCTGGGTGCTGCCGCTGTCCACGTCCTACGTGGCCCTGCTGGTGGCCTGGGCCGCCTCGCTGGCCGCGGCGTGGGGGATCTTCGCGGTGGCGGCCCGGTTGTACGGCCGCCGCACGGGCGTGATCGCCGCGGTGCTGTGGGGCGTCCTGCCGTACGCCGTGGTCGAGAGCATGGCGTACTCCGAGCTGATGTTCACCGCCTTCGCGGCCTGGACCATGTACGCGGCGGTGACCCGCCGCTGGGTCTGGGCCGGGGTCCTGTGCACGCTCGCCGGACTCACCAGGCCGACCGGCGTGGCCGTCGCGGCGGCGGTCGGCATCGGGGCGCTGTGGGCGGCGGTCACCCAGTGGACCGAGGCCCGCCGGGCCGGGGAACTGCGCCTGCGGCGGGCGCTGTGGCTGCGCCCGCTGATCGGCGGAGCCCTCGCACCGGTCGGCTTCGCCGCGTTCGTCGCCTGGGTGGGGGTGCGCAAGGGCCGCTGGGACGGCTACTTCCGGGTGCAGGACGCCTGGGAGTCGCACTTCGACTACGGCAAGTCCACGTACGACGTCATCCACGCCATGATCACGGTGCCAGGGGGCATCTGGCTCACCGACGTCGTCGTGACCTTCACCCTGGCGGGCTCGCTGGCGCTGTTCGCGGTCTCCCTGCTCCAGCGCCAGCCGCTCACCCTGGTGGTCTTCAGCGGGGTGATGCTGCTGCTCGCCATCGGCGACGCCGCCTACTTCAACTCGCGCGCCCGCTTCCTGCTGCCCGCCTTCGCCCTCCTGCTGCCGCTGGCCGCGGGTCTGGCCCGGGTGCGGACCCGGGGCGTGGTACCGAGCCTGCTCACCGCCGCGGCCCTGTGCTCGGCCCTGTACGGCGGGTACGTCGCCTTCGTCTACACCAACTCCCCGTGAGCCGGTCCGGCGCCCCGGGCCAGCGGACCGCCCGCGCGGCCGGAACGGGCCGGGGATGTCGGCGGTGGGCCATAGACTCGAAGGGCCATGAGTAGCCTCTTCGATGACCTCCCGCTCCCCGGCTTCGAGCGCCCCGCCGTCGGGTCGAGCCCCCGCCCCGCAGCTCAGCAGTGGTCCCAGGAGGAGGCACCGCCCCCGGACGAACCGTACGACGACGGCGGGTACGACCCCGGCTACGCCGAGGAGGACATCCCGGACGGGCTGTTCGCCACCGACCACGCCGCCGAGGCCGAGCGCGACGCCTGGCACCGCAACGGCGCGGCCCGCACCGTGGTCGACCCGGCGCAGCTGCTGGAGGGCATGAACGACCCGCAGCGCGAGGCCGTGCTGCACGCCGGCTCGCCGCTGCTGATCGTGGCCGGCGCCGGCTCCGGCAAGACCCGGGTGCTCACCCACCGGATCGCCCACCTGCTGGCCGCGCGCGGCGTGCAGCCCGGCGAGATCCTGGCGATCACCTTCACCAACAAGGCCGCCGGGGAGATGCGCGAGCGGGTCGAGGCGCTGGTCGGCCCGCGCGCCAAGGCGATGTGGGTCTCCACCTTCCACAGCGCGTGCGTGCGCATCCTGCGCCGCGAGGCCAAGCAGCTGGGCATGAACTCCAGCTTCTCGATCTACGACTCGGCGGACTCCCAGCGCCTGATGGCCCTGGTCTGCCGGGACCTCGACCTCGACCCCAAGCAGTTCCCGCCGAAGTCCTTCACCGCCAAGGTCAGCAACCTCAAGAACGAGCTGATCGACGAGGAGACGTACGCCGACCAGGCCGCCAACCCGATGGAGAAGAAGCTCGCCGAGGCGTACTTCCTCTACCAGCGGCGGCTGCGCGAGGCCAACGCCCTCGACTTCGACGACATCATCATGACCACCGTCCACCTGCTGCAGGCGTTCCCCGACGTCGCCGAGCACTACCGGCGCCGGTTCCGGCACATCCTGGTCGACGAGTACCAGGACACCAACCACGCCCAGTACACGCTGGTGCGCGAGCTCTCCGGCGGCTCCGCCGCCCACGCGCCCCGGATGACCGTCGACGGCGAGTACGTGAACCCCGCCGAGGCGCAGCTCGCGCAGCTCCCGCCCGCCGAGCTGTGCGTGGTCGGCGACGCCGACCAGTCGATCTACGCCTTCCGCGGCGCGACCATCCGCAACATCCTCCAGTTCGAGGAGGACTACCCGGACGCGACGACGATCCTGCTGGAGCAGAACTACCGCTCCACCCAGACCATCCTCACCGCCGCCAACTCGGTCATCGAGCGCAACACCAACCGCCGCAAGAAGAACCTGTGGACGGCGGGCGACCAGGGCGAGCAGGTCGTCGGCTACGTCGCCGACGACGAGCACGGCGAGGCCCAGTTCATCGCCGAGGAGATCGACCGCCTCACCGACGCGGGCGACGCCCGCCCCGGCGACGTGGCGATCTTCTACCGCACCAACGCCCAGTCCCGGGTGTTCGAGGAGGTGTTCATCCGGGTCGGCCTGCCGTACAAGGTCGTCGGCGGGGTGCGCTTCTACGAGCGCAAGGAGGTCAAGGACGTCCTGGCCTACCTGCGGGTGCTGTCCAACCCCGAGGACACCGTCCCGCTGCGCCGCATCCTCAACGTCCCCAAGCGCGGCATCGGCGAGCGCGCCGAGGCGATGATCGACGCCCTGGCCTCCCGCGAGCGGATCTCCTTCGCCGCCGCGCTGCGCCGGGTCGACGAGGCGTACGGGATGGCCGCGCGCTCCGCCAACGCGGTGAAGAAGTTCAACGAGCTGCTGGCCGGGCTGCGCCAGGTCGTCGAGTCCGGGGCCGGGCCGGCCGCCGTGCTGGAGGCGGTGCTGGAGGAGACCGGGTACCTCGCCGAGCTCCAGTCCTCCACCGACCCGCAGGACGAGACCCGGGTGGAGAACCTCCAGGAGCTCGCCGCGGTCGCCCTCGAGTACGAGAAGGACCCGGGGGAGCGCCCCGAGGGCGACGAGGGCCCGCCGGTCGGCTCGCTCGCCGACTTCCTGGGGCGGGTCGCGCTGGTCGCCGATTCCGATCAGATCCCGGACGAGGAGGACGGCGCGGGCGTCATCACGATGATGACCCTGCACACCGCCAAGGGCCTGGAGTTCCCGGTCGTCTTCCTCACCGGCATGGAGGACGGGATCTTCCCGCACATGCGGGCCCTCAACCAGGTCAAGGAGCTGGAGGAGGAGCGCCGCCTCGCCTACGTCGGCCTCACCCGGGCCAGGCAGCGGCTCTACCTGACCCGCTCGGTGCTGCGCAGCGCCTGGGGGCAGCCCTCCTACAACCCGGCCTCGCGCTTCCTGGAGGAGATCCCCGACAAGCTGATCGAGTGGAAGCGCACCGGCGCGGCCGCGGTGCCGCCCTCGCGCGGCTACTCCTCGTCCGGCTCCTCCGGCTCGGGCTCCGCGCGGGGCTCCGGCTTCTCCGCCGCCGCCTCCCCGAAGGCCGGCTGGGGCAAGTCCGCGCGGACGGTCACCGACCGGGAGGTCGTCGGGCTCGCCGTCGGCGACCGGGTCAGCCACGACAGCTTCGGCCTCGGCACCGTCGTCGCCACCCAGGGCGTCGGCGACAAGGCCCGGGCGACGGTCGACTTCGGCTCGGCCGGGCGCAAGGAGCTGCTGCTGCGGTACGCCCCCGTCGAGAAGCTCTGACGGGCCGGGTCGGCCCCCGCACGCTGTGATTTTGCCCTCCTCTCGGCAGGTGGGGAAGGACGGCGGCCCCACCGGGCCGCTAACCTCCCCTCAGATCTGTTAGAAGTGGTTAACACCGAGCCCGCGGCCGCACGGCCGGGTGGTGGACAACGTGGTCCAGGAGGCAGTCATGGTGGTGTCGGGGCCGATCCGAGTCGTGGTCGCCAAGCCCGGGCTCGACGGGCACGACCGGGGAGCCAAGGTCATCGCGCGGGCGCTGCGCGACGCCGGCATGGAGGTCATCTACACCGGCCTCCACCAGACCCCCGAGCAGATCGTCGACACGGCGATCCAGGAGGACGCGGACGGCATCGGCCTGTCCATCCTCTCCGGCGCGCACATGACCCTCTGCGCGAAGGTGATCGAGCTCCTCAAGGAGCGCGACGCCGCGGACATCAAGGTCTTCTGCGGCGGGATCATCCCCGACGCGGACATCACCGAGCTCAAGGCGCTCGGCGTCGCCGACATCTTCACCCCGGGCACCTCCACCCAGGACGTCGTCAGCTGGGTGCAGTCCAACCTGCGCGCCAGCTGAGAAGCGCACTGTGCTCAGGGGCCCGGGGAACGGCGGGGCCCAGGCTGCTGCGGGTTCACTGCCGTTGGGTGCCGCTGCTTCGGGTTCTGTTCACTACACGCAGCAGCACGAACCTTCGATGGGCTCCGGCCGTCAGCAGCACGAGCCCGCCGTTCCCCGGGCCCCTGGTCTGTCCCCTTTCTCCTCCCTAAGAGTTCTCCAGCTCGGCGAGCATCGCCTGCCGGAAGCGCAGGGTGCCCGCGAGGCGGGTGAAGGTGTCGGACCAGGCGGTGTCCGGGGAGGTGTCGGCGGCCAGGGCCTCGACGGCGGGGGCGGTCTCGGGGGCGAGGGCCCGCTCGGTCATGCCGAGGACGCCGCTGTGGCTCCACGGGTAGGAGCCGAGTTCCGCGGCGCGCTTGAGCGCGGCGACGACGGCGGTGGAGAGCGGGGGCGTCCAGGGCGTGGCGCAGGCGCCGAGCAGCTGGAAGGCGTCGCCGAGCCCGTGGGTCTGGACGAACGCGGCCGTCCAGGAGGCCCGTTCGGCGGGCGGCAGGACGGACAGCAGCTTGGCGGGCGCGCCCGGGGCCCGGGTGTCGCGGCCGGGCCGCGGCGGGGTGCCGAGCAGGGCGCGGGCCCAGGTCGCGTCCTGCTGGCGGACGGCGGCGCGGGCCCAGGCCTCGCGGAGGTCCTCGGCCCACTCGGCGCCGCCGCCGTCCGGTGAGTCGACGGTCGGCAGCGCGAGCAGCTGCTCGGGGGTGAGGCCCGTCCCGGCGGTCCACCGGTCGAGCGGGGCGCCCGCGACGACCTCGCCGAACCACCAGGCCCGTTCGCCGCGCCCGGTGGGGGACTTGAGCGGTATGCCGTCGCGCTGCATCGCGGCGTCGCAGGCGGCGGGCGCCGTGACGTGCAGCCGGTCGCCGTCGAGCCGGACGGCCCGGGCGGCCCGCTCGGCCATTCGGGCGGCGAGCGCCGAGCCGGGGAGGGTGGAGAGCAGTTCCGCGGCGGTGGCCCGGACGTTCTTGGAGCGGTCGGAGAGCGCGGCCTCCAGGAACTCCTCGTCGGCGGCGGAGAGGCCGTCCTGGAGGGAGTCCAGGAACAGCACCCGGTCCTCGGCGCGCTCGGTGCTCCAGGTGGAGGCGAGCAGCGCCAGTCCGGCGGCCGGGTCGGTGCGGCGCAGCCTGGTCAGGTGGGTGACGCGCTCGGCGAACAGGCCCTCCTGCCACAGGAGTTCACCGGGCTGGTCGAGGAGGTCCTGCTCGCCGGCGGTGCGGGTGACGTACTTCCAGTCCGGGTTCTGCGGGGCCAGCCAGCGGCCGAGCGGGCCGGCCAGCGTGACCGCGTCGGAGCGCAGTTCGGAACGGGCCCGGGCGGTGTCCAGCAGGGTCGGGACCAGGGCGGGCGGCAGCCGGTAGCCGTGCGCGCGGGCCGCGGTCAGCCACTGCGGGAGCAGCTCGGCCAGGTTGGCCGAGCCGCCGTGGCCGCTGCGGGTGCCGAGCAGCACGGCCAGTCGGCGGGCGGCGGCCTCGGGCAGGGCGGGCCGCGGGTCGTCCGGGGCGGCCGCGGGGGTCTCCACGGCGGGGGCGGGCAGTGCGCCGGCCCGGCGGCGGACGGCGGCGACGGCGGCCAGGTCGAGCAGCGCGCCGGCCGGTTCGGTGCGGTCGACGGCGGCGGCCAGCGGGGTGCGGGCCTGCGGCAGCGGACGGCGGTCGGTGCCGAGCAGGGCGGCGCCGTGCAGGTCGGCCCAGTCGTCGGCGGGGGCGAGCGTGGGCGCGGTCATGCCCGGTCTCCGTTCGGCCGGTGGGTGGCGGTGCGGTGGCGGCGGCCCCAGCCGCTGGCGAGGGCGGCCCGGCGGGCGGCGTGGTGCAGGGTGATGCGCCGGACGGCGGCGCGCTGCCGGATGCTGCGGGTGCGGGTCATCGGGTTCCTCCGGTCGACGGTGCGTCAGGGGGCGCCGGGGAGCGTCCCGTTCCGTCGGATGGTGCGGACATCGGGTGCGGGGAGCGGTGCCGGGTGTCAACGAGGGTGGTCCGGTGGGCGGTGCGCCGCCGGTTGACGGGGCGTCAACCGGCGGTGGGGGCGGTCAGCCGAGCGGGACGGGCCGGTGCTCGGCGTCCCACGCGGTGACGGGGGCGAAGCCGCGGTGGCCGCACTCGCCGAACAGCGTGACGGGGTGCCCGGCGGAGACCGCGGCGAGCCGCCACAGGGCCGGTTCGGGCAGCGCGCCGCGGCGCACCGGCAGGCTGTGCGTGCCGTCGGTGAGCTGCCAGCCGTCCGGGGTGCGGACCGGCACCACGTCGGCCAGGACGGTCGGCCAGCCGTCCAGCCACGGGTCCTCGGCGACGGCGGCGCCGTACTCGGCGAGTGCCCCGGCGGGCGTCAGACCCGCGGGCGCGGCGGCCGGGGCGGGCTCCGGGCTGCCGTAGCGGGTGCCGAGGACCGCCCGCAGCGGGCGCGCCCCCGGGTGGTAGGCCAGCTCGGCCTCCAGCAGGCGGCCGGTGGGCAGCGCCAGGTCGGGGGCCTGGCCGGGGCGGCCGAAGGCGAGCAGCAGGGCCTGCCGTCCGGTCTTCGCGCCGCGCAGCCACACCCGGCGGGTGGTCAGCCGGTCGTCGGCGGTGTCCCGGCTGCCCAGGACGTGCCAGCGGTCCCGGACGGTCGGGCCGGCGAGCAGGTCGGCGGTGTCGGTGGTGAAGCCGACCCGGGCCCGGACGGTCGCCGCGAGGGCCTCCGGCAGGGCGTCGATCCGGCCGTAGGCGCCGGCCAGCAGGTGCAGCATCGCGTACTCCTCCAGCAGTTCGTCCTGCGGCGCCTCGGCCAGCACCCGCACCCGGGACGCCAGGCCGCCCGCCTGGGCGTCGACCATCCGCGCGGCCACCTCCTCCCACGCACCGGCCGGCAGCGGGTCGGCCAGGCCGCGGCGGACCCCGTCGGCCAGCCGCAGCCGCAGCTCGCGGGCGCCGCCCGCGACCCGCTCGGCCCGGCGGGCGGCCCGCTTCCGGGCGGCCGCCGGGTCCGCCTCGGCGGCCTTCGCCCGCTGCTCGGCCGCCTTGGCCGCCCTGTCCGCGGCGGCCCGGCCGCGGCCGTCCAGCCACTCCTCGACCCAGTCCGGCGGGGCGGCCCCGTCGGCGACGGCCTCCGGCCCGGCGGCCCACAGCAGCAGCAGCCCCAGGGCGTGCTTGCACGGGAACTTCCGGCTCGGGCAGCTGCACTTGTACGCGGGCGTCCCCAGCTCGACCGCCGTCCGGTACGGGGTGCTGCCGCTGCCCTTGCACAGGCCCCACAGCGCGCCCCGCCCGGTGCCGGTGGCCGACCAGGGGGCCGGGCCGGAGAGCTTGCCCGCGGCCTTCAGGGAAGCCGGATCGGGCGCCAGCGAAAGGACGTGTTCGGTGCTCCAGCGTTCCTCCATGCCGACGACGCTAGGAGGGGCCACTGACAGTCGAGGGGCCGTCAGGGCCCGCCCCCGGAGCCGTCGGCCGCACCGCGCGGAGGGCGGGGCGGTTCCGGGGCGGGGCCTTCCTCGGGGCCTTCCTCGGGGCGGGCCGGGGGCGGGGCGCCGGGGGCCTGCCCGCCGCCGGGCGGCGGAACCGCTCCGCCGTGCCGGTCGGCCGGAGGCCGGAGCGAGCCGGAACCCGGACGGGCCGTCAGGCCGGGGCCAGCGGGCAGCCGGTGCCGACCCGGTCGGCCAGGTCGGCGCGCAGGGCGGCGAGCTCCGCCGCCCGGGCGTCGATCAGCGCGATCTTCTCCCGGAACAGCTCGGAGAGCCGCTCGGCGGCGTCCGGCGCGGCGCTCAACTCCGCGCCGGTGCGGGCGATCTCGGCGAGCGAGAAGCCGAGCGCCTGCGCGGTGCGGACGTACCGCAGCCAGGGCTCCGCCTCGGGCGGGAAGTCCCGGTAGCCGTTGGGCAGCCGGCGGGAGGCCAGCAGCCCGGTGCGCTCGTAGAAGCGCAGCGTGTCGCGGCTCAGCCCGGTCCGTTCGGCGAGTTCCCCGATGCGCACGTCCCTGCTCCCGTCGGCGGCTCGACCCTGGGACTTGACCCTGGACAGTACTCCACCCCCCAGCATGGGCCCGTCCCCGCACGAGACGGCACAGGAGCCCGACATGACGCCCCGCTACGCCCGCCTGGTCCGCGCCAGCGCCTGGTACGACCTGCTGGTCACCGCCCCCTTCGCCACCCCCTGGACGTACGCCCTCGCGCACCGGGCGCTGTCCGCGGCCTCCGGCGGGCTGGGGCTGGGCCAACTGCCGCCGCTGGAGCCGATGCAGACGCTGTTCGCCAACCTGATGGGGTCGGTGGTGCTGGTCTGGGCGCTGCTGCGGCTGCTGCGCCCGCAGCCGGTGCACGGGCTGTTCGACGGGGTGGCCCGGGTGCTGTTCGCCTGCTGGCAGGGCTGGGCGCTGGGGCAGGGCGCGACCGGGCTGCTGTGGGGCTTCCTGGCGGTGGAGGCGGCCTTCGGCGCGGCCCAGCTGTGGCCCTGGCGGCGGGCGGCCGACCGGCCCGTCCCGGCGGCCGGCTGACGCCGGGTCGGTTGTCAGTGCCGGGCGGCACAGTGGTGGGTGCACGGGGCGAACGGCAGTTCTCCCGCCCAGGTCAGCCCCGTGGCGTTCGTCCTTCGCGCCCTCCGTGCGCAGCGTTCTGACGACTCGTCAGTCCCCCCGTGAGATCGGAGCAGTCGATGACCACCGAGACGACCAGCGAGGTCCTGCGGCAGCACGCCGAGGACGCGTTCGCCGAGGAGCTGGCCGCCCTCGCCCGGCACGACGACCGGGACCGGCCGGAGCGCTGGCGCCTGTCGCCGTGGGCGGTCGCCACCTACCTGCTGGGCGGCGAGCTCGCCGACGGCACGGTGATCACGCCCAAGTACATCGGCCCGCGCCGGGTGATCGAGGTCGCCGTGACGACGCTGGCCACCGACCGGGCGCTGCTGCTGCTCGGCGTGCCCGGCACCGCCAAGACCTGGGTCTCCGAGCACCTCGCCGCCGCGATCTCCGGAGACTCCACGCTGCTCGTCCAGGGCACCGCGGGCACCCCCGAGGAGGCCGTCCGCTACGGCTGGAACTACGCCCAACTGCTCGCCCACGGCCCGAGCGAGGACGCGCTGGTGCCGTCCCCGCTGATGCGCGCCATGCGGGACGGGCGGATCGCCCGGGTCGAGGAGCTCACCCGCATCCCGGCGGACGTGCAGGACAGCCTGATCACCATCCTGTCCGAGAAGACGCTGCCCGTGCCGGAGCTGGGCTCCGAGGTGCAGGCGGTGCGCGGGTTCAACGTGATCGCCACCGCCAACGACCGGGACCGCGGCGTCAACGAGCTGTCCTCCGCGCTGCGCCGCCGCTTCAACACCGTGGTGCTGCCGCTGCCCGCCACGCTGGAGGAGGAGGTGGAGATCGTCACCCGCCGGGTCGGCCAGCTCGGCCGCTCGCTCGACCTGCCCGAACTGCCGGGCGGCGCCCAGGAGATCCTCCGGGTGGTGACGGTCTTCCGCGAGCTGCGGGCCGGCCTGACGGCCGACGGGCGGACGAAGGTGAAGACCCCCAGCGGCACGCTCTCCACCGCCGAGGCGATCTCGGTGGTCACCAACGGCCTCGCGCTGGCCGCGCACTTCGGCGACGGCGTGCTGCGCGCGGGGGACGTCGCGGACGGCATCGTCGGCGCGGTGGTCCGCGACCCGGTCGCCGACCGGCAGGTGTGGCGGGAGTACGTGGAGGGCGTGGTCCGCGACCGCGACGGCTGGAAGGACTTCTACCGGGCCGCCCGGGAGGTCTCCGCGTGAGTGCCGAGGCCATGAGCGCCACGGCCGCGGGCGCCGGGGCCGGGGCCGGGGCCGCGGAGGTGACGCTGCTCGGGGTGCGCCACCACGGCCCCGGCTCGGCCCGCGCGGTGGCCGCCGCACTGGCCGCCCTGCGGCCGGACGCGGTGCTGATCGAGGGCCCGCCGGAGGCCGACGACCTGGTCGCGGCCGCCGCCGGGAAGGACATGGTGCCGCCGGTCGCGCTGCTCGCGCACGTCGCCGACGACCCGGCGCGGGCCGCGTTCTGGCCGCTGGCCGAGTTCTCGCCCGAGTGGGTGGCGCTGCGGTACGGGCTGGACGCCGGGGTGCCCGTCCACTTCATCGACCTGCCCGCCGCGCAGAGCCTCGCGCTCGGCCCGCGCGGCGCCCGGGACGAGGGCCCGCTCGCGGACGGCGACGGGGGTGCTTCCGGCGGCGACGGGGGTGCTTCCGGCGGCGACGAAAACTCCGCCGCCGGGGGTGACACGTCCGGCCGTGACGGAGCGTCAGGAGAGGGGGAGGGGCCGGGAGTGCCGGGGGGCACTTCCGGGCCCGGGCCCGTCGACCCGATCGCCGAACTCGCCGCCGCCGCGGGCCACCCCGACCCGGAGGCCTGGTGGGAGGACGCGGTCGAGCACCGCACCCCCGACGGCGACCCGCTGGCCCCGTTCGCGGCCCTCGCCGAGGCGATGGCGGCGCTGCGCGAGCACCACCCGGCCGAGCGCCGCGACCTGGTCCGCGAGGCCGCGATGCGCCAGCGCGTCCGGGCCGCCCGCAAGGCCGGGCACCGGCGGATCGCCGTGGTCTGCGGCGCCTGGCACGTCCCGGCGCTGGCCGTGCTGCCGACCGTCGCGCACGACCGGGCGCTGCTCGCCGGGCTGCCGAAGAAGCTCAAGGTCGAACTGACCTGGGTGCCGTGGACGCACCGCCGGCTGTCCCAGCACACCGGCTACGGCGCGGGCATCGATTCGCCCGGCTGGTACCACCACCTGTTCACCGCCCCCGGGCAGCCGGTCACCCGCTGGATGACCAAGGTCGCCGAGCTGCTCCGGGCCGAGGACCACCCGGTCTCCTCCGCGCACGTCATCGAGGCGGTCCGGCTCGCCGACGGCCTCGCCGCGGTGCGCGGCCGCCCGCTGCCCGGCCTCACCGAGACGCTGGACGCGGTGCGCGCCGTGATGTGCGACGGCTCGGACGTCGCGCTCGCCCTGGTCCGCGAGCGCCTGGTGGTCGGCGACGCGCTCGGCGAAGTCCCCGACGGGGTGCCCGCCGTGCCGCTCCAGCGGGACCTGACCCGTCTGCAGCGCTCCCTGCGGCTCAAGCCGGAGGCCGCCCCCCGGGACCTCGTCCTCGACCTGCGCGAGGGCCTCGGCGTGGAGCGCTCCCGGCTGCTGCACCGGCTGCGGCTGCTCGGCCTGGACTGGGGCCGCCCGTCCCGGGACGGCGTCAACTCCACCGGCACCTTCCGGGAGACCTGGCAGCTCGTCTGGGAGCCCGAGTTCTCCGTCCGCCTGGTCGAAGCCGGCCAGTGGGGCACCACCGTGCGCTCGGCCGCCACCCACAAGGCGATCGCCGAGGCCGAGGGCGCCGAGCTGACCGCCCTGACCGCGCTCGCCGAGCAGTGCCTGCTGGCCGACCTGCCCGACGCGCTGCCCGAGGTGATGCGGCTGCTCGCCGACCGCGCCGCGCTCGACACCGACGCCGGGCACCTGGCCGCCGCGCTGCCCGCGCTGGTGCGGACCCTGCGCTACGGCGACGTCCGCTCCACCGACACCGGCTCGCTCACCGCCGTCGCCCACGGCCTGGCCGAGCGGCTCGGCCTCGCGCTGCCCGCCGCCTGCACCGGCCTCGACGCGGACGGCGCGAGCGCCCGCCGCGCCGAACTGGACGCCGTCCACCAGGCGATCGCCCTGCTCGGCGGCGACACCGTCGAACGCTGGGCCGGCACGCTGGCCGCACTGGCCGCCCGCGAACCGCACGGCGGTCCCGCGACGGGCGTCCCCGGCCTGCTGCGCGGCCGCGCGGTGCGGCTGCTGCTGGACGACGGGCGGCTCGACACCGAGGAGGCCGGGCGCTGGCTCGGCCTGGTGCTGTCCACCGCCTCCGACCCGGCCGACGCCGGCGGCTGGGTGGAGGGCTTCGTCTCCGGCGGCGGCGCGCTGCTGCTGCACGACCCGGCCCTGCTCGGCCTGCTCGACGGCTGGCTGTGCGGCGTCTCCCCGGACGCCTTCACCGACCTGCTGCCGGTGCTGCGCCGCACCTTCTCCTCGCTGGAGACGGGCGTCCGGCACACCATCGGCTCCCGGGTCGCGGCCGGCCCGCTCGGCGCTCCCGCGGCGGCCTCCGCCCCGAGCGCCCCGCTGGACGAGGAGCGCGCCGGGGCGACCACGGAGGTGCTGGCGCTGCTGCTGGGGGTGTCGCTCCCGCCGCCGCGGTTCCCCCGGCAGCCGGACCGCCGCGCCACGGCCTGACCGGCCCCTTCCCCTCTCCCCCTTCCCCCCTTCCGCTTCGCGCAGTTCCCCGCGCCCCCGACGGGGCACGAGAGTTGAGGAGTCACAGACATGGCGGTCCGTCAGGACGATGAGCGGATGCGGCGCTGGCGGCTGGTGCTCGGCGGGGACGCGGACGGCACCGGCGTGCGGTTGACCGGTCGGGACGCGGCGATGGACGGGGCGCTGGGGGCGCTGTACCGGGAGGACGGCAAGCGCTCGGCGGGGCTCGGCGGGTCGGCGCCGAAGGTGGCGCGCTGGCTGGGGGACATCCGGGAGTACTTCCCGACCAGCGTGGTGCGGCTGATGCAGCAGGACGCGATCTCCCGCCTCGGCCTGGACCGGCTGCTGCTGGAGCCGGAGATGCTGGCCGCCGTCGAGCCGGACGTGCACCTGGTGGGGACGCTGCTGTCGCTGAAGCACGCGCTGCCGGAGACCACCCGGGAGACCGCCCGGGCGGTGGTCGGCAAGGTGGTGGCCGACCTGGAGCGCCGGCTCGCGGACCGGACGCGCTCGACGGTCGGCGGCGCGCTGGACCGCAGCGCCCGGGTGAACCGCCCCCGGCACCGGGACATCGACTGGGACCGCACCATCCGGGCCAACCTGTCGAAGTACCTGCCGGAGTACCGCACGGTCGTCCCGGAGCGGCTGGTCGGCTACGCGCGGGCGCAGCGGGCGGTGAAGAAGGAGGTGATCCTGTGCATCGACCAGTCGGGGTCGATGGCGCCCTCGGTGGTGCACTCGGCGGTGTTCGGCGCGGTGCTGGCGTCGATGCCGAGCCTGGACACCCGGCTGGTGGTGTTCGACACCTCGGTGGTCGACCTGACCGAGCAGCTGAGCGACCCGGTGGACGTGCTGTTCGCGACGCAGCTGGGCGGCGGCACCGACATCAACCGGGCGCTGGCGTACTGCCAGTCGAGGATCAGCCGGCCGTCCGAGACGATCGTGGTGCTGATCAGCGACCTGTACGAGGGCGGCATCCGCAACGAGATGCTCAAGCGGGTGGCCGCGATGAAGGCCGCGGGGGTGCAGTTCGTCGCGCTGCTGGCGCTGTCCGACGAGGGCGCCCCGGCGTACGACCACGCGCACGCGCAGGCACTGGCGGAGCTGGGCGCCCCGGCGTTCGCCTGCACGCCGGACGCGTTCCCGGAGATCATGGCCGCGGCGATCGAGAAGCGTCCGCTGCCGGTGCCGGACCGGGGGTGAGTCGGGGGCGCCGCGGGCCGTCAAGGGCCGGGGCGCCCACCCGTACGGGTGAAGCGGTGGTGGCGCTCACCATCGCGCGCCCCCGCTGGTGAGGAGGCCCGGGGACGCGCCGGGACGGGGTCGTTGTGACGGTTCTCACCAAGGCGGACCCGGCCCCGGGCGAAACACGCCGGTCGTCCGGGGATAACCTGCCATGCGGACGTGACGCGCGTGTTGATTGACGATGCGCCCGGCAACTGCGTGGGCCGCAAGGCCGTACATCTGCGTACCCGCTCAGTGTCGACGACCCGCAGCGAAGATCCTGCCGTGGCACGCTCGTAGAGACACATTCCGCGACCACGAACAAGGACAAACACGTGGACCTGTTCGAGTACCAGGCGAGGGACCTCTTCGCCAAGCACGGCGTACCCGTGCTTGACGGCGATGTCATCGAGACCGCCGCAGACGCTGCCGCCATCGCGGAGCGCTTCGGCGGCCGAGCCGTCGTCAAGGCTCAGGTGAAGGTGGGTGGCCGAGGCAAGGCCGGTGGCGTGAAGCTCGCGTCCGACCCGCAGGACGCCGTGGCCAAGGCCGAGGCGATCCTCGGCATGGACATCAAGGGCCACACCGTCCACAAGGTCATGCTGGCCCAGACCGCGGACATCAAGGAGGAGTACTACGTCTCCTTCCTGCTCGACCGCACCAACCGCACCTTCCTGGCCATGGCCAGCGTCGAGGGCGGCGTGGAGATCGAGGTCGTGGCCGAGGAGAACCCGGACGCGCTGGCCAAGATCCCGGTCGACGCGAACGAGGGCGTGACCCCGGAGAAGGCCGCCGAGATCGTCGCCGCCGCGAAGTTCCCGGCCGAGATCGCCGACCAGGTCGCCGACGTCCTGCAGAAGCTCTGGGTCGTCTTCGTCAAGGAGGACGCCCTCCTGGTCGAGGTCAACCCGCTGATCAAGTCCGGCGAGGGCAAGATCATCGCCCTGGACGGCAAGGTCTCCCTGGACGAGAACGCCGAGTTCCGCCAGCCCGAGCACGAGGCGCTCGAGGACAAGGCCGCCGCCAACCCGCTGGAGGCGGCGGCGAAGGCCAAGGGCCTGAACTACGTCAAGCTCGACGGCCAGGTCGGCATCATCGGCAACGGCGCGGGCCTCGTCATGAGCACCCTGGACGTCGTCGCGTACGCCGGTGAGAACCACGGCGGCGTGAAGCCGGCCAACTTCCTCGACATCGGCGGCGGCGCGTCCGCCGAGGTGATGGCGAACGGCCTGGAGATCATCCTGGGCGACGCCGACGTCAAGTCGGTCTTCGTCAACGTCTTCGGCGGCATCACCGCCTGTGACGCGGTCGCCAACGGCATCGTGCAGGCCCTCGCGCTCCTGGAGAGCAAGGGCGAGGCCGTCACCAAGCCGCTGGTCGTCCGCCTGGACGGCAACAACGCGGAGCTCGGTCGCCAGATCCTGACCGACGCCAACCACCCGCTGGTCGAGCAGGTGGACACCATGGACGGCGCCGCTGACCGCGCCGCCGAGCTGGCCAACAAGTAAGGAAGGGACTCAACACCATGGCTATCTTCCTTACCAAGGACAGCAAGGTCATCGTCCAGGGCATGACCGGCTCCGAGGGCATGAAGCACACCCGCCGCATGCTCGCCTCCGGCACTCAGATCGTCGGCGGCGTGAACCCGCGCAAGGCGGGCACCACCGTCGACGTGGACGGCACCGAGGTCCCGGTGTTCGGCACCGTGGTCGAGGCGATCGAGAAGACCGGTGCCGACGTCACCGTCATCTTCGTGCCGCCGGCGTTCACCAAGTCCGCCGTGATCGAGGCGATCGACGCCGAGATCGGCCTCGCCGTGGTCATCACCGAGGGCGTTCCGGTGCACGACACCGCCGCGTTCTGGGCCCACGCCGGCGCCAAGGGCAACAAGACCCGCATCATCGGCCCGAACTGCCCCGGCCTGATCAGCCCCGGACAGTCCAACGCGGGCATCATCCCGGCCAACATCACCGGCTCGGGCAAGATCGGTCTGGTGTCGAAGTCCGGCACCCTGACCTACCAGCTCATGTACGAGCTCCGTGACCTCGGCTTCTCCTCCGCGGTGGGCATCGGTGGCGACCCGGTCATCGGCACCACCCACATCGACGCCCTCAAGGCGTTCCAGGAGGACCCGGAGACCGAGCTGATCGTGATGATCGGCGAGATCGGCGGCGACGCCGAGGAGCGTGCCGCGGCCTACATCGCCGAGCACGTCACCAAGCCGGTCGTCGGCTACGTCGCGGGCTTCACCGCGCCCGAGGGCAAGACCATGGGCCACGCCGGCGCCATCGTCTCCGGCTCCTCCGGCACCGCCCAGGCGAAGAAGGAGGCCCTGGAGGCCGCCGGCGTCAAGGTCGGCAAGACGCCGTCCGAGACCGCCCGCCTGGCCCGCGAGCTGTTCGCCGCCGCGCAGTAGTCAGTACGCCCGAGGGCGCCGCGCACCGTTCCGTCCGGACGGTGCGCGGCGCCCTCGGCGTCTCCCTCGGCGTCTCCCGGGGCCGACCCGCTACGGGGCGCAGACCGGGCCGCACGGGGCGGCCAGCGGCGGCGGCAGCGGGTGGCGCTCCGGCGGCGGGGCGAACGGCGGCCGGCCGGCCGCGAACGGACCCGCCGCGAACGGGCCGCCGGGCAGCGCGCGGTGTCCGGCCCGCCCGGGCGGGCCGGTCCAGCGGCGGCGGCAGCTGCCCGTGCCGGCCGATCACCCGGGCCGGGACGCCGGGCGCCGGACTGCACCACGGCGTCCGCAGCCCCGGCGCGCGGTACGGGGCGGCCGGGCCCGCGCTGCCCGTACCGGCCGAGGTGCAGGCCGTCGCGCCCACCGGCTCCGGCGCCGAATCCGTCGGGCCCACGCCCAGCAGGGCCGCCACGATCACCCCGCCCACCACCGCGGTCAGCGCCGCCGCCGCGCCCGTCACCAGCCCGGTGTGCAGCCGGCTGTCCGCGACCAGCCGCGCCGTGGACGGCACCCGCGGGCCCGGGCAGCCGTGCACCGCCGCCCGGTGCAGCAGGGCCGAGAGCCGCTCCGCGAACTCCGGGTCGTCCGGGTCTGCGCCGACCAGCGCCGGGACCTCCCGGGCCAGGTCGGCCCGCGCCGAACGCACCCGGCTCCCGGCCGCCGCCGTGCTCGACTCCACCTCCACCGCGACCCGCTCCACCGGCAGGCCCAGCGTGTCGTGCAGCACCAGTGCCCGCCGCCGCGGCCGCGACAGCCGCAGCAGCGCCTTCACCAGCGCCCGGTCCTGGTGGGTCAGCTTCTGCGGCGGCTCGGGCGGCTCCGGGGCGCCCGCCGCGTCGACCACGATCCGCCGCCGCGGCCACCGCAGCAGGTGCGCCCGCCGCGGGCCGCCCCGGTGCCACGGCGACAGCGCCAGGTCGAACGCCTCCCCGCGCACCCGCCCCTCCGGGTCCGGACCGGCCGACACCTCCTCCCACCGCCGGGCCGCCGACCCCAGCGCCAGGTGCACGCAGTGCGCCGCGCGGTGGCGATGGCCGGTCAGCAGGAAGGTCTGCTGCACCAGCCGGGCGTGCACCAGCGCGGCGAACTCCCCGAAGTCGGCCGGGACGGGGGCGGGCTCGGTCTCGGGCTCGGCGGGTGCGGGTGCGGGCGCGGCGGCGGCCGTCGCGGCGGGCGCTTCAGGGGCTCCGGGCGTTCCGGGCGTTCCGGGCGTTCCGGGTGCTTCGGGTGCCTCGGGTGCTTCGGGTGCTTCGGGGGTCAGCGTGGCGAGCAGGGCCACCGCCTCCTCGCGGGTGCGGACGCCGAGCTTGCGGATCGCCCGGTCGAGGTGGCTGCGGGCGGTGCCCGGAGCGACGCCCAGGTGCCGGGCGATGGCGCGCAGGTCGTCGCCGGCGGCCAGCCGGGCCAGGGCCTGGGCCTCGCGCGGGGCCAGGCGGCGCAGCAGGAGCTCCGCGTCCTCACGGGCCCGGGGAGAGGTCCCGGCGGTGCGTTCCGGTTCGGCGGTCGAGGGCGAGGTCACCGATCTCCTCCGTGGCAGGTCCGTCCCGGAAAAAGGCACATGTACTGATAATCCGGGACACGGCGAAGGTTCGCGCGTTGACACCCCGCAACGGGTGGTCTTGGCAGCATGAGGGCCATGACGCAGTTGATGGGCCGTCCGATCCTGGGCCTGCCGAGCGACTTGGACAGCCGCTCCACCCTCTCCGACCTGCTCACCGGCGTCCGCGCCGCGCTGCTCACCCTGTCCGTGGTCGCCGTCCCGGTGTTCGGCTTGTGGGTGCTCGCCCCGTACGGTGACGACACGGCGCAGGACGCGGCCCGAGCCGCCTTCGGGCTCTGGCTGCTCGGCCACGGCGCCCCGCTCGTCCGGGGCCCCGGCGCCGCGCCGGTGACCGTCACGCCGCTGTTGCTCACCGCCGTCACGGCCGTGCTGCTCTCCCGCGCCGGGCACCGCCAGGCCCGGCGCGCCCGGGGGCGCGGATGGATGCGCTGGCGCTCCCCGCTCGCGGTGTACGCCGGGTACCTGCTGGTCGCGGCCGCCGCCGTCGCCCAGTGCGCCGACCCGCAGGCCCTGCTGCGCTCCCGGGCCGTGGCCGACCTCGTCGCCGTCGCCCTGCTCACCGCCGCCGCGCTCGGCCACGGCCTGTGGACCGGGCTCGGCCGGCCGTCCGCGCTGCCCCGGCTGCCGCTGCCGCCCGCGCTCTGGCCGGACGGCGCCCCGGCGGCCACCGGACGGGCGCTGGCCGGCTGGCTGCTCGCGCTGACCGCCGGCGGCGGGGTGGTGCTCGCGGTCGCGGTGCTGCTCGGCTCCGCCGGACAGCACGCGCAGCGGCTCGGCGGCGGCGCCGCCGACTGGCTCGGCATGCTGCTGGCCTGCCTGGCGCTGGTGCCCAACGCGCTGCTCTGGTCCGCGAGTTACGCGCTCGGCGCGGGATTCGAGGTCGGCACCGGGAGCCACGCCGGACCGTTCGGCACCCGGCTCGGCCCCGCCCCGGACTTCCCGCTGCTCGCCCTGCTCCCCGCCGACCGCGGCCCCGACTGGCACTTGCTGGCCTGTGCGGCGGGCGCTGCGGCGGCGCTCACCGCCGCCCTGCTGATCGGCCGCGCCGCCACCCGCTGGACCGCCGCCCAGACCGCGGCCGTCGCCACCGCGACCGCCCTCGCGGGCGTCCTGCCCGCCCTCCTCGCCGGGTACCTCGCCGGTGGCGCCCTCGCCTCCGGTCGGATGTCCGAACTCGGCCCCGTGCCTTGGCAGTTCGCCCTCGCCCAGACCGCCTGGCTGCTCGCCCTCACCCTGCCGGGGGCGCTGCTGTCGCGCTGGTGGCTCGGCCGCCACGGCGACGGCGCGGGGCCGGTGATCCGCGCTCGGGTGGGGGCGTACCGGCTGGTGTGCCGCCTCGCCGCGTGAACCCGCGCGGGCCGGTGCAGCGGGACGGCGCAGCCGGTGCGCCGGGAACTGCGCACAGCGGGAGGTGAACGTCCGCGAGGTCGCGAGGCGGGCGGTGGGCCGATGTCGCCTCGCGATCCTGCGGCGGGTGCCTGGTCGCCCCCGCAGTTCCCCGCGTCCGGCTGCGCCCGGTCCGGGGTTCACGCGTGCGCGTCCTTGCGGCGCAGGGTGCGCAGGCCCGCCAGGGCCGCGAGGGCCGCCCAGGCGGCCATCAGGAGGAGACCGGTGGTGTGGCCGTAGGGGGCGCCGGGGGTGTCGGCGAGGCGGAGGGCGTACTGACCGGCCCGGTCGGGGAGGAACCGGGCGGCCTCGCGGACGCCCGGGACGGCGGCCAGGGCGGTGGTGCCGAGGAAGACCGCGGGGGAGAGCAGCCCGAGGGCGGCCGTCTGGTTGCGCAGGACGGTGGTGAGCGCCAGGCACAGGACGAGCAGCAGCGGGTGGTAGAGCACCCCGGCGGCGAGGGCCCGCGCGGTGCCGGGGGCGGACAGGTCCAGGCCCACCGTGGCGGCGGTCGCGGCGAGTTGGCAGCCGACGGTGACCAGGCCGACGGCCAGGCCGAGGCCGGTGCCCAGCAGCAGCTTGGCGCGGTAGAAGCGCAGCCGGTCCGGGACGGCGGCGAGCGAGGTGGCCAGGGTGCCGGAGGCGTACTCCTGGCCGATCAGCAGGACGCCCAGGCAGGCGACCGCGACCTGCCCGAAGTTCAGCCCGTAGTACAGCCCCTCCATCGGGTCCTCGGTCAGCGAGGTGTCGGTGCTCCCGTACGCGGCCTGGGCGGCCGCCGTGATGCCCGCGCTGAGCGCCACGGCGAGGAACGGGGTCGTCCACAGCGGGCGCAGCGTGGCGAACTTCGCCCACTCGGCGCGCAGCGGGTACGTGGTGCGGGTGCGGGTGCGGGTGCGGGTGCCGGTGCTCATGCCGCCACCGCCCGGTACTCGACGGCGTCCGCGGTCATCCGCATGAAGGCCTCCTCCAGGGAGTCGTGGGTGACGGAGAGCTCGACCAGCACCACCCGGTGCTCGGCGGCCAGCGCGCCAAGCCGGCCGGGGTCGGCGTCCGGGACGTCGAACGCGCCGTCGCCGCCGGGCACCGGCACCGCGTCCGGGTGGGCGGCGGCGAGCAGGGCGGCCAGCGCGGCCGGGTCGACGGCGCGGACCCGGACCCGGCGGCGGCCGTGCCGGGCCAGGAAGTCGGCAGTGGAGGCGTCGGCGAGCAGCCGGCCCCGGCCGATCACCACCAGGTGGTCGGCGGTCACCGCCATCTCCGCCATCAGGTGCGAGGACACCAGCACCGCCCGGCCCTCGCCCGCGAGCCGGCGCAGCAGGCTCCGGATCCACCGGATGCCCTCCGCGTCCAGGCCGTTCACCGGCTCGTCCAGCAGCAGCGCGGCCGGATCGCCGAGCAGGGCCGCCGCGACGCCCAGGCGCTGGCGCATGCCGAGCGAGAACGTCCGGATCCGGTGTCCGGCGACCCCGGCGAGGCCGACCAGGGCCAGCACCTCGCCGACCCGGCGGGCGGACAGGCCGTGCGAGGCGGCGATCCAGCGCAGGTGCCCGGCGGCGGTCCGGCCCGGGTGCAGCGCCTGCGCGTCCAGCAGCGCGCCGACCCGGCACAGCGGGCGGTCGAGCCCGGCGTACGGCCGCCCGTCCACCAGCGCCGTCCCGGACGTCGGCCGGTCCAGCCCCAGCACCATCCGCAGGGTCGTCGACTTCCCGGCCCCGTTCGGCCCCAGGAACCCGGTCACCCGCCCGGGCTCGACCCGGAACGACAGGCCGTCCACGGCCCGGCGCTCGCCGTACGCCTTGGTCAGGTCGCGGATCTCGATCACGGGAACTCCCCTCGTCCGTTCGGTGCTCCGAGTCAACCGCCCAGCCCCGGGCGGCCGGATCCCGCGCGCGGGTGGACCTCCTCCCTCCCGGGAGGGAGGAGCGGGCGAGCGCCGCCCTGACAAGGCGGACGTCGTTGGCCGGCCCGGATCGGGCGGCCGGGAGGGTGGGGGAGGATGGTCGGATGCCCGCACTGCTCGCTCCGCTGTCGCGTCCCGCCACCTACACCCGGTGGGTGCACCTGATGGTCGGGTTGGTGTTCGCCGGGGTGGTGCTGCTGGTGTACCCGGGGACGGAGGGGGTGTCGACCGGGCGGGCGGTGGCGTGGGCGGTGGCGGTGGACGTGCCGCTGCTGTGCCTGGTGGCGCTGGTGCCGGGGGTGCGGCGCGGGGAGGGCGTGCAGGCGCGGCTGCTGCTGGCGCCCGCGCGGGAGGAGGAGATCGGGGTCGCGCCGTCGGCGGGCTGGGCGGCGGGGGCGGACGGCGTGCTGGCTGGTGGCCCGGGTCGGGCTGGGGGTGCTGCTCGGGACGGCGACGGCGGCGGTGGTCCGGGCGGTGGCGGCCGTGCCGCTGCTCGCGCCACCGGCGGCCCTCGTCCTGCTCTGGCTGGTGGTGTACGCCGGGCGCCTGCAACTCGCGCTCGCGGTAAGGCTGTTGGGCCCGTCCGGGGCCGAGCGGCTGGCCGCCGCCGAGGCCCGGGCCGAACGCCTGCTGGAGCGCAACCGGCTGGCCCGGGAGCTGCACGACTCGATCGGCCACGCGCTGACGGTGACGGTGGTGCAGGCGGGCGCGGCCCGTGAGGTGGCCGATCCGGCGTTCCGGGAGCGGGCGTTGGAGGCGATCGAGACCACCGGGCGCCGCGCGTTGGACGACCTGGAACGGATGCTGGTGCTGCTGCGCGAGACCCCCGAGGCGGCCGTCGCCGAACGGCCTGGCCTGGACCGCGCCCCCGAGCTGTTCGCCGCCGCCCGGGCGGCCGGTAGCACCGTCGACGCCGAACTCGACGTCCGGGCCGCCGAGTTGCCCGGAGTGCTGTCCCGCGAGGCGTACCGGATCGTCCAGGAGGGCGTCACCAACGCGCTGCGGCACGCCCCCGGCGCGCCGATCCGGGTCCGGGGCGCGGTGGCGGACGGCGTGCTGGAGCTTTCCTGCCGCAACTCCATCACGGGGAACGGGAGTTCGCGTAGGGGCGGCGGCAAGGGCCTGCGCGGGGTGCGGGAACGCGCGGTACTGCTCGGCGGCGAGTGCGCGGCGGGCCCGGACGGGGCGTACTGGCTGCTGCGGGTGCGGCTGCCGCTACGGTTGGGGCGGTGAGCGTGATCAAGGTGCTGCTGGTCGACGACGAGGAACTCATCCGCTTCGGCCTGCGCGCCGTCCTGGACGCCCAGCCCGATCTGGAGGTGGTCGGCGAGGCCGCCGACGGCGCCGAGGCGCTCGGCCTGGTCCGCTCGCTGCGCCCCGACGTGGTGCTGATGGACGTGCGGATGCCGGGTCTGGACGGGCTGGCCGCGACCCGGGCGATCCTGCGCGGCACCGACGCGCCGCCGAAGATCCTGGTGGTGACCACCTTCGAGGCCGACGACTACGTGTACGAGGCGCTGCGCGCGGGCGCCGACGGCTTCCTGCTCAAGCGCTCCCGCCCCGCCGAGGTGGTCCAGGCGGTGCGGCTGGTGGCGGCGGGGGAGAGCCTGCTGTTCCCCGCCGCGATCCGCCGCCTCGCCGCCGCCCGGGCCGGACGGGACGCCGACGGCGGCGCGGTGGCCCGGGCGGGACTGACCGGCCGGGAGGGCGAGGTGCTGCGCCTGATGGCCCGGGGCCTGTCCAACGCGGAGATCGGCGAACGGCTGCACCTGGGCGTGCAGACCGTGAAGACGCACGTCAGCGCGGTGCTCGGCAAGCTCGGTGCCCGGGACCGCACCCAGGCGGTGATCGCCGCCTACGAGTCCGGCTTCGTCACCCCCGCCCCGGACGGGACGGCCGACCGGGGCTGATGCGTTCCGTCCGGCCGCGGGCTGTGGGCCATGGGCCACGGGCGCTCAGTGCGGGAGGGCGGGGACGGTCCGGTACGCGCCCCGGCGCAGCAGGTCGGAGAGCCGGGCCGCGACGTCGTCCGGGTCGGCCGGCTCCGCGCCGGTGCGCTCGACCAGGACGACGTACACCCGCTCGCCCGGCAGCCGCAGGTCCCGGGGCGTCGGGTCGGCGCACAGCGTGCGGTCGCCGAGCAGGTGGTCGCAGTGCCCCTGCTTGATCGCGTCCCGCAGGTCGGCCCACTCGTCCGGGTTCAGGTACAGCACGGTGCGCGGGTCGGTGGCCCGGGCGACCGCCACCCCGCGGGGCGAACTCGCCAGCACCACCCCGTCCAGGTCGTCGCCGACCGCGTGCCAGTCCAGCCCCGGGTGCCCCTTCGGGTAGTACTCGACCGGGATCACCGCCCCACCTCCAGCGGCGGGAGGAACGGCTCCGCCTCGGGCGCGTCCACCTCGACCCACAGCCGCTCCCAGCGGTCCCCCGAGGTGTGCCCGAACCGGTCGCCCGCGTGCAGGGTCCGCAGCACCTCCTCGGCGAGGCGGTGCCCCGGCTGCTCCACCAGCCGGAGGGTGATCCGGAACCCGCCGTCGCCGGACTCCTCCACCAGCGCTCGGCGCCCCGTCAACTCGCCCAGCGTGTCCCCGATCCACCGGGCCCGGGCGGCGGCGTCGCCCGGGTCGGTGCCGTCGGTCCGTTGTTGTGCCGGCACGCTCCCTCTCTCCTTTCGTCGACGGCCCCCCGTGGGGACCGAACGTCTGATTGATTGATTTGCCCATCAGCTTTCACTGGTCCCATCCACGTCCGGCGCGGGCGCGAGGCCGCCCGGGTGCACGGGCACCTCCGTCCCGCCCCGGAGCGGCCGGACCCACATCAGCCCGCACCACTCGCCCATGTACCGGACCAGTGCCCCGGACTTCCGGTCGACCACCAATTCGCCGATGGCAGCGGGTCGGTACGGGGTGGGCGGCAGCAACTCGGGCCCTGCGGACGCTTCCTGCTCGCTCACTCTGTGCTCCGATCCTTCGCCAATGTGTCACCAGCATCGGCATCCGCGGCTACGATCGGAAGCGTTTGGAGTCAACACTCGTGGTTTTCGACCGGGGAGAACGTACGTGCGCATCAACGAACTTGACCCCTCGTCATCCCCGCTGGCCGCACTCGGCTGGCAGTTGCGCGAACGACGGCAGCAACAGCGGCTCACCCAGGACGAGTTGGGGTCGCTGGTGAACTACACCGGCGCGTACGTCTCGATGATCGAGAACGGGAAGCGCCGCCCCCCGGTCGAGTTCATCCGCGCGGCGGACCGGGCGCTGGGCGCGGCCGGTGCGCTGGAGGGCCTGTGGTGGATGATCGGCCACACCTCTTTTCACGGCGGGTTCCCGGAGTACGTGGGCTTCGAGGCCAGGGCTCGCCGCATTCAGGTGTGGGAAGTCGGGATTCTGCCCGGCATCATTCAAACCGAGGAGTACGCCCGGGCATTGGAGGCGGGATATGTGGAGCGGGGATCGGTCACGCCCGAGCAGGCCGCAGAGCGGGTCGGTGTCCTGCTGGGCAGGCAGGCTCCGCTGCACCAGGCGGATCCGCCGGAGTTGCACCTGGTGATCGACGAGAGCTGCATCCGCGCAGTGGTTGGTTCACCTCAAGTGATGATGCGGCAGTTGGACTGGTTGATCGCGCTGTCGGCGCGCCCCAACGTCGTCCTCCAGATCGTGCCGTTCGCCCACGGGGCCAAGCGCCCCTTCACGCACATGACCATCCTCCTGACCATGGCCGATGGCGAGTTGATGGGGTACACCGAGACGCATCAGCGGGGCTATGTCGAACACGAATACGGAACCGTGGCGGGCTGGTTGGGTGAGTATCATCGCCTGCAGATCGAAGCTCTCTCCCCGGCTGACTCCCTCGTGCTGATCAGCAAGGCTCGGAAGGATCTGTGCAACATGGTCCCCGTTGACACAGCCAACGCCAGTTGGTTCAAGTCCAACTACTCCGGCGGCGGTGGTGCGTGCGTCGAGATCAGCACCTCCCACGCGCAGTCCCACGGCGTGGTGCTGGTTCGTGACAGCAAGAACCCCGAGGGTTCGTACCTCACCCTGCCCGCCGCCTCCTGGCAGGCCTTCGCGGCGGCCGTCGGCGGCGGGGCGTTCCGCGTCGGTTGAGTCCGACACCCGTGAAGAGGCCCCCGGCCCCTCGGCCGGGGGTTTCTCGTTATTCGTCGGCGACGTCGTAGAGGTTGCTCAGCCAGGCCGGGACGTCGTACTCCTGGGCGCAGCTGTGCGCGGCCTCCTGGGTGACCGAGTCGTTGCGGCAGTTCAGGTAGTCGCGGTAGGTGAACTGCATGCCGAAGACGCCCAGCGAGACCACCAGGGCGAGGCCGCCGGTCAGCAGGGCGCTGAGCGCGGCGGGGACCTGCGGGCGGACGGGGCGCGGGGAGAACGGGTCGGCGGCGGGCTCGGCCGGGGTGCGCAGGACGGTGATCGCGTACCAGACGGCGAGCAGCGAGAGCGGGAAAGCCAGCCAGTACAGGCCGAACAGCACCGCGAGCAGGGCGGCGAAGCCGGAGAGCAGGGCGTTGCGGGCGGTGCGGTGGGTGGGGTCGGCCGGGTCCAGCTTGGGCGGCGAGGGCTGCTGCTGGCCGGGCTCGGGGCGTCGGCCCCACGGCGGGGGCTGGGGACGGTCCTCCCCGGGCTGCCCGTCCGGCTGCTGCCCGGTCTGCTGCCCGGTCTCGGGCGGGCGCGGGGTGCGGGGACGCCAGGGCTGGTCGGGCGCGCCGGGCGGAGGGGGCGCGAAGGGGTTGCGCTCGCCGCTGTCCTCGCCGCTGCTCATGGTCTCGGCCGTTTCTGCTCGTCGGATGGCCCGCCCCGTCGGTGGGGGAGTGGGCGGCCCGGGTCAATGATCCCCCAGTCGGTTCCCGGCCGTACGGCACCCTGCCGGATCGGTGTCCGGGGCGGGGGCGCGACCGCGAGATCCCCGTCTCAACTACGCGCGTAGCGTTGCCCGCTGGTTACGGGCGGCCTCCCACCAGCCGTTATCGTGGTGACGGTCGGCAGCACCCGACGGTTCCCGGGGCCCGCAGCGCCGCGGCCGCCCGGCGGTCCGCCGCCGTCGCTCCCGACCTGCCGCCGCCCGTAGTGGCCCCACCGACGGTGGACGTACCAGCGGGCGACAACCCGACGTACGGAGAATCGCGCCGTGGCTGCCGCTGACGCCCAAGTGTTCCCGCCCCGTACCCCCGGACCGGCCCGGCTGGTGGTGCTGGTCTCCGGCTCCGGCACCAACCTCCAGGCGCTGATCGACGCGGCCGCCGACCCCGGTTACGGCGCGCGGATCGTCGCGGTGGGCGCGGACCGCGACGGCATCGCGGGCATCGAGCGGGCCGAGCGGGCCGGCATCCCGGTCTTCGTCCGGCGGATCAAGGACCACGCCGACCGGGCCGCCTGGGACGCCGCGCTGACCGCCGACGTCGCCTCCCACGAACCCGACCTGGTGGTCACCGCCGGGTTCATGAAGATCCTCGGCCCCGCGTTCGTCGGCGCCTTCGCCGGGCGCACCGTCAACACCCACCCCGCGCTGCTGCCCGCCTTCCCGGGGGCGCACGGCGTGCCCGACGCGCTGGCGTACGGGGTGAAGGTCACCGGCTGCACCGTCCACCTGGTGGACGGCGGCGTGGACACCGGGCCGATCATCGCCCAGGGCGTGGTGGAGGTCGAGGACGCCGACCACGCCGACGGCGGCGAGGCGCTGCACGAGCGCATCAAGACTGTCGAGCGCAAGCTGCTCGTCGAGGTCGTGGGCCGGCTGGCCCGCGAAGGACACCGCATCGAGGACCGAAAGGTATGGATTCCGGCATGAGCGCCGCTTCCTCCGGCAACACCCCCGTCTCCGAGAACGTGCGCCCGATCCGGCGCGCGCTGATCAGCGTCTACGACAAGACCGGGCTGGAGGAGCTGGCCCAGGGGCTGCACGCCGCCGGGGTCGCCATCGTCTCCACCGGCTCCACCGCCGGGCGGATCGCCGCCGCGGGCGTCCCGGTCACCGAGGTCTCCGAGCTGACCGGCTTCCCCGAGTGCCTGGACGGCCGGGTCAAGACCCTGCACCCGCGCGTGCACGCCGGCGTGCTGGCCGACCTGCGCCTGGAGTCGCACCGCGCGCAGCTCGCCGAGCTGGGCGTCGAGCCGTTCGACCTGGTCGTGGTGAACCTGTACCCGTTCACCGCCACCGTCGCCTCCGGCGCCACCCCCGACGAGTGCGTCGAGCAGATCGACATCGGCGGCCCGTCCATGGTCCGCGCCGCCGCGAAGAACCACCCCTCGGTGGCCGTCGTGGTCGACCCGGCCCGCTACGCGGACGTGCTGACCGCCGTGCGGGGCGGCGGCTTCGACCTGCTGACCCGCAAGCGCCTCGCGGGCGCCGCGTTCGCGCACACCGCCGCGTACGACGTCGCCGTCGCCTCCTGGTTCGAGGAGTCGGGCTACACCGAGTCCGAGGCCGCGTTCCCGTCCTTCCTGGGCAGCACCTGGGAGCTCGGCAACGTCCTGCGCTACGGCGAGAACCCGCACCAGCAGGCCGCGCTCTACACCGACACGTCGTCCATCGGCGGCTCCACCGCGGGCGGCGGCCTGGCGGGCGCGCAGCAGCTCCAGGGCAAGGAGATGTCCTACAACAACTACGTGGACACCGACGCGGCCCGCCGCGCCGCGTACGACCACGCGGGCCCGGCCGTCGCCATCATCAAGCACGCCAACCCGTGCGGCATCGGCACCGGCGCGGACGTCGCCGAGGCGCACCGCAAGGCCCACGCCTGCGACCCGGTCTCCGCGTACGGCGGCGTGATCGCCGTCAACCGCCCGGTCACCGCCGAGCTGGCCGAGCAGATCGCCCCGATCTTCACCGAGGTCGTCGTCGCCCCCGGCTACGAGGACGGCGCCCTGGAGGTGCTGGCCAAGAAGAAGAACCTGCGGGTGCTGCTCGCCCCCGAGGCCCCCGCCGACGCGCTGGAGTCCCGCCGGATCTCCGGCGGCCTGCTGCTCCAGCAGGTCGACCGGGTCGACGCGGCCGGCGACGACCCGTCCACCTGGACGCTGGCCACCGGCGAGGCGCTGTCCGCCGACGAGCTGGCCGAGCTGTCCTTCGCCTGGCGGGCCTGCCGGGCCGTCAAGTCCAACGCGATCCTGCTCGCCAAGGACGGCGCCTCGGTCGGCGTCGGCATGGGCCAGGTCAACCGGGTCGACTCCTGCAAGCTCGCCGTCGAGCGGGCCGGCGAGCGCGCGGTCGGCTCCTACGCCGCCTCGGACGCGTTCTTCCCGTTCGCCGACGGCCTGGAGATCCTGCTCGCCGCGGGCGTCAAGGCCGTGGTGCAGCCGGGCGGTTCGATCCGCGACGAGGAGGTGATCGCGGCTGCCGAGAAGGCGGGCGTGACCATGTACCTCACCGGGGCCCGGCACTTCTTCCACTGACCCCGGGTCGGTGACGCTGAGGGCCCCGTACCCCAGCCGAGCTGGGGTGCGGGGCCCTCGGGCGTCCGCGGCGCAGGCTAGCGCTTGATGACGACGGTGCCCGCCGCGCGGTCGTGCCAGCCCTGCAGCTTGCCGGAGTTGTCGAAGAACGGCGAGATGAAGACCAGCAGCGTGCCGATGCCGCACACCAGACCGCCCAGCAGCGGCAGGATGTAGCGGATGAAACCGCCGCCCACGCCCGGGTGCTGGCCGTCGTTCTCCCGCACCACCCGCAGGCCCAGGGCCATCTTGCCGATGGTGGCGCCCGCCAGGCCCACCATCAGCCACTCGTAGAGCAGGCTGAACACGGCGATCACGGCGAACATGGTGAGCAGCGTCACGACCACGCTGGTGCCGGTGTCCCGCACGCACGACTCGTAGCCCGTGCTGCCGTAGTCGTACTGGTTGCAGTCCTTGGACTTGGCCAGGCCGACCGCGCCGGCCAGACCGGCCGCCATGGCGATGCCGATGATGACCGAGGTGACGATGCCGTCCAGCAGCCGGGCCAGGAAGCGCTGGCCCATGGTGGCGATCCGCACCGTGCCGACGTGCGCGATGTTGATGTAGCCGTTGTTGGCCTGGATCGTGCCGGCCGGCTGCGGGTAGCCGTAACCGGCCTGCGGCGGCACCTGCTGCGGGTAGCCGTAGGGCTGCTGCTGCTGCTGCCCCTGCGGGTAGCCGTAACCCGGCTGCTGCGGCGGGGCCTGCTGCGGGTAGCCGTAGCCGGGCTGCGGGGGCTGCTGGCCGTACGGGTTGTTCGGGTCGGGCGGGTAACTCATCGGTGCCTCCGGGCAGGAAGGGACGGGGACGGGACGGGAAAGGACGAGGGACGGGCTGACGGGGGCACCGACCGCGGGGCAGAGTAGCGGACCACGCCGACGGGGCACCGGTCAACGGCCACGGACGTGCCGCCCGTTCAGGACCGCAGCAGGACGAGCCGGGCCAACTCCCAGACCCAGGCCGCCGCCAGGGCCGCGCCCACCAGCAGGTTGCGGCCCGCGTACGACAGTTGCCGCCACCGCCGGCCCGGGCCGAACGGGCCGCACACCAGCGCCACCGCGGTCAGCGCCGTGACCGGGTTCGCGAGCAGCGCTGCCGCCCACCGGCCGTGGCCCGCCTCGACGAACACCGTCGTGCTGCCGCACAGCGGACACGGCACCCCGGTCAGCAGGCGCAGCGGACACAGCACCCCCGGGTCGTGCGCGTCGTGCACCGCGGCCACCGCGACCGCCGCGCCGGCGACCGCCGCCGCCCGCAGCAGCACCCGCAGCGCCCCGCCCGGCACGGTGCCGGCCGAGCGCCGCCAACGGGACGCCGTGCGGCGGACCGGAGGAGCGGAGGAACGGGAGGAGCGGGGAACGGGGAGCGGGGAGCGGGGAGCGGCGTCCGGCGGGGCCGGAGCGGGCCCCGGGGCGCTCACGGCCGTTCGGGGCGCGCGACGCGGCGGCGGCACCCGGGCGGCGCGCGCCGCGCGGCCCCGGTCGGTGCGGTTCGCCCACTGTCGTCCATCCCCCGGCTGTCGTCCCCTCCTGCCGGCTACGGCCCGTCACCAGGGCCGGTGCGGCAGGGATCGTCCGGCCATCGTCGTGCGTACCGCACCGCGCTGTCCAGCGGCTCCCGCAACCCGGACCGGACCGTGGCACAACCGCGACGCGACCGGTACGCTCCGTCGCCCCGCGCCCACCCGGGGTGGCCCGCGCGGCGCACCGGTCCGGCAGGCGGTCCGGCGGCGCGGCCCGCGCACCCGATCCGGGAGAATGGGGGTCATGACTGCCCAGATTCTCGATGGCAAGGCCACCGCGGCCGCGATCAAGTCCGAACTCGCCGTCCGCGTGGCGGCCCTCAAGGAGCGGGGCATCGTCCCCGGCCTCGGCACCGTCCTGGTCGGCGACGACCCGGGCAGCCGGTGGTACGTCAACGGCAAGCACCGGGACTGCGCGGAGATCGGCATCGCCTCCATCCAGCGCGAACTGCCCGCCACCGCCACCCAGGAGGACGTCGAGAACGTCGTCCGCGAGCTCAACGCCGACCCGTCCTGCACCGGCTACATCGTCCAACTCCCGCTCCCCAAGGGCCTGGACCAGAACCGCGTGCTCGAACTCATGGACCCGGACAAGGACGCCGACGGCCTCCACCCGACCTCGCTCGGCCGCCTCGTCCTCGGCATCGACGGCCCGCTGCCCTGCACCCCGCTCGGCATCGTCGAACTGCTCCGCCGCCACGGCGTCGCCGTCGACGGCGCCGAGGTGGTCGTGGTCGGCCGCGGCATCACCGTCGGCCGCTCCATCGGCCTGCTGCTCACCCGCCGCAGCGAGAACGCCACCGTGACGCTCTGCCACACCGGCACCCGCGACCTCGCCGCGCACCTGCGGAACGCCGACGTCATCGTCGCCGCCGCGGGCGTCCCGCACCTGGTCAAGCCCGAGGACGTCAAGCCCGGCGCGGCGGTCCTGGACGTCGGCGTCTCCCGCAGCGAGGGCAAGATCGTCGGCGACGTGCACCCCGGCGTCGCCGAGGTGGCCGGCTGGATCTCCCCCAACCCCGGCGGCGTCGGCCCGATGACCCGCGCGATGCTCCTCAACAACATCGTCGAGGCGGCCGAGCGCCGCGCCGGCGCCTGACACCGGTGCCCGGCGTCAAGCGGCGCGGCCGCCGCCGTCCCCCCGTCACCACCCAGGGCACCCTGCCGCCCGAGGGTGCCGGGGCCGCGCTCGGCCGCGGCCACGCCCTCCCGCTGCGCCAGTGGCCGATCACGCTGGTCCTGGCCCTCGCCCTGACCGGCCTGCTGATCACCTGGCAGGGCCACTTCCGGCTCGGCCTGCTGGCCCTCGGCGCGGCGCCGCTGCTCGGCGCGCTGCTCCGGCTCGGCCTGCCCGACGTCGGCATGCTCGCCGTCCGCAGCCGGTTCACCGACGTCACCCTGATGTTCGTGCTCGGCGGCGTGATCGTCCTGCTCACGCTGGTCGCCCAGCCCGACCCGTGGCTGCGGGTGCCGGTGCTGGAGAACATCGGACGGCTCATCGGGCACCCCATGCGGTAGCCGGCGGGCGGAACCGGGGAGGCGGCCCGCCCGCGCCTCCCCGGTTCCGCGCGTCGCGGCCGCGCCCGGGCGCGAGCCCCGGTCGGTGCCGACAACCGCCTTGCGATAGCCTTGCCCAGGTCTCTCGATATCGAGAGATCATCCTCGGCTCCAGCGCGCCGGTGTGCCTGGGGCACCTGGCCACCGCAGGAGAAGGCTGAAATGACTCGCACCCCCGTCAACGTCACCGTCACCGGAGCCGCCGGCCAGATCGGCTACGCGCTGCTGTTCCGCATCGCCTCGGGCCACCTGCTGGGTGCCGACGTCCCCGTGAACCTGCGCCTGCTGGAGATCCCGCAGGGCGTGAAGGCGGCCGAGGGCGTCGCCATGGAGCTCGACGACTGCGCGTTCCCGCTGCTGCGCGACATCACCATCACCGACCAGGCGAACGTCGCCTTCGACGGCGCCAACGTCGCGCTGCTGGTCGGCGCCCGGCCGCGCACCGCGGGCATGGAGCGCGGCGACCTGCTCTCCGCCAACGGCGGCATCTTCGGCCCGCAGGGCAAGGCGATCAACGACAACGCCGCGGACGACATCAAGGTCCTGGTGGTCGGCAACCCGGCCAACACCAACGCCCTGATCGCCCAGCGCAACGCCCCGGACGTCCCGGCCGAGCGCTTCACCGCGATGACCCGCCTGGACCACAACCGGGCCGTCGCCCAGCTGGCCAAGAAGGCCGGCGTGACGGTCGAGGACGTCAAGAAGGTCACCATCTGGGGCAACCACTCGGCCACCCAGTACCCGGACCTGTTCCACGCGGAGATCTCCGGCAAGGCCGCCTTCGACGCCGTCGGCGCCGACCAGGAGTGGGTCGAGAACTTCTTCATCCCGAAGGTCGCCAAGCGCGGCGCCGAGATCATCGAGGTCCGCGGCGCCTCCTCGGCCGCCTCGGCCGCGAACGCCGCCATCGACCACGTCTACACCTGGGTCAACGGCACCCCGGCCGGCGACTGGACCTCGATGGGCATCGTCTCCGACGGCTCGTACGGCGTGCCCGAGGGCCTGATCTCCTCGTTCCCGGTCACCACCAAGGACGGCAAGTTCGAGATCGTCCAGGGCCTGGACCTCTCGGAGTTCGACCGCAAGCGGATCGACGCCTCGGTCGGCGAGCTCGCCGAGGAGCGCGACGCGGTGCAGGAGCTCGGCCTCATCTGAGCGCCCTCCCGCACGGTGTGAACGGCCGGGTGCCCACGGGGCGCCCGGCCGTTCTCCTACACTCGGGCCGTGAGCGAAACCCTGCAGGACGCCGCGCTCGTCCTGGTGTTCATCATGTTGGGCGGCCTGTTCAACGTCGCGGAGATCGCGCTGATCTCGCTGCGCGAGGGGCAGATCCGCGCCCTGGAGGCGGCGGGTTCGCGGCGGGCCGCGCGGGCCGCGCACCTGGCGGCGGACCCGAACCGGTTCCTGGCGGCGGTGCAGGTCGGGGTGACCTGCATGGGCTTCCTGTCGGCGGCGTTCGGCGCGGACACCCTGGCGGGCAAGCTGGCGCCGGTGTTCGTCCGGGCGGGCCTGTCCGAGGGCGTCGCGGACGCGGTCGCGCTGGTCGGCCTGACCCTGGTGATCTCCTACGCCTCGCTGGTGCTGGGCGAGTTGACGCCCAAGCGGATCGGCCTGCAGCGGGCCGAGTCGATCGCGGTGCTGGCCGCGCCGGTGGTGGACGTCATGTCGGTGGTGCTGCGGCCGGCGATCTGGCTGCTGGGCCACTCGACCAACCTGATGGTGCGGCTGCTGGGCGGCGACCCGAGCGCCGGGCGCGGCGTGATGAGCCCCGAGGAGCTGCGCGGCCTGGTCGCCGCCAACACCGAACTCGGCTCGGACGAGCGCGAGTTGATCAACGAGGTGTTCGCGGCGGGGGAGCGCCAGCTGCGCGAGGTGATGGTGCCGCGCACCGAGGTGACCTTCCTGGACGGCGACCGGCCGGTGGCCGAGGTCCGGCACGAGACCGACTCCGCGCCGCACTCCCGCTACCCGGTGGTGGAGGGCTCCTACGACGCGGTGACCGGCTTCGTGCACGTCCGCGACCTGTACGGGGCGCGCGGCGAGCAGGCCGTCCGGGTCGCCGAGCTGGCCCGCCCGGTGAAACTGCTGCCCGCCACCAAGCGGGTGCTGGAGGCGATGAGCGAGATGCGCCGGGAGGGCCACCACCTGGCGATCGTGGTCGACGAGTACGGCGGCACCGCGGGCATCGTCACCCTGGAGGACCTGGTCGAGGAGGTGATCGGCGAGATCCGCGACGAGTACGACGCCCAGGACACCACCGCGACCCGGCGGCTGGCCGGCGGCGGCGTCGAGATCGACGGGCTGCTCAACCTCGCCGACTTCACCGGGGAGACCGGCCTGACCCTGCCCGAGGGCCCGTACGAGACGGTCGCCGGGTTCGTGGTGCGCGAGCTGGGGCGGCTGCCCCGCAAGGGCGACCAGGTGGTCACCGAGGCCGGGGCGCGGCTGACCGTGGCCCGGCTCGACGGGCGGCGGATCGAACGGCTGCGGGTGAGCACCGTCACACCGGCCGAACCGGCGGCCCCGGAGGTTTCCTGACCGGCCCGGAGAACTGGAACAATGGCCGCATGGTCAACGCAGCGGTCACCGGTCCCGTGAAGGGCCGTCCCCGGGTGCTCTCCGGCATCCAGCCCACCTCGGGCTCCTTCCACCTGGGCAACTACCTCGGCGCGGTGCGCCAGTGGGTCGACCTCCAGGAGGCCAACGACGCCTTCTACATGGTGGTCGACCTGCACGCCATCACCGTCGAGCAGGACCCGGCGGTGCTGCGGCAGAACACCCGGATCTCCGCCGCCCAGCTGCTCGGCGCCGGCCTGGACCCGGAGCGCTGCACCCTGTTCGTGCAGTCGCAGGTGCCCGAGCACGCGCAGCTCGCCTGGGTGATGAACTGCCTCACCGGCTTCGGCGAGGCCTCCCGGATGACCCAGTTCAAGGACAAGTCGGCCAAGCAGGGCAGCGACCGCACCACGGTCGGCCTGTTCACCTACCCGGTGCTGATGGTCGCCGACGTGCTGCTCTACCAGGCCGACGCGGTGCCGGTCGGCGAGGACCAGCGCCAGCACCTGGAGCTCACCCGGGACCTCGCGGACCGCTTCAACACCCGCTACGGCAAGACCTTCACGGTGCCCGAGCCGTACATCCTCAAGGCCACCGCCAAGATCCAGGACCTGCAGGACCCGGCGGCGAAGATGAGCAAGTCCGCGGCCACCGACAAGGGCCTGGTCAACCTGCTCGACCCGCCGAAGACCAGCGCCAAGAAGTTCAAGAGCGCCGTCACCGACACCGACACGGTGGTCGGCTACGACGAGGCGGCCAAGCCCGGCGTCTCCAACCTGCTGCGCATCCACTCCGCGCTCAGCGGGCTGTCGGTCGACGAACTGGTCGCGCACTTCGAGGGCAAGATGTACGGCGCCCTGAAGACCGAGCTGGCCGACCTGTTCACCGAGTGGGTCACCCCGTTCCAGGCCCGCACCCGGCAGTACCTGGACGACCCGGCCGAGCTGGACCGCGTCCTCGCGCTGGGCGCCGAGAAGGCCCGCGCGGTGGCCTCCGAGACGCTCGCCGAGGTGTACGACCGGGTCGGCTTCCTGGCGCCCAAGCGCTGATGCCGACGGCTGCCGCCACCGGTGGTGACGGTCTCGACGAGGCCGTCACCATCGGCGTGTCCATACACGTCCCCGAACCGTACGGCAGCCGGGTGCAGGACGCCCGGGCCGGGCACGGCGACCCGCAGGCCAGGTCGATACCGACCCACGTCACCCTGCTGCCGCCGACCGAGACCCGCACCGGGTTCCTGCCCGCGGTGGAGCGCCACCTGCGGGCGGTGGCCGCCGCCCAGCGGCCGTTCCGGATGCTGCTCCAGGGCAGCGGCACCTTCCGCCCGGTCTCCCCGGTGGTGTTCATCCGGGTCGAGGAGGGCGCCCAGGAGTGCCGGGTGCTGGAGGCCGAAGTCCGCTCCGGCCCGCTGGCCCGCGAGCTGGCCTTCCCGTACCACCCGCACGTCACCGTCGCGCACGGCCTGTCCGAGCCCGCCCTGGACGTGGCGTACGAGCGGACCAGGGGCTTCCGGGCGGTCTTCGAGGTCGCCGAGTTCGTGCTGTCGACCTTCGGCGCGGACGCCGTGTGGCGCCCGTGGCGCAGCTACGCCTTCGGCGGTTCCTGAGCCCGGCGGTTCCTGAGCCCCGGCAGCCCCCGGCAGGCCGGGTGCCGCCGGGGCTCGGGCGCCGTCGGAGCTGGGTGCCGCCGGGGTGTCGCTGGGAGTTCGCTGGACGCCGTCAGCCGGCCCGGCCGGCCAGCTCCAGCATCCGGTCGACCACCCGGGCCGCGGCCCGGCCGTCCTCCAGCCCGCAGAACCGCTCCCGGAACGCCCGGTAGCGCTCCCGGTACGGCTCCGGGTCCAGGTCGCGCAGGGCCGCCACCACCGACGCCGAGTCGGCCAGCAGCGGGCCCGGGGCGTGCGCCTCGAAGTCGAAGGTGAAACCGCGCAGCCGGCTGCGGTAGTGCTCCAGGTCGTAGGTGAAGAACAGCATCGGGCGGCCGGTCACCGCGAAGTCGAACATCAGCGAGGAGTAGTCGGTGACCAGCACGTCGGCGGCCAGCATCAGGTCGGCGACGTCCGGGTGGTCCGAGACGTCCCGGACGAAGTCGTCGTCCGGCATCCGCCCGCCGACGTGCACGTGCGGGCGCAGCAGCAGCACGTGGTCCCCGCCGAGGGCGGCCCGGGCCGCCTCGACGTCCAGGCGCAGGTCGAGCCGGTAGCGGTCGCCCGCGCGCTGGTCGTCGCGCCAGGTCGGCGCGTACAGCACGGCGGTGCGGTCCTCCGGGACGCCGAGCCGGGCCCGGACGGCGGCCCGCTCGGCCGGGTCGGCGCGCACCAGCCGGTCGTTGCGCGGGTAGCCCGCCTCCAGCGGCGCGTCCCGGTAGTCGAAGGAGTCCGCCAGGATCGGGGTGGCGAACGGACTCGGCGACAGCAGCAGGTTCCACTGCCGCACCTCGTGCTCCAGCCGGTCCAGGTAGCCGTCCTCGGCCATCCACTCGGTGCGCACCTGGCGCGCTATCCGCTTGAGCGGGGTGCCGTGCCACAGCTGGGCGACCACCTGGCCCTCGCGGCGCTCCAGGAACTCCGGGAAGTGCGTGTTGCCGACCAGGTAGCGGCTGGTGGCCAGCGCCTCGTACCACTCGGGGCTCCACATCCGCAGCGCGGTGGTGCCCGGTGGGGGCTGCTCCTGGCCGTCCTCGACCACCCACAGGTGCTCCAGCGGCAGGCCGCGGGCGACCAGCTCCTCGTGCACGGCGCGCGGGTTGCAGGAGTAGCTGCGGCCGCCGAAGACGTCGTACAGCACGGCGTCGCGCAGCGGGCGGCGGCGGGCCGCCGGGTAGTCCACGGTGCGCAGCCGCAGCTGGCGGCGGGCGCTGCGCTCGGCGGCGGACAGCACCGGGGTGCTGTCCAGGATCAGGGTGTCGTGCCAGCGGCGTTCCAGCAGGAAGGACTTGGGGCCGCGCGGGGCGCGCAGCGGCAGCCCGTCCAGCACGCCGGGGTGCAGCCGCAGCGACAGGCCCTCGTGGTCGGGGGCGCCCGGGCGGCGCAGCGACAGCTCCCAGACGCCCTTGGCCAGCGGCCGGGGCCGGCCGTCGGAGGCCGGCGGCTCCAGGGCCAGCACGGTGCGGAACCGGCCGTCGGCGGTCAGCTCGACGGGGCGGCGGCGCTCCCGGCCGTCGCCGCTGTGGCGCAGCACCAGCTCGGTGCGGGCGCCCTCGTGGTGCGGCAGCTCGCCGGTCAGCTCCCAGCCCTCGGGGACGGCGGTGAGCGCGTCGACCAGCGGCTCCGGGTCCTGGACGCAGAACTGCAGGCGCAGGTCGGACAGCTGCTTGGCGTACAGCACCTGCCGGTCGGCCAGCGGGAGCTGGCGGCGGCCGGTCGGCGGGCAGTCGGTGCGCAGGTCGATCGTCCGGCCCTCGGGGTGCAGCAGGGCGGGCTCCCAGTGCCCGGACAGGTCGCAGTGCGCGGCGGTGACCCGGGCGGTGAACGCGGTGCCGTCCCAGTCGGTGTCGCAGGCGACGGCGGTGTCGGTCTCCCGGTGGCGCAGGACCAGGGAGCCGCCGGCGGAGCCGGCCGGGGCCCGGCCGGAGACCAGGAAGCCGTCTCCCGCGCAGTCCAGGCCGGTGACCCGGGCCCGGCCGGGGAGCACGGTCAGCCCGAGGGTGCCGGAGCCGAACCGGGGCACCAGCAGCACGTCCTCGTCGACCCAGCGGGCGGGCGGGTACTCGCCGCTGCCGCACCAGTGCGCGGCCAGCGGGGTGTGCGCCCGCACCGGGCCGGCCGCCACCAGCGCGGTGACCTGCCAGGTGCCGGGGTGCCACTGGCCGCGCTGGCGCAGCTCCCGGGGGTCGACCAGCGCGGTGAAGCCGGTCCAGTCCAGCCCCAGGGCGGCCTGCGCGCTGTCGTCGGTGGCCTCGGGCAGGTAGCGCGGGTACGTCCGCAGCCGCACCGGCCGCTGTCCGGACGGCGGGGTCAGCTCCAGCTCGACCGCGGTCTCGCCCGGGCGGTCGCCCGGACGGCCCTCCAGCCGCCCGTCGCCGAGCAGCGACAGGATGTCGCCGTCCCAGACCGCCCGCCGCACCCCGACCCGGGCGGCGGGGTCGGCGGAGGGGCGGGCGGCACGGTCCTGCCGGCCGGCGAAAAGGGAGAGTCGAGCCACTCACCCATGACAGCCAGGCGAACAGGGAAAGTCAATTCCCTCCTTCCTGGGGAAATTCTCAGCTTTCCGGGAATTTCCAGGAAACAGGGAGGGAATTGGCAGACGGTTGACCGGCGGTGACGCGCGGTCGCCCGGTTGACGGCGCCGGTTACCCGGCGTTCCCGTCCAGGAGCGCGTCCACCACCCGCACCGCGGCCTGGCCGTCGTCCAGGTCACCGTACGCCTCCCGGAACGCCGCGTACTTGTCCGCGTACTCGGCGGTCACCCGGGGGAGGTCGGCGAGCGCGCCGACCACCGCGGCCGAGGTGCGCAGCAGCGGGCCGGGCGCCTGGGCCTCGAAGTCGAAGCTGAAACCGCGGAGGTTGTCCCGGTAGTGCTCCAGGTCGTAGGTGAAGAAAACCACCGGCCGACCCGTGTTCATGAAATCGAACAATGCCGCCGAGTAGTCGGTCACCAGCACGTCGGCGATCAGCAGCAGCTCGGCCGCGTCGGGGTAGGTGCTGACGTCCCACACGTAGCCGTTGCCGGCCTCGGCGATCTGCCCGCGCACCACCTCGTGGCTGCGCACCAGCAGCACCTGGTCGTCGCCCAGGGCGGCGCGGGCCGCCTCCAGGTCGAGCTGCAGGTTGAACTGGTAGCCGCCGTCGGGCAGTCGGCGGTCCTCCCGGAAGGTCGGCGCGTACAGCACGACCTTCTTGCCCTCGGGCAGGCCGAGCCGCTCGCGCACCCGCTCCGCGGTCTTCTCCCGGTCCGGGGCGAACAGCAGGTCGTTGCGCGGCGAACCGCTCTCCAGCACCCGCCCCCGGTAGTCGAAGGCCCGCCGCAGCACCGGCGCCGACCAGCGGTTGCCCGCCGTCAGCAGGCTCCACTGCGGCACCTCCTCCTTGAGGTGCTCCAGGTACCCGGAGTCGGTGAACCAGACCTTCTCGAAGTCGGTGCCGATCCGCTTCAGCGGCACGCCCTGCCAGGTCTGCAGCACGACCTGGCCGGGACGGCGGCGGAAGTACGTGGGCAGGTGGGTGGAGGTGACGATGTACTTCGCGGTGGACAGCGCCCGGAACCACTCGGGGGAGCGGTGGCGCACGCACTCGGCGGTCTGCGGCAGCTCGGCCTGGAGGTCCACGGAGGTCCACAGGTGCCGCAGCGGCAGGCCGCGGCGCACCAGCTCCTCGTGCACGGCCCGCGGCGAGTCGCCGTACAGGCCGCCGTCGGCGGCCCACCAGTCCTCCCGGACGGTGTGGTACAGCACCGTGTCGGTCAGCGGGCCGAACTGCTGCTCGGTGTAGGCGCGGCGCAGGACGCGCTGGCGGTAGCCGCTGCGCTCCTCGGGCACCAGCGGGTCGTGCGACTCCAGCGACAGGGTGTCGAAGCCGCGGCGCTCCAGGGCGACCCGCTTGCCGCGGGCCTCGATCTCCAGCGGCAGCGCGTCGAACGTCCGGGCGGCCAGCACGGCGGCCGGCCACAGGCTGTCGACCGGGGCGCCGACCGGGCGGAACAGCACCGTCCAGGTGCCCTTGTGCAGCGGCACCAGGCCCGCGAAGGACGCGGTCGGGACGGCGGGCAGCGCGGCCCGGAAGCGCCCGTCGGCGATCTCCACCGGGTAGGCGTGCTCCTCCTGGCGCTTGAAGTGCCGGATCACCAGCTCGTAGCGGTGCGCGCCGGGCAGCGGGAAGGACCCGCTGAGCACGAAGCCCTCGCCGTCGGTGGCGGGGGCCACCTCCTCGATCACCGGCTGCAGCACCTGGTCGCACAGCTGCAGGTAGCCGGACGGGGAGGGCTTGGCGTACAGCGCGCGCTCGCCCGCGCCCAGCGGCAGGTGCAGCTCCACCGGGGCGGTCCGGTCGTCCAGCACCAGGGGCAGCGCGCTGCCGTCGGCGAGCTTCAGCTCCAGGTCCCAGCGGTCCCGGGTGCGCTCCTCGGCGGTCGGGTCCAGCGCGTCCCAGGCCTCGCGGACGGCGGTCAGCCCGGCCAGCCGCACCCGCGCGGTGAACGGCAGGTCGCGCCCGGCCGGGGTGCCGAGCTCCAGCTCGGCGAACAGGTCGCGGTCGGACTCCACGTGCCGCAGCCGCAGCTCCGCGCCGGCCAGGTCCGGGCCCGAGCGCACCAGGCCGTTCAGCTCCAGGACGCCGTCCTGCGCCGAGGCCGCGACCGCGCGGGCGCGCACCCGCTCCACCCGCAGCAGCAGGTGGCCGTCGCGCGACCAGGGCACGATCCGGACGTCGTCCTCGACCCAGTGCACCGGCGGGTACTCGTTGCGGTCGTGCCAGCCGACCGACACCCGGCCCTTGTACACGCCGCCCTTGCCGGCGCCGGCCACCAGCACCCGCCAGGAGCCCTCCTTCCAGGCACCGCGGGACTTCAGCCGCTGCGGGTCGATGGACGCGGAGAAGCCCGCCCAGTCGCAGCTGTACAGGTCGTGCGGGGAGCTGGAGGTGGCCTCCGGGCTGAACTGCGCCTTGGTCTGCACGGCCACCACGCCGCGGCCCTTGGCCTCGCGCAGCACCAGCGCCTTGACCATGTCGTGCTTGTTCGCGGCGCCCAGGTGCTCGGGGAAGGCGTGGCCGGTGAGCTTGAGCTTCCCGTCCTCCCAGGCCGCGTCGTACAGCCGCGAGCGCATCACCAGCGCGTTCTTCAGCCGCAGCACGTCGGCGGGCACGCTCCGGCGGCCGCCGCGCAGGAACGGGTAGTCGGCGTACGGGCGCAGCAGGCCGCGCGCGGGGGCGGCGCCGTTGCTGTCCTGCTCGAAGCGGAGCTGCTCGATGAGCTCCTCCAGCCGGCCCTGCAGGGTCAGGTGGTACTTCAGCCGCAGCGGCGCGCGCAGCTTGCGGACCTGCTCGGGCCCGATGGCGCGCAGCAGCCGGCCGACCGACTCCAGGTAGGCCGCGTTGTACTCCGGGTCGCCCTCCAGCACCGACCCGAAGAACATCGGGATCTCCTCGACGAGGTTGTTCTCGTCGTAGGTGTGCAGGTACTTGCGGAACTTCGGGTCGCTCTGCGCCGACAGCCAGTCCCGGACCAGCTCCATCGACTTGACCCGGTCGATGACGCCCTTCGGGTTGGTCTTCATCTGGGTGATCGACATCTCGCCGACCTCCCGCTCGCGCCAGTGGTAGATCGGCTCGGCGAGCACGTCGACCCGGCGGGCCAGGAAGTGGTGCGGCACGCTGACCGGGGCGTCCTCGTACAGGATGCCCTCGGGGTACAGCACGCCCGCCTCGTCGAAGAAGCTGCGGCGGTAGACCTTGTTCCAGGCGGTGCGGTCGGTGATCAGCGCCGGGATCTCGGTGATGTGGGTGCTCAGCCGGGTCGCCGCGAACGGCTTGCGGTGGCCGCCGGACTGGTAGTGGCCCACCGCGCGGAAGCGCTGCACGTTGCCGGTGCAGAAGTCCGAACCGGTCTCGTCCAGGGTGCCGATCATCAGCTCGTACGCGGACGGCGGCATGGTGTCGTCGCTGTCGACGAACGCCAGGAACTCGCTGTCCTGGGAGATGTTCCGGTAACCGGTGTTGCGGGCGGCTCCCAGACCCTTGTTGACCTGCTGGACCAGCCGGAAGCGGGAGTCCTTCGCGGCGTACGCGCGGGCGATCTCGGCGCTGGAGTCCTTGGAGCCGTCGTCGACCATGACGCACTCGAAGTCGGTGAAGGTCTGGGCGGCGATGGAGTCGAGGCATTCTTCGAGGTAGCGCTCGACGTTGTAGATCGGGACGACGACGGACAGACGGGGGGCCATCGGTAGCGCAGAGCCTTTCCTCGGGAATGCGACCGGCGGGCCCGTGAAATGATGAGAAAGCGGACCGCCACCGGCGGCGATCCTACCTCTCCGGGCTTGCTAGTCTGCGCGAGGCCAGGCCAGGTCGGGAGAGTGAAGAGATGCCGCGGTTCAGTGTGGTCGTACCGGTGCACGCCGTCGAGGAGTACCTCCCGGAGTGCCTGGAGTCGGTCCTCACCCAGTCCTTCGAGGACTTCGAACTGATCGCGGTGGACGACCGCTCGCCCGACGGCTGCGGCGCCCTGCTGGACGCGGCGGCCGCCCGCGACCCCCGGGTGACCGTCCGGCACCTGCCGGAGAACGTCGGCCTCGGCCCGGCCCGGAACGCCGGCACCGCCCTCGCCACCGGCGACTACGTGATCTTCCTGGACAGCGACGACACCCTCACCCCCGGCCTGCTCGCCGCCGTCGACGCCCGGCTGCGCGCCACCGGCGACCCCGACCTGCTGGTGTTCGACTACGCCCGCAGCCACTGGGACGGCCGGGTCGCCCGCTCCGCCTCCGCGCCGGTGTTCGCCCGGCCCGGCGCCGAGGTCTTCACCCTGGACGAGCGCCGCGACCTGCTCGACCTGCTCCAGGTCGCCTGGAACAAGGCCTACCGGCGGGCCTTCCTGGCGGACAACGGCCTGTCCTTCCCGCCCGGTTACTACGAGGACACCCCGTTCACCTACCCGGCGCTGCTCGCCGCCGAGCGGATCACCCTGCTCGACACCGTCGGCGTCCACTACCGCCAGCGCCGCGAGGGCGGCAACATCCTCGCCACCGCCTCCCGCAAGCACTTCGACGTCTTCGCCCAGTACGACCGGGTCTTCGGCTACCTCGACACCCGGCCCGACCTGGACCGCTGGCGCCCGGTCATCTACCGGATGATGCTCGGCCACCTCGCCACCGTGGTCTCCAAGCCCGGCCGCGTCCCGCCCGGCGACCGCCGCGAGTTCTTCCGCCGCGCCGCCGAGCACTGCGCCCGGCACCGCCCGGCCGACCACCGGCCCGCCCCCGGCCGCGAGGGGCTGCGCGGCGAACTGCTCGCCCGCGGCAACCACCTCGGCTTCCAGGGCCTGCGGGTGCTCGCCCGGGCCCGCCGCGCCGTCCGCCGCTGAGCCGCGCCGTCCGCCGCTGAGCCGCTCCCCGGCCGCGCCGCGGCGGGCCGCGCCGTGTTTCGCTCCCGCCGCCGCGGCCCGCGCGGCGGTATACAGCCAAGCGTGGACTTCCTCACCAAGCTGCCCGTGATCGGCCCGTGGGCCGCCCGGCTGATGCGCAGCCGCCCCTACCGCGTCTACCTGCTGTTCGACGACGTCCAGGGCAACCGGCTGGCCGGCGCGATCACCTTCTTCGGCTTCCTGGCCCTGTTCCCGCTGCTCACCGTGGCCCTGGCGATCGCGCTCGCCACCCTCTCCGACTCCCGGGTGCACCAGCTCCAGGACAAGATCTCCGAGCAGCTGCCCGGCCTCGCCGACTCGCTCGACCTGAACGCGATGGTCGCCAACGCGGGCGCCGTCGGCCTGGTCTCCGGCGTGCTGCTGCTGATCTCCGGCCTCGGCTGGGTCGACACCATGCGCGGCGCCGTGCGCACCGCGTGGCGGCTGCCCGACGACGGCGGCAACCCCGTCCTGGTCAAGGCCCGCGACTGCGTGGTGCTGCTCGGCCTCGGCCTGGTCTGCCTGGCCTCGCTGGCCGCCTCCGCGCTCGCCACCACCCTCGTCCACCGGCTCGCCGACGGCCTCGGCCTGCACGGCGGGGCCGCCCGCTGGCTGCTCTCCGCGCTCGGCTTCCTGATCGCGGTCTGCGCCGACCTGCTGCTGTTCGCCTACCTGCTCGGCCCGTTCCCGCGGATCACCGGCCAGCGCCGCCGCGCCCTGCTGGAGGGCGCGCTGATCGGCGCCGTCGGCTTCGAGCTGCTCAAGCTGCTGCTCTCCTCGTACCTCGGCTCGGTGGCCGGCCGCAGCCTGTACGGGGCGTTCGGCGTGCCGGTGGCGCTACTGCTGTGGATCGACTTCGTCTCCCGGCTGCTGATGTACTGCGCGGCCTGGACCGCGCTCGCCGACCCGGAGGAGGCCAGACTGCGCGCGGTGCGGCAGGCCGAGGAGGCGCTGCGGGCCGCCGGGAAGACACCCCCTCCGACGGGTGTCCGCCCACCGGACGAGTGACTATGATCCCGCTCACACCTGTCAGTACCCGCTGACCGAACGCCGCCGCGTCCCCCCGCTCCGGCCCACCCCATGGAGACCGTGTGTCCGCTCTCGACACCAGCGCCGCTCCCGTCGCCCCCGCGACCCCCGACGACGTCCCCGGATGGTTCTTCCGCGCGGACCGGGAGGCCTTCGCCCACCTGCTGTCCCGGCAGACCGCCGCCGGGACCACCGGCGACCTGCTCGAACTGGGCGCCTACCTGGGCCGCTCCGCGATCCTGCTCGGCGACCACCTGCAGCCCGGCGAGACCTTCACCGTCTGCGACCTGTTCGACCTCGACGCCCCCGACGACGAGAACTCCGCCGAGATGAGCATGTCCTACCGGGAGACGCTCACCCGCCGCGCCTTCGAGACCAACTACCGGGCCTTCCACGCCGAGCTCCCGACGATCGTCCAGGCCCCCACCTCGGTGCTCGCCGACGGCCGGATCGCCGCCGACAGCTGCCGCTTCGTCCACGTCGACGCCTCCCACCTGTACGAGCACGTGGCCGGCGACATCCTGGTCGCCCGGGACGCGCTCGCCAAGAACGGCGTCGTCGCCCTCGACGACTACCGGGCCCCGCACACCCCCGGCGTCGCCGCCGCCGTCTGGGAGGCCGTCTTCACCCTCGGACTGCGGCCGGTGCTGCTCACCCCCGAGAAGTTCTACGGCACCTGGGGCGACCCGGACGCCGTCCGCGCCGACCTGCTCGCCCGCGACTGGCGCGGCGAGGGCTTCCGGCTCGACGAGGAGCACATCGCCGGACAGGTCTGCCACCGCCTCGCCTGGGACGAGCCCGCGAGCAGCCGCGGCCCCGCCCCGCGCTCGCTGTCGCGCCGGGTCGCCCTCGACGTGCTGCCGCCGTTCGCCACCCGGGCGGTGCGCCGCGCCCTGCGCACCGGGCGCAAGGCCGCCTGACGCACCGCCCCGGCCCCCGCCCGCCGGTCTAGTAGCGATCCGGCCGGGCGGCCCGGCGGCGCAGCACCCGCAGCCGCAGCAGCCCGCCGCCGCGACCGCCGCGCACAGCCCCACCGCCGTCCAGGTCGCCGTGCCCGGCCCGGCGGCCGCCGCGTCGCCGCCCGCCCGGCGTCCGGCGCCGCGGCGGCGTCCGGCCGGTCCGCCACCGGCCGCGCCGCGGGCGCCGCCGGGGCCGACTGCTCCTGCGGCGCGGCGCGGTCCTCGGCGAGGGCTCCGACCGGGGTGGTTTTCCCCGCTGCGGTGAAACCCCAGTCGAGGAGTGCCGCCGCCTCGTCGTACACCTTCGTGCTGTTGTCCGGGTGCATCACCGTGACCAGCAGTGTCCGCCCGTCGCGTTCGGCCGCGCCGGTGTAGGTGGCGCCCGCGTTGGTGGTGTAGCCGTTCTTCACCCCGATCAGGCCCGGGTACGTGCCCAGCAGCCGGTCGGTGTTGGCGATCCCGAAACTGCCGCGCTGCCCGGTCTTCTTGTCCACCGCGCCCGGGAACTGCGCCCAGCGGGTCGCGCAGTACGCCCGGAAGTCCGCGTTGCGCAGCCCCGCCCGGGCGAACAGGGTCAGGTCGTACGCCGAGGTGACCTGCCCGTCCATGTCGTAGCCGTCCGGGCTGACCACGTGGGTGTCCAGGGCCTGCAACCGCTCCGCCCGCTCCTGCATGTCGGCCACCGTCTTCGCGACGCCGCCGTTCATGTTCGCCAGCACGTGCACCGCGTCGTTGCCCGAGGACAGGAACACCCCGCGCCACAGGTCCTCGACCTTGTAGTCCAGGTCCTCCTTGATGCCGACCAGGCTGCTGCCCGCCCCCATCCCCTGCAGCTCCGACCAGGCGACCTTGTGCACCTCGGACGCCTGGAAGCGCGGCAGCACGGTGTCCGCGAACAGCATCTTCAGCGTCGAGGCGGGCGGCAGCTTCGCATGCGCGTTGAACGACGCCAGCACCTCCCCGCTGCCCGCGTCCGCGACCACCCAGGACTTCCCGGTCAGGTCCTTCGGCAGCGCCGGCGCCCCCGCGGCCACCTGCACCCCCGCCGCACCCAACCGCTCCCCGCCCACCACCCCGGGCGGCGGCGCGTCCCCCGGCGCAGCGGCGACCGCGGCCGACGGCAGGGCGGGCACCAGCAGCAGGGCGGCAGCGGACGAACCGTGGAGGATCCGGCGGATTATCAGCATTCCGGGAAAGTAACCCGCGCCGCCCGGCTCCCCGCCGACCCCGCCGCACGACGCCACGAACGAGTACCGCCCACTGCTCCGATCGGCGGGCCCCGCATACTGGACGGGCACTCCGTCTGCCGCGAAGGACCCCCGCCATGAAGCTCAGCCGCCCGGTCTCCTGGTTCCTCACCGCCTTCGGCGTCTGGTCGGTCTTCATCTGGACCACCTTCGTCAAGAACCTCTGGAAGGACTCCGGCGGCCAGGCCTTCACGGGCGGCGACCACTCCCAGCCCACCGCCTTCTTCTGGGTCCACCTGCTGCTCGCCGTCACCTCCCTGCTGCTCGGCCTCGCCATCGGCTGGATCGGCGTCCGCGGCCTGCGCGCCCTGCGCCGCGCGGCGGTGCCCGCCGCCGAGTAGCGCGCCCCGCCCCGCCCCGCAGCCACCGCCGCCCTCCGGCTGTACGACCGGCGCCGGCCCCGCCCCGAGGCGGGGGAACCGCGCGACCTGCCCGCCTCCCCCCGCTCCCGCCTCCCGGCCGCCGGGCCCGGCGGGTCCTGGCCGCCGCCGTTCCCGCGGGCCACTGACGGGCGCATATGCATGCCCTCTTCAAGTGGCCGAATACTGCTGCTAGCCTGCCCCGCACGAACTGCTGGGAGGGCTTCGGCGTGAGCACCAGTACCACCCTCGGGGAGGCCCGCCCGGAGTGGGCGCGGCGGCAGGAGCGGGAGCGGCGGCACCGGCGGGCGAAGTCGCGGCTGCGGCTGCCGTTCGCGGTCGCGGCCGGCTGCTGGGGAGTGCTGCTGCTGTGGTGGGCGGCGGTGTACCCGGCGTTCACCGGGACGGCCGTGGACGGGACGGCGCCGCTGTACGCGGCGGCCGTGCGGGCCGTCCACGTCGGGCCCGCGACGCTGCTGCAGACCGCCGCCGCGGCCTTCGCGCTGGGGTACCTGGTGGCCGCGCTGGCCAGGTACGGGGTGCGCGGGCGCTACAGCGGGCCGGTCGCGCTCGTCCTGGCCGGGCTGCCGCCGACCGCGAGCCTGGTGGTCTCGGCCACCCCCGCGGCGGTCGCCACCACCGCCGCGCTGCTGCTCACCGGGGCGGGCCTGCGGCTGCTGGCCAGGCGGGCCGAGGGCACCCTCGCGCAGGGCGGCCCCGCCCAGCGGCTGGACCTGGCCGTGCTGGCCGCGGCGGTCTGCGCCCTCGCGCTGACCGGCACCCGGGGCGCGGGCACCGCGCTGGTCGCCGTCGCGGTGCTGCTGCTGTTCCTGCCCGGGGCGCGGGTGCGCCTCGCGCTGCTGACCGTGCTCGCGCTGGCGGTGCCGATCGCGCTCGGACTGCTCGGCCACCCCGCCACCCGCACCGGCGACCTGCACACCCTGCGCGCCGCCGACCTGGCCCTGGCCCGGCACCGGGCCGCCGTCCCGCCGACCCCGGGGCTGGACGCCGTCGCCCCGCCCGGCGACTGGGACGCGGCGGGCGCCGACTGCTCCGCCACCGCGGCCCTCACCGAACGCTGGAACGCCCCCGCGGCCCGCCGCGCCGAAACGGAACTCGCCACCGCCTGGCGGCAGTTGCTCCGCGACCACCCCGACCGGGTGCTGGACGCCCGGCTCTGCCGCGGCCGGATCGCCTGGGGCGTGTGGGCCGGCTCCGGCGGCCCGCACGCCGCCACCGTGGTCCCCGCCCCGGCGGCCGGCTCCCGCGGCCTGTGGCACCCGCTGCACGCCGCCGCGACCTGGAGCCGCACCCTGCTGCGCGCCCCGCAACTGGACTGGCTGCTCTGGCGCGGCGCCCTGTGGGCCTACCTGGGCCTGGCCGCCGCCGTGCTCCACGCCTGGCGGCACCGGATGCGCGCCCTCGTCCCGGTGGCCGGCGCGGCCGTCCTCGGCACCCAGCTGGCACTCACCGCCTCCGCCACCGACCAGGACTACCGCGCGATGGCCGCCGCCCTCTTCCTCGGCCCGCTCCTCCTCACCCTCGCCACCGTCCGCACCCGCCGCACCAACTGACGCGACGCCACGGGGGAGCGAGGTGCCCCGGCCGATTTTATTGTCATGTACACGTTGTTATGGCTGCCTCCGGACAGTCCGGTTGACGACATCCGGAACGCCTTCCGGTGGGCCCCGGGGCGGACGAAGCTAGTGATCGCCGCCAGGGAGACAGACCGGGTGGCACACCGGAAGAGGCGTCAACCGCGGGACGCCGAACCAGTACCCACCCGTCTGCCACAGCCGCTCAGGAGAACCACCGTCATGCGCACCCGTCCGGTCATGGCCGCCGCGGTCAACGCCCTCGTCCTCGCCGCCCTGTTCGCCGCACCCGCCGCGGTCAACGTCCTCGCCTCCGACGCCCCGGCCCACAGCGTGACCGTGGCCGACGGCAGCCTCGGCTGGGGCTGACCCTCCCCGGACGCCGTCCACGCCGACCTGCGGCGCGAGTAGCCCGGACCCGCCCCGGAGCGGGAGGCCAACGAGGCCACCGGCACCGCGCAGGCACTGAACCCCCGCTCCCGGGCCCACGCCCACCGACCGCTGTTCCTGCAGGACAGCCGTCCACCGATGCGCCGCCGAGCCGCTCCGTGCGGTCGGCACACCACCCCGCCTTCTCCAGAACCTGCCACGAGGGGAACTCCGCCATGCCTTCTTCCCGCCGCTCCAAGCTCACCAGCCTCGCCCTGGCCGCCGCCATCGCCGCCTCCGGCGCGGTCGCCACCACCGCCGCCACCATCGCCACCGCGACCACCGCCCAGGCCGCCTCGGCGGTCGGCGGCCAGATCACCCGCTCCGAGGTGATCCAGCGCGCCCAGTACTGGCTCGGCAAGTCCATCACCTACAACCAGGGCGGCTCGTACCCCGACTCCTCCGGCCGCTACTACCGCACCGACTGCGGCGGGTACGTCGACATGGCCTGGCACCTCGCCGACGGCCCCAACACCCAGGGCCTCGCCGGGAGCGCCTACACCACCCAGATCTCCCGCAGCGACCTCAAGGCCGGCGACATCCTCGACAGCTTCTACGACCACGTCATCCTGTTCGAGAAGTGGGACGACGCCGCCCACACCACCTTCTCCTACTACTCCTTCGGCTCCACCCCGGTGAAGCACGTCACCGGCGTCTCGATCAACGCCGCCTACTTCGACTCCCACCCCAACGGCGACTACAAGGCCTACCGCTACAAGAACATCGTCGACGACGCGCCTTCGGGTCCGGTGCGTCCGGCGCGGACGGTGGTGGCGGACTTCAACGGTGACGGCAAGCAGGACGTGGCCGGGATCGACGCGAACAGCAACATGCGGCTCTACCCGGGCGACGGCGCGGGGCATGTCGGTGGGGGCAGCGACATGCTGGGCAGCACCGGGCTGTGGGCCAACTTCAAGGCGATTGCTGCCGGTGACTTCAACGGTGACGGCAAGCAGGACATCGCCGGAATCGACGCGAACGACAACCTGCGGCTCTACATCGGCGACGGCGCCGGTCACCTGAGTGGCGGGGACGCGATGCTGGGCACGAACGGGGCGTGGGCCAACTTCCGGGCGATCGCGGCGGGTGACTTCAACGGTGATGGCAAGCAGGACATCGCCGGGATCGACGCCAACGACAACCTGAACCTCTACACCGGTGACGGTGCCGGTCACTTGGGCGGTGGCGGCGCGATGCTGGGGAGCACCGGGTTGTGGGCCAACTTCAAGGCGATCGCGGCGGGTGACTTCAACGGTGATGGCAAGCAGGACATCGCGGGGATCGACGCGAACAACAACCTGAACCTCTACACGGGCGACGGCCAGGGCCACGTCAGCGGTGGCGGCGCGATGCTGGGCACGAACGGCGCGTGGGTCAACTTCCGTTCGGTGATGGGCGGGGACCTGAACGGCGACGGCAAGCAGGACATCGCGGGGATCGACGCCAACAACGACCTCAAGCTCTACACCGGCGACGGCCAGGGCCACGTCGGCGGCGGCAGCGCCATGCTCCCCGGCAGCGGCCTCTGGGCCGGCTTCTAGCAACCGCACCACCACACGGGACCTGATGCGGAGTCGGTCCTGACCGCCGCCTCCGCCGCCCCGGCCCACCCCGCAGTCCACCCCACCCCCGGCCAGCAGACCGGGCACTCCAGGAGAGAACCCATGCGTCCGTCCGCCACCCCCGCTGCCCGCACGTCCGTCCTGCTGTGCGCGCTGACCTCCCTGGCTGTGCTGGGAGCCGGCGCACCGTCGGCCAACGCCGCCTCCGTGACCACCTGGGACAAGGTCGCCCAGTGCGAGAGTGGTGGGAACTGGGCCATCAACACCGGCAACGGCTACTACGGCGGTCTGCAGTTCTCCAACCAGACCTGGGCCGCGTACGGGGGCACCGCGTACGCCGCCCAGGCGAACCTGGCGACGAAGGAACAGCAGATCCGGATAGCCGAGAAGGTGCTCGCCGGGCAGGGCCAGAACGCCTGGCCGGTCTGCGGTCCGGCCGCGAACCTCGGCGCCGACCACGCCGACCCGTACCCCTCCGCTCCGGCTCCGGTGCGTCCGGCGCGGACGGTGGTGGCGGACTTCAACGGTGACGGCAAGCGGGACGTGGCGGGGATCGACGCGAACAGCAACATGCGGCTCTACCCGGGCGACGGCGCGGGCCATGTCGGCGGTGGGAGCGACATGCTGGGCAGCACCGGGCTGTGGGCCAATTTCAAGGCGATCGCGGCGGGTGACTTCAACGGGGACGGCAAGCAGGACATCGCGGGGATCGACGCGAACGACAACCTGCGGCTCTACATCGGCGACGGCGCCGGTCACCTGAGTGGTGGGGACGCGATGCTGGGCACGAACGGTGCGTGGGCAAACTTCAAGGCGATTGCTGCCGGTGACTTCAATGGTGACGGCAAGCAGGACATCGCGGGGATCGACGCGAACAACAACCTGAACCTCTACACCGGTGACGGCGCCGGTCACCTGAGTGGTGGGGACGCAATGTTGGGGACGAACGGTGCGTGGGCCAACTTCAAGGCGATCGCGGCGGGTGACTTCAATGGTGACGGCAAGCAGGACATCGCGGGGATCGACGCGAACAACAACCTGAACCTCTACACCGGTGACGGCGCGGGCCATCTGGGCGGTGGCGGCGCGATGCTGGGGACGAACGGTGCGTGGGTCAACTTCCGTTCGGTGATGGGCGGGGACCTCAATGGTGACGGCAAGCAGGACATCGCCGGGATCGACGCCAACAACGACCTCAAGCTCTACACCGGCGACGGCCAGGGCCACGTCGGCGGCGGCAGCGCCATGCTCCCCGGCAGCGGCCTCTGGGCCGGCTTCTAGGAACCCGAACCTCCCGTAGCCTTCCAACTCCTCACAGATTCCGGATGACAACCGTGAAGCGCCTCGCCCCGCTCGCTGCCGCCACCCTGCTCGGCCTGCTCAGCGTCCCGCTCGCCGCGACCTCGGCGTCGGCCGCGCCCCAGACCCCGCCGGAGCTCAAGGTCATGCCGCTCGGTGACTCGATCACCGCCGGCTACCAGAGCTCCACGTCCAACGGCTACCGGGCCCCGCTGCTCCAGCTGGTCGCCCAGCAGTCCCGCTACACCGTCAACTTCGTCGGTTCCGCGCGCAGCGGTTCGATGGCCGACCCCGACAACGAGGGCCACAGCGGCTACGAGATCCAGGGCATCCGCAACGGGATCGACGGCTGGCTGGCTGCCGCGCACCCGGACGTGGTGCTCCTGCACATCGGCGTCAACGACCTCAACAACGGCGACAACACGTCGACCGCGGCCAACCGGGTCGAGGACCTGGTCAACCGGATCTTCACGGACCAGCCGAACGTGACGGTCGTCGTCCAGGGCCTGATCCCGACCACGACGGGCGTCCCCGCGAAGGCGGCCATGCCGTCCATGGTCACGACGTACAACGACCAGGTCCGCCAGTGGTCCGCGCAGCAGCAGGCCGCCGGACGGCACCTCAGCTTCGTCGACGCGCCGGCGCTGACCCCCCAGCAGATGGCGGACGGACTGCACCCCAACGACGCCGGCTACTCCCGACTGGCGCAGGCCTTCTCCGTCCCGCTCGACCAGGCGTTCACCAACGGCTGGGTGGTGGGCGGCGCGCCCACCCCGGTGACCACTCCGGTGCGTCCGGCGCGGACGGTGGTGGCGGACTTCAACGGTGACGGCAAGCAGGACGTGGCCGGGATCGACGCGAACAGCAACATGCGGTTGTACCCGGGCGACGGCGCGGGCCATGTCGGTGGTGGGAGCGACATGCTGGGGAGCACCGGGCTGTGGGCCAACTTCCGGGCGATCGCGGCGGGTGACTTCAACGGGGACGGCAAGCAGGACATCGCCGGGATCGACGCCAACGACAACCTGAACCTCTACACCGGTGACGGCGCGGGTCACCTGGGCGGTGGCGGCGCGATGCTGGGGACGAACGGTGCGTGGGCCAATTTCAAGGCGATTGCGGCGGGTGACTTCAACGGGGACGGCAAGCAGGACATCGCCGGGATCGACGCGAACAACAACATGCGGCTCTACACGGGTGACGGCCAGGGCCACGTCAGCGGTGGTGGCGCAATGTTGGGGACGAACGGGGCGTGGGCCAATTTCAAGGCGATCGCGGCGGGTGACTTCAATGGTGACGGCAAGCAGGACGTGGCGGGGATCGACGCGAACGACAACCTGAACCTCTACACCGGTGACGGCGCGGGTCACCTGGGCGGTGGCGGCGCGATGCTGGGGACGAACGGTGCGTGGGTCAACTTCCGTTCGGTGATGGGCGGGGACCTGAACGGTGACGGCAAGCAGGACATCGCCGGGATCGACGCCAACAACGACCTCAAGCTCTACACCGGCGACGGCCAGGGCCACGTCGGCGGCGGCAGCGCCATGCTCCCCGGGAGCGGCCTCTGGGCCGGCTTCTAGCAACCGCGCCACCACAGGGCACGTTTCCGGAGCCCGTACCTCTCCGCGGCCCGCCCGAACCAGGTGTTTCACCGCACCCCGCTCCGCGGCCGAACGCCGAAGGGCCCGTCCGGGACTCCGGACGGGCCCTTCGGGCGGTCGGGCTAGAAGCGGCGCGTGACGAGCGCGCGCTTCACCTCCTGGATCGCCTTGGTGACCTCGATGCCGCGCGGGCAGGCCTCCGAGCAGTTGAAGGTGGTGCGGCAGCGCCACACGCCCTCACGGTCGTTGAGGATCTCCAGCCGCTGCTCGCCGCCCTCGTCGCGCGAGTCGAAGATGAAGCGGTGCGCGTTGACGATCGCCGCCGGGCCGAAGTACTGGCCGTCGTTCCAGAACACCGGGCACGAGGAGGTGCACGCGGCGCACAGGATGCACTTGGTGGTGTCGTCGAAGCGCTCGCGGTCGGCCTGCGACTGCAGGCGCTCGCGGGTCGGCTCGTTCCCGTTGGTGATCAGGAACGGCATGACGTCCTTGTACGCCTGGAAGAACGGGTCCATGTCCACGATCAGGTCCTTGAGGACCGCGAGGCCCTTGATGGCCTCGATCGTGATCGGCTTCTCCGGGTTGACGTCCTTGATCAGGGTCTTGCACGCCAGCCGGTTGCGCCCGTTGATCCGCATGGCGTCCGAACCGCAGATGCCGTGCGCGCAGGAGCGGCGGTACGTGAGGGTGCCGTCCTGCTCCCACTTGATCTTGTTGAGCGCGTCCAGGACGCGCTCCTTCGGGTCCATCAGGAGCTGGTAGTCCACCCACACCGGGTCCGGGTGCTCCTCCGGGTTGAACCGGCGGATCCGGAAGGTGACGCTGATCAGCTCGCTGCTGCCCGCCTCGGCCGCGTCCAGCGCGGCCGAGTGCGTCTCGACGGTCGGAGTGGACATCAGTACTTACGCTCCATCGGCTGGTAGCGGGTCTGCACGACCGGCTTGTAGTCGAGGCGGATGGAGGTGGTGCCGTCCTCGGCCACCTCGCGGTACGCCATCGTGTGCTGCATGAACTTCACGTCGTCGCGGGTCGGGAAGTCCTCGCGGTAGTGACCGCCGCGGGACTCCTCGCGGGCCAGCGCGGAGACGACCAGGACCTCGGCCAGGTCGAGCAGGTTGCCCAGCTCGACGGCCTCCAGCAGGTCGGTGTTGTAGCGCGAGCCCTTGTCCGCGATCGAGACGTTCTTGAAGCGCTCCTTGAGCGCCGCCACGTCCTCGACCGCCTGCTGCAGGGTCTTGCCGGTGCGGTAGACGGACACGTTGGCGTCCATCGACTCCTGCAGCTCCTGGCGGATCTTGGCGACCGACTCGGTGCCGGTGGACTCCCGCAGGCCCTCCACCAGCGCCTCGACCAGCGCGCCCGGGTTCTCCGGCAGCGGCACGAAGTCGTGCTTGTCGGAGTACTCGGCGGCGGCGATGCCCGCCCGGCGGCCGAACACGTTGATGTCCAGCAGCGAGTTGGTGCCCAGGCGGTTGGCGCCGTGCACCGACACGCACGCGACCTCGCCCGCGGCGTACAGGCCCGGGACGACGTCGGTGTTGTTCTTCAGGACCTCGCCCTCGACGTTGGTCGGGATGCCGCCCATCGCGTAGTGCGCGGTGGGCTGGATCGGGATCGGGTCCGTGTAGGGCTCGATGCCGAGGTAGGTGCGCGCGAACTCGGTGATGTCCGGCAGCTTGGCGTCCAGCTGCTCCGGCGGCAGGTGGGTCAGGTCCAGGTAGACGTGGTCGCCGTCGGGGCCGCAGCCGCGGCCGGCCCGGATCTCCGAGTAGATCGCGCGGGAGCACACGTCACGGGACGCGAGGTCCTTCATGACGGGGGCGTAGCGCTCCATGAAGCGCTCGCCGTCCTTGTTGCGCAGGATGCCGCCCTCGCCGCGGGCGCCCTCGGTGAGCAGGATGCCCATCCGCCAGATGCCCGTCGGGTGGAACTGGAAGAACTCCATGTCCTCCAGCGGCAGGCCCCGGCGCAGCGCCACGGCCTGGCCGTCGCCGGTCAGGGTGTGCGCGTTCGAGGTGACCTTGAACATCTTGCCGGTGCCGCCGGAGGCGAACACCACGGCCTTGGCCTGGAAGACGTGGATCTCGCCGGTGGCCAGCTCGTAGGCCACCACGCCGGCGGTCCGGCCCTCGTTGATCAGCAGGTCGAGGACGTAGAACTCGTTGAAGAACTCGACGCCGTGCTTGACGCAGTTCTGGAACAGCGTCTGCAGGATCATGTGGCCGGTGCGGTCCGCGGCGTAGCAGGACCGGCGGACCGGGGCCTCGCCGTGGTTGCGGGAGTGGCCGCCGAAGCGGCGCTGGTCGATCCGGCCCTGGTCGGTGCGGGAGAAGGGCAGACCCATCTTCTCCAGGTCGAGGACCGCGTCGATGGCCTCCTTGCACATGATCTCGGCGGCGTCCTGGTCGACCAGGTAGTCACCGCCCTTGACCGTGTCGAAGGTGTGCCACTCCCAGTTGTCCTCCTCGACGTTGGCGAGCGCGGCGCACATGCCGCCCTGCGCCGCGCCGGTGTGGGACCGGGTCGGGTAGAGCTTGGTCAGCACCGCGGTGCGGCTGCGCTGCGTGGACTCGATGGCCGCGCGCATGCCGGCGCCGCCGGCGCCGACGATGACGGTGTCGTACTGGTGAATCTGCATGGGGGTCAGTCGCCTCTGGTGGCTCGTCTAGATGTTCGGGTCGAAGGTGAAGATCACCAGGGTGCCGAGGACGACCGTGAACACGGTCGCGACACCCAGGAGACCCTTGAGCCACAGACGAGTGGCGTCCTTCTCCGCGTAGTCGTTGATGACGGTGCGCATGCCGTTGGAGCCGTGCAGCATCGCCAGCCACAGCATCAGCAGGTCCCAGAACTGCCAGAACGGCGAGGCCCACTTGCCCGCGACGAACGCGAAGCTGACCTTGGAGACGCCGCCGTCCAGCATCAGGTTGATCATCAGGTGGCCGAGGACCAGCACCACCAGGACGACACCCGACAGGCGCATGAACAGCCAGGCGAGCATCTCGAAGTTGGTGCGGGTGCGGCGCGGGGTCTTGCGGGTGCGGGCCCGGGCGGGCTCCACCACGAAGGCGTCGGCCGGGTTGCCGGTGCCCAGGCCCTTGCCGGTGTGGGCCTGCAGCGAGGGAACCACCAGGTCGTTGGTGTCAGTGGACACGCGGATCAGCCCCCGAACCAGGTGCGAAGGGTGTGCTCGAGGACGGGGTAGAACGCGCCGGCCATCAGGACGACCCAGACGCCGACGACGGTCCACAGCATCTGCTTCTGGTACTTCGGGCCCTTGGCCCAGAAGTCCACCGCCACGACCCGCAGACCGTTCAGGGCGTGGAACAGGATGGCGGCCACCAGGCCGTACTCCATCAGGTTCACCAGCGGGATCTTGTACGTGGAGATCACCGAGTCGTACGCCTCGGGCGACACCCGCACCAGGGCGGTGTCAAGGACATGTGCGAACAGGAAGAAGAAGATCAGGACGCCGGTGACTCGGTGAGCCACCCAGCTCCACATGCCTTCCCGGCCGCGGTACAGCGTTCCAGCCGGCACGGAAAACCCTCCGGAAGCGGTTCGGGGGCTCGGCCGGCTTCGGTGTCGGTCAGCCCGGCCGGATACGGTCCACCGGCCGCGAGCATCCTATCGACGCGCCGTCGACAACCGCCGTCGGGGGCCCCTGGTGTGATCAATCAGGCACGCACGGCCTAATCGGGGCGGGAACCATCACGCTGCGTCATCACTCGACTGCGCTAAGGTGCGCCTCCCGCCACCGCCGCCCAGCAGAGAGAACCGCCGTGCGACACCTGCTCGCCCTCGCCGCCCTCGTCCTCACCGCCGGCTGCGCGACCGCCCCGGCCGACCCCTCCGCGGACCGCGCCGCGCCCTCCGCCGGCGCGACGCCCGAGTACGACGCCGCCGCGGTGCGCGCGCTGGCCGTCACCGCGGCCGAACTCGCCCCCGGCTGGCGCGTCACGCTCATGGAGCCCGGCCAGAACGACATCTCCAGCCCGCCGCAGACCTCCGACATCCCGGCCTGCCAGCCCGTCCTGGACGCGCTCACCCCCTCCAAGGGGTCGGCCGGGCCGCTCGCCGAGGCCGACCTCGACATCGCCCGCGAGGGCGACGACCCGGCCTCCCTCTACACCGGCATCCTCGCCTTCCGGCCGGGCCGGGCCGCCGCCGTCCACGCCGGGATCGACCGGGTCCTCGACCACTGCCGGGCGTTCACCTCCACCGCGGGCCGGCACCTGCTCACCCGGCTCGACACGCCCACCCCCGAAGGAGCGGACGCCGCCACCGCCTTCACCCTCACGGATGAAACCGGCGGCACCACCATCGCCCAGCGCGCCCTGGTCGCCCGGGCCGGAGACGTCCTGGCGGTCTTCACCACCCTCGACGCGACCGGCCGCCCGGCCCCGGAGCCGGACGCGGCGGTGGTGCGGGCGCAACTCGCCAAGCTCGGGAGGAAGAACTGAAGAAGGGCTTCCGAAAGGGGAAACCGGGGGCCCGGGGAGCGGCGAACCCGCGACGGACCCGGGCCCGCCGCTCCCCGAGCCCCCGGCGGGGCTCTCCCTCAGCTCTTGACGGCGACCAGGTGTTCGAGGCGGCTGAGGGCGATGCGGCGCAGTTCCTCGGCGGAGACGAGGCGCTCCTCGTCGGGGTCGTTGGCCAGGCGGGTGCGGATGGAGGTGAGGACGGCGTCCAGCATCTCCTCGGGGTCGACGCCGTCGAGGCAGACCACGAAGACGTGGCCGAAGCGGGCCTCGTACGCGGCGTGGGCGGCGCGCAGCGCGGTGCGCGCGGCCTGGCTGCCGGGGGCGCGCATGCCGAGCAGGGGCTGGGGCATCCAGCTCTCGTCGGCCAGGGCCTCCGCGAGGTCCGCCGGGCGCAGGTCGTAACTGGCCTCGCTGGCGGCGGCGAGCAGGGACTCGATGTCGGGGTAGGGGCGGTGGGCGGTGAGGCGCAGGGCCCACCGGTGGCTGCCGCAGCAGGCGAGCAGTGCTTCTTCCACCGCGCCGGAGTCGGCTTCGTTGAACCGGTGGAGCCCCAGCAGGGACGGCTCCGTCCGCACGTCCAGGCGCTGCGGCGGGATGTCGCTGGCCAGCGGGTCCTCCTCGTGAGGGCGGGAAGGCGGAATGCTCCAGAGACGGGGGGTGGAACGGGGCGGGCGGGGGTGCGGCAATGCCGCCGCTCGGGGCTGACACAGCTCGGCGGGGCAGCGCCTCCACGGTAGTTGAGCCCTCATCAGTTGGGGAGGCGGCGGGCCGATTTCACTCGATCGAGCTATCAAGTTGTGACCCGCCGCCTTCTCCGTTCACGCGGAACGGATCAACTGGCCCGGTGCACCTTGTGGTTGGCGGCCTGGGCGCGGGGCCGCACTACCAGCAGGTCGATGTTGACGTGGGACGGCCGGGTGACCGCCCAGGAGACGGTGTCGGCGATGTCCTCCGAGGTGAGCGGCTCGGCGACGCCCGCGTACACCGCGTCCGCCTTGTCCCGGTCGCCGCGGAAGCGGGTCAGCGCGAAGCCCTCGGAGCGCACCATGCCGGGCGCGATCTCGATCACCCGGATCGGCTCGGCCACCAGTTCGAGGCGCAGGGTCTGGGCCACCGAGTGGACGGCGTGCTTGGCCGCCACGTACCCGCCGCCGCCCTCGTAGGCGGCCAGCGCCGCCGTGGAGGACATGATCAGCACGGTGCCGTCGCCGCTCGCGCGCAGCGCGGGCAGCAGCGCCTGGGTGAGGTGCAGCACGCCGATCACGTTGACCTCGTACATGGTGCGCCAGTCCGCCGGGTCGCCGTTCTCGACGCTCTCCGCGCCCAGCGCGCCGCCCGCGTTGTTCACCAGGACGTCGACCCGGCCCACCTCGGCGGCGAAGGCGTCCACCGCGGCCCGGTCGGTGACGTCCAGGGTGCGGGCGCGGCCGCCGATCTCCTTCGCCAGCGCCTCGATCCGCTCGGTGCGGCGGGCGGTCAGCACCACCTCGAAGCCGTCCGCCGCCAGCCGGCGGGCGGTGGCCGCCCCGATGCCGCTGCTGGCGCCGGTGACCACGGCCACCTTCTGCTCGGTCATGTTCACGCACTCCTCGTCTCGCCGGTTCGGTGCACCGATCATCCCAAGGGGTGGCCCGCCGGTGTTGTGAGCAAGGTCCCAGCCGTGGCATCTGTCTGCTCCCGACGGGGCACGACTACATTGCGTATCCAGCTGACGCGTTAATCAGCGCTAACTCCCACCCCATCCCCCCGCGGAGGACACCCATGGCAGCCGAGCCACGCCGCACCGAGTCGGGACTGCCGATCGAGCCGGTGTACGGCCCCGAGACCCTGGCCGGGTTCGACGCCGCGAGCCGGCTCGGCACCCCCGGGCAGTACCCGTTCACCCGCGGCGTGTACCCGACCATGTACACCGGCAAGCCGTGGACGATGCGCCAGTACGCCGGCTTCGGCACCGCCGCCGAGTCCAACGCCCGCTACAAGCAGCTGATCGCCAACGGCACCATGGGCCTGTCGGTGGCCTTCGACCTGCCGACCCAGATGGGGTACGACTCGGACGCGGCGATCTCCTCCGGCGAGGTCGGCAAGGTCGGCGTGGCGATCGACAGCGTCGAGGACATGAGCGTGCTGTTCGGCGGCATCCCGCTCGGCGAGGTCTCCACCTCGATGACCATCAACGCGCCCGGCTCGCTGCTGCTGCTGCTCTACCAGCTGGTCGGCGAGGCCCAGGGCGTGCCGTCGGGCCGGCTGACCGGCACCATCCAGAACGACGTGCTCAAGGAGTACATCGCCCGCGGCACCTACATCTTCCCGCCCAAGCCCAGCCTGCGGCTGATCGCCGACGTGTTCCAGTACTGCCGGGCCGAGATCCCCAAGTGGAACACCATCTCCATCTCCGGCTACCACATGGCCGAGGCCGGGGCGAACCCCGCGCAGGAGATCGCCTTCACGCTCGCCAACGGCATCGAGTACGTCCGCACCGCGGTCGCCGCCGGGATGGACGTCGACGACTTCGCGCCCCGGCTCTCGTTCTTCTTCGTCTCCCGCACCACGCTGCTGGAGGAGGTCGCCAAGTTCCGTGCCGCGCGCCGGATCTGGGCCCGGGTGATGAAGGAGGAGTTCGGCGCGAAGAACCCCAAGTCGCAGATGCTGCGCTTCCACACCCAGACCGCGGGCGTCCAGCTCACCGCCCAGCAGCCCGAGGTCAACCTGGTGCGGGTCTCGGTGCAGGCGCTGGCCGCCGTCCTGGGCGGCACCCAGTCGCTGCACACCAACTCCTTCGACGAGGCGATCGCCCTGCCGACCGAGAAGTCCGCCCGGCTCGCGCTGCGCACCCAGCAGGTGCTCGCCTTCGAGACCGACGTCACCGCCACCGTCGACCCGTTCGCCGGCTCCTACGTGGTCGAGGCGATGACGGACGAAATGGAGGCTCTCGCACTGGAGTTGATGGCCAAGGTGGAGGAGATGGGCGGCGCCGTCGCCGCCATCGAGCAGGGCTACCAGAAGGGCGAGATCGAGCGCACCGCGTACCGCATCCAGCAGGAGCAGGACTCCGGCGAGCGGACCGTGGTCGGCGTCAACCGCTTCCAGCTCGCCGAGGAGGAGCCCTACGAGCCGCTGCGGGTCGACCCGGCGATCGAGGCCCAGCAGGCCCAGCGGCTGGCCCGGCTGCGCGCCGACCGGGACTCCTCGGCGGTGGACCGGTCGCTGTCGCAGCTGCGCAAGGCGGCCGAGGGCACCGACAACGTGCTCTACCCGATGAAGGAGGCGCTGGCGGCCCGGGCCACGGTCGGCGAGGTCTGCGACGCGCTGCGCGGCGTGTGGGGGACGTACGTGCCGGTGGACCGCTTCTGAGCGGCGCGCCGCGGGGAACGGGCGGAGGGGCTGCCGGGGAGATCCCCGACAGCCCCTCCGCCGTGTGCGGCCGACTACTTCTTGATGGTGAAGGACTTGAAGAAGTTCTTGCCCGGGGAGCCCAGGCCGGTGGCCGTGTCGTAGCCGCGGTTCGCCGAGAGGCCGTAGTCCGCGCCGATCTTGTAGAGGCGGACGCGGAGCGTGCCGCTCACCACGCCGAGGTCGACCACGTTGCCGCGCTTGCTGTGGTTGGCGTCGTCGTTGACGTCGTGGAAGGCGCCGGTGCCGGCCCGGTCGTAGAGGGCCGGGTTGGCGAAGCCGAGGGCGCGGCCGCCGCGGGCCTGGATGGCGTTGGCGAACATCGCGGCGGTCTCCGGGGCGGAGACCGAGGTGCCGCCGTAGCCGCCCTCGCTGTAGGTGCCGCCGTCGGTGAAGCCGACCAGGGTGGCGGCGACCAGGTCACCGCTCATCGCGATGTCGGGGGTGGCGCGCAGCGGGGTCGCGGACTTGGTGCCGTCGGCCGCGGTCTTGGCGACCCGGTCGGAGACGACGCCCTTCTGGTACCAGGGCTGGGCGAAGTCCTTGGAGACACCGCCGCCGCCGCCGAAGTAGAAGGTGCCGGGGAGGGCCGGGACCCAGGACTTCTGGTCGGCGGAGAGCACCGAGCGCAGGTCGCCCATCGAGACCTCGTCGCCGTACTTGCCGGACTTGTTGTCCAGCTGGAGCGCGGTGCCGCCGACCGAGGTGACCCACGGGGAGGCGGACGGCCAGTCGGCCTGGGCCTGGTTGGTCTCGGTCTGGCAGTTGGCGCCGGTGGCGGCCGCGCCCGGGGAGCTGTCGCCGCAGTCGCCGGAGGAGAAGGTGAAGCCGATGCCGGTCACCGCGCCGAGCTGGAATATCTGGTTGTCGGCGGCGACCACGGCCGGGTCGATGTCGCCGGTGGTGCCGTGCATGATCTCGCCCCAGGAGTTGGAGACCACGTCGGCCAGGTGCCCGTCGACGACCTTGGCCATCGCGTCGTACAGGTCCTCGTCGTAGCAGGAGTTGCCGCCGACGTAGACGACCTGGGCGTCGGGCGCCAGGCCGTGCACCATCTCGACGTCGAGCGCCTCCTCGCCGGCCCAGCCGGCCGGGCCGCCGCACTCGTCCTGGTGGGTCCACTTGTCCGGCGTGACGTACTCGGTGTACTGGCCCGGCGTGAACGGCCGGTCGCCGTGCAGGGTCGAGTAGTGGTTCGCGTCCTGCTCCATGGTGGACAGACCGTAGGCGTCGATGATCGCGACCCGGGCGCCCCTGCCGGAGACCTTGGCGTCGCTGACGCCGTACGCCTTGCGCAGCTGGGAGGGGACGTACGAGCAGGGGGCGAACGGCTCGTTCTTCTCGTAGCCGGCCGGGGCGCCCTTGGCGGTCTTGGAGCCGTAGCCGTCCTCGGAGCAGGTCGGCACCTCCGGCAGGGTGGCCGGGGCCTTCTTGTCGGGGGCGGCCAGCCGGGCGGCGGCGTTCGCGCGCTGCTCGGCCTCGCGCACCGAGGTGGCGTCCGAGCTGTTCTTGTGGATCGCGTCGGCCAGGCCGGAGACGGCGAGCACCGAACCGGCCACCGCGGCGGGGACCTTGGCGTCCGAGGCGGGCGCGCGGTGGGTGCCGTCCGCGGTGCGGTAGTTGTGGAAGCCGGTGCCGAAGGCCTTGGCCATCGCGGCGGTGGAGCCGGCCACCTGCACGTAGTGGGCGGTGCTGGCGGAGACGGTCAGGCCCGCGCCGGTCACCCAGTCGGTGACCGCCTTGACCTGCTGCGGGGTGGCGCCGAACTTCGCCTGCACCTGGTCGGAGGACAGGTACTGGCCGTAGGCCGGGGAGTCCGGGTCGGAGACCGCCTTGGCGAGCGCCGCCAGGCCGCTGGCGTCGCGGCCGGCCAGGTAGATCCGGGCGGTGGCCGGGGCGGCGGCGTCGGCGGCGCCGGCGTCGGCCTGCGGGGTGGCCCACTCGGGGTGGGTGCCCGGCAGGGCCTGGGCGCTGTCCCCGGCCGGGGTGGCGGCGGAGGCCGGAACGGCCGCGCCGAGGGTAGCGAGGATCAGTGCGGCGGCGACGGTGGCCGGAGCGATGCTCCGGGCGAGCTTGTTGCGCGCGATGGGCACGTCGGTCCCCCCTTCTCTTGGTTCGACGGAGCGTCAGCTGCCCCTCGTGAGGGCGTGACGGGGCGCGCCGCGAGCGGAAGGCCCCCCACCGCGGCACCGGAGTTGACTGTGCGAAAGCTGTCTATTCGGACTGATGTACGCCGCTCAAGAGCAGGCCCGAAAGCTTTACCCCGGCATGACTCGATCGGGGGGAAACGTTTGGCCGGGCCGCCCCGGGGGTCCGCACGGGGCCGCCGCCGTGTCCGATCGCCGGGGCAGGTCGTTGCACACGGCGGAGACCTGGGCCGGAAAGGGCGGGCTGAAACGAAATGACATACCCATCTCGGCGGCCGCTATGCACCCATCCGGTGAGGAGTTCTCCGGAAGCCGGGCCAAAAGCCTCCCACCGGCCTACCCTTGTCAAGGTGAACGATCCTCAGCCGGCAGCCGCCGCCACCGTCACCGCCGCCCGTCCCCCCGTCGACCTGCGCGCCCGGGTGGCGTCGTACCAGGCCGAGTTGATCGAGCTGCGCCGTGACCTCCACCGGCACCCCGAGCTCGGCCGCCAGGAGTTCCGCACCACCCGGCTGCTGCGCGAGCGGCTGGTCGCCGCCGGGCTGGAGCCGCGGGTGCTGCCCGGCGGCACCGGGCTGCTGGTGGACCTCGTTCCGCCGGGCACCGCGCCCGGCACCCCGCTGCTGGCGTTCCGCGCCGACATCGACGCGCTGCCGATCGACGACGCCAAGAAGGACGTGCCCTACCGCTCCACGCTGCCCGGCCGGGCGCACGCCTGCGGGCACGACGTGCACACCGCGGTGGTGCTGGGCACCGGCCTGGTGCTGGCCCAGGCGCTCGCGGCGGGGGAGCTGACCCGCCCGGTGCGGCTGGTCTTCCAGCCCGCCGAGGAGATGATGCCCGGCGGCGCGCTGGACGTGATCGCGGCCGGCGGGATGGAGGGGGTCGGCCGGATCTTCGCCGTGCACTGCGACCCCAAGGTGCCGGTCGGCCGGATCGCGCTGAAGACCGGGGCGATCACCTCGGCCTGCGACAAGGTGCGGATCTCGCTGGACGGCCCGGGCGGGCACACCGCCCGTCCGCACCTGACCACCGACCTGGTCGGCGCGGTGGCCAAGGTGGCCGCCGAGCTGCCCGCCGGGCTCTCCCGCCGGATGGACCCGCGCTGGGGCGTCTCGCTGGTGTGGGGGCGGATCGCGGCCGGCTCCGCGCCGAACGTGATCCCGCAGCACGCCGAGCTGGAGGGCACCGTCCGCTGCCTGGAGCTGGCCGGCTGGCGGGAGGCGCCCGAGGTGGTGGAGGAGCTGGTCGCGCACCTCGCCGAGACCCACCGGGCCAAGTGGTCGCTGGACTACCACCGGGGCGTCCCGCCGGTGGTCAACGAGGCCGGCTCGATCGAGCAGCTGGAGACCGCGATGAACGCCCGGTTCGCCGAGGGCCGCGGCCCGGTGGTCGAGCCGACCGAGCAGAGCCTGGGCGGCGAGGACTTCTCCTGGTACCTGGAGCACGCTCCCGGCGCGCTGGCCCGGCTCGGCGTGCGCGGCCCGCACGAGAAGGGCGCGCGCGACCTCCACCAGGGCGACTTCGACGCCGACGAGCGGGCCATCGCGGTCGGTGTGGAGCTGTTCGCCGCGCTGGCCCTGGAGCACGCCCGGATCTGAGCGACCGGACCGCGCCGCGCCCCCCGGGATGCCGGGGGGCGCGGCGCGGCATCTTCTCGGCGCCTGCGGGGAGGCGTACCGTGGTGGCCCGATACCAGCCGGTAATGGGCAACGGGTTGAGCATGTGTGCGGCTATGTCCGGATTTGCCTGGGCGTACGACCACATTTTGATAACAACCCCGAAGCCCTCGCAGGCCGTAACACAACCGTGTTCTACGCGCGTTACGGTGGCGCTCGACCACGCCAACCGGGTGTGTGAGAAGGAGAAACTCCCTTGCGCCGTTCACTCAAGCTCGCCGCGGTCGTGCTCTCGGGTTCCCTGGGCATCGCCTCGCTCGCCGCCTGCGGCGCAAAGAGCACCGACAACAACTCCACCTCGGCCGGCGCCGGCAGCTCGTCGTTCAAGGTCGGCATGGCCTACGACATCGGCGGTCGCGGCGACCAGTCCTTCAACGACTCCGCCGCGCGCGGCCTGGACCAGGCCAAGAACGACCTGGGCGCCACCATCAACGAGGCCGAGGCCAAGTCCGGCGAGTCCGAGGGCGACAAGGAGCAGCGGCTCAAGTCCCTGGTGACCAGCGGCTTCAACCCGATCATCGCGGTGGGCTTCGTCTACCAGGACGCGGTGAACAAGGTCGCCAAGGACAACCCGAACGTCAAGTTCGCGATCATCGACTCCTCCTCCGCCGACCAGCCGGAGAACGTCACCTCGCTCACCTTCTCCGAGGAGCAGGGCTCCTACCTGGCGGGCGTGGCCGCCGCCAACAAGTCGAAGACCAAGCACGTCGGCTTCATCGGCGGCGTGCAGTCCGAGCTGATCAAGAAGTTCGAGGCCGGCTACACCGCGGGCGCCAAGTCCGTCGACCCGAACATCCAGGTCGAGGTCACCTACCTGACCACCCCGCCGGACTTCACCGGCTTCGCCGACCCGGGCAAGGGCAAGCAGGCCGCGCAGGGCCAGCTCGACAAGGGCGCGGACGTCATCTACTCGGCGGCCGGCTCCTCCGGCAGCGGCGCGATCGAGGCCGTCGCCGGCGCCGGCAAGTGGGCCATCGGCGTCGACTCCGACCAGGCCAAGCAGCCCGCCCTGGACAAGTACAAGGACCACATCCTCACCTCGATGGTGAAGAACGTGGACACCGCCGTGTTCACCTACATCAAGTCGGTCAAGGACAGCAACGCGCTGACCGGCGTGAAGAACTTCGACCTGAAGGAAGGCGGCGTGTCGCTGGCCACCACCGGTGGCTTCATCGACGACATCAAGGCCAAGATCGACGCCGCCACCCAGCAGATCACCAGCGGCGCCACCAAGGTCCCGACCGCTCCGTAAGGCGGACCGGCCCGCGCCGCCCGTCCCCCGGGCGGCGCGCGGCGGTTCGGCGGACCGCGCCGGCAGGGGCCCGGACGGACGCGCCCAGGCGCGCCCCGTCCGGGCCCCTGCCGGTTCCGCACCGGCCCCCGCGGCACGTCCCCTCCCGGGTTTCCCCCTGAGCCCTCAGCGCGACGAAGCGCCCGACGACCAGCAGGAGATCGCCATCACCCCCTCCGACTCCGTCCCCACGGACGGCACCCCGCGCGCGGGGACGGCGACACCCGCCGTCGAACTGCGCGGCATCACCAAGCGCTTCCCCGGCGTGGTGGCCAACCACGACATCGACATCACCGTGCGGCGGGGCACCGTGCACGCGCTGATGGGCGAGAACGGCGCGGGCAAGTCCACCCTGATGAAGATCCTGTACGGGATGCAGAAGCCGGACGAGGGCACCATCGCCATCGACGGCGAGCGGGTGGAGTTCTCCACCCCCGCGGACGCCATCGCGCGGGGCATCGGGATGGTCCACCAGCACTTCATGCTGGCCGACAACTTCACCGTCTGGGAGAACATCGTCCTGGGCGGCGAGCACCTGCACGGCATCGGCGCCAAGGCCAAGGCCCGCATCCGCGAGCTGTCCGACCAGTACGGCCTGGGCGTGCGGCCGGACGCGCTGGTCGAGGACCTGGGCGTGGCCGACCGGCAGCGGGTGGAGATCCTCAAGGTGCTCTACCGCGGCGCCCGGATCCTGATCCTGGACGAGCCGACCGCGGTGCTCGTGCCGCAGGAGGTCGACGCGCTGTTCGACAACCTGCGCGAGCTCAAGGCCGAGGGCGTCACCGTCATCTTCATCTCGCACAAGCTGCACGAGGTGCTCTCGGTGGCGGACGCGATCAGCGTGATCCGCCGCGGCACCACCGTCGGCGACGCCGACCCGCGCGAGGTCACCGCCCGGCAGCTCGCCGAGCTGATGGTCGGCGCCGAACTGCCCTCCCCGCAGAGCCGCGAGTCCACCGTCACCGACACCGAGACGCTCCGGGTCGAGGGCCTGCGGATCGCCAAGGCGGACGCCGAGGGCGTCGAGCGCGTCGTCCTGGACGACGTGTCGCTGCGGATCCGCCGGGGCGAGATCCTCGGCATCGCCGGCGTCGAGGGCAACGGCCAGGCCGAGCTGGTCGAGGCCATCATGGGCATGCTGCCGTTGGACGCCGGCACCGTCACGCTGGACGGCACCGACCTGACCGGCACCCTGACCCGGGTCCGCCGCGAGGCCGGGATCGGCTACATCCCCGAGGACCGGCACCGGCACGGCCTGCTGCTGGAAGCCCCGCTGTGGGAGAACCGCATCCTCGGCCACGTCACCGAGCGGCCCAACTCCAAGGGCGTGCTGCTCGACCCGGCCGGCGCCCGGGCCGACACCCAGCGGATCGTCGAGGAGTACGACGTCCGCACCCCCGGCATCGAGGTCACCGCGGCCTCGCTGTCCGGCGGCAACCAGCAGAAGCTGATCATCGGCCGGGAGATGAGCCACTCCCCGAAGCTGCTGATCGCCGCCCACCCGACCCGCGGCGTGGACGTCGGCGCGCAGGCCCAGATCTGGGAGCAGATCCGCTCCGCCCAGCGCGAGGGCCTGGCGGTGCTGCTGATCTCCGCCGACCTGGACGAGCTGATCGGCCTGTCCGACACCATCCGGGTGATCTACCGCGGCCGCCTGGTCGCCGACGCCGACCCGGCCACCGTCACCGCCGAGGACCTCGGCAGCGCGATGACCGGTGCCGCCACCGGCCACATCGAGTCCGCCCCGGAGGCCGTCGCGCAGGCGCAGGCCGTCGCCGCCGAGGGCACCGAGGCCGCCGACACCCCGGCCGGCACTCCGTCCACCGACACCGCCGACGACGACGAGGCGGGGGAGTAACCACATGACCAGTCCCAAGCCCCCGGCCGCACCCGCGGCCAAGCGGACGCTGCGCGAGCGCGTCGACCCGGAGCGGATCGGGCTCGCCCTGGCCGCCCCCGTGCTGGCGGTGCTGCTGTCGCTGGTCATCGCCGGCGCCCTGCTGGCGGTCTCCGGCCGCGACCCGTTCGACGCGTTCTCCATCATGTGGAACTACGGCACCGCGTCCGACGGCCAGGTCGCCGTGCTGAACAAGGCCACCGTGTACTACCTGGCCGCGGCCGCCGCCGCGTTCGGGTTCCGGATGAACCTGTTCAACATCGGCATCGAGGGCCAGTACAAGCTGGCCATGATGTTCGCCGCGTTCGTCGGCAGCCAGGTCGACCTGCCGGCCTTCCTGCAGATCCCGCTGCTGCTGGTCGTCGCCATGTGCGTCGGCGGCCTGTGGGCGTCGATCGCCGGCCTGCTCAAGGTCTACCGGGGCGTCAGCGAGGTCATCTCGACCATCATGCTGAACGCCATCGCCACCGCCGTGATCGGCGTGCTGCTGGTGCCCGGCATCTTCGCGCCGAAGACCAGCGGCACCACCAACTCGATCCAGACCGGCAAGATCTCCGAGTCCAGCCACTTCTTCTCGTTCGAGACCCAGGGCGGCACCCTGTGGGGCTTCATCGTGATCGCGGTGCTGGTCGGCGTGGTCTTCCAGTTCACCCTGAACCGCACCCGGTTCGGCTTCGACCTGCGCGCAACCGGCCGCTCGGAGACCGCCGCCGGCGCCTCCGGCGTCAACGTCAAGCGCATGGTGATCACCTCGATCGTGGTCTCCGGCGCGCTGGCCGGCCTGGTCGGCCTGCCCGAACTCATGCAGAACACCCCGTACTTCGGGCAGAACGTGCAGACCGGCCTGGGCTTCATCGGCATCTCGGTGGCGCTGCTCGGCCGCAACACCCCGATCGGCATCGCGTTCTCCGCGCTGCTGTTCGCCTTCCTGGACGCCTCCGGCGCCCAGCTGCCCACCCGGGGCGACTACCCGTCCGAGATCATCCCGGTGATCCAGGGCACCATCGTCATCTGTGTCGTCGTGGCCTACGAACTGGTGCGCCGCTACGGCCTCAAGCGCCAGCAGCAGAAGGTCGGCGCCGAGCTCGCCGCGCAGGCTGCCGCGGCCGCCCAGAAGGAGGTCGCGGCATGAGCACCGCAGTCGCCGACAAGCCCAAGTCGCCGGTCGCGTCCGCGAAGCGGACCAAGCTCACCTGGCCGGTGGTGCTGCTGCTGATCGCGCTCGCCCTGGTGCTGTTCGCCGTGGTCGGCGCCGCCACCGGCAACCACGGACTGACCTCCTCCGGCCAGATCAGCGCCGCGCTGGCCTCGGCCGTGCCGATCGCGATGGCCGGTCTCGGCGGCCTGTGGTCCGAGCGCGCGGGCGTGGTCAACATCGGCCTCGAAGGCATGATGGTGGCCGGCACCTTCTGCGGCGCCTGGGGCGGCTTCCTGGTCAACCCGTGGGTCGGGCTGCTGGCCGGCATGGCCGGCGGCGCGCTCGGCGGCCTGCTGCACGCGCTGGTCACCGTCACCTTCGGCGTCGACCACATCGTCTCCGGCGTCGGCATCAACCTGCTGATCCCCGGCATCTGCGCGTACGTCAACCGGATCTACTACAAGGACTACGTGACCGACGGCGCCGGGGCCAACCAGTCGCCGCCCGCCGACTCGCTGCCCGCCTTCACCTTCCCCGGCCTGTCGGGCTGGCTGGACGGCATCGAGCAGCACCACTGGTTCCTGGTCTCCGACGTGGCCGGCATCGTCCGCGGCCTGGTCACCGACCTGTCGGTGGTCACCCTGATCGCCGCCGCGTTCCTGGTCGCCAGCTACTTCCTGCTCTGGCGCACCGTGTTCGGCCTGCGGCTGCGCTCCTGCGGCGAGAACCCGACCGCCGCCGAGTCGCTGGGCGTCAACGTCTACAAGTACAAGTACCTCGCGGTGGTCTCCTCCGGCGCCTTCGCGGGCCTCGGCGGCGCGTACCTCTCGCTGGTCGCCGCGCACTTCTACCGGGACGGCCAGACCCAGGGCCGCGGCTTCATCGGCCTGGCCGCGATGATCTTCGGCAACTGGATGCCGGGCGGCCTGGCCGCCGGTGCGGGCCTGTTCGGCTTCACCGACAGCCTCCAGCTGCGCGACGCCGACTCGGTGCACGTGCTGCTGCTGGTGGTCGCCATCGCGATGGCGCTGCTGGCGCTCTGGCAGTTCTACCGCCGCCGGCTCACCGCCGGGGTGATCAGCACCGTCGTCGCGGGCGGCGTCGCCGCCTGGTACGCCTGCACCGACGAGGTGCAGCGCCCGCTGATCGTCGCGACCCCGTACGTGATCACCCTGGTGGTGCTCGCGCTGGCCTCGCAGCGGCTGCGGATGCCCAAGGCGGACGGCCAGGTCTACCGCAAGGGCCAGGCCAAGTGACGGCCCCCGCGGCGGCCGCGCCGGAGGTCGACTGGGAGGCGCTGCGGGAGGCCGCCCGGGCCGCGATGCGGCACGCGTACGCCCCGTACAGCAAGTACCCGGTCGGGGCCGCGGCCCTGGTCGAGGACGGCCGCACGGTGGTCGGCTGCAACGTGGAGAACGCCTCGTACGGGCTCGGCCTGTGCGCCGAGTGCGGGCTGGTCTCCGCGCTGCACGCCTCCGGCGGCGGCCGGCTGGTCGCCTTCACCTGCGTGGACGGCGGCGGCGAGCTGCTGATGCCGTGCGGGCGCTGCCGCCAGCTGCTGTACGAGCACGGCGGGCCCGGGCTGCTGGTCGAACTGCCCTCCGGGGTGCGCCCGATGAGCGAGGTGCTGCCGGACGCGTTCGGGCCGGAGAAGTTGTAGCCCTTTCTTGTGTTACGCGCGTAGAGTGTCGCGGGAGGACATCCCGCGGCACTCTTCGCATTTCACCTCTTCTGGATCTTCTGGAGCACCTGCATGGACGCCATCTCCGTCATCCGGGCCAAGCGCGACCGGGGCGAGCTGACCGACCCCCAGATCGACTGGGTCATCGACGCCTACACCCGCGGCGAGGTCGCCGACGAGCAGATGTCCGCCCTCGCGATGGCCATCCTGCTCAACGGCATGACCCCCCGGGAGATCAGCCGCTGGACCGACGCGATGATCCGCTCCGGCGAATGGATGGACTTCTCCTCGCTCGGCGTCCCCACCGCCGACAAGCACTCCACCGGCGGCGTCGGCGACAAGATCACCCTCCCGCTGGCCCCGCTGGTCGCCGCCTGCGGCGCCGCCGTCCCGCAGCTCTCCGGCCGCGGCCTCGGCCACACCGGCGGCACCCTCGACAAGCTGGAGTCGATCCCCGGCTGGCGCGCCCTGCTCTCCAACGAGGAGATGCTCGACGTCCTGCGCTCGACCGGCGCCGTCATCTGCGCGGCCGGGGACGGGCTCGCCCCCGCCGACAAGAAGCTCTACGCCCTGCGCGACGTCACCGGCACCGTCGAGGCGATCCCGCTGATCGCCTCCTCGATCATGTCCAAGAAGATCGCCGAGGGCACCGGCGCCCTGGTCCTGGACGTCAAGGTCGGCTCCGGCGCGTTCATGAAGAACCTCGACGACGCCCGCGAGCTCGCCCGCACCATGGTCGGCCTCGGCCGTTCGGCCGGCGTCGCCACCGTCGCCCTGCTCACCGACATGTCCACCCCGCTCGGCCTGACCGCGGGCAACGCGCTCGAAGTCCGCGAGTCCGTCGAGGTGCTGGCCGGCGGCGGCCCCGCCGACGTCGTCGAACTCACCCTCGCCCTCGCCCGCGAGATGCTCGCCGCCGCGGGCGTGCACGGCAAGGACCCGGCCGACGCCCTGCGCGACGGCTCCGCGATGGACCACTGGCGCCGCATGATCGCCGCCCAGGGCGGTGACCCCGACGCCCCGCTCCCGGTGGCCCGCGAGACCCACGTCGTCCCGGCCCCCGCCACCGGCGTCCTGACCGCCCTCGACGCCTACGCCGTCGGCGTCGCCGCCTGGCGCCTGGGCGCGGGCCGCGCCCGCAAGGAGGACCCGGTCCAGGCCGGGGCCGGCGTCGAGCTCCACGCCAAGCCCGGCGACACCGTCACCGCCGGACAGCCCCTGCTCACTCTGCACACCGACACCCCCGAGCGCTTCCCGTACGCCCTGGAGGCCCTGGCCGACGCCGTCACCGTCGCCCCGGCGGGCACGGCCTTCACCCCGGCGCCGATCGTGCTGGACCGGATCGGCTGACCGCCGCGGCCGGGGGCGGTGGGGCCGGGGGCCGGGGCCCCGGCCGCTCAGCCGCCGGTGAACGCCAGGCCGATCCCGCCGGCCGGGACCTCCGCGCCGATCCGGTACTGAACGACCTCGAACGGCGCGAACGTCCCGGCCGGCACCGCCCCGGCCGGTTCGACCGTGACCTCCAGCCGCCGCCGCTCCCCGCCGTCCAGGGCGAGGACGCAGGACAACTCGCCCTCGTCGCGGGCCAGTTCCTGCCCGTCCGGGCCGGTGAGCACGATCAGCCCGGCCTCCGCCCCCACCGGCTCCGGGTCCCCGTCCAGCCGGAAGCCCGGCCACCGCACCGGCGGGACGGGCCCCACGCTGATCAGGTACTCGGCCCCCTCCGCCAGCGGGTTGGACGCCAGGAACGAGAGGGTCCCGGCACTACCGGACGGCAGGGCGACCAGGTTGTGCTGCGCCCAGTGCCGGTCGTTGACCGGGTCGGCCACGTTCGTGCTCGGCGGGTCGAGCGGGTGCCGGACCTGGGCCAGTAGGCAGACGTGGTCGCCGGCGTCCGCGGGGATGTGCCCGGTCAGCGGGTCGGAGACCACCTGCCCGCCGTGCGGCGGCACCACCACGGTGGTCAGGCCGAGGAACTTGTCGGCGTCCGGGACGAGCGGGCCGCTGACCGGGGGCGACCACCACAGCCCCAGGTAGGCGATCGACTCGCTGTTGCCGCCCTGCCAGTTCCCCACCGTCACCTGCACGGTCAGGTCCTCCCCGGGCTGGAAGGCGGTGAGCGGCTGGATGCCGGAGCAGAGGTACCAGCAGACCTCCGGCGGCACCGGCCGGGTGCCGTTGTCGACCGGGAAGGACCCGGCCGGCAGGACCGGCGGCGGGTAGCTGTGGACGAACAGGTACGGCCGGTCGTCGGTGGTCCCCTCCGGGTCGCGGCCGTCGTTTCGTGCGGGCATGACCGGCCTCCTCACGTCTCGCCGTAGTCGAGGACCCGGACGTCCACCGGGTCGTCGTCGATCGACCCGCCGGGCGCCCAGCAGTCGTAGCGGCGGAACCGGTCGGCGTCCAGGTCCGGGTTGGCCTCGCCGGACGCGCCCTCGGCGATCCCGGTCCACAGGGCGGTCACCGCGGCGGTGGACTCCCGCAGCAGCCAGCCGGGGTCGGTGCCGACCGGCAGCCCGCCGCCGCCGTCGGACGGCTCCTCCAGCGGGGTCAGCGGGTAGCGGTAGAACACCGCCACCGGATCGGCCTCGGGGCGGCGCGGCGTGATGTTGTCGCCGCTCGACGGCACCGCGAGGAACTGCCGGTACAGCGGGTAGCGCAGCCGTCCGTCCGGCGCGGTCAGTCCGCACCCGGCCAGGTAGCCGCCCGCCTTCCGCAGGCCCTCCCACAGCCGGGCCTGGAAGTCGAACAGCAGGCCGACCAGCTGGGTGAGCTGGGGCACGTCGGCGCCCCGGGCGAACTCCTCCGGGGTGAGCTGCTGGTACTGCGAGGCGAGGGCGGCCTGCTCCTCCGGGCTGAGGCTGGTCTCGAACGCGTGCCGGAAGTTGTCCGACACGTGCTTGTCCCAGAAGGTGCACGAGGTGCCGTTCCCCCACTGCTCCCAGCACACGCCGCCCAGCGTCCCGACGAAGGCCAGGAACCCCAGCACGCCGATCCAGAAGCTGCCGCACTGGTTGTCGCTGTCCCGGGTGCTGTCCGTCGCCGACGGCGGGCGCTGGTACGGGGGCACCGCCGGGCCCGAGTACGTGGCCGGGCCGAGCCCGGAGTCGGCGACGGCGGGCGGGGTGGCCGTCTCGGTCGTCACCACCGCGTCCGGCGGGTGCGCCGGGTCGGCCCACAGCCGCTGCACGAACACCGGGGCGGGGAGCTTCGGCCGGGGCGGCTGCCGGAACGTGCCGAGCAGCTCCAACTGCCGCACCAGGCGCCCGTACCCGAGCCGGAGGTCCGGCGGCGGGGCCGTCGCGCCGAGGTCGTACGTCCGCCCGAGCACCTCGGTCAGGAACGCCGCCGCCTCGTCCGGGAGCCGGGCCTCGGGGGCGGCGTCGTACCGGAGGGTGGCCGCGAGCCGTCGGAAGTCCCCGGCGTCCGGGCGCAGTTGGGCGAGGTAGGCGCCGACGGTGTTGCGGGCGATCCGGTCCCGGAACCGGTGGCTGCGCCGGGGCCCGCCGACCACCTTGCCCAGGTAGGCCGAACCGGCGGCGTTCGCCGCGTGGCCGGACAGGACGCCGAAGGCCGTCGCCCGGGTGGCGGGGGTGTCCGCCGTCGCGAAGGCCGCGCGGACGAAGGCGTCGGTGCGCCGGGCCAGGAAGACGTCGCCCCAGCCCCAGGCGTCCAGCGGGAGGTTGCCCTGCCGCGGGTGCTCCGGGACGTGCCGCATCTCGGCGAGCCGGCGGCCCAGGTCCTGGATCTCCAGGTGCTTGCCGTGCACCCGCTCGCCCAGCTTCCGCAGGCGCACCGTGGCCCCGCAGTACCTCGCCGCCGCGTCCGGCTGCGCCGGGTCGGCGAGGGCGGCCTCGACGTCGGCGCGCACCGCGCCGATCTCGGTGTAGAGGCTCACCCCCTCGGTCCACATCGCGGCGGCCTCGGCGAGCAGGTCGAGTTCCAGGCCGTCCGACTGGGCGTGCTGGAGCAGGTGGTCCAGCAGGCTGCCCAGGGCGGCGTCCGCGGGGTGGTCGGCCACCTCGGCGAGCAGCTCGTCCAGGGCGGGGCGCAGCGCGGGGTCGACCTGCGCGGCGGCCAGGCCCTCCCGGTGCTCGGCCAGCGCGGCGGCATGGGTTCTGGCATCGATCATGGGGGTCACCCACATCCCACTGTCGGGCGGGCGTCCTGCGGCCGACCGGCGGCGCGGCACGCGGACCCGCGGCCGACCGGACGCGCGCGAATCTTCAGACCGCCTCCAGCGTCACGCCGCCCACCGCCCCCGGCAACCCCCCGCGTCACCGGCCCGGCCCGGCTACCCGGCGTAGGTGCGCAGGACGCCGGTGTCGAGCGTCCAGGGGCCGACGGTGACCACGTCGCCGAAGGCGAAGCCGGTGCGGCGGGTGTAGCCCGGTTCGTCGTACACGATGCCGGTGCCCTTGCGCGGGTCGACCAGCAGGTAGAGCGGGATGCCCATGGCGGCGTAGTCGGCGACCTTGGCCCGGTAGTCGTTCTGCGGGTTGGACGCCGAGACGATCTCGACCACCAGCAGGATCTCGTGGGGAAGCAGCGCGGGCTTCTCCACGTCCAGGGCCGCTTCCGGGAACACCATCAGATCCGGGTTTCGCAGCCGGCCCAGCCCCGGGTCCTCCAGATCCGCACCGCCATGGGCGACGTACCCCGGATGCGTCCGGGGGAGCTGCTCGTTGAGTTGACGAGCCAGCCTGATGACTGCGAGTTCGTGTCGGCTGACCGGCGACATCATCATGACGATCTCGCCGTCCGCGATCTCGATCTTTCCTATCCCCGGCACCTGCGGCAGCCGATCGGCGATCTCGCGGAGCCTGGCGAACGTGGCAGGGTCGACGCTCATGCTCGAAGTGTAGTGACGGCTCCCGCCCGGCGGGCGGTGACGGCGCGGCGGGTGGCGTAGAGGGTGACGCCGGCCGCGCAGGCCATGGCGGTGAGGGCGACGGCGGCGGTGCCCGACCAGCCGGTGGAGTGGTAGGCGTCGGCGCCCAGGGTGCCGCCGAGGCTGTTGCCCAGGTAGTAGGCGATCAGGTAGAGCGCGGAGGCCTGGGCGCGGCCGGTGGCGGCGGTGCGGCCGACGGCGGAGGAGGCGGTGGCGTGGCCGGCGAAGAAGCCGGCGGTGATCAGGACCAGGCCGAGGACCGCGCAGAACAGCGAGCCGGCCAGCGAGAGCAGCAGGCCCGCCGTGGTGGTCGCGATCGCCAGGTAGAGGGTGCCGCGGCGGCCGCAGCGGGCGGTCAGCCGGCCCGCCGAGGCGGAGGACGCGGTGCCGACCAGGTAGACCACGAAGATCGAGGCGGCCACCGACTGCGGGAGGTGGAAGGGCGCGGCGGTCAGCCGGTAGCCGACCGTGTTGTAGACCGCGCCGAACACGGCCATGAACAGCATGCCCAGCGCGTACAGCCGCAGCAGCAGCGGGTTGCGCAGGTGCCCCGAGACGGTCGCGGCCAGCGCCCGGGCGTCGACCGGCGCGCGGCGGAAGTGCCGGGCGCGCGGAACCAGGGCCCGGAAGGCCAGTGCGGCCAGCAGCGCCAGCGCGGCGGACACCGCCAGCCCCCAGCGCCAGCCCCAGGCGGCCGCCGCCCAGCCCGAGACCAGCCGGCCGCCCATCCCGCCGATCGAGTTGCCCGCCACGTACAGCCCCATCGCGGAGGCCAGCGCCGACGGGTGCACCTCCTCGGCCAGGTAGGCCATCGCGGTGGCGGGCAGCCCCGCCAGCGCCGCGCCCTGGACGGCGCGCAGCACCACCAGCGTCGTGAGGTCCGGGGCGAACGGCAGGGCCACCGCGAGCAGCGCGGCGGCCAGCGTGGAGGCGGTCATCACCGCGGTGCGCCCGTAGCGGTCGGACAGCGCGCTGGCCGGGAGCAGGGCCAGGGCGAGCCCGAGGGTGGAGGCGGAGGCCGTCCAGCTGGCCTGGCCGGGCGTCAGGGCGAGGTCGGCGGAGAGGATCGGCAGCAGGCCCTGGGTGGAGTACAGCAGGACGAAGGTGGCCACGCCCGCCGCGAACAGGGCGAGGTTGGCGCGGCGGAAGTCCCGGCTGCCGGGGCGCAGGCGCAGGTCGGAGGGGGTGCTGACGGGGGCGGGCGCGGACGCCTCGGTACTGGCGGGCTGCATGGTGTCGACGCTAGGACCGCGCCGCCTGATGCGTCCAATGCATGAATGGGGGAGCATTCATGCCATGACGCATGAGAGCAGCTCCGGGCCGGTCCGCCTCGCCGAACTCGGTCCGGACGCCGATGTGACGGTGCTCGCACCGCAGTTGGCGGAGTTCGCGGCCGTCGCCCGGCTGGAGCACGTCACCCAGGCCGCCCAGCTGCTCGGCATGCCGCAGCCCACCCTCTCGCGCGCCGTCGCCCGGCTCGAAGCCGAGCTCGGCGTCGACCTGCTCGCCCGCCAGGGCCGCGCCGTCCGGCTCACCCGGGCCGGCCGGATCCTGCTGGACGCCGTCGAACGCGCCCTCGCCGAGGTCGAACGCGGCGTGGAGGCCGCCCGCGCCGAGGCCGACCCGGCGGGCGGCCGGGTCGCCTTCGGCTTCCTGCACACCATGGGCACGGACGCGGTGCCCGCCCTGCTGCGCGGCTTCCGGACCGGGCACCCGCGGGTGCGCTTCCAGCTCGTCCAGGACTACGTCGCCGCGATGCTGGAGCGCCTGCGCGCCGGGGAGCTCGACCTCTGCCTGGTCTCCCCGCTCCCGGACGCCCCCGACCTGGTCGCCCGCCCGCTGGACGAGCAGCGGCTGTTCCTGACCGTCCCCGCCGAGCACCGCCTCGCGGCGCGCCGCCGGATCAGGCTCGCCGAGGTCGCCGACGACACCTGGGTGACCGTCGAGGAGGGGTACGGGCTGCGCCACATCATGGAGAGCTTCTGCGCGGAGGCCGGGTTCACCCCGCGGATCGCCTTCGAGGGCGAGGAGGTCGAGACCCTGCGCGGCCTGGTCGCCGCGGGCCTCGGCGTCGCGCTCCTGCCGCCCGCGCTCGTCCCCCGCCCCGGCGTCGTCGAGCTGGAGGTCACCGCCCCCCGCACCCGCCGCGCGATCGGCCTGGCCTGGCACGCCACCCGCCCGCTCACGCCGCCGGCGGCGGCCTTCCGCGACTTCGTGCTCTCGCGCCGGGGGAGCATCCTGGCGCACGACTAGGCCCGGTTGGGAGGGCCGGTCCGCCGGGCGTCAGGGTCCCCGCGACGGCCGGTGGTCGGCGGTGGGGAGGGGCGGTCGTCCGGAGTGTCACGCGGTGGGCGCCGCCCACGTGCCCGCCGACCTGGAGCGGCTGCTGACCGCGCAGACGGCCGAGGAGGCGTCCGGCGGGGGCTGTGCGGCCACGTCGTGCGCGACTGCCTCCTGTCGGAGTCGGCCCTGCCGGTGGCGCTGCTGTGCGACCTGGGCGAGGACCGGGGGCGGTGGAGCGGGCCTGCCGGGAGACCCGGGAGCGGCGGCGGGAGCCGGGGGAGTAGCCGCGGAACGGCGTGGTGGTAGGCAATCTACGCGCGTAGGGTCTATGCTCCGGCAATGGAGAAGCAGATCACTGCGATCGCGGGCACCACGGCCCCGCGCGTGCCCACGTCCGAACAGATCGCCCGCGCCCCGAAGGTGCTCCTGCACGACCACCTGGACGGTGGGCTGCGGCCGGAGACGATCGTCGAACTCGCCGCCGACTGCGGCTACGAAGGCCTGCCGACCACCGATCCGAAGGAACTCGGGGTGTGGTTCCGGGAGGCCGCCGACTCCGGTTCGCTGGAGCGGTACCTGGAGACCTTCGCGCACACCTGCGCGGTGATGCAGACCCGGGCCGCGCTGGTGCGGGTCGCCGCGGACTGCGCGGAGGACCTGGCCGCCGACGGGGTGGTGTACGCCGAGGTGCGGTACGCGCCGGAGCAGCACCTGGAGGCCGGGCTGACCCTGGACGAGGTGGTGGAGGCCGTCAACGAGGGCTTCCGGATCGGCGAGGAGAACGCCCGGGCGCGCGGGCACCGGATCCGGGTGGGGACGCTGCTGACCGCGATGCGGCACGCCGCCCGCTCGCAGGAGATCGCCGAGCTGGCCAACCGCCACCGGGACCGGGGCGTGGTCGGGTTCGACATCGCGGGCGCCGAGGCGGGCCACCCGCCGACCCGGCACCAGGCGGCGTTCGACTACCTCAAGGGCGAGAACAACCACTTCACCATCCACGCGGGCGAGGCGTTCGGCCTGCCGTCGATCTGGGAGGCGCTGCAGTGCTGCGGCGCGGACCGGCTCGGCCACGGCGTGCGGATCGTGGACGACATCACGGTCGGCGCCGACGGCCGGGTGGAGCTGGGCCGGCTGGCCGCGTACGTGCGGGACAAGCGGATTCCGCTGGAGATGTGCCCGACCTCCAACCTGCAGACCGGCGCGGCGGCCTCGTACGAGGAGCACCCGCTCGGGCTGCTGGCCCGGCTGAAGTTCCGGGTCACCGTCAACACGGACAACCGGCTGATGAGCGGCACCTCGATGAGCCGCGAGTTCGCGCACCTGGTGGACGCCTTCGGGTACACCCTGGCGGACCTGGAGTGGTTCACCGTCAACGCGATGAAGTCGGCGTTCCTGCCGTTCGACGAGCGGCTGGCGATGATCAGCGACGTGATCAAGCCGGGGTACGCCGAGCTGAAGGCGGAGTGGCTGTTCGGGCCGCGCGGCTAGCGGACCGGCGCGGCTCCGGCGTCCAGGGAGATGGTCCGACTTATCACTCTCCGGAGTGGTCGGGCTTTGGAGGGTGCACGGTCCTCTCACTACGGTGGGCCGGTCACTGCTGACTCGGTGTGACGGCGACGTCCCCGATCCTTCGGGCGTCCGCCGGTGCACCGGCCCGACCAGGACTGAGGACGCACACATGAAGCAGGCCACTCTCAAGGCCGCCGGCGCCGCCGCGCTCGGCGTCGCCTTCGCCGCCGTCGCCGCGGGCTCCGCCTCCGCCGCGCCGGTCGCCCCCGGCGGCCTCGGACTGCCGACCAGCGCGCTCACCAACCCCGGCGTGACCGGTGCGGCCACCGGCGCGGTGAGCAAGCTCCCCGGCGGCGACCAGCTCGGCACGGTGACCGGCACCCTCAACCCGGCCGCCGGCGCCCCGGCCGTCGCTCCCGCCGAGGAGCAGGCCCCGCCGGTCGCCGAGCAGACCGGCCCCGGCGGCGTGGACCAGGAGCAGGCCCCCGCGGCCGCCAACCGGATCGGCGGCCTGGACTCCGTCCCCGGCGGCCAGGGCCTGTCCAAGACCCCGGTCGGCGGCGTGGTCGGCACCCTGAGCAGCCTGTCCCCGACCGGTGGCGGCGCCCCGGGCCTGCCCAGCCTGCCGGGCCTGGGCGGCTGACGCACCGCACCGCGAAAGGGGCCGCTCCCGCACCGGGAGCGGCCCCTTCGCCGTGCTCGGACCCCGCGGGCCCGGCGCTGAGGCTCGGCGCTCGGGCCCGTCGGCAGGCTGCCGCCCGCCCCGCCCGCCCGGTGCGTTCGTCCGCCGCACCGGCCGAAAATCCCCAGGACCGGTTACGGAGGCTTCCGCCCGCCCCGCCGGGGGCCCGCATCGGATGCCATCGGGCCGCCCTCCGGCGATGGCGGGGCCCCGGGCCGGGCTGCCGCCCGGCGGTGGCGCAGGGCTCCGACGCCCCGGCAAACGACCGGCGTTCGGCACCGTCCGTCCCGTCCGGGGCGGGGCGGGGCGGGGTGGAACGGGCGGGCGCGGCTCACGGCTCCTGGGGCAGCAGCAGCCACAGCGCCAGGTAGATCAGGAACTGGGGGCCGGGCAGCAGGCAGGACACCAGGAAGATGGTCCGGACCGTCCACGGGGTGAGCCCGAAGCGCCGGGCGAGGCCGGCGCAGACGCCGGCGATGACGCGGTTGTGACGGGGACGGGCGAGGCTGCTCATCGTCTCCTCCGGGGAGTGTTCCCGGTGCGGTCCCTCCGACCGGGTGATGACTCCATCCTGCTGCCGTGACCTGCCGCTTCGCGTCCGCCGCGAAGCCGATCCGGACCCCGATCCGGTACCCGGTCCGGAGGAGGGCGGACTCAGGGTCCCCTCGGGGGCCACCCCGAGTTTGCGGCGCGGCGGCCGGAGCGTGCCCGGAGCGCGCCCGGAGCACGTCCGGAACGCGGCGGTGGCCGTCCCCGGCTTCCAGTATTGTCTGACCGTTCGTCAGCGTGCTGACGCCCGACGGGGGAACATGCCGGGCGGCGGGCACGGACCGGACGGACCCGGTGCGCGGGACGGGGCCGGGGCGTGGGGAGCGCCCGGGCCGGGAGCCTGCGGCCGGTTCATCGTGAGTTCCGCATGGGGGGAACAGGGAATGCGCGCGAATTCCTCGCCGACCGGGGTGCGAGCGGCCGATGCCCGCCCGGACGGCACCGGCAGCCGGCCCGTCACCGGGCCCACCAGGCCCACCGGGCGAGCCCGGCCCGCCGGGTCGGCCCGGCCCGGCTCCGAGCGGCTTCCGCGGTGCTGAGGCAGGGCTGAGGCGGCGCCACCGGCGCCCTGCCCCGGCCGGGACCGCGCGCTGCGCGGGAGGAGACCGGCCGCGGCGAAGCCATGCGTGCGGGGCCCCGGCCGGGAGCTCCCCGCGTCCTGATCGTCATAGCGAAGTGGAAATGATTCTGATGCGTGCCAATCGGCTGCTCGCCGTCACCGTGCTGTCCGTCCTGGGGATGACCGGGGTGGTGGCGTGCGACCCGGAGGACGACGGCAGCGGGGACGCCGCGGCCTCGGTCGGCGCCTCCGCGCCCGCCGCCGCCAAGTCGCCTGCGGGGGCGCCCAACGGGCTGGAGAAGCTCACCGTCCCGGAGATCCTGACCAAGGCCCGGGAGGTCGGCAGCAAGCTCACCTCCGTCAAGTTCACCGTCGCGTACGAGAGCGACGGCGAGAAGCTCAGCGGCACCGCGTCCGCGGACGCCGACGGCGACTGCGCGGGCGAGTTCACCCGGGACGGCAAGGGCAAGGTCGAGGTCCGGCGCACCGGCGGGAAGCTGTACCTCAAGCCGGACGCGGACTTCCTCAACGCGTTCGTGCCTGCCAAGGCCGCCACGCTGAAGGGCAAGTGGCTGAGCGACGGCAGCGCCGACGGCGGCCGCTTCGGCCCGATGTGCGACCTGGGCCTGAGCCTGCAGAAGACGATCGGCGTGCAGCAGGACGGCACCCCGGACGAGCGCGGCACCAAGGGCGACACCAAGGTGCTCGACGGCGTCAAGGTGGTGACGGTCGACCTGAACGAGGGGCAGGACGGCGACACCCCGGAGATCGCCTCGTTCTCGCTGGAGGGCAAGCCCTACCTGCTGGCGGTCGACGGCGGGGCGGAGGCCTCGATGGGCTTCAGCGACTTCGACAAGCCGGTGAAGGTGACCGCGCCGCCGGCCGACCAGACCGTCAGCGGCGACGGCCTGCTGGACGGCTGACCCGGGGCCGGGGCGGTCGAGGGGCCGCCCCGGCCCGGCATTTCCGCCGCACAACAGAAAATAAAGCGGAAGTAAAGGCGGTGGAGGCGGCGAAAGGGCCGGTTCCGCCCACTGGGAGACTCGCGCATCCGATTGTCATAGAAACAGGAACCCACTCTGATGCGTACCAACCGGCTGCTGGCCGTCACCGTGCTGTCCGTCCTCGGTGTCACCGGCCTGACGGCCTGCAACTCGGACGAGGGGGACGCCGCCCCCGCGGCCTCCGCCCCGGCCGCCACTTCGGCCTCCGCCTCCGCCTCCGCGTCGCCGGTGGCGAAGGGCGGCGGCCTGGAGAAGCTCCCGGTCGAGGACATCCTCAAGAAGACTCAGGCCGTGGGCGCGAAGCTGACCAGCGTCAAGCTGACCGCCAAGGCGGACGCGCCGGAGGGCAAGATGGACGCCGTGGTCTCCGCCGACTCCGCCGGCAACTGCGCGGGCACCCTCGTCATCGAGGGCCAGGGCAAGGCCGAGATCCTGCGCACCTCCGAGAAGGTGTGGGTCAAGCCGGACGCCGCCTTCCTCAAGACGCTCTTCCCGCAGAACGCCGCCGCCGCGGCCAAGGTCGGCGGCAAGTGGCTGGTCTCCACCAAGACCGACGAGGTCTCCGGCCTCGGCGAGTTCTGCGACACGGCCCTGGAGGCGCAGAAGGAGGTCGGCAAGGAGGAGACCGGCACCGTGTCCGGCACCGGGACGGTCGGCGGGGTCCAGGCGGTCCTCCTCAAGCTGAAGTCCGCGGACGGCGAGGACATCGAGGCCGCCGTCGCCAACGAGGGCGAGCCCTACCTGCTGTCGGCGAAGACCTCCGACTCCGGCGAGATGCAGTTCAGCGACTTCGACAAGCCGGTGAAGGTGACTCCTCCGGCCGCCGACCAGGTCCTCGACTTCGGGACGCTGCTGGCCAGCTGACCGGCTGACCAGCTGATCCGGGGTGGCTCGGCCGCTCAGCCGCGCGGCGCGGCAGGGGAGCCGAGCACCGACAGGGCCGGGGCGACCGGGCGCGGACGCGTCTCGCTCCGGCCCTCCGCGCGTTCCGGGGCCGGAACGGGGGGCTCGGCGGCGCGGGCGGTGGCGGTCGGGGCGGCCGGGCGCCGGTGCTCCAGGGCGCGCAGCGGCGGGATCAGCAGCAGGTGGGCCGCGGCCGCGCCCAGGGTGCCGAGCAGGATGTCGTCCACGTCCAGGACGTGGCCGGGGGCCCAGCCCTCCAGGATCTCCAGCGCGGTGCCGAGCAGCGCGGCCGCCGCGGTGGTGCGCAGGAACGACGCCAGCCGGGAGCGGGCCGGGGAGCCCACCGCGAGCGGCAGCAGCACGCCGATCGGGGCCAGCGGCAGCAGCCCGGAGCCGAGCTGGCGGACGGCCGCGAGGCCGCCGAGGGACAGCGCCTGGTGCACGGAGGCGAACGGGGTGAGGTTGGGCGGGCTGGTCCAGGCGGCCGGGACCGGGCGCAGGCTCAGCCAGCCGAGCAGCAGCAGGTGCAGGGCCAGCAGCCACCGGGACGCCGTCCGCAGCCGGTACGGCGCCGCCGGCCCGTCCGTCGGGGTCGGGCGGGGGTGCGGCTGCTCGCCGGTCGCGTGGTCGCTCGGTGCGGTGGTGTGCACGCTCCGAAAGACGCAGGTTCCGTCCGGCCCGGTTCCCCGGTGTCCCCCGTTCGGCGGGAGCGGGGGGACGAACCGGGGGACGGGGACGTCCGGGGCACTGCTTTCCAAGGCGCGCGGCGCCCTGGGCCTTCGACGCTGCCGGGCCGTCAGCAGCGGGGCCCCGGCTTTCAGGGGCAGTGGCTCGGGGACGCGGACGGCGACGGGGCGGTGAACGGCGACTGCGAGGGCGCCGGGGAGGCGGGGACCGGCGACGCGCTCGGCCGGGCGGTCGCCGCGGGCAGCGTGCCCGGGGCCGGGGAGGGGGAGGCGGTGTCCGGCGCCCTCGGGGCCAGCACCTCGCCGGGACAGGCGGTGCGGCTGGCCGGGGCGCCGGCGTCCACCGGCACCTCGGTGGGGCGGATGCCGCAGCCGGCCAGCAGGGCGGGGGCGAGCAGCCCGCCGAGCAGCAGGGCGACGGCGCGCGGGCGGAGTCGGCGGTCGGACATCAGGCCTCCTCCGGCCCGGGCGCGGGCGGTTGGGTGAGCGGCAGGGTCAGGGTGAAGACCGCGCCGACGCCGTCCGGGTTGTTGGCGGCGGTGATGTCGCCGCCGTGGATCCGGGCGTTGGCCTCGGCGATGGACAGGCCCAGGCCGCTGCCCTCGGAGCGGGCCCGGCCCTTGTCGGCCTTGTAGAAGCGGTCGAACACGTGCGGCAGCACGTCCTCCGGGATGCCGGGGCCGCCGTCGGAGACCGACACCACCACGGTGTGCGCCGCGTCGTCCTGGCGGACCTTCACCCTGACCGGGGAGCCGCCGTGCTTGAGCGCGTTGCCGATCAGGTTGGCGAACACCACGTCCAGGCGGCGCGGGTCGACCACGGCCAGGATGCCGCGCGGCGCGTCCAGCTCGACCGCGTCGTACCAGGCCCGGCCGTCGATGCAGGACATGATCAGGTCGGCCATGTCGACCTCGTCGGCGACCAGCCTGGCGGTGCCGGCGTCGAAGCGGGTGACCTCCATCAGGTTCTCCACCAGGTCGGACAGGCGGCGGGTCTCGGAGACCACGATCCGCACGGCCGGCTCGATCATCGGGTCGAGGGCGTCGGCCTCGTCCTCCAGGATGTCGGTGACGGCGGTCATCGCGGTCAGCGGGGTGCGCAGCTCGTGCGACATGTCGGCGACGAACCGGCGGGACTGCGCCTCGCGCGCGCTCAGCTCCGCGACCTGCTCGGAGAGCGACTCCGCGGTGCGGTTGAACGTCCGTGCCAGCTCGGCGAGTTCGTCGTTGCCCTCGACGTCGAGCCGGGTGTCGAGCTCGCCCTCGCCGAGCCGCCGGGCGGCGTCCCCGAGCCGGCGCACCGGCCGCAGCACGGTCGCCGAGGCGGCCTGGGCGAGCAGCGCCGAGCCGACCAGGGCGAGCAGCGTGGCGACCGCCAGCGACCAGCCCAGGGTGTTCAGGTCGGCGCGCTCGTTCTGCAGCGACTTGAACACGTACGCGGTCGGCCCGCCCGGCACCACCCGCGTCCCGCCGACCACGTACGGCCCGGCCAGGTTCACCCGCTGCCAGTACAGGTGGTACTCGTACGGGTTGCCGGGGCCGGTCTCGCGCGGCTTGTTCACCGCGGCGACCAGCGCCTGGGGTATCTGGCGGACGGTGAACGCGATCGGGTCGGAGGACGCGGTGCAGCCGGGCACCGAGTCGTCGACCACCACCACGTCGTACGCCAGCCCGGAGCTGGCCACCTGGGAGGCCAGCGTCCGCAGGTCCTGGCAGGTCGGCTCCAGCGGCAGCGACGAGACGTTGCGGGTCAGCGAGTCCCGGAAGTCGTTCAGCGCGGAGTTCTGGGCGCGCTTGAGCACCGCGTCGCGGTTCAGCCAGTAGGCGATGCCGGACGCGGAGACGGCGGTGACCAGCGCGACCGCGGCGAACACCGCGATCAGCCGGACCCGCAGCGAACTGAGCCGCCGCCAGGACACCGAGCGGGCCCGGTGCGGCGCAGTCTGATGGTCGGTCAAAAAAGGCTCACCAGTCGGAGGGGAGGGATCACACGGGCGGGTCGAGACGGTAGCCGACGCCGCGGACGGTGCGGATCAGCGTCGGCGCGGACGGCACGTCCTCGACCTTCGCCCGCAGTCGCTGGACGCAGGCGTCCACCAGCCGGGAGTCGCCCAGGTAGTCGTGCTCCCACACCAGCCGCAGCAGCTGCTGGCGGGAGAGCGCCTGTCCGGGGCGGCGGCTGAGCTCCAGCAGCAGCCGCAGCTCGGTCGGGGTCAGCTGGAGGTCCTGGCCGTCCTTGGTGACGGTCATCGCCGAGCGGTCGATCACCAGGCCGCCGTACGCCGCCGAGTCCGAGCTCTCCCGCTCGCCGCGCCGCAGCACCGCCCGGATCCGGGCGTCCAGCACCCGTGGCTGCACCGGCTTGACCACGTAGTCGTCGGCGCCGGACTCCAGGCCCACCACCACGTCGATGTCGTCGGAGCGCGCCGTCAGCAGGATGATCGGCAACTGGTCGGTGCGCCGGATGCGCCGGCACACCTCGAAACCGTCGATGCCGGGCAGCATCACGTCCAGCACGATCAGGTCCGGGCGCTGCTCCTTGAACAGGCGCAGACCGTCCTCGCCGGACGCGGCGGCGGCCACCCGGTGACCCTGGCGGGTGAGGGCGAGTTCGAGGCCGGTGCGGATGGCGTCGTCGTCCTCGATCAGAAGCAGGAAAGACACGGGGGTCATTGTGTCCCACCCGGCCACCGGAAGCACCCACCCGGGTGACCCCCGCGGCACCGGGAACCGGAGGTCGCCGCTCCGGCGTCCGCAACCGGGGAGCACCCGAACGCCCCCGGGCAGCCGTTCCTGTGACAGCTCTGTGACAGTCGGCGGACATCGCCATGACGCGTGACCGGCAGGATTTTCCCTGTCGCCGCGAGACGCCCCGGAACACCGACCGGAGCCGCCGCGGCGAGGAACCGCTCGTACCGACACCATGGGGGTGCCCGATGACCGCAACGCTGACGACCCGAAACGCCGGGCCGCGTTCCGCCGTCCTGGGCACCGGCCGGGCTCGGCACGAGGAGGAGAACGCCGGCGCCGTGCTCGTACGGGGGTGCGCACACAACGCCGGAACCCGCCGCCCGGTCGTGGGGACCAGGAGCGGGGACACCACCCACAGCAGGTTGGCCGGCAACAATTTGGTCGGGCCGGCTGTGGGCCGGACGCTGCGGCTCGCTCCGCAGACCTTCCGGGGTGAGCAGGACGGACAGGGAGGCGCGCAGGGGGAGCACCCGGCCGCCGCGACGGACGAGGCGCGCGACATCGCCGAGTTCACCGCGTACGTGCGCGAGCGCCGCGCCTCCCTGTACGCCACCGCCTACCACCTCACCGGCGACCGCTACGAGGCCGAGGACCTGCTGCAGAGCGCCCTCTTCTCGACCTACCGGGCCTGGGGCCGGATCACCGACAAGGCCGCCGTCGGCGGGTACCTCCGCCGCACCATGACCAACCTGCACATCTCCGCCTGGCGCCGCCGCAAGGTCAACGAGTACCCGACCGAGGAGCTCCCCGAGCACGCCGGCGACACCGACGCGATGGGCGGCACCGAGCTGCGCGCCGTGCTCTGGCAGGCGCTCGCCAAGCTGCCCGAGAACCAGCGCACCATGCTGGTGCTGCGCTACTACGAGGGCCGCACCGACCCGGAGATCGCCGACATCCTCGGCATCAGCGTCGGCACCGTGAAGAGCTCCATCTGGCGCGCGCTGCGCCGGATGCGCGAGGACGAGCAGCTCAACCGCTCCGGCGACACCGTGCACGCCTTCGGCGAGCTGGTCGCCTGACGCGACAGGACTCCCGTCGGGGGACGGGGCAGTGGGGGGAAGGGCACGGGACGCGGCGGCCGACTCGGGGGAGACGGCGGCCAGGGGGGAAGTCCCGTACCCGGACGGAGCGGGCGGGGCCCCGGTGCGGGGGAACGGCACCGGGGCCCCGCCCCTTCCCGTTCCCGCCCGTGGTCAGCGCGTGGTCAGCGCGTGGTCAGCGCGTGGTCAGCCCGCGGTCAGCGCGCGCCGACGGCCTCCAGCACGTCCCGGGCCCGGTGCGGCCCGTGCAGCACGAGGGCCTCCACGGCGTCCGCGCAGCGCTCCAGCAGCTCCGGCACCCGCGCCCGCTCCTCGTCCGAGAAGCGCGCCACCACGAAGTCGCTCACCTTCTCGCCCTTCGCCGGCCGACCCACGCCCACCCGCAGCCGGGCGTAGTCCGCGGTGCCGAGCGCCGCGTGCACCGAGCGGGCGCCGTTGTGCCCGCCGGGGCCGCCGCCGCGCTTCAGCCGGGCCGTGCCGAACGGGAAGTCCAGGTCGTCCTGCACCACCAGCAGCCGTTCCACCGGGACGCCGTGCCGGCGCAGCAGCCCGGCCACCGGGCGGCCCGACAGGTTGATCGACCACTGCGGCTCGGCCAGCAGCACCGTGCGGCCGTCCAGTTCGAACGAGGCGGTGCGAGTGGTCAGGCCGCGCCAGCGGGCGCCGTGCCGCTCCGCCAGCCGGTCGGCCACCAGGAAGCCCGCGTTGTGCCGCGTCCCCGCGTAGCGGCGGGTCGGATTGCCCAGCCCCGCCACCAGCCACTGCTCACCCATCGCCCGGCGCCCCTCAGACCAGTTCGGCGGGCAGTTGCCGGGCCACCGCGGAGATCCGCCGGCCCGCCTCCACCCCGGAGCAGGCGTACGAGCCCAGCTCGACCTGCCGGGCGACGATGCCGCGTTCGGCCCGCATCAGCCGCAGCCCCCGGCGGACCAGGTACGGCACCGACTTGCGGCCCTCCCGGACGTCCCGCCGGAAGCGCCGCCAGGCCGTCGTGGCCGGCTTGTTGCGCAGGCACAGCGCGTCGCCGAGCAGCCCCTCGGCGCGGCAGCGGAGCACCAGCTCGGCGGCGAAGATCCCCTCCGCGACGAAGCCCACCGCCCCGTCCAGCGCCAGCAGCCGGCCGCCCGAGCGCCCGTTGTCCGGGATCGAGTACACCGGCACCTCGGCCCACCCCTCGAACACCAGCGACCGGATCGCCTCCATCGCCTGGTCCGCGTGCCAGGACAGCGGCGAGTCCCAGTCCGGGCCGCCCCCGTCCGGCAGCTGCGGCAGCGTCGGGTCGTCGCCGTCCTTGTAGAAGTCGTCCAGTTGCAGGACCGGCAGCCCGCTGCCCTCGGCCAGCGAGGACTTCCCCGACCCGGAGGGGCCCGACAGCAGGATGACGCGGGATATCGGACGGCGGTTCAGCGGGGTGTCACTCACGGGAAACCAGTCTGGGGCATCGGAGGGGCAGCTGGTAACCCGCCGGTCGTCCCCTTCGTGCGGCGTTCGGGCATGGGGACGGGCCCGCACCAGGGGGGGAGAAGTGCGGGCCCGTCGCGGCCGCCCGGGCCCCGGGGGGGGTAGGGCGCTGAGGACGGCCGGTCTGTGCGGAGCCGAGCGGTCGGGCGGTGGGGCTAGATCCCCATCGGGTGCCAGACCGTCTTCGTCTCCAGGAAGGAGCGGAGCCGTCCGGTGCCGGGCGCGGCCGTCCAGTCCTCGGCGGACGGGTCGGCGGCCGGTCGGACCACCCGCTTCAATGTATCGGCCGCCGCGGCCTCCAGGGCGGCCGCCGCGCCGGGGCCGTCCGGGGCGATCGCCCCGGCCAGGTCGAGCGCGTTGACGTCCTGGTGCGAGGCCAGCGTCGGGGCGACGTCCGCGGTGCGGCCGGAGAGCAGGTTGACCACGCCGCCCGGCACGTCGGAGGTGGCCAGCACCTCGCCCAGCGAGAGCGCGGGCAGCGGGGCCCGCTCGGCCGCCGCGACCACCACGGTGTTGCCGGTGGCGATCGCCGGGGCGATCACCGAGACCAGGCCGAGCAGCGAGAAGCCGGTGCCGGCCTGCGGCGCCAGGACGCCGACCACGCCGGTCGGCTCCGGGGTGGACAGGTTGAAGAACGGCCCCGCCACCGGGTTGGCGCCGCCCACGACCTGCGCGACCTTGTCGGTCCAGCCCGCGTACCAGACCCAGCGGTCGACCGCCGCGTCCACCAGCGCCGCCGCCCTCTTCGCGCCCACGCCCTCGGCCGCGGCGACCTCGGCCGCGAACTGCTCCCGGCGGCCCTCCAGCATCTCGGCGACCCGGTACAGCACCTGGCCGCGGTTGTACGCGGTGGTGCCCGCCCAGCCCTTGACCGCGGCGCGGGCCGCCAGCACGGCGTCCCGGGCGTCCTTGCGGGTGCCCAGCGGGGCGTTCGCCAGCCACTGGCCCTTGCTGTCGGTCACTTCGTACACCCGCCCGCTCTCCGAGCGCGGGAACTTCCCGCCGACGTACAGCTTGTAGGTCTTGCTGACGCCGATCCGTGCGGGGGCGTCCGGTCGGACGGTCTGCTCAGACATCGAGGGCCTCGACATTCAGGTAGGGCTCCAGACCGTGGCGGCCGCCCTCGCGGCCGTAACCGGACTCCTTGTACCCGCCGAACGGCGAGGTCGGGTCGAACTTGTTGAAGGTGTTGGCCCACACCACGCCCGCCCGGAGCCGGTTCGCCATCCACAGGATGCGCGAGCCCTTCTCCGTCCAGATGCCCGCGGACAGGCCGTACGGGGTGTTGTTGGCCTTCTCCACCGCCTCGGCGGGGGTGCGGAAGGTCAGCACCGACAGCACCGGGCCGAAGATCTCCTCGCGGGCGATCCGGTGCGCCTGCGAGACGCCGGTGAACAGGGTCGGGCGGAACCAGTAGCCCGCGCCCGGGAGTTCGCACTCCGGGGCCCAGCGCTCGGCGCCCTCCTGCTCGCCCGCGGCGGCCAGCTCGGTGATCCGGGCCAGCTGCGCGGCCGAGTTGATCGCGCCGACGTCGGTGTTCTTGTCCAGCGGGTCGCCGACCCGCAGGGTGCCCATCCGGCGCTTGAGCGCCTCCAGCAGCTCGTCCTGCACCGACTCCTGCACCAGCAGGCGGCTGCCCGCGCAGCACACGTGGCCCTGGTTGAAGAAGATGCCGTTGACGATGCCCTCGACCGCCTGGTCCAGCGGCGCGTCGTCGAACACGATGTTGGCGGCCTTGCCGCCGAGCTCCAGCGAGAGCCTGGTGCGGGTGCCGGCCAGCTGCCTGGCGATGGCCCGGCCGACCGGGGTCGAGCCGGTGAAGGCGACCTTGTCGACGTCCGGGTGCGCGGTCAGCGCGGCGCCGGTGCGGCCGTCGCCGGTGACGATGTTCACCACGCCCGCCGGCAGGCCCGCCTGGCGGCAGATCTCGGCGAAGCGCAGCGCGGTCAGCGGCGTGGTCTCGGCGGGCTTGAGCACCACCGTGTTGCCGGTGGCCAGCGCCGGGGCGACCTTCCAGGCCAGCATCAGCAGCGGGAAGTTCCACGGGATGACCTGCGCGGCCACGCCCAGCGGGCGCGGGTTCGGGCCGTAGCCCGCGAAGTCGAGCTTGTCGGCCCAGCCCGCGTAGTAGAAGAAGTGCGCGGCGACCAGCGGCAGGTCGACGTCGCGGGTCTCGCGGATCGGCTTGCCGTTGTCGATCGACTCCAGCACGGCCAGCTCGCGGCTGCGCTCCTGGACGATCCGGGCGATCCGGAACAGGTACTTGGCGCGCTCGCTGCCCGGCAGCGCCGACCAGTCGGCGAACGCCTTCCGGGCCGCCCGCACCGCGCGGTCCACGTCCTCCTCGGTGCCCTGCGCGAACTCGGCGAGCACCTGCTCGGTCGCCGGGTTGACGGTCTTCAGCGCCTCCGAGCCGGAGGAGCCGACGAACTCGCCGCCGATGAAGTGGCCGTAGCTCGTCGCGATCTCACCCGCGGCGGCGGGGGACTCGGGCGCCGGGGCGTACGCGAACAGGCTCCCCGTGCGGACGGGCTGCCGCGCGTCCCCGGCCGGGGTCTCGGTCTTCTTGGTCTTCGCCATCGTCCTCAGTCCACCGTCACGTAGTCGGGACCGGAGTACCGGCCGGTGCGCAGCTTCTGGCGCTGCATCAACAGGTCGTTCAGCAGGCTGGAGGCGCCGAACCGGAACCAGTGCGGGCTGAGCCAGTCGTCGCCCAGGGTCTCGTTCACCATCACCAGGTACTTCATCGCGTCCTTGGTGGTGCGGATGCCGCCGGCCGGCTTCACGCCGATCTGCACGCCGGTCGCCGCGCGGAAGTCCCGCACCGCCTCCAGCATCAGCAGCGTCACCGGCGGGGTCGCGTTCACCGCGACCTTGCCGGTGGAGGTCTTGATGAAGTCCGCGCCCGCGATCATCGCCAGCCAGGACGCCCGGCGGACGTTGTCGTACGTCTGCAGCTCGCCGGTCTCGAAGATCACCTTGAGGTGGGCCGAGCTGCCGTCGGGACGCTCGCAGGCCGCCTTGACGGCCCGGACCGTCTCGAACACCTCCAGGTAGCGGCCGGAGAGGAAGGCGCCCCGGTCGATCACCATGTCGATCTCGTCCGCGCCCGCGGCGACCGCCTCCGCGGTGTCCGCCAGCTTGACCGGCAGGCCCGCCCGGCCGGAGGGGAAGGCGGTGGCCACCGAGGCGACCTGGACGCCGCTGCCGCGCAGCGCCTCCTTCGCGGTGGCCACCATGTCCGGGTAGACGCAGATCGCCGCGACCTGCGGGGTGGAGCGGTCCGACGGGTCCGGGCCGAGGCCCTTCGCGCACAGCGAGCGGACCTTGCCGACCGTGTCCGCGCCCTCCAGCGTGGTCAGGTCGATCATCGAGATCGCGAGGTCGATGGCGAGGGCCTTGGCGGTGGTCTTGATCGACCGGGTGCCGAGGGTCGCGGCCCGCGACTCCAGACCGACCTGGTCGACCCCGGGCAGGCCGTGCAGGAAACGGCGCAGGGTGGCCTCGGACGCCGCGACGTCCGCGAGACCGCCGCCCGCGGCGCCGGGGGCGTTGGCTGCAAGAGTGGACATAGTCACCAGAGCAGCATATCTACGCGCGTAGGAAGCCGGTAGGGCGGGGCGGTTTCGAGTCCTGACCGAAATGTGCCCTCCCCGGCCCGGGGACAATGGCGGGATGAGCGGCGGAGCGAAGGCGCGGGGGCGGCGGCCCGGGGGTGAGGACACCCGGGGGGCGGTGCTGGCGGCGGCCCGGGCGGAGTTCGCGGCCCGCGGCTACCAGAAGGCCAGCATGCGGGCGATCGCCCGCGGCGCGGGGGTGGACCCGGCGCTGCTGCACCACTACTTCGGCAGCAAGGACCGGCTGTTCACGGCGGCGCTGGAGTTCCCGGTCGACCCGCGCGCGCTGGTGGAGGGCGTGTTCGCCGGCGATCCGGCGACGGTCGGCGAGCGGGTCGCCGGCTTCGTGCTGGGGCTGTGGGAGCAGCCGGAGGTGCGCGACCGGCTGCTGGCGCTGGTGCGTACCGCCGCCGCCAGCGAGGAGGTCGCGGCGCTGATGCGCGGCTTCATGGTGACCGAGCTGGTCGCCCGGGTCGCCGAGCGGCTCGACGTCGAGCAGCCCGAGCTGCGGGTCGAACTGGTGATGGCGCAGATCGTCGGCCTGGCGATGGCCCGGTACGTGATCGCGGTCGAGCCGCTCGCCTCGGCACCCCCGGAGGTGCTGGCCCCCCTGCTGGGCCGCACCGTCCAGGGGTACCTGACGGGCTGAGTCCGGTCAGGCCCGGCCGCCGCCGAAGCGCTCGGTCCAGGCGGCCAGGTCCTCGTCGGTGATCTTGGCGAACAGCACCGGCGGGACGGTGAAGCCGGTGCCGGCCGGGACGAGCGACAGCGCGCGGGCCTCGTCGGCGGTGATCCAGGTGCGGGTGTCCCCGTCGAGGGCGAAGGAGCCCCGGATCGCCTTGGCCGCGGTCGGGATGAACGGCTCGGAGACCACCGAGTAGAGGTGGATCAGGTTGATCGCGGTGCGCAGGGTGCGGGCCGCGGCCTCCGGGTCGGTCTTGATCTCGGTCCACGGCGCGGTGACGTCGAGGTAGGAGTTGCCCGCCGACCACAGGGCGCGCAGCGCCTGCGCGGCCTTGCGGAAGTTGAGCGCGTCGAGCTGGGCCTCGTACTCGGCGAGCAGCTCGGCGATCTGGCGGCCGAGGGCGAGTTCGGCCTCGCCGTTCTCCGCCCCGGCCGGGACCTCGTCGCCGAAGCGCTTGCGGCTGAAGGAGAGCACCCGGTTGACGAAGTTGCCCAGGGTGTCGGCGAGGTCCTTGTTGACGGTCGCCGCGAACAGGTCCCAGGTGAAGCTGGAATCGTCCGACTCCGGGGCGTTCGCCATCAGGTAGTAGCGCCAGTAGTCGGCCGGCAGCAGTTCGAGCGCGACGTCGGTGAAGATGCCGAGCTTCTGGCTGGTGGAGAACTTGCCCCCGTAGTACGTCAGCCAGTTGAAGGCCTTGACGTAGTCGACCTTCTTCCACGGCTTGCGCGAGCCGAGGATGGTGGCCGGGAACATCACGGTGTGGAACGGGACGTTGTCCTTGGCCATGAACTCGGTGTACCGGACGGTGTCGTCCGCCTCGTACCACCAGGAGCGCCAGTCGCCGCCGGTCGCGTCCGCCCACTCCTTGGTGGCGCCGATGTACTCGATCGGGGCGTCGAACCAGACGTAGAACACCTTGCCCTCGGCGGCCAGTTCGGGCCAGGTGTCGGCCGGGACGGGGACGCCCCACTCCAGGTCCCGGGTGATCGCGCGGTCCTGGAGGCCCTCGGTCAGCCACTTGCGGGCGATCGAGGAGGCCAGCACCGGCCAGCTGTCGCCGTTGGCGGCGATCCAGGACTCGACCTCGTCGGTCAGCTTCGACTGGAGCAGGAACAGGTGCTTGGTCTCCCGGACCTCCAGCTCGGAGCTGCCGCTGATCGCCGAGCGCGGCTCCAGCAGGTCGGTGGGGTCGAGGACGCGGGTGCAGTTCTCGCACTGGTCGCCGCGCGCCTTGTCGTAGCCGCAGTGCGGGCAGGTGCCGACGATGTACCGGTCCGGCAGGAAGCGGCCGTCCGCGATCGAGTAGACCTGGCGGATCGCCCGTTCCTCGATGAAGCCGTTGGCGTGCAGCTCGCGGGCGATCTCCTGGGTGATCTCGCGGTTCTGCGGCGAGGACGAGCGGCCGAAGTAGTCGAAGGACAGCTGGAAGCCGTCGTAGACCGCCTTCTGCTGGTCGTGCGCCCGGGCGCAGAACTCGGCCACCGGCAGCCCCGCCTCCTGGGCGGCCAGCTCGGCGGGCGTGCCGTGCTCGTCGGTCGCGCAGATGTACAGCACCTCGTGGCCGCGCTGGCGCAGGTACCGGGAGTAGACGTCCGCCGGGAGCATCGACCCGACCATGTTGCCCAGGTGCTTGATCCCGTTGATGTAGGGAAGCGCGCTGGTGATCAACTGCCGAGTCATCCTGGGATGCTCCCTGTTCTCCGGCGGGCACGCCGACGCGCCCGCGGGTGGGTTCGAAGGGTCGGTGCGGGGCGTTGCCGCTGCCGCCCGGCCGCGGCCAATCGTACCGAACCGGGCCGTCCCGCCCGCACTGCTGATCGGCGGGCTGTCAAGGGGACGGTGCGGACCCGGGGCCGGAGGGGGCGGCGGCGCTCAGATCGCGTACCGCCAGGTCGTCAACAGGTAGGCGCCGTACCAGCACCCGAACAGCGCGGCGGCGCCCAGCACCGCGAGCCGGGTGCTCCGCCGGGCCCGGGCCAGCGCCGACGCGACGGGCAGCAGCACCACCAGCGCCGGGGCCAGCAGGCGCGGCTTGCAGTGGTAGTAGTTGCTCTGCCCCAGCGTCAGGACCACCACCAGCACCCCGTACACCAGCAGCGGCGGCCAGGCCGAGCGGCGCACTGCCAGCCCGAGCGCCAGCAGGTGCGCGAGCAGCAGGACGGCGACGCTGACCTCCACCCAGCCGTCGCCGGTGCGCAGCGCCGACAGCAGGAACTCCCCGCACGAGCGCCCCCAGTCCCAGCGGGTGTCCCAGCCGGCCCGCTGCACCGCGAACCACGCCCCCGCCGAACCCAGGCGCTCGGCGACCCAGGCCAGGTACAGCGGGGTGCCCGCGCACCCCAGCAGGGCGGCCGCCACCGGCCGCAGCGGCCGCTCCGGGCGGCGCCGCAGCTCGCCCAGCACCGCGACGGCCAGCGCCACGACCACCGCGACCCCCGCGGGCCGGGTCAGCCCCGCGAGGAACGCGCACGCGCCCGCCGCCGCCCAGCACCTGCGGTGCGCGGCCAGCAGGGCGCCGGCCGCCAGCGCCAGGAACGCCGACTCGCTGTACGCCATGAAGAACACCAGCGACATCGGCTGCGCCGCCGCCAGCAGCACCAGCGTGACGGTGGCCGCCCGCCGCGAGTACAGCCCGGCGACCAGCCGGTGCACCAGCACCAGCGCGGTGAGGAACGCCAGTTGGGCGGTGAGCACCGCCGCCCCGGGCCACCCCAGGCCGCTCACCGCGTGCACGGCCCGCACCAGCAGCGGGAACAGCGGGAAGAACGCCAGGTCGTTGCCGGTGAGCTCACCGTCGGCCGTGTACGTGAAACCCGCCGGGTAGCCGTCGGCGGCGATCGCCACGAAGTGCCGGCCGTCCCAGGCGGTCAGCCGCTCCACCAGCGACGTGCCGGGCCGCGACATGGCCGCGAGCAGCACCAGGTGCGCCACCAGCGAGCCGGCGTGGACGGCCACCGCCGGGCCCAGCACGACCCGCAGGCGCCCGGCGGGCGGGGCGGGTGCGGCGGGCGGCACCGGGAGGGGGCGGTCGAGCAGGGCGGCGCGGGGCATCGGGGCTCCTGGAGAGGGGGGGAAGGGCGGGAAGGGGGCTCGTTTCAGGGGCTCGGGGAACGGCGAAAAGCCCCGCCAGGGGCTCGGGGAACGGCGAGCCCGTGGCTGCTGACGGTTCACTGCCGTTGCGTGCATTGGCTTCTGGTTCTGTCACTGCACGCAGCGGCACGGACACTTCGATGGGCTCCGGCCGTCAGCAGCACGGACCCGCCGTTCCCCGGGCCCCTGATGGCGCCTCCCGCCGTCCTTCCGCGGGTCAGGAGTCGGGAGGGCTGTAGCTGGCGGTCGGGGTGGTGAAGGCGGGGGTGGGGACGGGGGTCTCGGAGGGCGTCGGGCGGGGGGTGGTGGCCGGGGTGAGGGGGGCGGCGGGGGGGGGGCCGGGGGTGAGCGCGGTGCCGAGGGCGAGGGCGAGGGCCAGGCAGCCGGTGGCGGTGGCGGCGCGCAGGCGGCGGCGTCGGCGGGCGCGGGTGGCGATCCGGGCGGGGGGCGGCGGCGCGGCGGCGCGGGCGGCCGTCCCGGCGGCGCCGCGGAGGAGGGCGGCGATCCGGTCGTCAGTGGAGGTCATCGGCGTGCTCCCGGGGCTCGGCGGGGTGGTCCAGGTGCTGGGCGAGGGCGGTCCGGGCCCGGGACAGGTGGGCCTTGACGGTGCCGGGGGCCATCCCGGTCTCCTCGGCGATCCGGGCGAGCGGCAGGTCGCAGACGTAGAACAGGGCGGCGCACAGCCGCTGGCGCTCGGACAGGCGCCGCAGCGCGAGCGCCACGTCGACCGAGGCCGGGTCCGGCCCGTCGACCTCGGCGTGGTCGCCGTGCCGCCGCCAGGCCCGGGCGGCGGTGCGGGCGCGGCGCCAGCGGCTGATCGCGAGCCGGCCGGCGACGGTGCGGACCCAGGCTTCCGGGGCGTGGTCGCGGTCCAGGCTGCGGCGGTGGCCCCAGGCCCGGACGAACGCCTCCTGGACCACGTCCTGGGCCTCGTGCAGGTCTCCGGTGACCACGTACAGCTGGCCGGTGAGCCGGTGGACCGAGTGGCGGTAGAACTCGGTGAACTCCTCCTCGGTCATCGGTCGGCTCCTTGCGTCTCGGGTACTTACCTCCGCTACGAGCCGCGGGCCCCGCCCGGTTGACACGGGTGACGCAGCTCACGCCCGCCGTCGCCGGACGCCTTGACGGGGCCGGTGCGCGGCGAGAAACTCATCGCATGATGAATTCTCCGGCGGGGCCGGTCGACGGCCCCGCGATCAGGGTCGAGGGGCTGGTGGTGCGGCGCGGCGGCACCGCCGTGCTGCCCGGGCTCGACCTCACCGTGGAGCGGGGCACCGTCACCGGACTGCTCGGGCCCAGCGGGTGCGGCAAGACCACCCTGCTGCGCAGCGTCGTCGGGGTGCAGCGGACCGCGTCCGGCACCGTCACCGTGCTGGGGCTCCCGGCCGGGTCCGCCGCGCTGCGCGACCGGGTCGGCTACGTCACCCAGGCCCCCTCCGTGTACGGGGACCTGACGGTCGGCGAGAACCTCGACCACTTCGCCGCGATCCTCGGCGCCCCGCCCGGCGACCCGGCCCGGGTGATCGCCGAGGTCGGCCTCGACGCCCACCGGCGCACCCCCGTCGCCCGGCTCTCCGGCGGCCAGCGGGCCCGGGTCTCGCTGGCCGCCGCGCTGCTCGGGCACCCCGAACTGCTCGTCCTGGACGAACCCACCGTCGGCCTCGACCCCGTGCTGCGGCAGGAGCTGTGGCAGCTGTTCCGGGGGCTCGCCGCGGGCGGCGCCACCCTGCTGGTCTCCAGCCACGTCATGGACGAGGCCACCCGCTGCGACCGCCTGCTGCTGATGCGCGAGGGCCGGCTGCTCGCCCACGACACCCCCGCCGCGCTGCTCGCCGCGACCGGCGCGCCCGACGTCGAGACCGCCTTCCTCACCCTCGTCCGCACCGCGCCGGAGGCCGTCCGATGAACGCCGCCACCCGCCGCACCCTCGCCACCGCCACCCGGGTGCTGGCCCAGCTGCGGCACGACCCGCGCACCGTGGCCATGCTGCTGTTCGTGCCCTGCCTGCTGCTGGTGCTGCTGCGCTACATGTACGACGCGCAGCCCGCCGCCTTCGACCGGATCGGCCCCGAGCTGCTCGGCGTCTTCCCGCTGCTGGTGATGTTCCTGGTCACCTCGGTCGCGATGCTCCGCGAGCGCACCGGCGGCACCCTGGAGCGCCTGCTCACCATGCCGCTCGGCCGGCTCGACCTGCTGCTCGGCTACGCGCTCGCCTTCGGCGCCGTCGCCCTGCTCCAGGCCGCCCTGGCCTCCGCGCTCACCATCGGCGTGCTCGGCCTGCACGTCGCCGGGCCGACCTGGATGCTGTTCGCCGTCGCGGTCGCCGACGGGCTGCTCGGCATGGCGCTGGGCCTGCTGGTCTCCGCGTTCGCCGCCACCGAGTTCCAGGCCGTCCAGTTCCTCCCCGCCGTCCTGCTGCCCCAACTCCTGCTCTGCGGGCTGTTCGTGGACCGCGCCGACATGGCGCCCGCGCTGCGCTGGATCTCCGACGTGCTGCCGCTCTCGTACGCCGTCGACGCGATGGGCCGGATCACCCGGGAGGGCGGGGTGGGCGGACGCGTGCTCGCCGACCTCGCCGTGGTGGCCGGAAGCGCCCTGCTCGCCCTCGCCCTCGGCGCCGCGACGCTGCGGCGGCGCACCGACTGACCGGCCGGCCCGCAGGGGCCGCGGACCCGGTCATTCGTGACCGTCCCGTGCCCGGGTCGCCATTGGGGGCGGCCCGGGCGCTGGGGCAGAATCGACGGCATGACCGAATCCGACCGGACGCCCCACCAGGGCTCCGCCGCCGACGAGCCCGTGTACGCCGACCGCGTCTACCGCTCCGTCCCCAGCGTCGTCGCGGGCGCCATGATGCTCGCCGTCGCCGCCTGGCTGATCACCGACGCCGTGGTGACCGGCTCCGGCGCCACCCCGTGGGTCGCCCTCGCCGCCGCGCCGGTCTTCGCCTTCCCGGTGATCGCCTACACCCTGCGGCCCGTGGTGCGCGCCAACGACCGGCGGCTGGTGGTGCGCAACCCGCTGCGGACGATCGTCGCGCCCTGGTCCAAGGTCGAGGGGCTCAAGGCCGGGTACTCGGTCGAACTCTTCGCCGACGGGCGCAAGTTCCAGGTCTGGGCGATCCCGGTCTCGATCCGCCAGCGCAAGAAGGCCACCCGCCGGGCGACCCGCGCGGTCGCCGAGGGCGACCCCGCGCTGCGCAGCCCCGCCCGCCCCGGCAAGGCCCCCCGCACGCCCCGCCCGGACGAGCTGGACTCCACCCGCGCCTGGTCCGACGCGGTGGTGAACGCGCTCCAGGAGCAGGCCGAACGCAACGCGCACAAGGCCTCGGCGGCCGGCGAGGTCACCGCGACCTGGTGCTGGTGGGTCATCGCGCCGACGCTGGCGGGGCTGGTCGCCCTGGTCGCGGTCGTCCTGGCCATCTGAGCGCACCCGGTAGCCCGGGGGAACGGCGCTACTGGAGGGCCATCAATGGAGGGCCACCACGTACTTGCCCTCGGCGCGGCCGGCGGCGAGCAGGTCGTGGGCGGCGGGGACGGCGGTGAGGTCGGGCAGGACGGTCACCGGGGTGTCGAGCGCGCCGGTGGCGAGCAGGTCGAGGGCGCGGCGGATCGCGGCGGCGACCTTGGCGGGGGCGTGGGTGAGCAGCCCGTTGTGGCTGAAGCCGGTGATCGTGGCGTTGGCGCCGAGCAGGCGGGGCAGGGGCGGCAGCGGGTCCGGGACGCCGCCGCCCGCGTTGCCGAAGAGGACGATGCGGCCGCCGGGGGCGAGCAGGTCGAGGTCGAGGTCGAGGGCGGCGGTGCCCAGCGGGTCGAGGACCAGGTCGATGCCGCGTCCGCCGTTGGCCGCGCGCAGCCGGGCGGCGAGGTCGGCGGGGTCGGTGCCGCGGGCGTGCACCGCGTCGTAGCCGTGCCGCCGGGCGGCCTCCGCCTTCTCGGGGCGTCCGACGGTGCCGAGCAGGCGGCCGCCGCCGAGGTGGGGGAGCAGCCGGGCCACGGCGGTGCCGATGCCGCCGCTCGCCGAGTGGACGAGGACGCTCTCGCCGGGGGCGAAGCGCCCGGCGTCGGTGAGCAGCAGCAGGGTGGTGGCGAGGCCGAGCGGGGTGGTGGCGGCGACGTGCGGCGGGACGCCGTCGGGGACGGGGACGGTGAGGGCCGCGTCGGCGACCGCGACCCGGGCGAGCCCGCCGGTCCGGGTGGCGGCGACCACGGGGGTGCCGACGGCGGGGCCGGTGACGCCCGCGCCGAGGGCCCGGACGGTGCCGGCGACCTCCTTGCCGGGGTGGTGCGGCCAGGCGGCGGTGTAGCCGCCGTCGCCGCGGCGGGCCATCACGTCGACGAAGTTCAGCCCGGCGTGGGTGACGTCGATCGCGATCTGGCCGGGGCCGGGCCGCGGCGGTTCGAGGTCGAGGACGTGGCTGTGTTCGGCGCCGCCTGCTTCGGTCATGACGAGTGCGCGCATGGTGGTCCCCCTCGACGTGTTTCGAGATACGATGTTCTACGAACGTCGAAATTAGTACCATGCAACTTCGACATCTGTCGAACATCCCTGGAGGAGGCGCCCCGTGCCCCGTCCCAGCCGCCGCCGCGAGGCGCCCCAGTACCCCGACACCGCCGACATCGACCTGCTGGACGTCCTGCACGCGCTCGCCGACCCGACCCGGATGACCATCGTGCAGACCCTCAGCGTCGAGCCCGAACGCGCCTGCGGCACCTTCCCGGTGGACGTCGCGCCCTCCACCCTCAGCCACCACTTCAAGGTGCTCCGCGAGGCGGGCCTGATCCGCCACCGCGAGGAGGCCAACCGCCGGCTGACCACGCTGCGCGCCGCCGACCTGGAGGAGCGCTTCCCGGGCCTGCTGGGCACGGTGGTCGCCGCCTACCGCAACGGCGGCTAGGGCCGGTCCGGCGGGGCCGAAAACGCCACCGGCCGCCAGGGAGGGGGCGGCCGGTGGCAGTGGCGGGGCGTCAGACCAGGCCCGCGGCCAGCGCGAAGTCCTGCTTGAGGAGGTCCAGCAGCGCCTGCGCCCGGGTGCGGGCGGCGGGCAGCTCGGCCGCGGCGGCGACCGGGAGGACGACCTCCAGGTAGCACTTGAGCTTCGGCTCGGTGCCGGACGGGCGCACGACCACCCGCGCCGAGCCGACGGCCGGGCCGGACAGCAGGTAGCGCAGGCCGTCGGTGGGGGGCAGGTCGGCGGAGCCGGCGGCGAGGTCGTCGGCGCGGGTGACGGCCAGGCCGGCCAGCTCGACCGGGGGCTTGTCGCGCAGCGCGGCCATCGCGTCCGAGATCACCGCGAGGTCGTCGACCCGGACCGAGAGCTGGTCGGTGGCGTGCAGGCCGTGGGCCAGCGCGAGGTCGTCCAGCAGGTCGGTCAGGGTGCGGCCGTCCCGCTTGAGCCCGGCGGCCAGTTCGGCGATCAGCAGGGCGGCGGTGACGCCGTCCTTGTCGCGGACGCCGTCCGGGTCGACGCAGTAGCCGAGCGCCTCCTCGTAGCCGTAGCGGATGCCCTCGGCGCGGGCGATCCACTTGAAGCCGGTGAGCGTCTCGGCGTAGCCCAGCCCGGCCGCGGCGGCGATCCTGCCGAGCAGGGTGGAGGAGACGATGGTGGTGGCGAACACCCCGGTGCCGCCCTTGGCGGCGACGGCCGCGCCGAGCAGCGCGCCGACCTCGTCGCCGCGCAGCATCCGCCAGTCGTTGCCGGTGGTGGGGACGGCCACCGCGCAGCGGTCGGCGTCCGGGTCGTTGGCGATCACCAGGTCGGGGCGGGCCGCCCGGGCGGCGGCGAAGGCGAGGTCCATCGCGCCCGGCTCCTCCGGGTTGGGGAACGCGACAGTGGGGAAGTCCGGGTCCGGTTCGGCCTGTTCGGCGACCACGACCGGCGCCGGGAACCCGGCGGCGCCGAACGCGGCCAGCAGCACGTCCCGGCCCACGCCGTGCAGCGGGGTGTAGACGGTGGCCAGGTCGCGCGGCCCGTCGGCGTCCAGCACCGAGACGGCGCGGGCCAGGTAGGCGGCGAGCACCTCCTCGCCGAGCACCTCCCAGCCGCCCTCGGCGCGCGGGACGTCGGCCAGCGCGCCCAGCGCGTCGATCTCGGCGGCGATGTCCGCGTCCGCGGGCGGGACGATCTGCGAGCCGTCGCCCAGGTACACCTTGTAGCCGTTGTCCTGCGGCGGGTTGTGGCTGGCGGTGACCACCACGCCGGCCGCCGCGCCCAGCTGCCGGATCGCGAAGGCGAGGACGGGCGTGGGCAGCGCGCGGGGCAGCAGCGCGGCGCGCAGGCCGGCGCCGACCACCACGGCGGCGGTGTCGAGGGCGAAGTCGTACGACTTGTGGCGGGCGTCGTAGCCGATCACCACCAGGTCGCCGAGCTCCGGGTGCTTGCGCACGTACCCGGCCAGGCCGGCGGCGGCCCGGATCACCACGGCGCGGTTCATCCGCATCGGCCCGGCGCCCAGCTCGCCGCGCAGCCCGGCGGTGCCGAACTGCAGGCGCCCGGCGAAGCGCTCGGCCAGCCGGGACCAGGCGATCCGCTCCTCGGACTCGGCCTCCGGCCCCTCGGCGCAGGCCAGCAGCCCGGCCAGCTCCGCGCGGGTCTGCGGGTCGGGGTCCTCGGCCAGCCAGGCGCGGGCCCGGTCGAGGAGGTCGTTGGTGGGTGCCTTCGGCATGCGGCCCGCTCCCTGGGTGTGTGAGGACGAGGGGTGAGAGGTGTGAGGACGGGGCGCGCGGCCCGTGCCGGTGGCGCGAGGGGGGCCGGCCCCGGCCCGGTGCGCGGGCGGCCCGGAGCCGGGCCTCCCGGCTCCCGGCCCGTCCGGCCGTCCCCCGCTCCTCGTCGTCACGGTTCCCGATTCTCCGTCAGCCGCGCGCCCGGGCGGGGGAGTCCGGCCCCCGCCGGGGTGTCAGATCCGTTCCAGGACCTTCGCCAGCAGGGCGCCCATCCGTTCGGCGGAGGCCCGGCCGGCCTCCAGCACCTCGGCGTGGTTGAGCGGTTCGCCGGTGATGCCCGCGGCCAGGTTGGTGACCAGCGAGATGCCGAGCACCTCGGCACCGGCCTCGCGGGCGGCGATGGCCTCCAGCGTGGTGGACATGCCGACCAGCTCGCCGCCGATCACCCGGGCCATGTTGACCTCGGCCGGGGTCTCGTAGTGCGGGCCGCGGAACTGCACGTAGACGGCCTCGTCGAGGGAGGGGTCGATCTCGCGGCACAGGGTGCGCAGGCGCTTGGAGTACAGGTCGGTGAGGTCGACGAAGTTGGCGCCGACGATCGGGGAGTCCGCGGTCAGGTTGATGTGGTCGCTGATCAGCACGGGCTGCCCGGGGACCCAACCCTCGCGCAGGCCGCCGCAGCCGTTGGTGAGCACGACGGTGCGGCAGCCGGCCGCGGCGGCGGTGCGCACGCCGTGCACCACGGTGGCCACGCCGTGGCCCTCGTAGTAGTGGTTGCGGCCGAGGAAGACCAGGGCCCGGCGCTCGCCGCCGGGAATCCGCACCGAGCGGACGGTGCCGGCGTGGCCGGCCACCGCGGGGGCCGGGAAGCCGGGCAGGTCGGTGACCGGGAACTCCGCGAGGGCCTCGCCCAGGGCGTCGGCGGCCGGCACCCAGCCGGAGCCCATCACCAGGGCGACGTCGTGGCGTTCGGCGCCGGTGAGTTCGCGCAGCCGGTCGGCGGCGGCCCGGGCGGCGGCGTAGGGGTCGGCGGGGGCGACCGTCTGAGGAGATGCGTTCACGCGGTCGAGGATAGGTCACATCTGCCTACGCGCGTAGACAGCAGGGCCAGGCCATGCCGGATCGTTACCCGGATTGCACGGAAGCACGGCATTCGTCCCCGGCGCGGCGGGGGCTCCCGGCGGAACCCACGGCCGCCGGCGCGGGGCGGTCCACCCGCCCCGGACGGTCAGCAGGGGCGGCGGCGCAGGTCCAGCACGTAGTCGTCGGGGGCGCCGGCGCTCTCCGCCGCGTCCGCGATCAGGCCCAGGTAGCGGGCGGCGGGCAGCCCGCCCTCGTAGTCGTTCAGCACGTACGTCCAGACCGCGACCTCGCCGTCCAGGGTCTGCGCGCGCAGCTTCACCTTGCGGTAGATGCCGAGCTGCACGCCCTCCCAGCGGTCCAGGCCGTCCTCGTCCATCGGCGCCACGTCGTACAGCGAGACGAAGACCTGCTCCTTCTCGTCCTCCACCACGGTGGCCAGCGAGCCCTCCCAGCCCAACTGCTCGCCGCCGAAGGTCAGCCGCCAGCCGGGCAGCCAGCCGGTGCCGCGCAGCGGGGAGTGCGGGGCGCGCCGGGACATCTGCCGGGCGTCGAGGTTGGTGGCGTAGGCGGCGTAGAGCGACATGCGGCCAGCCTACGGGAGCGGAACGGTCCACCGGGCTGCGAGCCCGGGGCGGGCCTACCGTGGAGGGAGGTCCCGCCCCGCGGGCGGACCCGCCGGGCCGGGGGCGGAGTGCGGGCCGGACGGGAGCGTCCTGATGCGACAACTACCGGTAGTGGCGGGCGTCTCGGCGGTCGCGGCGGTGCTGCTGGCGACCGCGGTCGGCTGCGGTTCGGGCGGTGGCCGGGCGGAGGCCAGCCCGCCGGGCGCGGTCACCGTCACCGCGACGCCCACGCCGACCGTCACCGTCACCCCGACGCCGACCCCGACGGTCACCGTCACGCCGCAGACGGTCACCGCGACGCCGAACCCGACCGTCACGGTCACCACCGCGAAGGGCGGCGGCGACCCGACGCTCACCAGCGCGATCGCCGTGGTGCAGCAGTACTACGAGGACATCAGCAACCACGACTACGCGGCGGCCTGGGCGCTGGGCGGCAAGAACATCGGCGGCAGCGACTACAACGGCTGGGTGAAGGGCTACGCCACCACCGCGAGCATTCACCTGGGCACCACCAGCACCTTCGGTTCGAACCAGGTGCGCGCGGTGATCTACGCGGTCCAGACCGACGGCAGCACGAAGACCTACGAGGGCACCTACACGGTGTCCGGCGGAGTGCTGGTGTCGGCCTCGATCCGGCAGACCGGCTAGTGGGAGCGGCGCGACCGGCCGGTGGGAGCAGTGAGAGGCGAACAACAACGCCCCCGGCGTGGATTCCGTTCCGGCATGCGGGAGAATGGGGCACGTGACTCGGATCGTGATCATCGGTGGCGGACCAGGCGGATACGAGGCGGCCCTCGTGGCCGCCCAGCTCGGCGCGGAGGTGACCGTCGTCGACCGCGACGGTCTGGGCGGATCGGCGGTGCTGACGGACTGCGTGCCGTCCAAGACGCTGATCGCCACCGCCGAGGTGATGACCAGCTTCGACAGCTCGTACGAGGAACTCGGCATCCTGGTCGCCGACGGCACGGCGGACGCGGCCGACCCGGCCCGGGTGGTCGGCGTCGACCTCGGCAAGGTCAACCGGCGCGTGAAGCGGCTGGCCATCGCCCAGTCGCACGACATCACCCAGGCGGTCACCCGGGCCGGCGTCACCGTGCTGCGCGGCCGCGGCCGGCTCGGCGGCGGCGGCCAGGCGATCGACGGCTCCCGCGAGGTGCTGGTCGAACTGGCCGACAGCGCCGTCGAGTCGGTGCGCGCCGACGCGGTGCTGATCGCCACCGGCGTCCGCCCGCGCGAGCTGCCCGACGCCCAGCCGGACGGCGAGCGGATCCTCGCCTGGACGCAGGTGTACGACCTGGAGGAGCTGCCGCGCGAGCTGATCGTGGTCGGCTCCGGCGTCACCGGCGCCGAGTTCGCCGGCGCCTACCAGGCGCTCGGCTCGAACGTCACGCTGGTCTCCTCGCGCGACCGGGTGCTCCCCGGCGAGGACCCGGACGCCGCCGAGGTGCTGGAGGACGTGTTCCGCCGCCGCGGCATGAACGTGATGAGCCGCTCCCGGGCGGAGAGCGCCAAGCGGGTCGGCGACCGGGTCGAGGTCACCCTCGCCGACGGCAAGGTGATCACCGGCACGCACTGTCTGATGGCGGTCGGCTCGATCCCCAACACCGCGGACCTGGGCCTGGAGGAGGCCGGCGTCGCGGTCAACGACTGGGGCCAGATCAAGGTGGACCGGGTCTCCCGCACCTCCGCCCCCGGCGTGTACGCGGCCGGCGACTGCACCGGCGTCTTCATGCTGGCCTCGGTGGCCGCCATGCAGGGCCGGATCGCGATGTACCACGCGCTCGGCGACGCGGTGCAGCCGCTGAACCTGAAGACCGTGGCGTCCAACGTGTTCACCGACCCGGAGATCGCCACCGTCGGCTACACCCACGCCGACGTGTCCTGCGGGAAGATGGACGCCGTCGAGGTGAAGCTCCCGCTGCGCGGCAACCCGCGGGCCAAGATGCAGGGCATCCGGGACGGCTTCGTGAAGCTGTTCGCCCGCCCCGGCACCGGCATCGTGGTCGGCGGCGTGGTGGTCGCCCCGCGTGCCTCCGAGCTGATCCACTCCATCTCGCTGGCGGTGGACAACAACCTGACGGTGGAGCAGGTGGCGAGCGCCTTCACGGTGTACCCGTCGCTGTCCGGCTCGACCGCCGAGGCGGCCCGCCAGCTGCACATCCGCAAGCGCGAGGTCGCCGGCTCCTGACGGGAACGCGCGGACGCGGGCGTGCGGATGCGGGCGTGCGGATGCGCGCAGACGCGGGCGTGCACGAGCAGGCGAGTGAGCCGGGCGCACGCCGTCCGGCTCACCCGGGCCGAGGGGCGCGCATTGTACGGTCGTGCGCCGTCCCGAGGTGAGCAAATCCCGTTACCAGGTGCAAACGCCTGAAAGCAGACGGTCACTCGGGTTACCGTCGGTCCTGTGTTTGCAGCAGAACGTCGCCAGTTGATCCTAGAGATGGTGCGCGCCAACGGAGCCGTGTCGCTCCGCGAACTGGCCCGCGTCGTCCAGACCTCCGAAGTCACCGTCCGCCGGGACGTCCGGGCGCTGGAGTCCGAAGGGCTGCTCGACCGCCGGCACGGCGGCGCGGTGCTGCCCGGCGGGTTCAGCCGGGACCCGGGCTACCCGCAGAAGACCCACCTCGCCACCGCCGAGAAGAGCGCCATCGCCGACCTCGCCGCGGACATGGTCGAGGAGGGCGACGCCATCGTGGTCGGCGCCGGCACCACCACCCAGGAGCTGGCCCGCCGGCTCGCCCGGGTGCCGGGGCTGACGGTGGTCACCAACTCGCTGCTGGTCGCCCAGGCGCTGGCGCACGCCAACCGGGTGGAGGTGGTGATGACCGGCGGCACGCTGCGCGGCTCCAACTACGCCCTGGTGGGCAGCGGCGCCGAGCAGTCGCTGGCCGGGCTGCGGGTCACCAAGGCGTTCATCTCCGGCAGCGGCCTGACCGCCGAGCGCGGCCTGTCCACCGCCAACATGCTGTCCGCCTCGGTCGACCGGGCGCTGGTGCAGGCCGCCAACGAGGTGATCGTGCTGGCCGACCACACCAAGCTGGGCACCGACAGCATGTTCCAGACCGTCGCCACCGAGGCGATCACCCGGCTGGTCACCGACGAGCGCACCCTGCTGGACGACCTCACCTCCCGGGAGCAGCACGCGCTCGCCGACTGCGGGGTGCAGGTGTCGGTGGCCTCGCTCGGCCTGGCCACCGAGTCCGGCGGGCACCCGCAGGCCGCCCGCCGGGCCGCCGCCCCGCCCGCGCCGGCCGCCCCCGGCAGCCCGCTGCCCGGCCAGCGCCGTCCCGCCCCGCACGGGGCCCTGCCGCCCGCCGCCCGGCTCGCCGAGCGGATCCGCTGACGCCCGCCCCCGCCCACCGCGCCCGGGGCGCCCCACTGACCGGTTCCGGCCCGCCCGCCGCCGACCCCTGGCCGCCCCGGCCGACCCGCTTGTAGCGTCTGCCCCCATGGACGCAGCGAGCGAAACACTCGACCGCACAACGGAATTGACGGTACGTGACGCGCGTGGCGGCCGCGGCCCCGCGACCTGGGGGCAGCGCGCCATCCACTCCGCCCTGGTCAAGCTCGGCACCGAGGCACCCCGCTACAACCTGCGGCTGGCCGCGCCCGTCGACCCCGGCATGACGCCGGAGGCGGTGCTCCGCGCCTACACCGAACTGCTGCACCTGCACGACGCGCTGCGCACCCGCCTGGTCGAGGAGGACGGCGACCTGGTCCAGATCGCCGACGCCGACGGCACCCTCCCGGTGGCGCTGCTGCACCGGGACACGCCCGAGCTGGCCGAGGAGGCCGCCGCCGACCTGCTCGGCGCGTACGCCCGGCAGCCCTTCGACCCGGCCGGCGGCTGGCCGGTGCGGCTCGGCCTGGTGCTGGTCGACGGCCTGGTCCGGCAGACCGTCGTGGTGCTCTCGCACACCGCCGCGGACGGCTGGGGGATGCGCCGGATGGTCCGCGACCTGATGCTGCTGGCCGCCGGGCGCACCGCCCGGGACCTGCGCGCCGAGCGGGAGTTCGCCCAGCCGCTGGAGGAGGCCGCCGAGCAGCGCTCGCCGCGCGGCCGCCGCCGGGACGCCGCCGCCCGTCGGCACTGGCGGGACAAGCTGGCCGCCGGGCCGCGCACCCTGCTGCCCCGCCCGCCCGGCGAACCGGACCCGCGGCGGACCTTCCCGTACGCGCTGCTGCGCTCCCCGGCGCTGGCCGCCGCCCTCCCGGAGGCCGCCGCCCGGTTGCAGACCAGCGACGCCACGGTGCTGCTGGCCGCCGCCGCCACCGAACTGGCCCGGCTCGGCGGGCAGCGCGCCTTCCTGTGCCAGGTGGTGGTCGGCAACCGGTTCACCGAGCAGGCCGCCGAGGCGGTCACCACGCTCGCCCAGGAGGGCCTGTTCCACCTCCCGGAGATCTCCGCGGACTTCGCCGAGACCGTCCGCCGCGCCCGGGGCCCGGCGCTCGCCGCCTACCGCCACTCCGGCTACGACAAGCCGGAGTTGGACGCCGAGCTGGACGGGCTGCGGGCCGCGGGCGTCGAGCTGGCCGACCACTCGGTGTTCTGGAACGACACCAGGGACCCGCTGGCCGCGCTGATGGCCGACGCCCCGGGCCGGGAGGGCCCGGCGGAGCGGGAGCTGAGCTTCCCCGACGAGTTCCCGATCCGCCCCGGGGTGTCCGTCGCGGTGGACGTGGTGGTGGTGCCGGGCGCGGTCGAACTGCGGATGGTGGTGGACGGCGCGCTGCTGAGCCGGGAGCAGATGGCCGGGTTCCTGTGCGGCGTCGAGGAACTGGTGCTGGGCGCGGCCGGGCAGCCCGGGCCGGACCGCCCGAAGGCCGGGTAGCCCGGGCCGGACAGCCGGAAGGGCGGCGGGGGTCCGTGGACCCCCGCCGCCCTTCCGGTGCCGAGACGCGGGCTCAGACGTCCTTGATCTCGCAGAGGGCGGCGCCGCTGGAGACGGAGGCGCCGATCTGGGCGGTGAGGCCGACGATGGTGCCGGCCTTGTGGGCGTTGAGGGGCTGTTCCATCTTCATGGCTTCGAGGACGACGACGAGTTCGCCTTCGGCGACGACCTGGCCCTCCTCGACGGCGACCTTGACGATGGTGCCCTGCATCGGCGAGGCCAGGGTGTCACCGGAGACCGCGGAGGCGGCCTTCTTGGTGCCGGTGCGGCGCTTGGCCTTCGCCGCGCCCGCGCCCGCCGCCGGGGCGGAGGCGACGCCCAGGGAGGACGGCAGCGAGACCTCGATGCGCTTGCCGCCGACCTCGACGACCACGGTCTCGCGGCCCTCGGGCTCCTCGCCGTCGGGGCCCGCGCCCGCGAACGGCGGGATGGTGTTCTGGAACTCGGTCTCGATCCACCGGGTGTAGACGGTGAACGGGCCGTTCTGGCCGTTCACCTCGGGGGCGAAGGCGGGGTCGGTGACGACGGTCTGGTGGAAGGGGATGGCGGTGGCCATGCCGTCGACCTTGAATTCCTCCAGGGCGCGCTTGGCGCGCTGGAGGGCCTGCTGGCGGGTGGCGCCCGAGACGATCAGCTTGGCGAGCAGGGAGTCCCAGGCGGGGCCGATGACGGAGCCGGATTCGACGCCGGCGTCGAGGCGGACGCCGGGGCCGGACGGCGGGGCGAAGAGGGTGACGGTGCCGGGGGCGGGGAGGAAGCCGCGGCCGGGGTCTTCGCCGTTGATGCGGAACTCGAAGGAGTGGCCGCGGATTTCGGGGTCGTCGTAGCCGAGGGGTTCGCCGTCGGCGATGCGGAACATCTCGCGGACCAGGTCGAGGCCGGTGACTTCTTCGGAGACGGGGTGTTCGACCTGGAGGCGGGTGTTGACCTCGAGGAAGGAGATCAGGCCGTCCTGGNAGACGAGGAATTCGCAGGTGCCGGCGCCGACGTAGCCGGCTTCGCGGAGGATGGCCTTGGAGGCGCGGTAGAGCTCGGCGTTCTGCTCGGGGGTGAGGAACGGCGCGGGGGCTTCCTCGACCAGCTTCTGGTGGCGGCGCTGGAGCGAGCAGTCGCGGGTGGAGACGACGACGACGTTGCCGTGCTGGTCGGCCAGGCACTGGGTTTCGACGTGGCGGGGCTTGTCGAGGTACTGCTCGACGAAGCACTCACCGCGGCCGAACGCGGCGACGGCTTCGCGGACGGCGGATTCGTAGAGTTCGGGGATCTCTTCGAGGGTGCGGGCGACCTTGAGGCCGCGGCCGCCGCCGCCGAAGGCGGCTTTGATGGCGACGGGCAGGCCGTGTTCGGTGGCGAAGGCGGTGACTTCGTCGGCGCCGGAGACGGGTTCGGGGGTGCCGGCGACCAGGGGGGCGCCGGCGCGTTGGGCGACGTGGCGGGCGGTGACCTTGTCGCCGAGGTCGCGGATGGCTTGCGGGGGTGGGCCGATCCAGGTCAGGCCTGCGTCGAGGACGGCTTGGGCGAAGTCGGCGTTCTCGGAGAGGAAGCCGTAGCCGGGGTGGATGGCGTCGGCGCCGGAGTCGGCGGCGGCTTTGAGGACTTTGGCGATGTCCAGGTAGCTGGTGGCGGGGGTGTCGCCGCCGAGCGCGTAGGCCTCGTCGGCGGCCCGTACGTGCAGCGCGTCCCGGTCAGGCTCCGCGTACACGGCGACGCTGGCGATTCCCGCGTCCCGGCAGGCCCGGGCGACGCGGACGGCGATTTCTCCGCGGTTGGCGATGAGCACCTTGCGCACTGTGGCTCCCTTCTCGAACCTCGTCGAGTCTATGGATGGAAGGGCGCTACCGGCGAGTAGTCCCTGGTGGTGAGCGTGCTCACACGCTCGTTTGCCGGACTCCCGTGCGAGCGGCGGCCGTTGGCGCGGCGCCGCAGGCGGTGGGCCCGGCGCGGGCGTGGCGGCGGGCCGGAACGCCCGGGGGAGAGGGGGGTGGCCTTCGCCACACCGGATCGGGTCAGGCGGCCACCGGCTGGGGACGGGTGGTCGCGGCGGCCGTCACGTCGGCCTCGAACTCGACCACGTCCGGTCCGTACGCCCGGGCGTTCACCACCCGCAGCACCAGGGCGAACGCGCCGTCCCGGCCGTGCCGGCGGGCCAGCTCCCGGTGGTGGGAGGCCAGGTAGCGGGCCGCGGCGTGGTTGGACACCGCGGTCTGCCCGGCTATCACGAACACCGGCCGGCTGCCCTCGCGCAGGTGGATCCGGGCCAGCAGCACGTGCGCCCGCTGGCCGGGCTCCTCCGCGGAGGTCAGGAACCGGAACTGCCGCGAGCCGACCAGCAGGGTGTGCACCGGGTGGCCGGCCTCCGCGGGCGGGCCGACGAACGAGACCCCCGGCAGCCAGGATTCCAGGTGGGCCGCCGTCCGCTTGTTCCCGGCCGGGCCGCCCACGCAGAACTCGGTCTTGTCGCCCAGCCCCTGCCGGACTTCGTCGTGCCCGGTCAGCGTCGCCCGCGCGCCGCACTCGCGCACCAGCGCGGCCAGTTCCATCAGCGCGTAGACGTCGTCGCGGGCCACGCTCTTCGCGTCCGCGGCCGACGCCTGGCGGTTGACCACCAGCAGCGCCTCGCCGGTGGCGGGAAGTCCGAAGAAGGCCCGCTGCCGTCCCAGCCGGCGCCGCCGGCGCAGGGTCTGGGCCAGCCAGCCCAGCCCGGCACTGATCGCCGAAGCGACCAGCCCCAGAACGACGTTGAGCACACCATCGGTCATCTTCCGCTCCTCGTCGCTCCTCTCCGTCCCGGCTGCGTCAGCCTAACGGCGCCCCGCCCGGCAGTGGAGTGGAACTCTGCAACAGATGTACGAGCCGGGTTCTGTCCGATTCCGCACCCCGCAAGGGGAATTCTTCGTTCCGCTTCCGGCCCGGTCCCCGGGATAACGGAATGGTTCAGACCATTGACCCGGCTCCGGGCGCTCCCTAGCGTCACAGCCACCACTGCACCATCCGCACGATTCACGGGGGAAAACGTGAAGCGTTCCGCACTGCCCGTCGCGCTCGCCGCGGCCGCGCTGCTGCTCACCGCCTGCTCCGGCGACGGCTCCGGCAGCTCCGGAAAGACCGGGGCCGCGCCCGGCCCGAGCGCCGACACCTACGGCTGCGTCACCCAGGCCCAGGCCGCCAAGGGCTCCTTCAGCCTGGACGCGGGCACCTCCGGCGGCTCGGACGTCGACGCCTACTACCAGGACTCCGACGCGGGCCACGCCAAGGTCGGAGTGATCTTCTCGCACCAGCGGGACGGCTCGCTCTGCGAGTGGGCGCTCGACTTCCCGGCCTTCACCAAGGCCGGGTACGCCGTCCTGGCCTACACCTCGGAGGGCGACGTCACCGAGGTGATCAAGGCGGGCGCCGACTACCTCAAGTCCAAGGGCGTCGGCGCGGTCGCGCTGGTCGGCGCCTCCAAGGGCGCCGCCGGCTCCCTGGTCGCGGCCAAGCTGGACAATCCGCTGCCGGTCAAGGCCGTGGTCTCGCTCAGCTCGCCCACCACCTACCCGCAGTACAACGCCGCGATCGCGGTCACCACGGTCAAGGCGCCCACCTACTTCGCCGCCGAACAGACCGACAGCCCGTTCAACGACAACGCCCGGACCCTCTACGACGCCTCCGTCGCCGAGGACAAGCAGCTCAAGATCTACCCGGGCGGCAACCACGGCGCCCTGCTGCTCCAGGACGGCGCGCTGCCCGACGTACTCGACTACCTGGCCCGGCACGCCCCCGCGGCGGGTTAGCCGGCGCTCAGGCCCACAGGTCGGTGATGCGCACGTCCAGCTCGGCGAGCAGGCGGCGCAGCAGCGGCAGGGAGAGGCCGATCACGTTGCCGGGGTCGCCGTCGATCCCCTCCACGAACGGTGCCGAACGGCCGTCCAGGGTGAACGCCCCGGCCACGTGCAGCGGTTCGCCGGAGGCGACGTAGGCGGCGACCTCGGCGTCGTCCGGCGTCCCGAACCGGACGGTGGTCGAGGCGGTCGCGCTCGCCCGCCGCCCGGTCGCGGTGTCGATCACGCAGTGGCCGGTCCGCAGGACGCCCTCGCGCCCGCGCATCGACCGCCAGCGGGCGACGGCCTCCGCCGCGTCGGCCGGCTTGCCCAGCGCGGCGCCGTCCAGTTCCAGCACCGAGTCGCAGCCGATCACCAGCGGCGGCTCGCCCGGCTCGGCGGCCAGCTCGCCCGCGACCTTCTCCGCCTTCGCGACCGCCAGCACCAGCGCCAGTTCGCCCGGTGTCGCGGCGCTCAGCGCGTCCTCGTCCACCCCGCTCACCCGCACCCGCGGGTCCAGGCCCGCCTGTCGCAGCAGGCCCAGCCGGGCGGGGGAGGCGGACGCGAGAACCAGCGGGCGGCGAGCGGTCATGGCCCCAGCCTAGCCCGCGGCCGGACCGCGCTACACCAGCACCAGGGCCGCGCCCGCGAGCGCCAGCAGCGCGATCAGCAGGGCCGTCCGGCGCAGCCTGCGCTGCACCTCGCGGGCCTCTTGCGACGGCTCGTCGCGGGGGTCTGACCAGAGCACTCCACCAGGGTGCAGCCCGCGGGCGGGGCGGCGCCTGAGTATCCGTACTCAGTCCGGCGTACCGGAACGGTTCGGGCGCCCCCTTGACGCAAAGGCCAGGGTTCCCTGCAATAGAGCAACTGACATGTCGGGTTCATGATCGGCGGTGTGCGGTCCGCCGGAATGCTCCCGTGCCCGACTCCGTGTCACCCCCATGGTCAGGGCACGCATCGCAGCTCCAGAACCACCCCACTGGTTTCGGCTGAGGAGAAACAGACCCATGTCCCAGTTCACCACCACGGCGAGGACCACCACCGCCGCGGCCCGTCCCCACCTGATCGCGCTGCACCGCGCGGTCGTCGGACTGCTCTTCGCCTGCCACGGCGCCGCGTCCCTGTTCGGCGTGCTCGGCGGCGCCTACGGCGGAGGCAGCATCAAGGCCGGCACCTGGCCCGGCTGGTACGCCGCCGTCATCCAGCTGGTCTGCGGCTCCCTGGTCCTGCTCGGCCTCGGCACCCGGGGCGCCGCGCTGATCGCCTCCGGCTCGATGGCCTACGCCTACTTCACCGTCCACCAGGAGAACGCGCTCTTCCCGCTCCAGAACGGCGGCGAGTCCGCGGTGCTCTTCTGCTGGGCCTTCCTGCTGATCGCCGCCCTCGGCCCCGGCAGCTTCGCGATCACCGGCCGGGAGAAGCGGCAGCGGTAGCGGTAGCGCCCGCGGGGGCCCGGGGAGCGGGGGGCGTCGGCGCGACGGTGCACCACCGTCGCGCCGACGCCCCTCCCCGGGCCCCCGGTCCGTCCCCTTCCTCCGCGGAAAGTTTCAGCGCGGCCAGAGGCTGGTGCGCCAGGCGTGCGGGCCCGGGGCCGGGACGCGGCGGGGGGTGCGGTCGGTCCAGGCGGTGGCCGGGCCGCGGGCGGGGCCGGCGGCGGCCCGGGTCGCGGCCCGGGATTGGACCACCGCCAGGACGGTGGCCAGCTCCTCGGGGGTCGGCTGCCCGTGCAGCACCTGAATGGGGGTCATGGCGCAGGTGTCCCTTCGGTGGGTCAGAGCGGGATGTTGCCGTGCTTCTTTGGCGGCAGCGCCTCCCGCTTGCCGCGCAGCGCCCGCAGGCCGCGGACGACGTGCCGCCGGGTCTCGCTGGGGGCGATGACCGCGTCGACGTAGCCGCGCTCGGCGGCCAGGTACGGGTTGAGCAGGGTGTCCTCGTAGGAGGCGAGCAGTTCGGCGCGGCGCTCCTCGCCGACGCCCTCGGCCTCGGCGGCCGCGATCTCCCGGCGGTGCAGGATGTTGACCGCGCCCTGCGCGCCCATCACGGCGATCTGGGCGGTCGGCCAGGCCAGGTTGATGTCGGCGCCGAGGTGCTTGGAGCCCATCACGTCGTACGCGCCGCCGAAGGCCTTGCGGGTGATGACGGTGATCAGCGGCACGGTGGCCTCCGCGTACGCGAAGATCAGCTTGGCGCCGCGCCGGATGATGCCGTCCCACTCCTGGCCGGTGCCGGGCAGGAAGCCGGGCACGTCGACGAAGGTCAGCACCGGGATGTTGAACGCGTCGCAGGTGCGCACGAAGCGGGCGGCCTTCTCGCTGGCGGCGATGTCCAGGCAGCCGGCCAGGTCCATCGGCTGGTTGCCGACCACGCCCACCGGGTGGCCCTCGACCCGGCCGAAGCCGACCACGATGTTGCCCGCGTACAGCGGCTGGACCTCCAGGAAGTCGCCCTCGTCCAGGACGTGCTCGATCACCCGGCGGATGTCGTACGGCTGGTTCGCCGAGTCCGGGACGATGGTGTCGAGTTCGAGGTCCCCGGGGGTGACGGAGAGGTCGGCCTCCTCGGGGTAGGCCGGCGGGTCGCTCAGGTTGTTGGAGGGCAGGTACGACAGCAGCGCCTTGACGTACTCGATCGCCTCCTTCTCGTCGGCGGCCAGGTGGTGCGCGTTGCCGGACTTGGTGTTGTGGGTGCGGGCGCCGCCCAGCTCCTCCATGTCCACGGTCTCGCCGGTGACGGTCCTGATCACGTCCGGGCCGGTGATGAACATGTGCGAGGTCTTGTCGGCCATCACCACGAAGTCGGTCACCGCGGGGGAGTAGACCGCGCCGCCCGCGCACGGGCCCATGATCAGCGAGATCTGCGGGATCACCCCGGAGGCGTGCACGTTGCGCCGGAAGATCTCGCCGTACAGGCCGAGCGAGACCACGCCCTCCTGGATCCGGGCGCCGCCGGAGTCGTTGATGCCGATCATCGGGCAGCCGGTCTTCAGCGCGAAGTCCATCACCTTCACGATCTTCTCGCCGAACACCTCGCCCAGCGAGCCGCCGAAGACGGTGAAGTCCTGCGCGAACACCGCCACCTGGCGGCCGTCCACGGTGCCGTAGCCGGTCACCACGCCGTCGCCGTACGGCCGGTTGCGCTCCTGCCCGAAGTTGGTGGAGCGGTGCCGGGCGAACTCGTCGAACTCCACGAAGGAGTCCTCGTCCAGCAGTTCGGCGATCCGCTCACGGGCCGTCAGTTTGCCCTTGGCGTGCTGCTTCTCGACCGCCGCGGCCGAACCGGAGTGCACCGCCTCGTCGATCCGCCGGCGCAGATCGGCGAGCTTCCCGGCGGTGGTGTGCGGGTCCTGCGGTGCCTGGGTCATTCCGGTGGCTCTCCCTGCGTCCTCGGCCGCCGGCCCGGCGCGAGAGGGTTGCGGGCAGGGCGGCGCTGCGGTCTACCGTTGAGTAGCGTAACCAGCGCGGCGGCACGCGCGGTTATGGCCATCGACACATCGTCCCACTGCCCGTTCTGCGGGACGATGATGCGGCGTACGGCGTCCCGGAAACCGTCCTAGGCTGGCCGGGTGACCACTCCCGACCACCCCCGCCCCCGCCGCTCCGGCCTGCGCGGCTTCGGCCACGACGGCCCCTCCCCGTGGACCGACCTGGAGCGCCCGCCGCTGGACGAGCGGGCCCTGCGGCTCGACCTGCTGCGTCCCGGGGCGCTGTGGACCTCACTCGATGTGGTGAGCGAGACCGGCTCCACCAACGCCGACCTCGCCGCCCGCGCCGGGGACGGCGCCCCCGAGGGGGCCGTCCTGGTCGCCGAGTCGCAGAGCGCCGGACGCGGCCGGCTGGACCGCCGCTGGAGCGCCCCGCCGCGCTCCGGGCTGTTCCTGTCGGTGCTGCTGCGCCCGCAGGGCGTCCCGGTCGAGCGCTACGGCTGGCTGCCCATCCTGGTCGGCACCGCGGTCTCCGCCGCCCTCGACCGGGTCGCCGGCCTGCGCACCGGCCTGAAGTGGCCCAACGACCTGCAGACCGTCGTCGACGGGGGGGAGCGCAAGCTCGGCGGCATCCTCACCGAGCTGTCCGGCGGCGCCGTGGTGGCCGGCCTCGGCCTGAACGTCTCGCTGCGCGCGGACGAGCTGCCCGTCCCCACCGCCGCCTCGCTGGCCCTGGCCGGCGCCGAGACCACCGACCGGTCGACCCTGCTGCGCGCCGTGCTGCGCGAGTTCGCCGAGCTGTACGGCGAGTGGACCGCCGCCGGCGGCGACCCGCACGCCAGCGGCCTGCTGCCCGCGTACACCGCCCGCTGCACCACGCTGAACCGGCCGGTGCGGGTCCAACTGCCCGGCGGGCGCGAACTGCTCGGCGAGGCCGTCGCGGTCGACGCCGACGGCCGCCTGGTGGTGCGCACCCCCGACGGCGCCCGGCACCCCGTCGCCGCCGGGGACGTGGTGCACGTGCGCCCGCAGGACTGACCGGACCGGGACGGGCCGGTCTCACCCTGCGGGACCGGCCGACCGGCTGCCGGGCGGATGCCCCGGATTACGCGATTCCGTGCGAACATTCCACCTGGCAGCGGTGTGAGGCTCGCCACTACCCGCGCGGTGCGCGCGGGCCCACACCTGGACGACGGCAAGACACAAGTGCGGCTGACCGCGCGGGGACGGACCGGTGACAGACAACGACGGCGCCACGACGGGCTCCGACAGCGGCGCGGCGGACGAGACCACCGTCGCCACCGACCTGGAGCGGCTGATCCTCGACGCGCCGCGCAAGTACACCCCCTACCAGGCCGCGCGCGCCGCCGAAGTCCCGATGGACCTCGCCACCCGGTTCTGGCGCGCGATGGGCTTCCCCGACATCGGCCAGTCCCGCGCCCTCACCGACAACGACGTGATCGCGCTGCGCCGGCTGGCCGGCCTGATCGAGTCCGGGCTGCTCAGCGAGCCGATGGCGATCCAGGTCGCCCGCTCCACCGGCCAGACCACCGCCCGGCTGGCCGGCTGGCAGATGGACACCTTCCTCGACAACCTCACCCAGCCCGTCGAACCCGGCATGACCCGCTCCGACGTCGCCTACCCGCTGGTCGAACTGCTGCTGCCCGAGCTGGAGCAGTTCCTGGTGTACGTCTGGCGCCGCCAGCTCGCCGCCGTCACCGGCCGGGTCGTCCAGGCCGCCGAGGACCACGAGGTCACCTCCGGCCGGCTCGCCGTCGCCTTCGCCGACCTGGTCGGCTTCACCCGGCTCTCCCGCCGGCTGGAGGAGGAGGAGCTCGGCGAACTCGTCGAGGGCTTCGAGAACACCTGCTCCGACCTGATCGCCGGCCAGGGCGGCCGGGTGGTCAAGACCCTCGGCGACGAGATCCTGTTCGTCTCCGAGGACCCGGCCACCGTCGCCGAGATCGCCCTCTCCCTGGTCGAGACGCTCGCCAAGGAGGACAACATGCCCGCCCTGCGGGTCGGCATGGCCTTCGGCACCGTCACCTCCCGGATGGGCGACGTCTTCGGCACCACCGTCAACCTCGCCTCCCGGCTCACCTCGATCGCCCCCAAGGACGCCGTCCTGGTCGACGGCGAGCTCGCCGCCGCCCTCGAACAGCACGGCACCGCGAGCCTCCCCGAGACCGGGCCCGCCCCCGGCCACCGCTTCCACCTCCAGCCGATGTGGCGCCGCCCCGTCCGCGGCCTGGGCCTGGTCGAGCCCTGGCTGCTCACCCGGGTGCCCGCCGCCGACTGAACCCCGCCGACTGACCTCCCGCACCTCAGTCGAAAACCGCCCGCACCGACCTACGCTGGGTGAAAGGGGTCACACGGGCAGGAGGACGGCTGACGGTGAGTAGTGGTGAGTGAGGCGACCATGGACGAGCGGGCCTCGTTCGAGGCGGCGGCACCCGACCTGCGGCTGCAGGCCGTGGTGGAGCTCGCCCAGGACATGGCGGGCGCGATGACCCCGCTGGAGGCCGTCCGGGCCGCCGCCGCCCGCGCGGTCTCCGCGCTCGGTGCCACCATGGCCGCCGTCTCGGTCTGGGACCGCGAGTCCGGGCGGCTGCGGGTGCTGGTCAACCACGGCGAACTCGCCCCCGGCGAGGAGGAGCTGCCCGAGGACGAGTCGTACCCCGTCGCCGACTTCCCCGAGATCGTCACCTACCTGGAAGAGCACTGGACCACCGGCCGGCTGCCCCGCGCCTGGACCCAGACCGCCGAGGACGTCGGCCCGCACACCGGCCACCAGGACCACGGCTCCGGCGCGTTCTGCCGCCAGCGCGCCGCCGGACTGCGCCGCCGCGGCCGCGGCTGCTGCCTGGTCGCGCCGATCGTCCTGCACGGCCAGGCCTGGGGCGAGCTGTACCTCGCCCGCGGCACCGGGATGCCCGTCTTCACCGAGGTCGACGCCGAGTACGCCACCCTGCTGGCCGCCCAGGTCTCGGCCGGCCTCGCCCAGACCGAGCGGGTCGCCGACCTGCGCCGCCTCGCCTTCACCGACGCCCTCACCGGCCTGGCCAACCGCCGCGCCGTCGACGCCCGCCTCGACACCGCGCTCAAGGCCCACACCCGGGACGGCGCGGTGGTCTCCCTGGTGGTCTGCGACGTCAACGGCCTCAAGCGGGTCAACGACCAGCTCGGCCACGAGATGGGCGACCGCCTCCTCGAACGCTTCGCCCACCAGCTGTCGCTGTCCGCCGCGAGACTCCCCGGCAGCCTGGCCGCCCGGCTCGGCGGCGACGAGTTCTGCCTGCTCGCGGAGGGCCAGTCGGCCGACGAGGTGGTCGCCGTCGCCGAGGAACTCTGCGCCCGCGCCCTGGAGTTGACCGACGGCGAGGGCGTCGCCTGCGGCATCGCCTCCACCGGCGACTCGATCGGCCCGGTCACCACCCCCGACCGCCTGTTCCGCCTCGCCGACGCCGCCCAGTACCGCGCCAAGGCCGGCCGCGCCGCCCACCCCGTCGTCGCCGGACGCAGCCACGGCCCCGCGTACGCCCCCGACCCGACCGTGCAGCTGGCCGACGCCGCCGACCCCCAGCGCAGGGCCCCCGGCGGGCGGCCGAACGGGGACCGCCGCCGCTTCCGCGGCTCCGCGCACAGCGCCGACCCGGGGCAGCTGCTCACCGCCGTCCTCGGCGCGCTCGACCAGGGCGGCGCCCACCCCGCCGACACCCTCGGCCGGCTCGCCGTGGTCGCCGAGACCTCCTCCCGGCTGCTCAACGCCGTCGGCTGGTGGATCTCCTACGTCCCGCCCGGCTCGCCGCTGATGCGCACCGCCCGGCACGCGGTCTACCGGATGACCGGCGGCCCCGCCAGCACCCGCGCCCAGACCCAGCGCGCCCAGATCGAGGCCCCCGACGCCGTCTTCGACCTCCGCCACTACCCCCTCACCTCGCACGCCGTCACCGGCGGCTCCTTCACCCTCCGGGCCGGCGCCCCCGGCAACGACGCCGCCGAGGAGGCCGTCATGGTGGTCTCCGGCTACCGCGCCATGGCCGCCGCCGGCGGCGCCAACCCGGCCGGCGGCTGGCTCCTCGAACTCTTCGCCGACGAGTCCACCCTCCCCCTCACCCAGACCGCCTCCGCCCTGCGCACCCTGGTCGCCGTCGCCCTCTCCGGCCCCTGCTCACCGCCTCCGGCGTGAGCGCTCCGGCGAAGTGACCGCACCCGGGCGGCCCGGTATGGTAGCGGTCCGTAGCTGAACGGGTACGATCCGCGGGGGTCTGCGGTGGGGGACAATGGCAGGACGTTCGGGGCGTTCATCTCGCTCAGGCGGTCGACGCTGGGGTGGACCCAGCTGCGGCTGGCCGCCGAGGTCGGTCGCGGTGAGGACTGGATGTCCCTGGTCGAGCGGGACATGCAGCAGGTCAAGGACCTGACGCTGCTCCAGCGCTTCGCCGACGTCCTGGAGGTCGGCCTCGCCGAGCTGATCGCCTTGCCGCAACCGGCTGCCGACCGGGCGGGATCACGCCGGCGCAAGCCCACCTCGGCTACGCTGACGAGCACTTCCGCTGCCCAGGAGGACGATGTGCGACGCCGCCCGTTCATGGCCCTGGCGGCTGCCGCCCTGTTCGCTCCGGCCGTGGGAGAACCGGCCGCGCACGCCGAGGCGGCGACGTCGCTGGGCGGGCTGGAGGACCTTCTCCTGTACGGGACGGACCGGGTGCCGGCCCCCCGTCGCGAGCCCACCTCGGCAACCGTGGCAGCCTCCCTGGTGGCGTCCCGCCGGGAGTTCAAGGCGGCTCGGTACGACGCCCTCGCCGAAGCCCTGCCCGGTCGGATCGCGGCTGCGCAGCTGCTCGGTACGCCCGAGGAACGCGGCCGCAACGTGGCCCAGCTCTACAACGTCGCCGTCCGGCTGTGCATCAAGGCCGGGGACAACAATCTGGTGGCCATCACCGCCGACCGGGCGCTGACCTCCGCCCGGGTCGGAGGGGATCCGCTGGTCGTCGCCGAGGCACAGCGCATGGTGTCCAGCGCCTGGCGGCGTCAGGGCAGCCTGGCGCGGGCGACCGACATCGTGGTGGTCGCGGCCGAGGAACTCCTCGCCGACACCTCCGTGCCGGAGGCCTCCCGCCTCGCCACCCGCGGCGACCTCTACGCCACCGCCGCCTACACCGCCGCGAAGAGCGGAGACCGCTCCTACGCGCACGCCCTGATCCGGGAAGCCGTCGACAGTGCCGCCGCCGCGGGCCGGATCTCCGGACCGGCCGAGGGCGCACAGGGCGTCGCCCTGCACGAGTTGTCGGTGCACTACGAGCTCGGTGACGCCGGCCGCGCGATCGAGCTGGCCCGCACGATCGATCCCACCTCGCTGCCGACCGCCGAGCGGCAGGCCCGGTTCTTCATCGACGTGGCCCGCGCGTTCGACCAGTGGGGCAAGCCCGAGCCGTGCTTCAAGGCCCTGATGGCCGCCGAGGAGGCCGCCCCGCAGGAGGTCCGCCGCGGCGCCGTCCGCGACCTCGCCTCCGGGTTGCTGCGGCACGACCGCAAGCTGCCGGGTGTCCGGGACTTCGCCGCCCGCGCAGGCGTGCGGATCATCTGACCCGTAACCGGGCTACGGCCCGTAATCCGGCTACGGATCCGACCTTCAGCCGAGCGGTTCACTGGGGAACGTCCACTCCCGTTCTTGCTGCCGAGGGCCCTCCCATGCCCACGCACAGCACCCCCCTGCCCGTCGCGTAGGCCCCACGGGTCGTCCCGACGACCCCGCGCCCTCTTCCGCTCGCCCGTCCGAGAGGAGAACCGGCCATGCACCGGCCGTCCGAAGCGCCCACGATCAACGCCTCGTCGGCGCGCGTCGACCACCGCACCACCCCCGAGTACTACATCGACACCGAGCAGGTCACCGATCCCGTGATCCTGCAACTGTTGAGCTGCTGCCCGACCGTCTTCGGTCTCAAGAAGGCCGTCTCCGACCTGCTGGCCGGGCGCCTGGACATCGCACTGCCCGAGCCCGTCGGAGTCATCGAGCCCGGCGCCGTCGTCCGCGGCCGGGTGATCGTGGCGGCCGGAGCCGTCATCGCGGAGGGCGCGTTCGTCACCGGCCCGGTACTGGTCTGTTCCGGTGCGGTGGTCGAGGCCGGTGCGCGGATCCGGGACAACACGGTCATCGGACCCGGTTGCCGGATCGGCTTCGGCGCCGAGGTCACCCGTTCCCTGCTGGCAGGCGGCGTCCTCATGAAGCACACCAGCTTCGTCGGCGACTCCGTGCTCGGCCTCGGCGTCAACATCGGCGCTTTCGCCTCCACCACGGGCCTGCGGGTCACCTCCGGGCCGGTCGCCGAACCGGCCACCGAGGAGGTCTGCGCGCACCTCGACGGTCACCGGATCGCCACCGGACAGACGAAGTTCGGCGCGGTGATCGGCGACGGCGTGATCGTTCCCGCCGGCACCGTGCTCCAGCCCGCCACCCTGATCGGCGCGCACACCCTGCTCTATCCGAAGACCCAGGTCGGGGGCTTCTTCCCGGCCGGAAGCCAAGGAAGGTGACCGTGCCCACCACCGACACCACCAGGCTCGACGAGCGGGCCGTGCGGATCACCGGCGGTCAGCGCCTGGTCGGTACCGCCACCGTGCAGGGCAGCAAGAACACCGCCCTCCACCTGTACGCCGCCACGATCCTCGCCGACGATCCGCTGACCCTGATCGGCGCCCCGGAGATCCTGGACACCGGGGTGGTCGCCGACATCCTGCACCGCACCGGAACCAGGGCCACGGTGACCGGGGACGAGTTCGCCACCCGCCCGGCCGACTCCTACTTCCCGGTCATCCCCGACGACCTCGGACGGCGCATCCGCACCACCGCCGTGCTGGCCGCCGCCCTCCTGGCCCGCTCCGGCAAGGTCACCTTCCCGACTCCCGGCGGCGATGCCTTCTGCACCCGCCACATCGACCGGCACCTCGCGGCGATGGAGGCGGCCGGGGCTGACGTCGAAGTGACCCGGGGCCGGGTGCGGGCCCGCATCACCGGCAAGAGCCTGCCGTTCATCACCGATGCCGACACCCGTTCCTGGGGGCCGAGCCTCGGCGCGACGATCACCGCCATGCTGCTGGCCGCCCGCATCCCGGGGACCTCCTCGGTGCTCAACCCGAGCGTCGAACCCGAGGTCACCCACACCGCGGCCCTCCTGTCCAAGGCCGGCGTCGGCATCGAGTGGCAGGGCAGAACAGCTCTGCACGTGACCGGCACCGACCGCGTTCGGGGCGGGGTCTTCCCGGTACCTCCCGACCGGTCGGAGGCCGCCACCCTCGCCCTGGCCGCCGCGATCACCGGCGGTACCGTCCACTTGACCGGCTTCCCCGCCGCCGCGTTCCCCGACGGGCTGGTGTCCGTGTTCGCCGACGCCGGCATCCGGCTCGACCCGGTGGACGGCGGGACGACCGTCAGCGTCCCGGCCGGGCCGCGCGCGGTGCGGACGGCCACCGGCCCGCATCCCGGATTCCCGACGGACGTACAGCCGCAACTGACCGCCTTCCTGACCCAGGCCGAGGGCACCTCCCGGATCGACGAACGGATCTACCCGCAGCGCGACACCCACCTGCCCGCCCTCGCCGCGTTCGGTGCCGCCGTCAACGCGTGCGGCCCGGTGATCACCGTCCGGGGACGGTCGGCGCTGACGGCCGCCGACGTGGCCGGGGAGGACATCCGCGCGGCGACCGCGCTCGTGATCGCCGCCCTGGTGGCCGAGGGCACTTCCACGATCCGGGGGATGTACCACCTGCGGCTCGGGTACGGCAGCCTGCTGCCGAAGTTGGCGGCGCTCGGTGCCGACCTGACGATCGACCAGGAGCAGCCATGACCACCACCGTGCCGTGGACCCCGGCCGCGCTCGCCGACCTGCGCGAGTGCCTGGACCTGATGACCACAGACGGCACCGTACCCGGCGGCGTCGTCGCCCACGGCACCTTCGACACCGCTCCCGGCTACCTGGCCTCCGGCACCGTCGCGCCCGAGTGCGGAGACGTCCGGCCGGGGCCGGACACGGTGTACGACGTAGCTTCGCTGACGAAGGTGCTGGCCACCTGGCCGCTGGTCGGCACCTCTCTCTTGGACGGCTTCACCCTGGACGCCCCGATCCGCGAACTGCTGACCGGCATCCCGGCCGAGGCGCCCGGTGGGCGGGTGACGGCTCGTCAGATCCTCGCCCACACCTCCGGCCTGCGGGCCGACACCCGCCTCGACCAGTACCGGCACCGTGCCGAGCCACTGGCCGAACTAATCTGCTCGGAGCCGCTGATCGCCGACCCCGGAGCCGGACACCGCTACATCAACCGCGGCTTCATCCTCCTCGGCCTGGCCCTGGCCCACCACCGCTGCCGACGCCTGGACGAGTTGGCGGCCGAACTCTGGCAGGACCTCGGCATGACCGGCACGACCTACGGACCGGTGCCCCGCTCCGCCCGGGTCGCCCCGACCGAGCAGCGGCTGCCCGGCGGGCCCCGGCTGTGGGGCATGCCGCACGACGACAACGCCGCCCTGCTCGGCGGAGTCGCCGGCCACGCCGGGGTGTTCACCACCCCGGCCGACCTGGCCACTTTCGCCACCCACCTGCTGTCCTCGTACGCCGCCGACGGGCCGCTGGGCCGCTGGCTCGCCCACAGCATGCAGCCGCAGGCCGGGATCGAGCCGGGCCTCGACCGCGGCCTGGCCTGGATCCTCGCCGACGAGGGCAGGGTCGCCTACCACCACGGCTTCACCGGCACCAGCCTCTACCTCGCCCCGGCCACCGGCCGCTACCTGGCCGTCTGCACCAACGCCGTCTACCACCACCAGGACCACCGGACCCGCCTCGCCCCGCTGCGGGCCCTCGCCCTGAAGGCGATCACCGACGCACCCTAGGAGGCCCTCGTGGACCACCCCACGCTCGCGTCCATGACCACCCTCCGGCTCGGCGGGCCCGTCGCCAACGCCTTGCGCGTCCCTGACCCCGGCGACTGGGCCGAGTTGGTCCGCACGATCGCTGACCGCCAAGAGCGGGCTCCGCTCACGCTCGGCCACGGCAGCAACGTGATCGCCTCCGACGCCGGACACGAGGGCACCGTGGTCGCGATGAACACCCGGGGCATCACCGCCGAGCGGCTGGACGACACCACGGTGGCCGTGACCGTCCAGGCCGGGCACCCGCTCGCCGACCTCACCGGTTGGGCCGCCACCGAGCACCTCGCCGGGATCGAGTGCCTGGCCGGCATACCCGGCACCGTCGGCGCGGCGCCCGTCCAGAACGCCGGAGCCTACGGGCAGCAGATCTCCGACACCCTCGACCGCCTCACCGCCTGGGACTGGAACGCGGGCCGCCTACGGACCCTGCCCGCCCGGGTCTGCCGCCTGCGCCACCGCGACAGCCGGTTCAAGAACGCCCCCGGCCGCTGGACCGTCCTCACCGCGACGTTCCACCTCACCCGCTCACCCGCCGCCCCCCTCACCTACCGGCCGCTCGCCGACGAACTCGGCGTGGACCTGGGCACCCGCCCGCCGGTGGCCGAGGTGACCGCCGCCGTGCTCGCCAACCGCCACCGCCGAGGACTCCTCCTCGATCCCCACGGACCCGACGCGCGCCAGGTCGGATCGGTCTTCCTCAACCCGCCCGTCACCGCTGTCGAGGCCGCCCGCTGGTCAGCCGCGGGCTGCCCGGTCCACACCGACAGCGACGGGCGGCTGCGGGCCGGCGCCGACTGGCTGCTGGAACACGTCGGCTACCGCCCCGGCTGCAGGATCGCCGACGGTGTGCACTGCTCGGAGCGCCGGACCCTCACCCTCACCGCCCACGACGGAGCGACCGCGACGGCTTTCGTCCAAGCGCTCGCCGACCTCGCGGCGCGGGTCGGGAGCACCACCGGAATCACGCTCCGACCCGAACCGGTGCTGGTCGGCACATGACGATCGACCCCCCGCCCCGGCGGGCAGTGGTGAAGGCGCCGCCCGGGGAGCCGCCGGGAGGCGCTCGTGAACGGCACCACGGTCAGGCCGCCTCGTCGCCGTCCCAGTCGATGCCGATCTCGGCCAGCCAGCGGCGGTCCTCCGCGTCGGGCTCGGGGTTCGGCTGGCCGGGGCGGGCCGGCGGGCGCGGGATGTGCTGGACGGGGCCGACGCCGTAGCGGTCGGCGGCCCGGTCGGCGGCGTCGGCCGCGTCGCTGCCCGGTTCCAGGACGCCGATGTGCACGACCTCCTCGTCGCCGGGGTCGAGGACGATCAGTTCGGGGTTGGGCAGGCGGCGCAGCGCGATGCGGCGGCCGCAGAGCGGGCAGGACCATTCGTCGGCCCCGGAACCGAGCCGTCCGGTGAGTCTCATCTGGTGGATCGGCGGTGGCATTGGACTTCCCCCGTCCAAGCTGTCTTTGTCCTACTGAGAGGGATGCCCGCTCACCACCCGTCGTCAACCCGACGAAAAGGTGTCATTCGGCAAACAACAGGTGTCAGTCCAGGAAGAGTTGACGCGCCGTCGCGGACTGCTCGATGGCCTCCAGCCGGGCTTCGGCGCCCGGGAGTTCGTCGCACATGGTCTGCAGCAGGACGCGGCCCAGCATCATCGGCGCGCAGGCGGTGTCGAAGACCAGGCCGGTGCCGACGGCCGCGGGCAGCAGCACGTCGGAGAGCTTGGCGACGGGGGCGAACGCCGAGTCGGCGACGGTGAGCACCGTCAGGCCGCACTCGCGGGCCACCGCGAGGGCGTCCATCAGCTCGCGCGGGTAGCGCGGCAGGGCGAAGCAGAGCAGCGCGGTGGCCCCGGCGGCAGCGATCTGCTCCAGCCGGTCGGCGAGCATCGAGCCGCCCTCGTCGAGCAGCCGGATGTCGGGGTGCACCTTGCCGGCGAAGTACGAGAAGCCGCGGGCCTGCGCGGAGGCGGCCCGCAGGCCGAGCACGGGCAGCGGGCGGGAGGCGGCCAGGATCCGGGCGGCCCGGACGATCGGGGCCGGGTCGGCGAGCAGTTCGGCGAGGTGCCGCAGGTGCTCGATCTCGGCCAGTACGGCCTGCTGGTGCTCGTTGCGCGCCACCTCGTCGTGGCTCTCGGCCGCGCCGGGGTCGCCGACGCCGAGCTCGCGCAGCTGCTTGCGCAGCGCCGGGTAGCCGTCGTAGCCGAGCGCGACCGCGAACCTGGTCACCGAGGGCTGGCTGACGCCCGCGAGTTCGGCGACCTCGACGCTGGACAGGAACGGCGCCTCGGTGGCGTGCCGGACCAGCGAGTGGGCGATCCGGCGCTGGGTGGGGGTCAGTCGGCGGCCTTCGAAGAGGTGGAGCAGCCGGGCGGAGGGCCCGGTGGCGGTGCCGGTCTCGTCCAGGGCGGTCATGTGCGCTACCTCCACGCTCGGTTGGGCGGTCGCCGGTGGCTTCGACGGTGGGACGACTGTGGCGCAGTCCCGGTAGGCGGGCAATCGCGTATCGACTGGCGGGACGGGCGGGTCCGGAGGCCGGTGGGCCGGTTCCGGTGGGTGCGGCCCGCCCGTCCCGGGCGGGCGGTCAGGCGAGCGGTCCGGTGACCTGCTCCACCGCCTCCAGCAGGGCGCCGGAGGCGACCAGCGCGGCCGCGGCCTCCAGGTCCGGGGAGAGGAAGCGGTCGCGGCCCGGGCCGCCGACCCCGGCCGCGCGGGCGGCGGCGACGGCGGCGGCGGTCGCCGGGGCGAGCGCGCCCGGCTGCTCGGCGGCCTGCTCCCGGATCTCCAACGCCCGTGCGGCGGCCACGAGTTCCACGGCCAGGACGCGGCCGAGGTTGTCCACCGCGCGGCGCAGCTTGCGGGCCGCCGACCAGCCCATCGAGACGTGGTCCTCCTGCATCGCCGAGGACGGGATGGAGTCCACCGAGGCGGGCACCGCCAGCCGCTTGTTCTCGCTGACCAGCGCGGCCTGGGTGTACTGGGCGATCATCAGGCCGGAGTCGACGCCCGGGTCGTCGGCCAGGAAGGCGGGCAGGCCGTGCGAGCGGGCCTTGTCGAGCAGCCGGTCGGTGCGCCGCTCGGCGATCGAGGCCAGGTCGGCGGCGGCGATCGCCAGGAAGTCCAGCACGTAGCCGACGGGCGCGCCGTGGAAGTTGCCGTTCGACTCGACCCGGCCGTCGGGCAGCACCACCGGGTTGTCCACCGAGGCGGCCAGCTCGCGTTCGGCCACCAGCGCGGCGTGCGCCAGGGTGTCCCGGCCGGCGCCCGCGACCTGCGGGGCGCAGCGGATCGAGTACGCGTCCTGCACCCGCGGCGCGTCGTCCTGGTGGTGGCCGGTCAGGCCGGAGCCGCGCAGCACCGCCAGCATGTTGGCGGCGGACGCGGCCTGCCCGGGGTGCGGGCGGATCGGGGCGTGCAGTTCGGGGGCGAGCACCTTGTCGGTGCCCAGCAGCGCCTCCAGGCTCATCGCGGCGGTGACGTCGGCGGTGGTGTAGAGCCGGCGCAGGTCGGCCAGCGCCATCACCAGCATGCCGAGCATGCCGTCGGTGCCGTTGATCAGCGCCAGGCCCTCCTTCTCCAGCAGCTCGACGGGTTCGATCCCGGCGGCGGCCAGCAGTTCGGCGGCGGGCTTCTCCACCCCGTCCGGGCCGAACGCGGTGCCCTCGCCCATCAGCGCCAGCGCGCAGTGCGAGAGCGGCGCGAGGTCGCCGGAGCAGCCCAGCGAGCCGAACTCGCGCACCGCCGGGGTGATGCCCGCGTTCAGCAGCGCGGCCATCGTCTCGGCGACCAGCGGGCGCACGCCGGTGCGGCCGGAGGCCAGCGTCTTCATCCGCAGGAACACCAGGGCCCGGACCACCTCGGTCTCCACCACCGGCCCCATGCCCGCCGCGTGCGAGCGCACCAGCGAGCGCTGCAGCTGGGCCCGCAGCTCCGGGCTGATGTGCCGCACCGCCAGCGCCCCGAAGCCGGTCGACACCCCGTACACCGGGCGCGGCTCGGCCGCCAGCGCGTCGATCCGGGCCCGGGCCGCGGCCATCTCGGCGAGCGCGTCCGGCCCGATCTCCACCCGGGCCCCGCCGCGGGCGACGGCGAGGACGTCCTCGGCGCTGACGTCGGCCTTGCCGACCCGGACGACGACACTGTGCATATCCATATGCACAATCTCATCAGGTGAATGGCGATGTGACAAGCACGGTCGCGGACCGTCCGCCCCGCCCCGCCGTCCGGTGCGGCGTCCCCGGTGTCACGGTCCGGCCGCGCGCCGCAGCGGCCGGACGGGGTGGTTGACTGGCTCGCGGAGGTGCGAGACGCATGGCGCGGGCGACGGAACGACGACGAGTGGTGCGGCTGCGCGGGGACGAGCGCTCCGCGCGGCCCGACAGCCTCGCGGCCGAGGAGCCGCTGGAGATCCGGATCGGCGGCGAGGCGCTGACCGTCACCATGCGCACGCCCGGCCACGACTTCGACCTGGTCGCCGGGTTCCTGGTCGGCGAGGGCCTGGTCGGCGCCACCGAGGAACTGACCGCGCTGCGCTACTGCGCCGGGACGGACGCGGACGGCGCCAACACCTACAACGTCGTCGACGCCACCGTCCGCGGCGCCCGCCCCGCGCTCTCCGCCCACCGCAACCTGCTCACCACCAGCGCGTGCGGCCTCTGCGGCCGCGACACCGTCGACGCCGTCCGCACCCGCTCCCGCTGGGACGTCGCCCCCGACCCGCTCACCGTGCCCGCGGCCGTCCTGTACGAACTCCCGGCCCGGCTGCGCGCCGCCCAGGCGGCCTTCGACGCCACCGGCGGGCTGCACGCCGCCGGGCTGTTCACCGCGGACGGCGCGCTGCTGTGCGTGCGCGAGGACGTCGGCCGCCACAACGCGGTCGACAAGGTGATCGGCTGGGCACTGCGCGAGGGCCGCCTCCCGCTGACCGGCCACCTGCTGGTGGTCTCCGGCCGCGCCTCCTTCGAACTCACCCAGAAGGCCGCCCTGGCCGGCCTCCCGCTGCTGGCCGCCGTCTCCGCCCCCTCCTCCCTCGCCGTCGACCTCGCCGAGGAACTCGGCCTCACCCTGGTCGGCTTCCTCCGCGACCGCGGCGCGAACGTCTACACCCGCCCCGACCGGATCTCCTAGGCGGCTCCCGGCTCCCGGCTCCCGGCTCCCGGCTCCCGGCGGGGCTCTGGCCGCCGTGGTGCTGTTTGGATATATTCAGGCACGTCGATCGTGAATGAATTCCATCCGGCAGGGAGGCTGGCCCATGGCAGAGCAGACGAGCGGTCCGCGCGAGGTCCGCGCGGCGCGGGGGAGCGGGCTCAGTGCGCAGGGGTGGCAGCAGGAGGCGGCCCTGCGGATGCTGATGAACAACCTGGACCCGGAGGTCGCCGAGCACCCGTCGAAGCTGGTCGTCTACGGCGGCACGGGGAAGGCGGCCCGGGACTGGCGGTCCTTCGACGCGATGGTGCGGACCCTGCGGGGGCTCAAGCAGGACGAGACCATGCTGGTGCAGTCCGGGCGGCCGGTCGGCGTGATGCAGACCCACGAGTGGGCGCCGCGGGTGCTGATCGCCAACTCCAACCTGGTGGGGGACTGGGCGAACTGGGAGGAGTTCCGCCGGCTGGAGTCGCTCGGCCTCACCATGTACGGGCAGATGACCGCCGGTTCGTGGATCTACATCGGCACCCAGGGCATCCTCCAGGGCACCTACGAGACCTTCGCCGCCGTGGCGAACAAGAGGTTCGGCGGCACCCTGGAGGGCACGATCACCCTCACCGCGGGCCTCGGCGGCATGGGCGGCGCCCAGCCGCTGGCCGTCACCATGAACGGCGGCGTCGCGATCTGCATCGACTGCGACCCGTCCCGGATCGCCCGCCGGATCGAGCACCGCTACCTCGACGTCGAGGCGAGCAGCCTGGACCACGCGCTCCAGCTCGCCGTCGAGGCCCGCGACCGGCGGCAGCCGCTCTCCATCGGCCTGCTCGGCAACGCCGCCGACCTGCTGCCGCAACTGCTCGCGCTGGACGCCCCGATCGACATCGTCACCGACCAGACCAGCGCCCACGACCCGCTCGCCTACCTCCCCACCGGCGTCGCCTTCGAGGACATGGCCTCCTACGCGGCCGAGAAGCCCGCCGAGTTCACCACCCGGGCCCGCGAGTCGATGGCCCGGCACGTGGCGGCGATGGTCGGCTTCCAGGACCGCGGCGCGGAGGTCTTCGACTACGGCAACTCGATCCGCGGCGAGGCGCAACTCGCCGGGTACGAGCGGGCGTTCGCCTTCCCCGGGTTCGTCCCCGCGTACATCAGGCCGCTGTTCTGCGAAGGGAAGGGCCCGTTCCGCTGGGCCGCGCTCTCCGGCGACCCGAAGGACATCCACAGGACCGACCGGGCCGTGCTCGACCTGTTCCCGGAGAACGAGTCGCTGCACCGCTGGATCACCATGGCCCAGGAGAAGGTGCACTTCCAGGGCCTGCCCGCGCGGATCTGCTGGCTCGGCTACGGCGAGCGCGACAAGGCCGGCGAGCGGTTCAACGACATGGTGGCCTCCGGCGAGCTGTCCGCGCCGATCGTCATCGGCCGCGACCACCTCGACTGCGGCTCGGTCGCCTCCCCCTACCGGGAGACCGAGGCGATGCTCGACGGCTCCGACGCGATCGCCGACTGGCCGCTGCTCAACGCCATGGTCAACGTGGCCTCCGGCGCGTCCTGGGTCTCCATCCACCACGGCGGCGGCGTCGGCATCGGCCGCTCGATCCACGCCGGGCAGGTCACCGTCGCCGACGGCACCGCGCTGGCCGGCGAGAAGATCCGCCGGGTGCTCACCAACGACCCCGGCATGGGCGTGATCCGGCACGTCGACGCCGGCTACGACCGGGCGTCCGAGGTCGCCGCCGAGCGCGGCGTGCGCGTCCCCATGCACGAGCACGGCCCGGTGGCGGAGCGGTGAGCTTCGACGCGATGTGGGCGGAGCTGCTCCCGGTGGGCCGCTCCGCCGCCACCGGCGGCTACCGGCGGCACGCCTGGAACTCCGCCGACGCCGAGTGCCGGGCCTGGTTCGAGCAGCAGGCCCGGACGCGCGGGCTGGCGTACGAGACGGATCGCAACGGCAACCAGTGGGCCTGGCACGGGGACCGGGACGCCGGGAACGCCGTGGTCACCGGCTCGCACCTGGACTCCGTCCCCGACGGCGGCGCCTACGACGGCCCGCTCGGGGTCGTCTCCGCCTTCGCCGCGTTCGACGAACTGCGTGCCGCAGGCGCCGAGTTCACCCGCCCGCTGGCGATCGTCAACTTCGCGGACGAGGAGGGCGCCCGGTTCGGCGTCGCCTGCGTCGGCTCCCGGCTGGCCACCGGCGTGCTCGACCGGGAGGCCGCGTACGCGCTGCGCGACGCCGACGGCGTCCGGCTGCCCGATGCCATGGAACGCGCCGGGCACGACCCGGCGCGGATCGGCGCCGACCCCGAACTGCTCGGCCGGATCGGCGCGTTCGTCGAACTCCACGTCGAACAGGGCCGGTGCCTGGCCGAGGGGCAGCCGGTCGGCGTGGCCGGGGCGATCTGGCCGCACGGCCGGTGGCGGTTCGACTTCCACGGCGAGGCCAACCACGCCGGCACCACCCTGCTCGCCGACCGCCGCGACCCGATGCTGACCTACGCCACCACCGTGCTCGCCGCCCGCAAGAAGGCCCGCCTGGCCGGGGCGCTCGCCACCTTCGGCAAGGTCGCCGTCGAACCCAACGGCACCAACGCCATCGCCTCGCTGGTGCGCGGCTGGCTGGACTCCCGCGCCCCCGACGAGGCCACGCTGCACGCGGTCGTCGAGGCGGTCGGACAGGCCGCCGCCGAACGCGGCGCGCGCGACGGCGTCCGGGTCGAGCTCACCCGCGAGTCGTACACCCCCGTGGTCGACTTCGACGGCCCGCTGCGCGGGCGCCTCGCCGACCTGCTGAACGCGCCCGTCCTGCCCACCGGCGCCGGACACGACGCCGGGATCCTGGCGTCCGCCGTCCCGACCGCCATGCTGTTCGTGCGCAACCCCACCGGCGTCTCGCACTCCCCGGCCGAGCACGCCGAACGGGCGGACTGCCACGCGGGCGTCGCCGCCCTGGCCCGCGTCCTGGAGGAGCTCGCATGCCGGCCGTCGTGATCCACCGGGCCGGGCACGCCGGACACGCCGGACATGCCGGACGCGCGGGCGCCACCGCCCCGGCCCACGCACTGGAGGAGCCCGCATGCCGTCAGCCGTGACGTACTGGGCCGAGCACGCCTGGCTGCCGCAGCCGGACGGGCCGGCCGTCCGGTCCGAGGTGCTGATCACCGTCGGCACCGGCGGCCGGATCGCCGCGCTCGTGCCCGACAGCGGGCCCTGCCCCGCCGGGGCGGTCCGGCTGGCCGGGCTCGCGCTGCCCGGGCACGCCAACGCGCACTCGCACGCCTTCCACCGGGCGCTGCGCTCCACCGTCCAGGTCGGCTCCGGGACGTTCTGGACCTGGCGGGAGACCATGTACCGGGTCGCCGCCGCGCTCGACCCCGACAGCTACCTGGCGCTCGCCACCGCGGTGTACGCCGAGATGGCGCTCGCCGGGATCACCGCCGTCGGCGAGTTCCACTACCTGCACCACGCGCCCGGCGGCGCCCGGTACGCGAACCCGAACGCGATGGGCGAGGCGCTGGTCGAGGCCGCCGCCCGGGCCGGCATCCGGATCACCCTGCTCGACACCTGCTACCTGTCCGCCGGGTTCGGCGCCGCACCGACCGAGCCCCAACTGCGCTTCTCGGACGGCGACGCGGACGCCTGGGCCGAGCGGGCGGCCGCCCTGCCGAGCGCCGAGCACGCCCGGATCGGCGCCGCCGTGCACAGCGTCCGGGCCGTCCCCGCCGGGCAGTTGGGCACCGTCGCGCACTGGGCCGCGACGCGCCGGGCACCGCTGCACGTCCACCTCTCCGAGCAGACCGCCGAGAACGACGCCTGCCTGGCCGCGCACGGCGTCACCCCGACCCGGCTGCTCGCCGACCACGGCGTCCTCGGCCCGCGCACCTCCGCCGTGCACGCCACCCACCTCACCGACGAGGACGTCCGGCTGCTCGCCGGCTCCGCCACCACGGTCTGCATGTGCCCCACCACCGAACGGGACCTCGCCGACGGCATCGGCCCGGCCCGCCGGCTCGCCTCGGCGGGCTGCCCGATCAGCCTGGGCTCCGACAGCCACGCCGTCATCGACCCGTTCGAGGAGGCCCGCGCCCTGGAACTCGACGAACGCCTGCGCACCCGCACCCGCGGCCACTGGACGGCCAACGCCCTGCTCCGGGCGGGCACCGCCGACGGCCACGCCTCGCTCGGCTGGCCGGAGGCCGGACGGCTGGAGGCTGGCGCGCTCGCCGACTTCTGCGTCATCGCCCTCGATTCCGTCCGCACCGCCGGGCCGCCGCCCGCGCTCGGCGCCGAGACCGCGGTCTTCGCGGCGGGCGCCGCCGACGTGCGCCACCTGGTGGTCGGCGGCCGGCACGTGGTCGCGGACGGCACGCACCGGCTCGTCCCGGAGACCGGGCGCGCCCTCGCCGCGGCCGTCGCCGCCCTGCGCTGACGGCCCGCCGACGGTCCGCCGACGGCTCGGCCGCCCGAACCGGTCCCGCTCCCTCCCGCCCGGCTCCCGCCCGGCTCCCGCGCCCCCGCCCGGCTCCCCGGGCGGGGGCACGACCGATCAAGGACACCACCCCTCATGAGCCTGCTCATCAGCAACATCGGGTCGCTGGTCACCAACGACCCCGCCCTCGGCGCGGGCCCGCTCGGCCTGCTGGCCGACGCCGCCGTGGTGGTCGAGGGCGACACCGTCGCCTGGGTGGGGCCGGCCGCGGCCGCGCCCGCCGCCGACCGGGCCGTGGACGCCGCCGGGCGGGCCCTGCTGCCCGGCTTCGTGGACAGCCACTCGCACCTGGTGTTCGCCGGCGACCGCACCGCCGAGTTCCACGCCCGGATGTCGGGCCGGGCGTACGGCGCGGGCGGCATCCGCACCACCGTCGCCGCGACCAGGGCGGCGTCCGACGCCGAGCTGAACGCCAACCTGACCCGCTACCTGGCGGAGATGCTGGCCCAGGGCACCACCACCGTCGAGGTGAAGTCCGGGTACGGCCTGAGCACCGCCGACGAGGCCCGCTCGCTGCGGATCGCCGCCGGGCACACCCGGGAGACCACCTACCTCGGGGCGCACGTGGTCGCCCCCGAGTACGCCGACGACCCGGCCGGGTACGTGGAGCTGGTCACCGGCGAGATGCTGACCGCGTGCGCGCCGTACGCCCGCTGGGTGGACGTGTTCTGCGAGCGCGGCGCCTTCGACGGCGACCAGGCCCGGGCGGTGCTGACCGCCGGCGTCGCGCGGGGCCTGCGGCCCCGGGTGCACGCCAACCAGCTGGGCCACGGCCCCGGCGTGCAGCTCGCGGTGGAGCTGGGCGCCGCGTCCGCCGACCACTGCACCCACCTGACCGACGCGGACGTCGCCGCGCTGGCCGGGAGCGACACGGTGGCGACGCTGCTGCCGGGCGCCGAGTTCTCCACCCGCGCGCCCTACCCGGACGCCCGGCGGCTGCTGGACGCGGGCGCCGCCGTCGCGCTGTCCACCGACTGCAACCCCGGCTCCAGCTTCACCAGCTCGATGCCGTTCTGCGTGGCCGTCGCGGTCCGCGAGATGGGCATGACCCCCGACGAGGCGGTGCACGCCGCCACCGCGGGCGGCGCGCTCGCGCTGCGCCGCACCGACGTGGGCCGGATCGCCCCGGGCGCCCGGGCGGACCTCCAGCTGCTGGACGCGCCCTCGCACGTCCACCTGGCCTACCGCCCGGGCGTCCCGCTGACCGCCGCGGTGTGGCGGGGCGGGGTCCGGGAGGTGTGAGGCGCGGCGTCAGCGCCCGTGTGAGGCGCGGCGTCAGCGCCCGTCGCCCAGCAGCCTCCCGATCCGGCCGCGGGCGGCGAACAGGCCGGCGCCCGCCGCGATCGCCAGCAGGCCCTGGACGGCGAAGTACCAGGTCGAGCCGACCACGTCGTCGCCCAGCAGCAGCTGGGCGACGGCGGCCACGCAGTCGCCCGCCGTGACGGCGAGGAACCAGACGCCCATCATCTGGCTGGCGTACTTGGCGGGCGCCAGCTTGGTGGTGACGGACAGGCCGACCGGGGAGAGGGTCAGCTCGCCGACGGTCTGGACCAGGTAGACCACGGCCAGCCAGAGCGGGGAGACCTTGACGCCGCCGGAGGCCGCGGCCATCGCCAGCATCATCACCAGGAAGGACGCGCCGATCATCAGCAGGCCGAAGGAGAACTTCGCGGTGGTGGAGGGGTTGCGCCCGCGCCGGGCCAGGGCGTTCCACAGCCAGGCGAAGACCGGGGCCAGCGCCATGATGTACAGCGGGTTCAGCGACTGGAACCAGCTGGACGGGAAGGAGAGGCCGAACAGGCTCCCGGCGGTGTTCCGGTCGGCGAACACGCTCAGGGTCGAGCCGGACTGGTCGTAGATCATCCAGAACACCGCGGCGGCCAGGAAGAACCACAGGTAGCCGCCCATCCGGGAGCGCTCCTCGCCGGTCAGCGCGGAGTCGCGGCGGATCCGGGCGAACACCAGGGCGGGCACCGCGATGCCGGCCAGCGAGAGCGGCCAGATCGCCCAGGAGACGGTGAAGTGCCCGGTGCCGACGACCACGCCGTAGAACACCGCGGCGGCGGCCAGCCAGAGCCCGGCCTTGCGCAGCACCGCACGGCCCTCGGCCCGGCTCAGCGGCGCGGCGACGACGTTCGACTCCGGGCTCAGGTGCCGGGTGCCCAGCAGGTACTGGACCAGGCCGAGCGCCATGCCGACGCCCGCCAGCGCGAAGCCCAGGTGCCAGTTCACCTTCTGGCCGACGGTGCCGATCACCAGCGGCGCCAGGAAGGCGCCGAGGTTGATGCCCATGTAGAAGACGGTGAAGCCGCCGTCGCGGCGCGAGTCGTCGTCCTTGGCGTAGAGCTGGCCGACCATCGTGGAGATGTTGGCCTTGAGCAGGCCGGAGCCGATCGCGATCGGGACCAGGCCCGCGAAGAAGAACACCTTGCTGGGCACGGCGAGCATGAAGTGCCCGACCATGATGATCAGCCCGCCGAGGGCGACGGTGCGCCGGGCGCCGAGCAGCCGGTCGGCGATCCAGCCGCCGGGCAGCGCGAGCAGGTAGACCATGGCGTTGTAGACCGAGTAGACGGCGGCGGCGGTGGCCACCGGCACCCCCAGGCCGCCCTTGGCCGCCTCGGTGGACATGTAGACCACCAGCAGCGCGCGCATGCCGTAGAAGCTGAAGCGCTCCCAGGTCTCGGTCATGAAGAGGGTGGCCAGGCCGCGGGGGTGGCCGAGGAAGGTCCGCCCCGAGGGGGGAGAGGGCCGTACCTCGGTCTCCAGGGTGGTCGAAGCCATGCTGATTCCTTGCCTGTTTTCTCGGGTTCCCCACCACGGTAAGTCGCGAGTTCGGGTGACTGCGGAGCGTGAATGGTATGCAGAAGGTAAAGCTTGGCGGCCGTGTGCCGTGCATTTTCATGCCTGCACCGAAAGAATGCCTGCGATCCTAAGGGTCATGCGAAGAATGTCCGTTAAAGCGCAGTTGTCGCCGAAGGGGTCCGCGGAACGGCGGTGATCACCGGTTGTGACAGTGTTCACAGCGCCCGGCCCGGGCGGGCCCGGACTGCCCGAGACCCTCTGATCGGCGGCCCCCGCGCGGTCTACCATCGCCCCTATGACCTGTGTGCTGCTGGCCGAGGACGACCCGGCAATCTCCGAACCGCTGGCCCGCGCCCTGCGCCGCGAGGGCTACGAGGTGCTCGTCCGCGAGGACGGGCCGGCCGCCCTGGGCGCCGGCCTCAGCGAGGACGTCGACCTGATCGTGCTCGACCTCGGGCTCCCCGAGATGGACGGCCTGGAGGTGTGCCGGCGGCTGCGCGCCGACGGCAAGAGCTTCCCCGTCCTGGTGCTCACCGCCCGCGCCGACGAGGTGGACACCGTGGTCGGCCTGGACGCCGGCGCCGACGACTACGTCACCAAGCCGTTCCGGCTGGCCGAACTGCTGGCCCGGGTCCGGGCCCTGCTCCGGCGCGGCAACGTCGACCAGCTGACCACCGGCGCGCACGGCGTGAAGATCGACATCGAGTCGCACCGGGCCTGGCTCGGCGAGGAGGAACTCACCCTCTCCGCCAAGGAGTTCGAGCTGCTGCGGGTCCTGGTGCGGGACGCCGGGCGGGTGGTCACCCGGGAGGAGATCATGCGCCAGGTCTGGGACACCACCTGGTGGACCTCCACCAAGACCCTGGACATGCACATCTCCTGGCTGCGCAAGAAGCTCGGCGACGACGCCGCGAACCCGCGCTACATCGCCACCGTGCGCGGCGTGGGCTTCCGCTTCGAGAAGAACTGACCCGCGAAGAACCGACCGGAAGAACCGCCAACCGGAGGACCGCCCGGCGTGAAGCGCAGGATGATCAACTCGCTGCTGGGCGTCGTCCTGGTGGTGGTCGCGGTGTTCTGCGTGCCGCTGGCCCTGATCGAGAAGCAGACGATCGTCAACGCCGCCAACGACCGGGTCGACGCGGTGGCGGTCCGGGTGCTCGGCCTGGTGGAGAGCCGGCTCGCCGCGGGCGAGCCGGTCAGCGGCGAGAAGTTCGCCGCCGTCGTCACCGGCGACGACTACCACGTCACGGTGGACATCCCCGGGCAGCAGCAGATCGCCCTCGGCCACCCCGTCGAGGGCGACGCGCTGACCGCCACCGAGACCGGCGCCAGCGGCGAGACCGTCACCGCCGCGCAGTCCCGCACCGCGCTCGACCACGAGATCGGCAACATGCTGCTGCTGCTCGGCGTGGTCGCGCTGCTGGCCGTCCAGGCCGCCGTGGCGCTCGCCGTCTGGCAGGCCAAGCGGCTGGCCCGGCCGCTCACCGACCTCGCCGAGACCGCCGAGCGCCTCGGCTCCGGCGACCCCCGCCCGCAGGGCCGCCGCTACGGCGTCCCCGAACTCGACCGGATCGCCGAGGTGCTGGACACCAGCGCCGAGCGGATCGCCCGGATGCTCACCGCCGAGCGCCGACTCGCCGCCGACGCCTCGCACCAGCTGCGCACCCCCCTCACCGCGCTCTCCATGCGGCTGGAGGAGATCACCGCGCTCGCCGAGGACCCGGAGACCGTCCGCGAGGAGGCCACCATCGGCCTCCAGCAGGTCGAGCGGCTCACCGACGTGGTGCAGCGGCTGCTCACCAACCAGCGCGACCCCAACAGCCCCACCGCGGTGACCTTCGGGCTCGACGAGGTGGTCAAGCAGCAGGTCGAGGAGTGGGCCCCGACCCTGCGCGACGGCGGGCGGCGGCTGGTCATCGAGGGCCTGCGCGAGGCCCGGGTGATCGGCACCCCGGGCACCGTCTCCCAGGTGCTGGCCACCCTGATCGAGAACTCGCTGATGCACGGCGCCGGCACCATCACGCTGCGGGTGCGCCGCTCCGGCAGCTCGGTGGTCGCCGAGGTCCAGGACGAGGGCCCGGGCGTCCCCCGGGAACTGGGCAACCGGGTCTTCGAACGGGCGGTCAGCGGCCGCAACTCCACCGGCATCGGGCTGGCCGTCGCCCGCGACCTGGCCGAAGCCGACGGCGGCCGCCTCGAACTGCTGTCGCTGCGACCGCCGGTGTTCGCGCTCTTCCTCGCCCGCGGGGACGACTGAACCCCCGGGCGCGGGCGGCTCAGGTCGCCAGCGCGGGGCGCTCCTCGGCGGCCAGCAGCAGCTCCGCCTCCTGCACCACCTCGGGGTCCTCCAGCTCCGGCATCGCCTTGAACACCCAGGTGCGGTAGGAGACGAAGCGGAAGGCGGTGCCCGCCACCAGGCCGACCACGTTCTTGGCGATGGTCTGGCTGAAGTGCGAGTGGTAGCCGAGCACGTGCACCGAGAAGGCCAGGATGCCGTTCTCGATCAGCAGGCCGATGCCGCTGAACAGCAGGAACAGCGTGATCTCCCGCTTGCGGGAGGCGGCGTCGCGGTCCTTGTAGAGCCAGAACCGGTAGCCCAGGTAGTTGGTGCCGATCGCCACCGCGCCGGAGATCACGCCCGCGGCCGAGTTGATCAGGCCGTCGGCCCGCAGGCAGACGTTGAAGACGATCAGGTTCACGAAGAAGCCGACGCCGCCGATGACGGCGAACCCCACCGCTTCCGCGGACAGCCCCCGCAACCGCTGGACCAGGGAGGGGCGCGTCTCGATGGTGCTCGTCATCCGGGCTGTCTCCGTCTACGTCTACTTCACATGGTCGGATAAGTAGGTGTCGTGCGATCCGGCCCACCAGGCTACCCGCACTCCGCGAGTGCTCCGGCCGCGATCCGGGCGCGCGCGACCCCCGCGCACGCCGGTGCGAGGGTCCCCACCGGCCCGGATATCCTGGAGCGCGTGACTGTAGCGGGCAATGCGAACTTTCCAGTGGTCGGAGTCATCGGCGGCGGGCAGCTCGCCCGCATGATGCACCAGGCGGGCATCCCGCTGGGCATCCGCTTCAAACTCCTCGCCGACACCCCCCAGGAGTCGGCCGCGCAGGTGGTCGGCACCACCGTGCTCGGCGACTACCGAGACCTCGACACGCTGCGGGCCTTCGCCGCCGACTGCGACGTGATCACCTTCGACCACGAGCACGTCCCCACCGAGCACCTGCGCGCCCTGCAGGCCGAGGGCGTCGCCGTCCGCCCCGGGCCGGACGCGCTGGTCAACGCCCAGGACAAGGGCGTCATGCGGGCCCGGCTCGACTCCATCGGCGTCCCCTGCCCCCGGCACCGCCTGGTCGCCGACCCGGCCGACGTCACCGCCTTCGCCGAGGAGGGCGAGGGCTACCCCGTCGTGCTGAAGACCGTCCGCGGCGGCTACGACGGCAAGGGCGTCTGGGTGGTGAAGGACGAGACCGAGGCCGCCGCCCCCTTCCTGGCCGGCGTCCCCGTCCTCGCCGAGGAGAAGGTCGACTTCCTGCGCGAGCTGGCCGCCAGCGTGGTCCGTTCGCCCAGCGGCCAGGCCGTCGCCTACCCGGTGGTGGAGTCCGTCCAGGAGAACGGCGTCTGCGCCGAGGTCACCGCCCCCGCGCCCGACCTCGACCCGGCCCTCTCCGACGAGGCCCAGCAGCTCGCCCTGCGGATCGCCGGCGAGCTCGACATCACCGGCCACCTCGCCGTCGAGCTGTTCCAGACCCGCGACGGCCGCATCCTGGTCAACGAGCTCGCGATGCGCCCGCACAACTCCGGCCACTGGTCCCAGGACGGCGCCGTCACCTCCCAGTTCGAGAACCACCTGCGCGCCGTCCTCGACCTCCCGCTCGGCGACCCCCGCCCGCGCGCCAAGTGGACCGTCATGGTCAACGTCCTCGGCGGCGACTACCCCGACATGTACCGCGCCTTCCTGCACTGCATGGCCCGCGACCCCGGCCTCAAGATCCACATGTACGGAAAGGACGTGAAGCCCGGCCGCAAGGTCGGCCACGTCAACGTCTTCGGGGACGACCTCGAAGACGTCCGCGAGCGCGCCCGCCACGCGGCCGCCTACCTGCGAGGAACGATCACCGAATGACCTCCCCCCTTGTCGGCATCGTGATGGGCTCCGACTCCGACTGGCCCGTGATGGAGGCCGCCGCGCAGGCGCTCGACGAGTTCGAGGTCCCGTACGAGGTCGACGTGGTCTCCGCGCACCGGATGCCGCGCGAGATGGTCGGGTACGGCGAGCAGGCGCACGGGCGCGGGCTGAAGGCGGTCATCGCCGGGGCCGGCGGGGCGGCGCACCTGCCCGGGATGCTGGCGTCGGTGACGCCGCTGCCGGTGATCGGCGTGCCGGTGCCGCTGCGGTACCTGGACGGGATGGACAGCCTGCTGTCGATCGTCCAGATGCCCGCCGGGGTGCCGGTGGCCACCGTGTCGGTCGCGGGCGCGCGCAACGCCGGGCTGCTCGCGGTCCGGATGCTGGCCGCCTTCGACGCCGAGCTGGCCGAGAAGATGGTCGAGTTCCAGGCCGAGCTGAACAACCAGGCCACCGAGAAGGGCCGCAAGCTGCGCGCCAAGGTGGCGGGGAACGACTCCTTCGGCTTCGGCAAGTAGTAGAACGGGGGGATGACCCCCGAACTGCTCGACCGCGCCCGGGCCGTCCTGCGCACCACGCCGGTGGTGGACGGCCACAACGACCTGCCCTGGGCGATGCGCGCCCAGGCCGGGTACGACCTCGACGCCGTCGACCTGACGGCCGACCAGAGCCACCGGCTGCACACCGACTTCGGCCGCCTGCGGGCAGGCGGGGTCGGTGCGCAGTTCTGGTCGGTCTACGTGCCCGCCGAGCTGTCGGGGGACGGCGCGGTCAGCGCGACGCTCGAACAGGTGGACTTCGTCAAGGAGATGACCGCCCGTCACCCGGAGCACCTGCGGCTCGCGCTGACCGCCGACGAGGTGGAGGCCGCCCGCGCCGAGGGCCGGATCGCCTCGCTGATGGGCGCCGAGGGCGGGCACTCCATCAACTCCTCGCTGGCCACCCTGCGCGCGCTGTACGAGCTGGGCGTGCGCTACCTGACGCTCACCCACAATTCCAACGTGCCGTGGGCGGACTCCGCCACCGACGAGCCCGTGCACGGCGGGCTGAGCGCGTTCGGCGAGGAGGTGGTCCGGGAGATGAACCGGCTCGGCATGCTGGTCGACCTCTCGCACGTCTCCGCCGACACCATGCGCGACGCGCTGCGGGTCTCCGAGGCGCCGGTGGTCTTCTCGCACTCCTCCGCCCGCGCGGTCTGCGACCACCCGCGCAACGTCCCCGACGACGTGCTGGCCCAGCTGCCCGCCAACGGCGGCGTCGCGATGGTCACCTTCGTGCCCAAGTTCGTGCTGCCCGCCGCCATCGAGTGGACGCTCGCCGCCGACGCCAACATGCGGGCCGAGGGCCTGCACCCGCTGGAGACGACCCCCGGGGCGATGGCCGTGCAGCGCGCGTACGAGGCCGCCCACCCCCGCCCGGTCGCCACCGCCGAGACCGTCGCCGACCACCTCGACCACATGCGGGAGGTCGCCGGCGTCGACCACATCGGCATCGGCGGCGACTACGACGGCACCGCCTTCACCCCGTCCGGCCTGGAGGACGTCTCCGGGTACCCGGTGCTGGTCGCCGAACTGCTGCGCCGCGGCTGGTCCGAGGTCGACCTCGCCAAGCTGACCTGGCACAACGCGCTGCGGGTGCTGCGCGGCGCCGAGACGGTCGCCACCCGGCTGCGGGCCGAGCGCCGCCCCTCGACCGCGACCCGCGAGCAGCTGGACGGCGCGTGAACGACGGCCCGCTTGACCTCGCCCCTGGGGCAGGCCGCAGCGTTGCCGGTGCGGAGGAGGAACGGCTGCTCACCACCGGTGAGTTCGCCCGCCGCGGCCTGCTGTCGCCGAAGGCGCTGCGGCTGTACGACCGGCAGGGGCTGCTGCCGCCGGACCGGATCGACCCGGACAGCGGCTACCGGTACTACCGGCCGGAGCGGCTGGCCACCGCGCGGCTGATCGTCCGGCTGCGCGGCCTGGACATGCCGCTGGCCACCGTCGCCGAGGTGCTCGCCCTGCCGGGCCCCGCGGCGGCGGAGCGGGTCGCCGCGTACTGGGCCGCCGTCGAACGGCGGACCGCCTCGCAGCGGACGCTGGCCGCGCACCTCCGCGTTCAACTCAGCGGACTGGAAGGGATCGACGAGATGTACCGGATCGAACAGCGCGAGGTGCCCGAGCAGTTGGTGCTCACCGAGCAGCGCCGGGCCAGGCCGGAGGAGCTGGACCGCTTCATCCCGGAGGCCACCGCCCGGCTGGAGGCCGTCGCGGCGGCCCACGGCGGCGTGGTGGCGGCCCCGTTCGTGGTCTACCACGGGCAGGTCGACGAGGACGCCGACGGCCCGGTGGAGGTCTGCGTCCCGATCGACCCGGCCCGCGCCGCGGGCCTGACCGCCGCGCACCGCACCGAGCCCGCGCACCGGGAGGCGTACACCACGGTCACCAAGGCGCAGGTGGAGTACCCGCAGATCCTCAGCGCCTACGACGCGGTCTGCGCCTGGACGGAGCAGCACGGCACTCCGCGGCTGGGCCCCGGCCGCGAGGTGTACTTCGCCGACTGGGCCGCGGCCGGGCCGGCCGACGCGGTCTGCGACATCGCCTTCCCGATCGGCGGCTGAGCGCCGGGGCCTCAGAGCCTCGGCAGCTCGATCGCCGGGCAGCGGTCCATCACCATGTCCAGCCCGGCCGCGCGGGTGCGGTCGAAGGCGGCCTCGTCGACCACCCCGAGCTGGAACCAGACCGCCTTCGCCCCCTTCTCGACCGCCTGGTCGGCGACCGCCCCGGCCAGCGCGGAGTTGACGAACACGTCCACCACGTCGACCGGGAACGGGACCTCGGCGAGCGAGGCGTAGCCCTGCTCGCCGAGCACCGTCTCGGCCTTCGGGTGCACCGGCACGATCCGCTTCCCGGCCCGCTGCAGCACCCGGGCCACGCCGTACGCGGCCCGCGCGGTGTTGTTCGACAGGCCGACCACGGCCCAGGTGTCGCCGGAGGAGGTGAGGACCTTCCGGACGGTGGCGTCGTCTCCGTAGCTCATGCCGGGGGCAACGGCGCCACCGCGCGGCTCATTCCGCCGAGGGCCGGCCCATCGCCCGGTAGGTCCAGCCGGCGGCCCGCCAGGCCTCGCCGTCCAGGACGTTGCGGCCGTCCAGCACGCGGCGCTCGGCGACCACCGCGCCGACCTCCGCCGGGTCCAGCTCGCGGAACTCCTGCCACTCGGTCAGGTGCAGCACCACGTGCGCGCCCTCGGCGGCCTCCAGCGGGGAGGCCGCGTAGGAGAGGCTGGGGAACATCTTGCGGGCGTTGTCCATCGCCTTCGGGTCGTAGACCGTGACCTGGGCGCCCTGCAGCTGGATCTGCCCGGCCACGTTCAGCGCGGGCGAGTCCCGGATGTCGTCCGAGTTCGGCTTGAACGCGGCGCCCAGCACCGCGACCCGGCGGCCCAGGAAGCCGCCGCCGCACTGCTCGCGGGCCAGCTCGACCATCCGGGAGCGGCGCCGCATGTTGATCGAGTCGACCTCGCGCAGGAAGGTCAGCGCCTGGTCCGCGCCCAGCTCGCCGGCCCGGGCCATGAACGCCCGGATGTCCTTGGGCAGGCAGCCGCCGCCGAAGCCCAGCCCGGCGTTCAGGAACTTCCGGCCGATCCGCTCGTCGTACGACAGCGCCCTGGACAGCTGCACCACGTCGGCGCCGGCGCTCTCGCAGACCTCGGCCATCGCGTTGATGAAGGAGATCTTGGTGGCCAGGAAGGAGTTCGCGGCGGCCTTCACCAGCTCGGCGGTCGGGAAGTCGGTCACCACGAACGGCACGCCGTCCGCGATCGGGCCCGCGTACACCTCGCGCAGCAGCCGCTCGGCGTGCTCGCTGCGCACGCCGACCACCAGCCGGTCCGGGTGCAGGGTGTCGTCCACCGCGAAGCCCTCGCGCAGGAACTCCGGGTTCCAGGCCAGTTCGGCCCGCTCGCCCACCGGGGCCAGCGAGGCCAGCCGCTCGGCCAGCCGGCTCGCCGAGCCCACCGGCACCGTCGACTTGCCGACCACCAGGACGGGCCGCTCCAGCAGCGGCGCCAGCGAGTCGACCGCGGCGTCCACGTAGCTCATGTCGGCGGCGAACTCGCCCTTGCGCTGCGGGGTGTTCACGCAGATGAAGTGCACGTCGCCGAAGGCCGCGACCTCCTCCCAGGAGTCGGTGAAGCGCAGCCGCCCGGTCGAACCCCCGTGCCCCGCGACGTGCTTGAGCAGCAGTTCCGACAGCCCGGGCTCGTACATCGGGACCCGGCCCGAGGCCAGGGCCGCCAGCTTCTCCCGGTCGACGTCGAGCCCCAGGACCTCGAACCCGAGCTCCGCCATGCACGCGGCATGCGTCGCGCCCAGGTAGCCGGTGCCGATCACCGTGATGCGGGGAGCCACGCGCATTCCCTTCGGTCCGGGCCGTACCAGGGGTGAGCGACGGCCGCAGCCACCGATGGTAGCCGCCCCGCCGAGCGGCGGGATGCGCGGATTTCCCGGTTTCGGCTCGAAGGTCCGTACGGGAGGTTCACAATGCCGCCATGAGTTCCAAGGGGCGGGGCGGCGAACCGGAGGAGGACCCCGGTTCGCTGAGCATCTTCGACCGTGACGAGGACGGCGAGGACGGCGGGGACGACGGGGACGGCGGCGGGGAGGACGCGGCGCAGGTGCCGGGGCGGCGCCGGCGGGGCCGCCGGCTGCTGCTGTGGACGCTGGCGGTGCTGCTGGTGCTGGGCGGCGGCGCGTTCGGCGGGCTGCTGTGGGTGGCCGACCACTACGCGTCCTCGGTGGAGCGCATCCCGAACGCCTTCCCGACCCTGGCCGCGTCCGAGCAGCCCCCGGCGGTGCCGCACAGCGGGCAGACCTTCCTGCTGGTCGGCCTGGACGCCCGCTCCGACGCGCCGACCACCGGCAGGGACGCCAAGGCGCCCGCCTGGCAGGCCGGGGCGCAGCGCAGCGACACGATGATGCTGATGCACATCTCGGCGGACCGGAAGTCGGTCTCGCTGGTGTCCATCCCGCGCGACACCTGGGTGCCCGTCCCGGGCCACGGCCGGGCGAAGATCAACGCGGCCTACTCCTGGGGCGGCCCGGCGCTGACGGTCCAGACCGTCCAGGACCTCACCAAGATCAAGATCGACCACATCGCGGTGATCGACTGGAACGGCTTCCGGGCCCTCACCGACGCGGTCGGCGGCGTGGACATCACCATCCCGCGCACCATCGAGGCCAAGGGCGACGCCCGCGAGTGGCTGGCCGGCACCCACCACATGGACGGCGCCGAGGCGCTGCTCTACGTCCGCGAGCGGCACGGCCTGCCCAACGGGGACCTCGACCGCACCAAGCGGCAGCAGAACTTCCTGCGCGCCCTGATGATCAAGACCATGAGCTCGGGCACCCTCTCCAGCCCGGCCAAGCTCACCGGCCTGCTCGGCACCATCGGCGACGTGGCCAGCGTCGACGACCGGCTCAGCAACACCGACCTGTACGACCTCGCCTGGAGCCTGCGCGACGTCCGCCCCGACGGCGTCCACTTCATGAACGCCCCGTTCGGCGGCTTCGACACCATCGACGGCCAGGCGGTGGTCCTGATGGACGACGGCGCGGCCGGCGTCCTGTGGAACGCCATGCGCACCGACCGGATGGACGCCTACCTGGCCGAGCACCGCACCAGCACCGACACCCTCGGGCAGGACGTCAGCTGACGGCCGTCGCCCGGCCCTGCTCGTGCACCCGCTGGCGCTCGCCGACCTTCCGGGCCGGGACGCCGGCCCAGATCTCGCCGGGCCCGGTGGAACGGGTCAGCACCGCGTTGGCGCCGACCACGGTGTCGGCGCCGACGGTGAGCGTCCCGCTCTTGCAGACGATCTTCGCCCCGGCGCAGACCACCACGCCGTCCTCCAGCACCACCCGCCGCATCGCGGACAGCTCCTGCGGCACCCACGGGTCGGCGCGCCCGATGGTGACGCCGTTGTAGAGGGTGACGTTCGCGCCCAGGGTGGTGTACGGGTGCAGGACGGTGCCGAAGCCGCGGTGGAAGACGACCAGGCCGGGGCCGACCTCGGCGGCGGCGGGCACCTCCATCCCGTAGAGGGCCAGGGCCTCCTGGACCAGGCGGCCGAACAGCCGGCTGCGGCGGCGGTAGATGAGGGCGGTCACCAGCGACATGGCCGTCATTGTCCCGCCGCCCGGGCCGCCGCGGGCCCGACGACGCGCCCCGCGGCGGCAGTTCGGATCCGCCGTGCGAATTCCGGACGCCGCCGCGGGGCGCGGGCGGGTGCCGCTGCGGTTACTTGGCGGCTACTTGGCGGCGGGGACGGCGGTGTCGTTGCGCATCGCCTCGAAGACCGCCTTGGACTTGGCCTCGTCCCACTTGACGGCGGACTCGCCGGTGGGGGTGCGGTAGTCCGGGTTGCCGATCGGGACGGTGATGGTCTTGCCGTCGCCGCCGGTGACGCCCTTCATGGCCAGGAACATCGAGCCCAGGTCGGTCAGCCCGGCGTCGTCGTCCACGATCACGGTGTCCAGGCCGGCCGAGACCAGCGGGTAGAAGGTGAACGGGTTGAGCAGGGTCGACGGGGAGGCGGCCTGCTTGGCCAGCGCGCCGAGGAACTTCTGCTGGTTGCGCATCCGGCCGAGGTCCTGGTCGGCCATCTGGTGGCGCTGCCGGACGAAGGCCAGCGCCTGCTTGCCGTTCAGGGTCTGGGTGCCGGCCTGCAGGTCGAGGCCGGAGTCCTTGTCCTTGACCGGCTGCTCGATGTTCATCTCGACGCCGCCGACGGCGTCCACCAGGCCGACGAAGCCGGCGAAGCCGATCTCCGCGTAGTGGTCGATCCGCAGGTTCATGTTGGTCTCGACGGTCTGCACCAGCAGGCGCCCGCCGCCGGCCGCGAACGCCGCGTTGATCTTGCGGGTGGCGGCCGGGACGGTCTTGCCGCTGCCCGAGGTGTCCTGGTGGGCGGGGATCTGCACCCAGGAGTCGCGCGGGATCGACATCAGGGTGTTCCCGTTGTCGCCGATGTGCAGGATCATCATCGAGTCGCTGCGCTTGCCCTCGGCGGAGCCGGTGTGCAGGTCCTGCTCGTCGGCGTCGGTGAGACCGGCCCGGCTGTCCGAGCCGACGATCAGCCAGTTGGTGCCCTTGCCCGCGGCCGGCCGGCCCGGGTAGTCGGCCAGCACGTTCTCGTGGTGCAGCTTGCCGTCCGCCCAGAAGTAGGTGCCGATCATGGTCACCAGCAGCACGAGGACCAGGCTCAGCACCGAGTAGCCGACGATCCTCCTGCGCGAGCGGCGCGGCCGGGCGGCCCCGGGCCCGCCCGGGCGCGCACCGGCCCCCGGACCGGCCGGGTCCGGCTCGGGCCGGTACGGCGGCTGCCCGTGCGGCGGCTGCCCGCCGTACGGGGGCTGTCCGCCGCCGCCCCCGCTGTAGGGGGGCTGCTGGCCACCGCCGCCGTACGGGGGCTGCTGCCCGCCGCCGTGCGGGCGGCCGCCGTCGGGTCGGTCCTGCTGGGCGGGACGGGAGAGTGGGACGCCCGTGCCGCGCGGGTTCAGCTCCGGCGGCAGCGGCGGTTCGGCCGCCGCTCCGCCCTGGCCCCGCGCCGCGTCGCCCTGCCCGTATGCGCCGCCCCCCGGGCGCTCCTGCCACGTGTTCATGGGGGAAGGATGCCCGAACCGGGGGCCGCGCAGTGATCGCGGGGGCGCCCCGGGCCCCGTTGTGGCCGTTTTGATGCAGGGCGGGGACGGTTCGGAGCACTGTTCACCAGGCGGGCACGGCCTTGACCCGCCGAAACCGGGCGTGTTTGCATGAACGTATGGAGCAGCGTCAGGTCCTCACCCGTCGGCGGCACGTCGACCACGGTCGGGTGTCCTGCTCGCTGTGTCACGGCTGACGACCCCGCCGCGCACTCACCCGGGCGACCTGCGCCCTCGCCCATCCCCTCCCTTCCCAGGCCGCGGCACGCCCGCGGCCGCCCGCTCCGAGGTGACTCCATGGCCGTGATCCTGTCCGTCTCCGGTTCCCCGTCCGCGACCTCCCGCACCACCCGGCTGCTGCGCCACGTCGACCGCCGGCTCGTCTCGCACGGGCACCGGGTCCACGCGCTGGACGCCCGCTCGCTGCCCGCCGCCGCGCTGCTCGCCGCGGACACCTCGGACCCGGCGATAGCCCGGGCCGTCGAGCTGTTCGAGCGGGCCGACGGCGTGGTGATCGGCACCCCGGTCTACAAGGCCGCGTACTCGGGCCTGCTGAAGGCCCTGCTCGACCTGCTGCCGCAGTACGCGCTGCGCGGCAAGACGGTGCTCCCGCTGGCCACCGGCGGCTCCACCGCGCACGTGCTGGCGGTGGACTACGCGCTGCGGCCGGTGCTGAGCTCGATGGGCGCCGGGCACGTCACCCAGGGCTGGTTCGTGCTGGACCGGCACGTCGGCGTGCGCGAGGACGGCGGCACCGAGCTGGAGCGCGAGACCGAGGTGCTGCTGAACCCGGTGGTGGACGCGTTCTCCGCCGCGCTCGCCCCCCGGGTGGAGTTCGCCGTCGCCGGCTGACCGTTCGCCGACGAAGCCGCCCCGACCGGGGCCCGGGACCCTCAGAGCGCGCCGCGCGAACCCCTAGGGGAGAGGGCCCGGGCCCCGGACGCTTTCCCGGGACGGTGCTCAGCCCGGTGGAGGACGACCGCCGCCGGGCCCCGCTCCTACCGTGGAGCCGTTCCCGCGGGCCCCACCTCCGAAGGTGGGGCCAGCCCCACCCCGAAGACGGAAGCCAGCCGGATTCCGCGCAGGGGGGTGCGCCCGGAAGGCTGGGGGCCGACGGTGAACCCCACGACGAGGAGCATCAGTGACCACGGCAGCGAGCGCCGCCCACCTCTCACCCCTGCCGGAGCGGGACGGCACCGCCGCCCGGGCCCGGCAGGTCACCAAGGCGTACGGCGCGGGGGAGACCCGGGTGACGGCGCTGGACGCGGTCGACGTCGACATCGAGCGCGGCCGCTTCACCGCGATCATGGGCCCGTCGGGCTCCGGCAAGTCGACGCTGATGCACTGCCTGGCCGGGCTGGACACCGTCTCCGCGGGGCGGATCTGGATCGGCGACACCGAGGTCACCGGGCTGAAGGACAAGCAGCTGACCAAGCTCCGCCGGGACAAGATCGGCTTCATCTTCCAGGCGTTCAACCTGCTGCCCACGCTGAACGCGGTGGAGAACATCACGCTGCCGATGGACATCGCGGGCCGCAAGCCCGACCAGGCCTGGCTGCAGCAGGTGATCGACACCGTCGGCCTGTCCGGCCGGCTCAAGCACCGCCCCGGCCAGCTCTCCGGCGGCCAGCAGCAGCGCGTCGCGGTGGCCCGCGCGCTGGCCGCCCGGCCCGAGATCATCTTCGGCGACGAGCCCACCGGCAACCTCGACTCCCGCTCCGGCGCCGAGGTGCTCGGCTTCCTGCGCCGCTCGGTGGACGAACTCGGCCAGACCATCGTGATGGTCACCCACGACCCGGTCGCCGCCGGCCACGCGGACCGGGTGCTGTTCCTCGCCGACGGCGCGATCGTCGACGAGATGCACAACCCCACCGCCGACTCCGTCCTGACCCGCATGCGCCGTTTCGACGGCAAGCGCACCAGCTGAGACGGGGCCCGGAACCATGCTGCTCAAGACCTCGCTGCGGAGCTTCTTCGCCCACAAGTGGCGCCTGCTGCTCTCCCTGCTCGCCGTGGTGCTCTCGGTCGCCTTCGTGGCCGGCACCCTGGTCTTCTACAACACCGCCACCAGCACCTTCGACAAGCTGTTCGCCTCCACCGCCTCCGACCTCTCGGTCTCCAAGGCCAAGGACGAGATCGCCGACAACGGCCCCGGCCCGGTGCCCGGCATCCCCGTCGACACCCAGCGCAGGCTCGCCGCCGAGCCCGGCGTCAAGGCCGCGATCGGCCAGGTCATGACCGCCGACGCGACCCTGGTCGACCCCGCCACCAACAAGGTGATCGGCCCGACCTCCGGCGCCCCCACCCTCACCGGCAACTGGACCGACACCCCGCGCAACTCCGTCGAGATCACCTCCGGCCACGCCCCGCAGGGCGCGGACCAGCTGGTGCTGGACGCCGACACCGCGCAGAAGGCCCACCTCGGCCTCGGCTCCCGGGTGCGGATCATCACCGGCGCCGACCACGACTTCACCGTCGCCGGCATCGCCACCTTCCGCACCACCAACCCCGGCGCCGCCCTCGCCTTCCTGGACACCCCCACCGCCCAGCGGATCCTGCTCGGCACCGAGGCCTACACCTCCGTCGAGGTGTTCGGCGACGGCACCCGCACCGACGAGCAGCTCAAGGCCGCCGCGCTGGCCGACCTCGGCACCGGCTTCCAGGCCAGGACCGCCGCCGAGCAGCAGAAGGAGAACTCCGACGGCATCGGCTCCTTCCTGGACTTCATGAAGTACGCGATGCTCGGCTTCGCCGTCCTCGCGGCCGGCGTCGGCGGCTTCCTGATCGTCAACACCTTCTCCATGCTGGTCACCCAGCGCACCCGGGAGATCGGCCTGCTGCGCGCCGTCGGCGGCAGCCGCTCCCAGGTCAACCGCTCGGTGCTGACCGAGGGCCTGATCCTCGGCGTGCTCGGCTCCACCCTGGGCATCGGCGCCGGCCTCGGCCTCGCGCTCGGCCTGATCCGGCTGATGAAGGCCGCCGGGATGAACCTGGACGCCTCGCTGGAGATCACCTGGACGGTGCCGGCGGTGTCGTACGCGGTCGGCGTGCTGGTGACGCTGTTCGCCGCGCTCGTCCCGGCCCGCCGCGCCTCCCGGATCACCCCGATGGCCGCGCTGCTCGACCACGCCGCCCCCGTCGAGCCGGGCGCCAACCGGCTGCGCGCCGTGCTCGGCGCGCTGGCCACCGCCGTCGGCGCGGCCGCCCTGGTGCTGGCCGCCTCCTCCGGCGGCTCCACCGGCGGCCTGCTGATCGGCCTCGGCGTGCTCACCACCCTGGTCGGCGCCGTGGTGCTCGGCCCGCTGCTGGTCTCCGGCCTGCTCCGGCTGCTCGGCGGCGCGCTGCCCGCCCTGTTCGGCCCGGCCGGCCGCCTCGCCCAGCGCAACGTCATGCGCAACCCGCGCCGCACCGGCTCCACCGCCGCCGCCCTGATGATCGGCCTGGCCGTGGTGATCGGCGCCTCCGTGGTCACCTCCTCGATGGTCTCCTCGATGACCGACCAGATCGACGGCTCGGTCGGCGCCGACTACGTGGTCGACGGCGGCCGGAGCACCATCGGCCAGGCCGCGGTCGACGCCGCCCGGCGCACCCCGGGCCTGGACCACCTCACCGAGGAGAAGCACGTCGGCGCCCGGTTCACCCTCCCCGACGGCGCCCGGGTCCTCGACCGGGTCACCGCCGCCGAGCCGGGCTACCTGCGCGACTTCCGCCTCCCGATCGCCTCCGGCAGCGCCGAGGCCGCGTTCGCCGGGGACGGCCTGGCCATCGGCCAGGACTTCGCCGACGAGCACCACCTCAAGGTCGGCGACCCGATCGCCGTCGCCTACGGCACCGAGGCCGGCGCCGCCGGCCAGACCCTGCGGGTCGCCGCGGTCGTCAAGAGCGGCAACCAGCTGTTCGACGGCCAGTTCCTCACCTCGATCGACACCGTCGGCAAGGTCCTCGACGTGAAGGCCGTCCCGGACTCCGTGCTGTTCGCCGGTGCCGCGCCCGGCACCGACCGGGCCACCGTCCTCGCCGACCTGCAGAAGTCGCTGGCTGACCACCCGCAGCTGACCGTCCAGGACAAGGCCGGCTACAAGACGATGATCAAGGACCAGGTCAACCAGCTGCTCGCCATGGTCTACGGCCTGCTCGGCCTGACGATCGTGGTCGCCGTCCTCGGCGTGGTCAACACCCTGGCCCTGTCGGTCGTCGAACGCACCCGCGAGATCGGCCTGCTGCGCGCCATCGGCCTCTCCCGCCGCCAACTGCGCCGGGTGGTCCGGCTGGAGTCCGTGGTCATCGCGCTGTTCGGCGCCGTCCTCGGCAGCGCGCTCGGCCTCTCCTGGGGCGTCACCGCCCGCTCGGTGCTGGCCGACAACGGCCTGACCATCCTCACCGTCCCGACCGGCACCGTGGTCGCCGTCCTGGTCGGATCGGTGGTCATCGGCCTGGTCGCCGCCCTCGTCCCGGCCTTCCGCGCCGCCCGGATGAACGTGCTGGCCGCCATCGCCTCCGACTGACCGCCCGGCACCGCCGCGTACGGCCCGGTACGGCCCGGCACCGCCCGCCCATCGCCCGGCCGCCGCCCGCCTCCCGCACCGCGGGGGGCGGGCGGCGGCCGTCCGCACCGCCCTGTCACAATCACCCGCATGCCGCACCCCGCCGCTCCGCCACTGCCCGCCGCACCCGCGCTGACCGGTGCCGACGCCGAACAGTGGCGGGCCGCCCGGGTGTGGCAGCGGCTGGAGAGCCCCTGGCTGGCCCTGCTGCCCGTCGCGACCGTCGCGCTCGCCGTCACCACCGACGACGGCTCGGCGGCCGGCTGCGCCCCGGCCGCCGGGTGCGCCGTCCCGTACGCCGCGAGCGCCGTGCCCGGGCTGCTGCTGGCCGAATTCCTGGTCCTGCTGCTCCGCCCGCGCCGCAGCTTCGCGGTGCCCGCCGTGGTGGGCGTCCTGCTCTGGGTGATACCGGACGGCCTGCCCACCGGCTGGGCCCGCACCGTCGCCGGGCTGCTGCACCTCGCCGTCGCCGCCGCGCTCCTCCGCACCGCCCGCGGCCGCACCCGCGCCCGGGCCGGCCTGGACGCCCTGATGGGAGCCGCCCAGCCCCACCCGTGGACGTTGCGCGGCCGGGACACCCCGTTCCCCGGGCCGCAGTGGCCCTGGCTGCGTTCCGTCCTGACCGGCGTCCTCGGCCTCACCGCCGTCGGGCTGCTGGTCACCGGGGCGTGGCGGGCCCAGGACACCGCCGACCGGCCCGCCAGCGCCGACACCGCCGCCGCCGAGCACCGGCCGGCCGCCAGCGGGGAGGACCCCGCCGCCTGGTGGATCGGCGCCGCCGGCGCCGGAACGCTCGCCGCCCTCGGCGCGCTCGGCACCCGCCGCTTCGCCCGCGAGCGCCGCGCCCCGCCGCCGCCCGGCCCTGCGGGTGCGCCTGCGCCCCGAACCCGGCGGCGAACTGCTCGTCCTGCCCGTGGACGGCGACCCCCGCGCGAAGGGGCTGTGGCTGCTGAAGCCGCGCAGCGCCGCCGCCCACTACGACGAGGCCACCGGCTGGCAGCCGCACCGCAGCCACGCCGAGGAGCGGGCGGCCACCCGGCCGACCGCCCCGGCCCAGGCCGCCGCCCTGCTCGACCGCACCGTCGAACCGGTCGACGGCCTGCTCTACCAGGGCCCGGACGGCGGCCTGCGCCCCGTGGTGGTGTTCCGCTCCCCGGTTCCCCCGCACGCCTGGACGGCCCTGCGGGTCGCCGAGCACGCCACCGGGCCCCGCCTGCGCCGCAAGGCCCGCGGCCTCGCGGCCGAGGAGCTGGTGGTGCCCGCGGCGGCGGCCCGCCTGCTCGAACAGGACCTCGCCGAACCGCCCGGCCCCGCCGCCCCCGCCCTGGTCCAGGGACTGCCGGCCGCCCTGCGGATCGCCGTCCCGCCGGTCACGACCGTCCTGCTCGCCGCCGTCATGACCTGGCTGACCGAGGACGGCGGAGTCTCGGACCTGCTCCACCGCCTGTTCTTCGGCCTGCCCATCCTGCTGGGCACCGTCAGCGCCTTCGGCTGGCAGCTCGCCGTCGACCGCGACGGCGTCACCGTCGTGCGGGCCCTGACCCGCACCCGCCTCCCCTGGAGCCGGGTCACCGCCGCCGCCGTCCACGGCGGCCGGTTCACCGTGCAGGGCACCGACGGCGCCCAGCACGGCTTCGTCGCCCTCCCCTCCCGGCTGCTCGGCCGCGGCCCGGCCCTCCAGCGGGCCGCCCGCATCGTCACCGCCGCCGCGGCCCGCCCCGAACGGCGCCCCGCCGAGGCCCTCCCGCCCGGCACCGTCGGCGCCACCCTGCTCCTCAACCGCCTCTGCGTGGCCGGCTACCTGCTCTGGATCCTGGCGGCCGATCTCCTGAGCCGCACTTGACCCGCACCTGAGCCGCACCTGACCCGGGCCGGACGGCCCCGGCGGAAACCCGGCCGCCGCTCAGGACGGACAGCTGATCTCGCTCCCGCTCTCCGCCCCCGCCACCGCCGTCGCGGCGGCCTTCGCCGGGGGCCCCGCCGTCGCGGCGGCCGCCACCGGGGCGACCGGCGCCGAGGGCCCCGGGGAACCGCCCCCGTCCGCGGGCCCGCGGTACTCGCTGCCCGCGACCACCTGGAAGGTCGCCCCCAGGCCGGGCACGGCCTCGAGCTCGGCGTCCGGCAGGGCCGCGGCCAGGGTCTTCACCGACTCGTCCCAGCGCGGGTCGTAGCGGATCACCGTCCGGGTGGCCGACGTCCCGCCGCCGGGCGCGTTGGAGGGCAGGCCGGTGGTGGCGAACCCGGCCCGGCGCAGCTCCGCGTCGACCCGGAAGCCCAGGCCCTGGACGCCCGCGCCGTTGAGCACCTGCACCCGCACCTCGACCGGAGGAATCGTTCCGGCAACGGGCGCGGCGCTCGGAACGGTGCTCGGCGCGGCGCTCGGGGCGGCCGCCGCCGCGCCGGTGAGCGGCCGCCCGGCCCGGACGGCCTCGAACAGCGCCGCCGCGCCCTTCTCGTCCCACAGCACGGTGGACCCCCACCCCGCGACCTGGTGGTCGACCTCGGCCAGCGGCACCGTGGCGAAGTCCGCGTCGCTGGCCGACAGGTCCTTCAACCGGCTCGCGAACTCCAGCAGTTCGGCGTTGCCCAGCCCCTTGTCGACCTTGACCGAGCTCAGCACGGTGTCCAGCACCCCGGTCAGCCGCGCCGGGTCGAGCAGGGTGTCCCCGGCGGACGCCCGGTGCAGCAGCTGCGCCAGGAACTTCTGCTGACGGTGCATCCGCCCCAGGTCGGAGGAGCCGTCCACGTGCCGGGCCCGGACGTAGCGCAGCGCCCCCGCGCCGTCCAGCCGGCTGGTGCCGGCCGGCAGGTCCAGCCCCGCGTAGTCGTCCTTCAACGGCTTGGGGGTGCACACCTCGACGCCGCCCAGCGCGTCCACGGTGGAGACGAAGGCGAGGAAGTTCACCTCGACGTAGTGGTCGATCCGCAGCCCGGTGTTCTGCTCGACGGTGCGCACCGCCAGCGGCGCCCCGCCCATCCCGTACGCCGCGTTGATCTTGCCCTTGGCGGCGGCCACCTGTTTCCCGGTGGCGGGGTCCCGGTGGGCGGGGATGTCCACGTAGGAGTCGCGCGGGACGGACACCACGGTGGCCCGGCCGCGGTCCGCGGAGAGCTGCACGATCATCATCGTGTCGGTGCAGTGGCAGGACTCGCCGCCCGCGTGCAGCACGTCCTTCAGGGTGGACTCCGGGATGCCCGCGCGCTCGTCGGTGCCCACCACCAGGAAGGTCGAGGCGCCGTCGTCGGCCGGGCGGTCCCGGCCGCCGCCGATCGCGTCCACCCGGCCGAGCGAGGAGCCGACGCCGTTCAGCACCGCCCACCCGCCGCACGAGGTGGCCAGGACCGCGAAGGACAGGGCGCCCGCCGCCCAGCGGCCCCAGCGCCGGGGGCCCGGCCCCCGCCGTCGGACCGGTGCGGACGGGCGTGCGGGCTGGCGCTGGTGGGGCATCTTCCGGATGGTAGGCGGGCCGGCCGCGTCCGCCCGGGCGGCACGCCGGGCGGGGGAGGACCCCGTCTGACAGGCACCGGACCGCGCCGGTACGCTCGGGCACGATGAACACCAAGGCTGCTGAGGAGCTGCCGGCGGTCTCCGTGATCATGCCGGTGCTCAACGAGGAACGTCACCTGCGCACCGCCGTCCGCCGCATCCTGGAGCAGGAGTACGGCGGCGAGTTGGAGGTGGTGATCGCGCTGGGGCCGTCCTCCGACCGGACCGACGAGATCGCCGCCGCGCTCACCGCCGAGGACCCGCGGGTGCGCACCGTCCCCAACCCGACCGGCCGCACCCCGGCGGGCCTGAACGCGGCCATCCGGGCCAGCCGCCACCCCGTGGTGGTCCGGGTCGACGGCCACGGCCTGCTGACCCCCGGCTACGTCGCCACCGCGGTCCGCCTGCTCGACGAGATGGAGGCCGCCAACGTCGGCGGCATCATGCACGCCGAGGGCGAGAACGACTGGGAGCACGCCGTCGCCGCCGCGATGACCTCCCGGATCGGCGTCGGCAACGCGGCCTTCCACACCGGCGGCCTGGCCGGCCCGGCCGACACCGTCTACCTCGGGGTGTTCCGCCGCGAGGTGCTGGAGCGGCAGGGCGGCTACAACGAGGAGTTCGTCCGCGCCCAGGACTGGGAGCTCAACTACCGCATCCGCCAGGCCGGCGGACTGGTCTGGTTCACCCCCCAGCTCAAGGTCACCTACCGGCCCCGGCCGAACGTGCGCGCCCTGGCCAAGCAGTACAAGGACTACGGCCGCTGGCGCCGGGTGGTCACCCGCTACCACCGCGGCTCGGTCAACCTGCGCTACCTGGCCCCGCCGGCCGCCCTGCTCGGCGTGCTGGCCGGCCTGCTGCTCGGCGCCCTGGTGCACCCGGCGTTCCTCGTCCTGCCGGTCGGCTACCTGCTGGCGATCGTCCTCGGCAGCCTGCGGAGCCCCGGCCTGTCCGCGAAGTCGCGGCTGCTGCTCCCGGTGGCCCTCGGCACCATGCACATGAGCTGGGGCTTCGGCTTCCTCACCTCGCCGCGCAGGCTGGCCCGCCGGGTGATCGCCTCCACCCCGCCCGCCCCGATCGACCCGAAGCCCACCACCGCGGCCTGACGCCCCGTCCAGGACGGTCCCCGGAACGCCGGACGGGGGCCGTCCCCGCGCACTAGGCTCGCGCCATGACGAGCAGCGCCCCCAGGATCGAGGCCACCGCCGACGTCGACCCGAGCGCCGAGATCGGCCCCGGCAGCACCGTCTGGCACCTCGCCCAGGTCCGCGAGGACGCCCGGATCGGCGCCGAGTGCATCATCGGCCGCGGCGCGTACGTCGGCCCCGGCGTCCGGCTCGGCGACCGGGTCAAGCTGCAGAACCACGCCCTGGTGTACGAGCCCGCGGTCCTGGAGGACGGCGTGTTCGTCGGCCCCGCCGCCGTCCTCACCAACGACCTCTACCCGCGCTCCGTCGACCCGGACGGCAGGCTCAAGCGCGGCGACGACTGGCACGCCCGCGGCGTCACCCTGCGCGAGGGCTGCTCGATCGGCGGCCGCGCCGTCCTGGTCGCCGGCGTCACGGTCGGCCGCTGGGCGCTGGTCGCCGCGGGCGCCGTCGTCCACCGGGACGTCCCCGACCACGCCCTGGTGGCCGGCGTCCCGGCCCGCCGGATCAAGTGGGTCGGCCGGGCCGGCGAACCGCTCACCCCCGACGGCCCCGGCCGCTGGCGCTGCCCGCGCACCGGCGAGACCTACACCGAGACGGCCCCGGACACCCTCACCCGCGACGCCTGAGCGGCGCGCACCCGGGAGGCCGCCCGCTCCTACTTCCCCTTGGCCGCGCAGACGTTGGTGTCGTCCGCCTGCACCCGCTGGATGTCCTTGGGCGCCTCGCTCGGGGCCGCCGAGGGCGTGCTGCCCGCGGTGGTGGAGTCCTTGCCGAGCACGACGACCACGCCGTCCTTCGCGCCGAGCCTGCTGCTCGCCTGCGCCGCCGTCGCGGGCAGTCCGAGGGCCGCGGCCACCGCCTGCGCCTCGTCCTCGTGCCCGGCGGGGTAGGTGACGGCGGTGGTGGCCGCCGGGTCCGCGTTGTTGCCGGCGACGGCCAGCGCGAAGCCCTTGTCCTGGAGCGCGGTGGCCGCCTTCGCGGCCTGCCCGGAGGCCCCGCTGCCGTTGCGCACGGTGACCTTCACCCCGGCCGCGTCCACCTGGGGCGCGGCGGGGGCGGAGGAGGCCGGGGCCTCGGGCGTCCCGGAGTCGGTGCCCGACTGCGGGACGTCGGTCAGCGAGCGGTCCGCGGCGATCATCGAGAACACCTGCTGGGCGTCGTTCGGCTTCAGCACCAGGTGGTTCTTGTTGGTCGGGTCGTCGAGCACCGGCACCGTGGTGAAGGTGATGTTCTTGGTGTCGATCCGGGAGATGTCGAGCGCCAGGTCCTTCAGCTTGTTGACGCTGCCGATCCCGTCGTCGACGGTCAGCGCCTTGGTGGCGGCGTCCGCCAGGTCCCACAGCTTGGCGGGGCTGGTCAGGGTGTCGCTGCTCTTCATCTTGCGGATCATCGAGGAGATGAACTGCTGCTGCAGCGGGATGCGGGTCAGGTCGCCGCCGAAGCCCACCGCGTGCCGGGTGCGGACGAAGGCCAGCGCCTCCTCGCCCTGCACCACGTGCCGGCCCGCGGACATCTTCAGGTGCGAGTACGGGTCGTCGATGTCGGTGGCGGCGCACACCTCGACCCCGCCGACCGCGGTCGAGAGCGTCTTCACGGCCTCGAAGTTGACCATCATGAAGTGGTTGATCCGGACGCCGGTCAGCTTCTCCACGGTCTTCCAGGTGCAGCCCGGGTCGCGCCCGTCCTGCCCGAGGCTGGTGTTGAACATCGCCCTGGCCTCGCCGGGGATGCCCTTGTCACCGGTCTTGCAGTCCGGGATCTGCACCATCAGGTCGCGCGGGATGGACAGCACCGTCGCGTTGGAGCGGTCCTTGGAGATGTGGAACAGCAGCGTGGTGTCCGCGTGCCCGGCCGAGCCCTCGTCGCCGTACTCGCGGCCGAGGCCGACCCGGCTGTCGGTGCCGATCACCAGGATGTTCAGCGCGTCGGTCGCCTGCGGGCGCTCGGAGTCGTCGCCGACCTCGACCTTCACCGAGGAGATGTTGTTGTTGAAGTGCTGGTACACGTAGTACGCGCCGCCGCAGCCCGCCACCAGCACCAGGCCGAGCGAGCCCGCGGTCCACTTCAGCGCCCGCCGGCCGCGGGTGGAGCGGCCCTTGCGGCGGGCGGCCCGGCCGCCCGGCACCGCGGTGGCGCCCGTCGAGCCGCGGGCGGCCCGGGAGGTGCGGGGACGCGGCCCCGGCGGCGGCCGGGCGTCCGCGTCCGCCGGGCTCCGGCGGGCGGTGCGCGGACGCGCGGAGGCGGGGCGGGGGTGCTCACCGGCGGGCCGGCGGCCCGCGTCCAGGTCGAGCCGGAACTCGCCGGTGGCCGGGTCGAGCACCCACTGGTCGGCGGGGTCGACGCCGGGAGGGTTCGAGTCCGCCGAGTCGCCCCGGTTCCGGTGTCCGCTGTTCATCCCGGACACCCTAGACGAGCCTGACGGTCGAACCGTCCACGATGTGATACCCGTCACCCGACGAAAGGGCGGAAAACGGCGGCGGCGCGCCCCGCCCGGTCCGCCGGGCGGAGCGCGCCGCCGCACTCCACTGCCATCACCCCAGGACTACCCGCCCCGGTGGGCCGGGGCCGTCACCCCAGGCGCAGAGTCACCCGTTCGGAGTCGATCCGGCTCTGCCACTGATCCTCCGTCAACTGACCGGAGTTCCGGCACAGCACGACCGAGGCCCCGGCCGCCAGCGGCGCCAGCAGGCCCGCCTCCAGGCCCGTCCAGTCGTCGAACGACAGCGTCGAGAGGACCCGGCTCCCGCCGTCCAGCCCCAGCCGCGCCGCGCCCTCCCGGGCCAGCGCCACGGCCTGCTCGCCGGTCAGCTTCAGCGGCAGCCCGTCCACCACCGTCTCCAGCGCCACCGCCTGCGGGTCCACCGGCGAGTACGGGGCGAACCGGTCGCCCTGCCCGGGCACCTCCGCCGCGTAGTCCAGGAACCCGTCCGGCCGCTGCGGGAACCGCCCGCCCAGCGGGCGCAGCGCCAGCGCCACCCGCTCGCCCGGGCACTCCTGGGCGGCCGCCAGCCCGTCCGGGCCCGAGACCACCAGCTCGGCGTCCTTCGGCTCGCCCTGCGGCACCGCCACCACGCCCACCGACCAGCAGGCCAGCAGCCACACCGCGCTCTGCCAGTGCGCCGGCAGCAGCAGCGCCGCCCGGTCGTCCGGCGAGGCGTTCAACTCGTCCTGCAGCAGGTTGGCCGTCTTCGCCACCCAGTTGTCGAACGTCTTCGCCGACAGCTCCACCCGTTCCCCGGTCGAGTCGTCGTAGAAGGTCACCAACGGGCGGGACGGGTCGGCAGCGGACCCCGGGCGCAGGAAGGCCTGCAGCAGCTCGGCGGGGGTACGGGCGTCGGCAGCGAAAGGCGCAGTCATGGTGCGGTCCAGCCTACGTCCTGCCCCCCGCCGGACGGGAGGGTGCCCGCCCGCTCGGAACGCCGCGTCGTGGCACCGCGTCGTGACACCGGGCCGGGTTACGCTCGCCCCTGCCCCTGCCCCTGCCCCTGCCCCTGCCCCCGCCCCCGAGCCCCGGGGCGCCGTCCCGGAACCCGAGGAAGTGCCGATGCCCGCCCAGACCCGGCAGTGGCGGCCCGGTTACCCGCTCGACCTGGGACGCACCCTCTTCCCGCTCCAGCACGGCGCCGGCGACCCCGCCTTCCAGCGCACCCCCGACGGGGCCGTCTGGCGCGCCTCCCGCACCCCCGACGGTCCCGGCACCCTGCGCATCCTCCAGCGCGCCGACGGGATCGACGCCACCGGCTGGGGGCCCGGCGCCGGGTGGCTGCTCGAACAGCTCCCCGCGACGCTCGGCGCGCACGACGACCCGGCCGGGCTGGTGCTGCCGCCCGGGCCGCTCCGCGAGGCCCAACGCTCCTGCCCGGGGCTCCGGTTGACCCGCACCGGCCTGGTGATGGAGTCCCTGGTGCCGGTGATCCTGGAGCAGAAGGTCACCACCCTGGAGGCCTACCGGGCCTGGCGCACCCTGCTCCGCGACCACGGCACCCCGGCCCCCGGCCCGGCCGCCGACCTCGGCATGCGGGTGGTCCCCACCGCCCGCGAATGGACCCTCGTGCCCAGCTGGGCCTGGCACCGGGCGGGCGTCGACCCCAAGCGCTCCGCCACCGTCCTGCGCGCGGCCCGCCTCGCCGCCCGCCTCGAACAGGCCGCGGCGATGCCCCCGGCGGACGCCTTCGCCCGCCTCACCGCCGTCCCCGGCATCGGCCACTGGACCGCCGCGGAGACCCTCCAGCGCAGCAACGGCGACGCCGACGCCGTCTCCGTCGGCGACTTCCACCTCCCCAACACGGTCGGATGGGCCCTGGCCGGGCGCCCCCGCAGCGACGACGCCCAGATGCTCGCCCTCCTGGAGCCCTACCGCCCGCACCGCCACCGGCTCTGCCGCATCCTCCCCCTCACCGGGGCCCGCCCCCCGAAGTACGGCCCCCGCCTCACCCCCAACGACCACCGCAACCGTTAGGCGGACGGGCACGCACCACCAGGGGGCCGGGGAACGGCGGGTCGATGCTGCTGGTGGCCGGAGCCCATCGAAGGTCCGTGCTGCTGCGTGCCGTAACAGGAACCAGAAGCAGACGCGCGCCACGGCAGTGCACCGCCCGCAGCCACGGCCTCGCCGTTCCCCGAGCCCCTGTCGGCTACCGCACCGTCAGGAAGGCTGCCGCGTCCCGAGCCTGACGCTCCCGCGGCTCCTCGGCCGCCCGCCCCACGGCGACCGCGCCCATCGGGTCCCAGCCCGCCGGGAGGCCGAGCGCCTCGCGGACGGTGTCGCGGCAGAACATCGTCGAGGACACCCAGGCCGAGCCGTAGCCCTCGCCGGTGAGCGCGACCAGGAGGTTCTGGACGGCGGCGCCGACCGCCACCACGAACATCTCCCGCTCGGCCGCGGCCCGCCGCTCGTCGGGGTAGTCGTGAGAGCCGTCCATGACCAGGCACGGCACGATCAAGTACGGTGCGCCGCGCAGCACTTCGCCCCGGGCGGTGCGCCGGGCGATCCGTTCTCCGCTCCAGCCGTCGAGCTCCCGCAGGTCCCGCTGCCAGGCGGCGAGCATCGCGTCCAGCAGGCCGGTCCTGGCCTCCTCGGTCTCCAGCAGGACGAACCGCCAGGGCGTGGTGTGGTGCGGGGCGGGGGCGGTGACCGCGGCGGCCACGGCCCGCCGCACCGCGCCGCCGTCGACGGGTTCGTCGGTGAAGGCGCGCACCGTCCGCCGCAGGGTGACCGCCTCGCGGACGGCCTCGGAGGTGCCGAGGCGGAACATGTCCTGCTCGGCGGGGCGGACCAGCGGGCGCGCGCCCTCCCCGTCGTCCGCGGTGACCAGCCCGGCCAGGCCGCGGACGACCGCCACCGGGGTGCCGGTGGCCTTGCCCTTGACCAGGTCTGCGGCGGCGGCGAGTTCGTCGGCGGTGGCGGTGACGGTGAGCCGCAGTTCGTTGCCGTGGCTGTCGAACCGGCCGCGGTGGTCCTCCAGCACGGGCAGTCCGGCGGCGCCGATCGCGACGTCGGTGAGCCCGTTGCGCCAGGGCCGGCCGAAGGTGTCGGTGATCAGCACGGCCAGCCGCCGGCCGGTCAGTTCCCGCAGCCGGGAGCGGAGCAGGCGGGCCGAGGCGTCGGGGTCGACCGGCAGCAGCAGGACCGTCCCGGGCGGGGTGTTGGACGCGTCCACGCCGGCCGCGGCCATCACCAGGCCGTTGCGGTTCTCGACGATCCGGGCCCGGCCGCGCCGGGCCACCACCCGGACGGTCTCGGCGTCGATCGCGGCCTCCCGGTCGTCGGCGCGCACCAGTCGGCCCTCGGCCTTGGAGACCACCTTGGAGGTGACCACCACGACGTCGCCGTCCTCGAACACCCCCGCCTTGGCGATCAGTTCGGCCAGGTCGTCGCCGGCCTCGACCTCCGGCAGCCCGCGCACCGGCAGGACGTGCAGCCCCTCGACCCCGCTCACGCGGCGACCTCCGCGGCCAGCGCCAGCGCGGCGCGCGCCATCTCGGCGGTGGCCTCGACCGAGCCCATCAGCAGCGGGACGGCCCGGCAGGCGATCCCGGCGGCGGCCACCTCGTCGACCGCGGCGGCGTCCGAGGTGTCCACCAGCCAGCCGTCCAGCAGCCCGCCGTCCCGGCGCGCGCCGTAGTGCCGGGCGACGGCCGCCGCGCTGGTCTCCACCCCGACGGCGGCCAGCACCTTGTCGGCCATGCCGCGCACGGGGGCGCCGCCGACGATGGGGGAGAGGCCGACCACGGGGGCGCTCGCGGCGGCGACCGCCGCGCGGATGCCGGGCACGGCGAGGATGGTGCCGATCGAGACCACCGGGTTGGACGGCGGCAGCAGCACGAGGTCGGCCTCGGCGATCGCCTCCAGCACCCCGGGCGCGGGCTTCGCGTCCTCGGCGCCGACCGGCACGATCGCCTCGGCCGGGACGGCCGCGTGCAGCCGCACCCAGTACTCCTGGAAGTGCACCACCCGCGGCCCGTCCGCGTCGGTGATCCGGACGTGGGTCTCGACCCGGTCGTCGCTCATCGGCAGCAGCCGCACGCCGGGCTGCCAGCGGTCGCACAGCGCCTCGGTGACGGCGGACAGCGGGTACCCGGCGGCCAGCATCTGGGTGCGCACGATGTGGGTGGCGAAGTCCCGGTCGCCGAGCCCGAACCACTCGGGCCCGACCCCGTACGCCTTCATCTCCTCCTTGACCGACCAGGTCTCGTCGGTGCGGCCCCAGCCCTGCTCCTCGTGGATGCCGCCGCCGAGGGTGTACATCACGGTGTCCAGGTCGGGGCAGACCTTCAGGCCGTAGAGGTGGATGTCGTCCCCGGTGTTCCCGATCACGGTGATCCGGTCCTCGGGGGTCAGGGCCGCCCGCAGCCCGCGCAGGAACCTGGCTCCGCCGATCCCGCCCGCCAACGCAGTGATTCGCATGACGTCATCCTGCCAGCGCGTCAGTGCACCCGGTGACGGCCCGGGCCGTCGGCGGCGGGCGCGGCGGGGGCGGGCGCGGCGGGGGCCGGTGCGGTCGCCTCCCCGGCGGTGGTCGGGTACTGGTTCATCTCGACCAGGCCGGGCGTGTAGAGGTGGACGGAGACCGCGGGCTCCAGCGAGGCGTTGACCATCTCGTGCAGGTGGCCCGTGGAGAACACCCGCAGCCCGCCGGGGCCCAGCGTGCGCGAGCCCTCGCCGCCGGCCGTCAGCGAGCGCTCGGTGAGCTCGCCCGTCAGGACGGTCATCACGCCGGAGGAGCTGCCGTGGTCGTGGAAGCCGCTGGACTGGCCGGGCAGCCAGCTCAGCAGCCAGACCTCGTAGCCGGGGCCGGTCTCCAGCCGGGCGTACCAGCGGGTCAGCGCGTCGTAGCGGACCAGCGGCTCCCAGCGGGCGCGGTCGGCGGCGATCTCGCGGACCAGCCGGGCGTAGCCGCCGAGCGTGGTGGGGTGCGCGGGCAGGTCGGTGCGGGCCAGGTGCGGGAAGGCCAGCGGGTCGCCCGCGATGGACACGTCGCTCAGGCCGTCGGTCCAGCGGGGGGCCGGCAGGGCGGTCGCGGGGAGGGTGCCCGCGGCCGGGGCGGTCGCGGGGAGGGCGGGAAAACGCTTGCGGTCGCGGTTGCGCTTGCGGAGGCGGGGCATTCGCACGGTGACGTCCTCGGGTTCGGCTGCGGATGGGATCAGCCGGGGCCGCGAGGACGTTCAGGGGGGACTGTCACGCGGTCGGCCTCTGTTCCGGGGCGGCGCGCGGTGGGACGCGGGCGCCTAGATACAGCGGAGACAGCGGCGACAACACGAGGAGTTCGCGGCAGCACCGAGGAGCGCCTGGCGGCGCCGGTCGGCGGAGGTGGCCGGGAACTCTGACATGCGGGCAAGGAGACCGCAACCGACCCTCCAGTGTCAAGGCGAGCTGACGGACATTCGGGTCACATCCACTCCGAACCACCGGATGGGGTGATAAGCGCCCATTAAGGTTTCGAAGTGAAAAAGCCCGGGAAGGGACGCCCTGAGATCGCCCCGGGCCCCCCGGTCGGGAGCGGCAGTGCGGCCTGACGGCCGGTCAGGAACCAGGCTCGATGTCCGGGTTGTCCGGATATGTACACTATTCGTAGTGGCTTGGTTCCGGGGAGTGAATCCTTGGCCCAATACCAGAGCTCGGCTTGACTGGGCCAGAGTGACGCAACTGTAATTTCTCTCGTGTCGTTCCGCCGCACCGGCAACGGCAACACCACGGGGACGCCAAGAGGGGTAGAGGAGGCGCGCCAGGATGAGCGAGCTCTTTGAGCTGTTGATCGGTGAGGGCATCGAGGAAGAAGAAGAGGAACTCGGCTGGCAGGAGCGCGCGTTGTGCGCCCAGACCGACCCCGAGTCCTTCTTCCCCGAGAAGGGCGGCTCCACCCGGGAGGCCAAGAAGGTCTGCCTGGCGTGCGAGGTCCGGGCCGAGTGCCTGGAGTACGCCCTCGCCAACGACGAGCGGTTCGGCATCTGGGGCGGCCTGTCCGAGCGCGAACGCCGCCGCCTCAAGAAGAGCGCGGTCTGAACCCCCGCAGCACCTGGGCCCGTGCCGGCGCCCCACCGAACGAGGTGGGGCGCTCTCGCGTTCCCGGGCCCGGCGGCGGCCCCGCACCGGCCTGAGGCGGTACCCGCTGCACCGTCTCTTCACACCCGCCGGGGACGATCGCGCCACCCGGAGCCGTTAGTGTGGTGCGTCATCTGCCGTCAAACCCGAACCGGTGGTCCGCGCACCCGATGACTGTCTACAGCCACCAGAGCGGCTTCTCCGCTGCCAGGCCGCCCGCCTACCCGCGCCACTTGGTCACCGCGGTGATCGTCTCGCACGACGGCGCCCGCTGGCTGCCGCAGGCGCTGGCCGGGCTGCTCGGCCAGGACCGGCAGGTCCAGCGCGTCCTCGCCGTGGACACCGGCTCCACCGACAACTCCACCCAGCTGCTCGCCGACACCCTCGGCGACTGGCTCCCCGAGAGCGGCCCGCTGGTCCTCGGCCGCCGGGTCGGCTTCGGCCGCGCCGTCGGCGAGGCCGTCCTCAACAGCCCCCCGCTGCGCCCCGAGGACCTCTCCTACAGCCTCGACCCGTCCGGCTACGACCCGGTCACCGGCGGCTGGGACGACTTCGGCGACCCGCTCGCCGGCGAGGACGAGCTCGGCCGCGGCGGACCGCGCGAGACCCAGCCGGTCGAGTGGCTCTGGCTGCTGCACGACGACTGCGAACCGCAGACCGACGCCCTGCGCCGCCTGCTCCAGGTCGCCGACTCCACCCCGACCGCCGCCGTCGTCGGCCCCAAGCTCCGTTCCTGGTACGACCGCAGGCAGCTGCTGGAGGTCGGCGTCACCATCGCCCGCTCCGGGCGGCGCTGGACCGGCCTCGACCGCCGCGAGCAGGACCAGGGCCAGCACGACCAGGTCCGCCCGGTGCTCGCCGTCTCCACCGCCGGCATGCTGGTGCGCCGCGACGTCTTCGAGGAACTCGGCGGCTTCGACAAGGCGTTGCCGCTGATGCGGGACGACGCCGACTTCTGCTGGCGGGTCAACGCGGCCGGCCACCGCGTCGTGGTCGCCCCCGACGCCGTGCTCCGGCACGCCGAGGCCGCCAGCCGCGAACGCCGCACCATCGACTGCGCCCCCGCCCACCCGCACCGGGTCGACAAGGCCGGCGCCGTCTACACCCTGCTCGCCAACTCCAAGGGCCTGCTCTTCCCGTACGTCCTGCTCCGGCTGATCCTCGGCACCGTCCTGCGGGTGATCGTCAACCTGGTCGGCAAGGACCCCCGGCAGGCCTACGACGAGATCGCCGGCCTCGGCCACGAACTGCTGCGCCTGCCGCGGCTGATGGCCTCCCGGGCCCGCCGTCGCAGGACCCGCTCGGTCGACTCGCTGGACGACCGCACGCTGTTCCCGGCCCCCGGCGCCACCGTCCGGCTCGCGGTCGAGAACGTGGTCTCCTCGCTCGGCATCGGCGGCACCGACGACACCGGCGGCCGGCACGGCTCGGTCGAGTCCGGCCCCGGCGACGACGACACCGACGACCTGGTGGTCGAACAGTTCGCCCTGCTCAAGAAGTTGGTCCGGCGCCCGGCCCCGGTGCTGTTCGCCGCGCTGCTGCTGTTCGCGCTGGCCGCCTGCCGCAACCTGATCGGCTCCGGCTACCTCCAGGGCGGCGCCCTGCTGCCCGCCGCCGACGGCGCGGCCGGCCTGTGGAACATGTACGCCGCGCCCTGGCACGCCGTCGGCACCGGCTCCACCGCCACCTCCCCGCCCTACCTCGCGGTGCTCTCCGTGCTGTCCTGGGCGCTGTTCGACCACGCCGACCTCGCGCTCACCCTGATCGTGGTGCTCTCGGTGCCGCTCGCCGCGGTCAGCGCCTACCTGGTCTCCCGGCCGCTGATCGCCTCCAAGGCCGTCCGCGCCTGGGCCAGCGCCACCTACGCGCTGCTGCCCGCCGCCACCGGCGCGCTCGCCCAGGGCCGGATCGGCACCGCCGTGCTCGCCGTGCTGCTGCCCCCGCTGGCCCGCGCCGCCGCGATCACCGCCGGCCTCGGCATCCGCAAGGAGACCGCCGCCAAGGGCGCCCGCCCCGGCTGGCGCTCCGCCTGGATGACCGTGCTGATGCTCACCGTCAGCACCGCCTTCGTCCCGCTCACCTGGGCCATCGCCGTCCCGCTCTGCCTGGCCGCGCTGGTCCACGCGGTGCTCCGCGGCGGCGCGTTCGGCTCCGGCGCGCAGGCCGTGCGGCTGCTCGGCCTGCGCGTCGTGGTGATCCTCGGCCTGCCGGTCCTGGTGCTCGCCCCCTGGTCGCTGCAGGTGCTGGCGAACCCCTCCCGGCTGCTGCTGGAGGCCGGCGTGCCCGGCTTCAACGGCCCCGCCGCCGACCCGCTCGGCCTGGTCCTGGTCAACCCCGGCGGCGCCGGCACGCCCCCCGCCTGGCTGTCCGCCGGCGTGGTGCTCGCCGCGCTCGCCGCCCTGCTGCGCGCCGACCGCCGCCGCGCCGTGCTGGCCGCCTGGGGCGCCGCCGCCGCCGGGCTGGTCTTCTCCGTCGCGGTGGCCGGCACCGCCGTCACCCCGCCTCCGGCGGCCCCGAGACCGCCGCCTGGGCCGGCCCCGCCACCCTGCTGGCCGGCGTCGCGCTGCTCGCCGCCGCCGCGATCGGCGCCGACGGCGCCAACACCCGCGTCTCCGGCATCGCCTTCGGCTGGCGCCAGCCGGTCGCCGCCCTGGTGCTCGCCAGCGCCGTGCTCGCCCCCGTCGGCACCGCCGTCTGGTGGGCGCTCACCGGCGCCGACGGCCCGCTGCGCCGCGGCACCGAGGCCCAGGTCCCGGCGTTCATCGCCGAGTCCGGGAACACCACCGACCGCTCCCGCACCCTGACCGTCACCGGCGACGCCGAGGGCGCCTCGGTGCGGTACGCGCTGGTCCGCGGCGCCGGCCTGACCACCGGCCAGGCCGAGGGCACCGTGGACGCCGCCGCCGACGGGCAGCTGGCCCAGCTCACCGCCAAGCTGCTGGCCGGCTCCGGCGGCGACCTGGCCCGCACCCTCGCCGGGTACGGCGTCGGCTACATCCAGGTGAAGGACCCGGTGATCGCCAAGGTCCGCGACGTGCTGGACACCACGCCCGGCATCGTCCGGCTCAGCCTCGACAACGGCACCGGCCTGTGGCAGATCAGCAGCGTCCCCGGCAGCCGGGCGCAGATCACCAGCCCCGGCACCGTCCCGGTGACCGTCCCCTCCGGGCAGCACGACATCTGGACCACCGTCCCGGCCGGCCCGGCCGGCCGCCAGCTCCGGCTCGCCGAACAGGCCGACCCCGACTGGACGGCCACCCTGAACGGCAAGCCGCTGCAGGCCGTCACCGTGGACGGCTGGGCGCAGGGCTTCACCCTCCCCGCCGAGGGCGGACGGCTCGACGTCACCCGCGCCGGCAGCGCCGCCCACACCGCCTGGGCCTGGGGCCGGCTCGCGCTCGGCGCGGTCGTGCTGGTCCTGGCGCTGCCCGGCCGCCGCAACACCAACGACGACGACATCCCCGAGGACATCGTCGCCGCCCAGGCGCTGGCCGCCCAGGCCCAGGCCCAGGCGCCCGCCCCCGGCAGCCGCCGGGCCCGCCGCCTCGCCGAGCGCGGCGAGGGCGAGGACCCGCAGGCCGAACCCGGCGTCTACGCCCCCGGCATCCCGCCCCAGCCCGTCGGCGAACCCGAGCCCGCGCCCTACCGGCCCGAGCCCGAGACCTTCGCCGACCCCTACCAGGCGGACCCGTACCAGGCCGACCCGTACCAGCAGCAGGGCTACCAGTCCGACGGCTACGGCTACGACTACACCCAGCAGCCCGTCGGCGCCCCCCACCAGGGCGACGGCTACGACCAGTACGGCCAGCAGCAGCAGCCCTACGGCTACGACGCCCCGCCCGCCCAGGGCTGGAACGACCCGTACGCCGCCGGCTACCCGCAGCAGGACGAGCAGCAGCAGCCCTGGCTGCCCGAACAGCAGCAGCCCACCACCTACTACGACCCCAACGACCCCTACGGCGGCGGCCACCCGCAGCAGCCCGGGACGGGGAGCTGACCCGCGATGAAGAAGCCCACCCTGAAGGCGCCCAAGCTCAAGGCCCCCGACCTGGGCGCCGTGACCGGCGGCAGCCGGACCGGCCAGTCCCTGCTGGCCGGTGTGGCCGTGCTCGGCCTGGTGTTCGGCATCGCCGAACTGCGCTCCCCGGCCTCCTCCGCCACCGGCGCCGGCGGCGCCCGCACCACCGCGCAGGTCGAACGCACCGCGCTGGTCTGCCCGCCGCCGATGCAGGGCCTCACCGGCTCCACCGCCCTCACCCTGTTCAGCCCCGAGGGCGGCACCGGCAGCACCGGCACCGGCCTGCTCGCCGACGCCAACCACGACAACGTGGTCGCCGCGCAGAACCCCGCGCAGCCCGCCGCCTCCGCCAAGCCCTCCGACGCCCCCTCCGGGGCGCCGTCCGAACAGCCCTCCGGCAGCGCCTCCGCGCCGAACGCCGGTGCGCCGAACGCCGGTGCGCCGAACGTCGGTGCGCCGGTGCTGGACTCGCGCGTCACCCTCGCCAAGCCCGGCGTCCCGGCGACCGGCCCCGCCGCCAACAAGGACGACGCCCCCGGCAGCTTCGCGATCGCCACCGGCAACCTCGCCCCCGGCTTCACCGCCACCCAGGTCACCACCTCGGAGAACGGCGGCACCAGCCTCTCCGGCGCCGACTGCGTGCCCTCCGGCACCAGCTTCTGGTTCGCCGGCGCGAGCACCGCGGGCAACCGGGTCGACTACGTCACCCTGGTCAACGCCGACAGCCAGACCGCCGTCGTCGACCTGCGGATGTACGGCGACAAGGGCCTGATCGACAACGAGCTCGCCAGCAACATCTCGGTCGGCCCCGGCCAGTCCCAGCAACTGCTGCTCAGCAGCCTCACCAAGGGCCCCGTCGACGACCTGGCGCTGCACGTCGTCACCCGCAGCGGCCGGGTCGGCGCGGGCGTCCACGCCATCGACACCGGCAAGGGCACCGACTGGCTGGAGCCCTCCGCCGACCCGGGCCCGAGCGTCACCATCCCCGGCATCCCCGACGACGTCACCACCGCCCACCTGGTGGTCGCCACCGACTCCGCCGACGACGCCGACCTGAAGGTCCAGCTCTCCGGCAAGAACGGCTGGTTCACCCCCGCGGGCAAGGAGACCGTCCACGTCAAGGCCGGGATGACCGCCGTCCTCGACTTCCAGTTCTCCGCGGAGACCCGCGAGGGCGCGAGCGCGATCCGGCTCACCCCCACCAGCGAGGGCCACCCGACCCCGGTCGTGGCCGGCCTGCGGGTCGACCGCGAGAACAAGGGCAAGACCGAGGCCACCTGGCTCTCCGGCGCCTCCCCGGTCGGCGCCCGCGCCTCCGTCGCCGACAACCGGGCCGGCCAGACCAAGCTGATGCTCACCGCCGTCGGCACCGACGCCAAGGTCAAGGTCACCAGCTCGGCCGGCGCGAGCGGCGGCACCCCCGTCACCAAGGACGTCGACGTCCCGGTCGGCACCACCGTCACCGTCGAGGGCATCGACCCCGAGGGCGCCAACGGCCCCTACGGCATCACCCTGCAGACCCTGAGCGGCGGGCCGGTGGTCGCCGCCCGCCAGCTCAGCGCCACCACCAAGGACGTCCCCACCTTCACCACCCAGCAGTTCCGCGACGACCACGCCACCGTGCAGGTCCCGCACGTCGCCGCCGACCCGGGGATCGTCATCAAGTAGCGGAGCGCACCGCCGGGGGCCCGGGCCCCCGGCGGTGCGCCTCCCGGGGCCTGGCTACTCCTCGCCGTAGCGCGGGTCGATCGCGTCCGGCGAGAGCCCCAGCAGTTCCGCGACCTGCTCGATCAGGATCTCGTGGACCAGCGCGGCCCGGTCCTCCTTGGACTTGGCGCGGATCTCCACCGGCCGCCGGTAGACCAGGATCCGGCTGCGCCGGCCCGTCACGCCGGGGATCACCCGGCCGAGCGGCACGGTGTCCGGCTCGGGCTCGCCCTTGGCGGGCAGCGGGACCTCCAGGACGGCGAACTCCACGTCCTCCAGTTGGGGCCAGCGCCGCACCAGCCGCTCCATGGACTCCCGGACGTAGTCGTCGAAGAGCTCGGACCGGGTCAGCGAGATGGGCACCTGCGGCGGGGCCAGCGGCCCGCGCAGGCCGCGGCCGTGCCGGTCGCGGTGCTTGCGGCGACCGGGACCGGGCGGGGACGGGGGTGTCGAGCTGTCCATAGCAGTGTCGAGCGTAGTCCCTGGATGCCCGGAAGTGGACCACTCCAGCACGGCGCGTAACGGCGACGGGACACGCGAGCCGGGGGCGGGTCTTCGCGGGCCGGTCCGACTTGCGGTACCGTCCACCCTCGTGAGCTCTGTACGTCGTTGTTCGCGGACCGCGTGCGGCCGTCCGGCCGTGGCGACGCTGACGTACGTCTACGCGGACTCCACCGCGGTGCTCGGCCCGCTGGCGACCTACGCGGAACCGCACTGCTACGACCTCTGCGCCGAGCACGCCGAGCGCCTCACCGCCCCGCGCGGCTGGGACGTGGTCCGCCTGGCGGGCGACACCGGGCCGCTGCGGCGCAGCAGCGACGACCTGGAGGCACTGGCGAACGCCGTGCGCGAGGCGGCCCGCCCGCAGGAGCGCACGCCGCGTCAGGGCCCGCCCGCCGACGGCGAGTCGGGCCGGCGCGGGCACCTGCGGGTGCTGCGTTCCCCGGAGAGCTGACCTGCGGGTGCCGGACGGCGCGCCGCCCGTTCGCCGGGGCCGGGTACGCTGCCCCTCTGCGGTTCGGACGGATGCGTCCGGTACGCCCGCAGCACGTCGCAGCACACACACGGGAGCATTCTGGTGCGGGACCTCAAGCAGCTTGTGAAGGCGTACGACGTCCGGGGCGTCGTGCCGGACCAGTGGGACGAGTCGCTGGCGTACGCCTTCGGTGCGGCCTTCGTCGAGGTGATCGGCGGCAGCGCGGTGGTCGTCGGCCACGACATGCGCCCGTCCTCGCCCTCGCTGTCCCGCGCCTTCGCCGAGGGCGCCGCCTCCCGCGGCGCCGACGTGGTGGAGATCGGGCTGTGCTCCACCGACCAGCTGTACTACGCCAGCGGCAGCCTGGACCTGCCCGGCGCGATGTTCACCGCCTCGCACAACCCGGCCCAGTACAACGGCATCAAGCTGTGCCGCGCGGGCGCCGCCCCGGTCGGCCAGGACACCGGCCTGTCGGACATCCGCGAGCTGGTCGAGTCCTGGCTCGACGAGGACGGCAAGGTGCACGTCCCGGCCGCCGCGCCCGCCGCCGTGGGCGGGCTGTCCGCCAAGGAGACCCTGGGCGGCTACGCCGACCACCTGCGCAAGCTGGTCGACCTGACCGCAATCCGCCCGCTCAAGGTCGCGGTGGACGCGGGCAACGGCATGGGCGGCCACACCGTCCCCACCGTCCTCGACGGCCTGCCGCTGGACGTCGTCCCGATGTACTTCGAGCTGGACGGCACCTTCCCCAACCACGAGGCCAACCCGCTGGACCCGGCCAACCTGGTCGACCTGCAGGCCAAGGTCCGCGAGGTCGGCGCCGACATCGGCCTGGCCTTCGACGGCGACGCCGACCGCTGCTTCGTGATCGACGAGAACGGCGACCCGGTCTCCCCGTCCGCGATCACCGCCCTGGTCGCCGAGCGCGAGATCGCCCGCGCCCAGGCGGGCGGCGAGGCCAACCCGACGATCATCCACAACCTGATCACCTCCTGGACCGTCCCCGAGGTGGTCCGCGACCTGGGCGGCGTCCCGGTCCGCACCCGGGTCGGCCACTCCTTCATCAAGCAGGAGATGGCGAACACCGACGCGGTCTTCGGCGGCGAGCACTCCGCGCACTACTACTTCCGCGACTTCTGGCGCGCGGACACCGGCATGCTGGCCGCGCTGCACGTGCTGGCCGCGCTCGGCGGGCAGGACGGCCCGCTGTCCGCGCTGACCGCCCAGTACGAGCGCTACGCCGCCTCCGGCGAGATCAACTCCACCGTCGCCGACCAGGCCGCCGCCACCGAGAAGGTGCGCGCCGCCTACGCCGGCCTGGAGGGCGTCACCACCGACGAGCTGGACGGCCTGACCGTGGCCGGCCCGGACTGGTGGTTCAACCTGCGCGCCTCCAACACCGAGCCGCTGCTGCGCCTGAACGCCGAGGCCAAGGACCCGGCGAAGATGGCCGAGCTGCGCGACGGCGTGCTGGCGATCGTCCGCGGCTGACCGCGGCGGTCCGCCCGCCGCTGACTTTTCGCGTGCCCCGGCCGGTAGGGTTGCCACCGGCCGGGGTACTGCTGTGTCACCGGCTTCCCGCACCGTTGCCCGAACCCCCGGAGTCGACCGCCATGAGCCTGCCGTCCTTCCTGCTGGAGATCCTGGTCTGCCCGGAGTGCCGCTCCCCGCTGGCCGAGGAGACCGAGGGCGAGGTGCACGAGCTGCGCTGCACCGGCGAGGGCTGCGGTCTGGTCTACCCGGTGCGCGACGGCATCCCGGTCCTGCTGGTGGACGAGGCCCGCCGCCCGTCCTGACCCTGCCCCGCCAGCCGTTGGAGGCCAGCGCCATGTTCGACGACTCCCTGCTGGACGACCCGGCCGCCGTGCTGCGCGCCGACCGGCGGCGCGAGCTGCTGGCGCTGGCCGGGGCGGGCGCCCGGATCCGGATCGCGCTGCGCCGGGCCGACGCAGCCGGCGTCGGCGCGCTGAACCCGGACGGGCGGCCGCGCGCGGTGCTGGTCGCCGGGCACGGCGGGGTGCTGACCGCCGCCGCCGTGCTGGCGGCGCTGGCGGTGCCCAGCAGCCAGGTGTGGCCGCTGCCGCCGTCCGACGCCCGCCCCGGCGGGTTCGCCTTCACCGACGGCGAGACCTGGCAACTGCCGGGCTGGGCCGGTCCGTTGGACCTGATCGTGGTGGCCAGCGAGAACGGCCGCGAGGGCGGCCTGATCAACCTGGCCGAGCAGGCGTACGGCCGCGGCTGCGCGATCGCGGTGATCGCCCCGGAGGGCTCGGAGCTGTTCGAGGCGGCGCTCCAGGTGCGCGCCCTGCCGCTGCCGTTCGAGCCCAGCACGGCGGAGCCGGAGGGCTCCGACGCCGAACCCGACCTCCCGGCCGAGGACCCGGCCGCGCTGTGGGCCTTCCTGGCCCCGCTGCTCGCCCTGACCGACCGGATCGGCGTCACCCAGCTCGCCCCCGGCGCGCTGGAGGCCGCCGCCGACCGCCTCGACGAGGTCGCGGTGCGCTGCCGCCCCGACGCGCACGCCTACGACAACCCGGCGAAGTCCCTGGCCGCCCGGCTCGCCGAGACCGTCCCGCTGCTGTGGGCCGAGGGCGCCCCGGCCGCCGCCGCGGCGGAGCGGTTCGCCGCCGCCCTGGCCGACCGGGCCGGCCTGCCCGCGCTGGCCGCCCGCCTCCCGCAGGCGCTGACCGCGCACCGCGGCATGTTCACCGGTCGGCTCGGCGCCGACCCGGACGACTTCTTCCGCGACCGGGTCGACGAGCCGGTCGCGCTCCAGCTGCAGGTGCTGCTGCTGCGGCACACCCCGGGCGTGGCCGAGCTGGAGCAGCCCGGCTGGCCGGTGGCCCGGGCCCGCCGGCTGGCGGCCGCGCACGAGGTCCGGATCACCGAGCACGCCTCCAGCCGGGAGGAGCCGCTGCAGGCGCTGGCCGAGCTGATCGGCCTGACCGACTTCGCCGCGGTGTACCTGGGCCTGGCCACCCGGAGCTGACACGGTATCGTCCCCTCGTCAACAAAGGCCCGGCAAAGCCCCGGGCCCGCGCGGAGGGACGTACGGGGTTGAGTACCGAAGGCGGCACCAAGGCACTGGTCGCGGCACTGTCCGCGAACCTGGGCATCGCGGTCAGCAAGTTCGTGGCGTTCGCGTTCTCGGGTTCGTCCTCGATGCTCGCCGAAGGCGTGCACTCGATCGCGGACTCCGGCAACCAGGTCCTGCTGCTGGTCGGCGGCAAGCGCTCGCAGCGGGCCGCCACCGAGGAGCACCCGTTCGGCTACGGCCGCGAGCGGTACGTGTACGGGTTCCTGGTCTCGATCGTGCTGTTCAGCATCGGCGGCATGTTCGCGATCTACGAGGGCTACGAGAAGATCGCCCACCCGCACGAGTTGGAGAACTGGTACTGGCCGGTCGGCGTGCTGGTGTTCGCCATCCTGCTGGAGGGCTACTCCTTCTTCACCGCCTACAAGGAGGCGTCGAAGGACAAGGGCCGGCACGGCTGGGCCGCCTACATCCGCCGCGCCAAGGCCCCCGAGCTGCCGGTCGTCCTGCTGGAGGACACCGGCGCGCTGATCGGCCTGGCGCTGGCGCTGGGCGGCGTCGGCCTGACCGTCGCCACCGGGGACGCGGTCTGGGACGGCATCGGCACCCTGTGCATCGGCGTGCTGCTGGTGGTCATCGCCCTGGTGCTGGCGCTGGAGACCAAGTCGCTGCTGATCGGCGAGTCCGCCGACGCCGACGTGGTGACGAGGATCCGCGCGGCGCTGGTCGACCACGACACCGTCACCTCGGTGATCCACATGCGCACCCTGCACGTCGGCCCCGAGGAACTGCTGGTCGCCGCCAAGATCGGGGTCAACGCGGAGGACAGCGCCGCGGTGATCGCCGAGGCGATCGACCACGCCGAGGCCCGGGTCCGCAAGGCCGTGCCGATCGCCCGGGCGATCTACCTGGAGCCCGACATCTACTCCGAGGAGAAGGCGCTGGCGGGCCCCGACGCGGACGCCACTCCGGGCGGTCCCGGCCGGAACGCCCACTGAGCCGCGGCCGATCGGTGTAGATTCGTCAGCAGTGCCAAACGTCGCTGCTGATGGCGGTCGATCGGAGCGTGGCTCCGGTCGAGGGAGAGAGGTCCTCCGACGGATTGTGCCGCAGCAGAGGGTCGCTCCCGCGCGCCCTCTGCCGCTCAGCACACCCGTAACCAGGCCCATCCCGCGAGGAGTTCGCAATGTCGGACCAGCCCACCGGCGACTTCAAGGTCGCCGACCTCTCCCTGGCCCCGTTCGGTCGCAAGGAGATCCAGCTCGCCGAGCACGAGATGCCCGGCCTGATGTCGATCCGCGCCGAGTACGCCGCCTCCCAGCCGCTCGCCGGCGCCCGGATCACCGGCTCGCTGCACATGACCGTCCAGACCGCCGTGCTGATCGAGACGCTCACCGCGCTGGGCGCCGAGGTCCGCTGGTGCTCCTGCAACATCTTCTCCACCCAGGACCACGCCGCCGCCGCCATCGCGGTCGGCCCGGAGGGCACCCCCGAGAACCCGCAGGGCGTGCCGGTCTTCGCCTGGAAGGGCGAGACCCTGGACGAGTACTGGTGGTGCACCGAGCAGGCGCTCACCTGGCCCGACGGCCAGACCCCCAACATGATCCTGGACGACGGCGGTGACGCCACCCTGCTGATCCACAAGGGCGTCGAGTTCGAGAAGGCCGGCGCCGCGCCGTCCCCCGACACCGCGGACAACGACGAGTTCCGGATCATCCTGGAGCTGCTCAACCGCACCCTGGTCGAGACCCCGCAGAAGTGGACCGAGGTCGCCGCCACCATCAAGGGCGTCACCGAGGAGACCACCACCGGCGTCCACCGCCTGTACGAGATGCACCGCGACGGCAAGCTGCTGTTCCCGGCCATCAACGTCAACGACTCGGTCACCAAGTCGAAGTTCGACAACAAGTACGGCTGCCGCCACTCCCTGATCGACGGCATCAACCGCGCCACCGACGTCCTGATCGGCGGCAAGGTCGCCGTCGTCGCCGGCTACGGCGACGTCGGCAAGGGCTGCGCCGAGTCGCTGCGCGGCCAGGGCGCCCGGGTCATCGTCACCGAGATCGACCCGATCTGCGCCCTGCAGGCCGCCATGGACGGCTACCAGGTCGCCACCCTGGAGGACGTCGTCGAGTCCGCCGACATCTTCATCACCACCACGGGCAACAAGGACATCATCATGGCCTCGCACATGGCCCGGATGAAGCACCAGGCCATCGTCGGCAACATCGGCCACTTCGACAACGAGATCGACATGGCCGGCCTCGCCCAGCTCCCCGGCGTGGTCAAGACCGAGGTCAAGCCGCAGGTCCACGAGTGGCGCAAGGCCGACGGCAGGACCATCATCGTGCTCTCCGAGGGCCGCCTGCTCAACCTCGGCAACGCGACCGGCCACCCGTCCTTCGTGATGTCCAACTCCTTCGCGAACCAGACCATCGCGCAGATCGAGCTGTTCACCAAGACCGAGCAGTACCCGGTCGGCGTGTACGTCCTCCCGAAGCACCTGGACGAGAAGGTCGCCCGCCTCCACCTCGACGCCCTCGGCGTCAAGCTCACCACCCTCACCCAGGACCAGGCCGACTACATCGGCGTCCCGGTCGAGGGCCCGTACAAGGCCGAGCAGTACCGCTACTGACGCGGCGCCCGCACGCGCCGGTGCCCGGCCCCCCGCGGTGGGGGGCCGGGCACCGGCGCGTTCCGGCCCGCTACGGCAGCACGCGGGACGCTACGGCAGCACGTCGGCGGACCAGGACCGCTCGTCCGAGCCGCGCGGTGTCACCCGGGTCAGCCAGGCCGGCATCGTGTCCTCCCCGTCCGCGACCGGGTTCACCTCCTTCACGCACCACCGCACCCCGTACCCGGACGAGCAGAGTCCCGGGTCGGACGCCGGGAACCCGTCCCCGCCCGGCTCCGGCGACCCGGAGGGCCCCGGCGACCCGGAGGGCCCCGGCGAGCCGCCGTCCCCGGCCGGGTTCGCCCACACCGCGACGTAGTGGGTGCCCCGCTCCTGGAGGGTCAGCGAGGCCTCCCACCGGAGCGCGCCGTGCACGGAGCGCCGCAGCGACGCGTTGGTCACCACGGTGTCCGGCGGCAGCGCGGACAGCGAGATCGGCAGCGGCGGCGTGTACCGGCCCGGCACCACCCCCGCCGCGACCCGCAGCGGGAGCTGCTGCCGGTCCGCGTCCGACAGCCCCGAGCTGTCCAGCTGGTACCAGATCCCGTCCGGGCCCCGGAACCGCAGCTGGTTCATCGCCGCCGCGAACGCCGGGTCGCTCGACGTCACCCAGTACGCCTCCTGCCCGTTCACCGGCGGCGCGTCCACCCGCAGCCCGTCCCCCGCGCCGATCAGCGGGTCCACGTTCGGGGTCACCCCCTCCGGGAACGCCGTCAGGCGGAACAGGAGCTGGTCGCGGTCCGCCGGGTCGCCGGAGGCCACCGCGTCCACCCCGGTCGACTCCGAGCGGTACTCCAGCGTGGTCACCGCGTCCGGCAGCCAACCGAACCGGCCCGGCACCGTCAGCACCGTCCGGCCGACCACCGGCACCGCCGAACTCTGCTCGGTCGGCGGCGCCACCCGGTACGCGTCGGGCGGCAGCGATCCGGTCGGCGAACCGGTCCGCGGCGCGGCGGGGATCCCCGCCGAACCCGCCCCGCCCCCGGTGCCCAGCACCGCGAACGAGCCCACCGACAGCGCCAGCGCCGCCACCGCCGACACCAGCGTCCAGGTCCGCCGCCGGCGCAGCTCCCGGCCCCGCACCACCGCCAGCACCGGATCCACCCGCGAGGGCGGCGCCGACGCCTCCTGGGCCGCCACGTACCGCGCCATCCGCACGGACAGCTCCTCACCGTCCCCGCTCATGCCCCGGACCTCCCCACCGGACGCAGCGCCGCGGAACGCCGCAGCGCCTCCAGCGCCCGCGAACTCTGGCTCTTCACATTGCCGCTGGAACACCCCAGCTCGGCCGCGGTCTGCTCGACCGTCAGATCGCAGTAGTAGCGCAGCACCACCGTCGCCCGCTGCCGCGGCGGCAGCGCCGCCAACGCCTCCCGCAGGTCCAGTGACACCGCCAGGTCCGGCTCCGCGGACGGCGCGCCCTCCGGCGGCCGCGCCGCGGGCCTGGTCCGCCGCCACCACGCGGTGCGCTGCTCGGCCAGGAACGTGTTCACCAGCACCGTCCGCGCGTAGCCGTCCCGGTTCTCCGCCCGGCCCGCCCGTCCCCAGTGGGTGTACAGCTTGGTGATGCTCTCCTGCACCAGGTCGTCCGCACGGTGCCAGTCCGCGCACAGCAGGTACGCGACCTTCCGCAACCAGACCGCCCTGGACGCCACGAACGCGGTGAACTCCTCGTCCCGCGCCAGCTCCGCCATCCCGGCAGCCCCTCCTCCCCGTGACCGGTGGCACGGCCGCGCCACCGCCCCCCTGATGCGGCCCGCCCCCGAGAAGGTTGCACCCCCGATTACGTAGGCTTCCCCCCATGCCGAACGGCCGCTACTCCCTCCACGACCCGCACGACGGAACCCCGCTCGGCGAGGAGCGCTTCCAGTGCGCCCCCGGCCCCGCCGGCTGGCGCTACGTCGCCAAGCGCTACCGCCCCGACGGCACCGTCCAGGGCACCGTCGACCTCACCCTGGACGCCCGGCACCGCCCGATCCGGCTCGAACTCCGCTCCGGCGGCTGGCAGGTCCGCGGCGGCGCGCTCGACGGCGTCCACTGGGTCCGCGCCGACGCCTCCGGCACCGCCCCCGGCGGGCCCGCCGGGGCCACCGAGGGGGAGGACCGGGCGCACGCCTTCACCGGCGACTCCCCGGCCTTCCTGGTCGCCACCGCCCGGCTGCTCGCCCTCGACCCCGGCGGCAGCGCCCGGATCCGCCTGGTCTCCTTCACCGGCGACTCCCTCGCCCCCCGCACCCTCGACCAGGGCTGGCAGCTCCACTCCGTCGCGGACCACCCCACCGACAGCGGCCCGCTCCCGGTCGAGCACTACCGGGTCACCGACCTCGACACCGGCGAGGTCCGCGACCTCCACCTCACCGGGGACGTCCTGCTCGGCGCCCCCGGCATCGAACTGGAGGAACTCGACTCCCCGCCCAACCCGCGCCGCGACGCCTGACTGCGGGCGACGCCTGACCGCGGGTGGCGCCTGGCTACGCGGGTGACGCCTGGCTACGCGGGCGGCACGAACCCGCCGCCCGGCGCTTCGGCGGGCGCCGTCTCCGCGGGCTTGGTGAGCACCACCGCGGCGGGCGGTGCGGCGGGCGGCGCGGCGGGCGGCGCGGCCGGCTGCGGGACGAAGGGCTGCGGGGCGGCGGGCGCCTGCGGGTACCCGAGCTGCCGCACCGGCTGACCCTGGGCCTGGCCGGGCACCGCCGCGGGCATCGGCTGGCCCTGAGCCTGGGCCTGCTGCTGGGCCTGCTGCATCAGCTGGGCCTGCTGCGCCGTGTACGCCGCGTACGCCGCCGCCGAGGCCCGCTCCCACTCCCGGCGCTGGCGTTCCATCACCACCGCCCCCAGGTACACCAGCGACGGCAGCCCCAATGGCACCGGCCAGCCCGTCCGCTGCGCCAGGTCCGCGGCCAGCCGGTCGCCCAGCGCGGCCGCCACCGGCTTGTCCAGCTCGTGCATCCGGCTCAGCACCTGGCGCGCGGACAGCCACAGCTCGTCCGGCACCGCGGACAGGTCCAGCGCCACCAGGTCCGCGCCCAGCGCGTTCATCACCTGCGGCGGCACCGGCGGCACCGCCCCCTGGTCCCGGGCGCCCTGCGGCAGCCGCTCCCGGATCACCATCGTCCCGCCGAAGATGTCGCCGAGCCGGCGCCCCTCCGTCGAGCACAGCGAGGTGATGACCGCCGGCATCGCGAGCATGCCGAAGTCGATGACCCCGACCAGCCCCCGCACCAGCGCGTGCCGGAACCGGATCGGACCGCCGTCCGCCCGGACCACCCGCAGCCCCAGCGCGATCTTCCCCAGCGACCGCCCCTGCGACAGGGTCTCGATCAGGGTGGGCAGCAGCACCGTGCAGAACACGAACGCCGCGAGGAGGAACGCCGTCGCCGCCGCGCTCTCCACGTCGGAGAGCCCCATCGCCAGGGCGATGAACAGGATGAAGAACGCCACCGTGTACACGACCCAGTCCAGCATCCTCGCCAGGGCCCGCGACGGCAGTCTCGCCGTCCGCAGCCCCAGGACGACCGCCTCACCGGTCACCAGCTCGCTCACGCCACCCACCCGCTCCGCTCCGCGGCCCGCCGGCGACCCCGTGTCGCACGACCCGACCCCCTCCATCAACAGCGGCAAACATAAGGCCGTACACCCCCTGCGGGTAACCCCGGTCCGCCCCTCGGCACCGCGCTCCCGGCAACCCTGACGCTCCGGCCGCCCGCTCTGGCAAGCTATGCCCCGCAACAGCCCGGCCGCACACCAACCAGTGGCTGCCGTCCGCCCCACCGCGCCCCCGGAGAGAGCCGCCATGGACCTGGACGTCTTCGTCGCCGCCCACCAGGCGGAATGGCACCGTCTGGAGGTCCTCAGCAGTCGCCGTCGCCTCACCGGCGAGGAGGCCGACGAGCTGATCACCCTCTACCAGCGCGCCACCAGCCACCTCGCCCAGGTCCAGGCCGCCGCCCCGCACCCCGGCGTCGAGGGCCGCCTCACCACCCTGGTCGTCCGCGGCCGCAACGCCGTCGCCGGCGCCCGCGCCGCCTCCTGGCGCGACGCCGCCCGCTACTTCACCACCAGCTTCCCCGCGCTCCTCTACCGCGCCCGCCGCTGGTGGCTCACCGTCGGCGCGGCCTCCTTCCTGCTCAGCGCCCTGATCGCCTGGTGGATAGGCACCCACCCCGAGATCATCAGGTCGCTCATGACGCCCGAGCAGTACGAGCAGCTCACCAAGCCCGGCGGCGAGTTCGAGACCTACTACACCGAGCACCCCTCGGCGAACTTCGCCGCCCAGGTGTGGACGAACAACGCCTGGGTCGCCGCGCAGTGCCTGATCTCGGCCGTCCTGCTCGGCATCCCCGTCCTGTTCATCCTGCTGGAGAACGTCCTCAACCTCGGCGCCGGCATCGGCGCGATGGCCTCCGCCGACCACCTCCAGCTCTTCCTCGGCCTGCTCATCCCGCACGGCCTGCTCGAAATGACCGCGATCTTCGTCGCCGGCGGCCTCAGCCTCCGCCTCGGCTGGACCGTCATCGACCCCGGCCCCCGCACCCGCGCCGTCGCCCTCGCCGAAGAGGGCCGCGCCGTCATCGGCGCCGTCATCGGCCTCACCGTCGTCCTGATGATCACCGGCTTCATCGAGGGCTTCGTGACCGGCTCCGCCCTCCCCAGCTGGTTCCGCATCGGCCTCGGCATCACGGTCGAGGCGCTCTTCCTGGGCTACGCCCTGGTCCTCGGCAAGCGCGCCGCCGCCGACGGCGAGATCGGCGACGTCGAAGCCGCCGACCGCACCGACCACCAGCCGATGGTCGGCTGACGGCTCCCCGGCGTCCCCGCGGTTCCGGCACCGTCTCGCCGTCGCGCAACGGCGTGGCGTGGTCACGGGTGCCCCGCGAAACCTGGTAGCCTGATGATCAACCCGGAGGGACCATTGACGTGATCCCCATGGGCTAGTAGGTTTGAACGGTTGGGAGCGGCTGGACATCCAGTTGGCCCAGGCGTAGTGCCTACGACACCGCCGAATCGAGGCAGCGCGTCCGCGAGGATGCTGGCCCGGTCAGGCAAAACCCCGAAGCCGAGCAGCGCAGAGCTTTTGATAAGGTCTGCAGCGAAGTCGAAGGAATTCCCACTCCAGCGGGAATGGAAATCGGAGCGAAAAACCTCTGATAAGCTGGGAACACGAAAGAACGAAGCGCCCGGAGGGTTCGCAGGAATGCGGCTCGAAGGAAGCGTCCGTTCCTTGAGAACTCAACAGCGTGCCAAAAGTCAACGCCAGATATGTTGACATCCCCGGCCTCGACATCTTGTCGGGGTTGGAGATTCCTTTATGAAGTATCACTAGCGAGGACGCAGTGCGCGGGGCCGCCTTATTCCGGTGGTTGCCGTGCCGCTCTTTCGTGAGAAGCATTCACGGAGAGTTTGATCCTGGCTCAGGACGAACGCTGGCGGCGTGCTTAACACATGCAAGTCGAACGGTGAAGCCCTTCGGGGTGGATCAGTGGCGAACGGGTGAGTAACACGTGGGGAATCTGCCCTGAACTCTGGGACAAGCCTTGGAAACGAGGTCTAATACCGGATACGACCGTCTCCCGCATGGGGGTCGGTGGAAAGCTCCGGCGGTTCAGGATGATCCCGCGGCCTATCAGCTTGTTGGTGGGGTAATGGCCTACCAAGGCGACGACGGGTAGCCGGCCTGAGAGGGCGACCGGCCACACTGGGACTGAGACACGGCCCAGACTCCTACGGGAGGCAGCAGTGGGGAATATTGCACAATGGGCGAAAGCCTGATGCAGCGACGCCGCGTGAGGGATGACGGCCTTCGGGTTGTAAACCTCTTTCAGCAGGGAAGAAGCGCAAGTGACGGTACCTGCAGAAGAAGCACCGGCTAACTACGTGCCAGCAGCCGCGGTAATACGTAGGGTGCGAGCGTTGTCCGGAATTATTGGGCGTAAAGAGCTCGTAGGCGGCCTGTCGCGTCGGATGTGAAAGCCCGGGGCTTAACCCCGGGTCTGCATTCGATACGGGCAGGCTAGAGTGTGGTAGGGGAGATCGGAATTCCTGGTGTAGCGGTGAAATGCGCAGATATCAGGAGGAACACCGGTGGCGAAGGCGGATCTCTGGGCCATTACTGACGCTGAGGAGCGAAAGCGTGGGGAGCGAACAGGATTAGATACCCTGGTAGTCCACGCCGTAAACGTTGGGAACTAGGTGTTGGCGACATTCCACGTCGTCGGTGCCGCAGCTAACGCATTAAGTTCCCCGCCTGGGGAGTACGGCCGCAAGGCTAAAACTCAAAGGAATTGACGGGGGCCCGCACAAGCAGCGGAGCATGTGGCTTAATTCGACGCAACGCGAAGAACCTTACCAAGGCTTGACATACGCCGGAAACGTCTAGAGATAGGCGCCCCCTTGTGGTCGGTGTACAGGTGGTGCATGGTTGTCGTCAGCTCGTGTCGTGAGATGTTGGGTTAAGTCCCGCAACGAGCGCAACCCTTGTTCTGTGTTGCCAGCGAGTAATGTCGGGGACTCACAGGAGACTGCCGGGGTCAACTCGGAGGAAGGTGGGGACGACGTCAAATCATCATGCCCCTTATGTCTTGGGCTGCACACGTGCTACAATGGCCGGTACAAAGGGCTGCGATGCCGTGAGGCGGAGCGAATCCCAAAAAGCCGGTCTCAGTTCGGATTGGGGTCTGCAACTCGACCCCATGAAGTTGGAGTTGCTAGTAATCGCAGATCAGCATGCTGCGGTGAATACGTTCCCGGGCCTTGTACACACCGCCCGTCACGTCACGAAAGTCGGTAACACCCGAAGCCGGTGGCCTAACCCGCAAGGGGAGGAGCCGTCGAAGGTGGGACCAGCGATTGGGACGAAGTCGTAACAAGGTAGCCGTACCGGAAGGTGCGGCTGGATCACCTCCTTTCTAAGGAGCACATGGCCGGATGCGAGCGAATGTCTCGCACGGTTGCTCATGGGTGGAACGTTGACTATTCGGCACACACGGTAGGGACCTGCCAGTACTGCTTCGGCGTGGAAAACAGGGACTGCTTGGTGTGTCGGGCACGTTGTTGGGTCCTGAGGGAACGGCTTGCCGTTGTCTCTGGGATGCCGGCTTCACTTGAGGGTGCGTCATGCTCCCGAGGGTGGATGTCTGGTCGTTGTTTGAGAACTGCACAGTGGACGCGAGCATCTGTGGCCAAGTTTTTAAGGGCGCACGGTGGATGCCTTGGCACCAGGAACCGATGAAGGACGTGGGAGGCCGCGATAGGCCCCGGGGAGCTGTCAACCGAGCTTTGATCCGGGGGTGTCCGAATGGGGAAACCCGGCAGTCGTCATGGGCTGTCACCCATACCTGAACACATAGGGTATGTGGAGGGAACGCGGGGAAGTGAAACATCTCAGTACCCGCAGGAAGAGAAAACAACCGTGATTCCGGGAGTAGTGGCGAGCGAAACCGGATGAGGCCAAACCTTGGGCGTGTGAGACCCGGCAGGGGTTGCGCTCGAGGGGTTGTGGGAAAGTTCTTCAGTCGTCTGCCGGCGGCTGGGCGAGTCAGAAACCGTATGGGTAGTCGAAGGACATGCGAAAGGTCCGGCGTAGAGGGTAAGACCCCCGTAGACGAAATCTGTACGGCTCGCTTGAGCTTCTCCCAAGTAGCACGGGGCCCGAGAAATCCCGTGTGAATCTGGCGGGACCACCCGCTAAGCCTAAATATTCCCTGGTGACCGATAGCGGATAGTACCGTGAGGGAATGGTGAAAAGTACCGCGGGAGCGGAGTGAAATAGTACCTGAAACCGTGTGCCTACAAGCCGTGGGGGCAGCCTTCGGGCTGTGACTGCGTGCCTTTTGAAGAATGAGCCTGCGAGTTTGCGGTGTGTAGCGAGGTTAACCCGTGTGGGGTAGCCGTAGCGAAAGCGAGTCCGAATAGGGCGTTCGAGTTGCATGCCCAAGACCCGAAGCGGAGTGATCTAGCCATGGGCAGGTTGAAGCGGAGGTAAGACTTCGTGGAGGACCGAACCCACCAGGGTTGAAAACCTGGGGGATGACCTGTGGTTAGGGGTGAAAGGCCAATCAAACTCCGTGATAGCTGGTTCTCCCCGAAATGCATTTAGGTGCAGCGTCGTGTGTTTCTTGCCGGAGGTAGAGCACTGGATAGGCGATGGGCCTCACCGGGTTACTGACCTTAGCCAAACTCCGAATGCCGGTAAGTGAGAGCGCGGCAGTGAGACTGTGGGGGATAAGCTCCATGGTCGAGAGGGAAACAGCCCAGAACACCGACTAAGGTCCCTAAGCGTGTGCTAAGTGGGAAAGGATGTGGAGTCGCAGAGACAACCAGGAGGTTGGCTTAGAAGCAGCCACCCTTGAAAGAGTGCGTAATAGCTCACTGGTCAAGTGATTCCGCGCCGACAATGTAGCGGGGCTCAAGCACACCACCGAAGTCGTGTCATTGCAGCAATACTCCCAACGGAGGCTGTGATGGGTAGGGGAGCGTCGTGTGCCGGGTGAAGCAGCCGAGGAATCGAGTTGTGGACGGTTCACGAGTGAGAATGCAGGCATGAGTAGCGATACAAGAGTGGGAAACTCTTGCGCCGATTGACCAAGGGTTCCTGGGTCAAGCTGATCTGCCCAGGGTAAGTCGGGACCTAAGGCGAGGCCGACAGGCGTAGTCGATGGACAACGGGTTGATATTCCCGTACCCGCTTTGAAGCGCCAACGTCGAACCAGGTGATGCTAAGGCCGTGAAGCCGGCCCGGAGTCTTCGGACGATGGGACGTGGTGGAGCCGCCGGTCCGAGCCTGTAGTAGGTGAGCGATGGGGTGACGCAGGAAGGTAGTCCAGCCCGGGCGGTGGTAGTCCCGGGGTAAGGGTGTAGGACGTTGCGTAGGCAAATCCGCGCAGCACATAGTCTGAGACCTGATGCCGAGCCGATTGTGGTGAAGTGGATGATCCTATGCTGTCGAGAAAAGCCTCTAGCGAGTTTCATGGCGGCCCGTACCCCAAACCGACTCAGGTGGTCAGGTAGAGAATACCGAGGCGTTCGGGTGAACTGTGGTTAAGGAACTCGGCAAAATGCCCCCGTAACTTCGGGAGAAGGGGGGCCATTGCTGGTGACGGGATTTTCTCCCCGAGCTGGTGGTGGCCGCAGAGACCAGCGAGAAGCGACTGTTTACTAAAAACACAGGTCCGTGCGAAGCCGTAAGGCGATGTATACGGACTGACGCCTGCCCGGTGCTGGAACGTTAAGGGGACCGGTTAGTCCGACTTCGGTCGGGCGAAGCTGAGAACTTAAGCGCCAGTAAACGGCGGTGGTAACTATAACCATCCTAAGGTAGCGAAATTCCTTGTCGGGTAAGTTCCGACCTGCACGAATGGCGTAACGACTTCTCGACTGTCTCAACCACAGGCCCGGTGAAATTGCATTACGAGTAAAGATGCTCGTTTCGCGCAGCAGGACGGAAAGACCCCGGGACCTTTACTATAGCTTGATATTGGTGTTCGGTTCGGCTTGTGTAGGATAGGTGGGAGACTGTGAGACCCGGACGCCAGTTCGGGTGGAGTCGACGTTGAAATACCACTCTGGTCGTGCTGGATGTCTAACCTGGGTCCGTGATCCGGATCAGGGACAGTGTCTGGTGGGTAGTTTAACTGGGGCGGTTGCCTCCTAAAGGGTAACGGAGGCGCCCAAAGGTTCCCTCAGCCTGGTTGGCAATCAGGTGTTGAGTGTAAGTGCACAAGGGAGCTTGACTGTGAGACTGACGGGTCGAGCAGGTACGAAAGTAGGGACTAGTGATCCGGCGGTGGCTTGTGGAAGCGCCGTCGCTCAACGGATAAAAGGTACCCCGGGGATAACAGGCTGATCTTCCCCAAGAGTCCATATCGACGGGATGGTTTGGCACCTCGATGTCGGCTCGTCGCATCCTGGGGCTGGAGTAGGTCCCAAGGGTTGGGCTGTTCGCCCATTAAAGCGGTACGCGAGCTGGGTTTAGAACGTCGTGAGACAGTTCGGTCCCTATCCGCTGTGCGCGTAGGAGTGTTGAGAAGGGCTGTCCCTAGTACGAGAGGACCGGGACGGACGAACCTCTGGTGTGCCAGTTGTCCTGCCAAGGGCATGGCTGGTTGGCTACGTTCGGGAGGGATAACCGCTGAAAGCATCTAAGCGGGAAGCCTGCTTCGAGATGAGCACTCCCACCTCCTTGAGAGGGTAAGGCTCCCAGTAGACGACTGGGTTGATAGGCCGGATATGGAAGCCCTGTGAGGGGTGGAGTTGACCGGTACTAATAGGCCGAGGGCTTGTCCTCAGTTGCTCGCGTCCACTGTGTTGTTCTGAAACAACGACCCCCACCCCCGTACGGGGTGGGCGGTGCACGGTTTCACCGTGTTTCGGTGGTCATAGCGTGAGGGAAACGCCCGGTTACATTCCGAACCCGGAAGCTAAGCCTCACAGCGCCGATGGTACTGCAGGGGGGACCCTGTGGGAGAGTAGGACGCCGCCGAACAATCATTCAGGAAAGGGCTCCAGCCGTCAGGCTGGGGCCCTTTCTGCATTTCCGGGGCGGGTCTTCCGGGGTCACTGCGGGCCGGAACCCGGGACGATCAGTCCGGTCTCGTAGGCGTAGATCACCGCCTGGGCGCGGTCCCGGACGCCGAGCTTGGCGAATATGCGGCTGACGTGGGTTTTCACCGTCTGTTCGGCGACCACCAGGCGGGCGGCGATTTCGGTGTTGGACAGGCCGCGGGCGAGGAGGACCAGGACCTCGGTCTCCCGCTCGGTGAGGACGGAGGTCCGGCCGCGCGGGACGAGGGGGACCCGGGAGCGGACGAAGTCCTCGACGAGCCGGCCGAGCACCTGGGGGTCGATCAGGGCGTTGCCGTCGGCGACGGTGCGGACGGCGTGGGGGAGTTCGCGGGGCGGGGCGTGCTTGAGGAGGAAGCCGCTGGCTCCGCTGCGGAGGGCCTCGTAGACGTACTCGTCCAGGTCGAAGGTGGTGAGCATGATGACCCGGGGCGCGGGGGACGGGTCGTCCGGGCGGCGGGTGAGGAGTTCGCGGGTGGCGGTGAGGCCGTCGACGGTGGGCATCCGGACGTCCATGAGCACCACGTCGGGCCGGGTCGACGCGACGACCTCGGGGACCTGGTCGCCGTCGGACGCCTCGCCGACCACCTCGATGTCGGGTTCGGCGTCGAGCAGGGCCCGGAAGCCGGCCCTGATCATGTGCTGGTCGTCGACGATCACGACTCGGATGGCCACGGGGCGGCGCCCTCTCTGCTGGGGATGGTCGCGGAGACCCGGAAGCCTCCGCCGGGGGTCGGGCCGGCTTCGGCGGTGCCGCCGCAGGTGGCGGCGCGTTCCTTGATGCCGCGCAGGCCGTGGCCGGAGCCGGGGCCGGTGGTGGCGGCGTCGGCCGGGGGGCGGGCGTTGGTGACGCGCAGGTCCAGGCGTCCGCCGCGTCGGGTGAGCGCGACGGTGACGGGGGCTCCGGGGGCGTGGCGCATCGCGTTGGTGAGTGCCTCCTGGACGATCCGGAAGGCGGCCAGCTGTGCCGTGGGCGCGATCTCCCGGTGGTCCGGCAGGGGCGCTTCGAGGCGCACGTCGGCGCCGGTGTCCCGTACGCCGTCGATCAGGGCGGGGAGTTGGGCGAGTCCGGGGAGCGGGGCACGGGCCGCCGGGGCGGCGTCGGGGGCGTCCTCGCGCAGCAGGCGCAGGACGCGGCGCATCTCGTTCAGCGAGCTGCGGGCCTCTTCGGCGATGGCGGCCAGTTCCTCGCGGACGTCCTCGTCGGCGGCGGACGGGATGCGGTAGGGGGCGCTGTCGGCCCGGGCCACGACGACCGACAGGTGGTGGGCGACGACGTCGTGCAACTCGCGGGCGAGGCGGGCGCGTTCTTCGAGGCGGACGCGGCGGGCCCGCTCGGCGGTGGACTCCGCCCGTTCGCGGGCCAGGTCGCGGGCCGTCTCGGCGCGGGCGCCGGCCAGTTCGCCGACGAGTGCGGCGGCGGCGGAGACCACGGCGAACGGCAGCAGGTCGAGCGGGCCGCCGCGACCGGGCAGCAGGGTGATCAGGAGGGCGCCGGGCAGTTGGCCCACCGCCCAGCCGGCGGCGAGTGCCCGGCGCCGGGCGGGCGTGCCGCCGGGGTGGCGCAGGCCCAGCAGGACGAGGGCGACCGACTGGACGAGGACCGAGGTCACCGGCCAGGGCCAGGGTTCGCTGGGGCTGACCGGGACCAGCAGCGCCGAGCCGGCTCCGCAGGCGGCGGCGCAGACGGCCGCGGCGGCGGGGCCGGGCCGCCGCCACACCAGCAGCAGCGGGGTGCAGCGCAGCACCAGCAGGGTCAGCGGCAGGGCGTCGGCGAGGTACGGGGACCGGTAGTGCTGGGCCACGTCGAAGGCGCTGGGCACGGCGAGCAGGAGCAGCCCCGCGGCCCACCGCACCGCCGTCCGGCGGCCCCGCCCGCCGCCCTGCCGTCCGCGCACCGGAATCCCCCGACCCACCCGCATCAGCGAGAGCTTACGCAGCGGGTGCCGCCCGGGGTGAGAAGGGCTCACAGCTGGTGGATCCAGGCCACCACGAACACCGCTCCGCCCGCGCAGGCGGCCAGCGCGGTGGGCCAGACCCAGGCCCCGGGGCGCTCGCCGCGTAGCAGGTGGGCGCCCAGCCGGGCGTCCAGCGCGGCGACCAGCCAGAGCAGCCCGAGGGCGGCGACGGCGAAGGGCACGCCGATGGCGGCGTGGGCGAGCCAGGCCCCGGCCGGGCTCGGGCCGCCCCAGGAGTGGTCGTACGGGCCGGGGTCGACGATCCCGTAGAGCAGGCCGCGGAGCACGAAGAGCACTTCGACGCCGACGGCGACCAGGGCGAGGGCGCCGAGCAGCAGGCCCACGGCGGAGTGCAGCAGGGTGCGTCCGGGCCGGGGGCGGCGGCCGGTCAGGGCGGCGCCGCCCCGGGCCAGGCTGAGCGGGAGCAGGACGGCGGCGCGGCCGAGGGAGCGGGAGGTCGTGTTCATGGGTCGACGGTAGGCAGCGGGGGGTACCGCGGTCGTCACCCCGGGGAGCGGGCTTCGGACCCCGTACCCGGGTAGGGGGTCAGAGCCGGCCGGCGGCCTTGAGGGCGAGGTAGGCGTCGGAGAGGGCGGGGGCGATGGACTCCGGCGGCGCGTCCAGGACGGTGACGCCGCGGCGGGTGAGCAGGTCGGCGGTGCGGCGGCGGTCGGCGCGGGTCTGTTCGGCGGCGGCGGCGCCGTAGACGTCCTCGACGGTGGTGCGGGGGGCGCTGACGAGCTCGTCCAGGCGCGGGTCGGAGACGGAGGCGATGACGACCTCGTGGCGCTTGGTGAGCAGGGGGAGCTGCGGCAGCAGGCCCTCCTGGATCTGGTGCGCGTCGAGGCCGGTGAGCAGGACGATCAGGGAGCGGTGCGGGGCCATGCGCAGCGCGGTGGAGGTGAGGGCGCGCAGGTCGGTCTCGATCAGGGCGGGTTCGAGCAGGGCCATCGCGTCGGTGAAGGCGGGCAGCACCTCGGCGGGGGAGCGGCCGGCGACGCCGGCGCGGCGGTGGCGGTCGTGGGCGAGCAGGTCGACCCGGTCGCCGGCCTTGGTGGCGAGCGCGGTGAGCAGCAGCGCGGCGTCCAGGGCGGCGTCCAGGCGGGGGGCGTCGCCGACCCGGCCGGCGGAGGTGCGGCCGGTATCGAGCACGATCAGGACGTGCCGGTCGCGTTCGGGGCGCCAGGTGCGGACGGCGACGGTGCTGCGGCGGGCGCTGGCGCGCCAGTCGATGGAGCGGACGTCGTCGCCGGGGAGGTACTCGCGCAGCGAGTCGAACTCGGTGCCCTGGCCGCGGGTCAGGACGGAGGTGCGGCCGTCGAGTTCGCGCAGGCGGGCCAACCGGGAGGGGAGGTGCTTGCGGCTGGCGAAGGGCGGCAGGGCGCGGATCCGCCAGGGGGCGTCGAGGTCGGCCTGTCGGCCGGCCAGGCCGAGCGGGCCGAGCGAGCGGACGGTGACCTTGCCGGCGTGGTGGTCGCCGCGCCGGGTGGGGGCGAGCGGGGTGGTGAGGCGGCGGCGCTCGCCGGCCGGGACGGTGACGGTGTGCCGGGAGGCGGCGGTCGCGGTGCCGGGGGCCCAGGCGGACGGGTACCAGGCGTCGCGGATCCGGGCGCGCAGCGGGCGGCCGGAGGGGTTGCTGACGAGCAGGTCGACGGTGGTGCCCTCGCCGAGCCGGACGGTCGGGTGGCCGGAGCGCTCCAGGCCCAGGCGGCGGACGGGGGCGGCGAGCAGCAGGTCGACGGCGACGGCGGCGAGCAGGGGCAGCACGACCGCGCCGATGCCCGCCCAGGAGGGCAGCACCAGGCCGACCAGGAGGGCGCCGAGGGCGGCGATGAGGGCCGTTCGGCCGGTCAGGGCCATGGGGTGCTGGCTCGCTTTCTGGGGGCGCGGTGCGGTGGACGCCGGGCCGGGGGCGGGCCCCGGCCCGGGAGGGGCCTAGCGGGGGGCCGGCGTCTGGGCGAGGACGGCCTGGATGACGCTGTCCGCGGTGGTGCCCTCCATCTCGGCCTCGGCGCGGAGCTGGACGCGGTGGCGCAGGGTGGGCAGGGCGAGCGCCTTGACGTCGTCGGGGGTGACGTAGTCGCGGCCGGCCAGCCAGGCCCAGGCCCGGGAGGTGTTGAGCAGGGCGGTGGCGCCGCGCGGGGAGACGCCCATGGCGAGCGAGGGCGACTGCCGGGTGGCCCGGACCAGGTCGACGATGTAGGCGAGGACCTCGGGGGAGACGGTCAGCCCGGCGATCTGGGCGCGGGCGGCGGCCAGGTGCGCGGCGTCGGCGACCGGGCGGACGCCGGCCGCGGCGAGGTCGCGCGGGTCGAAGCCGCTCGCGTGCCGGGACAGGACCTGGAACTCCTGGTCGCGGGTCGGCAGCGGGAGGATCAGCTTCATCAGGAAGCGGTCGAGCTGGGCCTCGGGCAGCGGGTAGGTGCCCTCGTACTCGACCGGGTTCTGGGTGGCGGCGACCAGGAACGGCTCGGGGAGCTTGCGGGGTTCGCCGTCGACGGTGACCTGGCGCTCCTCCATGGCCTCCAGCAGGGAGGCCTGGGTCTTGGGCGGGGTGCGGTTGATCTCGTCGGCGAGCAGCAGGTTGGTGAAGACCGGGCCGGGCTGGAAGGAGAACTCGGCGGTGCGGGTGTCGTAGACCAGGGAGCCGGTGACGTCGCCGGGCATCAGGTCGGGGGTGAACTGGATGCGCTTGGTCCCCACGTCGAGGGCGGTGGCCAGGGTGCGCACCAGCAGGGTCTTGGCGACGCCGGGGACGCCCTCCAGCAGGACGTGGCCGCCGCAGAGCAGGGCCACGACGATGCCGGTGACGGCGGCGTCCTGGCCGACCACGGCCTTGGCGATCTCCTGGCGCAGGCCGGTCAGGGCGGCCCGGGCGTCGCCGGGCTGCGCCGGGACGGTCTTCAGCAGCTGGTCGGTCACGGCTGTCGTACCTGCCATTCCATGTCGTCTAGGTCGTTGGCGAGCCGCAGCAGGGCGGCGTCGTCGGCGGGGGCCGGGCCGTACAGCAGGTGCTGGAGGTCGGCGGCGGGGCGTCCGAGCCGGGCGGCGGCGGCCTCGGTGAGGGCGGCCGGGTCGGGGTCCCCGGTGGTGTGCGGGAGGCCGAGGGCGGCGGCGGTGCGGCGGCGGGCGGCGCGGCACAGCGTCTCGGCGGCGTGGCCGCGGGCGCCCGCGCGGCGGTAGAGCCGGGCGCGGCCCTCGGTGGTCTCGGAGGCGCGGACCACGGCGGGCAGCCGTTCGGTGAGCACCGGTCCGAGGCGGCGGGCCCGCCAGGCGGCGGCGAGCAGGCCGGCGACGGCCAGTTGCAGGGTGCCCCAGGACCAGCCGTCGGGGATGTAGTCGCCGAGGTCCTTGGCGTCCTCGGTGCCGCTCGGGGCGGTCGGGGTGCGGTCGAGGGTCTGCCAGACCAGGTGCGGGTGGGCGCCGAGCAGGCCGAGGGCGAGGGCGGCGTCGCCCTCCTCGTCCAGGGCCTGGTTGCTGAGCGCGTCGCCGTTGCCGAGGACGACGACCTGCTGGTCGCCGCGGGTGCGGCTGAGCAGGGTGTGGCGGCCGCCGGACGGGTAGCAGGCGGTGTCGCCGGGGCGTCCCTCGTAGCTCGGGCCGCCGAGGGCCGCGGCTCCGGCGTTGACGGCCTCGGGCAGCTCGCAGTCGGGGGCGAGCGCGGCGGAGCTGCCGGTGGAGTAGCTGGAGGAGCTGACGCCGGGGGCGAAGGCGTTCAGCAGGGGCTGTTCGGGGGCGATCAGGACGAGGCGGGTGCGTGCGCCGCGGGGGAGCGCGGACAGCTCGGCGACGTGCCGGTAGGCGAGCTCGTCGGGGTAGGTGAGGACGACGGTGGTGTCGTCGGCGCCCAGGGCGGCGGAGAGCTCCTCGGTGCCGGAGGCGGTGCGGGAGGAGATGCCGTGCTGCCGGAGCAGCTGGTCGGCGGCGCGGGTGCCGCTCGGGCTGCCGGAGCGGGGGTCGAGCGGGTAGTAGGCGGAGTTGCCGGGGATGCCGGCGATCAGTGCGCCGACCAGCAGCAGGACCAGGACGCTCAGCAGCCACCAGCGGTGGCGCCGCCACCGGGCGCGCGGGCCGCGGTCGGCGGGCCCGGTGGGTGCGGCTGCGGGGGCGGGTGCGGCCGCGGGGGTGGCGGGCGGCGGGGCGGTGGTGGTCATGCGGTTCCTCCGCCGGCCGGGACGGGCTGGGGGCGGGTGCGTCCGAGGGCCTGGTCGAGGTCGGCGAGCAGCCGGTAGGCGCGTTCGTCGGCGGGCCGCTCGCCGAACGCGATGTCGTCGAACAGCCGTGCCGCGGAGGCGAGTTCGCGGGCCTGGCCGGGCAGGGCGCGGCCGGCCTCGGCGGCGGCCTCGTCGGCGGTGCGGCCGGGGCGGGGGGAGAGCACGGTGCGTTCCTCCAGGCCGCGGACCAGGGCGCGCATCTGTTCGCGGACGGCGTCCTCCCAGGCGCCGCGGGCGGCGTGCGCGGCGGCGTCGGCCCGGTGCGCGGCGGCGCTGCGCGGGCCTGGGCGGCGCCGAACAGGGTGCCGGTGGCGCGGGCGGCGCGGCGGGGCGCGCCGTAGCGGCGCCAGGCCACGAAGCCCAGGACGAGGAGCAGGACCAGGACGACGGCGAGCGCGGCGTTGCCGCCCCCGCCGAGCGGTTCGGCGATGCCGCCCAGGGCCTTGTCGAACTGCTCCTTGACCCAGTCGTAGCAGCGCTGCACCAGCCCGGGTTCGTGCTGGTGGTAGACGGCCTTGCGGAGTTCCTCGCGCGCGGCTTCGCGGGCCGCGTCGCGCGGCACGTCGACGGGGGCGCCGTCCGCGAGCAGTGCCCCCTCCCCCCGGATTCCCATGGCGGTCAGGCCCCCGGCGGGATCGTCGGTGCGGCCGGTGCCGGTGCCGGTGCGGCCGGTGCGGGCCGGCCGTAGCCGGGCAGCCCGGCGGCGCGGGCGAGTTCCAGGTCGAGGGCCTCGCGGCGGATCCGCTGGTCGGTGTAGAGCAGGGTGGTCAGGACGCCGCCGAGCGGGATGGTGACGGTGTCCGCGATGACGCCGCAGACGCCGATGACGGCGATGCTGAGCGCGGCGGCTCCGTCGCCGGAGGGGAGGCCGCCGGGCTCCCCGGAGAGGATCGCGGCGAGGAGCTCGCCGGGGACGGTCAGCACGCTGCCGACCACGACCAGGCAGATCCGGAACAGCAGCAGCAGGCCGAAGATCCGCCACCAGGAGCCGCGGACCAGGTGCCAGGAGCGCTTGATCGCGCCGAGCACGGGCTGCTCCTCCAGGACCAGCGCGGGCGCCGCGAGGGTCAGCCGGATCGACAGCCAGACCACCGGCGGCAGGGTGAGCAGCAGCAGCAGGAGCAGCGCGGGCTGGTCGACGGCGGCGGACAGCAGGAACAGCGGGACGGTGGCCAGGGCGAGCGAGCCGACGCCGATGCCCGCCAGCAGCAGGCCCAGCAGGAGCAGCCGGCCGAGCCGGGGCCGGACCCGGGCCCAGGCGTCCGCGAGCGGGGTGTCGCGGCCGAGCAGCCCGTTGCTGACCACGGCGGCGAGCAGGCCGGAGGAGAGCACGCCGAAGAGCAGGGTCAGCGGCCACAGGTAGGCGGTGTCGATCCCGTCGCCGCCGGTGTGGGCCCACCACTCGATGCCGGACTGCAGGAGCTGCAGGACCACGCCGAAGGCCAGGCTGAGCCCGAACGCGGCCCGCCAGTTGCGCCGGACCAGGGCGAAGGCGCCGTCCATCAGCTCGCCGGTGCCGAGCGGCCGCAGCGGGATCAGGCCGATGCCGGGGCCGGTCGGGGCGGGCGGCGGGAGCGTCGCGGCGCCGACGGGGGCCGCGGGAGCCGGATGGCCGGTTCCGGTGGTGCCGGACGGCGGTTCGGGAGAACCGGGTGAGGTCCAACCCGGGGTCTCGGTCATCGAGGCTCCTCGTCGGGGCACCCTGGCTCGGGTGCTTCGGGGTGCTTATCGTGCCATGGTGCGCACGCGTACCCCAGAGGTATCCCGTTGCTGATCCACAACGGTCCGGACAAGGGCCCCGGACCACGACCTTTGCGATGGTATGACTGGTTCGACGGGCGGCCGGGGGCGCGGGACGGCGGGGCCGTGCGGCGCAGGTCACATTCGGGTGATGAGAAGATGGAGACATGAAGGGACGTGTCCTCGTCGTCGATGACGACACCGCACTGGCCGAGATGCTCGGCATCGTGTTGCGTGGTGAAGGTTTTGAGCCGTTTTTCGTCGCTGACGGGGACAAGGCGCTGGCCGCCTTCCGGGAGACCAAGCCGGACCTCGTGCTGCTCGACCTGATGCTGCCCGGACGGGACGGCATCGACGTCTGCCGGCAGATCCGGGCCGAGTCGGGCATTCCGATCGTCATGCTGACCGCGAAGACCGACACGGTCGACATCGTGGTCGGCCTGGAGTCGGGCGCCGACGACTACGTGACCAAGCCGTTCAAGCCCAAGGAACTGGTCGCCCGGGTGCGTGCCCGGCTGCGCCGGGCCGAGGAGCCCACCCCCGAGCAGCTGACCATCGGGGACCTGGTGATCGACGTCGCCGGGCACTCGGTCAAGCGCGAGGGCCGGGGCATCCCGCTGACCCCGCTGGAGTTCGACCTGCTGGTCGCGCTGGCCCGCAAGCCCTGGCAGGTGTTCACCCGCGAGGTGCTGCTGGAGCAGGTCTGGGGCTACCGGCACGCCGCCGACACCCGGCTGGTCAACGTGCACGTGCAGCGCCTGCGCTCCAAGATCGAGAAGGACCCGGAGCGCCCGGAGATCGTCGTCACCGTGCGCGGTGTCGGGTACAAGGCCGGGCCCAGCTGAGGATGAGCGACACCAGGGCTGACCACTCCCCGTCGGACGACCGGTCCGGCGGGGAGCACGCTGTGCGCGGGGACGTGCTGAGCTCCACCACCGGCAAGCCGCGCCGGCGCCGCTGGTGGGCCGGGCTGCTCGCCCCGCTGGTCCGCCCGTTCCGGCACCCGGCCGGCCGGCTGCTGGCGCTGTACCGCCGCTCGATCCAGCTGCGGGTGGTCGCGACGACCCTGCTGCTGTCCTTCGTGGTGGTGCTGGTGCTCGGCGTCGTCGTGGTCGCCCAGGTGCGCACCGGCCTGCTGGAGGCCAAGCAGAAGTCCGCCCACGGGCAGGCCCTGGGCGGCTTCCAGATCGAGCAGGACAAGATCAACGAGGCGATCAACCTCCAGGCCAAGGCCGGCGCGACCGCCGACCCGACCCGGGACCAGATCAACGCCTGGCTGACCAAGCAGGTCTCCGACCTGGCCTCCGGCGGCTCCGGCGTCTACTCGGTGATCGCGCTCGCCCCCGGCGGCCAGCAGGAGAGCGCCTCCAGCGCCGGCCTGCGCGGCGCCCGCTACTCCGGCTCGATCCTGCCCGACTCGATCACCCCCGAGCTGCGCCGCCTGGTCGCCTCCGACCCGACCAACCCGCAGGAGCAGCAGGTCAAGCTGCACCGCGCCCCGAACAGCCAGACCCCGCCCGGCGACGACAAGGGCCTGGCGATCGGCAAGCAGTTCACCGGCCCGGACGGCAACCCGTACCAGCTGTACTACGTGTTCTCCTTCTACCAGGAGACCTCCACCCTCAACCTGGTGATCGGCACCCTGGCCACCGCCGGGCTGTTCCTGGTGATCCTGCTGGGCTGCATCGCCTGGGTGGTGGTCCGCCAGGTCGTCACGCCGGTGCGGATGGCCGCCGGGATCTCCGAGCGGCTCGCCGCCGGGCACTTCGACGAGCGGATGAAGGTCACCGGCACCGACGACATCGCCCGCCTCGGCGAATCGTTCAACCGGATGGCCAACGGCCTACAGGCGCAGATCCGCAAGCTGGAGGAGCTCTCCCGGGTGCAGCGCCGCTTCGTCTCGGACGTCTCGCACGAGCTGCGCACCCCGCTGACCACCGTCCGGATGGCCGCCGACCTGATCTACGACAGCCGCGAGGACCTGGACCCGATGGCGGCCCGCTCCGCCGAACTGCTCCAGGACCAGCTGGACCGCTTCGAGTCGCTGCTCGCCGACCTGCTGGAGATCAGCCGGTTCGACGCGGGCGCGGCCATCCTGGACGCCGAGCCGGTCGACCTGCGCGACATCGTGACCCGGGTGGTGGAGGCCGCCGACCCGCTGGCCCGGGCCAAGGGCAGCGCGGTGCTGATCCGCGGCGCCGAGAACCCGGTGCTGGCCGAGGTGGACGACCGCCGGATCGAGCGCATCCTGCGCAACCTGGTGGTCAACGCGCTGGAGCACGGCGAGGGCCGGGACGTGGTGATCCGGCTCGGCTCGGCCGAGGGCGCGGTCGCCGTCGGCGTGCGCGACTACGGCATCGGCCTCAAGCCGGGCGAGGCCTCCCGGGTGTTCCACCGCTTCTGGCGGGCCGACCCGTCCCGGGTGCGGACCACCGGCGGCACCGGCCTGGGCCTGTCCATCGCGGTCGAGGACGCCCACCTGCACGGCGGCTGGCTGCAGGCCTGGGGCGAGCCCGGCGGCGGCTCGCACTTCCGGCTGACCCTGCCGCGCACCCGCGGCGGCGAGATCTCCCGGGCCCCGTTCCGGCTGGAGCCGGAGGACTCCCGCTACAACCGCGGCATGTCCTCGGCCGGCGCCCCCTACCGCCGCACCGCGCGCGGCGCGGGCGCGCTGCCCGGCGGCGAGTCCGGGTCCGTCCCGGAGACCCCGGACACCGACCGGCACGCCTTCGGCTCCGGCCTCGGCGGCGTGCTCAGCATCGGCCCCGGCCTGGGCCGGCCCGCCGCCGCCCCGGTCTCCGACCCCTCGGACGTCACGGGTTACGGTGCCACCGGCGCGCAGGTCGTCGTCGACCGCGGCCGTCCGACCCAGTCGGCCCCGCCCGAACCGGACGGCGCCGGCACCGACCAGGAGGGGACCGCCGGTGGACGGGAACGACAGGACGGTTGACCGGCGGGTCCTCGCGGTGGGCTGGGCGGTCCTGCTGGCGACCGCCGCCACCGGCTGCGTCTCGATGCCCTCCGGCGGCGCCCCGCAGCGGCTGGAGGTCTCGCAGAACGCCGCCGACGGCCTCCAGGTGCACGTCTACCCGGTCGCCCCGCACAAGGGCGAGAGCCCCCGGGACCTGCTGGCCGGCTTCCTGGACTCCTCCAACGCCGACCAGGCCAACTACGACACCGCCAAGCAGTACCTGACCGCGGTGGCCGCCGGGAACTGGAAGCCGGACGCGGGCGTGGTGGTGCTGGACGGCGCCCCGGTCCCCAAGGGCGCCGACCCCGCGGAGGACGCCACCACCGTCCAGCTGACCGTCGACGGCAAGCAGCTGGCCGCGCTCGACGGGCAGCACACCTACAAGGTCCACCCCGGCGACCCGTACCGCGAGACCTTCACCTTCGTGAAGGAGTCGGACGGCCCCGACAAGGGCGAGTGGCGGATCAGCGACCTGCCGAACGGCCTGATCGTCGACCAGACCAACTTCAAGAACACCTACAAGCCGGTGCACCGGTACTTCTTCGCGGCGAACGACCCCTCCGCCACCCGGCAGGCCGCCCAGGTGCTGGTGCCCGACCCGATCTACCTGCGCCGCCGAATAGACCCGCTGACCGAGGCCGCCCAGGCCGCCGCCGACGGCCCGTCCCGCTGGCTCGGCCCGGTGGTCACCTCCCGGCTGAACGGCGTCCGGGTGGAGAGCGCCGTCATCGGCGACAACCGGGTGGCCACCGTCAAGCTGGCGGGCGGCGACCCGGCCGCCTGCAAGCAGATGGCCCAGCAGCTCTTCCAGACCCTGGCCGACCAGCAGAGCAAGCTGGACCGGCTCGACCTGTCGACGGCCGGCGGCGGCTGCTCGCTCAGCAGCAGCGAGGCCGCGCTGGTCGCCCCCGGCGTGCTGGCCGGCGCCGAGAACGGCGTGCAGGCGTTCGTCCAGCTCGCGGACGGCCGGCTCACCCGCTACTACCAGGACCTGGACCCGGTGCCCGTCCCCGGGGTGCTCGGCCAGCTGCCGCAGGCCGGCCAGTTCCGCCCCGGCACCGTCGCGGTCCGCCGGGACGCCGGGGTCGCCGCCGTGATCGGGGCCGACGGGCAGGACCTGGCCGAGGCCGAGCTCGCCGAGGGCGGCAAGTACGGCGAGCCGATCGTGCACAGCCGCGGCCCCTCGGCCGACAAGGCCCTGGCCTCGCCCAGCTGGGACGGCCGGCAGGACCTGTGGCTGGTCGACCGGGACCCGTCCGCCCCCCGGGTGCTGATGGTGCGCGACCGCACCGTCGTCCCGGTCGAGGTCGAGGGGCTGAACGGGCGCACCGTGCAGTCGCTGCGGATCTCCTCCGACGGCACCCGGATCGCCCTGCTGCTCGGCCTGGACGGTGGCCCCACCAAGCTGGCGCTCGGCCTGGTCCAGCACGGCGGCACCGCGAAGGACCCGAGCGTGCGGATCACCGGGCTGAACGACGTCGTGCCCCAGCTGACCGAGGTCGCCGCCGTCGCCTGGGGCGACGCCGACCAGCTGGTGATGCTCGGCAAGGAGACCGACCGGATGCAGCAGCTGCACTTCCTGAGCACCGACGGCTCGCAGTCCACCGACTCCCCGCAGCAGGGCGGCGAGTCGATGACGGCGCTGTCCGCGACCGAGGCCAGGCTGTCGGCCGACCCGACCGACCCGTCCAACCCCGCCGTGCTCGCCTCCTCCGAGGGCGGCCTGTACCGGCTCAAGGACAACCAGTGGCACGCGGTGCCCAGGACGGTCGAGGGCAAGGGCCCCGACGCCAAGGCGTCCGAGGGCAAGGCGTTCATCTACCCGGGCTGAGCCCGGCCTCCCCGGCGGCCTCCCCCGCCGCCGCGCCGCGCCGCCCGGCCCCCGCACCGCGCCGGGCGGTGGCCGCGACGGTGGCCGCCGCCCGCGGCGGGCAGCCCGCCGCGCGCAGCGCCCGGGCCGCCTCGGCCAGGCTCGCCCCGGTGGTGACCAGGTCGTCCACCAGGACCAGCCGGTGCCCGGCCAGCCGGGCCGCCAACCGGGCCGGTACGGCCAGCGCCCCGTCCAGGTTGCGGTGCCGCTCGGCCGCGCCCAGGCCCGCCTGGTCGGCGACCGGGCGGCTGTGCCGCAGCACCGGCGCCACCAGGGTGGCCACGCCGCCGCGGCGCAGTTCGCGGGCGGCGGCCCGCCAGCCGCAGCGTCGGGTCGTGGCCGCGGGCCCGGTGGCGGCGCGCGCCGAGGGCACCGGCACCAGCAGCAGCGGGCGGCGCCCGCGCCGGTGGCGGAGCGCACGGCGGCGGCCAGCGCGCCGCCAGCGGGCGGCCAGCCGGAGCGCGCCGCGCTCCTTGTGGGCGAGCAGCAGTTGGCGCACCGGCCCGGCGTAGGGGCGGCGGCGTGCACCGGCGGCAGGCCGGGCGGCGGGCGGTGCGGTCCGGCCGGGCCGGCGGCGGCGCCGTCGAGCAGCGCCCGGCAGGGCGGGCAGAGGCCGGAGAAGCCGCTTCCGCAGCCGGCGCAGCGGGCGGGGAGCAGCAGGTCGAGCAGGGCGGCGAGGACCGGGGCGGGGCCGGATCCGGGCTGGTGGGCGGTGCTGCGGCTCGTCACGGAACCCCTCCGGAACGCTCGCCGGGCGGCGACATCAGCCATACGGTGGGCGGTGCCGGGCGTGTTGTCCAGTCGTTCGCCGTTGTTTCACCCGTAGGTGGGTAGACAGGGGGGAACAGCCGGGCCGCCGACCGCGCGTCGGTACGTTCGTTCGACTGGGGAGGCGAGATTCCCGAGTCAGGTGTTGCATGAGGTTTCCAGGGGTTTCGAATTCTCCTGGTGGGGAGGAAGTGAGGTAAGAGGGCCGGTGGTCCTCGCCGGTCCCGGGCGGTGCCCGGCGGGCGGCGGCGGCCGGACTGGCCCGGCTGGGTCTCACGCCGGTTCGGGACGCACACCGAGCCGGTCAGCACGAGGGATCGGAGTTCTGCGTGGACATCGTCGTCAAGGGCCGCAAGACCGAGGTGCCCAAGAGGTTCCGCGAGCACGTGGCCGAGAAGCTGGAGAAGGTCCAGAAGTTCGACACCAAGGCGATCAGCCTGGATGTCGAGGTGTCCAAGGAGCACAACCCGCGTCAGGCCGACCGTTCCGACCGGGTGGAGATCACCCTCCGCAGCCGGGGCCCGGTGATCCGGGCCGAGGCGTCCGCCAACGACCCGTGGGCGGCGCTGGACCTCGCCTCCGCGAAGCTGGAGGCGCAGCTGCGCAAGTCCGCCGACCGCCGCCGGGTGCACAAGGGCGGCACCAACGGGCGGGCGCCGGTCAGCGTCTCGGCGGCGACCGCCGCGCTGGCCGAGCTGCCGTCCACCGAGGCCGCCCCGAGCGTCGACGGCACGGCCCGCCGGACGGTCGCGGGCAACCTGGAGGTGGAGGGCGACGGGCCGCTGGTGGTCCGCGAGAAGACCCACGCCGCGGCGCCGATGTCGCTGGACCAGGCGCTGTACGCGATGGAGCTGGTGGGCCACGACTTCTACCTGTTCCAGGAGAAGGACAGCGGGCTGCCGAGCGTGGTCTACCGCCGGCACGGCTACCACTACGGCGTGATCCACCTCAAGGAGGACCTGTCCGCCGCGGCGGACGTCGCGGGGGCGGGCGGCGCGATCAACGGCGGCGACGAGGACTGACACCGGGCCCGGCCCGCGGAGGGCGACGGGTGACCCCGGCGGCCGCACCGGCCGCCGGGGTCACCGGCACGTGCGGGGTCACCCAGCCGGGCGGTTCGGCGCCGCAGGGTGACCGGACCGGGCCCGGGCCGTGGAATGATGGGCGGCGTCGGACGCGAGCTGAGGGGCGGGGGAGGAGCGGATGGGGGACCTTTCGCGCGAGGGCCTGGGGCCGGGGGCCGCCGGCTTCCCGCCGCACCGCGCCGAGCCGATCCGGGTGCTGGTGGTGGACGACCACGCGCTGTTCCGCCGGGGCCTGGAGATCGTGCTGGCCGAGGAGCCGGACATCCGGGTGATCGGCGAGGCGGGCGACGGCGCGGAGGCCGTGCTGAAGGCCGCCGACCTGCTGCCGGACATCATCCTGATGGACGTCCGGATGCCCCGGCGCAGCGGGATCGAGGCGTGCACCGCGATCAAGGACGTGGTGCCCAGCGCCAAGATCATCATGCTGACGATCAGCGACGAGGAGGCCGACCTCTACGAGGCGATCAAGGCGGGGGCCACCGGCTACCTGCTGAAGGAGATCTCCACCGATGAGGTGGCCACCGCGATCCGGGCGGTGGCCGACGGCCAGTCGCAGATCAGCCCGTCGATGGCGGCCAAGCTGCTGACCGAGTTCAAGTCGATGATCCAGCGCCGCTCGGACGACCGGGAGCTGCTGCCCGCGCCCCGGCTGACCGACCGGGAGCTGGAGGTGCTCAAGCTGGTGGCCACCGGGATGAACAACCGGGAGATCGCCAAGGAGCTGTTCATCAGCGAGAACACCGTGAAGAACCACGTGCGCAACATCCTGGAGAAGCTCCAACTGCACTCCAGGATGGAGGCCGTGGTCTACGCGATGCGTGAGAAGATCCTCGAAATAGGCTGAGTGCCCGCCGGGCGGGAGCCGCCCGGCGCCGGACGGCCCGCTCAGCCCAGCAGCTCCTCCAGCGCGGGCCGCAGCGACTCGTCCGCCAGCCGCTCCACCCGGACGTCCGAGCAGCCCGTCCAGGCGGCCGCCTCGCGCAGCGCCTCGGCCAGCGCGGGGACGAACCCCGGTGAATCCAGCGAGACCTGACGGGCCACCAGGACGGTGCCCTCGCGGGCCGGGTCGACCCGGCCGACCAGCCGGCCGCCGGCCAGCAGCGGCATCGCGAAGTAGCCGTGCACCCGCTTGTGCTTGGGGGTGTACGCCTCCAGCCGGTGCGACATGCCGAAGATCCGCTCGGTGCGCGGCCGGTCCCAGACCAGCGAATCGAACGGGGAGAGCAGCGTGGTGCGGTGGCGCCCCCGGGGCTCCGCGGCCAGCGCCGCCGGGTCGGCCCAGGCGGGCGCGCCCCAGCCCTCCACCTCGACCGGGACCAGGCCCGACTCCGGGAGCGCGGCGTCCAGTTGGGCGCCCTTGAGGCGGTGGTAGTCCATCAGGTCGGCCCGGGTGGCCACGCCGAGCGCGGCCCCGGCCAGGGCCACCAGCCGCGCCAGGCACTCGGCGTCGGTCGGGTCCTGTGCGAACAGCTCGGCGGGGACGGCCCGTTCGGCCAGGTCGTAGACCCGCTTCCAGCCGCGCCGCTCGGTGACCACCACGTCGCCGAAGGCGAGCGCCCGCTCGACGGCGATCTTGGTGTCGGACCAGTCCCACCACTCCGAGGTCCGCTTGGCGCCGCCGAGCCCGGTGGAGGTCAGCGGGCCCTCGGCGCGCAGTTGGTCGAGCACCCGGGCGTACGCCTCCGGGGAGACCGGGTGGCCCCAGACCCGCCCCTTGTCCCGGTAGGCGCGGCGGCGGAAGGCGAACAGCGGCCACTGCCCGATCGGCAGCACGCAGGCCGCGTGCGACCAGTACTCGAAGGCGGTGCCGTGCCCCCAGTACGCCTGCTCGACCGGGCGGCGGCCGACCGCGCCGAGCCGGGCGTACGGCACCAGCTCGTGCGAGCGGGCCAGCACCGAGATGGTGTCCAGCTGGACGGCGCCGAGCTGCCGCAGCACGCCCCCGGCGCCGGCCCGGCGGTCGGGGGAGCCGAGCAGGCCCTGCGCGCGCAGGGCGATCCGGCGGGCCTGGTCGGCGGTGAGCCGGGCGGCCGGGGCGGGCCCGGCGCGGCGGGCGGAGCGCGCTCCGGCGGGGGCGCCGGGGAGGGGCTCGGCGGGGATTCCGACGGGGGTCTCGGCAGGGGTCTCGGCCATGGGGCGAGGCTAGGCGACGGCACTGACAACCGGCCGGGGGCGAACCGCTTTGACCGTTTGGACCCGGCATCGGACGATGTGCTCCCAGGGGTGACACAGGAATACCGTGCTGACGGACCTCCCGGCCGCTCGGACTCCTCGCATACGATGGCCCGTACGGTAGGGGTGAACTCCCCACCGGCAGTCATCCAGAGCCGAATGAGGCAAGGAGCCCGCTCACGTGTCCGTCTTCGACAAGATCCTGCGCGCAGGCGAGGGCAAGATCCTCCGCAAGCTGCAGCGGATTGCCGCCCAGGTCAACTCGATCGAAGAGGACTTCGTCAACCTCACCGACGAAGAGCTGCGCGCGCTGACCGACGAGTACAAGTCCCGCCTCGCCGACGGCGAGAGCCTCGACGACATCCTCCCCGAGGCGTTCGCGACCGTCCGCGAGGCCGCCAAGCGCGTGCTGGGCCAGCGCCACTACGACGTCCAGCTGATGGGCGGCGCCGCCCTGCACTACGGGCACGTCGCGGAGATGCGCACCGGCGAGGGCAAGACCCTGGTCGGCACCCTGCCCGCGTACCTGAACGCGCTGACCGGCAAGGGCGTGCACCTGATCACCGTCAACGACTACCTCGCCGAGCGCGACTCGGAGTGGATGGGCCGGGTGCACCGCTTCCTGGGCCTGGAGGTCGGCGTGATCCTGGCGAACATGTCGCCGGCCGAGCGCAAGCGCCAGTACGGGATGGACATCACGTACGGCACCAACAACGAGTTCGGCTTCGACTACCTGCGCGACAACATGGCGTGGTCGCAGGACGAACTGGTGCAGCGCGGCCACAACTTCGCGATCGTCGACGAGGTCGACTCGATCCTGATCGACGAGGCCCGCACCCCGCTGATCATCTCGGGCCCGGCGGACCAGGCCACCAAGTGGTACAACGACTTCGCCAAGCTGGTGCAGCGCCTGAAGATCGACCGCGACTACGAGGTCGACGAGAAGAAGCGCACCGTCGGCATCCTGGAGGAGGGCGTCGGCCGGGTCGAGGACTACCTCGGCATCGACAACCTCTACGAGTCGGTGAACACCCCGCTGGTCGGCTTCCTGAACAACGCCATCAAGGCCAAGGAGCTCTACAAGGTCGACAAGGACTACGTCGTCATCAACGGCGAGGTCATGATCGTCGACGAGCACACCGGCCGCATCCTGGCCGGCCGCCGCTACAACGAGGGCATGCACCAGGCGATCGAGGCCAAGGAAGGCGTCGAGGTCCAGAACGAGAACCAGACGCTGGCCACCATCACCCTGCAGAACTTCTTCCGCCTCTACGACAAGCTGTCCGGCATGACCGGCACCGGCACCACCGAGGCGGCCGAGTTCCACCAGATCTACAAGCTGGGCGTCGTCCCGATCCCGACCAACAAGACCCCCCAGCGGATCGACCAGCCCGACCTGATCTACAAGTCGGAGCCGGCCAAGTTCGCCGCCGTGGTCGAGGACATCGCCAAGCGCCACGAGGACGGCCAGCCGGTCCTGGTCGGCACCGTCTCGGTCGAGAAGTCCGAGTACCTGTCCCAGGAGCTGCGCAAGCGCGGCATCCCGCACGAGGTGCTGAACGCCAAGCACCACGAGCGCGAGGCGCAGATCGTCGCGCAGGCCGGCCGCAAGGGCGCCGTCACCGTCGCCACCAACATGGCCGGTCGCGGCACCGACATCATGCTCGGCGGCAACCCCGAGCACCTGGCCGCCGCCGAGCTGGCCCAGCGCGGCATCACTCCGGAGGAGACCCCGGAGGAGTACGAGGCCGCGCTGCCGGCCGCGATGGAGAAGGCCAAGGCCGCGGTCAAGGCGGAGCAGGAGGAGGTGCAGGAGATCGGCGGCCTGTACGTCCTGGGCACCGAGCGGCACGAGTCCCGCCGGATCGACAACCAGCTGCGCGGCCGCTCCGGCCGCCAGGGCGACCCGGGCGAGTCCCGGTTCTACCTGTCGCTGGGCGACGACCTGATGCGCCTGTTCAAGGCCGGCATGGTCGAGCGCGTGCTCTCGATGGCGAACGTCCCGGAGGACGTGCCGATCGAGTCGAAGATGGTCACCCGGGCCATCGCCTCCGCGCAGACCCAGGTCGAGCAGCAGAACTTCGAGATCCGCAAGAACGTCCTCAAGTACGACGAGGTCCTCAACCGCCAGCGCGAGGTCATCTACGGCGAGCGCCGCCGCGTCCTGGAGGGCGAGGACCTGCAGGAGCAGGTCGGCCACTTCATGGACGACACCGTCGCCGCGTACGTCACCGCCGCCACCGGCGAGGGCTTCGAGGACGACTGGGACCTCGACAAGCTGTGGACCGCGCTCAAGCAGCTCTACCCGGTCTCGCTCGACCTGGACGAGCTGGAGGAGGAGGCCGCCGAGAGCGGCGGCCTCACCCCCGAGCTGCTCACCAAGGCCATCCAGGAGGACATCGCCGCCGCCTACGGCCGCCGCGAGGACCAGCTCGGCGACCAGATCATGCGCGAGCTGGAGCGCCGGGTCGTCCTGTCGGTGCTGGACCGCCGCTGGCGCGAGCACCTCTACGAGATGGACTACCTCCAGGAGGGCATCGCGCTGCGCGCCTACGCCCAGCGCGACCCGCTGGTCGAGTACCAGCGCGAGGGCTTCGACCTGTTCTCCGCGATGATGGAGGGCATCAAGGAGGAGTCCGTCGGCTACCTGTTCAACCTGGAGGTCCAGGTCGAGCAGCAGGTCGAGGAGGTCCCGGTGCCGGACGACGAGCAGGTGCTGCTCGACCGGCTGGAGAAGGACACCGTCCCGGCCGCCCGCCCGGAGATCCGCGCCAAGGGCCTGGAGGCCCCCGAGCGCAAGCGCCTGCACTACACCGCCCCGTCCGACGAGATCGGCGGCGGCGTGGTCGAGGGCGACTTCGACGAGGACGGGCAGGCCGCCGAGGGCGGCGGCCTGACCCGGGCCGAGCGCCGCAAGGCCGCCAAGGCGGCGAAGGGCGGTCGGCGCCGCAAGGCCTGACCCGGTTCCCGTCGGCGGGGCGCCACTCCTTCCCGGGGTGGCGCCCCGCCGCGTTCCGGCCCGCCTCACCTGGTCTCCACCGCCGCGCACTGCCACTGGCCGGTGCGGGTGTGCCGCTCCAGCCGGAACGCCAGCACGTGGTGCCGGGGCCCGAGCTCGACCCGCACGCAGGCCTCCACCGCGCCCGGGCCCGGCGCGCAGTCGTGCACCCGCCCCAGCCGCGGGCGCAGGGCGCGGCCGCGCGGGCGCAGCGGGCCGGTCCGCACCAGCGCCGCGAGCTGGTGGAAGCCCGGCAGCGTGGTGTGCCGCTGCAACTGGTGCACCGGGCGGGCCCCGCACAGCACCTCCACCAGCCGGTGGGCGAACCGCCCGGCCAGCTCGGCGTGCCCGGTGCTGCTCGGCGCGGCCGTCCTGGGCCGGTGCGGCGGGCCGGCCCCGTCGCAGGCCGCGCGCGGGCTGCGGGCGGTGCGGGTGGGCTGCCCGGCCCGGTGCGGCCCGTGCGGCGGCTGCGCCTGCGGGTGCGGGTGGCGGACCGGCCGGCGGGCGGCGGGCACGGGGCGGACCAGCGGACGGATCGTGGGGCCGGGCGTCCGGGTGAGCTGCTCGGTCATCGTGCCCTCTCGACGGGGGTGGTGCCTGGTGGCTGACAGGACACTTGCTACCGGGCGGGCGGACCTCGCTCCAAGGGGGTTCCGCGCGTTCCGGCCGCCCCCGGAAATCCACCCGTACGGGTGGCGGACCGGCAGCCGCAGGGGCGGTGCGGCCGCGGCCGGGGGCGGAAGTTGACGTCCGCCCGGGCACCGGAACGGTCCGTAGGGGGACGCCGGAGGTGACCTGATCGGCGCACGGGGGCGGGCGGTGGACCGGTCATCGCGGGCGGTCGGGCGGGCTGCGTATTCTTGACCCGTCGCACAGTGAGACCGTCAGAAGGGTGCCCCGATGCGCGTGTACGTGCCGACCACGTTGAAGGACCTGGCGGTGGCGCACCCCGAGGGCGTCCTGGAGCAGAGCGTCGCCTACGCGGTGACGCCCGCGCTGCGCGAGTGGTACGTCAGCGACGACCTGGAGGAGCTGGAGTACGCGGCCCTGAACCGGGCGGCGCTCTCCTCGGTCCGCCTGCTGGCCGCCGATCCGGGCGCCCCGCGCCGCCGGGTGGTGCTCGCCGTCGAGGTGGCCGACTCCGCGGTGACGCCGTTCCCCGGCGACGAGTACCAGGACCAGGCCTCGCTCGGCCGGGTCGTCCTGGGCGGCCCGATCCGCCTGGCCAAGGCCGCCGCCGTGCACGCCGACGACACCGACCCGGACGTGCTCGCCGACGTCGACGCCGCCGCCGGTGCGATCACCGCCGCGGACGGCGGCGACCAGGACGCCCAGTTCACCGTGGACGGCGCCGAGGACCACGAGCTCCTCTGGTTCGCGATCCAGGAGATCCCCGGCCTGATCGCCTGACGCCCGGCCCCGCCCCTCCCGAAGACCCCGCCCCGGCGGGGTCTTCGGCGTTTCCGGGCGCCCGCGGCGGGCGCCCGAGGCGGGGGCTCGCGGCCGGGGTGGCGGGCGCGGGAGGGCGGCGGGAGTTCGTTGCGTTTGCAAGTGAGTGCGTATGCAATTATTGTCGAAGCTCGTAAGGCGCAACGGCAATCACATGGAGGTTCGGGTCATGCCCCTCGCGCTCCTCGCCCTGGCCATCGGGGCGTTCGGGATCGGCACCACCGAGTTCGTGATCATGGGTCTGCTGCCCGAGGTCGCGGCCGACTTCGGGGTGGGGATCCCGACCGCCGGGCTGCTGGTCACCGGCTACGCGTTCGGCGTGGTGGTGGGGGCGCCGCTGATGACGGTGCTCGGGACCAGGATCAGCCGCAAGCGGATGCTGATGCTGCTGATGGGACTGTTCGTCGCGGGCAACCTGCTGTCGGCGTTCGCCCCCGGGTTCGGGGCGATGCTGGCCGGGCGGATCGTCGCCTCGCTGGCGCACGGCGCGTTCTTCGGGATCGGGTCGGTGGTCGCGGCGGAGCTGGTCGCACCGGACCGGAAGGCCGGGGCGATCGCCACCATGTTCACCGGGCTGACGGTGGCCAACGTGGTGGGCGTGCCGCTGGGCACGTTCGTCGGCCAGCAGGTCGGCTGGCGGACCACCTTCGCCGCCGTCGCCGCGCTGGGCGTGGTCGGGCTGCTGGGCATCGCGAAGCTGGTGCCGGAGCTGCCCCGCCCGGAGGGGGCGCACCTGCGGCGGGAGCTGGCGGCGTTCAAGAACGCCCAGGTGGTGCTGGCGATGGGCATGACGGTGCTCGGCTTCGGCGGGGTGTTCGCCGCGATCACCTACGTCAAGCCGATGATGACCGAGGTCGCCGGGTTCTCCGAGGGCGCGGTCACCTGGCTGCTGGCGCTGCTCGGGACCGGCATGTTCCTGGGCAACCTGCTGGGCGGGCGGTTCGCCGACCGCCGGCTGATGCCGATGCTGTTCACCACGCTGGGCGCCCTGGCCGTCGTGCTCGCGCTGTTCACCGTCACCGCGCGGAACGAGGCCACCGCCGCCGTCACGCTGCTGCTGATCGGCGCGCTGGGCTTCGCCACCGTGCCGCCGCTGCAGAAGCGGGTCCTGGACCAGGCGCACGGCGCGCCGACGCTGGCCTCGGCGGTCAACATCGGAGCGTTCAACCTGGGCAACGCGCTGGCCGCGTGGCTCGGCGGCGCCGTGATCACCGCCGGGTACGGCTACACCGCCCCGAACTGGGTGGGCGCGCTGCTGGCCGCCTCCGCGCTGCTGCTGGCCCTGGTCTCGGCGGCCCTGGAGCGCCGGGCGAAGACCGCCCCCGCGGCCGTCCGGGCCCCCGTCCTGAACCACTGAGAACCATCGAACTCCCGTACTGGAGAAGGAACATGAGCACCACCGTCCCCAACGTCACCCTCAACAACGGCGTCGAGATGCCCCAGCTCGGCTTCGGCGTCTTCCAAATCCCGGACGAGGAGACCACCGCGGCCGTCGCCGCCGCGCTGGAGGCCGGGTACCGGAGCGTCGACACCGCCGCGGTCTACGGCAACGAGCGCGGGGTGGGTCGGGCGCTGGCCGCGTCCGGGCTGCCGCGCGCGGAGCTGTTCGTCACCACCAAGCTGTGGAACGCCGACCAGGGCCACGACGCCACGCTGCGGGCCTTCGACGCCGGCCTGGACAAGCTCGGCCTGGAGTACGTCGACCTGTACCTGATCCACTGGCCCACCCCGGCCCGGGACCTGTACGCCGAGTCCTGGAAGGCGATCGAGCGCCTCGCCGCCGAGGGCCGGATCCGGGCCGCGGGCGTCTCCAACTTCCAGCCCGCGCACCTCTCCCGGCTGATCGAGGCCGGCGGCCTCGTCCCGGCCGTCAACCAGGTCGAGCTGCACCCCGGCCTCCAGCAGGCCGAACTGCGCGCCTTCCACGCCGCGCACGGCATCGCCACCGAGGCGTGGAGCCCGCTCGCCCAGGGCGCGGTGCTGGACGACCCGGCGGTCACCGCGATCGCCGCGCGCACCGGCCGGACCCCCGCCCAGGTGGTGCTGCGCTGGCACCTGCAGCTCGGCAACCTGGTCATCCCCAAGTCGGTCACCCCGGCCCGGATCCGGCAGAACCTGGACGTCTTCGACTTCGCGCTCACCGAGGACGACATGGCCGCCATCGCCGCCACCGACCGCGGCCTGCGCACCGGCCCGGACCCGGACCGGTTCAACTGACCGGCCGCCGAACCCCGTTCCCCGCCGGGATGCGAGGACGCGGCGCCTGCTCGCGGCCGGGGAGGCCCGGGACGAGGCCCGGGCCGCGCTCGCCCGGGCGCTGGGCGACCTGGCCGACCTCTACGCCCGGTACCCGGGCAACCGGGACTGAGCCGGACCGGGCGGTGGCGCCCCTTACCCTTGGCGGGTGCGTACACACATAGTCTGGGACTGGAACGGCACCCTGCTGGAGGACATGGCGGCGGTGGTCGGCGCGAGCAACGCCGCCTTCGCGACGGTCGGCATCGCGCCGATGACGCTGGAGGAGTACCGGGCGCAGTACGAGATCCCGATCCCGCGGTTCTACGAGCGGCTGATGGGGCGGATGCCGAGCCAGGCCGAGTGGCTGGCGCTGGACGACGCGTTCCACGTCAAGTACACGGAGCTGTTCCCGGGCTGCGGGCTGACCCCGGGCGTCGAGGCGCTGCTGGAGGGGTGGACGGCGGCCGGGCGCAGCCAGTCGGTGCTGTCGATGTACGAGCACGCGAAGCTCGTCCCGGCGGTGGACGCGTTCGGCCTCACCCGGCACTTCCTGCGGGTGGACGGGCGGCGCGGCGCGGCCGGCGGCCGCAAGGCCGGGGAGCTGGCGGTGCACCTGGACGCGCTGGGCGACGGGATCGACCGCGGGCGGACGGTGCTGATCGGGGACGCCGCGGACGACGCCGAGGCGGCGCTCGCGGCGGGCATCAAGTCGGTGCTGTACACCGGGGGTTCGCACACCCGGGAGAAGCTGACGCACCTGGGCGTGCCGGTGGTGGACTCGCTGGCCGAGGCCGTCGCGGTGGCGGAGGAACTCGCCCGGTAGGCGTGTCACGGCGCGGCCGCGGGGGCGTGCGCGTCCAGGGTGGGGGTACCAGTAGGCAGCCGAACCCCTAGGGAGCACCCCCGCACCATGCCGATCGACGCGGTCACCACCGTCCCCGCCCCCGCCGGCGAACCGCCCCTCGGGTACGCGCCGGGCAGCCCCGAGCGGGCCCGGCTGGCGCGGAGACTGGACGAACTGGCCGGGCGGCACACCTCGGTGCCGATGGTGATCGGCGGGGAGCGCCGGCTCGGCGGCGGCGGGCGGACCGAACTGGTGCAGCCGCACCACCACGCGGCCCGGCTCGGCACGCTGGGCGCGGCGACCGCCGCCGACGTGCGGGCCGCGGTGGACGCCGCGCTGGCGGCCGGGGAGCAGTGGCGGCAGCTGCCGTTCGACGAGCGGGCGGCGGTGTTCCTGCGCGCCGCCGACCTGCTGGCCGGGCCGTGGCGGCAGACCCTGGTGGCCGCGACCGTGCTCGGCCAGTCCAAGAGCGTGCAGCAGGCCGAGGACGACGCGGCGTGCGCGCTGGCCGACCGCTGGCGCCTCGACGCGCACGCCGCCGGGCTGCTGCTGGCCGAGCAGCCGTCCTCCGGGCCGGGGACGTGGAACCGGGCCGACCACCGCCCGCTGGAGGGCTTCGTCTGCGCGATCACCCCGGCCGACTCCACCGCGGACGCCGGGAGCCTGCCGACCGGGCCCGCGCTGCTCGGCAACACCGTGCTGTGGAAGCCCGCGCCCGCCCAGAGCCTGGCCGCGCACCTGACGATGCTGCTGCTGGAGGAGGCCGGCCTGCCGCCCGGCGTGGTCAACCTGGTCACCGGCGACGGGCAGGCGGTGACCGAGGTGGCGCTGCGCGACCCGGCGCTGGCCGGGCTGCACTTCGCCGGCTCCGCCGGGGTGCTGCGCCGGCTGTGGCGGGAGATCGGCGTGAACATCGGCCGCTACCGGGGCTTCCCGCGGATCGCCGGCACCACCGGCGGCGGGGACTTCCTGCTCGCCCACCCCTCCGCCGAACCGGCCGCGGTGCGCACCGCGCTGATCCGCGGCGCCTTCGCCCACCAGGGCCAGGGCCGCTCGGCGCTGTCCCGGGCGTACCTGCCGCGCGGCCTGTGGCGGCGGATCCGGGACGACTTCCTCGGCGAGGTGGACGAACTGGCCGTCGGCGACGTCACCGACCCGAGCAACTTCATGGGCGCGCTGATCGACGGGCGGACGTTCGCCGACGCGGTCGGCGCGGTCGAGCGGGCGAAGGCCGACCCGGCGGTGCAGGTGCTGGCGGGCGGCCAGTACGACGACGCGATCGGCTGGTTCGTCCGCCCCACCGTGCTGCTCGGCGGCACCGACCGCTACGGCGGGTGCGCCGGGCCGCTGCTCGCGGTGCGGGTGTACGAGGACGACCGCTGGGAGGAGGCGCTGGAGCGGGTCGGCGCGGAGGCCCCGGACGGCCGCCCGGCCGGGTCGGTGTTCGGCCGGGACCGCCGGGCGCTGGCCCGGGCGGTGGAGCGGCTGCGGTTCGCCGCGGGCGACCTGCGGGTCAACGGCGAGCCGTCCGCCGGCGGCCCGGCCGCCGCGGCCCGGGACCTGGCCCGCTGGACGGCCGTCCGCGCGATCCGGGAGACGTTCATCCCGCCGACCGACTACGTCCACCCGCACATGGAGTGGTCACCCGAATGACGGACGGCGAAGCGGGCAGGCGTTGGACAAGGTGTCCAGGAAGACTCGATCTTCCTGCGGGTTTGTGCCTCGGTGTCCCCTGACACCTTCGTTTCGTCAGGCTAGGCTGACGACGTCGCCGGTTATCGGTCAGGCAGGCCAAACGTGCTGTCGTACCCGGGCGGAACGCGACTCATGCGTGCCTTGAGCGCTTTTCACCCCTCGCGTACGGGAGGATTGCCGACGGGGCCCGGCGGTGCACCCACAGTCATCACCGAGTCACGCAACGGCGCGCGACAGGAGCCAAACAGCCATGCAGACCAAGCTGGACGCAGCCAAGGCCGACCTGCTCAGGAAAGCAGCAGCAGCCGCTGAGAACAGCCAGGTGGGGGGAGCGGCGCCGGGGGAGGGCCTGAGCAACGGTGCTCTGGCCGCTTACCTGCACCACTACTACCTCCACACCGCCCCCGAGGACGTGATCAACCGGGACCCGGTGGACGTGTACGGGGCCGCGGCCTCGCACTACCGGCTGGGCCTCAAGCGCCCGCAGGGCACCGCCGAGGTCCGGGTGCACACCCCGACCGTCGAGGAGAACGGCTGGTCCTGCGGCCACACCGTGGTCGAGGTGGTCACCGACGACATGCCGTTCCTGGTCGACTCGGTCACCAACGAGCTGACCCGCCTGGACCGCGCCATCCACCTGGTCGTGCACCCGCAGCTCGCCGTGCGCCGCGACATCACCGGCAGGCTGCTGGAGATCCTCGACACCGACGCGTGCAACCGCGCCCAGGCCGCCGGCGCCGAGTGGCCCGCCGACGCCGTGGTCGAGTCCTGGATGCACATCGAGATCGACCGCGAGACCGACCGCGAGGACCTGCGCACCCTGGAGGCCGGCCTGCGCCGGGTGCTGGGCGACGTCCGCGAGGTGGTCGAGGACTGGTCGAAGATGCGCGACTCCGCGCTCCGGCTGGCCGACGAGCTCGCCGAGCAGCCCCCCGCGCACCTGCCCGAGCAGGAGGTCGGCGAGGCCTGGGAGCTGATGCGCTGGCTCGCCGACGACCACTTCACCTTCCTCGGCTACCGCGAGTACGACCTGGTCGAGCACGAGGGCGAGGAGGTGCTCAAGGCGGTCGCCGGCACCGGCCTGGGCATCCTGCGCGCCGACCCGCTCAGCCACGACACCGACCACCACCCGGTCTCCGAGGCCTTCGGCCGGCTCTCCGCCCCCGTCCGCGCCAAGGCGCACGAGCGGAAGCTGCTGGTCCTCACCAAGGCCAACAGCCGCTCCACCGTGCACCGCACCGCGTACCTCGACTACGTCGGCGTGAAGAAGTTCAACGAGGCCGGCGAGCCGGTCGGCGAGCGCCGCTTCCTCGGCCTGTTCTCCTCCGCCGCGTACACCGAGTCCGTCACCCGGATCCCCGTGGTGCGCCGCAAGGTGCAGGAGGTCATGAACGGGGCCGGCTTCTCCGGCGACAGCCACGACGGGCGCGACCTGCTCCAGATCATGGAGACCTTCCCGCGCGACGAGATGTTCCAGACCGCCGCCGCCGAGCTCCAGTCGATCGCCACCAGCGTCCTGTACCTCCAGGAGCGCCGCCGGCTGCGGCTGTTCCTGCGCCAGGACGAGTACGGCCGCTACTACTCGGCGTACGTCTACCTGCCGCGCGACCGCTACACCACCCGGATCCGGCTCGCCCTCACCGACATCCTCAAGAGCGAGCTGAGCGGCGACACCATCGACTACACGGTGTACGCCACCGAGTCGGTCCTCACCCGCCTGCACTTCGTGATCCGGGTCGCCCCCGGCACCGAGCTGCCGCAGCTGTCCGACTCCGACATCGAGCGGATCGAGAACCGGCTCGCCGAGGCCGCCCGGTTCTGGATGGACGGCTTCAACGACCAGCTGGGCACCGAGTTCGGCGAGGAGAAGGCCGCCGAGCTGTCGCACAAGTACGCCACCGCCTTCCCCGACGGCTACCGCGCCGACTTCCCGCCGCGCACCGCCGTCGCCGACCTCAAGCAGATCGAGTCGCTCAGCGGCGAGGGCGACTTCCGGCTCAACCTGTACCAGCCGGTCGGCGCGGGCGACGACGAGCGCCGCTTCAAGATCTACCGGGTCGGCGGCCCGATCTCGCTCACCGAGGTGCTGCCCGTCCTGCAGTGCCTGGGCGTCGAGGTCCTCGACGAGCACCCGTACGCGCTGCGCCGCACCGACGGCACCACCGCCTGGGTGGTCGACTTCGGCCTCCGGCTCAGTGAGGGCACCGACCTCACCGAGGAGGACCGCGAGCGCTTCCAGGACACCTTCGCCGCCACCTGGCTCGGCCAGTCCGAGAACGACGGCTTCAACGAGCTCGTCCTCACCGCGAAGCTGACCTGGCGCCAGGCCGTCGTGCTGCGCGCGTACGCCAAGTACCTGCGGCAGGCGGGCTCCACGTTCTCCCAGGACTACATGGAGGACGCGCTCCGCAACAACACCCACACCACCCGGCTGCTGGTCAACCTGTTCGAGGCCCGGCTCTCGCCCAGCCACCGCTCCGGCAGCGAGGAGCTCACCGAGGGCATCCTGGAGGAGCTGGCCGGCGCCCTCGACGAGGTCGTCTCGCTGGACGAGGACCGCATCCTGCGCTCCTTCCTCCACCTGATCAAGGCCACCCTGCGGACCAACTTCTTCCAGCACGACGGCGAGGGCCAGTGGCACTCGTACGTGTCGATGAAGTTCGACCCCAAGGCCATCCCCGACCTGCCCGCGCCGCGCCCCGCCTTCGAGATCTGGGTGTACTCGCCCCGGGTCGAGGGCGTCCACCTGCGCTTCGGCAAGGTCGCCCGCGGCGGCCTGCGCTGGTCCGACCGGCGCGAGGACTTCCGCACCGAGATCCTCGGCCTGGTCAAGGCCCAGATGGTCAAGAACACCGTCATCGTGCCGGTCGGCGCCAAGGGCGGCTTCGTCGCCAAGCAGCTGCCCGACCCGTCGGTGGACCGGGACGCCTGGCTCGCCGAGGGCGTCGCCTCCTACAAGACCTTCATCTCCGCGCTGCTCGACATCACCGACAACCTGGTGGCCGGCGAGGTCGTGCACCCCGTCGACGTGGTGCGCCACGACGAGGACGACACCTACCTGGTGGTCGCCGCCGACAAGGGCACCGCGACCTTCTCCGACATCGCCAACGGCGTCGCCCAGGAGTACGGCTTCTGGCTCGGCGACGCGTTCGCCTCCGGCGGCTCGGCGGGCTACGACCACAAGGGCATGGGCATCACCGCCCGCGGCGCCTGGGAATCCGTCAAGCGCAACTTCCGCGAACTCGGCGTCGACACCCAGTCCGAGGACTTCACCGTCATCGGCATCGGCGACATGTCCGGCGACGTGTTCGGCAACGGCATGCTGCTCTCCGAGCACATCCGGCTGGTCGCCGCCTTCGACCACCGGCACATCTTCCTCGACCCGAACCCGGACGCCGCGGCCTCCTTCGCCGAGCGCCGCCGGCTGTTCGACCTGCCGCGCAGCTCCTGGGACGACTACGACAAGTCGCTGATCTCGGCCGGCGGCGGCGTCTACCCGCGCTCCGCCAAGGCCATCCAGCTCTCCGCGCAGATCCGCGAGCGGCTCGGCATCGACTCCGCCAAGCTCACCCCCGCCGAGCTGATGAAGGCCATCCTGCAGGCCCCCGTCGACCTGTTCTGGAACGGCGGCATCGGCACCTACGTCAAGGCCGCCACCGAGACCAACGCCGAGGTCGGCGACAAGGCCAACGACGCGATCCGGGTCAACGGCGGCGACGTCCGGGCCCGGGTGATCGGCGAGGGCGGCAACCTCGGCTGCACCCAGCTCGGCCGGATCGAGTTCGCCGCCGGCGGCGGCCCGCAGGGGGCCGGCGGCTGGATCGACACCGACGCCATCGACAACTCGGCCGGCGTGGACACCTCCGACCACGAGGTGAACATCAAGATCCTGCTCAACCAGGTCGTCGCCGACGGCGACATGACGGTCAAGCAGCGCAACGCCCTGCTCGCCGAGATGACCGACGAGGTCGGCCACCTCGTGCTGCGCAACAACTACGCGCAGAACGTCGTGCTCGCCAACGCCGTCGCCCAGGCCGCCAGCATGGTCAACGTGCACTCCCGCATGATCAACCGGCTGGAGTCCAACGGACAGCTCGACCGGGCGCTGGAGTACCTGCCCACCGAGAAGCAGATCCGCGACCGCCAGCAGGCCGGCCGCGGCCTGTCCCAGCCCGAGCTGTCGGTGCTGCTCGCCTACACCAAGATCACCCTGGCCGACGAGCTGCTCGCCACCGACCTGCCCGACGACCCGTACTTCCGGGACGTGCTCCACCAGTACTTCCCCAGCGCGCTGCGGGCCCGCTTCGCCGAGCAGATCGACCACCACCCGCTGCGCCGCGAGATCATCACCACCCTGATCGTCAACGACACGATCAACCGCGGCGGCTGCACCTTCGCGTTCCGGCTCCGCGAGGAGACCGGCGCGACCATGGAGGAGATCGCCCGCACCCACGCCGCCGCCCGCGCGGTCTTCGGCCTGGAGCAGATCTGGGACCAGGTCGAGCGGCTCGACAACAGGGTCGCCGCCCGGGTCCAGACCAAGATGCGGCTGCACGCCCGCCGGCTGGTCGAGCGGGCCACCCGCTGGATGCTCAACAACCGGCAGCCGCTGGACATCGCCGACACCATCGCGTTCTTCCACGACCGGGTCAACCAGGTCTGGGACGCGCTGCCCAAGCCGCTGGCCGGGGAGGACCTCGCCTGGTTCGAGTCCGTCCACCAGGAGCTGTCCGCGGCCGGCGTCCCCGACGAGCTGGCCACCCGGATCGCCGGCCTGTCCTCCGCGTTCCCGACCCTCGACATCGTCGGCGTCGCGGACCGCTCGGACACCGACGTGATGGAGGTCGCCGAGCTGTACTACGACCTCGGCGACCGGCTCCAGATCAGCCACCTGCTCGACCGGGTCATCGACCTGCCGCGCACCGACCGGTGGTCCTCGATGGCCCGCGCCGCGATCCGCGAGGACCTGTTCGCCGCGCACGCCGCGCTCACCGCGGACGTGCTCGCCGCCGGGCCGGCCGGGTCCAGCCCCGAGGAGCGCTACTCGGCCTGGGCCGAGCTCAACGCCACCCTGCTCAGCCGGGCCCGCACCACGCTCGACGACATAAGGGGTTCGGACAACTACGAGCTGTCCAGCCTCTCCGTCGCGATGCGGGTGATCCGCACCCTGCTGCGCAACGGCCGATGAGGTAGCGGCGGTCCGGCCGGGGGCCGGGGGCGAGCGACTCGCCCCCGGCCCCCGGCCGTTGCCGCGGCCGCCCCGGCGGTGGCGCTAGGCCCGGCCCGGCAGGGCCAGCACCACCTCCAGGCCGCCCTCCGGCAGGCCCGTCAGCCGCAGCTCCCCGCCGTGCGCGCGGGCCACCGCCGCCACGATCGCCAGCCCCAGCCCGTGGCCGCGCCGCGCCCGGTCGCGCTGCGCCGTCCGCCCCCGGCCGCGCAGGAACGGCTCGGTCAGGGTGGCCACCAGCGCCCCGTCCAGCACCGGGCCGGAGTTGCGCACCACCAGCCGCACCCAGCCCGGCCGCCGGTCGTCCGGACCGGTGCGCACCTCGGCCCAGCCGCCCGCGGGCAGGTTGTGCCGCAGCGCGTTCTGCACCAGGTTGACGGCCGCCTGCCGGAGCAGCACCGCGTTGCCGACCGTCGGCGCGGGGCCCGGCTCGGCCCGCACCCCGACACCCAGCGCCCGCGCCTCCGCCGCCGTCGCGGCCAGCGCCTCGCGGACCGCCCCCGACAGCTCCAGCGGCGCCGACTCCGGCTCCCGGTGGGAGAGTTCGGCCAGTTGCAGCAGCGCCTCGGTGACCTCGATGCCGCGCTGGTTGGTGTCCTGGAGCCGGGACACCAGCCGCGGCCAGTCCTGGTGCGCCGGGTCGGCCGCCGCGACCTGGAGCATCGTCCGGTCGATCGCCAGCGGGGTGCGCAGCTCGTGCGAGGCGTTCGCGGCGAACCGCTGCTGGGCGTCGAAGGACCGCTCCAGCCGGGCCAGCATCTCGTCGAAGGCGTCGGCCAGTTCGGTGAACTCGTCGCGCGGACCGGCCAGCGCGATCCGGTGCCCCAGGTCGCCGCCCGACGCCCGCCGGGCCGCCGCCGTCACCTCCTGGAGCGGGCGCAGCACCCGCCCCGCGACCAGCCAGCCGCCCGCCATCCCGACCGCCGTCAGCAGCGCCAGCGCGTACCCCGACGCCGTCAGCAGCGACTCCAGAATCTCCTGCCGGGACGGCGCGTCCGCCCGGTCGCGCGGATTCGCGGGCATCAGCGGGTAGTTCGGCACGTACCGCATCCCGACGTACACCACGGCCAGGCAGAGCACGCCCGTGGTGAGCGTGAACAGCGTGTAGCTGAGCGTCAGCCGCATCCGCGCGGTCAGCCGCCGCGGGCGGCTCACGCCGCGTCCAGCCGGTAGCCGACGCCCGGCACGGTGTGGATCACCCACGGCTCGCCGAGCCGCTTGCGCAGGCCCGAGATGGTGATCCGGACGGCGTTGGTGAACGGGTCGGCGTGCTCGTCCCAGGCCCGCTCCAGCAGGTCCTCGGCGCTCACCACGCCGCCGCCCGCCGCCATCAGCACCTCCAGCACCGCGAACTGCTTGCGGGACAGCGCCACGTAGCGGCCGTCCCGGAACACCTCGCGGCGGAACGCGTCCAGCCGCACGCCCGCGCGCTCCAGCACCGGCGGCACCGCCTCGGCCGGGCGGCGGGCCAGCGAACGCAGCCGCACCACCAGCTCCGCCAGGTCGAACGGCTTGGTCAGGTAGTCGTCCGCGCCCAGCTCGAACCCGGCGACCTTCTGGTCCAGCCGGGCCGCCGCGGTCAGCATCAGCACCCGGCAGCCCAGCCCCGCCGCGACGATCCGCCGGCACACCTCGTCGCCCGGCACCCCCGGCAGGTCCCGGTCCAGCACCACCACGTCGTACCGGTGCACCGCGAGCCGCTCCCACGCCGCCTCGCCGTCCCCCGCCACGTCGCAGGCGATCGCGGCCAGCCGCAGCCCCGCCTGCACGGCCTCGGCGAGGTACTCCTCGTCCTCCACCACCAGCACCCGCACGCACCGCTCCGTTCCTCGACGCTCCCGGCCATTGGACACCGCCGGGCATGTCGAAAACGTATGCGCCGGCGCAGACGCCCGCGCAACACCGTCCGACCTGCAATGGGACCGACAGCCCAAGCGCAGGGAGAGGCGGAGACGATGAAGCACGCACGGACCACGGTCACCGGACTGGCCGCGGTGGCACTGCTCGGCGCGGTGGCCGCGTACAGCGCGTTCCCGGACGGCCCCGGCGGCCCGGCCGACGGCATCCCGGCCGGCGGCTCGGTCGCCCTGGACGCGGACGTCCCCGCCGTCCGCGGCCTCGACCCGGACCTGCTCGCCGCCCTGCGCACCGCCGCGGCCGACGCCCGGCAGCAGGGCATCGAGCTCCGCGTCACCTCCGGTCGGCGCAGCCCCGCCGAGCAGCAGCGCCTCCTCGACGCGGCGGTCACCCGCTACGGCTCGCTCGACCTGGCCCGGCGCTACGTCAACACCCCCGAGAAGTCCACCCACGTCTCGGGCCGCGCCGCCGACATCGGCCCCACCGACGCCGACGACTGGCTGAACCGGCACGGCGCCCGCTACGGGCTCTGCCAGGTGTACGCCAACGAGATGTGGCACTTCGAACTGCTCACCGCCCCGGGCGGCACCTGCCCGCCCCAGCTGCCCGACGCGGCGGGCTGAGGCGTTCAGGAGCTCGGGAGAGCAATCACCAGGGGCTCGGGGAACGGCGAGCCCGGGACTGCGCGAGGTTCACTGCCGTTGCGCGCATCGGCTTCGGGTTCTGTTCAGGACACGCAGCAGCACGGACCTTCGATGGGCTCCGGCCACCAGCAGCACGGACCCGCCGTTCCCCGGGCCCCTGGTGGTGCATGCTCGTCTGCCGACAGTTCCCCGGGCCCCTGGTGGTGCATGCTCGTCTGCCGACAGTTCCCCGGGCCCCTGGTGGTGTATGTTCGTCTGCCGACAGTTCCCCGGGCCCCTGAATGCGCCTCCGCTAGGAGCTCTCGGTCGCGCGGCGCAGCGCGGAGGCGAGCAGGGCGAGGTCGGTGGGGCCGTTGCCCAGTTCGCGGACCGGGCGGGGGGAGGGCGCGGCGCCGTGGTCCTCCAGGCGCTGGGCGACGACGGTGGGGCGGAGCGTCGCGGTGCGGGGGATGCGGCCGCTGACCCGGGCGCCCTGGAAGGCGGTGACGGCGCCGTCCGGACGGCGGAGGTAGCCGCGGCCGGGGGTGGTGCCGGGGAGGGCGGCGGCGTCGGGCAGGTGGACCAGCAGGTCGGAGTCGCCGGCCTGCTCGGTGCGCAGGGCGATCCGCAGCTGCGCGGCCTCGTCGACCTCGGTGCCGGCGGTGCTCTCGGGCGAGCCGGTCGTGGCGATCACGTGCACGCCGAGCCGGGCGCCGTGCACCGCGACGGAGGCGAGGGCGCGGGCCAGCGGGCGCCCGCCGGGGGAGGCGGGGCCGAGCAGCGCGTCGTAGTCGTCGACCAGGACGACCAGCCGGGGCGGGGCCGCGTCGGCCGGGGGCGCGTCGGGGGAGCGGCGGGGCTCGATCACCCGGGCCTGCGCGGGGGCGTCGGCGGGGCCGCCGACCAGCGCGGGGGTCTTGTCGAGGGCGAGCGCCCGCCGGGTGTGCCACTCGGTGAAGGTCAGGCCGTCGAACAGGGCCTCGCGGTGGGCGAGTTCGTCGGTGAGCCGCTCGGCGGCGAGCAGCGCCCCGCGCGGGTCCTCGGCGGCGTTGACGTGGGCGGTGACGTGCGGGAGATCGGTGCAGCCGGCCAGGCCGCCGTCCTCGGCGCGGTCCCCGTCGACGGTCAGCAGGGCGAGGCGGTCGGGGCGCTCGGAGACGGCCAGCGAGGCGGCCAGGCTGCGCAGCAGTTCGGACTTGCCGGAGCCGGGGCCGCCGCCGATCAGCAGGTGGTCGCCGTCCTCGGCGAGGTCGACGGTGCAGTCCTCCTCGCCGTCGGCGGCCCGGGCGGTGCCGAGCAGGGCGGTGGCGCCGCCCGCCCCGGCGGGCAGGGCCTGCCAGCCCTCGGCGAGCCGGGCGGGGGAGAGGGACTCGGCGCGCAGCAGGTCGAGCAGGCGCAGCGCGTCCGGGAGCGGGCCGCGCGGCGCCGCGTCGGTGCCGGTCTCGGCGAGCGGGGCGAGGGTGCGGGCCAGGCGCTCGGCCCAGGCGGGGGAGACCGCGTCGAGGGCGATGTCGGTGAGGCGCTCGCGGCCGCCCGCGGCCGGGCGGTCGAGGGTGAGGCGGGTGGAGACCTCGCCGGTGACCAGGCCGAGCGCGCCGAGGCCGGTGGGGAGCTCCTCGGGGGCCTCGGCGAGGCAGAGGGTGAAGACGCCGGCCGCGGGGCCCTGGCGCAGCAGCAGGCCGAGGGCGTGCCGACCGGCCTCGGTGCCCGGGTCCCCGTCGACCAGGACGACGGTGGCGGGCGGGCCGGCGGTGGCGGCGGCGAGCTCGGCGAGCCGGGCCCCGGCCTGTTCCGGGCCGAGGCCGTAGAGCAGGCGGCAGGCTTGGCCGTGGGCGGGGCGCAGGTGCGGGAGCCACTGGGCCCAGGCCCAGTCCTCGGCGGGCTGCCCGGCGCTGACCACGACCAGGGCGAGGCCGCTGGGCGGGTGCAGGGCGGCGAGCTGGGCGAGGGCGGCGCGGGCCAGGCCGGTGAGGCGGTGCCGGGGGCCGGCCAGGCCGAGGCTGCCGGCGGTCTGCAGGTCGACGGTGACGGGGACGGCGGGCAGCACGGCGCCGGGGAGGGTGCCGGGGCCGCCGGGCAGGTCGGCGGTGCCGAGCCGGAGGTGAGCGCGTCGGGGTGGTCGGGGCCGCGCTCCCACAGCCGGGGGCCGGTGCCGAGCGCGGTGAGCAGCAGGGCGGCCGGGTCGGGCCAGCGCTCGCGCTGGTTGGCGGCCTGCCGCAGCCGGGCGGCGTCGTGCTGGCGGCCGCTGTCGGCGGCGGGCGGTTCGGCCTTGCCGCGGCGCAGCCAGCGCCCGCCGCGCCCGGCGGCGGGGACGGGTCGGGTTCGGCGGCGGCGGGGCGCGGCGGGGCGGCCGGGGGCGGTGCGGGCGCCGGTGCGCGGGGCGAGCCGCAGCCGGCCCTCGCCGTCGGGGACGGTGGGGCGGGCCGCTATGCCCTCGGCCCGGGCGAACTGCAGGGTGGACTCGCCGATCCGCAGCAGGGCGCCGGGGGCGAGGTCGGTGGCGCCCTCGGGCAGCCACTGCTCGTCGAGCCGGGTGCCGTTGGTGGAGCCGAGGTCCTGGACGGTGGCCCGGCCGTCCCCGGCCAGGTGCAGGGCCAGGTGGAGGCGGGAGACGTCGGGGTCGTCGAGCGGGACGTCGGCCTCGGTGGAGCGGCCGATCCGGATCCGCTCGCCGTGCAGGCGGTGGACGCCGCCGGCGTCGGGGCCGCCGACCACGCGCAGTTCGGCGGCGGCGGGCCCGTCGGCGCCCTCGGCGTCCGGGTCGGGCTCGCCGAGGGCGAGGACCGCGCCGTCCACCAGCGGGGGGTGGCCGAGCGGGGTCTGCTCGTCCAGCCGGTGTTCCCCGTCGTAGAGGTGGACGTGCGTGGCGGAGCGGGCGCCGCGGACGCCGACCGCGCCGGCCAGGGCGGTGGCGACGGCGCCGAGCACGGTGCCGGCCGGCGCGGTGACCAGTACATCGGCGGCGCTGCCGGGGGCGGCCGGGCCGCTGCGCGGTCGAAGGACGGTGAGCCGGATCTGCATCTCGCCCGGGGTCCCTTCTGCACACGTGTGGTGCCTGCCATCCTGCCACTCGGGACGGACAGTCCGCGCACGGTACCGGATTTGACGATCTTGCGATCACCGCCATGGTGAATCCGACGGGGAGTCAGGTCAAGGAGACCCCGGGGCCCCCGCCGCGCGCAGCGCGCGGCCCGGCCGGGGAACACCTCGGAAACCCGGGCGGGCACCGTTAGAGTTGCCGAAAATACGGGAGCCCGCCCGGCCGGGCGGACTCCCCAGGCCCCGGCGCCGTTCACGGGAACGGGGGAGTGCCGGAACGCGGCCCCGGCAGCGGGCGCCGGGTGACCGAACGGAGTGCACAGGTGCGGCCTGTCGGCAGCAAGTACGTGTTGGAGGAGGGCCTCGGGCGCGGCGCGACCGGAACGGTCTGGCGCGGCCGGGTGCGCGAGGACGCGGCGGTGCCGGGCCTGCAGCCCGGGCAGGCGGTCGCGGTCAAGGTGCTGCGCGAGGAGCTGGCCGCCGACCCGGACGTGGTGATGCGCTTCCTGCGCGAGCGCTCCGTCCTGCTCCGGCTGACCCACCCCAACATCGTCCGCACCCGGGACCTGGTGGTCGAGGGCGAGCTGCTCGCCCTGGTGATGGACCTGGTCGACGGCCCCGACCTGTACCGCTACCTGCGCGAGTCCGGCCCGCTGTCGCCGATCGCCGGCTCCCTGCTGATGGCCCAGGTCGCCGACGCGCTGGCCGCCAGCCACGCCGACGGCGTGGTCCACCGGGACCTCAAGCCCGCCAACGTGCTGCTGGCCACCCTCGCGGTGGACGGCGACGAGCGGATGCACCCGATGCTCACCGACTTCGGCATCGCCCGGCTCGCCGACTCCCCGGGCATCACCCGCACCCACGAGTTCGTCGGCACCCCCGCCTACGTCGCCCCCGAGTCCGCCGAGGGCCGCCCGCAGACCGCCGCGGTGGACGTCTACGGCGCCGGCATCATGCTGTACGAGCTGGTCACCGGCCGCCCGCCGTTCCAGGGCGACAACCCGCTGGCGGTCCTGCAGGCGCACCTCGCGCAGGAGCCGCAGCGCCCCCGCACCATGCCCGAGCCGCTGTGGACGGTGGTCGAGCGCTGCCTGCGCAAGGACCCGGCCCAGCGCCCCACCGCGGTCGCGCTGGCCGAGGCGCTGCGGGTGGTCGCGGCCGGTGTCGGCGTGCACTCCTCCCCGGCCGCGGTGGAGGCCGCGATGGCCGTCGGCGACCTGCTGGTGCCCGACCCGGCACTGGCCCCCGCGGCCCCCGCCGCGCACGACCCGCACGACGCCACCCTGGCGGGCGCCCCGGCGGGCGGCTACGACCCGTCCGCCGTGACCCAGGTGATGGCGCACCGGCCGTCCGTGCCGGGCGCCGAGGAGCGTACCCAGCTGATCGCCCCGCCGCCGGCCGCCCCGGCCGAGGACCGCACCCGGGTGATGCCCCCGGTGCCGCCCGGCCCCGACCTGCCCCCGGCCCAGCCCGAGGGCCCGCACCCGTGGCAGACCCAGCTGCGCGCCGCCCGGGACCGCAACGCGCAGACCCGGATCGGCCGCTTCGAACCGGAGGACCTGGGCGAGCCGCAGGTCGCCCCGCGCCCCTACCAGGCCGGCCAGTACCCGCAGCAGGGCTCCGGCGGCCGACCGCCGGTCGCCCCGCCGCCGTACCAGGCCCCGCAGGGCGGCCGGCCCCCGCAGGACGGCCGCTACGCCCCGCAGCAGGGCCCGTACCAGCCCCAGCACCCCCCGCAGGGCCGCCACCCGCAGCAGGGCTCCGGCGGCCGCCCGCCGGTGGCCCCGCCGCCGTACCAGGCCCAGCAGCAGCCGGGCCCGCCGCCCGGGTATGGCGCCCCGCAGGGCTACGGCGCCCCGCAGCGCCGCCCCGAGCCCGCGCCGCCGCGCCGCCAGGAGCCGCCGTACCGGGAGCCGGAGCCGGTCCGCGAGGCGCCCCGGGAGCGGGAGCCCCGGCGGCGCAGCCCGAACCGGATGCGCATCCCCGGCCTGGGCTGCCTCAAGGGCTGCCTGCTGGTGCTGGTGGTGCTGGCGCTGGGCTGCCTGGCGCTGTGGAACTTCACGCCGCTGCCGCACTACTGGGACAACGTGGTCGGCTGGTACCACTCGGCCAGTGACTGGGTCACCAGCCACACCTGACGGTGGAATTGACGGTTTGTCGACAATCCCGCGAAATTCCACCGGATCGGTACCTCTCCGGAGGCCCTCCGGAGCCCCCGCAGGGCCCGCGGGCGCGTAGGTTGTTCGTCGAGCACCGACCTCACGAGCCCACGGAGCAGCATTGGCACGCAAGATCGGCAGCCGGTACACCGTCCACCAGGTGATCGGCCGCGGCTCGGCCGGCACCGTGTGGCTCGGCGAGGGCCCCGACGGCCCGGTCGCGGTGAAGCTGCTGCGCGAGGACCTCGCGGCCGACCAGGTGCTGGTCGGCCGGTTCGTCCAGGAGCGCGCCGCCCTCACCGGCCTCGACCACCCGCACGTGGTCGGCGTCCACGACATGGTGGTCGACGGCAGCGACCTCGCCCTGGTGATGGACCTGGTCCAGGGCAGCGACCTGCGCACCCGGCTGGAGCGCGACGGCGTGCTCAGCCCGGCCGTCGCCGCCGCGGTGATCGCCGACGTCGCCGACGGCCTGGCCGCCGCGCACGCCGCCGGCATCGTGCACCGCGACGTCAAGCCGGAGAACGTCCTGCTCGACCTCGCCGCCCCGCCCGGCCCCGGCGGCGCCCCGCGCGCCAAGCTCACCGACTTCGGCATCGCCCGCCTGGTCGACGCCCCCCGCCGCACCCGCGCCACCCGGATCATCGGCACCCCCGACTACCTCGCCCCCGAGATCATCGAGGGCCTGGAGCCGCGCGCCGCCGTCGACATCTACGCCACCGCCACCGTGCTGTACGAACTGCTCACTGGCACCACCCCGTTCGGCGGCGGCCACACCGGCGCGGTGCTGCGCCGGCACGTCACCGAGAACGTCCCCCCGGTCGAGGGCATGCCGGACGGCCTGTGGCGGATCATCTCCGAGTGCCTGGCCAAGGCCCCCGCCTCCCGGCTGCGCGCCGCCGAACTCGCCGCCCGGCTGCGCGAGCTGCTCCCCGAACTGGCCGGCCTCGGCCCGCTCGCGGTGCCCGCCCAGCGCGGCGCCCCCGAGGAGGTGCCCACCCCCGGCGAGGCGGTCTACGCCGAGGCCGACGCCTTCGCCGGCAGCGGCACCCACCGCCGCCGCCGCGGCCCCGCCGTCCCGCTGGTGCCCGGGCCGCAGCCCGACTCCACCCGGGACACCCACACCAGCCTGCGCCGCCCCTCCGCCCGGGAGCTCGCCTCCTACGCCGAGGAGTCCCGCGCCCAGCGCGAGCGGCCCGCCGCCGCCCACCGCCGCACCCGGGCCCAGATGATCCGCCGCCGCCGCACGCTGGCCGTGCTGATCGCCGTCGTCCTGCTGCTGGCCGGCGCCGCCGCCGCGTGGACGGCGTTCGCCGCCGAGCCCCCCGCGGGCGCCTCCGCGGCGGTGCACACCCCCTGGTACCCCCGGTTGTAGCCGAGCCCCCCCGCGGAACCATTACCCTGGACGCGTGGCAGCCGTCGATCCTTCCGAAGAGCTCAAGAACCTCGACTCGACCATGTCGTCGATCGAGGCAGTCCTCGACCTGGACAAGATCCGGGCCGACATCGCAACCCTGGAGGAGGAGGCAGCCGCCCCCACCCTGTGGGACGACGTCGCGAACGCGCAGAAGGTCACCAGCCGGCTCTCCTTCCTCCAGGGCGAGCTGCGCAAGGTCGAGACCCTGCGCGGCCGGGTCGAGGACCTGGGCGTCCTGTTCGAACTCGCCGAGGCCGAGGACGACGCGGACACCCGCGCCGAGGCCGAGGTCGAGCTGGTCTCCGTGCAGAAGGCCGTGGAGGAGCTGGAGGTCCGCACCCTGCTCTCCGGCGAGTACGACGCCCGCGAGGCCCTGGTCAACATCCGGGCCGAAGCGGGCGGCGTCGACGCCGCGGACTTCGCCGAGCAGCTGATGCGGATGTACCTGCGCTGGGCCGAGCGGCACGGCTACCCGACCGAGGTCTACGACACCTCGTACGCCGAAGAGGCCGGCATCAAGTCCGCGACCTTCACCATCAAGGCCCCCTACGCCTACGGCACCCTCTCCGTCGAGCAGGGCACGCACCGCCTGGTGCGCATCTCCCCGTTCGACAACCAGGGCCGCCGCCAGACCTCCTTCGCGGGCGTCGAGGTGCTCCCCGTCGTCGAGACCTCCGACCACGTCGACATCGACGAGGGCGACCTGCGGATCGACGTCTACCGCGCCTCCGGCCCCGGCGGCCAGGGCGTCAACACCACCGACTCCGCCGTCCGGATCACCCACCTGCCCACCGGCATCGTGGTCTCCTGCCAGAACGAGCGCTCCCAGATCCAGAACAAGGCCTCGGCGATGAACGTCCTCCAGGCCAAGCTGCTGGAGCGCCGCCGCCAGGAGGAGCGCGCCGCGATGGACGCCCTCAAGGACGGCGGCTCGTCCTGGGGCAACCAGATGCGCTCCTACGTCCTGCACCCGTACCAGATGGTCAAGGACCTGCGCACCGAGCACGAGGTCGGCAACCCGCAGGGCGTGCTGGACGGGGACATCGACGGCTTCATCGAGGCCGGCATCCGGTGGCGCAAGCAGCGCGAGAGCTGATCGCGCGCGGGCACGCACGGTGAAGGGCCCCTCCGCCTCGGCGGAGGGGCCCTTCGTGGTTCCTCGGGTCAGTGCAGCAGCAGGGCCAGGGTGAGCACCGCGGCGAACAGCAGGGCCAGCAGCACCGCGGGATTGAGCGTCGCGAACGGCCCGTGCTGCTCCTGCTGGAGCCGGGCGCGGTTGGCGCGGCACACCGGGCAGCGGCCGTCGCTCACGCGGCCGTTGCAGTTGGCGCACACCAGTTGGTCGCAGGTCATGCGATCTCCTCCTTGCTGCATAGCCAACGCGCCGGAGGCGGATTCGGTTCCGACTGCCTACCACTCTGCCAGGTTCCTTACCCCTCGGCCCCCGGAGCGGAAGGGTTATCGATCTGTGACGTACCTCGCAATTTCCGGTCCGAACCGGAACAACACCTGACGAAACCACGGTCAGTAGGCGTCCGGCGACTGCGGGTGCGGAGGGGCATCGCGTAAGGTCACTGGCTCCGATCCACCTAGGATGGCCCCCGTGATGCAGCCGTGATCAGATTCGACAACGTCTCCAAGACCTATCCCAAGCAGAACCGTCCGGCCCTGGACAACGTCTCGCTGGAGATCGAGAAGGGCGAGTTCGTCTTCCTGGTCGGTTCGTCGGGTTCCGGCAAGTCGACGTTCCTGCGCCTGTGCCTGCGCGAGGAGCGCCCGTCCACCGGCGACGTGCACGTGCTGGGCAAGGACCTGGGCAAGCTCTCCAACTGGAAGGTGCCGCACATGCGGCGCCAACTGGGCACCGTCTTCCAGGACTTCCGCCTGCTGCCGAACAAGACCGTGGGGCAGAACGTGGCGTTCGCCCTGGAGGTCATCGGCAAGCCGAAGAGCGCCATCAACAAGGTGGTGCCCGAGGTGCTCGACCTGGTCGGCCTCGGTGGCAAGGAGGGCCGGATGCCCGGCGAGCTGTCGGGTGGTGAGCAGCAGCGCGTGGCCATCGCCCGCGCGTTCGTGAACCGGCCGATGCTGCTGATCGCCGACGAGCCCACCGGCAACCTCGACCCGCAGAACTCGGTCGGCATCATGAAGCTGCTCGACCGCATCAACCGGACCGGCACCACCGTGCTGATGGCGACCCACGACCAGGCGATCGTCGACCAGATGCGCAAGCGCGTCATCGAGCTCGACAAGGGCCTGCTGGTCCGCGACCAGGCCCGCGGCGTCTACGGCTACCAGAGCTAGAAGAGAGAAGCATGCGCGCCCAGTTCGTCCTGTCGGAGATCGGCGTCGGTCTCCGCCGCAACCTGACCATGACCATCGCCGTCGTGGTCAGTGTCGCGCTCTCGCTCGCCCTCGCCGGTGCCTCGCTGCTCGTCCGCGACCAGGTCAACTCCATGAAGGACTACTGGTACGACAAGGTCGAAGTCAGCATCTACTTCTGCATCAAGGCGGACCACAACTCGCCGCAGTGCTCGGCGGGTGCGGCCACCGACGACCAGGTCGCGCAGGTGAAGGCCGACCTGGACAAGATGACGCCGCTGGTGCAGAGCTCGACCTACGAGTCCTCCCAGGAGGCGTACAAGCACTTCAAGGAGAGCAACCCGGACAACCCGCTGCTGGCGGCGGTCGGCCCGGACGCGATGCCGCAGTCCTGGCGGGTCAAGCTGAACGACCCGACCAAGTTCGACGTGATCCAGAGCGCCTTCGCGGGCAAGCCGGGCGTCAAGTCGGTCGACGACCAGCGCAAGATCCTGGAGAACCTGTTCGGCCTGCTGCGCGGCCTGCAGACCGCGGCGTTCGTGATCATGGTGCTGATGCTGTTCGTCGCGCTCCTGCTGATCGTCAACACCGTCCGGGTGTCCGCGTTCAGCCGACGGCGCGAGACGGGCATCATGCGCCTGGTCGGTGCCTCCAACTTCTACGTGCAGATGCCGTTCATCGCGGAGGCCGCGTTCGCCGCGCTGCTCGGCTCGGTGCTGGCCTCCGGACTGCTGATCGGCGGGCACTTCTTCGTGCACGGGTGGCTGGCGAAGAAGGTCGGCTTCATCACCTTCATCGGCCTGTCCTCGGTGCTGGCGGTCATCCCGCTGCTGGTGGTGGTCGGTATGGGCATGGCGGCGATCGCCGCGTTCTTCACCCTCCGCAAGTACCTGAAGGTCTGACGCACCGTCGGTGCTACCGGTCGGCGCGCCCGCCCGCCTAGACTCGACGGCATGCCGACAGCACCGCGGGTACGCCAGGGGATGACACTGGGCCTGGTGTTCGGCGCGGTGCTGTTCGCCGGAGCGGCCTCGGGGGCCTGGGGAGAGCCGGACGGCTCCTCCCGGGCCCCTTCGTCGTCCGACGCCGGGCCGCCCGCCGGAGACCTGACCGGGGCCGACCTGACCCCGCAGCAGGCCAGGCAGCTGGTCGGCGCCAGCGGCGACCGCTGGGCCGCCTACCTGAGCCCGCAGCAGTACGCGGACCTCACCGGCGGCCGGTACGCGGGCGTCGGGCTGAGCGTGGACCGGGAGGCCGGCGGGCCGACCCTGGTGGCCGAGGTGCTGCCGGACTCGCCCGCCGCCCGGGCCGGCATCGAGGCCGGCCAGCGGCTGGTCACCGTCGACGGGACGCCGGCCGAGCAGCTGCCGGTCACCGAGGTGGTCTCCCGGCTGCGCGGCGGGCCGGCCGGCAGCCCGGTCGCGGTCGGCCTCCGGGGCGGGGACGGGGACGGGCCGGTGCGCCAACTCACCCTCACCCGGGCCGAGCTGTCCACCCGCGAGGTCGAGGTCGACCACCCGGCGCCCGGGGTGGCCCGGATCGCCGTGCACGCCTTCACCGAGGGCGTCGGCGACCAGGTGCGGGCCGCCGCGGCCGGCGCCCGGGGCGTGGTGCTCGACCTGCGCGGCAACTCCGGCGGGCTGGTCGAGGAGGCCGTCGCCACCGCCTCGGTGTTCCTCGACGGCGGGCCGGTGGCCAGCTACCAGGTGCACGGCGAGCACCGCGAACTGACCGCCGCCGCGGGCGGGAACACCGCCGCCCCGCTGGTCGTGCTGGTCGACGGCGGCACCATGAGCGCCGCCGAACTGCTGGCCGGCGCGCTCCAGGACCGCTCCCGGGCCGTCCTGGTCGGCAGCCGCACCTTCGGCAAGGACACCGTCCAGCAGCCCAGCCGGCTGGCCGACGGCTCGGTGCTGGAGCTCACCGTCGGCCGCTACCAGACCCCGGCCGGCCGCTCCCCGGACGGCACCGGCTTCCAGCCCGACGTCCCGGCCGCCGGCGAGGACCCGGACGGGCTCGCCCTCCGGGTGCTGGACGGGCTGACCGGCTCCGCCCCGGCCGCGCCCGCCGCCTCCCGCGCCCCCGCGCCCGCCGGCGCCCCGGCCGCCTCCGGTGCGCTCGCCGCGCCGTAAAGGGGCTGCCGCGTTCGCCGCCGAGGTGCGAGAATGGCCGGGCTATGGCAAAGGAAACGGGCAAGAAGCTGGTCGCGCAGAACAAGAAGGCGCGGCACGAGTACACCATTCTCGACACCTACGAGTGCGGCATGGTGCTCACCGGCACCGAGGTCAAGTCGCTCCGCGAGGGCCGGGCCAACCTGGTCGACGGCTACGCGTACGTCCAGGGCGGTGAGGCCTGGATCGACAACGTCTTCATCCCCGAGTACGCCCAGGGCACCTGGACCAACCACTCGGCGCGGCGCAAGCGCAAGCTGCTGCTGCACAGGATGGAGATCCGCAAGATCGAGTCCAAGGTGAAGGAGACCGGCCACACGCTGGTCCCGCTGTCCCTGTACTTCAAGGACGGCCGCGCCAAGCTCGAACTGGCCCTCGCGGTCGGCAAGAAGCTGTACGACAAGCGGCAGACCCTGCGCGAGCGCCAGGACCGCCGCGAGTCGGACCGCGCGGTGGCGGCCGCCCGCCGCCGCTCCGGCCAGGGCTGAACCGCCGCCGACGGTTAATGCGCTGGACCCTTGACGGGCCGGTTGAGTACTATGGCAGCACATCACCCGGAGGGCGGTCCGCCTCCCGCCGGAGCTGTTTGTCAAAAAAACATGGGGATGATCGGTTTCGACAGTGACAGTCGAAACAGGAGAAGCGAGCCGAGGAACGCGGCAATGATCTCGTTAACCATCTGTCGCAAAAAAATAATCGCCAACTCTAAGCGCGATTCCCAGCAGTTCGCTCTCGCAGCCTGATCTGCGAAAGTGAATGGGTGTCAGCCCGGGGCGTTCCCGACCCGGATCCTGGCATAATCTAGGGAACTCAACCTTCCACCCCGGTCGCGGGGGTGGCGGGGAAACCAAACAGTGACTGGGCCTGTTGGCGGCTTGTCCGCGTGACCGCCAGGGCCGAGAAAATCACAGCGGACTGCGCTCGGAGAAGTCCTGAATCCACTTCACTGGACCCGGGTTCGATTCCCGGCATCTCCACCACCCCATGTGCACCGCAGAGCCGCCCTCCTCCCCGGAGGGCGGCTCTCGTGCGTTCCGGCGCCTCACACACCCGGCCCGTGGCGGGTGAGAGGACGGTTCCGCACCCTTCACACCGCACAACGAACCCGAAATCGTGGGCTCCTAGCGTCATGGGCACAGGGGTTGAGACACCCCCACTCGAAGGAGCGAGCCCATGGACGGCACCACGACGAACGGCAGGACGGGCGGCCGCTGGATCCAGCACTGGGACCCGGAGGACACCGCGTTCTGGGAGGCCACCGGCCGCCGGACCGCCCGGCGCAACCTCGCCTTCTCGGTGCTCTCCGAGCACATCGGCTTCTCGATCTGGAGCCTGTGGTCGGTGATGGTGCTCTTCATGGGCAAGGACTACGGCATCGACCCGGCCGGGAAGTTCTTCCTGGTCGCGATGCCCACCCTGGTCGGCGCCTTCGTCCGGATCCCCTACACCGTCGCGGTGGCCCGCTTCGGCGGCCGGAACTGGACGGTGGTCTCCGCGCTGCTGCTGCTCCTGCCGACCCTCACCGCCGCGTACGTCATGCACCCCGGCACCTCGTACACCACCTTCATGCTGGTCGCGGCGCTCACCGGCTTCGGCGGCGGCAACTTCGCCTCCTCGATGACCAACATCAACGCCTTCTACCCGGCCCGGCACAAGGGGTGGGCGCTCGGCCTCAACGCGGGCGGCGGCAACATCGGGGTGCCGGTGATCCAGCTGGTCTCGCTCGGCGTGATCGCCTGGGCCGGCGCCGGGCACCCCCGCCTGGTGCTGGGCATCTACCTGCCGCTGATCGTGGTCGCCGCGCTGTGCGCCGCCCTGTTCATGGACAACCTGGCCCCGATGAAGGCCGACACCGGCTCGCTCGCCGCGATCGTCCGGGAGAAGCACACCTGGCTGATGTCGGTGCTGTACGTCGGCACCTTCGGCTCCTTCATCGGCTTCTCCTTCGCCTTCGGCCTGGTGCTGCAGAACCAGTTCGGCCGCACCCCGCTGCAGGCCGCCCAGCTGACCTTCCTCGGCCCGCTGCTGGGCTCGGTGGTCCGGCCGCTGGGCGGGAAGCTCGCCGACCGGTTCGGCGGCGCCCGGATCACGCTGTGGAACTTCGCCGCGATGGCCGCCGCCGCGAGCGTCGTCACCTACGCCTCGTCGATCCGCTCGCTGCCGGTCTTCCTCACCGGCTTCGTCGCCCTGTTCGCCCTGGCCGGCCTCGGCAACGGCTCCACCTACAAGATGATCCCCGGCATCTTCGACGCCAAGGCCCAGGACCGGATCGCGGCCGGCGCCACCGCCGAGGACGCCGCCGCCTGGTCCCGCAAGATGTCCGGCGCGGCGATCGGCGTGATCGGCGCGGTCGGTGCCCTCGGCGGCCTGTTCATCAACCTCGCCTTCCGGCAGTCCTTCCTGGTCGCCAAGTCCGGCACCCCCGCCTTCGTCTCCTTCCTCGCCGCCTACGCGGTCTGCTTCCTCCTCACCTGGACGGTCTACCTCCGCCGCCCGGCCCCCGCCGCGGCCAGCACCGACACCCCCGCCCTCGCCCAGGTCTGAGACCGACCGGTCTGGACCACCGTCCCACCCCCGGGCCCGCCCTGACCGGCCGTGAAACACGCCGGTAATCGGAGCGACCCGGGGGTGACACCGCGACCGGCCACGATTGATCACCCACCCACCCGACCGACCGCCGCCCCCGTCCCCCGCCAGGACACCCGGGGCGGCGCACCTAAGGACGACACCGCATGGCCGACCCGACCCGACGCCTGCAGGACGAACCCGAGCCCGCCGAGAGCGGCCCGCTCGCCGGCTGGACCATCGGCATCACCGCCGCCCGCCGCGCCGACGAGCTCACCGCCCTGCTCCAGCGTCGCGGCGCGAGCGTGTTGCGCGCCCCCGCGCTGCGGATCGTGCCGCTCGCCGACGACACCGAACTGCACACCGCCACCCGCTCCCTGATCGCCGACCCGCCGGACCTGGCCGTCGCCACCACCGGCATCGGCTTCCGCGGCTGGCTGGAGGCCGCCGACGGCTGGGACCTCGGCGAGCAGCTGCGCGCCGCCCTCGGCCAGGCCTCGGTGCTCGCCCGCGGCCCCAAGGCCAAGGGCGCGATCCGGGCGGCCGGGCTGCGCGAGTCCTTCTCCGCCGCCACCGAGTCCTCCGCCGAGGTGCTCTCCCGCCTCCTCGACCGGGGCGTCGACGGCCGCCGGATCGCCGTCCAGCTGCACGGCGCCCCGCTGCCCGGCTTCGTCGAGTCGCTGCGCACCGCCGGCGCGGACGTCGTCGAGGTCCCGGTCTACCGCTGGCTCCCGCCCGCCGACCTCGCCCCGCTCGACCGCCTCCTCGACGCGACCTGCGCCGGCGCGCTCGACGCCGTCACCTTCACCTCCGCGCCCGCCGCGATCAGCCTCCTCGACCGGGCCGCGCAGCGCGGCCGCACCGCGGACCTGCTGCACGCCCTGCGCCGCGACGTCCTGGCGGTCTGCGTCGGCCCGGTCACCTCCGCCCCGTTCGACGAGCTCGACGTGCCCACCGTCTGGCCGGAGCGGATGCGGCTGGGCGCGATGGTCCAGACCCTCACCGCGGCCCTCCCCGAGCGGGCCCGCCGCCTCCCGGTGGCCGGCCACACCCTCGAACTGCGCGGCCAGGCCGCCCTGGTCGACGGCCGCCTGCGCCCCGTCCCCCCGGCCGGCATGGCCCTGCTGCGCACCCTCGCCCGCCACCCCGGCTGGGTCGTCCCGCGCGCCGACCTGCTCAAGGCCCTGCCGGGCAGCGGCGACGACGAGCACGCCGTCGAGACGGCGATGGCCCGCCTGCGCCAGGCGCTGGGCGCGCCGCGGCTGATCACCACCGTCGTCAAGCGCGGGTACCGGCTGACGCTGGACCACTGAGAGCAGGCCCGCCGGGGAGAGCACCGACAGGGGCTCGGGGAACGGCGAGGCCGTGGCTGCTGCGGGTTCACTGCCGTTGCGGGCATCTGCTTCGGGTTCCGTTGAAGACACGCAGCAGCACCGACACTTCGACGGGCTCCGGCCGTCAGCAGCATCGACTCGCCGTTCCCCGAGCCCCTGTCGGTGCATGCTCGGCTGCCGATGGTTCCCGGGCCCCTAAAAGCGCACCCCGTCGGCCGGAGAGGTGTCCGGTTCCCTGTAAGATCTTCCGTCCGCCTTTTTCTCCGCACCTTTGGGGGCTCCTTGGGCGCGCACGGTTCCGCCGAGCACCGATCCGACACTGTCCGCGACCGCGAGATCGCGGGGGAGCAGTCGCATCTCGACACCGTCTACCGGCGGTTGGAGGAGAAGCTGGCCGAGGCGGAGTACATCCTGGAGGACGCCGCCAAGCGGGTGCAGGTCGGCACGCCCGGCGCGCTCGCCGAACGGGACGCGCAGGTGTACCGGGCCGGGGCGCACCTGCAGCGGTTGAACAACGAGTTCGAGGACTTCCTGTTCGGGCGGATCGACCTCCAGCAGGCCGACGCGCCCGAGGAGCACGGCATCCCGTCCCAGACGCCGCTGGACCCGGCCGACCCGGCCGTCGCCGAGAGCCTGCACATCGGACGGCTGGGCGTGCTGGACGCCGAGTTCGGCCCGCTGGTGATCGACTGGCGGGCCCCGGCGGCCGCGCCGTTCTACCGGGCGACGCCGCTGGAGCCGGGCCGGGTGATCCGGCGGCGGGTGATCCGGTCGAAGGGCCGGAAGGTGATCGGCGTCGAGGACGACCTGCTCCGTCCCGACCTGGCGCCGACGCTGGGCGGCGAGGAGCTGGCCGTGGTCGGCGACGGCGCGCTGATGGCGACGCTGGGCCGGGCCCGCGGCCACTCGATGCGCGACATCGTCTCGTCCATCCAGAAGGAGCAGGACGAGGTGATCCGGGCCGCCGCGGCCGGCGCGACGCTGGTGACCGGCGGGCCCGGCACCGGCAAGACCGCGGTGGCGCTGCACCGGGCCGCGTTCCTGCTCTACCAGGACCGCCGCCGGTACGCGGGCGGCATCCTGGTGGTCAGCCCCACCCCGCTGCTGGTCTCGTACACCGAGGGCGTGCTGCCCTCGCTGGGCGAGGAGGGCCAGGTGGCGATCCGCGCGGTCGGCAGCCTGGTGGACGGCATCGAGGCGTCCCGGTACGACAGCCCCGAGGTGTCCCGGATCAAGGGCTCGGCGCGGATGGTGCAACTGCTGCGCCGGGCCGCCCGGGCGGCCCTGGAGCTGGGCGCGCCGACCGAGCTGCGGGTCTTCGCCCGGGGCCGGGCGCTGCGGCTGGACGCGGGCCGGCTGAAGGCGGTGCGCGGCCACGTGGTGGGCGGCGGCGGCACGCCGCTGAACCTGCTGCGCCCGCGGGCCCGTCGGCTGCTGCTGGACGCGCTGTGGTCGGAGGCGGTGCGCGACCTGCCGAAGCCGACCACGTACGCGGAGCGCGAGCAGCGCCAGGAGGAGCGCGAGTCCTTCGACGAGTACGTGTCCGACGAGGCCCCGTTCCTGGACTTCCTGGACGCCTGGTGGCCCGCCGTCACCCCGCGCCGGGTGCTGGCCACCCTCCGGCAGCACCGGCACACCAACCGGATCGCCCGCCGGGCGGTCACCCCGGAGGAGGCCCGGCTGCTCGCCGCGTCCTGGCGGCACCTGGACGAGCGCGGCGCGGGCGAGCTGTCGGCGCACGACGTGGCGCTGGTGGACGAGCTGCAGGTGCTGCTCGGCGAGCCCGCCCGCCCGAAGGTGCGCGAGGTGGACGCGGTGGACATGCTGACCGGCCTGGACGAGGTCACCACGTACGGCGAGCGGGCCTACCGCCAGCGCGAGCGGGTCCCGGAGGAGCGGCGCGAGTACGCGCACGTGATCGTGGACGAGGCGCAGGACCTGACGCCGATGCAGTGGCGGATGATCGGGCGCCGCTCCCGGATGGCGACCTGGACGATCGTCGGCGACCCGGCGCAGTCGTCCTGGCCGTTCCCGCAGGAGGCGCAGGCGGCGATGGACGAGGTGCTGGCGGGCAAGCCGCGCCGCCGGCACACGCTGACCGTGAACTACCGCAACCCGGCGGAGATCGCCGAGGTGGCGGCGAAGGTGCTGGAGCTGGCCGCGCCGGGCACCCCGTCGCCGAGCGCGGTGCGGGCCACCGGCGCGCACCCGCGGTTCGCCGCGGTCCGCGAGCCGGACCCGGCGGCGTTCGGGGCGGCCGCCCGGGCGGAGCTGGAGCGGCTGCTGGCCGAGGTGGACGGCACCGTCGCGGTGGTGGTCCCGATGGACCGCCGGGCCGAGGCGGCGGGCTGGACCGCCGGGCTGGGCGACCGGGTGGTGGCGCTGGGCAGCCTGGAGGCGAAGGGCCTGGAGTACGACGCCACGGTGGTGGCCGACCCGACCGGCATCGCGGGCGAGTCGGAGGCGGGCCTGCGGGTGCTGTACGTGGCGCTGACCCGGGCCACCCAGCGGCTGACGGTGCTCTCCGGCCCGGACGACCTGCCGGACGCCGCGGGCGTGCCCGCGCTGCTGAAGTAGGCCCGGTGCAGTAGGCCCGGACAGCACGGAGGCCCCCACCCGTCGGGTGGGGGCCTCCGCCACGTTGAACACCGACCCGCCATGCTCGCCTCGCGGCAAGTGGTCCCTCGAAGGGACGAAGGTTGGGCCCGGGGGCTTGGATCGAGCCGGTGCCGTTCCAATGTAACGCATCCGCGCGGACGGGCAAGGAGATCGAGGTCCGGGCCGGTCGGTTTGTCGGATCCGCACACTCGATGCACGTTATTTCTGGCGGGCCCTTGGTCGGTGCGACCATCGAGGTCTAGCATGCCGAGCGGCATGAACTTCAACACTTTGTTGATTCAGGAAGAAGGAACGTCGATGGCGACGGTGCCCAGTGTCTCGAACTCGATCACTGTCCGGTTGGAGGTCCCGGCCACCGGCAACGCGGTGAGCTCGATCACCACCGCGGTGGAGTCCTCCGGCGGTTCGGTCACCGGTCTCGACGTCACGGCCTCCGGCCTGGAGGCGCTGCGGATCGACGTCACCGTGGCGGCGTCCTCGGTCGCGCACGGCCAGGAGATCGTCGAGAAGCTGCGCACCATCGACGGCGTCAGCATCGGCAAGGTCTCCGACCGCACCTTCCTGATGCACCTCGGCGGCAAGATCGAGATGTCCTCGAAGCTGCCGATCCGCAACCGCGACGACCTGAGCATGATCTACACCCCGGGCGTGGCCCGGGTCTGCATGGCGATCGCGGAGAACCCGGAGGACGCCCGCCGGCTGACCATCAAGCGCAACAGCGTCGCGGTGGTCACCGACGGCTCGGCGGTGCTGGGCCTGGGCAACATCGGCCCGAAGGCCGCACTGCCGGTGATGGAGGGCAAGGCGGCCCTGTTCAAGCGGTTCGCGGGCATCGACGCCTGGCCGCTGTGCCTGGACACCCAGGACGCCGACGAGATCGTGGCGATCGTCAAGGCGATCGCGCCGGGCTTCGCGGGCATCAACCTGGAGGACATCTCGGCGCCGCGCTGCTTCGAGATCGAGGCCCGGCTGCGCGAGGCGCTGGACATCCCGGTGTTCCACGACGACCAGCACGGCACCGCGATCGTGGTGCTGGCCGCGCTGACCAACGCGCTGAAGGTGGTCGGCAAGGAGATCGGCGAGATCCGGGTGGTGATGAGCGGCGCCGGCGCCGCGGGCACCGCGATCCTCAAGCTGCTGATGGCGGCCGGCGTCGCGCACGCCACCGTGGCGGACGTCCGGGGCGTGGTCCACCAGGGCCGCGACGACCTGGACGGCAGCCTGCGCTGGATCGCCGAGAACACCAACCGCTCCGGCCGCACCGGCACCCTCAAGGAGGCGGTGGCCGACGCCGACGTGTTCATCGGCGTCTCCGCCCCGAACGTGCTGGACGGCGACGACCTGGCCACCATGGCCAAGGACGCGATCGTCTTCGCGCTGGCCAACCCCGACCCGGAGGTCGACCCGGCGGTGGCCCGGCAGACCGCCGCGGTGGTCGCCACCGGCCGCAGCGACTTCCCCAACCAGATCAACAACGTGCTGGTCTTCCCGGGCGTCTTCCGCGGCCTGCTGGACGCGCAGAGCGCCGGGGTGGACACCGAGATGCTGCTGGCCGCCGCCCGGGCGCTGGCCACCACCGTCGCCGACGACGAGCTGAACCCGAACTACATCATCCCCAGCGTCTTCCACCCGGGCGTGGCCAAGACCGTCGCGGCCGCCGTCCGGGACGCCGCGGTGGCCGCCCGGGGCGGCGCCGAGGCGGCTCCGGAGAAGCCCACCGCGGGCATCGTCGGGACGCTCGACACCGGTGCTTTCCCGGCCGTTCAGCTCTGAGCCGCGCGGTTCCGGCGTCCCCGCGCGCGGCGGGGCGCCGGAGCCCTTGCGACACAAGGGCAAGGGGCGTGTTTGGGCTTGTCGGTGCCAGGGCGTACGGTAGCCCTGCGACGGGGAGGCGTGTCCGACAAGTACGGTACGTCCCCAGTTGCGCCACGGCGTGTCGTCCCGGCCGCCGCCCGCTCCGGCCACCGCCGGAGCCGACGGAGCGTCACACCTCCGTCCGGCGGGCGCTGTTCGGGTCAACCACGCCGGTTCCCGATTGGCTTTCTCAGTGCCGGTCGGGGCAGGATTCGTACCCAGGCGGGCAGTTTGCGGCGCTTCGCGGTGCGAGCCCGGCCCCTGACCACCCCTCGCCTGAACGAGCACCGTCGCGCGGACCGGCCATGCCTCCGCGCACGGCAGAGCAACAGACCACAGGAGTACACATGAACCGCAGTGAGCTGGTGGCCGCGCTGGCCGAGCGTGCCGAGGTGACCCGCAAGGACGCCGACGCCGTGCTGGCCGCCTTCGCCGAGATCACCGGCGAGGTCGTCGCCAAGGGCGACGAGAAGGTCACCATCCCCGGTTTCCTGACCTTCGAGCGCACCCTGCGCGCCGCCCGCACCGCCCGCAACCCGCAGACCGGCGAGCCGATCCAGATCGCCGAGGGCTACAGCGTCAAGGTGAGCGCCGGCTCGAAGCTGAAGGAAGCCGCGAAGGGCAAGTGACCCCCCGCAGCTGAACGAGCCGGTGGCCGGCCTCCCCCGCGGGGGAGGCCGGCCACCGGCTCGTTCGCGGGCCGCGCTCAGGCGGTCAGCTGGACCTCGGCCGCCGCCGGCAGCTCGATGTGCGCGCCCAGGTCGCGCAGCTTGTCCATGAAGTTCTCGTAGCCGCGGTTGATCAGGTCGATGCCGTGCACCGTCGAGGTGCCCTCGGCCGCCAGCGCCGCGATCAGGTACGAGAAGCCGCCGCGCAGGTCGGGGATGACCAGCTCGCCGCCCATCAGCTTGGACGGGCCGGAGACCACCGCGGAGTGCTTGAAGTTGCGCGCCCCGAACCGGCACGGGGTGCCGCCCAGGCACTCGCTGTAGAGCTGGATGTGCGCGCCCATCTGGTTCAGCGCGCCGGTGAAGCCCAGCCGCGACTCGTACACCGTCTCGTGCACGATGGACAGGCCGGCGGCCTGGGTCAGCGCGACCACCAGCGGCTGCTGCCAGTCGGTCTGGAAGCCCGGGTGCACGTCGGTCTCCAGGGCGATCGCCTTGAGCTCGCCGCCCGGGTGCCAGAACCGGATGCCCGCGTCGTCGATCTCGTAGGCGCCGCCGACCTTCCGGAAGGTGTTCAGGAAGGTCATCATCGGGATCTGCTCGGCGCCCCGGACGTAGATGTCGCCCTTGGTGGCCAGCGCCGCGCACGCCCAGGAGGCCGCTTCCAGGCGGTCCGGCAGCGCCCGGTGGGTGTAGCCGTCGAGCTCGTCCACGCCGGTGACCAGGATGGTGCGGTCGGTGCCCAGCGAGATGATCGCGCCCATCTTCTGCAGCACGCAGATCAGGTCGACGATCTCCGGCTCGATCGCGGCGTTGCGCAGCTCGGTGACGCCCTCGGCGAGCACCGCGGTCAGCAGCACCTGCTCGGTCGCGCCGACCGACGGGTACGGCAGCTCGATCTTGGTGCCGCGCAGCCGCTGGGTGGCGACCAGGTAGGTGCCCTGCGGGTGCTTCTCGATGGTCGCGCCGAACTGGCGCAGCACCTCGAAGTGGAAGTCGACCGGCCGGCCGCCGATGTCGCAGCCGCCCAGGCCCGGGATGAAGGCGTGGCCGAGGCGGTGCAGCAGCGGGCCGCAGAACAGGATCGGGATCCGCGAGGACCCGGCGTGCGCGTCGATGTCCGCGACGTTGGCGGACTCCACGTGCGAGGGGTCGAGGATCAGTTCGCCGTCCTCGTCGCCGGTGCGGACGGTGACCCCGTGCAGCTGCAACAGGCCGCGGACGACCTTGACGTCCCGGATGTCCGGCACGTTGCGCAGTCTGCTGGGGCCCTGGCCGAGCAGTGCGGCGACCATGGCCTTGGGGACCAGGTTCTTGGCGCCGCGGATCTGGATCTCGCCTTCGAGCGGGTTTCCGCCGTGGACCAGCAGGACGTCGTCGGTCATCGTTCTCGCAATCCGGGTGCGCAGGGGAGGTTTTCGGCTGCGGAGTTGGGGGAAGGGCCCTTCGCCACCACTAGATGGTAGGGGGTGGGCGATTGGTTGCGGTGTGCCCTAATGGTGATCATGCTGTAGGGGTGGCTCCACGGCACCGCCACTGGGCCGTCCGGGTGGCTCCCGGCGCAGCCGCCGGGTGTCCCGGAAAGGCCGGTACGGGGCATGATGTCAGACATGGAAGCGGCCCCCTCGCTCACCGGGCGACTGCTCGTGGCGACGCCCGTGCTGACCGACCCGAACTTCACCAGGTCGGTGGTCCTGCTGCTCGACCACGACGACCAGGGCGCGCTCGGAGTGGTCCTCAACCGGCCGACCCCGGTGGACGTCGCGGCGGTGCTGGACGGCTGGGCGCCGCTGGCGGGCGCCCCGGCGGTGCTCTTCCAGGGCGGCCCGGTGGCCCTGGACTCCGCGCTGGCCGTCGCCGTCGTCCCCGGCGAGGACCACAGCGCCGCGCCGCTCGGCTGGCGGCGGGTGCACGGCGCGATCGGGCTGGTCGACCTGGAGGCGCCGCCCGAGGTGCTGGCCGGGGTGCTCGGCGGGATGCGGGTGTTCGCCGGGTACTCGGGCTGGTCGCCCGGCCAACTGGAGGGCGAGATCGCCGAGGGCGCCTGGCACCTGGTCGACTGCGAGCCGGGGGACCTCTCCTGCACCGAGCCGGACCGGCTCTGGCGGGAGGTGCTGCGCCGCCAGCGCGGCCCGCTGGCGATGCTCGCCACCTACCCCGACGACCCGCTGCTGAACTGAGCCGCCGGGTCCGCTCCCGTGGTGGCCCGGTTCCGGGCGCCCCCCATAGACTTGGCACCCATGAGCACTCTTGAGCCCGAGCGCGGCCTCGGCACCGGCACCCTGGTCGAGCCCGTCCCGCAGACTTCGCACGGGGACGGCGACCACGAGCGCTTCGCCCACTACGTCCAGAAGGACAAGATCATGGAGAGCGCGCTCTCCGGGTCCCCCGTGGTGGCGCTGTGCGGCAAGGTCTGGGTGCCCGGGCGCGACCCGAAGAAGTACCCGGTCTGTCCGATGTGCAAGGAGATCTTCGACGGGCTGAACAACCCGGGCGGGGACGACAAGAAGGACTGACCTCGGGTCACCTGCGCAAACGCCCCCCAACTGGTCTATGCCAATAGGGGCGGTCCGGGGCAGGATGGGGCACATGGACCTCATCCCCGCCCCGTTGCACGTCCAGGCCGGCACCGACGCCCCGCCCTTCGTCCTGCACGCCGGCTCCCGGATCGCCGCCGCCCCCGGCACCGGCGCCGCCGCCCGCCGGCTGCGCGCCGAACTCTCCGCCGCCACCGGCTTCGACCTGGACCCGGCCCCGGCCGGCGAGGCGGGCGACCTGGTGCTGGAGCTCGACCCGGAGCTCGGCCCCGAGGAGTACCGGCTGAGCGCCGGCGCCGCCGCCGTCCGGCTCACCGGCGGCAGCGCCGCGGGCCTGGCGCACGCCGGGCAGACCCTGCGCCAGCTGCTCGGCCCCGACGCGTACCGCAGCGCCCCGCTGCCCGGCGCGAGCTGGACGGTGCCCGCGGTGGAGGTCCGCGACGCGCCCCGGTTCGGCTGGCGCGGCGCGATGCTGGACGTCTCCCGGCACTTCATGCCCAAGGCCGGGGTGCTGCGCTTCATCGACCAGCTCGCCGCCCACAAGCTCAACGTCCTGCACTTCCACCTGACCGACGACCAGGGCTGGCGGATCGAGATCAAGCGCTACCCCCGGCTCACCGAGGTCGGCGGCTGGCGCGAGCGCTCGATGGTCGGCTACCGGGCCGGCAACCGGCGCGACGACCAGCCGCACGGCGGCTTCTACACCCAGGACGACCTGCGCGAGATCGTCGCCTACGCGGCCGCCCGGCACATCACCGTCGTCCCCGAGATCGACCTGCCCGGCCACAACCAGGCCGCCATCGCCGCCTACCCCGAGCTCGGCAACACCGACGTGGTCGACACCGCCGCGCTCGGCCCCTGGACCGACTGGGGCGTCAGCGAGAACATCCTGAACCCCTCCGAGGCCACCCTGCGCTTCTACGAGGGCGTGCTGGAGGAGCTGCTGGAGATCTTCCCCTCCACCTTCGTGCACCTCGGCGGCGACGAGTGCCCCAAGGACCAGTGGAAGGCCAGCCCCGCCGCGCAGGCCCGGATCGCCGAACTCGGCCTGAAGGACGAGTTCGAGCTGCAGAGCCACGTCATCCGGCACTTCGACCGCTGGCTGGCCGAGCGCGGCCGCCGGCTGATCGGCTGGGACGAGATCCTGGAGGGCGGGCTCGCCCCCGGCGCCGCCGTCTCCTCCTGGCGCGGCTACGACGGCGGGATCGCCGCCGCGAACGCCGGGCACGACGTGGTGATGTGCCCCGAGCAGCACGTGTACCTCGACCACCGGCAGGCCGACGGCGACGACGAGCCGATCCCGGTCGGCTGGGTGCGCACGCTGGAGGACGTCTACCGCTTCGAGCCCGTCCCGCCGCAGCTCGACGAGGCCGCCGCCGCGCACGTCATCGGCACCCAGGCCAACCTGTGGACCGAGTTCATGTACACCGGCCGGGACGTCGACTACAAGGCCTTCCCGCGGCTGGCCGCGTTCGCCGAGGTCGCCTGGTCCGACCTCCCGCGCGACCCGGCCGAGCGCGACTGGGCGGGCTTCGAGCGCCGGATGGCCGGCCACTACCCGCGGCTGGACGCGCTCGGCATCGAGTACCGCCGCCCCGAGGGCCCGCGCCCCTGGCAGCGCAAGCCCGGCATCGTCGGGCGCCCGCTGGCCGGCCCGCCCGGACCGTCCGGCGAGAACACCGCCCCGTGAGCCCGCGGGGCCGGTGACGGAGAGTCAGGGAGAGGGAACTCCGGGCGAGGCCCGATCGTCGTGACCAGGTGAACGACCGATCACCCGGGACACGACCTGATCGCGGACGCGTCCGGAGTTGTCCCGAGTTGTTCGGACCTGTCCGCGACCCGGGAAATGATCAGCGGTCTTTGTGTGCCAGAGTTGCCCAACCCGCACCGATCGCCCGTACCCTACGGGCGGCAGGCCGCACTGCAAATGGAGCACGGTGGGAACCTGGTGAACCGGACGATCATGTTGCCGGCCTCGGTCGACGAGGCGGTCGAAGCGCTGGCCGCCACCCCGGGGGCGGTGCCGGTGGCGGGCGCCACCGACCTGATGGAGGCCGTCAACGCCGGGCGCCTGCGGCCCGCCGCACTGATCGGACTCGGCCGGATCACCGAACTGCGCGGCTGGCGCTACGAGGACGGCGGCACCGCCGTCCTGGGCGCCGGGCTCACCCACGCCCGGATGGACCGCCCCGACTTCGCGGCGCTCATCCCCGCCCTCGCCGACGCCGCCCGCACCGCCGGCCCCCCGCAGGTGCGCAACGTCGGCACCCTCGGCGGCAACGTCGCCACCGCCGCCCCGGCCGGCGACACCCTCCCGGTGCTCGCCGCCCTGGAGGCCACCGCCACCCTCGCCCGGGCCGGCGGCGTCCGCGACGTGCCGATCAGCCACCTGCTCACCGGCCTCGACCCGCTGCGCCCCGGCGAACTGCTCACCTGGGTGCGGGTCCCGCTGCTGCACGCCCCCCAGGTGTTCCTGAAGTCCACCGGCCGCAGCGGCCCGGCCCGCGCCGCCGCCTCCGTCGCCCTCGTCCTCGACCCGGCCCGGCGCGGCGTGCGCTGCGCCGTCGGCGCCGTCGCCCCCGTCCCGCTGCGGCCGCTGGAGGCCGAGAACTGGGTGGCCGGCTGCATCGACTGGGACGCCCGCGGCGCCGAGGGCGCGGTGCTGATCGACCCCGCCGCGCTCGCCGCCTTCGGCGAGTACGTGGCCGGGGCGTGCGTCCCCGAGGGCGGGGCACACGGAGAGGGGGCGGGCGCGGACGCCGCCCGCCTGCGGCGTACCGTGGCGGTGCTGGCCCGCCGGGCACTGGGAAGGGCGCTCAAGTGACGGACGAACTGCTGAACCACCCCGGGGCGCTCACCGGCGACGTGCGCCCCACCGCCTCCTACACGCTGCGCGTCAACGGCGTCGAGCGGCCCGTCACCGACGCCTGGATCGGCGAGAGCCTGCTGTACGTGCTGCGCGAGCGGCTCGGCCTGGCCGGCGCCAAGGACGGCTGCGAGCAGGGCGAGTGCGGGGCCTGCACGGTCCAGGTCGACGGGCAGCTGGTCAACGGCTGCCTGGTGCCCGCCGCGCTCGCCGCCGACAGCGAGATCGGCACCGTCGAGGGCCTGTCCGGCGCGGGCGGCGCCAGCGACGTCCAGCAGGCGCTGGCCGACTCCGGCGCCGTCCAGTGCGGCTACTGCACGCCCGGCATGGCGATGGCCGTCCACGACCTGCTCCAGCGCAACCACCGGCCCGGCGAGGTCGAGGCCCGCCAGGCGCTGTGCGGCAACCTGTGCCGCTGCACCGGCTACCGGGGCGCGCTCGCCGCCGTCCAGGCCGTCGCCGACGCCCGCGAGGCCGCCCTGGAGGCCGAGCTCGACGCCGCCGAACAGGCCGCCGAGCAGGCCCCCCGGACCGCCGCCGAGCCCGCCGCCGCGCCGCCGCAGCCCGACCAGGGCGGCGAACTCCCGCTGTACGCCGACTCCGAGCTCTGGCACGAGGCCGACCAGCTGATCCCCGCCCAGCCGCAGGGCGAGACCCCGCGGGCCGGCGGCTACGCCTACCCGCCCACCCCGCCGCACGGCACCCCCGTCCCGGCCGACTGGCAGCACGCCCCCGCCGAGCCCGACCCGTTCGGCACCGCCCCCGCGGGCGCCGACCCGTTCGGCACCGCCCCGTACCAGGACGCGGGCCCCTACGACGGCACGGTCTACGCCACCGACGGCTACGGCACCCCGTACCCCGGCTACGACGCCACCCCCGCCCACGGCATCCGCCTCCCCGAGGACGAGAACGCATGACCTCCGCCACCGAGCTCCCGGCGGCCGCCCCCGCGGACCACGAGACCGGCACCACCGGCCTCGGCACCTCCCCGCTGCGCACCGACGCCCTCCCCAAGGCCCTGGGCATCTACCCGTACGCCGCCGACCTGTGGGCCGAGGGGCTGCTGTGGGGCGCCGTGCTGCGCTCCCCGCACCCGCACGCCCGGATCGTCTCGGTGGACACCGCCCCCGCCCTCGCCATCCCCGGCGTGCACGCCGTGGTCACCGCCGCCGACCTGCCCCCGGGCCCCGACGGCAGCCCCGACGGCGCCCCCGCCGGCCAGGTCGCCGCCGACCGCCCGGTGCTCGCCGCCGGCGTCGTGCGCCACCACGGCGAACCCGTCGCCGCCGTCGCCGCCGACCACCCCGACACCGCCCGGCTGGCCGCCGCCGCGATCCTGGTCGAGTACGAGCCGCTGGAGCCCGTCACCGACCCCGAGGCCGCCTTCCACGCCCCCCCGCTGCACCCCGACGGCAACCTGCTGCGCCACCTGCCGCTGCGCACCGGGGACCCGGACGCGGTCGGCGAGATCGTCGTCGAGGGCCTCTACCAGGTCGGCCGGCAGGACCCGGCCCCGATCGGCGCCGAGGCCGGGCTCGCCGTGCCCCGCCCCGACGGCGGCGTCGAACTGCACCTGTCCTCCACCGACCCGCACGGCGACCGCGACCGCACCGCCGCCTGCCTGGGCATCGATCCCGACCGGGTCCGGCTGGTCGTCACCGGCGTCCCCGGCGCCACCAGCGACCGCGAGGACCTCTCCTTCCAGGTCACCCTGGCGCTGCTCGCGCTGCGCACCGGCCGGCCGGTCAAGATGGCGCTCACCCGCGCCGAGTCCTTCCAGGCCCACGCCACCCGGCACCCCGCCCTGCTGCGCTACCGCCACCACGCCGACGCCGAGGGCCGGCTGGTCAAGGTCGAGGCGCAGATCCTGCTCGACGGCGGCGCCTACGCCGACGTCTCCGCCGAGGCGCTGGCCTCCGCCGTCGCCTTCTCGGTCGGCCCCTACACCTGCCCCAACGTGTTCGTCGACGCCTGGGCGGTGCGCACCAACAACCCGCCGGCCGGCCGGATGCGCGGCGAGGGCGCCCTGCAGACCTGCTTCGCCCACGAGTCGCAGCTCGACCAGATCGCCCGGCAGCTCGGCGTCGACCCGGTGGAGATCCGCCGCCGCAACGCCATGGCCACCGGCGACCCGCTGCCCACCGGACAGGCCGTCACCTGCCCCGCCCCGGTGCGGGCGCTGCTCGACGCGCTCGACGCGACGGCGCTGCCCGCCCTCCCGCTGGACGACCCGGAGGCCGACTGGCTGCTGCCCGGCGGCCCCGGCGGCGCGGGCGACCCCACCGCGGTGCGGCGCGGCATCGGCTACGCGGTGGGCATGGTGCACATGCTCGGCGCCGAGGGCGAGGACGAGGTCGCCACCGCCACCGTCCGGGTCTCCGGCGACCACGCCACCGTGATCTGCGCGGCCGTCGACTCCGGGCAGGGCTTCGCCACCCTGGCCCGGCAGATCGTCCAGTCGGTGCTCGGGGTCAGCGAGGTGTACATCGCGCCCGTCGACTCCGACCAGTCCGCGGCCGGCCCGTCCGCCCGCGGCCGGCACACCTGGGTGTCCGGCGGCGCCGTCGAGCGGGCCGCGCTGATGGTCCGCCACCAGATGCTGCAGCCGATCGCCGCCGACTTCGGCATGTCCGTCGAACTGCTCACCATCAACGACGGGAAGATCACCAGCTACGACGGCGTGCTCGGCATGCCGGTCGGCGAGGCCCTGGAGGGCCGCGAGCTCTGGGCCACCGCCCAGTGCCGGCCGCACCCCACCGAGCCGCTCGACCCGGAGACCGGGCAGGGCGACGCGTTCGTCTCCATCGCGTTCTGCGCGATGCGGGCCGTCGTCGACGTCGACATCGAGCTCGGCGCCGTCCGGGTCGTCGACGTCACCGTCGCCCAGGAGGTCGGTCGGGCGCTCAACCCCCGGCAGATCGAGGACCGGATCGAGGGCGCGGTCGCCCAGGGCGTCGGGCTCGCGCTGCTGGAGAACCTGCGCACCGAGGGCGGCGTACCCGTCAACGCCTCGCTCACCGGCTACCGGCTGCCCACCGCGCTGGACACCCCCGACGTCCGGATCGCCGCCCTGCTGGAGGAGCGCGACGTGGTCGCCCCGTTCGGCGCCAAGGCGGTCAGCGCGGTGCCCGCCGTGGTCGCCCCCGCCGCGGTCGCCGCCGCCGTCCGGGCCGCCACCGGGCTGCCGGTCGGGCGGCTGCCGATCCTGCCGGAGGACGCCACCGTCCTGGCCTGAGCCGGACGGCCCCGCCCGGACGGCCCCGCCGACCGGGCGGGGCCGCGGCCCCGGGCCGGTCAGCGGCGCACGGGCGCCGTGGCGCGGACGTGCGCCGCCCAGGCGTCCTGGAACTGGGCGAAGGTCAGACCGGTGGCGTCCTTGATCTCCTGGTCCAGCGCGCTCGGGTCGGCGTAGTGCGCGGTGACGAAGGAGAACACCTTCTGCTCCCCGTACTTCGAGGCCATGTACCGCAGCGCGTCGCCCGCCAGCACGTAGTTCGCGTGCCGGTCCCGGGCCTCCTTGGCGTAGAACGCCGTTCCGGGGCCCGGCAGTTCACCCGAGAACGGGTAGTCGCGCAGCGTCGAGTTGACGTCCGCCCTGGCGTCCGCGTCCTTGCCGCGCAGCGCCATGTACTGCGCGAAGCCCTCGGAGACCCAGCGGCGCACCCCGTCCTTGTCGGAGGTCTCCAGCTCCATGTCGGTCTTCACGTGCAGCGTCGCCGCCGTCGCGTGGCCCATCTCGTGCCGGCCGATGTCCAGTACGCCCGCGCGCCAGTCGGACCCGGTGAAGCGGCTGCCGCCGGTGTCCATCGCGATCCGGCTGCCGCCGATCAGCGACTTGCCCGCGCCGACCTTGCCGAACTCGTCGACGGTCGGCACCTCCAGGTTGACGCCGGCCTCCAGGTTGTCGTTCTCCTTGTTCGCGCCCAGGTACAGCTTGTTGTAGGCGTCCCGGTCCTTCTCCAGCACCACGAAGAAGCCCGCGCCCGGCTTGCGGTCGTTCGCCGGGGCCGGCCCGGACTTCCGCCAGGCCTCCAGGTCGTCCTTCGCGGCCTGCGCGAGCACGTCGGTGTCCCGCTTCAGCTCGGCCTCCTGGGCCTTGTCCGACACCACCACCAGGTGGTCCCGGACCTCCACCGACATCTCGTCGTACAGGTCCCACGGGCCCGGGTAGAGCGAGGTCTTGACGGTCTTCCCGCTGATCGGGTCGAGCCAGCCGCGGACCTCGGTCACCAGCCCCGGCTTCGGCACCACGAACAGGCCGTCCGGCACCATCCACTCGTACTCCTCGGCGACCGGCAGGTTGTCCACGCCCGCCACCTGGTGCACGAACGAGACCTGCAGCGTCCCCTTCACCGGCCCGCCGGCGGAGGTCCAGCCCACCTGGTCCCACGGCATCCGGACCAGGTTGCGGAACACCTTCCGCTGCTTCTCCCGGGTCGGCCCCTCGGCGAAGATCTCGACGAAGGCGTCCTCGTCCTTCGACTCCAGGGCCCGGTACATCTTGTCGAACTGCGCCCGCCACGCCTTGACCGGGTCGTTGTCCTTCGCGTACTGCGCCTGCTTCTGCTGCGTCCGCCACACCGCGTACCCCAGCCCGCCGACGGCCAGCAGCACCAGCGCCAGCACCGAGACCAGCACCCGCAGCCAGACCCGCCGCTTGCGCCGCGGCGGCTCCTCCGGGGCCCGCCCGGGCGGGAACTGCGGCTGCGGCGACGGCTGCTGGAGCTGCGGGTGCGGGAACTGCTGCTGCGGGTAAGGCTGTTGCTGCTGGTACGGCGGCTGCGGCGACCGGTACGCCGGCGGCTGCTGGTACGGCGGCTGCTGGTACGCGGGCGGCTGCCGGTAGGGCGGCGGCTGCTGCGCGGGCTGCTGCTGGTACGGCGGCTGGCCCGGTGCGGGGGCACCGGGCTGCGGCGGGTACGTCACTTCGGAATCCCCCTGGATACGAACGGCCCGCCATTCATAGCACACGGCCGAACCCGCCCGGCCGGGCGTCGACCCGGCCCGCCCGCAGGCGGACCGGCGCCCGGCCGGGGCCGGTCAGCGCAGGCCCGGCACGGCCGAGCGGACGTGCGCCGCCCAGGCCGACTGGAACTGCTCCAGGGACTGCCCGGTCGCCGCGGTGATCTGCTGCTCGTACTGCTTCGGCTGCGTGTACTGCGCCGCCACGAACCCGCAGACCTTGGCGTCCCCGTACTTCGAGGCCATGTACCGCAGCGCGTCGCCGGCCAGCGCGTAGTTCGCGGAGCGCCGGGCCCCGTCGAAGGAGTAGAAGTCGTCCTTGCCGCCGGGCAGTTCCCCGTCGAAGGGCACCTCCTTCAGCACGGCCAGGTCCTGGCGGGCCCGGTCGTCCTTGCCGCGCAGCGCCATGTACTCGGCGAAGCCCTCGGCGACCCAGTCCTGCCGGCGGTCCACCGTCTCGTACGTCCCGTCCGAGGAGACCAGCGTGGCGACGGTCGCGTGCGCCATCTCGTGCCGCCCGATGTTCGTCACGCCCTCCTGCCACTGCTTGCCCATGAAGCGGCCGTCGGTGGTGTCGATCACGATCCGGCTGCCGCCGATCACCGACCGGCCCGGGTCGGGCTGCGCCGAGGACGAGGCCCAGACCGACATGTTGACGCCGGCCTCCAGGCTGTCGTTCGGCTTCCCGTCGCCGTGGTACAGCTTGTTGTAGACCTCCCGGTTCTTCTCCAGCACCACGAAGAAGCCCTCGGCCCCCTTGGTCCTGCCGGTCGGCGCGGGCGCGCACTTCTGCCAGGCGTCCAGGTCGTCCTTCGCGGCCCGGGCCAGGATGTCCGCGTCCCGGTTCAGCTCGGCCTCCTGGGCCTTGTCCGACATCACCACCAGGTGGTCCCGGACCTGGACGGACAGCTCGTCGTAGGCGTCCCACGGGGACGGGTAGTAGCCGTCGCTCATGGTCTTGCCCCGGCTGTCGGTGGGGCCGCCGACCTCCAGGACCGCCTCCTCGGGCACCGCGCTCGCCGGGCCCGACCCCGTCGCCTTGGTGTCGGGGCCGAGGACCTTCCACTCGTAGCGCTCGCTGATCGGGTAGTTGTCCACCCCCTTCACCTGGTGCACGAAGTCCACCGTCAGCCGCCCGTCGACCACCAGGCTGCTCTCCCAACGGGCGGTCTCCCAGGGGATCTTGACCAGGTTGCGGAACACCTTCCGCTGCTTCTCCTTGGTCGCCCCCGCCGCGAACGGCTTGACGAACGCCTCCTCGTCCTTGGCCGCCAGCGCGTCCGTCAGCCCCTTGGCGATCTTCTGCCAGGGCTCGGTGTCCGACTTCAGCGCGTCCATCTTCGGCTGCTGCCGGACCGCGCGCAGCACCACCACGCCGCCCACCCCGATCCCCAGCAGCACGACCAGCGACACCCCCAGGCAGGCCAGCGTCCGTCCCACCCGACTCCGCCGGGGCGCGGGCGGCTGCTGGCCCGGCACCCCGTACGGCGGGAACTGCTGGGCGGGGTAGGGCTGTTGGTGCGGCTGCTGGTGCTGGTACGGAGCCTGCGGATAAGGCGGCTGCTGGTAGGGCGGCGTCGGCTGCCCCGGACTGGGCATGCCGGGCTGCGGCGGGTACGTCACGAGATCCCCCCTGGGTGAACGACGCGCCATTCATAGCACAGCGCCCCACCAGCCCCACCGGCCGCTTTCCCCCCACCCCGCCCGGTACCGCCGCCGGGCCCTCCGTGGGCGATGCGATCGGCCCCGCCCGCGCGTCGGCCGACGGTGCGTCACGGTCCGGTGAAACGTAGCGGTCCTGTCACGGGCGGTCGTGTTCGGACGGGGAGCGGACGATACGATCGGGACCGTCCCGCGTTCCGGGGGCGTTGCTAGGGCGGACGGGCTGTCGACCGACGGGGTGTTTGATGAGGCTGACCAGACTGGCGGGTGTGCTCGGTGCGACGGCCCTGACGGCGGGCACGCTGTTCGCGGCGGCGCCGGTGGCGTCGGCGGACCAGGTGCGGGACGCGCAGTGGGTCAACCAGTACTTCGACTTCGACAAGGTGTGGTCGGTCACCAAGGGCGAGGGCGTGACCGTCGCGGTGATCGACAGCGGGGTGAACGCGAACCACCTGGACCTGGCCGGGTCGCTGCTCCCCGGGTACGACCCGGACGGCAACGGCCGTGAGACCAAGCCGACCGACGAGCACGGGACGGGCATGGCGAGCCTGATCGCCGCCCACGGCCACGGCAGCGGCGAGGGCATGGTCGGCCTCGCGCCCGGCGCCAAGATCATGCCGATCTACCGGGGTGACGCCGGGACGATCCAGGACGGCATCAAGTGGGCGGTCGACCACGGTGCCAAGGTCATCAACATCTCCCAGGTCACGACCACGAGCGGACCGGCCGACTTCGCCGACGCGGTGGCCTACGCGCTCCAGCACAAGGTGCTGATCGTGGCGGGCGCGGGCAACGACGCCGGCCCGGTCCGCACCCCGGCCAACACCCCCGGGATACTGGCGGTCGGCGCGGTGGACAAGAACCAGCAGGTCTGGGCGAAGTCGAACTACGGCCCCGAACTCATGCTGACCGCACCGGGCGTGGACATCGTGATGGCCGGCACCGGCGCGGGCACCTGCACCACGCAGTACTGCAAGGCCGACGGCACCTCGGACGCCACCGCGTACGTCTCCGCCGCGGCGGCCCTGGTGTTCGCCAAGTACCCCGACCTGACGCCGGGCCAGGTGGCGAACCGTTTGGTGAAGACGGCCGTCGCCCCCGCCGGAGCCGCCAAGCTGCCGGACGCCCACTACGGCTACGGCATCGTCCAGCCGTACCAGGCGCTGACCGCGAACATCCCGGCCGGGTCGGCGCAGGGCCCGCTGGCCGCCGCCGGTGCCGAGGCCGCCCCGTCCGCCGGGGCCGAGACCACGAAGGACGCGGGCAGCGGCGGCGCGGGCACCGGCAAGGTCCCCTCCCCGGACGGACTGCCGAACGTCAAGCAGTCCTCGGGGTCGTCGTCCCTGCCGCTGGTCCTGGGCATCGCCGGTGCCCTGCTGGTGCTGCTCGTCGTGGTGATCGCGCTCGTCGTGGCGAGCAGCCGCAGGCGCGGCCGCGCACAACTGCCGCCGCAGGCCGGCGCCCCGGGCCCGTACGGAGCCCAGCCGGGGTGGCCCCCGGCCCAGCCGCAGTACGGCCAGCCCGGGCAGCAGCCGTACGGCCAACCCGGCCAGCAGCCGTACGGGCAGCAGCCGTACGCTCAGCCCGGGCAGCCGTCGTACGGCCAGCCGGGGCAGCAGCCCCCGCCGCCGTACGGCTACCCGCCCCAGCAGCAGCCGCCCCAGGACAATCCCTACCAGGGCGGAAACCAATCGCGTTGACGGTGTGTCAGTACACCGTCCAGGCGCGATACGATCGAACGCTCTGGCTGGATGGGCAACCCGGCAGTCGGAGCGCACCACGGGGAAGTTTTCGACACTCCAGGGGGAGAGGGCCTCGTGTCCGACGGATACAGCGTGAACCCTGCTGAGCTGGAGGCAGTCGTCAAGCGGCTGCGGGCCCTCCAGCAGAACATCAGCACCTGCGGGACCAACACCAAGTACAAGACCGACATCACTCCGGACGCCTTCGGCGGCAACTTCGCCGAAGCCCAGGCGCTGTACGCCGCGCACGGGAACATGCAGGCGTTCCTGACCCAGACGATCTCGTCCATCGACGCGCTCATCAACGAGTACGGCGACAAGACCCAGCTCGTCCACGACCGTTACGTGGGTCGCGAGGACGAGGGCCAGGCGACCATGACCCAGATCCAGGCGAGGTGAGTCAGAGATGGCCGCAAGGACTCAGTTCGACAACTACGCCCTGATCCCGCTCAAGAACATGGTCGGCGGCTCCGACCCCGGGCGGATCAAGGAGGTCGGGCAGCACTGGCAGAACGTGCAACAGGAGCTGATGCAGGCCGCCGCGGACCTGCAGGCGGCGATCGAGCACGCCACCGCGAACTGGACCGGTAAGGCCTCGCAGGGCTTCGCCGCGAAGGGCGCGCAGATCCAGCAGGGCATGACCGCCACGGCCGCGCACGCGCAGAACACGTCGGTCGCGATGACCTACGCGGGGACGGCGCTGGAGCAGACCAAGGAGGTCATGGGCCGGATCAAGGTCCCGAGCTTCATGGACCGGGTCGGCAAGACCCTCAGCGACGGGTTCGCCTCGTCGGACGAGGGCTTCAAGCGTGACCTGGCCTCGGGCATGAACCGGATCGACGCGGTCAACAAGAACGCGCAGGACCTGTCCGCCACCGAGGTCGCGCACCAGTACGCGATCGGCGTGATGGAGCACCTCGGCCCGCAGTACACCGAGGCCGTGAAGCTCATGGGCGACCAGAAGGACGGTGTCTCGGAGCCGTCCCAGAACTTCCCGCCGGACCCGCCGGTCTCGGTCGCGCCCCCGGGCCACACCCCGCCGAGCATGCCGAACCCGAAGTACCCGGAGGGCGTCCCGCCGCAGCAGCCGACGCAGCCCACGCAGCCCGGCCAGTCGCTGCCGGGGATCAACCACCCGGGGATCCCGGGCATTCCGAACCAGCCGGGCCAGCCCGTGGTCCCCCCGGCCACGACGCTGCCCGCTCCCGGGCAGCTGCCTCCCCTGCACTCGCCGGGGACGGGGATCGACGGGATCGACCTGCCGCCTTCGGTCGGAACGCCGATCGGCCCCGGCTACGGGACGCCCGGCGGGGTCGGGACGCTGCCCGGGGTCGGCTCCGGCGGCGGCGGCACCGGCGGTGGCGGCGGGATCGGCGGCAGCGGTTACCTGCCCGGGATCGGCGGCAGCGGGTACGTGCCCGGTGGCGGCGGCCTCGGCGGTGGCGGCCGGGTCGCCGGCGGCGGGCTGGCCAGGGCCGGCGGTGCCGGTGGCGGTCGGACGGCGGGCCCGGCTCGACGGGCGCGGCGGGCCGCGGCGTCGCGGGCGGTGCCGGTGCGGCCGGGCCGGCGGCGCGGGTGCCGCGGGTGGCCGCGGAGCCGCGGGCGCCGGCGGATGGGCGGCGGCATGCACGGCGGTGCCGGTGGCGGCGCCCGGGGCGGCGCCGGCGGCAAGAGCGCCGGCAGCGGTCTGGTGCGCAAGGCCGGTGGCACGGTGGGCGGGGCCAAGGCCGGCGGTGCCGGCGGGCGGGCCTTCACCGAGGGCGGCTCGGGCATCGGGAAGGGACGTGCTGCCGGGCAGGCGGGCGCGTCCGGGATGCACGGCGGCACCGGCGGTGCGAACAGCAAGAAGAAGAACCAGGGCAACCGCCCCGACTACCTGGTCGAGGACGAGGAGACCTGGCGCGGAGGCGAGGCGAACCCCGGCGTCATCCAGTAGGCGGACGGGGTGGACGGCGGGCGCCGGCGGAGGTCCTCGGGGATCCCCGCCGGCGCCCGCCGCCGTGTGCGGCCGCGATTACCACCGCCGGCCGGGAATTGCGGCAACGGCGGCGGAAAAGGAAAAGGGCAGCGGAATTCACCGGGCGCCGCTCCCGGGGAGAAATCCGGGGGGAGCGGCGACCGGTGAATTCCGGGTGGAGACCATGACGGGAATTGAACCCGTGTAAACCGTTTTGCAGACGGTTCCCTGAACCACTCGGGCACATGGTCATGAGTGGGGCGAGGCGGGACGGCAGGCGCCGACGGGCCTACGGGGAGGGCGGTTGCGGATCAGGCGCAACAGCGACAGGAACACGCGCAGCCGGGACAGGGGGCACAGGTGCGGGGCGCTGCGAGGGCCACCGTCTTCCTGTTCATCGCCATCTCCTGTCGCGTTACGGGCTGCGCCGGTTCGTTCCGGTGAATTCACTATAGCGGGCGGGGGTGGGGCGGCGTCAATATTCTCCGGTGAATTCCGCGTGTCGGCGCTGTGCTACCTTCGGAGTGAGGCGGCCGTTCGCGGCTCCCCCGGACGAGGTGCGTCGTACCCGGCACGACAAGACGGCGCGGTAGGTGGTTCGACTACTGCGGAGGAGTCCGTCGTCATGGCCTGGGTGGTTCTGATCGTCGCCGGAGTGCTGGAGACCGGGTGGGCGGTGGCACTGGAGGCGTCCAAGGGGTTCTCCCGACTGGTGCCGAGCGTGGTGTTCGCGGTGGCGCTGGCGCTCTCGATGGGCGGCCTGGCGTACGCGATGCGGTCGATCCCGCTGGGCACGGGGTACGCCGTGTGGGTGGGCATCGGCGCGGTGGGCACCGCGGTGTACGGGATGGCGGCGATGGGGGACGCGGTGAGCGCGGCCCGGATCACCTGCCTGGTGCTGATCCTGTCCGGAGTGGTCGGGCTCAAGGTGCTGCACTGACGCGACCGCGCCGGCCGGGTGCGGGGACCGGGACCGGGCCCGGGCCCGGCGGGGCTCCGGTTCCCTCCGCAGGTCAGGATCAAAACGCGCCAACGGCACTTACCATGTCGTGGTGACCAGCACCTCCCCGGCCGAAACGGCGGCACCCGCGCATCCGCCCCTCCCCGACGACGGCACCGGCGGGGTGCTCAGCGGCCCCTGGCGGGCGCTGACCCTCGGCATCGTGTCGGTGGTGCTGCTGCTGGCCTTCGAGGCGACGGCGGTGAACACCGCGATGCCGACGGCCGCCCAGCAGTTCGACGGCATCGGCCTGTACGCCTTCGCCTTCTCCGGGTACTTCACCACCACGCTGCTGGCGATGGTGGTCTCCGGGCAGTGGTGCGACCGCAGCGGCCCGCTCGCACCGCTGTTCAGCGGCATCGCGGTGTTCGCCGCCGGGCTGGTGACGGCCGGCACGGCGGTGAACATGTGGATGTTCGTCGCGGGCCGGGCGGTCCAGGGCCTGGGCGGCGGCCTGGTGATCGTCGCGCTGTACGTGGTGGTCGGCCGGGCGTTCCCGGAACGGCTGCGGCCGTCCGTGTTCGCGGCGTTCTCGGCGGCCTGGGTGCTGCCCTCGATCCTCGGCCCGGTGATCTCCGGCGCGGTCACCCAGCACGTCGGCTGGCGCTGGGTGTTCCTCGCCGTGCCGGTGCTGGTGCTGCTGCCGCTGGCCGTGATGGGCCCGGCGCTGCGCCGCACCGAGAAGTCCCAGCCGCCGCTGCAGGCCGGCCCGTACGACTGGCGGCGCACCCGGGACGCGGCGATGGTCGCGGTCGGCGCGGCGCTGCTGCAGTACGCGGGCCAGCGGCTCGACCCCTGGGCGCCGCTGCCCGCCGCGGCGGGGCTGGCGCTGCTCGGCCCGGCGGTGCTGCGGCTGCTGCCGCGCGGCACGCTGCGGGCGGTGCGCGGGCTGCCGACGGTGATCCTGCTGCGCGGGGTCGCGGCGGGCGCGTTCTTCGCGGCCGAGCTGTTCATCCCGCTGATGATGCAGACCCAGCGCGGGCTGTCGGTGACGATGGCGGGCCTGACGCTGGCGCCGGGCGGGCTGTCCTGGGCGTTCGGCTCCTGGCTGCAGGGGCGGCCGGGCGCGGAACGCTACCGGGCGGCGATGATCCGGACCGGTTTCCTGGCGACGGCGGTGGCGATCGGCGGGGCGGCGCTGGTGCTGTTCCCGGCGGTGCCGGTGTGGGTGGCCGCCGTCTTCTGGGGGATCGGCGGCGCCGGGATGGGCCTGGCGATCGCCAGCATCAGCGTGCTGATGATGAAGCTGTCCAAGCCGGAGGAGACCGGCGGGAACTCGGCCGCCCTGCAGCTCAGCGACGCGCTGGGCAACGTGCTGCTGACCGGTCTGGCCGGGGTGCTGTTCGCGGCGCTGGGCGGCGGCGCGGTCGGCGCGGCGGACCACGGCGGGGCGGCGCTGCCGGCGGGGGCGTTCGCCGCGGTGTTCCTGACCATGCCGGTGGTGGCCCTGGTCGGCGCGGTGCTCTCCGGCCGGGCGGGCGCCGCGCGCGGCCGGGCCTGAGGGCCGACGGCCCGGAGCGCCGCGCGGCGGCACCGCGCGGCACGCGCAGCGACACCGCACCGCCCGGACCGCGCCGCCGGACCGCGTCGCACCGCCGCCGCACGGCGCTCCGGCCGGGCCGCGGCCCCGTGCGGAGCGCGACCCGGCCGGAGGCGCGGGGGAGGAGACAGGGAGGGGAGGGGCGGGGGAGCCGGGGCCTACTTGCCGCCCGCCACCACCGGCACGGACGGCGACGCGGCGCCGCCGGCCGGGATGCCGCTCCCGCCGAGGTAGGCGTTCCACCCCTCCTTCGGGGCCTGCCCGGGGGCGAGCGCCTGGAGCTTCTTGAGGACCGCCGGGTCCTGCGCCTCCAGCCACTCGACCAGTTGCCGGAAGGAGACCATCCGGACCTCGGGCTTGCCGGCGATCTGCTTGAGCGTCTCCTCCACGGCGTTCATGTAGATGCCGCCGTTCCACTGCTCGAAGTGGTTGCCGATGATGAACGGCGCCCGGTTGCCGTTGTAGGCGCGGTCGAAGCCGGCCAGGTACGAGTCGCGGGCCTGGGTCTGCCAGAAGGCCTGCTTGCCGGGGTCGCCCTTGGTGTTGTCGCCGGACTGGTTGTACATGATGTTGTAGTCCATCGAGAGCACCTGGAAGCTGTGCCCGGGGAACGGGATGGACTGCAGCGGCATGTCCCACAGCGCGCCGCCGGCGAACTTCTGCGGCCACATCTGCAGGCCGCCGGGGCCCGAGCTGTCGTACTTCCAGCCGCGCTTCACGGCGGTGGGGAGCAGCCCGCGCTGGCCCTCCAGACAGGGGGTGCGGCCGCCGATCAGCTCCTTGCGGTAGTCGAAGGGCAGCGCGGGCAGGTCGGTGTTGCCGGTGTTGGTGCGCCAGTTCATGACGAAGTCCATGGCCTGCTGGATCTCGCTGTCCCACTCCTCGGGGGACCACCGCCCGCCGCCGTTGGCGCCGCAGAAGTGGCCGTTGAAGTGGGTGCCGATCTCGTGCCCCTCCAGCCAGGCCGCGCTGACCTGCTCGATGGTGGAGCGGATGTGCTGGTCGCTGAGGTAGCCGATGTCGGAGGCGCCGACCGAGTGCTGCGGCGGGTGGTACAGCGACTTCTTCGACTCGGGCAGGGTGTAGATGCCGCTGAGGAAGAAGGTCATGGTGGCGTCGTGGTCCTTGGCGAGCTTCCGGAACCGGCTGAACAGCTGGTTGTCGAGCTCGCCGGCGCCGTCCCAGGAGAAGACCACGAACTGCGGGGGCCGCTGCCCGGCCTCCAGCGGGACGGCCTGCGGCTGGTTGGGCTGCGGGCCGGTGTCGGAGGTGGAGCCGTCGCCGATCAGGGTGGCGGGGGGCTTGGGAACGGCGCTGGGGCTGCCGTTCGAGGCGAGGCCGTCGGCCTGGGCGGGCGGGGCGGCGCCCCCGCTCCCGGAGGTGCTCGCGCAGCCCGCGGCGAGGGTCGCGGCGGTCGCCGCACCGGCGGCCAGCAGCGTCCTGCGGGAGAGGGCGTCCATGTCTCACATCCGTTCACCAGGGAGTCAGGGGAAGTCACCGGCCGGATGAACGGTCCATCAGATGAAATGGAGAGATGCGTCGTCCGGGGGAGTCGGCCTCAGCATGGCACGCGTCCGCTCGCCGCGCAGGTAAGCACGGCCCTGGTACGGATGACCGGGGGACGGCGCACCGAAACGCTCACCTGTTCGGAGCACCGGGCCGGGGTGGCGGCGGCCCGGGGGAGTTGACTTGACGTCAGATGGCACGACCCGCCGGTGCGCCGAGGCACCGCACCCGCTCCGCCCGTCCCGCCCGCCCCGTCCGCCCCGCAGACCCGGAGGTCGCACCCGACGATGTGGCAGCCGCTGATCGACGCCTACCGGGACCGGATCGTCGACACCGGGAGGGAGCCGCTGTTCCTGCTGCTGCTCGGCCTGGTGCTGTCGTTCCTGTTCATCCGGCTCAGCACCAGGATGATCCGGGCCCGGGTCCGCTGGTGGCCGGGCAACGTCACCCCGGGCGGGATGCACATCCACCACGTGGTGTTCGGCCAGGCCCTGCTGCTGGTGTGCGGGGTGGCGGCGTTCGCGCTGCGCGGCGACGGCGGCGGCTGGTGGAACCTGCTCGGCTTCGGGTTCGGCGTCGGCGCCGGCCTGGTGCTGGACGAGTTCGCGCTGGTCCTGCACCTCAAGGACGTCTACTGGTCCACCCAGGGCCGCACCTCGGTGGACGCCGTGATGTTCGCCGTCGCCATGATCGGGCTGCTGCTGGTCGGCGAACTCCCGCTCGGCGGCTTCGCCCGGCACCCCGACGGGCCGACCCTGGCCGGGGCGGCCGTGCTGCTGGCGCTGGTGGCGGTCAGCCTGCTCAAGGGCAAGACCTGGACGGGGCTGCTGGGCATCATGCTCTGGCCGCTCGCCCTGGTCGGCGCCGTCCGGCTGGCCCGGCCCGCCAGCCCGTGGGCCCGCTGGCGCTACCGCTCCCGCCCCCGCCGGCTGGCCCGGGCCGAACGCCGCGAGGACCGGATCCACCGCCGCCTGGTCGCCGCCAAGACCACCGCGTACGACCTGGTGGCCGGCACCCCCGACGCCGACCCGGAGACCGAGCAGACCGCCGCCGCGCCGACCCCGGCCGCGCCGACCCCCGCGCCGTCGAACCCGCGCCGCCCGCGCCGGTGCCCGAGCGGCCGCCCGCGCCCTGGCGGCTGCGCTGCGCCTCGGCGGCCCGCTGGTACCTGCGGGCCGCCACCCTGCTCAACCTGCTCGGCGCGCTGGTCGCCCCGTTCCGGGCCCAGGTGGAACGGGCCGACCGGGGCGAGTACTTCACCCCGGTGCTGGTCACCTCCGGCTTCACCACCGCGCTGCTGGCCGGGCTGCTCGCGGTGATGCTGCGCCGCCGCAAGCGGGCCGCCTGGATCACCGCCCTGGTGATCACCGCCGCGCACACCGCCGTCTACGCCCTCGCGCTGGCCTTCCCCGAGTACCGCGCGCACCCGTTCAACTGGGTCTCCGCCGCGCTCACCCTGGCGCTGCTGCTGGCCCTGCTGGCCGGCCGCCCGGTGTTCCGGGTCCGCGGCGGGCGCGGCAACCTGCCGCTGGCCGCCGCCGTGCTGCTGCTCGGCGGGGCGCTGCTGACCGGCCTGGGCGCCCTCGCCGTCCGGCTCTGGCACACCGGCGCGGTGCCCGGCTGGGACGAGGCCGCCCGGTACGCGGCGCTGCGGCTGGTCACCGTCTCCGGCGTGGTCGAGGCCACCGGCGTGGACGTGCCGCGCTGGCTCGACCTCGTCCTCAACCTGCTCGCCACCGCCCTGCTGCTGCTCACCCTGCGGATCCTGCTGCGCTCCCCGCACGGCACCGAGTGGCAGCGCCCCGAGGACGAGCTGGCGCTGCGCGCCCTGCTGGCGCGGCACGGCGGCCGCGACTCGCTGGGCTACTTCGCGCTGCGCCGCGACAAGTCGGTGTGCTTCTCGCCCAGCGGCAAGGCCGCCGTCGCCTACCGGGTGGTGGGCGGCGTGGCGCTGGCCTCCGGCGACCCGGTGGGCGACCCGGAGGCCTGGCCGCAGGCGATCGAGGAGTGGCACCGGCTGGCCCGGGCGCACGCCTGGATCCCCGCCGTCACCGGCGCCGGCGAGCGCGGCGGCACCGTCTACGTCCGGACGGCCGGGCTGCGCGCGCTGCACCTGGGCGACGAGGCGGTGGTCGACCCGGTCGGCTTCACCCTGGAGGGCCGGGAGATGCGCGGCCTGCGGCAGACCTGCCGCCGGGTCGAGCGGGCCGGGTACGCGGTGCTCCTGCGCCGCCACCGGGACGTCCCGCCGGAGGAGTTCGCCGACCTGGTCCGGCTGGCCGACGCCTGGCGGCACGGCCGCACCGAGCGCGGCTTCTCGATGGCGCTGGGCCGGCTCGGCGACCCGGCGGACGGCGACTGCCTGCTCGCCCAGTGCCTCGACGGGGCCGGGCGGACGGCCGCGCTGCTGTCCTTCGTCCCGTGGGGCGCCGACGGGCTGTCGCTCGACCTGATGCGCCGGGACCGGGAGTCCGACAACGGGCTGGTCGAGTACACCGTCGCCGCGCTGCTCGGCCGGGCCGCCGAGTTCCGGGTGGCCCGGGTGTCGCTGAACTTCGCGATGTTCCGCGAGGCGTTCGAACCGCGGCTGGGCGCCGGGCCGGTGCTGCGGCTGTGGCGCGGGGTGCTGCGCTTCCTGTCCCGGTGGTGGCAGCTGGAGTCGCTGTACCGGGCCAACGCCCGCTACCGGCCGGCCTGGGAGCCGCGCTACGTGCTGTACGAGAAGCCCTCCGAGCTGCCCGCGATCGGCCTGGCCAACGCGCTGGCGGAGGGCTTCCTGACCAGGCCCCGGCTGCGCCGCGGCGGCCGCCGGCCCTGACGGCGCGTCACCGGCCGCGTCACTCGGACAGAACCCACGGGGTGCTGCAACCTCGGGCGCCGGGTGAACTGGGCGGGTCGGGGTCAGGGTCGGCGGGCGGTCGGAGGGCGTGCGGTGGGCGAGCGGACGTGGACGGGGGCGGTGGCGGCCGCGACCGCCGTCGTCACGGGGGCGTGGATGCTGCACGGCGGGCTGGCCGGCACCCTGCCGCCGGCGCCGGTCGCGGCGCAGGCGTACGACGGCACCCCGGTGGGCCCGGCCGTCCCCGCGCTGCCGCCCTCGCCGCCGGTCCGGGTGCGGATCCCGGTGCTCGGGGTGGACGCCCCGGTGGCCCGGCTCGGCCTGGACGGCGAGGGCCGGCTGCAGCCGCCCCCGGAGGAGGACCGCAACCTGGCCGGCTGGTACCGGGACGGCGCCGCCCCCGGCTCCAGCGGGACGGCGGTGCTGGCCGGGCACGTGGACAACGCGCACGGCCCGGCGGTGTTCTACCGGCTGGGCGCGCTGCACAAGGGCGACCAGCTGGAGGTCTCCCGGGCGGACCGGGCCAGCGCCTGGTTCCAGGTCGACGGCGTGGAGGTCTACCCGAAGAGCGGGTTCCCGGACCGCAAGGTGTACGCGGCCACCCCGGACGCCCAGCTGCGCCTGATCACCTGCGGCGGCAGCTTCACCCGGGAGGGCGGCTACGACGGGAACGTGGTGGTGTACGCGCACCTGGTGCGCACCCAGCGGGCCTGAGCGGCCGCCGTCCGGACGGGGCGTGCGGGGCGTCCCGCCGGGACGGCGACCGCTCAGGCCAGCAGCTCGGCGAGCGCCCGGTCGCAGTCCAGGTGGCGCAGCTCCTGTCCCTCGGGCACCACCAGGTGGCTGTGCCACAGGAAGCGGCGCAGCTCGGCGCGGTCGAACTGGAGCAGCGCGACGCCCTCGGGGGAGCGCAGCTCGACGACGGTGCGCCGGCCGGACGCGGGGCGGATGTGCACGTCGCCCTCGCCGCTGGGCAGGTCGAGCCCGGAGGCGAGCAGCTGGCGGGCGAACACCCACTCCACCCCGTCCACCCCGTCGGCCCCGGCGGCTTCGCCGAACGGGTCGTCGGCCGGGTCGGGGAGGGCGCCCAGCGGGCCGTCGGACGCGCCGACCGCCTCCAGCGCGTACTCGGCGGGGAAGACCATCCGGACCGCCAGCGGGTCGTCGGCGCGGTACCGCAGGGTGACCCGCAGCAGCGCGGAGCGGTGGGTGCTGACGATCAGTCGGGCGTGGGTGGTCTGCTCGACCGGCGCGGGCGCTGCGGACACGGCGGTTCCTCCTGAGGGCGTGCTGGTGCGGATGCGACCGGTGTCGCCTCCCGCTGATGGAGAGTCACGAGGGACGGAAACCATTACGCCGGTTCCGAGCCCGATTCAAGTGACCTGCATCACACCCGAACGGGTCGGTCCGGGCGTTCCGGACCGCCGGGAACGGCCATTCCACGGGCGGCGGCCGGGCTGCCGGGCCGCCGCCCGGGCGCCGCGCGGCCTCCGGCGAATCACCCGTTCGGCCACATCGGGGGGAGCGCCGGCCCCGCCGTGTGAAGGTGCGGTGACAGTCGTACGAATCCGGTGGGACGCGCGCCACAGGGGCGTGCCGCGGCGGCCGGCGAGCCGCGGGAAGGGGCTAGGCTGGGCGGGTTCCACGACCGCCCGCCGACCGCGGGGGCAGGGCCTCGCACAGGCTCTGACCTGCGACGACCCCGTTCGGAGACCGTGACTACCGCCGCCTCCTCCTCGATGGCCCCGCTGTTCTCGCACGCCGACAGCACCCACCCCCGCCCGAGCGGCACCTCCGCCGCCGCGCACCTCTCCCCGGCCTTCCCGGGCCGCGCCCCCTGGGGCACCGCCGCCAGCCTGCGGGCCTGGCAGCAGGGCGCGCTGGACCTCTACATCGAGAAGCAGCCCCGGGACTTCCTGGCGGTCGCCACCCCGGGCGCCGGAAAGACCACCTTCGCCCTGACCCTGGCGTCCTACCTGCTGCACAACCACCTGGTGCAGCAGGTCACCGTGGTGGCGCCCACCGAGCACCTGAAGAAGCAGTGGGCCGAGGCCGCCGCCCGGATAGGGATCCGGCTCGACCCGGCGTACTCCTCGGGCCCGCTGTCCAAGGACTACCAGGGCATCGTGATCACGTACGCGGGCGTCGGCGTCAACCCGATGCTGCACCGCAACCGCACCGAGGCGCGCAAGACGCTGGTGATCATGGACGAGATCCACCACGCCGGCGACTCCAAGTCCTGGGGCGAGGCCTGCTTCGAGGCGTTCGAGCCGGCCACCCGCCGGCTCGCCCTCACCGGCACCCCGTTCCGCTCCGACACCAACCCGATCCCGTTCGTCCAGTACGAGGCGGGCGGCGACGGCATCCGCAAGTCGGTCGCCGACTACACCTACGGCTACGGGCACGCGCTGGCCGACCACGTGGTCCGCCCGGTGATCTTCCTCAGCTACTCCGGCAACATGCGCTGGCGCACCAAGGCCGGCGACGAGCTGGAGGCCCGGCTCGGCGAGCCGATGACCAAGGACCTGATCGCCCAGGCCTGGCGCACCGCGCTCGCCCCGCAGGGCGAGTGGATCCCGGCCGTGCTCCAGGCCGCCGACCGGCGGCTGACCGAGGTCCGCAAGGGCATCCCGGACGCCGGCGGCCTGGTGATCGCCACCGACCAGACGGTGGCCCGGGCGTACGCCAAGCTGCTGCGCGAGATCACCGGCGAGAAGGTCACCCTGGTGCTCTCCGACGAGACCGAGGCCTCCCGGCGGATCTCCGACTACGCCGAGGGCACCTCGCGCTGGATGGTCGCGGTCCGGATGGTCTCCGAGGGCGTCGACGTGCCCCGGCTGTGCGTCGGCGTGTACGCCACCTCGATCTCCACCCCGCTGTTCTTCGCCCAGGCCGTCGGCCGCTTCGTGCGCGCCCGCAAGCGCGGCGAGACCGCCTCGGTGTTCCTGCCGACCATCCCGATGCTGCTCGGCTTCGCCAACGAGATGGAGCTCCAGCGCGACCACGTCCTGGACCGGCCCAAGAAGGAGGGCGAGGGCCTCTTCGACGAGGAGGACCGGCTGCTCGCCGAGGCCGAGAAGGCCAACGACGGGGCGGACACCGGCACCGAGGAGTTCTCCTACGAGGCGCTGGGCAGCGACGCGGTCTTCGACCGGGTGCTGTACAACGCCATGGAGTTCGGCATGCAGGCGCACCCCGGCAGCGAGGAGGAGGAGGACTACCTCGGCATCCCGGGCCTGCTCGAACCCGACCAGGTGCAGATGCTGCTCCAGAAGCGCCAGCACCGGCAGATCCAGCGCTCCAAGGCCAGGCCCGCCGAGGAGGCCGACCTGCTGGAACTCCCCGCCGAGGAGCGCCCGGTGGTCACCCACCAGGAACTGCGCGAACTGCGCAAGGAGCTGAACGCGCTGGTCGCCGCCTGGCACCACCGCACCGAGCAGCCGCACGGCAGCATCCACAACGAGCTGCGCCGGCAGTGCGGCGGCCCGCTCACCGCGCAGGCCACCGCCAACCAGCTCAAGGCGCGGATCGCCCGGATCCGCGAGTGGGCCACCCAGGGCTGAGCCCCGCCCGGCCGTCGCGTCCGGCCGCCCCGCCGCCCCGACCGGGTGCCGACCGGTCGGGGCCGCGCCCAGATATCGGACACTCGTGCGTTCGCGCCGCGGGCTATGTGCCCCTTGTTCCGTTTTGTCATCACGACTTCCCATCGATGACGCCCGAATTTTGGACAACCACTTCCACCGGGCGCCCCCGTTCACTAGCGTCTCCCCACACTCATCCGGGCCCCACCCGCCGGCCCGGCCGGGTGTCGCGGAGTCCCATGCCCTGCCGATGTCGCCCGGGCCGGCCTCCCGCGCTGGAACACCCTCCCCGCGCGCGACCAATTCCGGTGCGGCCAAAGGCAGTTCTGCCGTAAGGTCGGACCTGCCGCGGAAAGGACCTGGCGCCTCGTGACTGCTGAGACTTCCCAGACCCTGGACAGGGGTGTCCGGGTACTGAAACTGCTCGCCGACTCCGAACGCGGGCTCACGGTGACCGAACTGGCGGCCCGGCTGGCCGTCAACCGCACGGTGGTCTACCGCCTGCTCGCCACCCTCGAACAGCACGGCCTGGTCCGCCGGGACATCGGCGGCCGGGCCCGGGTCGGCCTCGGCGTCCTCCGGCTCGCCCACCGCGTCCACCCGCTGCTGCGCGAGGCCGCGCTGCCCGCGCTGCGCTCGCTCGCCGAGGACCTGGGCGCCACCGCCCACCTCACCCTGGTCGACGGCAACGAGGCGCTCGCCGTCGCCGTGGTCGAACCGACCTGGACGGACTTCCACGTCGCCTACCGCACCGGCCTGCGCCACCCGCTCTCCGAGAGCGCGGCCGGCCGGGCCATCCTGGAGGCCCGCAGCTTCCCCGGCCAGCGCCGCCCCGAGCAGGGCTGCGTGATCACCCGGGCCGAGGAGCAGTCCGGGGCCAGCGGCGCGGCCGCCGCGCTGATCGGCCTCAGCGGCATCGAGGGCAGCGTCGGCGTGGTGATGCTCAACGGCCTCGTCCCGGAGCGGGTCGGCCCGCGGGTGATCGAGGCCGCCACCGAGGTCGCCGACGCGCTGCGCTGAGCCCGCCGCCGCACCGCGCCGGGCCCGCACGGGTACCGGGGTGTGTTTGGATGCGGGGGTGGCTTCCCAGAACCTGCCCCCGGTCCTGACCTCCCCGCGCTCCCGCGCCCTCGGGCTGTGCGCGCTGCCGGTGCTCGCGCTGTTCGCGGTGGCCGCGTTCGTGCCGCTGCCCTACACCCTGGAGTCGCCCGGCCAGACCGCCGACACCCTGGGCACGTACGAGGGCGCCCGGGTGATCACGATCAGCGGGGCGGAGCAGCGGCAGACCTCCGGGCAGCTGCGGGTGGTCACCGTCAGCGCCACCAACCCGGGCGTGCGCAACACCCTGTGGGACACGATGGCGGCCTGGGCCGACCCGGAGAAGGCCGTGGTGCCCACCGACGAGGTCTACCCGCAGGGCGACCCGGCGAAGGCGGACGAGGCGACCCAGCAGCAGATGACGCAGTCCCAGGACAGCGCCACCCTGGCCGCGCTGGGCTACCTGCACCTGTCGCCGGAGCAGGTCCGGGTGCGGATCGACCTCGGCCAGATCGGCGGGCCGAGCGGCGGGCAGATGCTGGCGCTGGGCATCATCGACAAGATCGCCGGGGACGGCAAGGGCGGCGACCTGACCGGCGGGCGGAACGTGGCCGGCACCGGCACGGTCGACGCGGACGGGCGGATCGGCCAGGTCGGCGGCATCCCGCTGAAGACGCAGGCGGCGCACGCGGCCGGGGCCACGGTGTTCCTGCTGCCGCGCAGCGAGTGCGCGCAGGGCAAGGTCAACACCCCCGACGGCCTGCAGCTGATCCCGGTGGACACCCTCTCCGACTCGGTCGCCGCGCTCCAGGCGCTGAACGGCGGCGGTGCGGTGCCGCACTGCTGACGGCCCGTCGCGTCCGGCGGGCCCGCCGGACGGATGGGACCGGGCGTGGCACCCCCGTGCGCCCGGCCCTCGTGCTCTTCTCTCTCTTCCCCCGGGGAGCGCGTCCGGGCTACAGCCCGAACGCGGCCGTCACCAGGTCGTCGCCGACCCGGGCGCGCAGTCGTGCGGCGATCTCCGGTAAGCGGTGGGCCTGGGTCATCGGCAGCGACACCGCGATCGCGGCCAGCCCGCTGCCCAGCACGATCGGGACCGCCGCCCCGGCCGTGCCCAGCGTGTACTCCTGGTACTGGGTGATCGGCGCGGCCCGCTGCGGCCCGTGCCGGGGCAGCAGCGGCAGGTGGGCGGGTTCGCGCAGGGTGTAGGGGGTGAACGGCACCATCGGGTAGCGGGTCAGGTGGCGCCGCCGCTCCTCGGCGGACATCAGGGCCAGCAGCGTCTTGCCGGCCGCGTGGGCGTGCGCCCCGGCCCGGAAGTGCCGCGGATCGGCGGTGGGCGCGCCGGGGGCGGGCGCCGCCGCGACCAGATCGACCTCGCCGTCCTTGTACCGGGCGAAGTGCACGGCGGCGGACAGCTGGTGGGCGATCCGGCCGAGCAGCCCGTCCAGCCGGGACCGGCCGGCGGCCGGGCTCTCCACCCGGTCCCGGGTCAGGCCGGAGACCGCCGGTCCGGTGCAGTAGAGCCCCGCGCGGCGCTCCAGGTAGCTGTCGTGCACCAGGGTGCGCAGCAGGTGGTAGGTGGTGCCGAGGGCCAGCCCGGTGTCCCGGGCGAGCTGCTTGGCGGTGGCGCCGGACGGGTGCCGGGCGGCGGCCTCCAGGAGCCGCAGGGCCCGTTGCGCGGACGCGATCAGGGTGGTCTGCGGCTCGGTGACCCGGCTCATCGCTGGGCCTCCCCCGGTCGAACGGCCCGCCGGGGGGCCGGTGCTGACGGTGGGACGGCTGGCGGGCACTCGGGGAGTGCGGTCCATGTGCTCATGGCTGCGATCTTCGCCTGCACGGGCAGGAGGCATATGCCAATGGATCCCCGGCAAGGGGAGGAGCGCCAGGACGGACGGGCACCGGCGCAGGGTCAGCGCCCGGCCCCCGGCTGCGTCCCCGGCTGCGCCTCCGTCCGGCCCCCCGTCCCGGCCGCCTGCTCCACCAGCGGCAGCACCCGGTACGGCACCGGGTTCTCCAGCGCGATCGCGGTGGACGCCCGGACGATCCCGTCGAACCCCACCACCCGGTCGATCACCCGCTGCAGGTCCGCGTTCGAACGGGCCACGATCCGCACCAGCATGTCCCCGTGGCCGGTGATGGTGTGCAGCTCCAGCACCTCCGGCACCGCCGCCAGGTGCGCCCGGACGTCCGCGCCCTGCCCCTGCGAGATCTCCAGCGTCGCGAACGCCGTCACCGGGTAGCCGAGCGCCGCCGGGTCCACCTGCGGGCCGAACCCGCCGATCACCCCGCGCGCCTGCAGCCGGTCCAGCCGGGCCTGCACCGTGCCGCGCGCCACCTGCAGGCGGCGCGAGCACTCCAGCACGCCGATCCGCGGCTCCTCGGCGAGCAGCCGGATCAGCCTGCCGTCCAGCGCGTCGATGGCGTCGGGCTGCGGGGGCACGGGCGGCTCCGGGGGAGTGGTGCGGACGGGTCGGGGCTCCGACCGACATTGTGCGGTCGGCGCGGCCCGTGCGTCAGCCCGGCGGACGGTCAGTTGCCGACGACGAAGGTCTGCACGTCGGGCTCGTGCCCGTTCCAGGACACGAACACCATCGAGGCCCGGTCGTCCTTGGAGAAGCTGACCTGCATCCACTGGTCGCCGTGCCAGACCTGCACCGACCAGCCCGGATCCGGCACCGCCGACACCAGCCTGGCCTCGGTGGGCCGCTGGTCGAGCGCCACCCGGCCGCCCAGCACCGGATAGCTGTGCACCGTGCTGGGCGGGCTGCTGCTCCGGCGGGCCGGGGTGGTGGGCCGAGCGGACACCGTCGCCCCCGCGCCGGACCCGCCCCCCGTCCCCGCGCCCGGCGTCGGGCTCGGGTCCGGGTCGGGCGTCGGGCTCGGGGCCGCCGCGGAGGGCGGCGGCGGACCGCTCGGGGAGACCGGCGGAGTCGTCCCCGCCGGCGGGGACGAGGCCACCGAGGGCAGCTGAACCGCCGCCGGCTGCTCGAAAACCGTGTCGACGAGCACCGCGTGCACGCCGAGCCAGGACAACGCCACCGCCGCTCCGGTGGCCGTCGTCCAGGCGCCCAGTTGAACCAGTCCGCTCCGCATCGCGGGCCCATCCTGCCGTACGAATGTCACGGCCAGGTCAGTGGGCCGGGATATCCGCAGAAACCTTGTGGAAAAAGAGCGCGCAGCTTCAGGGAAGCTCAAGGGACGGCCTCCCGCGGGGGTGGTCGGGGCCACCCGAGGTACAGACCACTGGGCCGCGATGCCGTACCGTGCAGCCCCATGGCAACAGTGCTTGTGGTCGAGGACGACCCCTTTGTGCGTTCCGCCCTGATCCGCCATCTGGCCGACACCGGCCACGCCGTGCGCTCCGTCGGCACCGCCCTGGAGGCCCTGCGCGAAGTCGCCCAGGTCGGCTGCGACCTGGTGGTCCTCGACCTGGGCCTGCCGGACCTGGACGGCAGCGAGGCGCTCAAGATGATCCGGGGCCTGACCAACGTCCCGGTGATCATCTCCACGGCGCGGGACGACGAGGCGGAGATCGTCCGGCTGCTGAACGACGGCGCCGACGACTACCTGGTGAAACCTTTCTCCGGTGAACACCTGACCGCCCGGATGGCCGCCGTCCTGCGCAGACTGGGCGGCGGCGCCCTGACGGCCCCGCAGATCCTGCGGGTCGGCGGCCTCGCCATCGACCCGCAGCGCCGCGAGGCCCTGCTCGACGGGCAGCGGCTCGACCTCACCCGCCGCGAGTTCGACCTGCTGGCCTTCCTCGCGGCCCGCCCCGGCGTGGTCGTCCCGCGCAAGGAGATCCTGGCCGAGGTGTGGCGGCAGACCTACGGCGGCGACCAGACCATCGACGTCCACCTGTCCTGGCTGCGCCGCAAGCTCGGCGAGACCGCCTCCAGCCCGCGCTACCTGCACACCGTGCGCGGCGTCGGCGTCCGCCTGGAGGCGCCCTCCGGACCGGCCGGGTGCACGACGTGAAGCGCATCCTCCGCTCGTTGCGCTGGGCGATGGTCAAGGCCGCCATCGCCGGCACCGTCATGGTCGCGCTCGCCTTCCTCATCCCGCTCGGCCTGATGGTCCAGCAGACCGCCCGGGACCGGGCGTTCACCGCCGCCGAACGGCAGGCCGCCGCGCTCGGACCGGCCCTCGCCATCACCACCGACCAGCAGGCCATCGCCAAGGCCATGGCCTCCACCGACGCCGGCACCCAGGACCGGCTCGCCGTCCACCTGCCCGGCGGCATCACGGTCGGCAACGCCCGCACCGAGAACGACCAGCTGCCCAGCACCGGCAACCAGGGCATCACCCGCACCGTCCGGGCCGGCACCGCCCGGGTCGACGGCGGCTACGTGCTGCTGCAGCCGGTCGCCGTCGACGGCGGCGGGATCGCCATGGTCGAGGTGTACGTCCCGGACGCCGACCTGTCGCGCGGCGTCGGCACCGCCTGGCTGGTGCTCTCCGGCGTCGCGCTCGCCCTGGTCGCGGTGTCCGTCGCGGTCGCCGACCGGATGGGCACCCGGATCATCCGCTCCGCCCGCCGCCTGGCCACCGCCGCCCGCTCGCTCGGCTCCGGCAACCTCACCGTCCGGGTCCCGGTCGAGGGGCGCGAGGCGGCGGGCGCGCCCGAGGAGCTCCGGGAGGCCGCCTACGCGTTCAACGCCATGGCCGACCGGGTGGTCCACCTGCTCGCCGCCGAACGCGAGCTCGCCGCCGACCTGTCGCACCGGCTGCGCACCCCGCTCACCGTGCTCCGGCTCAACGCCGCAGCCCTGGGCGAGGGCGACGCCGCCGACGCCACCCGGCACGCGGTCTCCCAGCTGGAGCGCGAGGTCGACCAGATCATCCGCACCGCCCGCCGCGACCCGGTGGACGCCCCGCCGGTCGCCCTCGGCTGCGACGCCGTCGAGGTGATCCGGGACCGGGTCGCGTTCTGGTCCGCGCTCGCCGAGGACGAGGGCCGCCCCTGGCAGCTGGCCGGAGACGAGGAGCCGACGCCCGTCCCGGTGCAGCGCGGCGACCTGGCCGCCGCCGTCGACGCGCTGCTCGGCAACGTCTTCCGGCACACCGCCGTCGGCACCCCCTTCGCCGTCGACGTGGTCGCCACCGCCGACGCGGTCACCGTCCTGGTGGGCGACGGCGGGCCCGGCATCACCGACCCGGCCACGGCGATCCGCCGCGGCGCCGGACACGGCGGCGAGGGCTCCACCGGCCTCGGCCTGGACATCGTCCGCAAGCTCGCCGAGGGCACCGGCGGCGAGGTCCTGGTCGGGCGCTCGGCCGTCCTCGGCGGCGCCGAGGTCTCGGTGCGGATCAACATCCGCACCGAAGTCGAACTGCCCCGGCAGCAACGCCGCCGGAGCGGCCGGCTGATCCGCAAGGACTAGCGGGCCCGGGGACGCGACGACGCCGGCACGGGAGCTGTTACCGCGGGGGCGACAGCTCGGTGCCGCGCCCCTCCCTTAAATATGTCCTAAGCGGCGGCCAATGCTGCCTCATGCCGCCCCGGTGCGGACGACCGGGCCCGCCGCCCCGACTAACGTCAGCCGGCACCGGGGTCGGCGACCCCGGACCACGTACGCGAACCGGGGTCCGTCCCACCCCGGGACCCGTACGCGCGCGACCGGGGCCGCTGCGCCCCGGACCGGACGGTGCGGCCACCGCACGTGACCGACACCACCGCGCGCACCGGCACCGCGGCCGCCGCGCCGCCGGAACCGCACCGCCGGCCGACCGCGCCGCGGCCCGTGCCGTTCCCGGCGGACCGGCCCCGAGCTGCGGCCGCCCCGGGCCGGGTCGCCGTCCGGCCGCTCTCCCCAGCGGCCGGGCGGCAGCCCCAGGAGGGGAGCCCGGGGCGACCGCGACCGGTGGCGCCCGCCGACCGTTCGGGTAGTGTCGGCTGCTGGCCCAGCGCAGGTCGACGGCGGACGGAGCAACACAGTGACCACGGTGCAAACGGAACGGGGCACGCCCCCCGGCGGCCCCGCCCGGCCGCCCGCCCCGGCCTGGCAGCGCGCCCTCACCGCCCCCGTCCGCCAGGGCGCCGCCGTCACCGCCGCCCTGCGCGCCGCCCCCCGGCGCCCGCTGCTGGCGGCCGCCGGGATCGCCCTGGTCTCGCTGCTCGGCTACGCCGTGGTGCGGCACCTCGCCGGCACCTCGATGGTCGACATGATCGTCTACCGGGCCGAGGGCGCCGCCGTCGCCGACGGCCACGACCTGTACGCGCTGCGGGTCACCGAGTGGAACCTGCCCGCCACCTACCCGCCGTTCGCCGCGATGCTGTTCGTGCCGACCACCTGGTTCGGCGTCCCGTTCCTGCGGCTGGCCGTCACCGGCGCCAACCTGCTGCTGCTGGCCACCCTGGCCCACCTGTCCTTCAAACTGGTCGGCTGGCCGCGCCGCGACCTGCGCCCGGTCGGCGTCCTGCTGGTCACCGGACTGGGCGTCTGGCTGGAACCGGTCTTCACCACCCTGCGCTACGGCCAGATCAACCTCGCGCTGGCCTGCCTGATCCTCTGGGACCTCACCCGCCCCGACTCCGCCCGCAGCAAGGGCGTGGCCATCGGCATCGCCGCCGGCATCAAGCTCACCCCCGGCCTGTTCGCCGTCTACCTGCTGATCACCGGCCGGGTCCGGGCCGCGCTCACGGCCGGCGCCACCTTCGTCGGCACCTTCCTGATCGGCGCGCTGGTGCTCCCCGACGCCACCCGCGGCTACTGGACGAAGTACATGTTCGACTCCAGCCGGGTCGGCAAGACCGTCATCGTCGACAACCAGTCGCTGCGCGGCACGGTCGCCCGGCTGCTGCACGTCGAGACCCCCGGCGTCGTGGCCACCCTGCCCACCGCCCTGGTCGCCGTCGCCGGGCTCTCCATCGCCGTCTGGGCGCACCGCAGCGCCCGCTGGTCGCCGCGCGCCGACGCCTGGAGCGTGTGCGTCGCCCTGGTCACCGCCGTGCTGGTCTCCCCGATCAGCTGGACCCACCACTGGGTGTGGTGCGTGCCCGTGCTCGTGCTGCTCGCCGCCGAGGCCGCGCACGAGCGCTCCCGCCCCGCCGCCGTCCGGCGGCTGCGCTGGCGGCCGATCTTCGGCCTGACGCTGCTCGGCTTCCTGTCCTTCGCCATGTGGATCGTCCCGCACAAGGGCGACCTCGACCTGCACCTGTCGGTGCTCAAGCAGTTCCCGGCGAGCGTCTACCCGCTGATGGGCCTGTGCTTCCTCGCCGTCGCCGCGCTCCGGGTCCGCTCCCGGCGACGCGCAGGCGGCGCCCCGCCGGTGCGCGTCCCCGCCCCGCGCACCGACCCGGACGGGCTCGACAGCTCCGGCGCGCAGAAGGCCCCCGCGGCCCGCTGAACCCCGGCGGCGGCGTCGTTGGCCTTCGCGCCGTTCGTTTCCCCGCCCTTCGCCTTCGGGCCGTTCGTTTCCGTGCCGTCCGGGCGGCTGTCCGTCTCCGGGCGTCCGGGGCCTCCCGACGGCGGGCGCTCCGGGGGACGGCCGGGCGGGCGGGTCGGACCGCACCGCGTCCGGACCTGCACCCGTACCCGCGCCCGTACCCGCGCCCGGACCGGCCGTGCGCGCCCCCTCACGCCAGCAGCTCCGCCAGTGAACCGTCCAGGTCCATCGCCTCCAGCTCCGCGCCCGGCGGCACCAGCCGGTGCGCCCGCTCCAGCCAGGCCGCCACCGTCGGCAGCGGCGCCTCCAGCAGCGCGTCCCCCGCCGGCGAGGTCAGCGCCATGCACAGCACGCTGCGCCGCCCCGACCGGGTCGGCCAGATCCGCACGTCGCCCTGACCGCACGGCCGGAACGTCCCCTCCACCAGCAGCTCCCGGGCGAACACCCAGGTCACCGGCGTCCCGCTGTCCAGGTGAAAGGTCACGTACACCGCGAACGGGTCGTGGCTCCCGTACGACAGCCGCGCCGCCACCGGGACGCTGCGCTCCGGCGACAGCACCAGTTCCAGCTCCAGTTCCTGCTCCACCACTCCGGTCGACTGCCCGGCCATCGTCCTCACCCTCTCCGCCTCGCGGGGCCGCCGTTCGACCCCCGCACCAGCCGAGAGCGCGGGCCGCGCGGACTCTTACACGGGTTCCGCGAGTTCCCGCGGAACTTTTTTCCGGCGGCCCCCCGCAGAACCTTTTCCGCCCCGCCCCGGTTGTTCCGGACGGGAACACCGGCACACCGGGGCCGCCCGACCGCGGCTCCGCCCCGCCCCCGGAACGGCCCCCGCCGCCCCGGGCGCACCCGCAGTACCACGTGTGCCCGCTCGTTTCACGAGTTCCGGTGAACCCGGGGGACGAGGTCGTTCGAGGTACTACCCTTTGTGACTGCCCGGCGACTCTCCGCCCGCGGCTCCCCCACGCACGTCCGCACACCCGCACGCCGCGGTGCCGGTACGAAGGAAGACGCAATGACGGACCGGCCCTCCACCACCGGCGCGACCCTCGCCGGGGACGCCGGAGCACCCGGCTACTACCCCGACCCCTCGGTGCCCGGCTTCCTCCGCTACTGGGCCGGCCACGCCTGGGTCCCCGGCACCAGCCGCCCCGCACCCGGCCCCGGCGAGCCGCTCGACCCGCCGCGCTTCGTCGCCCGCTACCTCAGCCCGCCCCCCTACAGCCTCCCGCCCGGCCTCACCTTCGCCGCCCCCGCGGACCCGGCCGCGCCGCTGGTCGAGACCGGCCCGATCTACTTCGACGAGACCGGCGCCCAGGCCGTCTTCACCATGCCCGCCCACCCCGAGCCCGGGGCCGGGGGACCGGGGGCGGGGGCCGCTCCGGGAGCCGTTCCGGGGGCGGTTCCGGGGCCGGGTGCGGCGGCCGAGCCCGGGCCGGGGGAGCTGGAGGTCCGGCCCCGCCACCAGGTGGAGTCGCTGCGGCCGGTCGGTCCCGCCGGTCCGCTCGGTCCCGCCGGTCCGGTCGCGGCCGGTTCTGCCGAGGTGACCCCGTGGGCGGTCGCCGGGAACGGGCTGCAGCCGGTCGCGGTCGAGTCCTGGGCCACCGCGGCCGCGCTGCGCCTCGGCAGCGAGGACGGTAGTGGCGGCCACCCGGGGCTGCCGGCCGGTGCGGTGGTCGCACCGCGGAAGGGGCGCGGTGCGCGGGTGGCCGGGGCGGGTGGCCCGGAGGCGCGCGAGGCGGAGTCCGTGGCTCGGCCGCTGGAACTGCCCGTGCAGGCAGAGCCGGAGCCGGTCGCGGGCGGGACGTCCGGGCCGCGGGCCGCCCGGCCGCTCGGCGGGACGCCCTGGCACGGAGGCGGCGCCGGGGACGAGGCCGGGGACGGTTCGGTCGGGATGGCGGCCTCGCCCGGGGCGCTGTTCGAACCGGTGCCGGTGCCGGTGCCCGCGCAGTCGCAGCAGTTCGCCGGGCGACCGGCGTCGGAGCCGGTGTCGGAACCGGAGCCGGTGTCGGAGTCGGCGGCGGAAGCGTTGCCGCAGCCGAGGTCGGCCGACTCCGGTTCGGGGTGGCGGGCCGATCCGCAGGCGCAGCGCGGACTGATGGAGACCGGCGGGGCGCCGCGCTGGGTGTCCTGGGGCGTCGACCCGGAGTCCGGCCAGACCGATGAGGCCGATGAGGCCGAGGTCGAGGCCGCCGCTCCGGTCGAGACCGGGCCCGCGGGCGGGGACGCGGACGGCGGCGGGCCGGAGGCCGAACGGCCCGGGCGGGAACCGCGGGCGGCGCACGTCACCAGTGAGCGGGTCCGCCCGCCGCGCCGCGCCGAGCAGACCCGTCCCGAGCAGACCCGTCCTGAACAGCCCCGTCCCGAGCAGGCCCGCGCGGAGCGGCCCCGTACCGGCTCCTCCGCCCGCCGTTCCGCTCCCGCCACTACTCCCGCTGCCGGGAAGCGGCGTCCGGCGGCTCCGGCGCAGGTGAGCGCGGGGGTCGGGGCGCGGACGTTCGCGTGGCTGGTGGACGCTGCGGTCACGGTGGTGGTCGGCGCGGCCGTCGCGGTGCCGCTGGCCGCGACCGTACGGGCGCACGTCCAGGCGAAGATCGACCAGGCGGCGCTGGCGGCCAGCATGACCGGCCGGCAGCGCCAGGTCTGGCTGCTGGACGGGACGGTGCTGGGCCGGGTGGGCGTGCTGCTCGGGGTGCTGCTGGTGTTCGGCCTGCTGTACCAGGTGCTGCCGATCGCCCGGACCGGCCAGACTTTCGGCAAGCGGATGGCCCGGGTCCGGGTGGTCGCCGCGGGCGGTACGGGCGCTCCCGGTTTCGGCCGGTCGCTGGTGCGCTGGCTGGTGCGCGGGCTGGGTACCGCCGTCCTGCTCGGCCCGGTCGCCGCGCTGCTGGACCGCCCGGCCCGGCGCGGCTGGCACGACCGGGCGGCCCGGACCAGGGTGGTGCGGGCCGAGCGCGGCTGACGCCGGGTCAACCGGCCGCCGTCGCCGCCGGGATGGCCCGACCGTCCGGAAGCCTGCAAAACGGACAGAAACGGATCAAATATCCCAACATCGTAGTATTCGCGGTGTTCTACTCGTGCCATGAGCACCAGCGACCCGTCCGGAACCGAGCCGGAGGAGGGCGGCCGGCCTTCCTTCGACAAGCAGCCCCCGTCGTCGGGCAGCCCGTACGACACCCCGCCCGGCTACGGCGGCCAGTACGGCGCGCCGACCGGCCCGGGCTCCCCGTACGACAACCCGCCCCCCGGCTACGGCCCCCCGCCCGGCGGCCCGGCCGGACCGGGCGGACCCGGTGACCCGTACGGCTCGCCCTACGGCGCGCCCGGCCCCGGCCCCGTCCCCGGGATGCCGCCGCTCGGCGGCTGGGGTTCGCGCATCCTCGCCCGGCTGGTCGACTACGTGATGGTGCAGGTGATCGCCATCGTGGTGCTGCTCCCGTTCCTGCACTTCAACGAGCAGAGCGGCTGGGTCGGCTCGTTCTGGCTCAGCGGCGCGCTCTACCTGGTGTACGAGGGGCTGATGCTCAGCCGGGACGGCCAGACGCTCGGCAAGAAGCTGATGAAGGTCCGGGTCGCCATGCTCGCCGACGGCTCCTCCCCCACCCCCTCGGCCGCCTGGACCCGCGCCGCCGTCTTCATCGTCCCCGCGCTGATCTGCTGCGGCGGCCTCTGGTGGGCGGTCGACGGCCTGTTCGGCGTCTTCGACAAGCCCTACCGGCAGTGCATCCACGACAAGGCGGCCAAGACGGTGGTGGTCTCGACCGCCTGACACCCGCGCACCACCTGGGCCCCGGGCCTGCGGCAGCCGTTGACCTGCCGCGGGCCCGGGAGTCTTTGCGCGTCCGGGCACCTTCGCGCGTCCGGGAGCCTTCGCGCGTCCGGTGTGATGCGTCCGGTGTGATGCGTCCGGTGTGTGTCGGTGTCTTCGTCTTCGGCCTGCGCCGCGGGCCCGGCTAGCGCGACTGGTGCGCGTACGCGCGCTGCCGGGTGGCGGTCGGTTCGGGCTGGGCCGGCTGCCCGCCCCCGGCCGATCGGGCGGGCGGGGCGGCCGGTGCGACGCGCTGCGCCCGGCGGCGGGCGGCGGTGGGGGACAGCAGCACGGCGGACAGCGTCCCGAGCGCGACGGCGAAGGCGACCAGCACTGTGATCCGCCACACCCCCGACTCCCCGGACACGGCGAGCAGCGCCACCGCGGCGACCACCGCGACCAGCGTGCCGACGCCCAATTGCACGGCACTGAAACGGCTTCCGGACACCAGCGCGGAAGCCCGGGACGCGGTGACGGCACGGGACGGAACAACGGGGCGCGGCATGGCGGTCGACCCTTCGCGCGGAGGGAGCAGGAGCAGGGGAGCAGTAAGTACAGCCTAACCGCCGGGAGTTGACCTACTCCGGGGCACGGGGGGCGCACGGACTCACACCCCGGCAGCGCGCCGCCCCGTCCACCACCCCCGGCACCGCCCCCGTCCGCCCGCTACCGTGCCTACGGGGAAACGCACCGAACGCCACGGACACCACCCACGGACACCACCCAGGGGCCCCTCCCCGTCCCCGACCACCGGGAGCCGCCATGACCGTCCCCGCCGACTGGCCCGCCACCGCGGAGGCCGCCCGCGCCGAACAGGAACGCCTGCGCCCCCTGGTCGTCCCCGAGGGCCCCGAACCCCCGCGCCGCCCCGGCACGTTGATCGCCGGTGTCGACGTCGCCTACGACGACGAGCGCGACGTGGTCGCCGCCGCGGCCGTCCTCCTCGACTACGCCACCCTCGACGTCGTCGAACAGGCCACCGCCGTCGGCCGGGTCGCCTTCCCCTACCTCCCCGGCCTCCTCGCCTTCCGCGAACTCCCCGCCGTCCTCGACGCCCTCGCCCGCCTCACCCGCACCCCCGACCTCGTCGTCTGCGACGGCTACGGCCTCGCCCACCCCCGCCGCCTCGGCCTCGCCAGCCACCTCGGCGTCCACACCGGCCTTCCCACCCTCGGCATCGCCAAGAACCCCTTCACCTTCACCCACCGACCCCCCGGCGACCACCGCGGCGACTGGACCCCCCTCCTCGACGGCCCCGACCCCGTCGGCCGGGCCCTGCGCACCCGGCAGGGCGTCAAGCCCGTCTTCCTCTCCGTCGGCCACCGCATCGGCCTCGACGAAGCCACCGCCGTCACCCTCGCCCTCACCCCCTCCTACCGCCTCCCCGAAACCACCCGCCGAGCCGACGCCCTCTGCCGCCAGGCCCTCGCCGCCACCACCCCCGCCCGCTGATCCCACCCACGCCCACCAGGGGGCGTGTTGACCGCCCGTCGTATGTGTTAGACATAGAGGTTGGAGCCAACTTTCTTTCAGGCCCCAGACGGTCGAGCGGGCAGTCGCGCGGGGCGGCAGGTACGGGGGAGGTACGAGACACATGAGTACGAGCGGCAACGGCTTCGAGGTCGAGGTCGACAACCTGCGGGCGTTCGCGGCCCAAGTGCGCGGCTTGCTCAGCGAGTTCGAGGGCAGTGCTGCGGGTTCGGCGGTGTACGGCTCGAGCGGGGTCAGCTCGGCGGCGTTCGGTAGTTTCGCGGAGGCGCAGGACTTGTACAAGCGGTACGAGAACGTGCGTACCGAGCTGAGCAAAACCCTGACGGACATCCAGAAGGCCATCGATATCGCGCAGCAGAACGCGGACCACACTGCGGCGAACTACGAGGAGCACGAGCAGGACACCCGTCAGCGCATGACACTGGCGCATGACGGATGGGCCACCACCTGGAACCAGGCCGATCTGGACGCGAGCCAGAAGGCCGCGGCCACGCCGCCTAATCGTCCCGCGAACACGGCGAGGCCGCAGTGGTGACAGGGCGTAAGACCAAGGAAGCGGACAGGGGACGGGGTGTTGCACGATGAGGATGATGGATCAAGGCGGTGGTGGCGGCGGCACCGATTTCTCCGCGCACAGCCACGGCGAAATGGTCTCCATGGTCAATTCGATGGATTCCGGTTCGATCATGGCTGCCGCCGATCCCTGGCGTCGCGCCCATGAAACGCTGACTCGCATCCAGGCGTCGCTGAAAACTGCCACGGGTGACGCCACCAGCGCTTGGCAAGGCGATACCAGCGATGCCTTTCACTCGCACATGACCACGCTGGCCAACAACGTCAGTGTTCTGGCCGCGTACGCGGACAACACGGCCACCGCTTTGCAGTTGATGTCTGCGGCGGTCGACCAGGCCAAGGCTGACATGCCTGAAGTTCCTGGTTTCTGGGACAAGGTCGGCGACGGCATCAGCGATGCTGCAAAAGAGTCGGTCGGGATCGACGACGAGGATACTCGGCAGACCATTGTCGAGTCGCGGAAGCAAGAAGCAGTCGGTGTCATGCAACTGCTCGCCGCTAGATACACGGCGGCTGCCGGCCAGTTGAGGTCTCCCGGTGGGATCATCGATGACCAGAAGAAGGAACTGACCCCGCCGGACAACGGCGGATCGGCAGCTGTCATCGCAGCGATCGCTGGTATCGGTACCGGCATCTCGCAGTCCAGCGGGCGAGTGAGCGGCTCTTCCGGGTCGCAGACCTCGCTCAAGAGCTCGTCCAGCCGGACGCCGCAGACCCCGAAGATCCAGCCCACTGTGGTCCGCCCGACCGATGCGGGGATTTCGGGCGGTACGGCCAACGCCCTTCCCCAGCCGAAGGGCCCGGGCACGGGCATCGACGGCATCCAGGGTGGTGCCCAGGGCGGCGTTCGCGGTGGCACTGTGACGGCCGGTAGCCCCGGTGGTCTGCAGGGTCCGGCCGGTGGCGGCGGGAGCGGACTGGGCGGCGGAGGCGGCACCGGTGGTGGCCTGATCGGCCACGGCGGGGGAACCCTGGCCGGTGGTACCGGTCTTGGCGGTGGCCGTGTCGGCTTCAACGGCAACAGTGTTTCGAAGTCCGGAACGTTCGGTGCCAGTGGCCTGGGCGGCAGCGGTGCGGGCGCGGGCGGTACCGCGGCCGGCGGCGTCGGCGCCGGTGGGCGTGCCGGTGGCATGGGTGCCGGGGGCCTCGGCGGTGGCGCCGGTGCCGGCGGTGCCGGTGGCGGCGGCCTGAAGGGGCGCTCCGGCGGCGGTCTGACCGGCAGGGCCGGCGGTGTCGTCGGTGAGGCCGCGCAGGGCGGTGCCGGCGGGCGGGCGTTCTCCCAGGGCGGGTCCGGCATCGGCCGGAGCCGTTTCGGACAGCAGGGCGCGGCCGGTGGTGCCGGGCAGGCCGGTGGCGCGGGTCAGGCCGGTGCGGCCGGGCACGGTGCCGGAATGGCCGGTCACGGCCAGGGCAGCAAGCGGGCCAAGAAGGCCACGTCGGACCGTCCGGACTACCTGGTGGAGGACGAGGAGACCTGGGCCTCCGGCGGGAACGCCAATCCGAACGTGGTGGAATGACGTTCGGTCAGTAGAACAGTCGGACATTACCTGGCCGCCCTGCAGATCCGAGGGTCTGCGGGGCGGCCGCTCAACGAGGGGTGACGAGGCTTGACGACCAGTCGATCCGTGCGCGGTCTGGCCGTGCTCGCTGCCGGAGCCCTGCTGTGGGGTGTGAGCGCAGGTCCTGCTGCAGCGGACCAGGACCGCGAATCGCAGTGGGTGTTGAAGAACTACAGTCCGGCCGAGAAGGTCTGGCCCATCAGTCAGGGCGAGGGGGTGATTGTCGCCGTCATCGATACTGGCGTCAATGCCAATCACCCGGACCTTGCTGGGCAGGTCCTCCCGGGCATCGATTTCACCGGTTCCAGCGGGGACGGCCGGACTGACACCAACGGTCATGGCACTGGCATGGCCAGCAATATTGCCGGGCACGGGCACGGTGACAACGCGGGAGTGATCGGACTCGCGCCCAAGGCCAAGATCCTTCCGATCAGGATTCAGACCGATCAATTCACCAATGTGAACGATCAGTCGCATGACGCCGAAGCCATCCGATTCGCGGTCGATCACGGCGCCAAGGTCATCAACATGTCCTACTCCGGTGCTGATCCATATGCCAAGGGCTACAAGGAAGCGATCGCCTACGCAGTCCAGAAGGACGTTGTCCTCGTAGCGGGTTCTGGAAACAGCCCGGGATTCCCGATCGGCTATCCGGCGGGATCTCCGGGTGTGGTCGCGGTCTCGGGAGTCGGGGAGGACGGCGAGATCTGGTCGGATTCGACTACGGGGCCGCAGGTTACGCTCGCGGCTCCGGCCGACAACATTCACAGCGCGGGCCTCAACCAGGAGTACCGGACCGCCTCGGGTACCTCCGACGCGGCTTCTTTCGTTTCGGCGATTGCCGCGTTGGTGCGTTCGAAGTATCCGAGTCTTTCCGCGGGTCAGGTCATCAACCGGCTGACCAGCAGCGCCGTTCAGCCGGAGGGCAAGGGCCCGTTCCCGAACGACAAGTACGGCTACGGCATCGCGTCTCCGTCCAAGGCGCTGGCCCCCAACTCCGCGGTGGACAACGGGCCGAAGGAGAACCCGTTGTTGAAGCGGGCGGAGCCCAACGGGGGTACGACTGGCGCCTCCGCCGCGCCGTCCTCTCCCGCGTCGAAGCCGGCGTCGGACGGTGCCAAGTCGCCGTCGGCCGGGGGTGGTTCGGCGGCGCCGCAGGCGAGTGGTGACTCGGGGGGCAAGGACAGCAACAGCGGGATGCTGATTGCGATCGGTGGCGGTGTCGTCGCTGTGATCGTGGTCGTGTTGATCGTCGTCATGGTGCGCCGTTCCAAGAACGGCAACGGCGGTGGTGGTTCCGGCGGGTCCGGTGGTTCGGGTGGGCCGGGGGCGTCCGGTGGGCCCGGTGGGGCGGGGTACGGGTACCAGCAGGGGGTGCCGCAGTCGGCGGGGTATGGGTATCCGCAGGGGCAGCAGCAGGCGCCAGGGTATCCGCCGCAGCAGGGTGGGCAGCCGGGGTATCCGGTGCAGCCGCCGGCGGGTGGGAATCCGTACCAGAGCTGAGCTGGTCGGGAAGTGGGGACGGCCCTTCGCGGGGTTGCCGGGCTGGGGGAGCCGGTGGTTCTGCGGGGGCCGTTCCGCGTGTAGGGGGTGAGATGGGGGACACGCCCTCGGATGGGGGAGGGTGTTCGGGCGGGGTGGGGGTGGTGGGGTAGGAGATGGCGGAAGTGTGGTCGTCGATGCCCGGAGGTGGGTGCTGTGGTGCGGTGGAAGCGTGCGGTGGCGGGGTTGGCCGTGGTGGTGGCGGGAGTGGTGGGGGCGCCGGGGGCGGCGGTGGCCGAGGGGGTGCAGAACGAGCAGCAGCAGGTGGTGTGTTCGCAGCTGTTGGACGGGTTCCTGCCGGGGCTGGTGCCGACCTCCGCGCTGTGTGCGGTGACCGTGCCCGGGCAAGGCTGAGCCCGCCGGGGGGGGGGGGGGGGAACGTAGGGTTGGTCGGCATGGACGAGTGCTACGCGTGCGCCCGGGAGGGCGAGTTCGAGCGGTTGCCGGCGTACGAGCGGATCGCGGTGGACGAGCACTGGCGGGTGGTGCACGCGGTGGACTGCGCGCTGCCGGGGTGGCTGGTGCTGCTGCCCCGGCGGCACCTGGAGTCGGTGGCGGAGCTGACGGAGGCGGAGGCGGCGTCGCTGGGGGTGTGGCAGGTGCGGTTGGCGCGGGCGCTGGAGGCGGTGACGGGGTGCCGGAAGGCGTACGTCGCGCAGTTCGGGGAGGCGGCCGGGTTCGCGCACGTGCACTTCCACGTGGTGCCGCGCGGGGCCGACCTGCCGGTGGAGCTGCGGGGGCCCCGGGTGTTCGGGTTGCTGAAGGCGGGGGAGCGGGCGGTGCCGGCGGAGCGGATGGACGAGCTGGCCGGGAGGCTGGCGGCCGCGCTGGCGGGGTGAGCAGTGGCGGGGTGAGCGCTGGCGGGACGGGCGGTGGCGGGATCTCGATGGTCGGCGGCGGTCGTGCCGCTGGTGGGGCGGTCGGCGGGTCGGCCATCCTGGGGGGCATGATCACTCCTGACACCAAGGACTGGACCTGGGTCCTCGAACGTCCCTGCGCCGACTGCGGCCTGGACACCCCGGCGGTGGCCTTCGAGGCGGTGCCGGGCATGATCCGGGCCAACGCGGCGGCCTGGGTCGCCCTGCTGGACGGCGGCGGCGGCAGCAGCGGCGGCCGTGACGGTGACGGCGCCGGGACGGGGCTGCGCGAGCGTCCGGCGCCGGAGGTGTGGTCGCCGCTCGAGTACGCCTGCCACGTCCGGGACGTGTTCCGGCTGTTCGACGTGCGGCTGCGGCTGATGCTGGCCGAGGACGACCCGCTGTTCGCCAACTGGGACCAGGACGCCACCGCCGTCGAGGAGCGCTACGCGGAGCAGGACCCGGCCGTGGTGTCCGCCGAACTCGCTGCGGCGGCCGAGCAGTTGGCGCTCTCCTTCGGCTCGGTGTCGCCCGCCGCCCGGCAGCGCACCGGCAGCCGCAGCGACGGGGCCCGGTTCACCGTGGAGTCGTTCTCCCGCTACCTGATCCACGATCCGGTGCACCACCGCTACGACGTCACGGGGGAGCGGCACCGGGCGGGTTGAGCCGGATTCAGGGGTGGAGGGCGGGGTCGTCCTTCGCCAGGGTCCACGCGGGCAGGCCGTGCGGCCTGGCCTCGGCGAGCACCTCCTGCGGGCCGGTGCCGAGCCGGGCGGTGAGCAGGAAGCGGTGCGCGCTGCCGACCCGGCGCGGTTCGAAGGCGAGGTGGAGGAACGGCGCGGACGGGCCGGAGGCGGCCGCGAGACGCGCCAACTCGCCCTCCACGGTGCGCCACTCCTCGGCGGGAACGTACTGCCGCATGACCGAGTGCCAGACCACGGTCAGCGTGCCCGCGGCCGGTTCGACGCCGCGCAGGAACGCGGCCGCGCCGAGCGCGTCGACCGGGGCGGGCGTCTCGGCGGCGAGCGCGAGCGCGCCGTTCAGCCGCTGCACGCGCGGGAGTTGGTCCGCCCAGAGGTAGGAGCGCAGGGCCAGCGCGCCCTCGGCGGAGCGCGGGTCGATCGGGGCCGGGTCGCAGCCGCGCCGGTCCGTCACCCGCTGGAGCGGGGCGTCGCGCAGCCAGGCAGGCGGCTCGCCCCGCCAGGCGTCGGCGAGGACGACGGGGGAGTCCGCCGGGCCGTACGAGAAGCCCTCCGAGGTGCAGCGGAACCGGTCGGCGAGGAGGTTGAGGCCCGCGCTGGAGCCCAGTTCGCGCAGCCGCACCGGCAGGGGGCCGACGGGGGAGGCGAGTTCCCGCTGGGCCCAGGCGAGGCCGGTGAGCAGCAGGTTGGCCCGGCCGACCTCGTTGGTCTGCGGCGGGCGGGTCAGCCACTCGCGGACGAACGGCAGGTGGGCGGCGACCGCGGCGCGGAAGGCCGGCCAGGGGGCGTCCGGGTCGGCGGGGTCGAAGCGGCCGCCGACGCCGGGGTAGTGCGCGGCGAGGTCGGGGGCCAGGCCGGACAGCACCAGGGCGTGGACGGCGCCGAGCAGGCGCAGGGCGATGGCGTCCGGGCCGGGGGCGTCCTCGTGGCCCGCGATCGCCGCCGCGCACGGCCCGCCCGCGGCGAGGTCCCCGGCGGCCCGGCGCAGCAGCGCGGCGGACAGCGGGGAGCCCAACTCGGCGCAGGCGTCCGCCTGGTGGTGGAACATGGCCACGGCGTGGTCGAAAGGCATCGCGGATCTCCGTCCTCGGCGGCTGTGGCGGGCCGTGCCGGCTGTGGGCTGTGGGCTGTGGCGGCCGGGACCGGCCGTCCGGGCGGGGGCGCTTGGTCGGTGGGACGCCCGGTCGGTGGGGGTGCCCGGTCGGTGGGGGCGCCCGCGGGCCGGCCCGGCCGGGGCGGCCGTGATGCGGTGGGCCTCCTCCTTCACCGACATCCTTCGCCGACCGGAGGGGCCCGGGTAGTGCGCCACGCGTGATCTTGCTCACCGGTGCTTCGGGTGCGGCCGGTCCCGGCGGGAGCGCCCCGCTCGCGGGGGTGCGCCACGGGCGGGCGGGGCGCCGGTGGGGCGTGCGGCCAGGCCCGTACGCTCCCGAAAGCACCGGGGGCAGGCGCCGCGGGCCGGTCTCCGGTGGCGGTTCACCGGTCGGCGGAGCGCCTGCGGTGGGTCTGGCGGAGCTGGCTGGTGATGCTGGCGGTGTCGCCGCCCACCACGTCCGCGATCTCGGGGGTGGCCAGGCCGACCACGTAGTGCAGGATCGCCAGGTCCTCGTCGCCGTCCACGTCCGGCCGCAGGCCCTCGGCCCCGGCGGTGCCGTGCTGCTCGGTGACGGTGTCGCGCAGGATCTGCCAGGCCTCGGCGGCCGGATTCGGGCTCTCCAGGACGGTGGGCCACACCGAGGCGATCGCGTGCAGGGCGAGCCGGACCACCCGGTGGGCGGCGCCGGGCTCCTGGAACCAGACCCGGGCGTAGCTCTGGTAGCGGGGTTCGTGCAGCTCGCAGAAGGCGGCGAACTCGACGGACACGCGCGGAAGTTCGGTGGACCGATCAGCGGATGCCGAGTCTGCGGCCGGGACATGACGGTCAGTCACATCAGCTGCCTCTCGATCTGGGTCCGGACGGGGAGCGTCAGCGCTCACTCTAGGCCCTCGGGCGGCTGCTGTGGGTGACAAGTCTGCTGAGATGCCCGGAGCCGGACCCGATTCGGGCCGTTGTGTGACGGCACGTCAGCAAATGCCGCGCGCCGGGCGCAGTTGCGAGGGCATCGCACCTGGTCAGAGGTGGTACATCGACAGTGGCTGCAGGGGAGTTGGTGTGCCACTGTAAGCCCTATGGGTGAACGCTGGAACGGCGACGGGTCTCACCTCCAGGGGCGAATCCCGGGCCACGGGCATGACCACCATCACACACCGGACGGGCCGGACCGCCCCGGCCACGAGCCGCTCGACCACCACCACCCGCACGGCGGCACCGCCCCGGGAGCCGGGACCCCCACCACTCGTCGGCGTGCGGAACACCACCACGCGCCCCCCGCCGAAGAACACCACCGGCACGGCCACGGCCACGGCCACGGCCACGACCACGGCGATGACGACGGCCACGGCCACGGCCACGGCCGCCCGGGCCTGCGGCACCGCCTGGCGCACCTGCTGCGCCCGCACGCGCACGACGCCGCGGACCGGGTCGACGCGGCGATGGAGTCCTCCGCCGAGGGGCTGCGCACGCTCTGGGTCTCGCTGCTGGTGCTGGCCGTGACGGCCGCCGCGCAGGCGGTGATCGCGGCGCTGTCGGGCTCGGTGGCGCTGCTCGGCGACACCGTGCACAACGCCGCGGACGCGCTGACCGCCGTCCCGCTGGGCGTGGCGTTCCTGCTGGGGCGGCGGGCGGCGAACCGCGGCTACACGTACGGGTACGGGCGGGCCGAGGACCTGGCGGGCGTCGCGGTGGTGCTGGCGGTGGCGGCGTCCTCGCTGGTCGCGGGGTGGACGGCGGTGCAGCGGCTGCTGCACCCGGAGCCGGTGGGGCACCTGTGGGCGGTGGCCGGGGCGGCCCTCGCGGGGTGCCTCGGCAACGAGTGGGTGGCCCGCTACCGGATCGCCACCGGCCGCCGGATCGGCTCGGCGGCGCTGGTCGCCGACGGCCTGCACGCCCGCACCGACGGGCTGGCCTCGCTGGCGGTGCTGCTCGGCGCCGGCGGCGGCGCGCTGGGCTGGCGGTACGCGGACCCGGTGGTGGGGCTGCTGATCACGCTGGCCATCCTGGGCGTGCTGCGCGGCACGGTGCGCGAGGTGGGGCGGCGGCTGATGGACGCCGTCGACCCGGCGCTGCTGGACGCGGCGGAGCGCGGGCTCGCCGCCGTGGACGGGGTGCGCGGGGTCGGCGCGGTGCGGATGCGCTGGATCGGGCACGCGCTGCGCGCCGAGGCGGACGTGCTGGTCGACCGCACGCTGACGGTGGTGGCCGGGCACCAGGTGGCGGAGGCCGCCGAGCGGGCCCTGATCCGAGCCGTCCCCCGGCTGCTCGCCGCGACCGTGCACATCGACACCGTGCGCACCGACGCCGGGCACATCGACGCCACGCGCACCGGCGCCGGGCACATCGACGCCACGCGCACCGGCGCCGAGCGCACCGGCGGGGTCGGCCGGGCCCCGGCGGAGGCGGCCTGACCCCGTCCCGGGCCCGTCGGGGCCGCGGCGTACAGCTGACGTACCGTCAGAAGGCCCGCGAGCGGGGCTTTCAGGCCCGTTCGCGGGCTCCCGCAACTCCTGGGGCCCGCGGGGCCCCCGGGGCGCCACGAGGCCGCCCGGCGCCGTTCCGGTCCGCGCGCCCGCCGGGCCGCCCGCCGCCGGCCCGCCGACGGCTGCCGCGGCCCCGGCCGGTGCTCAGCGCTCGTGCGCCGCCCGCACCGTTCGGGCCCCGCCGGCCGCCCCGGCCGCCCGGTTCGCCGCCTCCGCGGCCGCCAGCGCCGCCGCGCTCGGCGGCGCGCACCGCGGCCGCCACGCTGTCGGGCTCGCGCCGGGTCTGCTCGGGGATGCCGGCGTCGCGGCGGTCGGTCCGGACGGTCGCCTCGCCGGCCTCGGCGCTCTCGCGGGCGGCCAGGTAGGCCTGCACCGCGGCGATGCCGTAGACCGGCTGGATGAGCTGGTGGCCCTTGAAGAAGGGCCGGGCGGGGGCGAATCCGGCAGCGGCCACGAGTTCGCGGATCTCGGTTATCTCCGCCTCGCTGCGGGCCGTGAAACGGACTTCCCAGCCTTTCTTGTACGCACGTCCGTCCTCCCCGCCTCGTCTGGCGGGATCCGGTTGGCGGACGTAGCCGGGCAGGCGGCCGAGCCGTAGTCGGGCGGCGCGCTGGGCTGATGTCTCGTCGCGGGGCATGTGCCCGATGGTAGGCAATTCGCGGTGGTGGCCGACGCCGGGGGGCGTGACGGTGGGTGTGTGATCGATCGCCGGTGGTCAGATCGCGCAGGTCGGCGGTTCGGACTCGACGGGATCGCAATGCTGTGTCGATCCGACGAGAACCGGATGTTGGAAAACAAGTCCGATCTATTACGACAACAGAGTGAACAGGCGGTACGCCGAATGGGTGAGGGTATGGTGACTTTAGTGCGGGCTAGTCCCGGTTTGACGACGGTTGGGTAACAGGTCGTCAGGTCGGGCGTCGGGTGTCAGGCGGTCGGGGGAACGTGGAGGTCATGAACCACCGCATCCCGCAGCAGCCCGTGTCCCTCGAAGAGCTCGCCCGCCGCCAGCAGAACGTGGTGACGGCCAGTCAGCTCCGCGCCCGCGGCGTCCCCGCCCGCATGGTGAGCGAGCACTGCCGCAGCGGGGGGCCCTGGCAGCGGCTGCTGCCACGGGTCTACCTGCTGCAGGAGAGCGCGCCGACGCCCGAGCAGCGGATGTGGGCCGCGCTGCTGTACGCGGCGCAGGACGGCCGGGCCGAGGCCGGGGCCCGCGAGGGCGCGGTGATCACCGGCGCGGCGGCGCTGGCGCTGTACGGGTTCGTGTCGGTGCCGCGGCTGCCCGCGGTGCTCGGGGTGGGGGTGCTGGTGCCCCGGCAGCGCCGGCTGCGCGACGCCGGGCAGGTGCGGATCCGGCGCACCGGACGGGAGTTGGAGGCCCGCTCGGTGCACGGGCTGGCGGTCGCCCCGGTGGCCCGGGCGGTGGCGGACGCGATCAGCGAGTGGACCGAGCCGGGCGGGTCCGGGTCCGGCGGGTCGGCCCGGGCCTGCTGCGGGCGCTGCTGCGCGAGGCGCTGGCCGGGCGCGGGGGCGGCTGCGCGGCGCGGGAGCTGCTGGCCGAGCTGGCCGAGGCGCGGCTGCTGGAGGTGCCCCGGGTGCGGGCGGCGGTGGACGAACTGCTGGCGGCCCGCCGGGACGCCGCGTCCGCCGAGCTGGCCGCCCTGGCGGCGGAGCTGGGGCTGCCGCTGCCGGTGGCCGGTCCGGAGCTGCGGATGCGCGGCGGCACCTACGTCGCGGTGCCGGACCTGTACTGGCCGGAAGCGGCGGTGGCGGTGGAGGTCGACTCCGAGCTGCGCTGCGTCAGCGAGGGCGAGGCGGCCTGGGTGCGCGGCGGCCAGCACCGGATGGAGTACCTGGGCGTGCGGGTGGTGTACGTCTCCTCGTCCCGGCTCGCCGCCGAGCGGGAGGCGGTCGGCGGCGAGCTGGCCGAGGCGTACCGGCTCGGCGGGGAGGACGTGGTGGAGCTGCGGATCACCGGGCAGTGAAGCCGGGCGGTGCAGCCGGGCGGGCCGGTCGCCGGGCCGGTCGGCGGTCAGCCGCGGACGATCGGGGTGCCGGTCAACTCGACGCCCGCGGCCCGCAGTTCGTCCAGCGCGGTGGCGGTGGTGGCGGGGGCGACCCCGGCCGTCAGGTCGAGCAGGACGCGGGTGGCGAAGCCCTCGCGGGCGGCGTCCAGGGCGGTGGCGCGGACGCAGTGGTCGGTGGCGATGCCGACCACGTCGACGTCGGTGACGCCGCGCTCGTTCAGCCAGTCGGTGAGCGTGCCGCCGTGCTCGTCGAAGCCCTCGAAGCCGCTGTAGGCGGCGGCGTGCGCGCCCTTGGAGAAGACCGCCTCGACCGCGCCGGAGGTCACCGAGGGGGCGAAGTTGGGGTGGAAGCCCACGCCCTCGGTGCCGGCCACGCAGTGCGCGGGCCAGGAGCGGACGTAGTCGGGCTCGGCGGCGAAGTGCGGGCCGGGGTCGATGTGGTGGTCGCGGGTGGCGACGATGTGGGCGTAGCCGGGGGCGGATTCGGCGATCAGGTCGGTGATCGCGGCCGCGACCTCGGCCCCGCCGGCGACGGGAAGGCTGCCGCCCTCGCAGAAGTCGTTCTGCACGTCGACGACGATCAGGGCCCGGTGCATGGCTGGCTCTTCTCTCGTGGGTTCGTTGGGAGCCGGGGCGCGGTCCGAAGCCGGGGGGTCTCGGTCGCGGTGGCGTCAGGGCGGCCCGGGCGGGCCCGGGCGGTACAGCGGTTGGCACTCTAGGCAGTGCCGGGGCGGGCGCGGAAGTACCGGCGGGCAAAGCCCGGGAGCGCAGGCGGGCGAAGCCCGGGAGGACCGGCGGGCCCGCCGGTCCGGCTCCGGTTCAGCCGGCGTACCGCTCGGTGGCGATCACCGGCTCGCCGCGGGAGAGCTGGGTGGCCGACAGCGGCAGCGCGGCGCGGGCCCGGCGGTGGCGCTCGCGGGCGGCCTCCAGCGGTTCGCGGCCGACCACCCGGCCGTCGGTGATCAGCGGGACGTGCAGCAGGTGCGGTTCCAGCTCGGCGGGGACGGGGCCGGTGCCGACCACCTCGGCCTCGGCGACGCCGTCCCGGTCGGGGCGGCGGGCGGCCCACTTGCGGCCGCCGACGCTGCTCTTGCCGCCGGCCGAGCGCTTGGCGACCGGCACCAGCTCGCCGCCGGGCACCGACTCGCGGGCGACCAGCTTGTAGACCATCGCGCAGGTCGGGTGGCCGCTGCCGGTGACCAGGCTGGTGCCGACGCCGTAGCCGTCGACCGGGGCGGCGGCCAGCGCGGCGATGGCGTACTCGTCCAGGTCGGAGGTGACGATGATCTTCGTGCCGGTGGCGCCGAGCTCGTCGAGCTGGCGGCGCACCCGGTGGGCCAGCAGGGTCAGGTCGCCGGAGTCGATCCGGACGGCGCCCAGCTGCGGTCCGGCCACCTCGACGGCGGTGCGGACCGCCTCGCCGAGGTCGTAGGTGTCCACCAGCAGGGTGGTGTCGCGGCCCATCGAGTCGATCTGGGCGGTGAAGGCGTCCCGCTCGCTGTCGTGCAGCAGGGTGAAGGCGTGCGCGGCGGTGCCGGTGGTCGGGATGCCGTGGGTGAAGCCCGCCTCCAGGTCCGAGGTGGCGGCGAAGCCGGCCAGGTAGGCGGCCCGGGCGGCGGCGACCGCGGACTGCTCGTGGGCCCGTCGGGCGCCCATCTCGATCACCGGGCGGTCGCCCGCGGCGGCGGTCATCCGGGAGGCCGCGGCGGCGATCGCCGAGTCGTGGTTGAGGATCGACAGGATGACCGTCTCCAGGATCACCGCCTCGGCGAAGCTGCCCTCGACGGTGAGCAGCGGCGAGCCGGGGAAGTACGCCTCGCCCTCGGGGTAGCCGTGCACGCTGCCGCCGAAGCGGTAGTCGGCGAGGAAGCGCAGGGTCGGCTCGTCCACCACCCGCTGGTCGGCCAGCCAGTCGAGCTGCGGCGTGGTGAAGCGGAAGTCCTCGATGGCGTCCAGCACCCGGCCGGTGCCGGCCAGCACGCCGTAGCGGCGGCCGTCGGGCAGGCGGCGGGTGAAGACCTCGAAGACCGAGCGGCGGTGGGCGGCGCCGCTGCGCAGCGCGGCCTGCAGCATGGTCAGCTCGTAGCGGTCGGTGAGCAGCGCGGAGCTGCGGTGCGCGGTGATGGCGTCCATGGGGATGATGCTACTACCACTTAGCGTCAGAGTGACGATTTCTCTCGCGGGGTCCGTGTCGGGGCACCCTGATTCGCTCCGGAGTCCCTCGGATGGAAGCATGGGACGGGGGGAAGCCGAGGTCGACGAGGAGAGACGGACTGTGAGTGTCGCGCCGGTGGAGATCGAGCGCCCGGAGGTGGAGGGGGTTCCGGTCGCGGAACCGGACACGCCGTGGGTGACCATCGTCCACAACGACCCGGTCAACCTGATGAGCTACGTCCAGCACGTCTTCCAGAGCTACTTCGGCTACCCGAAGGACAAGGCGCGCCGACTGATGATGGACGTGCACCAGAAGGGGCGCGCGGTGGTCTCCAGCGGCACCCGCGAGGAGATGGAGCGCGACGTGCAGGCGATGCACGGCTACGGCCTGTGGGCCACCCTGCAGCACGACTGACGGCCCGTCACCCACCATCCACGAGGGACTGATTCCACACACATGGCCGGTTTGTTCGAGAGTGCGGGCAACGGCGGCGCGGCGATCGCGCTGGACGAGTTCGAGGCGTCCATCCTGCGCTCGCTGGAAGTGCAGATGCTGGAGCTGATCGGGCCGCCGCCCGGCGGGGAGAGCGACGACCCGCTGGCCGCGCTGTTCGCCGAGGGCCCGAGCGAGGCCCCCGGCGACCCGGCGCTGCTGCGGCTGTTCCCCGACGCGTACGGTGGCCCGGGCGCCCCCGAGGACCCGCGGACCGCCGAGCGCTCCGCCGAGTTCCGCCGCTACACAGAGCTGGACCTGCGGGCCCGCAAGCGCGAGGACGCGCTGTCGGTGGTCCGGGCGCTGGACGGGCTGGGCGGCGCGGGCGGGGTGCTGGAGGTCAAGCCGGCCGAGTTCCCGCACTGGCTGGGCGCGTTGAACGACCTGCGGCTGACCCTGGGCACCCGGCTGGAGGTCACCGAGGAGGACGAGGAGGGCCTGTACCGGCTGCCCGACTCCGACCCGCGCAAGCCGCTGGTGATCGCCTACCTGTGGCTGGGCGCGCTGCAGGAGAGCCTGCTGGAGGCGATGGCGGGCTGATCGCCCGCCCCGCTTCCCTCCTATGGTCCGATTCATCGCCCGGCGCCCGGATATGAGCCGATCCGGGGCTTTCACGTGGTTCACTGCTGCCTCCCCGGGAAGACGGGGGCCGCCGGCCGCCCGGTCGGCGCGGACCCGGAGGAGAGGCGCGCGGATGACCCAGCAGGTGACGGACGAGGCGGCCCGGCCGGTCCCCGAGGAGGAGGGCTACCAGCGCGGCCTCGGCGGCCGGCAGATCCAGATGATCGCGATCGGCGGCGCGATCGGCACCGGCCTGTTCCTCGGCGCCGGCACCGCCATCTCCAAGGCCGGCCCCAGCCTGGTCCTCAGCTACGCGGTGGCCGGCGCGGTGATCTTCATGATCATGCGGGCGCTCGGCGAACTGCTCACCTACCGCCCGGTGGCGGGCAGCTTCGCCGAGTACGCCCGGGAGTTCCTCGGCCCGTTCGCGGGCTTCGTCACCGGCTGGACGTACTGGCTGTTCTGGGTGGTCACCGGCATGGCCGAGACCACCGCCGCCGCCGTCTACGTCCGCTTCTGGGAGCCCGGCATCCCGCAGTGGACCACCGCGCTGGCCTTCCTGCTGGTGCTGTACGCCGCCAACCTGATCTCGGTGAAGCTGTTCGGCGAGATCGAGTTCTGGTTCTCGATGGTCAAGGTCACCGCCATCCTCGGGATGATCCTGATCGGCATCGGCGTGCTCACCCTGGGCTTCTCGGACGCCGGGGACACCGCCTCGGTCACCCACCTGTGGCAGGACGGCGGCTTCTTCCCCCGGGGCGTCGGCTCCACCGTGATGACGCTGCAGATCGTCATGTTCGCCTACCTCGGCGTGGAACTGGTCGGCGTCACCGCGGGCGAGAGCGAGGACCCGCAGAAGACCCTGCCGCGCGCCATCAACACCCTGCCGCTGCGGATCGCGCTGTTCTACGTCGGCGCCCTGGTGGTCATCCTGTCGCTGGTGCCGTGGACCGAGTTCCAGCCCGGCGTCAGCCCGTTCGTCGCCGCGTTCGGGAAGATCGGCATCCCGGCGGCCGCCGGGATCATCAACTTCGTGGTGCTCACCGCCGCGCTCTCCTCCTGCAACTCCGGGATGTACTCCACCGGCCGGATGCTGCGCGACCTGGCCCTGCGCCGACAGGCCCCCGGCCGGCTCACCAGGCTCAACGCCCGCCGCACCCCGGCCACCGCGATCACCGTCTCCTGCCTGCTGATGGGCGCCGGCGTGGTGCTCAACTACTGCGTCCCGGAACGGGCGTTCCAGTACATCACCTCGATCGCCACCGTCTGCGGCCTGTGGACCTGGGGCGTCATCCTGGCCAGCCAGCTCCGCTACCGCGCCGCCTGGACCTCCGGCCGGCTGCCCGCGCCCTCCTTTCGCGCCCCCGGCGGCAACTGGAGCCGCTGGCTGGCGCTGGCCTTCCTCGCCCTGGTCGCCGTCCTGATCGCGCTCGACCCGGACGCCCGGATCTCGCTGTACGTCTTCCCCGGCTGGGCGCTGTGCCTGGCCGTCGGCTACGCGGTGCTGCGCCGCCGCGACCCGGCCGCCCTGCAGGGCGGACCGGAGGCCCGGCTCCGCGCGCAGGACGGCGCCTGACGCCTCGCTATCCTGGCCGCATGCTGACCATCACCCGAGAACTGCGCGACCGGATCGTCGCCCACGCCCGCGCCGACCACCCGGACGAGGCGTGCGGCGTGATCGCCGGACCGGCCGGCACCGGGCGCCCCGAGCGGTTCATCCCGATGCTCAACGCGGCCCGCTCGCCCACCTTCTACGAGTTCGACTCCGGCGACCTGTTCAAGCTCTACCGCGAGATGGACGACCTCGACGAGGAGCCGGTGGTGATCTACCACTCGCACACCGCCACCGAGGCCTACCCGTCCCGCACCGACGTGAGCTACGCCTCCGAGCCGTTCGCGCACTACGTGCTGGTCTCCACCGCCGAGGGCACCGCCGAGGAGGACCCCTACCAGTTCCGTTCGTTCCGCATCGTGGACGGCGTGATCACGGAGGAAGACGTGGAGGTGGTCGAGGCGTACGCCGCCTGACCCCGCCCGCCCGGCGACGGGCCGGCCCGCCCCGCGCCCGTGCGGCGGTCCGGCCCGTTTTCTCATGCCTCGGAACGCTGCCGCCCGGATGTCGAGACAAGCATGTCAAAGCGGGGTCGGGAATCTATACGATGAGTCCATGCGTTCCGTCGATGTGAGCAATCAGGCCCCAGGCACCCGCCTCGTGGCGCGCCTGCACGTCGACCTGTGCCGGCTCGCCAGCGCGATCTGTCCCGGCACCGCCGCGCGCTGACCGCCGCCGGCAGGGCCGACCGGCCAGCCGTGCAGACCGCCCGCCCCGTCGCCCCGGGGCCCTCCCCCCTGCCGCGCCCCGCCCGGCCCGGCAACCCGAACTCACTCCACAGGAGCGCAGCCATGGCCATCGAGGTCCGCATCCCGACCATCCTCCGTACCTACACCGACGGCGCCAAGGCCGTCGACGGCAACGGCGCCAACCTCGGGGAGCTCTTCACCGACCTCGACTCCCGCCACCCCGGCATCGCCGCCCGGCTGCTGGACGGCGGCGAGCTGCGCCGCTTCGTCAACGTCTACCTGAACGACGAGGACGTCCGCTTCCTGGACGGCATCACCACCGCCGTCGCCGACGGCGACAGCGTCACCATCCTCCCGGCCGTGGCCGGCGGTATGAAGTAATGCGCTACGACAGCCCGATCGAGGCCATCGGCAACACGCCCCTGGTGCGGTTGCCGAGGCTCTCGGCCGGCGTCCCCGGGAACGAGGACGGCCGGGTCACGCTCTGGGCCAAGCTGGAGGACCGCAACCCGACCGGCTCGATCAAGGACCGCCCGGCGCTGCGCATGATCGAGCGCGCCGAGGCGGAGGGCCGGCTCACCCCCGGCTGCACCGTCCTGGAGCCCACCAGCGGCAACACCGGCATCTCGCTCGCCATGGCGGCCAAGCTCAAGGGCTACCGGATGGTCTGCGTGATGCCGGAGAACACCAGCGAGGAGCGCCGCGAGCTGCTCCGGATGTGGGGCGCGGAGATCATCTCCTCGCCCGCCGCCGGCGGCTCCAACACCGCGGTGCGGATCGCCAAGGAGATCGCCGCCGAGCACCCCGACTGGGTGATGCTCTACCAGTACGGCAACCCGGACAACGCGGGCGCGCACTACGCCACCACCGGCCCGGAGATCCTCGCGGACCTGCCCACCATCACCCACTTCGTGGCGGGCCTGGGCACCACCGGCACCCTGATGGGCATCGGCCGCTACCTGCGCGAGAAGGTCCCGGGCGTGCAGATCGTCGCCGCCGAGCCCCGCTACGACGACCTGGTCTACGGCCTGCGCAACCTCGACGAGGGCTTCGTCCCCGAGCTGTACGACGCCGAGGTGCTCACCACCCGCTTCTCGGTCGGCTCGGCCGACGCGGTCACCCGCACCCGTGAACTCCTCCAGCAGGAGGGCATCTTCGCGGGCGTCTCCACCGGCGCGGTCGCACACGCGGCGATCGGCGTGGCCCGCAAGGCCGCCAAGGCCGGCGAGCGGGCGGACGTGGTGTTCGTGGTCGCCGACGGCGGCTGGAAGTACCTGTCCACCGGCATCTACACCGCCGAGACCACCGAGGCGGCGGTCGAGGCGCTGCAGGGCCAGCTCTGGGCCTGAGCACCGGCGGCACGACCACGGCGCGGCACCCCACCCGGGGGCCGCGCCGTCCGTTCGTCCGATCATCCGCCCACTGTGACATCGCGGTATTTGTCCGTTCCGGATGACCGGTTCGTCACGGAACGGCCACCGCGCCGGTCGCGCCCCGGCCCCCGCCGGGCGCCCCGCCAGGCTGGCGGCGCACCACTGGTACGCCGTCACCTTGGGAGGTGGGCGCGATGCCCGGCCCGGAGCTCTGGTCCTACGTCGAGATCGGCCTGCACATCCGCGTGCAGACCGAGACCGTGCGCAGCTACAAGCGGCACGGACTGCTGCCCCCGCCCGACCGGGTGGACGCCGGAGGCCACCCCCGCTGGTACCCGGAGACGATCCGGGCCTGGGCGCTGGCCCGCCCCGGCCACCGTTAGCACGGCGTTCGAAGGCCCCCGCCCCGTCCTGGTGATTCCGCCCACAGCCCGGCACGGGAGAGGGGGCAAAGTGCCGACCGGCCCTTACCCTCGACAGTCAAAGCACCGACGGAGTCGAAGAACCCCGCCCCGCCCCACCGGCGGCGCGGACGGCCGCGGACGATGGCCCGACGGGGCGGGAAGGGCTCGGCATGAAACTGACCGTGGTGGGGTGCTCGGGGAGCTTCCCGTCCGTGGACTCCCCGTGCTCCAGCTACCTGGTGGAGCACGACGGCTACCGCCTGGTCGTCGACCTCGGCAACGGCGCGCTCGGCGCGCTGCAGAAGTACGCCGGCCTGTACGACGTGGACGCCGTCCTGCTCAGCCACCTGCACGCCGACCACTGCGTCGACCTGTGCGCGTACTGGGTGGCCCGCAACTACCGGGTCGAGGGCTGCCCCGACCCGCTGCCCGTGCACGGCCCGAGCGGCACCGCCGAGCGGCTCGCCCGGGCCTACGACATGCCGGAGAAACCCGGCATGACCGAGGTGTTCGACTTCCGCGACCTCACCGACGGCGCCCGGCTCGCGCTCGGCCCGTTCACCGTCACCGCCGCCCGGGTCAACCACCTGGACTGCGAGGCGTACGGCTTCCGGATCGAGGCCGGCGGCCGCAGCCTGGTCTACTCCGGGGACACCGGCGTCTGCTCCGACCTGGTCGAACTCGCCCGCGGCGCCGACCTGTTCCTGTGCGAGGCGGCCTACACGGACGGCAAGGAGACCTTCGACTCCATCCACCTCAACGGCACCCAGGCCGGCGAGCACGCCGCCGCCGCCGGGGCGGCCCGGCTGGTGCTCACCCACATCCCCCCGTGGACCGACGCCGAGCGCAACCGCCGGGACGCCGCCGCCGCCTTCCCCGGCCCGGTCGAACTGGCCCGGGCCGGAGCCGTCTACGAGCTCTGAACCGGCGTCAGCCAGTGCCGGTAGCGGGCGTCCGCGCCGCTCACCGCGGCCCGGTACGCCTCGCCCAGCTTCTTGGTCAACTCGCCCTCCGCGGAGGGTAGTTCGCGGTTGTCCAGGGAGGCCACCGGCACCACCCCGGCGGCCGTCCCGGAGACGAACACCTCGTCGGCCGCGTACAGGTCCGAACGCAGCAGGTCCTCCACCCGCACCTCCACGCCCAGGTCCCGGGCCAGCGTCAGCAGGGTGTCCTGGGTGATGCCCTCCAGGGCGCCCGCGCTGCCCGGCGGCGTGCGCAGCACCCCGTCGCGGACCGTGAACACGTTCTCCGAACTGCACTCGCTGACCGTGCCGTCCGGGGCCAGCAGCAGCGCCTCGTCGAACCCCGCGTCGCTCGCCTCCCGCCGGGCCAGCGCCGAGTTGAGGTACGGGCCGGTGGCCTTCGCCGCCGGGGGGACGGAGTTGGGGTCGGTGCGCCGCCAGCTGCTGGTCATCAGCCGCAGCCCGCGCTCCGCCGCCAGGTAGGCCGGCCACTCCCAGGAGGCGATCGACACGCTGGTGGGGGAGTGCCGCATGTCCAGCCCCATCGAGCCGTAGCCCAGGAACGCCAGGTGCCGCAGGTAGCACGAGCGGTGGCCGTTCGCCGCCACCAGGGCGAGCGTCGCCGCGGACAACTCCTCCCGGCTGTACGGGAGTTCGATTCTCAGCATGCGGGCACTGCGCTCCAGCCGGGCCAGATGCTCGTCCAGCCGGAACACCGCCGGGCCGTCGGCCGTCTCGAACACCCGGGTGCCCTCCAGCACCCCGGTGCCGTAGTGCAGCGCGTGCGTCAGCACGTGGACGCGGGCCTCCTGCCAGGGCACCAGCGCGCCGTCGAACCAGATCACGGAAGACTCGGGAATCGCCATGGCGACCATCCTGGAGACCGCGGCCCGCCGGGCGAAGGCCCCCGGCCGCGCCGGATCAGGCCATGGCCGACACCGGAGCGCCCGTCTCGCATGCTGAAAACCGCCCGGCGTCCACCGGCCGCGGCCCTAGGCTTCCGGAGGGTGGAGACCAGTACCGCCCTGTACGCCCGCCTGCTCGCCGACCCCGGCCTGCCACTGGACTCCCTGCGCGACGAACTCGGGTACGGGGAAAGCGAGTTCGAGCAGGCGATGGACGAACTGCGCGGCCTCGGGCTCCTCCGGGGGACGACCGCGACCACCAGCGGGGTGGCCGCCGTCTCGATCGACACCGCGGTGCGCCGGCTGCTCGCCGACTCCGACCGCCGCTTCACCGAACTGCTCGGCGAGGCCCGCCGCACCCGGGACCGGGTCGAGCGGCTGCACGCCCACTACCTGCCGCTGCAGACCGGCACCGCCCACGAGCTGGTCCGCGGCGCCGACCGGGTCGCCGCCCTGCTGGAGGACGCCGCCCGGGCCGCCCGCACCGAGGCGCTGTCGCTGCGCCCCGGCCAGGACCAGTCCGAGAACGGCCTGGCCGAGAAGCTCGCCCGGGAGCGGATCGCCCTGGCCCACCGGGTCACCCTGCGCACCATTTACCCCGCCGCCGCCCTGCACCAGGGCGGCGTCCTCTCCCACGTCCAGGCGCTGACCGCGGCCGGCGCGCACATCCGGGTCGCGCACACCCTGCCGCTGTGGCTGATCGTGGTCGACGCGGGCCTGGCCGTGCTGCCCGCGCCCGGGGAGCCGCCGGGCAGCGCCGCGGTGGTGGTCCGCGACCCGGCCGTGGTCGGCGTGGTCCGCGAGCTCTTCGAGCACTTCTGGGCGGCCAGCTGGATCCCGCCGGAACTGCTCGGCCGCACCACCCCCGACGACCGCCACCGCGAGGTGCTGCGGCTGCTCGCGGCCGGGCTCACCGACCAGGCGATCGGCCGCAAGCTGGAGATCTCCGACCGCACGGTGCGCCGCCTGGTCGCCGACCTGACCACGGCGCTCGGCGCGCAGTCGCGCTTCCAGGCGGGCGTGCACGCGGCCCGGCTGGGCTGGATCTAGCGGCCGCGGCGGGGTCGCGCCGGATCGCGGCGGGGGTCACCCGTCCTCGAAGCCGTCGTCGTCCTCGCGGCCCGGCGTCTTGAGGTCGAAGCGCAGGATGACGAACCGGAAGAGCGTGTAGTAGACCGCCGCGAAGCACAGCCCGATCGGGACGATCAGCCAGGGTTCGGTGGCCAGGTTCCAGTTCAGCACGTAGTCGATGACGCCCGCGGAGAAGGTGAAGCCGTGGTGCACGCCCAGCGCCCAGGTGACGGCCATGGACAGGCCGGTGAGCACGGCGTGCAGGGCGTACAGGACGGGGGCGATGAACAGGAAGGCGAACTCGATCGGCTCGGTGATGCCGGTGGCGAAGGAGGTCAGGGCCAGCGAGAACATCATGCCGAGGACGGCCCGGCGGCGCTCCGGGCGGGCGCAGTGGGCGATGGCCAGGGCGGCGGCGGGCAGGCCGAACATCATGATCGGGAAGAAGCCGGACATGAACTGGCCGGCCGCGAGGTCGTGCTGGAAGAACCGGGTCTGGTCGCCGTGGAACTCCTGGGTGCCCACCTTGTACGTCCCGGCCTGCTGCCAGAAGAAGGTGTTGGCGAACTGGTGCAGCCCGAACGGCAGCAGGGCCCGGTTGATCAGGCCGAACAGGCCGGAGCCGAGCGCGCCCAGCCCGATCGCCCAGGTGCTGAAGCGGTCGACCAGGCCGCCGATCGGGCCCCAGCACAGGCCGAAGAGGACGCCCAGCGCGGTGCCGACGAAGGCCATCACGATCGGGACCAGCCGGCGCCCGTTGAAGAAGCCCAGCCAGTCGACCAGCCGGGTGCGGTGCAGCCGCTGCCACAGGATCGCGGAGAGCAGGCCGACCACCACGCCGCCGAGCACGCCCGGGTCCTGGTAGGTGGCCGCGACGTCCCGGCCGGGCAGCTCCTGGTAGCCGGTCTTCGGGAAGGCGGTGAGCACCTGGTGGTAGGTGAGGAAGCCGACCAGCGCGGCGAGCGCGGTGGAGCCGTCGGACTTCTTCGCGTAGCCGATGGCGATGCCCACGCAGAACAGCAGCGGCATCCAGTCGAAGACGGCGTGCCCCGAGGCGGAGAACACCTCGGCCACCCTGGTCCAGCCCAGGCCCTGGTCGCCGAAGACGTCCTCCTTGCCGAGCCGCAGCAGGATGCCGGCGGCGGGCAGCACGGCGATCGGGAGCTGGAGGCTGCGGCCGATCTTCTGGAGGGCCGCGAAGATCCGGGAGCGCAGCTCCCGTCCACCGGGTGCCGACGCCGGCCGGGAGTTCTGCGCGGTCGTACTCATAGCGGTGGTTCCTCACGGCAGCGCGATCCTGGTCTAGACCACTTAAGGCCTCGTTCAGCTTTCTAGCACGGGCCGAACGGGCTCCGGAACCCTCTTAAGGTTCGCGGGGGACAAGCGCTGCGGAATCGAAACCTTGACCCGGTTGACGCCGGATCAATTGATCGGTTGTTCACTCCTTTTGATCCGACGGAAAACAAAACTGTGCCCCCGGACGGGAATTCCTCCCGCCGGGGGCGCCACGGCCAACTGCCCGGTTCAGGCCTTGGTCACGTCCTCGACCTCGTCGTCGTCCTCGCGACCGGGGGTCTTGAGGTCGAACTTCACGATGATGAAGCGGAAGAGCACGTAGTAGACCGCCGCGAAGCACAGGCCGATCGGGATGATCAGCCAGGGTTTCGTGGCCAGGTTCCAGTTGATGACGTAGTCGAGCAGGCCGGCCGAGAAACTGAAGCCGTCGTGGACGCCGAGCCCCCAGGTGATGGCCATCGAGGCGCCGGTGAGCAGGGCGTGGACGGCGTACAGCAGCGGGGCCACGTAGGCGAAGGAGTACTCGATGGGCTCGGTGACGCCGGTGACGAAGGAGGTCAGCGCGACCGAGAGCATCAGGCCGTAGATCTCCTTGCGCCGGTGCGGCTTGGCGGCCGCGGCGATGGCCATCGCGGCGGCGGGCAGCGCGAACATCATGATCGGGAAGAAGCCCGAGGTGAACTGGCCGGCCGTCGGGTCGCCCGCCAGGAAGCGGTTGATGTCACCGTTCACGACCGTGCCGTCCGGCTTGGTGAACGAGCCGAACTGGAACCAGAGGAAGGTGTTCAGCAGCTGGTGCATGCCGATCAGCAGCAGGGCGCGGTTGGCGACGCCGAAGATGCCGGAGCCGCCGGCGCCCAGGTCGGCCAGCCACTGGGAGAAGTCGTTCATGCCGGTGCCGATCGGCTTCCAGACCCAGGCCATCAGCGAGCCGAACAGCAGGCCGACCAGGGCGGTGATCATCGGGACCAGGCGGCGGCCGTTGAAGAAGCCCAGCCAGTCGACCAGCCTGACCCGGTGGAAGCGCACCCACAGCCAGGCCGAGAACAGGCCCATCAGGATGCCGCCCAGGACGCCGGGGTTCTGGTAGACGGTGTTGGCCGCCGTGCCGCCGTTGAAGTCGATGCACTGGTTGCCCTTGAGCACGGTGGGTGCCGGGCAGTCCTCGGGGAACGACTGCAGGACGGCGTAGTAGACCAGGAAGCCGGCCACCGCGGCGAGCGCGGTCGAGCCGTCGGCCTTCTTGGCCATGCCGATGGCGACGCCGATGCAGAACAGCAGCGGCAGGCCCAGCGAGGAGTTGAGCAGCGCACCGCCCGCGGCGCCGATCGCGGTGGCGACGTTGTCCCAGCCGAGGCCGTCGGCGCCGAAGATGTCGGGCTGGCCGAGGCGGTTCAGGATGCCCGCGGCGGGCAGGACCGCCACCGGCAGCTGCAGGCTGCGGCCCATCTTCTGCAGGCCGCCGTAGAAGGTGTGCCACCACGTGGACTGGTGCGCCGTGGCGCCTGGTGAACTCATCGTCGGCCCTCCGCTGCCGTTCCCGTCCCCCTGGGGGGTTCATCCGTGCGCGGGGCCAGGAACACCGGCGGACCGTCCTGCGTTGTCCCGGGTACACCTAGGATTGGTGTAGACCATTTTCGCGGCAGTGGCGGTCCGCGGGTTCGAGAACCCGATGATCGCCATCCTGCGGCGGCCCCGCACCCGGCCGCGCGCGGAGATAGCCCGAAAGTGAACTAACGTGGCATACCGGCAGGAATCGGGTGATGCTGGTCGCGTCGTCGGAAGGCGCGGCAGACTGATCCCGGGTCACCTCCGGCCGGCACCACCGCACACGCAGTACGGCACCCGGCGACCGACCGCCGGAGCGCCGAGACAGAGGGAGAAAGACCATGGCCAGCAAGGCTGAAAAGATCGTCGCCGGTCTCGGCGGAATCGAGAACATCGACGAGGTCGAAGGCTGCATCACCCGGCTGCGCACCGAGGTCCACGACGCCTCCAAGGTCGACGAGGCGGCGCTCAAGGCGGCCGGCGCCCATGGTGTGGTGAAGATGGGTACGGCCATCCAGGTCGTCATCGGCACCGATGCCGACCCGATCGCCGCCGAGATCGAGGACATGATGTGAGCTGAGCCTCCCCGCAGGCCCGCTCCACCCGAACGGCCCGCCGCCGGAGACCACCGGCCGGCGGGCCGTCGCGCGTGCGCCCCCGCCGGGGCCCCGGCGCGGAACCGATACGCTCGGGGCATGTCTCGCATCGACGGCCGCACCCCCGACCAGCTCCGCCCCGTCACCATCGAACGGAACTGGAGCAAGCACGCCGAAGGCTCCGTCCTGGTCTCCTACGGCGACACCAAGGTGCTGTGCACCGCCAGCGTCACCGAGGGCGTCCCGCGCTGGCGCAAGGGCAGCGGCGAGGGCTGGGTCACCGCCGAGTACGCCATGCTGCCCCGGGCCACCAACACCCGCGGCGACCGCGAGTCCGTCCGCGGCAAGATCGGCGGCCGCACCCACGAGATCAGCCGGCTGATCGGCCGCTCGCTGCGCGCCGTGGTCGACCACCGGGCGCTCGCCGAGAACACCATCGTGCTGGACTGCGACGTCCTGCAGGCCGACGGCGGCACCCGCACCGCGGCGATCACCGGCGCGTACGTGGCCCTGGTCGACGCGGTCTCCTGGGCCCGGGAGAAGAAGCTGCTGCGCGCGAAGGGCCGGCCGATCACCGGCGGCGTCAGCGCGGTCAGCGTCGGCATCATCGACGGCGTCCCGATGCTCGACCTCCGGTACGAGGAGGACGTCCGGGCCGAGACCGACATGAACATCGTCTGCACCTCCGACGGCCGCTTCGTCGAGGTCCAGGGCACCGCCGAGGGCGCCCCCTTCGACCGGGACCTGCTCAACCGGCTGCTCGACCTCGGCAGCCTGGGCTGCGCCGAGCTGGACGAGATCCAGCGCAAGGCGCTCGAACTCTAGGAACCGCGGTGGGCTGAACGGCCGTCAGGAAGGGTGGGCGGGCCCGGGAGTGCTGTACAGGCACGCGGGCCGAGCCTTAACGTTCGGGGTGAGCCCGCACACCCTCCTGGAGGACTCGCCGATGCAGCAGCCGCTGAGCATCAACCGCACCACCGTGCTCGCCGTCGCCGCGCTGGCCCTGGTCCTGCCGCTGAGCGCGGTCAGCTGCTCGGCCGCCGAGAAGGCGCTCAGCTGCGCCAACACCGCGGTGCAGATCAGCACGCACGTCGCCCAGCTCGGCCAGGCCTTCAACAACGCGGACCAGGACCCGGCCGCCGCCGGGCAGGCACTGCAGAACCTCAAGGGCGACGTCGACAAGCTCGGGCGCAACTCCGGCGACGCCGACCTGGGCAAGGCGGTCGACGACCTGCAGACCCAGATCGACAACGCGCAGAAGGCCGTGGACGCCAACCAGGTGCCCGACCTCGGGCCGCTGGGCAGCGCCGCGGCCCGGGTCAGCAAGGTGTGCACCGGCTGACCGGCCGGGGTAGGCGGGAATCGGGGCACCGCGGCACTAGGCTGGCGGCATGACCAAGCGACTCGTTCTCGCCACCCGCAACCAGCACAAGGTCGCCGAGCTGCGCGACATCCTCGGCGCGGCCGGACTGGACGTCGAACTGGTCGGCGCGGACGCCTTCCCCGAGGTGCCGGACGTGCCGGAGACCGGGGTCACCTTCGCCGAGAACGCGCTGCTCAAGGCGCACGCGCTGGCGAAGGCGACCGGGCTGCCGGCCGTCGCCGACGACTCCGGGCTGTGCGTGGACGTGCTGGGCGGGGCGCCCGGCATCTTCTCCGCGCGGTGGGCCGGGCGGCACGGCGACGACAAGGCCAACCTGGACCTGCTGCTGGCCCAGCTCGGCGACATCGCCGCGGAGCACCGGGCCGCCTCCTTCGCCTGCGCCGCCGCGCTCGCCCTGCCGGACGGCACCGAGCGGGTGGTCGAGGGCCGGCTGCACGGCACCCTGCGCACCGAGCCCGCCGGGACGGGCGGCTTCGGCTACGACCCGGTCCTGCAGCCGCTCGGCGAGAGCCGCACCTGCGCCGAGCTGACCGCCGCGGAGAAGAACGCGATCAGCCACCGCGGGCAGGCGTTCCGCTCGCTGGCGCCGGTGGTCGCCGAACTGCTCGGCTAGGAACGGACATCCGAAGAGGCCCGCCCCGGGGAGCCGGGGCGGGCCTCTTCGCGCGTGGATGCGCCGGTGCGGCCTGAGGGACTCGAACCCTCACGAGATCTCTCTCACGGGCACCTAAAACCCGGGCGTCTGCCAATTCCGCCAAGACCGCCGATACGTGATGTCCGCCATGCTACTGGCCCGTCGCGCGGGCGTGCACCACCCTTTCGGGCGGCCGCTCGGGGTGTTCCGGCTTGTTCAAGAATTGGTACAGACCTATTGACCGGTGTGGTCCAGACCACGTACGTTCGCGCCGATCCGCGGAAATCCGGGTCCCGGGCGGTGCGCAACGGCCGGGCCCAGGCACGTCTTCCTCCCCCACGGCGTCCGGCCCCCCACGCCGGGCGCGAGCATTGGAGCGACCCATGCCCGAACGCGCCACAGCCGCGCGCTCCGCCGCCCGCCCCGGGCGGCGTCCGCTGAAGGCCGGCACCGCGCTGGCGACCGCGACCGCCCTGGTGGCCGGAGCCGCCGGACTGGTCACCGTGATCGGCGGCTCCTCCTCGGCCGCCACCGTCAACCTGCTCGCCAACGGCGACTTCGAGAGCGGCACGCTGTCCGGCTGGAACTGCTCGGCCGGCCTCGGCTCGATCACCTCCACCGCCCCGCACGGCGGCGGCAAGGCGCTGCAGGCGGCGGCCTCCGCGTCGGACACCGCCCAGTGCTCGCAGACCGTCGCGGTCAGCCCGGGCACCACGTACAGCCTGAGCGGCTGGCTGAAGGGCAACTACACCTACCTGGGCGTCACCGGGACGGGCACCACCGACACCAACTCCTGGGGCTCCAGCGCCGACTGGGCCAACCGCAGCACCACCTTCACCACCGGCGCCTCGACCACCTCGGTGACGGTCTACACCCACGGCTGGTACGGCCAGGGCACCTACTACGCGGACGACCTGGTCCTCACCGGCCCCGGCGGCTCCGGCTCCACCAGCCCCTCGGCGAGCGCGAGTTCGAGCACCAGCCCGAGCGCGTCGGCCAGCGCGAGCGCCTCGGCCTCGGCGTCGGCGAGCCCGTCCTCGTCCGCCAGCGCCTCCGCCTCCGCCTCCCCCTCGCAGAGCGCCTCGCCGTCGGCCTCGGCCTCGCAGACCGGGACGCCGGGCGGGGACGGGGTGGTGACCACGCCGACCGGCCTGACCGCGAGCGTGTCGGGCACCTCGGTGACGCTGAAGTGGAACGCCTCCACCGACAACGCGCAGAACGGCAACAGCGCGGTCTACCGGATCTTCACCGGCGGCACCACGAACCAGACCGCGACCTCGATGGGCACCTCGGTCACCGTCTCCTCGCTGCTGCCGAACACCTCGTACTCCTTCACCGTGCAGGGCTACGACAAGGACGGCCACAGCAGCGGGTACACCGCGCCGGTGACCGTGACCACCGGGGCGGCCCCGAGCGGCGCGCTGAAGTCGGCGTACTTCGCGCAGTGGGGCATCTACGGGAACAAGTACTACCCCTCGACGATGGCCGCCACCGGCGCGGCGAGGGGGCTGAACACGATGACCTACGCGTTCGCCAACATCAACCCGTCCACGCTGAGCTGCTTCGAGACCATCAAGGCCGCGGACACCAACGACAACAACCCGAACGCCGGCGACGGCGCGGGCGACGCGTTCGCGGACTACCAGAAGGGCTACACTGCGGACATCGCGGTGGACGGCACCACCGACGCCTGGACCCAGCCGCTGAAGGGCAACTTCAACCAGCTGCGCGAACTCAAGGCGAAGTACCCGAACCTGAAGATCACCATGTCGCTGGGCGGCTGGACGTACTCCAAGTACTTCTCCGACGCGGCGGCCACCGACGCCTCGCGCAAGAAGCTGGTCTCCTCCTGCATCGACATGTTCATCAAGGGCAACCTGCCCTCGATCCAGGGCGACGCCACCGGCGGCACCGCCGCGGCGATGGGCATCTTCGACGGCATCGACATCGACTGGGAGTACCCGGCCTCCGCGGGCGGCCACACCGGCAACCACTACACGGCCGCCGACACCGCCAACTTCACCGCGCTGCTGGCCGAGTTCCGCAACCAGCTGGACGCGTACGGGCAGACCGTCGGCAAGAAGTACCTGCTCACCGCGGCCCTGCCGTCCGGCCAGGACAAGATCGCGCTGCTGCAGACCGACCAGATCGGCAAGTACCTGGACTACGGCAACGTGATGTCCTACGACATGCACGGCGGCTGGGACGCGACCGGCCCGACCAACCTGCAGGACCCGCTGTACGACAGCCCGAACGACCCGAGCAACCCCGTCGCCCCGGGCACCCAGAAGTACACCGTGGACAACGCGGTCAACGCCTACCTGAACGGCGCTCCGGCGTACGGGATCAAGGGCGGCTTCCCGGCGAAGAAGCTGGTGCTGGGCGTGCCGTTCTACCTGCGCGGGTGGACCGGCGTGCCGGCCGGCTCGAACTACGGCCTGTACCAGACCGCGACCGGCCCGGCGGCGGCGCAGGGCACCAGCCAGACCGCGGGCGTGGCGTTCTGGAAGGAGCTGGCGGCGGCCGGCAAGACCACCGGTTCCTCGGTGCACTGGGACCCGACCACGCAGAGCTCGTGGATCTACGACGGCACCAGCCTGTGGACCGGTGACACCCCGCAGGCCATCGCGGCGCGCGGCGCGTACGCCACCTCCAAGGGCCTCGGCGGCATCTTCGCCTACTCGCTGGAGGCGGACGACCCGTCCGGCACGCTGGTCAACGCGATGACCGGAAGCATGAAGTAGCGTCAGCCTCCCCCCGCCAGGGCCGGATCGTCCGACTGCGGACGGTCCGGCCCTTCATATCAAGTTGGTACAGACCTGTTGACGTGGATGGTCCAGACCTTTTAGGTTCGGCGGAACTTCCCCCACAGGTGCGCGGCTTCCCACGGCCGCGCGCACGACACTCCCTCCAGGAGGACCGAGTGTTGATCCGAAACAAGGCGGAGCAGCGTCCCACCGCTGCGGGCCGCCACCTCAAGGGCCGCAAGGTGGCGTTCGCCGCCACCGCGGCCGCGGGGCTGGCGGGCCTGCTGATGGGCACGCTCGGCGTGGCCCCGTCCGCCGCCGCCGTCGACAACCAGTCGTGTCGCCCCGACGGCATGTACACCACGCCCGGTGTCGACGTCCCGTACTGCAACGTCTACGACACCAGCGGCCGCGAGCAGATGGGCGCCGACCACCAGCGCCGCGTCATCGGCTACTTCACCAGCTGGCGCACCGGCAAGGACGGCACGCCCGCCTACCTGGTGAACAACATCCCCTGGGACAAGGTCACCCACCTCAACTACGCGTTCGCGCACGTCGCCTCGGACAACACGCTGTCCGTGGGCACCGACGGCCCGAACAACGCCTCCACCGGGATGACCTTCCCGGGCGTGGCGGGCGCGGAGATGGACCCGGCGTACTCGTACAAGGGCCACTTCAACCTGCTCAGCAAGTTCAAGAAGCAGTACCCGAACGTCAAGACCATGATCTCGGTGGGCGGTTGGGCCGAGACCGGCGGCTACTTCGACGACTCGGGCAGCCGGGTCAACTCGGGCGGCTTCTACTCGATGACCGTCAACGCGGACGGGTCGGTCAACCAGGCCGGCATCAACACCTTCGCGGACTCGGCCGTCTCCTTCATCAAGAAGTACGGCTTCAACGGCGTCGACCTCGACTACGAGTACCCGACCTCGATGAAGGACGCGGGCAACCCGCTCGACTACTCGCTCTCCAACGCCAAGCGCGCCTCCCTGATGAAGGGCTACGCCGCGCTGATGAAGACCATGCGCGAGAAGCTCGACCGGGCCTCCGCCGCCGACGGCAAGTACTACCTGCTGTCGGTCGCCGCCCCGTCCTCGGGCTACCTGCTGCGCGGCATGGAGACCTTCCAGGTCACCCAGTACCTGGACTACGTCAACATCATGTCGTACGACCTGCACGGCGCCTGGAACAAGTACGTCGGCCCGAACGCCGCGCTGTACGACGACGGCAAGGACGCCGAGCTGGCGGCCGCCAACGTCTACGGCACCTCGCAGTACGGCGGCATCGGCTACCTGAACACCGACTGGGCCGTGCACTACTTCCGCGGCGCGATGCCGGCCGGCCGGATCAACCTCGGCGTGCCGTACTACACCCGCGGCTTCCAGAACGTCCAGGGCGGCACCAACGGCCTGTGGGGCACCTCCTCCACCACCAACTGCCCGGCCGGCTCCGGCCTGACCACCTGTGGTGACGGCGCCGTCGGCATCGACAACATCTGGCACGACCTGGACGACAAGGGCAAGGAGTCGCCCGCCGGCTCCAACCCGATGTGGCACGCCAAGAACCTGGAAGCGGGCGTCCTCCCGGACTACCTGTCCAAGTACGGCGTGACCGACACCGCGCTCAAGGGCACCTACAGCCGCAACTACAGCTCGTCGCTGGTCGCGCCGTGGCTGTGGAACGCCGACAAGAAGGTCTTCCTGTCGACCGAGGACGACCAGTCGATCGGCGCCAAGGCCGACTACGTGGTCAACCAGGGCGTCGGCGGCGCGATGATCTGGGAGCTGGCCGGCGACTACAAGTGGGACGCCACCGCCAACGGCGGCAAGGGCGAGTACGTCCAGGGCAACACCATGACCTCGCTGCTGTACGACAAGTTCAAGTCGGCCTCGGCGTACGGCGCGACCCGCTCCACCATCGCGCTGCCGCAGCAGACCCTGCCGATCGACGTGTCCTTCACCGACTTCGCGCTGGGCGACAACAACTACCCGATCAACCCGAAGATCCACATCGTCAACAACTCGACCACCACCCTGCCGGGCGGCACCGAGTTCCAGTTCGACTACTCGGTCTCCGCGCCGTCCAACGCCGCCGACCAGTCCGGCTTCGGCTCCAAGGTGATCCGGGCGGACCACACCGGCAGCAACGTGGGCGGCCTGAAGGGCGTCTACAACCGGGTCTCGCTGAAGCTGCCGACCTGGCAGACGCTGGCGCCCGGCGCCTCGGTGGACGTCGCGTTCGTCTACTACCTGCCGGTCTCCACCCCGTCCAACTGGACCGTGAACGTCGGCGGCACGCTGTACGGCATCAACGGCGACTTCACCCGCGGCACCACCGCGGGCACCGCCTCGCCGTCCGCCTCCGCCTCCGCCTCCGCGTCGGCCTCCGCGTCGCAGTCGGCCTCGCCGTCCGCGTCGGCCAGCGCCTCGGCCAGCCCCTCCAAGTCGGCGTCCCCGTCGGCCTCGGCCTCCGCCTCGCAGTCGGCCTCGCCGTCCGCGTCGGCCACCGCCGGTGCCTGCACGGGTGCCCCGAGCTGGAACGCCGGGACCACCTACGCCACCGTCACCAAGGTGTCGTGGAAGGGCCACTACTACCAGAACAAGTGGTGGACCGCGGGCGAGGACCCCTCGCTGAGCGGCGCCTGGGGCGTCTGGACGGACCTCGGGGCCTGCTGAGCCTGATCCCGAGTCCATGAACGGCGGTGGCGGTCGACCCGGTCGGGGGGTCGGCCGCCACCGCTCCTTTTCGCACCCGCCGGGCTACTGGCCGACCTTGAGGTCCTTCAGCAGCTTGGCCACGTGGCCGGTGGCCCGGACGTTGTAGAGCGCCCGCTCCACCCGGCCCTGCTCGTCCACCACGATCGTCGAGCGGATCACGCCCTGGTAGGTGCGGCCGTAGTTCACCTTCTCGCCGTACGCGCCGTACGCCTCCAGCACCTCGTGCGCCGGGTCGGACAGCAGGGTGACCTTCAGGCTCTCGCTCTCGCGGAACTTCCCGAGCTTCTCCGGCTTGTCCGGCGAGATGCCGATCACGTCGTAGCCCGCGCCCGCGAACACCTCCAGGTTGTCGGTGAAGTCGCAGGCCTGCTTGGTGCAGCCCGGGGTAAGCGCCGCCGGGTAGAAGTAGACGATCACCTTGCGGCCGAGGTGGTCGGCCAGCGACACCTCCTTCCCGTCGGCGTCGGGCAGGGTGAAGGCGGGGGCGGTGTCGCCCGCCTGCAGGCGCTCGCTCACTGTGCTCGGTTCTCCTCGGGAGCTGGACTGGTGGTCGTGGGGCCAACCTACCCCCGTTGGTGGGTGGCGCTGCGCGCCCGCGGCGGTGAGCTGACAGACTGTCGGTGGAGAAGAAGTACCTAGCGGTAACAGAGATGGGGTGGCCCCAGTGGCAGCGAGCGGCAAGGACACGTCGGCACCGCGTACGACGGCCCAGATCGAGGCGGACATCACCGGGAGCAGGGACCGGCTCGCCGCGACCCTCGACGAGCTGGCCATGCGCGTCCACCCGGCCACCGTCGCCGCGCAGGCCAAGGCCAAGGTGCGCGCCACCGTCGAGCAGAAGGCCGGGCAGGCGTACGTCGCCGCGAGCGGGGCCGTCGAGCAGGTCCGGTCGAAGTTCGTGGACGAGGAGGGGCGGCTGCGGACCGAGCGGGTGGTGCCGGCCGCGCTGGTCGGCGTCGGCGTGGTGCTGCTGATCGCCTCGGCGCGGCGTCGGCGCAAGGGCTGACGGCACGTCGCGGCGGGGCCCCGGGCAGGCGCCCGGGGCCCCGCCGCCGCATTCCGGTCCGGTACGGTCGGGGCGTGAGTGAGAACGACACCCAGAACACGGCCGCAGCCGGTGAGGACGCCCCGCACGGGCGGCACGACCGGCTCGGGGAGAAGCTGCCGATCCGGATGCTGCACGACCGGGTGCTGGTGAGGACCGAGACCGGCGAGGGCGAGCGGCGCTCCACCGGCGGCATCCTGATCCCGGCCACCGCCGAGCTGTCGCGGCGCTGCGCCTGGGCCGAGGCGGTGGCCGTCGGCCAGAGCGTGCGGTCCGTGGAGCCGGGCGACCGGGTGCTGTACGACCCCGAGGACAAGCTGGAGGTCGAGGTCCGCGGCGCGACGTACGTGCTGCTGCGCGAGCGCGACCTGCACGCGGTGGCGGCCGGGCGGTTCGGCGACCTGGAGGGGTCGACCGGGCTGTACCTGTAGGGCCCGTAGCACCCGGAGCCGCGCCCCGCCCGTCCGCGCCCCGGCCGGAAAACGGGGTGCGGGCGGCCGGGCGGCGGGCGTAGCTTGGTGGGTCGTTCAGGTGCGGGTGATTGTCGACAAGGAGACAAGTGTGCGCGGCGGTGTCTACTTATCGGTGGCCCGGGGGGCGTTCCGCCGGTACTCGACGTACCGGGCGGCGACGGTGGCCGGGACGGTCACCAACACCGTGTTCGGGGTGATCCTGGCCTCCACGATGCTCGCCCTGTGGCGGGCCAGGCCGGGGCTCGGCGGGTACGACGCCGCGCAGGCGGTCACGTACATCTGGATCAGCCAGGGGCTGCTGGTCACCGTCGCGGTGTGGGGCGGCGGGTTCCAGGACGACCTGCAGGCGCGCTTCCGCAGCGGGGACATCGCCGTCGACCTGTACCGGCCGGTGGACTTCCAGGGCTGGTGGCTGGCCACCGACCTGGGCCGGGCCGGCTACCAGCTGCTCACCAGGGGCGCGCTGCCGATGCTGGCGGGCGCGGCGCTGTTCGACCTGACCCTGCCGGCCGACCCGCTGGTGTGGGCCGAGTTCCTGCTCGCCGTGGTGCTGGCGGTGCTGGTCAGCTTCGGGCTGCGCTTCCTGGCCACCCTGACCGGCTTCTGGCTGCACGAGTCCGAGGGGGTGCGGGCCGTGATGACGGTGGTGTCGATGTTCTTCTCCGGCATGCTCCTCCCGCTGGCGCTCTTCCCCGGCCTGCTGGGCGAACTGGCCCGGGTGCTCCCCTTCTCGGCGATGGTGCAACTGCCCGCCGACGTGCTGCTGCGCCGCCGCACCGGCACCGGCCTGCTGTCCCTGTACGGGTTCCAACTGGCCTGGGGCGCCGCCCTGCTGGCGTTCGGCCGGGCCGGGCAGGCGCTCGCGGTGCGCCGGGTGGTGGTCCAGGGTGGCTGAGCCCCTCAGGGCCGCCGCGGCGCGCGCGGGCTGGGCGCTCCGCTCCTGGTGGCTGATCACCGGGATGTGGGTCCGCTCCACGATGGCCTACCGGACCTCGTTCGCGCTGTCGCTGGCCGCCAACACGCTGGTCACCTTCCTCGACTTCGCGGTGCTGCTGCTGATGTTCGCCCACACCCGGCAACTGGCCGGCTGGACGCTCGCCGAGACCGCGTTCCTGTACGGCACCTCCTCGTTCGCGCTCGGCACCGCCAACGTCCTGGTCGGCTCGGTCGGCGGACTGGGGGAGCGGGTGCGCTCCGGCAGCCTGGACACCATGCTGATCCGGCCCGCCCCCGCGCTGGCCCAGCTCGCCGCCGAACGCTTCTCGCTGCGCCGCCTGGGCCGGCTGCTACAGGCCGTCGCCGTGCTCGGCTGGTCGCTCACCGCGCTGGACGTGCACTGGACCTGGGACCGGGTGCTGATGGTCCCCGTGCTGCTGCTGTGCGGCACCGTCATCTTCTGCGCGCTGTTCGTCGGCTGCTCCTGCGTGCAGTTCTGGTGGGGCGACGCCGCCGAACTGCAGAACGCCGTCACCTACGGCGGCGCCACCGTCCTGCAGTACCCGCCCACCGTGTTCGCCCGGGAGCTCGTCGCCGGCACCGTCTTCGGCGTCCCGCTGGCGTTCGTCAACTGGCTGCCCGCGCTGCACGTCCTGGGCCGCACCGACCCGCTCGGGCTGCCCGCCGCCTTCCGGTTCGCCTCGCCGCTGGCCGCCGCGCTGTGCGTGCTGGCGGCCGGGCTCGCCTGGCGGACCGGACTGCGCGCCTACCGCTCCACCGGAAGCTGAGAGAAGGGGAACCATGGCCGTGATCGAGGTCGAGGACGTCCGGCGGAGCTTCACCGTCCGGACCCGGCAAGGGGGTTGGCGGCGGGAGAAGCGCGAGGTGCGGGCCGTCGACGGGCTGACCTTCGCCGTCGGGGAGGGCGAGTGCGTCGGCTACATCGGGCCCAACGGCGCCGGGAAGTCCACCACCGTCAAGATGCTCACCGGCATCCTGGTGCCCAGCAGCGGACGGCTGCGGGTGGCCGGCGTCGACCCGGCCGCCCGCCGGGCCGAACTCGCCCGCCGGATCGGCGTGGTGTTCGGCCAGCGCACCACCCTGTGGTGGGACCTGCCGCTGCGCGACAGCTACGAGCTGGCCCGGCGGATCTACCGGATCCCCGACGCCGGGTACCGGGCCAACTTCGACCGGTGCGTCGAACTCCTCGGCCTGGGCGAGCTGCTGGACACCCCCGTGCGGCAGCTCTCGCTCGGCCAGCGGATGCGCGGCGACCTGGCCGCCGCCCTGCTGCACGACCCCAGCGTGCTGTACCTGGACGAGCCCACCATCGGGCTCGACGCGATCAGCAAGGCCAAGGTCCGCGAGTTCCTGCGCGAGACCAACCGGGACAAGCGCACCACCGTGCTGCTCACCACCCACGACCTCACCGACATCGAGCAACTGTGCGGCCGGGTGATGGTGATCGACCACGGCCGGCTCGTCCTGGACGGGCCGCTGGAGCGGCTGCACGAGATCGGCGGCAGCGAACGCACCCTGGTGGTCGACCTCGCCGGGGAGCACCCGCCGATCGACCTGCCCGGCGTCCGGGTCGCCCGCACCGAGGGCCCCCGCCAGTGGCTGGCCTTCCCCGCCAAGCAGAGCGCCGCCCCGATCGTCGCCGCCGTCGCCGAGCGCTACCCCCTGGTCGACCTGTCGGTGCGGGAACCCGCGATCGAGGACGTCATCGCCCGGATCTACGCCGGCGGCCCGGCCGCCGCCGCCCCCGTCGGCTGACCCGCTCCGGCGCCCGAACCGCCGCTGTTCGGACCGCCGTTACCCGAACCGCCGCTCTCACTCGTTCGGGTGGCGGAAGTGACCAGTCGGCCGGTACGGGAGTTGACAGCTCGTGACCGAGCAAGGACCGGACGTCAGCGTGGTGATCGCCGTCCACGACACCATGCCCTACCTCACCACCTGCCTGGACTCGCTGGTGGGCCAGAGCATCGGACCGCAGCGGATGGAAGTCGTCGCCGTCGACGACGGCTCCAGCGACGGCAGCACCGAGGAGCTGGCCCGCTACGCCGCCGCCCACCCCGGGCTGTTCCGCACCGTGCGGCAGCCCGCGTCCGGCGGCCCCGCCAGACCCACCAACCGGGGCACCGAACTCGCCCGCGGCCGCTACCTGCTGTACCTCGGGTCCGACGACTGGCTCGGACCCGAGGCGCTGGAGCGGATGGTCGACGCCGCCGACCGCTGGGAGTCCGACGTGCTGATCCCCAAGCAGGTCGGCGAACACGGCCGGGTCGTCCCGCAGGGCATCTTCGACCGCACCGCCGAGCAGGTCGGCTTCACCGACTCCGCGCTCGCCTGGGCCCTCGGCGACACCAAGCTGTTCCGCCGCGACCTGGTCACCGCCCACGGGCTGCGCCGCCGCGAGGACCTGGTCATCCACTCCGACCAGCCGTTCACCCTCGGCGCGCTGCTGCACGCCCGCAAGGTCTCGGTGCTCGCCGACTACGACTACTACCACCTGGTGCTGCGCCGGGACCGCTCCAACGTCACCCACCGGGCCGGGCCGATGGACCGGCTGCGCGGCTTCACCGCCGCCCACGAGGTGCTCGACCGGTCCGCCCTGCCCGACCCGGCCCGGGACGCCGTCCGGGCCCGCTACTTCAGCTGGGACGTCCCGCAGCTGCTCCAGGCCCCCTTCCTGGACGAGCCGCCCGCCCTGCAGCGGCGGATCGTCCAGGAGATCGGCCGGTTCACCGAACGGCACTGCTCGCCCGCCGTGTTCCGCACCCTGCCCGTCCCCGCCCGGCTGCGGCTCGCGCTGGCCCGGCGCGGCGAACTGCACGCCCTGTGCGACCTGATCGCCTGGGAGCAGGACCACGGCGAGGCCGCCCCCGTCCGCCGCGGCTCCCGGCTCTACGCCGCCTACCCGGTCTTCCGCGACCGGCGGCTGGGCCTGCCCGACGCGCTGTTCGAGATCGGCCGGGCCCCCGGCCCCGACGGCTGGCGCCGCCTGGTCCCCGCACCGCTGCGCCGCGCCCGGTGGGCGGTCAAGCGCGCCCTGCGCCGCGCCCGGCGGCACGGCCTGGCCGCCGCCCTGCGCGGAGCCGCCCGGTGAACGCGCGACCCCAACGGCCCCTGGACGTCTGCGTGGTGGGCCTCGGCAAGATCGGCCTGCCGCTGGCCGTCCAGTACGCGGGCAAGGGCCACCGGGTCACCGGCGCCGACATCGCCCCCGGCACGGTCGCCGCCGTCAACGCCGGCCGGCCGCCCTTCCCGCGCGAGGCCGACCTCGCCGAACGGCTCGCCGGGGAGGTCGCCGCCGGCCGGCTGCGCGCCACCACCGACACCGCCGCCGCGACCGCCGGGGCCGACGCCGTGGTGATCGTCGTCCCGCTGGTCACCGGCCCCGACGGCACCCCCGACTTCGGCCTGCTGGACGCCGCCACCGACGCCGTCGCCGCCGGGCTGCGCCCCGGCACCCTGGTCAGCTACGAGACCACCCTGCCGGTCGGCACCGTGCGCGGCCGCTTCGCCCGGCGGCTGGAGGCCGGCTCCGGGCTGGCCGCCGGACGCGACTTCGCGCTGGTGTTCAGCCCCGAACGCGTCCGCACCGGGCGGGTCTTCGCCGACCTGCGGCGCTACCCCAAGCTGGTCGGCGGCATCGACGGGGAGTCCACCCGGCGCGGCGCCGAGTTCTACCGGGCGGTGCTCGACTTCGACCCGCGCCCCGACCTGCCGCGCGGCAACGGCGTGTGGGAGCTGTCCGGCGCGGAGGCCGCCGAGTTCGCCAAGCTCGCCGAGACCACCTACCGGGACGTCAACATCGCGCTGGTCAACCAGTTCGCCCGGTACGCGGACCGGGTCGGCGTCGACCTCGCCGAGGTCATCGACGCCTGCAACTCGCAGCCCTACAGCCACCTGCACCGCCCCGGCATCGCGGTCGGCGGCCACTGCATCCCGGTCTACCCCCGGCTCTACCTGTGGAACGACCCGGGCGCCACCGTGGTGCGCACCGCCCGCGAGGCCAACGAGCAGGTCCCGGCGTACGCGGTCGGCCTGCTGGAGGGCGCGCTCGGCCCGCTGGAGGGCGTCGCCGTGACGGTGCTCGGCGCCTCCTACCGGGGCGGGGTCAAGGAGACCGCCTACTCCGGGGTGTTCCCGCTGGTCGAGGCGCTGCACGCGGCCGGGGCCCGGGTCGGCGTCAGCGACCCGCTGTACCCGCCGGAGGAGTTGGCCGCGCTCGGCCTGCCGCCGGACGAGGGCAAGCCCGCCGCCGCGCTGGTCGTCCAAGCCGACCACCCCGAGTACCGGGACCTCGGCGCGGTCGACTTCCCGGGCGTGCGGGTGCTGCTCGACGGCCGCCGGGTCACCGACCCCGAACGGTGGGAGGGCGTGCGGCGGATCGTGCTCGGCGGGGGCGGCTGAGCGGCGGGGGCGCCGCGGCCCCGGCCCCGGACGGACGGATGTGCGGGGCGGCTGCCTTTTCGGGCGCGCGGTGTGCCAGGCTGGCGGGGTGAGCACGGACCAGACGGCCCCAGGAGTCAGCTTCACCGCCGCCGACGAGGAGAAGCGGCGCGGTGTGCGGAAGATGAAGACCGTCGCGACCGGGCTGCTCGCCCTGGCCACGCTGGTGTTCGCCCTCGCCACCTGGGCGAAGGCGTCCGGCGCGGGCGCCTGGGCCGGGTACGTCGCGGCCGCCGCCGAGGCGGGCATGGTCGGCGCGCTCGCCGACTGGTTCGCCGTCACCGCGCTGTTCCGCCGCCCGTTCGGGCTGCCGATCCCGCACACCGCGATCATCCCGACCAAGAAGGACGCCTTCGGGCGCTCGCTCGGCGACTTCGTCGGCGACAACTTCCTCTCCGGGCCGGTGGTCCGGGCCCGGCTCGGCCGGATCGGGGTGTCCCGGCTGCTCGGCGAGTGGCTCCGCGCGCCCGGCAACCCCGAGCGCGTCACCCACGAGGCCGCCGCCGCGCTGCGCGGCCTGCTGGAGGTGCTCCGCGACGAGGACGTGCAGGCCGTGGTCGCCGAGGCGGTCACCCGGCGGGCCGCCGCCACCTCGGTCGCCGAACCCGCCGGGCGGCTGCTCGGCCGGATCGTCGCCGACGACGGCCACAAGGGCGTGGTCGACCTGGTGGTGGCGCGCGCCCACGACTGGCTGGTCGTGCACCACGGCGAGGTGGTCGCCCGGGTCACCGCCAAGACCCCGGGCTGGACGCCGAAGTTCCTCGATCAGCAGGTGGGGGAGCGGGTCTACAAGGAACTGCTGCGCTTCGTCGGCGACGTCCGCGACGACCCGGTCCACCCCGCGCGCGGCGCGCTCGACAACTTCCTCGCCGACTTCGCGCGCGAGCTCCAGCACGACCCCGCCACCATCGAGCGGGTGGAGCGCGCCAAGTCCGACCTGCTGGCCCGCCCCGAGGTGCAGGACCTGATCGCCTCCTCGTGGGCGGCCGTCCGCGCCCTGGTGCTCAACGCGGCCGAGGACGAGGACAGCGAGCTGCGCCGCCGCCTCACCGAGGCGCTGCGCACGCTGGGCAGCCGGCTCGCCACCGACGGCCGGCTCCAGGCGAAGACCGACAGCTGGCTGCTGAACGCCGTCGACTACGTGGTCACCAACTACCGGGAGCAGATCACCTCGCTGATCTCCGACACCGTGGCCGGCTGGGACGCCGCCGACGCCTCCCGCAAGATCGAGGCCAACGTGGGCCGCGACCTCCAGTTCATCCGGATCAACGGCACCGTGGTGGGCGCGCTGGCCGGCCTGCTCATCCACACCGTCAGCACGGCGCTCGGCGGCTGACGGCCCGCCCGGACGGGGCGCGCGGCGGGTTAGCATGCGAGGTCTGTCCGGGTCCGGGTGAAGTAGACGGGAGCGTGCCGTGGTCGAGGGTGTCCAGGGGATCGAGGCGTTCATCGCCGCCATGCCGAAGGCGGAGCTGCACGTGCACCACGTGGGTTCGGCCTCGCCGCGGGTGGTCGCCGAGCTGGCGGCCCGGCACGCCGGGCGCAGCCGGGTGCCGACCGACCCGCAGGCGCTCGCCGAGTACTTCACCTTCACCGACTTCGCGCACTTCATCGAGGTGTACCTGAGCGTCGTCGACCTGATCCGGGACGCCGAGGACGTCCGCGCGCTGACCTACGGCGTCGCGCAGGACATGGCCCGGCAGAACATCCGGTACGCCGAGCTGACCGTCACCCCGTACTCGTCGGTCAGCCGGGGCATCCCCGACGTCGCCTTCATGGAGGCGATCGAGGACGCCCGGCTGTCCGCCGAGAAGGACCTCGGCATCGTGCTGCGCTGGTGCTTCGACATCCCCGGCGAGGCCGGGCTGGCCGCCGCCGAGGAGACCGCCCGCCTCGCCCTCGACCTGGCCCCCGAGGGCCTGGTCTCGTTCGGGCTCGGCGGCCCCGAGATCGGCGTGCCGCGCCCGCAGTTCAAGCCGTACTTCGACCGGGCCCGGGCGGCCGGCCTGCACAGCGTGCCGCACGCGGGCGAGTCGACCGGCCCCGAGACGGTGTGGGACGCGATCCGGGTGCTCGGCGCGGAGCGGATCGGCCACGGCACCCAGTCGGTGAAGGACCCGGCCCTCGTCGACCACCTCGGCGAGCACCGGATTCCGCTGGAGGTCTGCCCGACGTCCAACCTGGCGACCCGGGTGGTCGAGCGGATCGAGGACCACCCGATCCGGCAGATGGTCGACGCCGGGCTGCTGGTCACCGTCAACAGCGACGACCCGCCGATGTTCGGCACCGACCTGAACACCGAGTACGCCCTCGCCGCGAAGCTGCTCGGCCTGGACGAGGCCGGGGTCGCGGCGCTCGCCCGCAACGCCGTCGAGGCGTCCTTCCTGGACGCGGCGGGCAAGCGCCGGCTGACCGGCGAGATCGACGCTCACCTGGCGGGCTGGCCCACCGCCTGAGCCCCCGGACGGCCCGCACCCCCGGCGGCCGGACGGTGCAGGTACCACCGCTCGGCCGCCGTCCAGGCGGTGGAGGTCAGCAGGTAGAGACCGCCCGCGAGGGGCAGCAGCAGCGCGAACAGCGGGGTGCCGAAGGCCAGCCAGCGCAGCGGACCGGCCGCGGCGCCCTTCGCGGTGGCGCCCTTCGCGGGGGCGCCTAGCAGGGCGGCCTCCTTCGCGCGGCGGACGTTGCACCAGGCCAGCGCGAGCAGGGCCGCCTCCAGGACGGCGAACACCGCGAACTGCGCCGGGGTGCGGGCCGCGGTGGGGTGCACGGCGAGCGGGACGCCCGCGAGGGTCGCGTCCAGCAGGTGGCCCGGGGCGGTGGTGAACAGGCGGTACATCACCGAGAAGAACGGCGCCTGCAGCAGCGCGGGCAGCAGCCCCGCGAACGGGCCGACGCCCTCGGCCCGGTGCAGGGCCAGCAGTTCGCGGTTCAGCCGCCCGGAGTCCTGGGCGTGCCGCTCGCGCAGCCGCGCCACCTCGGGCGCGAGCCGCAGCCGGGCCCGCTCGGCCCGGGCCGCCGACCGGGCCAGCGGGTGCAGGGCCGCGCGGACGGCCAGGGTGAACAGGACGATCGCGACCGCGCCGGGGACGACGGTGGCGAGGGCCGCGACGGCGGCGTGGGCGAGGCGGACGGCGGGGTCGAGGAAACTCAGGACGGACACGGGGCTCTCCGGAAGTCGACGGTGCTCGGACGACGGTGCTCGGAGGGCGGACGCACGGAGGGGACCCGGTAGCGCCACGGACGCACGGGCGCGGGCGCACCGGCACGCGGCCGTACGGCGGGTACGGACGTGCGGGTGCGCGGGCGCGCCGACGGGCGCGGCGGAGCGGGGAGCGGGCGGACCAGCGCGTTCGCGCGGGAGTCCGGGGAGTGCGGAGGAAGGACGGACGGGCCCTCAGGCGGCCGCGGGCCGCCGTCCCGGTGCGGGGCGCGCGGCCGGGGCGTCCGGGTCGCGCGGGAGAGGTAGGCCGTGCGGTAGGCGCGGCGGCGCAGGGCGGCCGCGTGCACGGCCGCGGGGGTGCGGGCCCCCGGGAGGCCGACCGTGGTGAGGGTGACGGCGACGGCGGCGGTGAGCAGCAGCAGCGCGGCCGCGGTCAGGGCGCCGGGGCCGGTGAGCAGCTCGCCGGTGAGGACCCGCAGCAGCGCGAGGAGCAGCGGCGTGACGAACACGGTGCGCGCCTCCTCGGGTCGGGTCGTCCGGGACCGATGGTACGTCAACGGCTGGGCGCCGGGGGCGGGTTCCCGGCGCTCCGGGTGCGGTCGGCGGGGCCCGCGGCCCCGGGGGAGCGGGCCCCGCCGCCGGGGCGGGTCAGGGGAGGCGGACCACGGAGGCCGTCGCGGCGGAGGCGCGGGCGGCCTCCAGGACGGCGAGCGCGGCGACCGCGTCGCGCGGGTCGACGGGCGGCGGGGTGCGGTCGGCCAGCGAGGCGGCGATGCCCGCGTAGAACGCCGGGTAGTCGCCCGGGTCGGTGGTGACCGGCTCGGCGTCGCCGTCGCTGCCCAGCAGGCCGTACGCGGCCGGGTCGTCGTCGCCCCAGTGGGCGTCCGGCCCGCCCGGGCGGCGGCCGGCCCGCAGCGCGGCCTCCTGCGGGTCGGTGCCGAACTTGACGTAGCCGGCGCTGTCGCCGAGCACCCGCAGGCGGGGCCCGGCGAGCGGGGCGAGGGCGCTGGTCCACAGCTGGGAGCGGACGCCGCCGGTGTGGGTCAGCGCCAGGAAGGCGTCGTCGTCGACCACCGCGCCGTCGCGGCGCACGTCGATCTCCGCGTACACCGTCTCGACCGGCCCGAACAGGGTCAGCGCCTGGTCGACCAGGTGGCTGCCCAGGTCGTACAGGGTGCCGCCGACCTCGGCCGGGTCGGCGAGCTCGCGCCAGCCCGGCTTCGGCTTGGGGCGGAAGCGCTCGAAGCGGGACTCGAAGCGGTGCACCCGGCCGAGCCGGCCCTCCTCGACCAGGCGGCGGACGGTCAGGAAGTCGCCGTCCCAGCGGCGGTTGTGGAACACCGACAGCAGCAGGCCGGACTTCTCGGCGAACTCGCACAGGTCGCGGGCCTCGGTGCTGGTCGCGGCGAGCGGCTTGTCGACCACGGTGGCCAGGCCCGCCAGCAGGGCGGTGCGGGCGAGCGGGACGTGGGTGCGGTTGGGGGAGGCGATCACCACCAGGTCGAACCGGTCGGCGTCCTCGAACAGCTGCTCGGGGGTGTCGAGGGCGTGGGCGCCGGGGTGGTCGCGGTGCAGCCGGGCGCGGCGGTCGGGGTTGGCGGTGACCACCGCGTCCAGCCGGAGTCCGGGGGTGGTGGCGATCAGCGGGGCGTGGAAGGCGGAACCTGCCAGGCCGTAGCCGATCAGGCCGACGCGGAACGGGGCGGAGGGCGTGCTGCTCATGCCCTCAACTCAACCACCCCGGCTCCCCGGACGGTGGGATCAGCGGTCGTTCCCGGGGCGGCGCCGACACAGCACCACGAACGCCGCACCCGTCAGCAGCAGCACCGACCCCAGGGACAGCAGGACCCCGTCGGCGGTCGCGTCGCCGCCGCCGGTCCGGGCGAGCTGCCGGTCGGAGGGCGAGGGCGAGGGAGTGGGGGAAGTGGTGGCGGAAGCGGTGGGGGAGGCCGCGGGGGTGGGGCTTGCGTCGGCGGCCCGGGCGGCCGGGGCGCCGAGCAGGGCGGCGGCCGCCAGCAGGACGGCGGCGGTGCGAACGGCGGCGGTGCGGCGGACGGAGGCCATCGGGGGCTCCCTTGCGTCGTGCGGAGAGGGTGTGTCCGGGACGCTAGCCAGCCGGAGCGGCCGATCTGACGGTACGTCAGGGTAGTTACGGGCGGCTTAAGGCCGCGTTGAGGTGCCCCGGACCGGGGGTGGCGGTCCGGGGCCGGCCGGTCACGCGCCGTCGGCGAACAGGACGGTGGCGGCGCGGTGGGTGTCGGTGTACTCGCGGACGGCGGCGATCCGGCCGTCCCGGACGGCGTCCGCGTCGCCGCGGGCCACCGCGGCCACGTAGTCGGCGACGACGGTGCGGGGGTCGGTGCTCATGGCGGATCTCCTGGTCGGGAAGGTCAGGCGACGGTCAGGACGGTGTTGCCGCGCACCCGGCGGCCGCGCAGGTCGGCGATCGCGTCGGCGGTGCGCCGCCAGTCGTCGACCAGGCCGAGTTCGGGGTGCAGCCGGCCCTCGGCGGTCAGCCGGACCAGGGTGTGCAGGTCCGGGCCGTCCGGGTGGTCGACGTCCGCGTAGCTGAAGTGCCGGACGGTCGCCGAGACCGGGCCGTTCAGCAGGGCGAAGAAGTCCAGCCGGACCGGCTCGCGGGAGGCCTGCCCGAACCAGATCAGCCGCCCGCGCGGGGCCAGCAGCGCCAGCGCCCGGGGCAGTTCGGCCCCGCCGGTGGATTCCAGCACCAGGTCGTACGGGCCGCGCGCGCCGGCCACCTCGTGCACCACCTCGGCGGCGCCCAGCTCCCGCAGCCGCTCCCCGCGTTCGGGGCTCGCGGTGACGGCGGTCAGCCGCGCCCCGGCGGCCGCGGCCAGCTCGGTCAGGTAGTGGCCCACGCCGCCGGACGCCCGGTCAGCAGCAGCCGCCGCCCGGTGACCGCGCCCGCGGTGCGCAGCAGCCGCAGCGCGGTCAGGCCCGCCAGCGGCAGCGCGGCGGCCGTCGGCGCGTCCAGCCGCTCGGGCAGCACCGCCAGCGCGTCCGTGCGCACCGCCGCGTACTCCGCCCAGCCCGCGCCCGGCGGGTGCCCCACCACCCGCTGCCCGACCGCCGGGCCGCTGCCGTCCGCGGCGGCCTGCACGACCAGCCCGGCGACGTCCTTGCCCGGCCGCCAGCCCGGCGGCGGGGCCTCCAGCAGGAAGGTCTCGCCCCGGTTCACCGAGAACGCGTCGACCTTCACCAGTACTTCGTCGGGGCGCGGCTCGGGCTGCGGGAGCTCGGCGAACTCGACCGTGCCGCGGGCCGGGACCAGTGCCTTCATCGGACGACTCCTCTGTTCCGGTGGTCCGTCGGGTGATGACCCCAGTCAACGGCCCGGGCCCCGGGAGGGTCCAACAACCGGAACGCCCGTACGACAACCGGCGGTTGTCGGCGATGATGGGGCGATGGACGATCCGGACCTCCGGCAGTTGCGGGCCTTCGTCACCGTCGCCGAACAGCGCCACTTCGGGCGCGCCGCCGAGCGGTTGGCGATCAGCCAGCAGGCCGCCTCCAAGCGGATCGCGGCCCTGGAACGGGAGTTGGGCGTCCGGCTGCTCGAACGGGGCCCGGCCGCCGTGCGGCTCACCGAGGCCGGACAGCAGTTGCTCGCCCCCGCGCGGGCCGCGCTGGCCGCCGGACAGGCCGCCGTCGCCGCCGTCCGGCAGCGGTCCGCGCCCGCCCGGCTGGACGTCTGGGGCCACCTGTACGAGCCGCTGCGCACCGTGCGCGAGGTGCTGGCCGCCGCCCCCGGGCTGACCGTCGAGGTCGGCCCCGCCCGGGACCTCGGGGCGGTCGCCGGCGCGCTGGCCTGGCGAGAGCGCCGCCGGGTTCGGCCGCCACCAGCCGGGCGCCGAGCGGAGTCGGCGCACCGGCTGGTCCGGCTGGAACCCGTCGACGTGGTGCTGCCGGCCGGCCACCCGCTGGCCCGCGCCGACCGGCTGCGCCCGCCGACCTGGCCGCGCTGCGGCTGGTGCTGCCCGCCGACCCGGCCCGGCTGGACTTCCTGGCCCGGTTCGGCGAGCGCTTCGGCGTCCCGCTGCTGCCCGGCGAGGCCAACCTCGGCCTGGCCCACCTGCTGGAACGGGTCGGCGCCGTCCCCGACGGCTGCACCCTGCTGCCCGCCGAACTCCCGCTCGCCGTCCCGCCCGGCCTGACCGTCCGCCCGCTCGCCGACCCCGTCCCGCTGTACGCCTGGTCGCTGGTCTGGCACCGCGAGCGCCCCCACCCCGCCGTCCCCGCCCTGCTGCGCGCCTTCGCCGACCGCGGCCGCGACCGCCGCTGGCTGGAGTACCGCCCCGACCGCGACTGGCTGCCCGGCGCCGACGCCCGCGACCTGGCATGACGGAGGGCCCCGGCGCGGCGCGCCGGGGCCCTCCGGGGCGGGTCAGACCAGCTCGACCAGGTCGGCGATCGAGTTGACCACCTGGGTCGGCCGGTACGGGAAGCGGTCGACCTCGGAGGCGTGGGTCAGGCCGGTCAGCACCAGGAAGGTCGACATGCCCGCCTCCATGCCGGAGACGATGTCGGTGTCCATCCGGTCGCCGATCATCGCGCTGTTCTCCGAGTGCGCGCCGATCGCGTTCAGGCCCGCGCGCATCATCAGCGGGTTCGGCTTGCCGACGAAGTACGGCTCCACGCCGGTCGCCTTGGTGATCAGCGCGGCCACCGCGCCGGTCGCGGGCAGCGCGCCCTCGGCGGACGGGCCGGTCTCGTCCGGGTTGGTGGCGATGAACCGGGCACCGTCGTTGATCAGCCGGACGGCCTTGGTCATCGCCTCGAAGGAGTACGTCCGGGTCTCGCCCAGCACCACGAAGTCCGGGGCGGTGTCGGTCAGTACGTAGCCGGTGTCGTGCAGCGCGGTGGTCAGGCCGGCCTCGCCGATCACGTACGCGGTGCCGCCCGGGCGCTGGTCGTCCAGGAACTTCGCGGTCGCCAGCGCGGACGTCCAGATGTGCTCCGCGGGCACGTCCAGGCCCATCCGGGCGAGGCGGGCGTGCAGGTCGCGCTGGGTGTAGATCGAGTTGTTGGTGAGCACGAGGAAGGGCTTCCCGGACTCACGCAGCCGCTTGATGAAGGCATCGGCCCCGGGGATCGGCACGCCCTCGTGGATGAGGACTCCGTCCATGTCGGTCAGCCAGGTCTCGATGGGCTTGCGGTCTGCCACGTGGGTGTCTCCTTGGTCTTGCACAGGTCGAACGATCTTCGTGATCGCTCCGACCGGACACCACTGGCCGGTCGGGCGCCACAGGCTGCCCCAACGCCGATCAGCCTAGTCGTCCGGGCCGGTCGGCCACAGGGGCGTCCGCGCACGTCCCGCCGCTCGCCGGCCGCGGCGGCGCCCGCCGACGGCGCGGGCTGTCGGCGCGACTGTGTAGCGTTCACCGCGGCGGGTCCGGGACGGGCCCGCTCGACGGTTACGAGTGAGAGCGGTCGCCGTGCGGCGCGGCCGGTGGGAGGTACAACGTGACGGAGCTGGCCGAGACGTCCACGGGCGGCGCGCCGGAACTGCCCGAGTCCTGGCGGGCGGTGCTCGCCGAGGAGACCGGCAAGCCCTACTACGCGCAGCTGACCGAGTTCCTGGCCGCCGAGCGCGCCGAGCACGAGGTGTTCCCGCCCGCCGGGCAGGAGTTCTCGGCGCTCGCCGCGACCGCCTACCAGGACGTCGAGGTGCTGATCCTCGGCCAGGACCCGTACCACGACAACGGGCAGGCGCACGGCATGAGCTTCTCCGTGCTGCCGGGCGTCCGGACGCCGCCGTCGCTGCGCAACATCTACAAGGAGCTGGGCACCGACCTGGGCCTGACCGTCCCGGACAACGGGTACCTGATGCCGTGGGCCGAGCAGGGCGTGCTGCTGCTCAACGCGGTGCTCACGGTGCGGGCGCACGAGGCCAACTCGCACAAGAACAAGGGCTGGGAGAAGTTCACCGACGCGGTGATCAAGGCGGTCAGCGCCCGCGAGGAGCCCTGCGTGTTCGTGCTGTGGGGCGGCTACGCGAAGAAGAAGCTCCCGCTGATCGACACCGAACGGCACGTGGTCGTCCAGGGCGCGCACCCCTCGCCGCTGTCGGCGAAGCTGTTCCTCGGCAGCAAGCCGTTCTCGCAGATCAACGAGGCGCTGGAGGGCTTCGGCCGGAAGCCGATCGACTGGCAGATCCCGAACCTGCAGAAGTGACCGGCCGGGGCGGCAGGGGGAGTCCTCCCGCCGCCCCGGAACCCCGGCCGGTCCGGATCAGGCCAGGACCGGGGGTTCGGTGGCGGCCCGCACCCGGTCCAGGGTGACGCCGTCGGCGAGGGAGACCAGCCGCAGGCCCGCGGGGGTGACGTCGAGGGTGGCCAGGTCGGTGACGACGCGGTGGACGACGGCGCGGCCGGTGGCGGGCAGGGACAGCTCGTCGACCAGCTTGGGGGTGCCGTCCTTGGCGGTGTGCTCCATGACGACGATCAGCCGGCGGGCACCGTGCACGAGGTCCATCGCGCCGCCCATGCCCTTGACCATCCGGCCGGGGATCATCCAGTTGGCGAGGTCGCCGCGGGCGGAGACCTGCATCGCGCCGAGCACCGAGACGTCGATCCGGCCGGAGCGGACCATGCCGAAGGAGAACGCCGAATCGAAGTACGCCGCACCGGGGTTGACGGTGACGGTCTCCTTGCCGGCGTTGATCAGGTCGGGGTCGACGTCGGCGTCGGCGGGGTAGCGGCCGGTGCCCAGGATGCCGTTCTCGGAGTGCAGGACGACGTGCACGCCGGGCGGCAGGTGGCCCGGGATCAGGGTGGGCAGGCCGATGCCGAGGTTGACGTACTGGCCGTCGCGCAGTTCGCGGGCGGCCCGCGCGGCGAGCGCCTCGCGGGGGTCGGTGGCGGCGGTCATCGGGACTCCTCCGGGGTGGCGGGGCTGCTGACGGTGCGCCGCTCGATGCGCCGGTCGGCGGGGTCGGCGGCCACGATCCGGTCGACGTACACGCCGGGCAGGTGGACGGCGTCCGGCGGGATCCCGCCGGGCTCGACGATCCGGTCGGCCTCGACCAGGGTGATCCGGCCGGCGGTGGCGCACAGCGGGTTGAAGTTGCGGGCGGCGGCGTGGAAGACGCAGTTGCCGTGCCGGTCGGCGACCTCGGCGCGGACCAGGGCGAAGTCGGCCGTGATGGCCTCCTCCAGCAGGTAGCGGCGCCCGCCGAACTCCCGGACCTCCTTGGGCGGGGAGGCCAGCGCGACCGTGCCGTCGGGGGCGTAGCGCCAGGGCAGGCCGCCCTCCTCGATCTGGGTGCCGACGCCGGCGGGGGTGTAGAAGGCGGGGACGCCCGCGCCGCCGGCCCGCAGCCGCTCGGCCAGCGTGCCCTGCGGGGTGAGCTCGACCTCCAGCTCGCCGCCGAGGTAGCGGCGGGCGAACTCCTTGTTCTCGCCGACGTAGGAGGAGGTCATCCGGGCGATCCGGCCGGAGCGCAGCAGCAGGCCCAGGCCCCAGTCGTCCACGCCGCAGTTGTTGGAGACCACCCGCAGGCCGGTGGTGCCGGTGTCGGCGAGCGCGCCGATCAGGGTGGACGGGATGCCGCACAGGCCGAAGCCGCCGACCGCGAGCAGCGCGCCGTCGGGAATGTCCCCGACCGCGCGGGCCGGGGAGTCCAGGACCTTGTCCAAGGGGGGCCGCCTTTACCAGGGGAGGAGGGGCTGACTGCCGCACCACCCTCCCCGCGGGCCCCGGGGCTTTCCATGGCGGTCGCCGCCATGCGGCGGGCCGGCGCCATGTGCCCGCCGCACACCCCGGGCCGGGCACCACCGCGACATGGCGGCGGGCCACACAGTGCAGGCGGCCGATGCATGTCCCCGCCACATGTCGTCCCCGGTGGCGCGCCCCTACGGTTCCGGCATCCCACCAGCACCCGCACGTCAGGAGCCCCCCACCATGTCAGTCACGGACGCCACCCACAGACGCCCCGTCCGCCGGTTCGCCGCGCTGGCCGCCTGCGTGCTGCTCGCCGCGGGCTGCGCGAAGGCCGGCACCGCGGGCACCTCGGCCGAGGCCGGTGGCGGCGGGGGCGACGGGAGCCCGGTCAAGGTCGGCCTGGTGTACTCGAAGACCGGCCCGCTGGCCGCGTACGGCAAGCAGTACCTGGAGGGCTTCAAGGCGGGCCTGGCCTACGCCACCAAGGGCACCGGCGCGGTGGACGGGCACCCGGTGGAGGTCACCGAGCAGGACGACGCGGGCGACCCGGCCAAGGCGGTCTCGGCGGCCAAGGACCTGATCGGTAAGAACGTGCACATCCTGGCGGGCTCGACCGCCTCGGGCGTGGCCCTGCAGGTCGGCCCGATCGCCGCGCAGAACAAGGTGCTGTTCATCTCCGGCCCGGCCGCCGCCGACAAGGTCACCGGCCTGAACAAGTACACCTTCCGCTCGGGCCGCCAGTCGTACCAGGACACCAGGGCGGCGGCCTCGTTCATCGGCGACGCCAAGGGCAAGAAGGTCACCGTGCTGGCCCAGGACAACGCCTTCGGGCAGGCCAACGTGGCCGCCGTGAAGGACGTGCTGGGCGGCGAGGGCGCGAGCGTGGACGCCGTGCTGGCCCCGCCGTCGGCCACCGACCTGACCCCGTTCGCCACCCAGGCCAAGGCCGCCAAGCCCGACCTGCTGTACGTGGCGTGGGCCGGCGACACCGCCTCCGCGCTGTGGACCTCGCTCAACCAGCAGGACGTGTTCGCCGCGACCAAGGTGGTCACCGGCCTGGACGTGGCCGCCTCCTACCCGCTGTTCGGCCCCGCCGCCGAGAAGATCGACTTCCTGAACCACTACTTCGCGGGCGCGGCCGGCGGCACCGAGGCCGAGCTGGCGATGACGGACGCGGTCACCAAGGCGGGCTCCAAGCCCGACCTGTTCACCCCCGACGGCTTCACCGCCGCCCAGATGGTGGTGCACGCGCTGGAGGCCAACAAGGGCTCCGACGCCGACACCGACGCGCTGGTGAAGGCCCTGGAGGGCTGGAGCTTCGACGGCGTCAAGGGCCGGCTGACCGTCCGGGCCGAGGACCACGCGCTGCTGCAGCCGATGTTCCAGGTCAAGCTGACCGGCACCGGCGCCGACGCCCGGCCCACCGCAGAGAAGATCCTGAGCGCCGAGCAGGTCGCCCCGCCGGTCGCCAAGATGGCGGGCTGAGCGGCATGGCCGCCCCCGCCCCGGTCCTGCGGCTGGACGGCCTCGGCTGGTCCGTGCGCGGCGTCCCGATCGTGCAGGACGTGAGCCTGGAGGTGGCCGAGGGCGAGTTCGTCGCCTTCATCGGCCCGAACGGGGCGGGCAAGACCTCCCTGTTCAACCTGGTCTCCGGCCTCTACCCCGCCACCCACGGCTCGCTGCACCTGGACGGCGCGGACATCACCGCCCTGCCGGTGCCCGCCCGGGCCCGGCGGGGCCTGGGCCGGACCTTCCAGACCTCCTCGCTGTGGCCCGGCCTCACCGTCGCCGAGCACGTCCGGCTGGCCGCCCAGGCGGCGGCCGGGCCCGGCGCCTCGTACCGGATCTGGCGCCGCGCGGGCCGCTACCGGCAGCAGGTCGAACAGACCCTGGAGCGCACCGGCCTGGCCGACCGCGCCGACGACCTCGCCGGGTCCCTCTCGCACGGCGGCAAGCGCAAGCTGGAGCTCGCGGTGCTGCTGGTGGGCGAGCCGCGGCTGATCCTGCTGGACGAGCCGATGGCCGGCGTCAGCGCCGAGGAGGTGCCCGCGCTGGTCGAGCTGATCCGCTCCGTCCACCGGGAGCAGGGCCGCACCGTCCTGATGGTCGAGCACCACATGGACGTCCTGCTGGGCCTGGCCGACCGGCTCGCCGTGATGCACCACGGCACCCTGCTCGCACTCGACACCCCCGACGCCGTGATGGCCGACGCCACCGTCCAGGGGGCCTACCTCGGGGAGGCGCTGTGACCCAGCCCCTGCTGAAGGTGCGGGAGTTGCGGGTGGTGATCGACGGACTGCACATCCTGCACGGGGTGGACCTGGACGTCGCCGCCACCGGCGTCACCGCCCTGCTCGGCCGCAACGGCGCGGGCAAGACCACCACCGTCAAGGCGGTCATGGGACTCGTCCCGCGCACCGGCGCCGTCACCTTCGACGGCGCCGACATCGGCCGGCTCCCCACCCACCGGGTGGTCCGCCGGGGCATCGGCTACGCCCCCGAGGACCGCGGCGTCTTCGCCCACCTCAGCGTCGCCGAGAACCTGCGGCTGGCCGAACGCGACCCCCACCCCGACTACGACCTGGTCCACGAGCTGTTCCCCGAGCTGAAGCAGCGCCGCCGGCAGGCCGCCGGCACCCTCTCCGGCGGGCAGCAGCAGATGGTCGCCATCGCCCGCACCCTGCTCAACGGAAACCGGCTGATCATCGCCGACGAGCCCACCAAGGGACTCGCCCCGAAGATCGTCACCGAGGTCGCCGACGTGCTCGCCCGGGCCGCCGAGACCGTCCCCGTCCTGCTGGTCGAACAGAACCTCGCCCTGGTCCGCCGGGTCGCCGGCCACTGCGCCGTCCTCGCCGACGGCCGCACCGCCCACCAGGGCGACGCCCGCGCCCTGCTCGCCGACGAGGACGCCGCCCGCCGCCTGCTCGGCGTCGGCGGCCACCGACCGGCCCCCGCACCCGAGGTGACGCCCCGATGAACACCGTCGTCCTGCTCGCCTGCACCGGACTCGGGCTCGGTGCGCTGTACTTCCTGGTCGCCTCCGGCCTCTCGCTGATCTTCGGCCTGATGGACGTGCTCAACTTCGCCCACGGCGCGCTGCTCTCGGTCGGCGCCTACGCCGCCTGGTGGGCCGCCACCGACGGCGGGATGGGCTTCTGGCTGGCCGTCCCGTTCGGCACCCTGGTCGGCACCGCCGCCTCCGTGCTGCTCGAACTCGCCCTGATCCGCCCGCTGTACGCCCGCCCCCGCGACCAGATCCTGGCCACCGTCGGCGTCGGACTCGCCCTGCCCGCCCTGCTGATGGGCATCTGGGGCTCCGACGCCCGCCCCTTCCCGCAGCCCGCCGCGCTGTCCGGCACCGTGGACCTGCTGGGGGCGGCCGTCCCCGTCAACCGCTTCGTCCTGATCGCCGCCGCCCTCGCCGTCCTGCTCCTGCTGCGGCTGTTCCTGGCCCGCACCCGCTACGGCCTGATCGTGCGGGCCGGCGTCGAGGACCGCGCCATGGTCACCGCGCTGGGCATCGACGTCCGCCGGGCCTTCACCCTGGTCTTCGCCATCGGCGGCGCCGCCGCCTCGCTCGGCGGGGCCCTGGCCGGCCTCTACTTCGGCTCCGTCAACCCCTCCCAGGGCACCGGCCTGCTGATCTTCGCCTTCGTGGTGGTCGTCATGGGCGGCATGGGCTCGGTCACCGGCGCCGCCGTCGCCTCGGTCGGCGTCGGCCTCGTCCAGCAGTTCGCCAACTACGCCGCCATTCCCGGGCTGGGGGGCACGGCCGGACTCGGCGACCTCTCGGTGGTCGTCCTGCTCGCCGTCCTCCTGCTCGTCAAGCCCCGCGGACTCACCGGGAGACTCGCATGACCACCCACCTCAAGCGCTGGTGGCCGCTGGCCCTGCTGCTCGCCCTGTGCGCCGCGCCGTACAGCGCCCTCCCGCTGCCCGGCCTGCTCGACGGGCCGCTCGGCAGCCCCGGCAGCCTGCAACTGATCGCCCTGTGCCTGCTCTACGGTGGCCTCGCCACCGGCTACGACCTGCTGCTCGGCCGCACCGGGCTGCTCTCCTTCGGGCACGCCCTCTACTTCGCCACCGGCCTGTACGCCACCGACCTGGCCATGCTGGAGTTCGGCCTCGGCTTCGGGCCCGCCGCGCTGTTCGGCACCGCCTGCTCGGTCGTCCTCGCCCTCGCCCTCGGCTCGGTCTCGCTGCGGGTCACCGGCATCGGCTTCTCCATGGTCACCCTCGCCTTCGCCCAGGCCGGCGCGATCCTGGTGCAGCGCAACCCCGGCGGCATCACCGGCGGCGAGGAGGGCCGGGCCGCCCCCGCCGAACACCTCCCCGACGCGCTGGTCGGCATCCAGAACACCGCCAACCTGTACTGGATCGCCCTCGCCTACCTGGTCCTGGTGCTCGCGGTGGTGCACTGGACGGTCTCCTCGCCCACCGGCCGGATCTGGGCCGGCATCCGGGAGAACGAGCGCCGCGTCGAGGTGCTCGGACTGCGCCCGTACGGCTTCAAGCTCGTCGCGTTCACCGTCTCCGGCGCGCTGGCCGGCGCCGGCGGCGTGGTCTACCTGCTGCTCACCGGCGGCGCGACCCCGCAGGCGGCGAGCTCCGACGCGACGCTCGCCCTGCTGGTGATGGTCGTCCTCGGCGGCTCCGGCACCCGCTGGGGCCCGCTGCTCGGCGGCGTCCTCTACACCTGGGCCGCGCACCGGCTCGGCGACCTCGCCAACTCCGGCACCGTCGCCGACCTGCCCGCCGTGCTGCGGGTCCCGCTCTCCCAGCCGCTGTTCCTGCTCGGTACGCTCTTCGTCGCCGTGGTCTACCTGCTGCCCGGCGGCCTCGCCAAGCTGCCCGCCCGGCTGCGCCCCGGCCGCACCGCGAAGACCGCCGCCCCCGTCACCGCCGTACCGGAAGGCGCCGCATGACCAACTCCCGGCCCGCCGCCCTGACCGTCCCCGTCGACGGCGGCGACCTCGCCGTCCTGCACTGGCCCGCGACCGTCCCCGACGCGCCCGTGGTGGTCGCCGTGCACGGCATCACCGCCAACGCGCTGGCCTGGGCCGGCCTGGCCCGGCTGCTCGACGGCCGGGTCGCGCTGTACGCCCCCGACCTGCGCGGGCGCGCCGCCAGCCGCGACCTGCCGGGCCCCTGGGGCCTGGCCCGCCACGCGGAGGACGTCGCCGCGCTGATCACCGCCCTGGACGCGGGCCCGGTCCGGCTGGTGGGCCACTCCATGGGCGCCTGGGTCGGCGCCCTCACCGCGACCCGGCACCCCGGGCTGGTCGCCGAACTCACCCTGGTCGACGGCGCCGTCACCTTCCCGCTGCCGCCCGGCGTCGGCGAGCAGGACGCGCTGGCCGCCGTCCTCGGCCCGGCGCTGGCCCGGCTCTCGATGACCTTCCCCGACCGCGAGGCGTACCGCGCGTTCTGGCGGGCCCACCCCGCGTTCGACCCGTGGACCGCCGAACTCGACGCCTACACCCAGCGCGACCTGGTCGGCGAGGCCCCCGCGCTGGTCTCCTCCTGCGTCCACGAGGCGATCACCACCGACGGCGCCCAGGTCCTGCTCGACCCGGAGGCCGCCGGCGCGATCCACCGCCTGACCGTCCCCACCCGCTTCCTGTACGCCGAGCGCGGCCTGATGGACGAGCCGCAGGCCCTCTACGACACCGACCGGCTGGCCGCGGCGGGGGTCGGGCTCCCGGCCGAGCCGGTGCCGGGCACCAACCACTACTCGATCATCTGGTCGGAGAGCCTGGCGGCGGCACTGCGCTAGGGCTCCGGGCATCCGGGGCTCCGGGCGGGCGGAGGGGGGACGACCCCCCCCGGCTCCGCTCCCGCTACGCGCCCAGGAAGGCCTGCCAGCCGCCCGCCGGGGCCTGGCCGACGTTGAGGGTGCGGAGCTTGCGGAGGGTGGACTGGTCCTGCACCTCCAGCCACTCGACGAGCTGCTTGAAGGAGACCAGGCGGACGTCGGGCTTGCCGGCGATCTGCTTGATGGTCTCCTCGACGGCGTCCATGTAGATGCCGCCGTTCCACTGCTCGAAGTGGTTGCCGACGAAGAACGGCGCCCGGTTGGTGGTGTAGGCGCGGTTGAAGCCGGCCAGGTAGGAGTCCCGGGCCTGGGTGCGCCACTGGTCGTACTTGCCGGGGTCGCCCTTGGTGGAGCCGCCCGACTGGTTGGCGAGGATGTTGTAGTCCATCGACAGGACCTGGAAGTTGTGGCCGGGGAAGGGGACGCCCTGCAGCGGGAAGTCCCAGATCTTGCCGTCCTGGACCTTCTGCGGCCAGATCTGCAGGCCGCCAGGGGAGCTGGCGTCGTACTTCCAGCCGAGCTTGGCGGCGGTCGGCAGCAGCGCCTTCTGGCCCTCCAGGCAGGGGGTGCGGCCGCCGATCAGCTCCTTCTTGTAGTCGAAGGGCAGCGGGTCGACGTCGGTGAAGCCGGTGTTGGTGCGCCACTCGGTGACGAAGGAGACCGCCTGCTGGATCTCGCTCTCCCAGTCCTCGGGGCTCCACTTGTTGACGCCGTTGTGGTCGGAGCGGGTGGAGCAGAAGTGCCCGTTGAAGTGGGTGCCGATCTCGTGGCCGGCCAGCCAGGCCTGGCTGATCAGCTTGATGGTGTTGCGGACGGCGTTGTCGGAGAGGAAGGGGATGTCCGAGGCGCCGACCGGGTGCTGCGGCGGGTGGTAGAGCGAGGACTTCTCCTTCGGCAGGGTGTAGATGCCGGAGAGGAAGAAGGTCATGCACGCCTTGTACTCGTCGGCGAGCTTGAGGAAGCGGGTGAACTGGCCGTCGTCGGTGGCGCCGGCGCCGTCCCAGGAGAAGACCACGAACTGCGGCGGCGCCTCACCGGGCTTGAGCTTCTCGGCGGCGGGCTGGTGCGGCTGGCCGCCGGTGTCGGCGGTGGAGCCGTCGCCGAGCGGGGTGGCCTTCACCGTGGGCTGCCCCGAGCCGGGGCCGCCGGTCGCGGAACCGGCGGCGTCGGCGCCGGGACGGTTCCCGGTGCCGCCTCCGCTGCTGGAACAGGCGGCGACGGCGCCGAGGGCCGCCGTGGCCGCGGTGGCGGTCAGCACTGTCCTGCGCGAGATGCTGCTCATGGTCTCCCCTGCCACGGTGGGCGCGATCAGAAGGAACTCCGGGCGCCGACGGGCGGATCCGGAGGTCAACTTCTGGCAAAATCGGACAATTTGACGGTATCGCCACCCAAGGATGGCATGCCCGAGGGGGTCGGTCCAACGCCGTCCGCCCTCAACCGGTCATCACGCGGCAAAGCTCCGGGCGGCTCCCGCCGGGGCCGCCCTGTTGCCGTTCTGGGACAGAGGACGCCGGAGAACGCCGAGGTCGCGACCCCGGGCGCGCTACTCGGCCTCGACCAGGACGGCCAGCCGGCGCCGCCGCCGGACCAGTTGCACCACGGCCGAGCTGATCGCGGTGGCCGCCAGGCAGGAGATCGCGAAGCTCAGCCACGCGGTGTCGAACCAGTGCTGGTTCAACCAGCCCAGGGTGACGATGTACGCCGCCCACACCACGCCGGCCACCGCGGACCAGCGCAGGAAGGTCCACGGCCGGTGGTTCGCCGAGTGGCCGACCGCCACGTCCAGCACCGTCCGCCCGGCCGGGACGAAGCGCGCGATGATCACGATCGCGGCGGCGGCCCGGCTGGTGGTGCGGCCGGTGAGCGCCCGCTGCACCCGCTCCACGCTCTCCGCCAGCCGGGGCCGGCGGGCCAGCCCCCGGTGCACCGCGGGCGCGCCGCGCCGGGCCAGGTTGAGCAGCAGCAGGTCGCCGAGGAAGGAGGCGACGGCCACGCCGGCGGCCAGCAGCAGCGGCGAGCCGCCGACCTGCCCGGTCTTCAGCACGGCCAGGATCACCAGCGTCCCGCTGGGCAGGAAGGGCAGGAAGGCGTCGCCGAGGACGGCGACCAGCGCCAGTGCGCAGTACCAGGCCGGTCCGACGATGGCGTTCGGGTCCACGGTGTCTCTCCCTCCAGCACGCCCGGGGGGAGCAGCTGCAACGGGGGACAACGCTAGCGCGGGCAAATTTCATGGCATGAAGCACCCCCGTGTGGCATACCGCACACGGGCCCGGGCACGGCGAGAGCCCCCGGGCGGGGTGCCGCTCCGGGGGCTCGTGGGATCGAACGACGCTGGTCGAGCCCGTCGATCTGTCGCTGGTGCACGGAACCGGTACGTGTTCCGCGCCGATCACCAGCCTGCCCCATCCGGGCCGCCGGTTCGAGCACCGGACCTGGCGACTTCTCGCTGTGGCGTGAAGTCGCCACGCTGCGTTGCCTGCTGGCGCACCGTCAGCGAACACCCCGGCGCGCCGCCCCGGCGGGCCGCCGCGGGGCCGGTCGCGGGGCGGGCCGCGGGGCGGGTCGCGGGCGGCGGGAACAGGCCGGACGGCGCGCGGGTTGTGCTCCCACGAACGCCCGGGCACCCGGCCGGGGCAGCAGGAGGACGCACCGCATGAGCACCGCACCGGAGCCGACCGCCCCCGAGACCGACCCCCGGGCCGCCGCCCCGGGCACCGCGGGGGACGCCGTCCGCGGTGCGGCCGCGGGCCGCGCCCCCGCCCCGCTGTCCATCCTGGACCTCGCCACCGTCGGCACCGGCCACACCGCGGGCGAGGCGCTCGCCGCCACCACCGAACTGGCCCGGGCCGCCGAGGGCTGGGGCTACCACCGGTTCTGGGTGGCCGAGCACCACGGCATGCCGGGCGTCGCCTCCTCGGTGCCCGCCGTCCTGCTCGCCCACCTCGGCGCGCACACCACGACGCTGCGCCTGGGCTCCGGCGGCGTGATGCTGCCCAACCACGCCCCGCTGGCGATCGCCGAGCAGTTCGGCCTGCTGGAGGCCCTGCACCCGGGCCGGATCGACCTGGGCCTGGGCCGCGCCCCCGGCACCGACCAGGCCACCGCCCGGGCGCTGCGCCGCGGCCTGGCCGACGGCGCGGAGGACTTCCCGCGCCAGCTCGCCGAGCTGCGGCACTTCCTGGACGGCGACTTCCCGCCCGGCCACCCGTACGCCCGGCTGGAGGCGGTGCCGCGCTCGGCCTCCCGTCCGCCGCTGTGGCTGCTCGGCTCGTCCGGGTTCAGCGCCCAGCTGGCCGCCCGGCTCGGGTACCCGTTCGCGTTCGCGCACCACTTCAGCGCGGCCAACACCGTCCCCGCGCTCGACCTGTACCGGGAGGGCTTCACCCCGTCCGAGGTGCTGGAGAAGCCGTACGCGCTGATCGGGGTCAGCGCGGTGGCCGCCGAGAGCCGGGAGCGGGCGCGGTGGCTGGCCCGGTCGGCGGGCCTGGGCATGCTGCGGCTGCGGCAGGGCCGCCCCGGGCCGATCCCGACCCCGGAGGAGGCCGCCGCGCACCCCTACACGCCCGCCGAGGAGGACTTCCTGGAGTCCTGGCTGGCGAACGTGGTGCTCGGCACCCCGGCGGAGGTCGCCGAGGGCCTGGAGGCGCTGCGGCGGCGCACCGGGGCGGACGAGCTGATGGTCACCTCGCACATCCACGGGCACGAGAACCGGCTGGCGTCCTACGGCCTGATCGCCGAGGCGTACGGGCTCACGGCCGCGGGCTGAGCGCGTCCAGCACCGCGAGCTGCTCGGTGACCCGCTCCGCCGACCAGGTCCGCACCCAGTCGGCGAAGTCGCCGATGTAGGCCCGGGGCACGGACTCGATCCGCATGATCAGCGCCAGGTAGATCCGGTAGAGCGCGAGCCGGGCCCGCCCGGCGTCGTCCAGCTCGAAGGCGGGGTCGACCGAGCGGTAGCCGGCCACCAGGTCGGCGTCCAGCTCGGCGGCGCCCAGCGGGTCCAGGCCGACCAGCTCGGCCAGCGGGTCGCCGAAGAACGCCCGCTCGCCGTCGATCACGCCGGTCAGCTCCCAGCCGCCGTCCGCGCCGGGGGTGAGCAGCAGGTTGCCCTCCCAGGCGTCGAAGTGCACCAGGGCCGGGCGGCGGACCTCGGCCAGGGCGGCCGCGAAGCGCTCCGGCAGGGCCCGCAACTCCTCGACCGGGGCGGGCAGTTCGACGCCGTAGCGGTCGGCGTCGGCGAGCAGTGCGCCGAACATCGCGGCGAACGCGGCGGGCCAGCTGTCGGCCGACAGGCCCGGCTCGGGCTGCGGGTAGCCGTAGCGCTCCCCGGTGGCCCGGGCCACCCCCGCGGCCCAGGCGCCCAGGGTGCGGCGCAGCCCGGCCCGGTCGGCGTCGGAGAGCCGCTCGCGCAGGCTGTCCCAGGTGGCGCCCTCCACGAAGCCGAGCAGCAGCCACTCGCGGGTGCCGGCGTCCCCGTCCGGGTCGTGGTGCAGCACCTGCGGGACGGCCAGGCCGGCGTCCGCCGCCAGCGCGTGGAACAGCCGCTCGGTGCCCAGCAGCCCGCGCTCGTGCGCCAGGCCGGGCGTGCCGGGCGGCGGCGCGCACTTGAGCACCAGCCGCCGCCCGTCGGTCAGTTCGAGCATCCGGGCGGCGTTGTACAGGCCGCCCGTCATCGAGGTCTCGGCCACCACGCTCGCCCCGTCGAGCACCGCGTTCACGCGTTCCATCGGCCCTGCTCCCTCCGCACCGGAAAGGCCGCGGTGCTACCGCCGCGGCTGGTCACGGAGTATCCCGGCGATCACCCCGGGACCGCCAGGGCGGCCGTAGTACCAGCCCTGGGCGGTGTCGCAGCCGGTCTGCCGCAGCCGCTCGGCCTGGGCGGCGTGCTCGATGCCCTCGGCGGTGACGGTCAGGCCCAGGGCGTGCGCCAGCTGCACCATCGCGCCGACGATCTGCTCGTCGGCGGCCCGCCGCGGGCCGTCCGCGCCGGGCGCGGACTCGCGGAACGCCTCGATGAAGGTGGCGTCCAGCTTGAGCGCGTGCACCGGCAGCCGGGACAGGTAGGCCAGGTTGGAGTAGCCGGTGCCGAAGTCGTCGATGGCGATCCGCACGCCCATGTCGGCCAGCGCCTGGAGGGCCTGCAGCGGCCGCCCGCCCGGGCCCAGCAGCGCGCTCTCGGTGATCTCCAGCTGCAGCAGCGGGGCGGGCAGCCCGGTGCGCGCCAGCACGTCCGCGACGTCGGCGACCACGTCGGAGTCCCAGATCTGGCGCGGCGCCAGGTTGACGCTCACCAGCACCGGCTGCCCGGGGAACTCGGCCAGCCAGCGCCCGGCCTGCCGGCAGGACTCCTCCAGCACCCACTTGCCCAGCTGCACGATCGCCCCGGACTCCTCGGCGAGCGGGATGAACCGGTCCGGCGGCAGCAGCCCGTACCGGGGGTGGTTCCAGCGCACCAGCGCCTCCGCGCCGTGCACCGCGCCGTCCGCCAGGCCCACCAGCGGCTGGTACTCGACGGTGAACTCGCCGCGCTCCACGGCCGGGCGCAGCGCGGTGGCCAGTTCGTGCCGGGCCAGCTGGTCGGCGCCCCGGTCGCGGTCGTACAGCGTCCAGCGGGCGCGGCCGTCGGACTTCGACCAGTACAGGGTGGAGTCGGCGTCCCGGATCAGGTCGGTGGGGGTGGAGCCGTGCACCGGGCGCTCCACCACGCCGATCGAGGCGGTCACGGTCAGCCGGTGCCCGGCCACCTCGAAGGGACGTTCCAGGGCGGCCATCAGCGCGGCGGCCAGCCGGGTCAGCTCCTGGTGGCCGCCGCTGCCGGTGACCAGCACCGCGAACTCGTCGCCGCCCAGCCGGGCCACCAGCCGGCCCTGCTCCCGGGCGAACCCGTGCTCCAGCCGGGCGGCGACGGCCACCAGCAGCTGGTCGCCGACGTGGTGGCCGAGCGTCTCGTTGATGGCCGCGAAGCCGTCCAGGTCGACGTAGCACAGCCCGATCCGCCGCTCGCCGCCCGCCGGCGCCGGCCCGTCCGGGCCGCCCGGCTTGAACGCGGCCTCCAGCCGCTCGTAGAACAGCGTCCGGTTGGGCAGCCTGGTCAGCGGGTCGTGGGTGGCCTGGTAGGCGAGCCGGTCGCCGAGCTGGCGGCGCTCGGTGACGTCCTCGACCATGACCATCGTGTAGTACGGGTCGCCGGCGCCGTCCCGGATCAGCGAGACGGTGACCCGGCCCCAGACCTCCCGGCCGCCCCGGTGCTTGAGCCGCTTCTCGGCCCGCATCCGGTCGCGCTCGCCGCGCACCAGTTCGCGGTAGCGGCCGCGGGAGGGTTCCTCCGGGTCGATGATCTGGTGGATGTGCATGCCAGGGAGTTCGGCGACCTCGCGGCCCAGCATCGCCGCGAACACCGGATTGCCCTCGATCACCAGGTCGTCGGAGCCGATCAGCGCCATGCCGATCCCGGCGTCGGCGAACGCGGCCCGGAACCTGGACTCGCTGGCCCGCAGGGCGGCGGCCAGCCGCTCGGCCTCGGTGTCCGGCGGGGCGCCGCAGGCGACGCACGGAGCGGACCCGGCGGGTCCGGTTCCCGATCCCGGGCGCGGTGTTTCGGGCTGCCCACCCCGATGGTGTGCGTCGGCCCCGAGGTTCCGGCCCGGCACGGCACGCTCCCGTCCGCTGCTGCCACTGGTCGCACCGGCCACCCCTCACGGACGGCGACCGGCCCGGCGGCCCGCGCCCGCTCGGCGGCCCCGGGCCGGTGGCCGGGGAGCAGTCGGCGGCCTCGGGCCACGCCCGCCGATCATAGGCCGCCGGTGTAACTGTCCGCGACCGCCGCCAGGGTGATTGGTGAGCCTTGCCCGGAGATGCCCGTAACGTTCCGTGGGAATCGGGGCGTGAACCGACCGAAGGGTGGGACGGCGGCCCGGGAGCGGACGACGAAACCCCCGGTGGGCGCCGCGGAGGCGCCCGCCGGGGGAGTGCGCCCCCGCTCACGCGCCGTGACCGGGCGTGCGCGGGGGGCGGTCCGGCCGGTCGGCCGGACGGGGGATCAGGCCAGGCTCGCCGACAGCGTGATGGTGGTGCCGGCCAGCGCCTGGCTCACCGGGCAGTTCGCCTTGGCGTCCTCGGCGGCCTTCACGAAGCCCGCCTCGTCCAGGCCCGGCACCGTCCCGACCACGGTCAGGTGGATGCCGGTGATGCCGGTGCCCGGCTGGAAGGTCACGTCCGCCTTGGTCTCCAGCTTGGTGGGCGGGGTGCCGGCGCCGCTCAGGCCGTGCGAGAGCGCCATCGAGAAGCAGGACGAGTGGGCGGCCGCGATCAGCTCCTCCGGGCTGGTCCTGCCGTTCGCGGCCTCGGCCCGGGACGGCCAGGACACCGGGAACTCGCCGACGCCGGAGGAGTCGAGGGTCACCAGGCCCTTGCCGTCGAGCAGGTTGCCCTCCCACTCGGTGTGCGCGGTGCGGGTCGTCGCCACGATCAGGTACCTCCCATGAGATGCGGACAGCGTCGAACTGCTGTACCGGCGGCCGGACTTCCGGCCCCGGCCCGCCCAGCCTACGGCCCGCACCGCGCCCCGGTGGACGAACGCCGCGCGGAGCGGCGCACTCCGCGCTCCGCCGCCCGCGCGGCGGCTCGCGGACCGTCCGGAGCGGCGTCCCAAGTACCGTCCCAAGTGCCGTCCCACATGCCGGAACGCGCAGGTGATCGGGGCGGACGCGGCCTGCCCGCCCTGTTAGATTGGCCGTTCGCCACGCCCGATCGCCCACCCGTAATCCCGCATCGGAGCCACCCCACATGACGGACCAGCCCACCCCCTCCCCGGCGGGGATCGACGACGCCGTGCGGGCCGAGCTGACCCGCCTGCGCGAGTCCATCGACAACATCGACGCCGCCGTCGTCCACATGCTCGCCGAACGCTTCAAGGCCACCCAGCAGGTCGGCCGGCTCAAGGCCGAGCACCACCTGCCCCCCGCCGACCCGGCCCGGGAGGCCCGCCAGATCGAGCGGCTGCGCGAACTCGCCCTCAGCGCCAACCTGGACCCGGTGTTCGCCGAGAAGTTCCTCACCTTCATCATCGCCGAGGTGATCAGGCACCACGAGGCCATCGCCAAGGAGGCCTGACCGCCCACGGGGGTTGTCTGCTCCGGGTAAGAGCCCGATTTCGCGCTGCCCCCGGCTCGGGTTAGCGTGCTGTCCTTGCCAAGGAGGCGGTGTCGGTGGCGGTGGCGGTGACCGAGGGGACCACGCAGGAGCGGCGTCCGCGCAGGCGGCGGCCCTGGTACGTGGAACTGCCCGTGATGATCGCGATCGGCCTGGTCATCGCCGTGCTGATCAAGACCTGCCTGTTCCAGATGTTCTCCATCCCGTCCGGCTCGATGGAGAACACCCTGCAGGTCGGCGACCGGGTCGCGGTCAACAAGCTGGCCACGCTCACGGGTTGGAAGCCCGAGCCGGGCGAGCCCGTGGTGTTCAAGGACCCGGGCGGCTGGCTGCCGCCCGCCCCCGAGGGCGGCAACGCCTTCACCCGCACCGTCCACTCCGGCCTCAGCGCGGTCGGCCTGCTGCCGCCCGGCGACGACTACCTGGTCAAGCGGGTCATCGCGGTCGGCGGCCAGACCGTCGCCTGCCACGGCAGCACCCTCACCGTCGACGGGAAGACCGTCGCCGAGCCCTACCTGCACCCCGGCGACGACTCCTGCTCCGGCATCGACTTCGGCCCGCTCACCGTCCCGGCGAACCACGTCTGGGTCGAGGGCGACCACCGCAGCGACTCCGCCGACTCCCGCTACCACCGCGACGGGCCGGACGGCGGCGCCGTCCCGGTCGCCGACCTGGTCGGACCCGCCAGCGCCGTGGTCTGGCCGTTCAACCACTTCACCTGGTTCGGCTGGACGGGCCGCTGAGCCGCCGAGCCGGGCCCGGTGCGGCCCGGCGTACGATGAGCCGGTGTTCATCCTCGAACTGACCTACACCGCCCCGCTGGAGCGCGTCGAAGCGCTGCTGCCCGCCCACCTGGCCTGGCTGGAGCAGCACTACGCGGCCGGCACCTTCCTCGCCTCCGGCCGCAAGGTCCCCCGCGACGGCGGGGTCATCCTCGCGGTCGCCGCCGACCGCGCCGCCGTCGAAGCGGTCGCCGCCACCGACCCCTTCGTCCCGGGAGGCGTCGCCGACTACCGGATCACCGAGTTCATCGCCACCACCGTGGCCCCCGCCCTCGCCGCCCACCGCGAGACCCTGCCGTCCTGAGCCCCGACCGACCCCGGCGCCCGGTCCGTCCGGCTCAGCTCCGGCTCGCCGACTGGGCCGCGAACGCGCCCGCCAGGACGAGTGCGCCGCCGGCCAGTTGCGGGGGGCCCAGGTGTTCGCCGAGGAGGAACCAGGCGAGCACGGTGGCGACCACCGCCTCCAGGTTGGCGACCACGCCGGCGACCGGTGGGGACAGGTGCTGCACGGAGACCACGCCGGTCAGGTAGGCCAGGACGGTGGCGACCAGCACCATCCACAGGGCCGGGACGAGTGCGGGCAGCCGGTGGCCGTCCATCGCCACCGAGCGGCCGAGCAGCGACCAGTCGGCCTCCCAGGGGCGGGTGGCGGCGGTGAGCAGGACGGCGCCGATCAGCAGGCCGTACGCGGAGAGCGCCAGCGGGTCGACCGGGCGCTCGCCCCGGCGGCCCGCGTCGGCGAGCACGAAGTACCCGACCTGGCAGCAGGCCGCGCCCAGGGCGAACAGCACGCCCAGCGCGTCGAAGGACAGGCCGTTCCAGACCTCGACCACGCAGGCCAGGCCGGCCACCGCGACGCCCGCCCCGGCCGTCGCCCGCCGGGAGACCGGTCGGCGCTGCACCAGCCGGACGTAGGCGATCAGCAGCGGCGGGCCCAGGTACTCGATCAGCAGGGCGACGCCCACCGGGATGCGCGAGATCGCCGCGAAGTAGCAGGCCTGCACGCCCGCCACCGCCAGCAGCCCGAACCCGAGCAGCAGCCCGGGCCGCCGCAGCACCGCCTCCCGGTGCCGCCAGGCCACCGGCAGCAGCACCAGCGCGGCCCCGGCGACCCGCAGCCACACCGTGTGCGCGGGGGAGAGCCCGGCCTCGATCAGCGGCTTCGCGGCCGTCCCCGACCCGCCGAAGGCGACCGCCGAGACCAGCGCCAGCGCCAGCCCGAGCGGGACCGCCCGCAGGACGGCCGCGGCCGGTGCGGGGCCGGGCCCGCGGCCGGTGTCGTGGCCGGTGGGGGCCGGGCCCGCAGTCGGGCTCGGGGCGGGTGGCGGCGGGGCGTCGACGGGAACGACGGAGGGGTCCGGGCTGCTGCGCATCGCCGCATTGTGCCAGCCCGGACCCCTCCGCCGTAAGGCGTCAACCCTCCTGTTGGTCCTGGTTGCCGAGCAGGCCGCCCGCCCCGCCGAGGCCCGGCGCGGTGCTGCCGGACGGGCTGCGGCCGGCCCCGCCGCTGGGCCGGGCCGAGGGGTGCGCGAGGGCTGCCGCTCGTCCTCGCCGCCGTCGCCCGTGCCCGCGCTGCCGCTGGGCCGGGCCGAGGGGGTGCGCGAGGGCCGGACGTCCTCGGCCGACGGGGAGGGCGAGGCGCTGGCGCTGCCGGTCGGGGACGGGCTGTCGTCGGGCGTCACGGAGGGGCTCGGCGTCGCGGACGGGGTGCTCGCCGCCGGGGCCCGGCTCGGCCCGGCGAAGTCGCTGACCGACTGCCCGGCCAGCGCCGACTTCATGTAGGCCGTCCAGATCTGGGCCGGGTACTTGCCGCCCGCCGCGCTGCCGGTGCCGCCGACGCCGTCCAGGCTGACCTGCTTGCCGGTGCCCGGCTCCTGCCCGAACAGGCCGACCACGGTGACCAGCTCGGGGGTGTAGCCGGCGAACCAGACCGACTTGGAGTCATCCGTGGTGCCGGTCTTGCCGGCCGCCGGGCGGTTCAGCGCGGCGGCCCGGTAGCCGGTGCCGCCCTGGTCCTCGATGACGCCCCGGAGGATCGCGGTGGTCGCCCGCGCGGCGTCCTTCGAGATCGCCCGGGTCGCCTTGTGCTCGGGCAGCGCGACCTGCTCGCCGCCCAGCTCCAGGCCCTTCACCAGCCACGGGGTGATCTGCTGCCCGTCGTTGTCCAGGGTGGCGTACGCCCCGGCCAGGTTCAGCACGCTCGGGGTGGCCGTGCCCAGCGGGATCGAGGCGAGCGCCTTGAGGTCCGGCGTGTCGGCGGGCAGGCCGAGCGCCACCGCGGTGGAGCGGACCTTCTCCAGCCCGGTGTCCTGCGCGAGCTGCGCGAACACCGAGTTCACCGACCAGTCGGTGGCCTGCTGGAGCGAGATCTGCCCGTACGAGTGCTCGCCCTCGTTCGGCGGCGCGTACGGGACGCCCTTCGCGCCGCGCACCGGCCGCCGGTTGGTGCCGTCGTACACGGTGTCGGCGCCGATCCGCTCGCCGGACTGGGTGCGCGCCCCGGAGTCCAGGGCGGCGGCCAGCGCGATCGCCTTGAAGGTGGAGCCGGCCGGGTAGTCGGTGCGGGTGGCGTTGTCGATCCAGTGCTTGGTGGCGTCCGCGCCGCCGTACAGCGCCAGCACCTGCCCGCTCCTCGGGTCCACCGACGCCGCGCCGGCCTGGGCCGCGGCGTCGGCCTTGCGGCTGTCCGGCTTGAGGTTGGCGGTCAGCTGGCTCTGCACCGCGTCCTGGAGCTGCTGCTGCTTCTTCGGGTCGACGGTCAGCGTGATGGTGTAGCCGCCCTGGGCGAGCTGCGCGTCCGAGACGATGCCGTGGTCGGTCAGGTACGAGGTCGCCGCGGCCACCAGGTACCCGGCCTGCCCGGACAGGCCGGGCGCGGACTTCGGCGCCAGCACCTCGGGGAAGGCGGTCTGCTGCCGCTCCTCGGCGCCCAGCCACTTCTTCGCCACCATGCCGTCCAGCACGTAGTTCCAGCGCGCCATCGCCTTCTGCTTGCCGGCCTCGCTCGCCGAGGAGACGTCGAAGGCGCTCGGCGCGTTCAGCAGCGTCGCCAGGTAGGCGCCCTGCGCGGCGGTCAGCTCGCTCGCGTCCACCCCGAAGTACGCCTGCGCGGCGGCCTGGACGCCGTACGCGCCGCGGCCGTAGTACGAGGTGTTCAGGTAGGAGGAGAGGATCTCGTCCTTGCTCAGGGTCGCGTCGACCTTGATCGCGATGAACACCTCCTTCACCTTGCGGCTGACGGTCTGCTTCTGGTTCAGGTACGCGTTCTTTACGTACTGCTGGGTGATGGTCGAGCCGCCCTGGGTGGAGCCGCCCGAGGCGGTGTTGAACGCGGCCCGGGCCATGCCCTTGAGGTTGACCGCGCCCTCCGAGTAGAAGTTGCGGTCCTCGGCGGCCAGCGCGGCGTGCTGCGCCTCGGCGGAGACCTTGTCCAGCGAGACGTTCTGCCGGTTGGTCTGGCCGGTGCGGGCCAGCACCGAGCCGTCCGCGTACAGCCAGGTGTTGGACTGCGCGGTGGCGGCGGCGTGCGCGTCCGGCACCTTCACCAGGGCGATGCCCAGGGCGAACAGCCCGACCCCCAGCAGCAGCGAGGCGGCCAGGCCGAGCAGGGTGATGCGCCAGGTGGGTATCAGCCGGCGCCAGCCGGTCCGCTTCTTCCGTTCACGGGGCTTTCGAGGCAACGGAGACCTTCCCGCAGGCCCCGGACGGGCTGCTCGCTCGGGCGACGGCGTGAACCTCGCCAGCCTGACTGATCGACTTGTCAGATGTTAGGGACCTATGTCCCATTTCTCCTAAGACGATCTTTAAATACCCCTTAGCTTCACATCCTCCCCCTTCTCAACGAGCGCGCCGCGCAGGGGACATGGCGGCGCGGCCGGAAAACGACGAAGGCCCCTCGCTCTCGCGAGGGGCCTTCGACCTGTCTGTGCGCCGCCAGGGACTCGAACCCCGGACCCGCTGATTAAGAGTCAGCTGCTCTAACCAACTGAGCTAGCGGCGCGTGCTGACGGGGAGAACACTACACGCTCCCCGACCTGCGGTGAAACCGGCTTCTCCGGGCGGCCCGGGACGGTGCTCCGGAACGCCGCCGAAACGCCGAGAGCCTCCCCGGAGGGAGGCTCTCGACCGTCTGTGCGCCGCCAGGGACTCGAACCCCGGACCCGCTGATTAAGAGTCAGCTGCTCTAACCAACTGAGCTAGCGGCGCCTGCTGACCCGGAGAACACTACACGGCCCGGCCCGTCCGCCGAAATCGTGACCGCCCGACCACGCGGCGTCGCTCAGCGCGGCGGCGGCAGCCGGTTCAGGAACACCTCGAAGGCGGTGGGCCGCACCGCGTTCGCCCCGTCGAACGGGTAGTTCATCTCCTTGATCGCGATCAGCGACAGCGCGATCAGCCCGGCCAGGCTGAGCACCATCGCCAGGTGCGCCCAGGTGTTGGACAGCCCGAACAGGAAGGTGAACGCCACGGTGACGACCGCCCCGGCGATCAGCGCCGCCCACAGCAGCGGCGGCACGCAGTCGGCGATCAGGTTCAGCCGGGCCCGCCGCTTGCTGGCCAGGCCGTCCACGTGCTGGATCACGTTCTGGTAGATCGCCGCCTGCTGGTCGCCCTGCGGGTCGAACGACAGCGCGGCGTCGCGGATCCGGTACATCAGCGCGGTCGCCGCCGGATCGCTGTGGTGGTCGGCCATCTCGCCCCACTCGGTGTCCACCACGGCGTGCGCGTAGGCGAGCGTCAGCCCCTCCAGCGCCGCCCCCTCCGGCAGCGGCATCTGCCGGGACATCCAGTACACCCCCGCCAGCTCGTCCGCCTCCTCGAAGGTGGTGACCTTCGCCGTCGAGGCGTTCTCCCACACCACGATCACCACGAACGCCACCAGCACCGCGTAGAACGCCCCCACCGCGGCGAAGATGAACCCCGCCACGTCGTTGCAGTTCTCCCGGGCCGGCACCGACGCGTACTTCTGCACCAGCAGCATCCCGGCCGCGGTCCCCACCAGCGTGCCGGCCATGACCACCACGTCGATCCAGTTCACGACCACCCCCGCTGCTCCCGGTGCACGCCTGTACGCATACGGTCATCACACCGCGCGGCCCCGCCCCCGGGCGACCGGGGCTAGTCCCAATGCCACGGCCCGGCCCGCCCCGGGATCCGCCCCGGGATCCGCCCCGGAACCCGCCCCGGGGCCCGCCGTAAGCCCGTGCGAAGCTCCTCCCGTGTCCGCCACGAAGCGCTTCCGTGCCCTGCCGACGGCCGCCGCCGCCACCGCCGCCGCGTTGGTCCTGGTCGGCTGCTCGCCGTCCGGTTCCGCCGCCGACCGCACCGGCCTGACCGCGGGCGGGGGCGGGGTGGCCACCGCCGCCCCGGGGCACCGGGAGCAGGCGCCGGACGTCTCGGGCACCCTGCTGGCGGGGGGAGGGGTGAAGCTCTCCGACTACCGGGGCAAGGTGGTCGTCCTGAACCTCTGGGGCTCCTGGTGCAGCGCCTGCCGGGCCGAGGCGCCGGGGCTGCAGGAGCTGTGGGAGAAGTACCGGGACCGGGGCGTCCAGTTCCTCGGGATCAACACCAGGGACAGCGACCCGGCCAACGCCGTCGCCTTCGAGCGGAACAAGGGCGTCACCTTCCCCAGCATCTACGACCCGGACGGCACCCAGATCCTCCGCTTCCCCAAGGGCTACCTCGACCCGCAGTCGATCCCGACCACCATGGTGATCGACCGGGACGGCCGGGTGGCCGCCCGGGTGCTCGGCGGCCGGAGCCCCGACGTCATCGACGCCATGATCCGGCCGGTGCTCGCCGAGCCGGCGTCCGGCGGCCCGTCCCCCGCGGCGGCCGGCCCGTCCTGAGGTGCGCGGCCGGCCGGGTCAGGCGGCCGGGTGCAGGCGGACCGGCCAGGTGGGGAGGGTGCGGGAGGGGTCGTCGAGGCAGGCGCCGGTGCGCAGGTCGAAGAGGCGCTTGTGCAGGGGCGAGGAGACGGTGGGGGTGCCGTCCACGCTGCCGGTGATGCCGTCGGCGATCGCCCAGGCGTCGGCGAAGGGGTCGCGGTTGCCGACGGCGAGGAGTTCCCCGGCGGCGGTGCGGAAGACCGCGGCCTGGTCGCCGCCGGGCAGCAGGACGGCGGTGCCGGAGTCGGGTTCCAGTTCGAGGGCGTCGCAGACGGCGATCCAGTGGCCGTCCGGCGTGCCCAGTTCGACGGTGCGGGCCCGTTCGGTGCGGTGCATGGCGGCGGCTCCCCTCGGCGCGGGCGGGTGGGGTCTCCTGCTTCGAACGCTACGTCCGGGGGGCGGGTGCGGGGCAGGGGGGAAGGGCCCGGTCCGGCGGGACGTTCGTCCCGCCGGCCGGACCGTCCGTGGTGCGGGGCGCCGGGCGGACGCCGGGTGCGCTGTCGGGCAGCGCGGTGATCACGAGGAGTTCGGGTCCTGCGGGCCCCGGGAGCCGCCCCGGGTCCCACCCTCGTCCTTGACCTTCCGCGTTGCCCGCGAAGCGCCCTCGTCGTCCGTCCATCCGCGGAGGAATCTATCGGTCGAATCCGGACAGACAGGACAATCAACGCAACACGCGCCGAAATGGGCCAAGTTGTCACTCGGATCGCGCACTGCGGCGTCAACTCTGCCTGACGGTTCATCACAACGGGTGGAACCGGGACGATCGGCGTGCCGTGCCCGGTGCGTGCGCCGCCGGTTCCGGGCTGCCAGGATCTCCGGTGTCCAACTTCCCTGCCGCGCCCGCCCGCTGCCGCGCGGCCCGCGCCGAAGGCAGAGCGATGAGCACCGCCCCCGACCCCTACCGCCCGGTCCGTCGGATGCTGGCCCGCGACCGGGACGAGTCCCACCGGGTCTCCACCCCGCTCGAGTTGTTCTTCGACCTGTGCTTCGTGGTGGCGATCTCCCAGGCGGGCCGCGAACTCGCCCACGCCCTCGCCCAGGGCCACCTCGCCCACGCGCTCACCGGGTTCACCATGTCCTTCTTCGCGGTCTGGTGGGCCTGGATGAACTTCACCTGGTTCGCCTCCGCGTACGACGTCGACGACGTCCCCTACCGGCTGACCACCCTGGTGCAGATCACCGGCGTGCTGGTGCTCGCGGCCGGCGTCCCGCGGATCTTCGAGGACCAGGACCTGGCGCTCGGCGTGGCCGGGTACGTGCTGATGCGCCTGGCCATGGTCACCCAGTGGCTGCGCGCCGCCCGCGGCGAGAGCGGACCGGCCCGCACCTGCGCGCTGCGCTACGCCGCCGGGATCGCCGTCGTGCAGGTGTTCTGGGTGGTGCTGCTGTTCCTCCCGCACGGCGCGCAGGGCCCGCTGTTCCCGGTCGGGGTGCTGGCCGAACTCGCCGTCCCGGTCTGGGCCGAGAAGGACGAGCCGACGCCCTGGCACCGGCACCACATCGTGGAGCGCTACGGCCTGTTCACCATCATCGTGCTCGGCGAGACGGTCGCCGCCGCCACCGTCGCCATCCAGACCGCCCTGGACGAGCACCGGGCGGTGGCCGAACTGCTGCCGATCGCCGCCGGCGGGCTGCTGGTCTGCTTCGGCGCCTGGTGGATCTACTTCGCCGACGACAGCCACGACCACCTGCGCGACAACCGGCAGGCGCTGCCCTGGGGCTACGGCCACTACGTGGTCTTCGCCTCGGCCGCCGCGATCGGCGCCGGCCTGGAGGTCGCCGTCGAGCACGCGGTCGGCGCCGCGCACGTCTCGGCCCGGGCCGCGGGCGCCGCCGTGACCGTCCCCACCGCGCTGTTCCTGTTCACCGTCTGGCTGCTGCACGCGCGCCACCACAAGCGCGGCGCCGCCCGGCCGATCCTGCCGCTGGCCGCGCTGTCGGTGCTGGCTGCGACCCTGGCCGGGGAGGCCGCCGTGCCGATCGCCGGTCTCCTGGTGGCGCTCGCCGTCGCCGCCGGCCTGACCCTGTCCGCGAAACGGAGCTGACCGTGCGCCTCGAAGACCTCCCGTACGCCCACCTGCTGCAGCGGCACACCGGCCCGCTGCGCCCCGACGGCCGCTACGACACCGTGCACTTCGACGACCTGGCGCTGACCGGGCAGTTCGGCGGCGCGCACTTCCTGGAGTGCGCGTTCACCGGCGTGCGGGTCGAGGAGGCGAAGCTGCGCCGGGCCGGGTTCAACGAGGTGTGGGTGCAGGGCGCGCGGATGGTCGGTGTCGACCTCGCGGAGAGCGAGTGGCAGGACGGCGAGGTCGAGGCCAGCGTGCTCGCGGGCGTCTCGGCGTACGGCTCGGCGATCCGCCGCACGGTGTTCCGGCAGTGCAAGCTGGAGGCGGTCAACCTGCGCGGCGCGGTGCTGCGCGACGTGGTCTTCGAGGACTGCCTGCTGCGGGACGTCGACCTCTCCGACGCCAAGCTCACCGACGTCTCCTTCCCCGGCAGCACGCTGGACGGAGTCCGCCTGCGCGGCGCCGCCCTGAAGAACGCGGACCTGCGCACCGCCGCCGCCCTGGGCCTGCCCGACGGGCACCTCGGGCTGCGCGGCGCGCTCATCTCGACGACCCAACTGCTCGACCTCGCCCCGCAGTTCGCCCAGGCGCTGGGGATCACCGTGCGGGGCTGAAGGAGCCGCCGTTCACCTGCCGGCCGTCGTTTCCGCGGTCGGTGAACAATCCGCCAATCCTTGCTCCGGGGCATGACCCGGCGGCCCGTCCCGGGTGAGGATGCTCGGCGTCCGGCACGAAGGTGTCTGGACAACATCACCAGCAGCCGAGGGGACGGGCGGGTCGAAGTGGCCGAGCTGAGTCGTAGGAAGTTCATGGCGTGGTCGGCGAGCGCGGCGGCCGGGGCGGCCGTCGCGGGGACGGCGGTGGGGGCGGGCGCGTCGCCCGCCGCCGCGGCCGCCGCGGGGGCGACCGGGACGCTCGCGGACGCCAAGCACATCGTGATCCTGATGCAGGAGAACCGCAGCTTCGACCACTACTTCGGGATGCTGAAGGGCGTGCGCGGCTTCGCCGACCGGGCGACCATCCAACTGTCCGGCGGCTACAGCGTCTTCAACCAGCCGAACGCGCTGAGCCGGCAGTACCCGTGGCAGTTCTCGGCGACCAAGCCGGCCGGCGGCGCCGACCCGGAGCGGCTGGCGCAGTGCAACGGCGACCTCGCGCACGGCTGGAGCGACCAGCACAAGGCGTGGAACGGCGGGAAGATGGACTCCTGGGTGGCCGCGAAGGGCAACGTCCGCACCCTGGGCTACCTGACCCGCGCCGACATCCCGTTCCACTACGCGCTGGCCGACAACTGGACGGTCAACGACGCCTACCACTGCTCGGTGATCTCGGCGACCGGCCCGAACCGCACCTACCACTGGTCCGGCCAGATCGACCCGGCGGGCACGGCGGGCGGCCCGGCGTACGACGGCGGCGACGAGTCCGGCCTGAAGTGGCAGACGTACGCGGAGGCGCTGGAGGCGGCCGGGGTCAGCTGGAAGGTCTACCAGAACGCCGCCGACAACTACGGCGACAACGCGCTGGCGTACTTCACCCGGTTCTCCTCGGCCCCGGCGGGCAGCCCGCTCGCGGTCAAGGGCATGGGCTCGGTGCCGAAGGTGACCGGGCGGACGCCGGACGACATCGTCGCCGCGATCAAGGCGGACGTGCTGGCCGGGACGCTGCCCCAGGTGTCCTGGATCGTGCCGGACCAGGCGTCCTCGGAGCACCCGTACGCCACCCCGGCCGACGGCGCGCACTTCGTGCACAACGTGCTGGACGCGCTGAACGCCGACCCGGCGGTGTTCGACTCCACGATCCTGTTCCTCAACTACGACGAGAACGACGGCTTCTTCGACCACGTCCCGCCGCCGGTCGCTCCGGCCGGCACCGCGGGCGAGTTCTACAACGGCACCAACATCGGCCTGGGCTTCCGCGTCCCGATGATCGCCGTCTCGCCGTGGAGCCGCGGCGGCTGGGTCTCCTCGGAGACCTCCGACCACACCTCGGTGCTGCGCTTCCTGGAGCGGTGGACGGCCGCCCTCGGCAAGCCCGCGACCTGCCCGAACATCTCGGCCTGGCGGCGGAAGGTCACCGGCGACCTGACCGGCATGTTCGACTTCGCCCACCCGGTGTACGGGATGCCCGCGCTGCCGGACACCTCGCAGACCATCGGCCTGGCCGCCTGCGGCCCGCTGCCCAACCCGGCGCCGGTGAACAACCAGCTGCCGGTGCAGGAGCCGGGCACCCGCCCGGCCCGGGCGCTGCCGTACCAGCCGGTGGCCAACCTGGACCACCTGGAGTTCGGCTCCGGCGGGGTGGCGAAGGTGTGGATCGCGATGGCCAACCAGGGCGGCGCGACCAGCCACTTCGCCGCGTACGCCAACGCCTACCGCTCCGGCGGCCCGTGGCAGTACACGGTGGACCCGGCCGGGGCGACCAGCGACTTCTTCAACTGCGGCACCGGCTACGGCGCGGGCAAGTACGACCTGACGGTGGTCGGCCCGAACCGCTTCCTGCGCCGCTTCACCGGCGACACCACCGCCTCCGGCAAGAACGCGGCCGTCACCGCGACGTACGCGCCCGCGCCGGACACCGGCAGGCTCGCGCTCTGGTTCGAGCTGGCCAACACCGGCGGCTCGGCGGTGACGTTCACCGTCACCTCGAACAACTACCGCACCGACGGCCCGTGGACGTACGCCGTCGCGGCGGGCGCGAGCACCCGCGACTACTTCAACGCGGTGGCGTACAGCAACGGCTGGTACGACTTCACGGTGACGGTCAGCGGGGACGCGAGCTGGTCGCAGCGGTTCACCGGCCACCTGGAGACCGGCGCGGCGTCGGTCTCCGGCTGACCGGGCGGACGGCGGGTCAGACGGCGTGCAGGCCGTGCGCGGCGAAGGCGTCGCGCGCGGCCCGCACCTGCTCCGGGGTGGGGACGGGGGTGCCGGCGAGGACGAACTCCCGGCCCAGCGCCGCCCACTTGGCCGCCCCCAGCTTGTGGAAGGGCAGCACGTCGACCCGGGAGACGTTGCCCAGCGAGGCGGCGAACGCGGCCACCCCGTCGACGTTGTCGGCCGGGTCGGTCAGGCCGGGCACCAGCACGAAGCGCACCCACACCTCCTTGCCGAGGTCGGCCAGCCGGCGGGCGAAGTCCAGCGTCGGGTCGAGCCGCTGCCCGGTGACCTTCCGGTACAGGCCGCGGTCCCAGGACTTGACGTCCAGCAGCACCAGGTCGACGTCGGCGAGCAGCGCGTCGCTCGCCCGGGCGCCGAGGAAGCCCGAGGTGTCGAGCGCGGTGTGCAGGCCGAGTTCGTGCTTGAAGCGGTGGAACAGCTCGCCGCTGAAGTCGGGCTGGAGCAGCGGCTCGCCGCCGCTGACGGTGGCGCCGCCGCCCGCCGCGTGCAGGAACGCGGTGCACTTGGCCGCCTCCGCGACCACCTGGTCCGCGCCGGTGCGCCTGCCGTTGCCCATCCGCATGGTGTCGGGGTTGTGGCAGTACAGGCAGTTCAGCGGGCACCCGGCGAGGAACACCACGAACCGGGTGCCCGGGCCGTCCACGCCGGTCGACAGGTCCCAGGAGTGCACCGACCCGCCGGCGGCCGGGCCCACCGGGAGTTCGGCGGGGAGCAGGACGGTCATGGCGGTGCCTCCTGGGGTCCGTCGGCGGGCGCTCAGAGCGAGCCGTGGAAGGTGCGGTTGACGACGTCGAGCTGCTGTTCCCTGGTCAGCCGGACGAAGTTGACCGCGTAGCCGCTGACCCGGATGGTCAGCTGCGGGTACTGCTCGGGGTGCTCCATCGCGTCGAGCAGGGTCTCCCGGTCCAGCACGTTGACGTTCATGTGGAACCCGCCGACGGCCGTGTACCCGTCCAGCACGCCCGCCAGGTTGCGCACCCGCTCCTCGGGGGTGCGGCCCAGCGCGTCGGGCGTGACGGTGTTGGTCAGCGAGATGCCGTCCTCGGCCGCGTCGTACGGCAGCTTGGCCACCGACAGCGAACTGGCCACGTACCCGTGGGTGTCGCGCCCGTTCATCGGGTTGGCGCCGGGCGAGAACGGCTGCCCGGCCCGCCGGCCGTCCGGGGTGGCGCCGGTCTTCTTGCCGTACACCACGTTCGAGGTGATGGTCAGCACCGACTGGGTGTGCTCGGCGCCCCGGTAGGTCGGGTGCTTGCGCACCTTCCCCATGAACTCCTCGACCAGCCGGACCGCCAGCTCGTCGGCCCGGTCGTCGTTGTTGCCGTACGCCGGGTACTCGCCCTCCACCTCGTAGTCCACCGCGAGGCCGCTCCCGTCGCGCACCGGGCGGACCTTCGCGTACCTGATCGCCGAGAGCGAGTCCGCGGCCACCGACAGCCCGGCGATGCCGCAGGCCATGGTGCGGCGCACCGCCCGGTCGTGCAGCGCCATCTCCAGGCGCTCGTAGGCGTACTTGTCGTGCATGTAGTGGATGACGTTCAGCGCGTGCACGTACGTCTCGGCCAGCCACTCCAGCTGCTGGTCGAAGCGGGCCAGCACCTCGTCGTAGTCCAGCACCTCGGACTCGATCGCCCCGGTGGCCGGGCCGACCTGCTCGCCGGACTTCTCGTCCCGGCCGCCGTTGATCGCGTAGAGCAGCGTCTTGGCGAGGTTGACCCGGGCGCCGAAGAACTGCATCTGCTTGCCGACCTCCATGGCGGAGACGCAGCAGGCGATCGCGGTGTCGTCGCCGAAGCGCGGGCGCATCAGCTCGTCCGACTCGTACTGCACGCTGGAGGTGTCGATCGACACCCGCGCGCAGAACTCCTTGAAGCCCCGCGGGAGCCTCGGCGACCAGAACACCGTCATGTTCGGCTCCGGCGCCGGGCCCAGGTTGTACAGCGTCTGCAGGTAGCGGAACGAGGTGCGGGTGACCAGCGGGCGGCCGTCCGCGCCGATGCCGCCGATCGACTCGGTGACCCAGGTCGGGTCGCCGGAGAACAGCTCGTCGTACTCGGGGGTGCGCAGGAAGCGGACGATCCGCAGCTTGATGACGAAGTCGTCGACCAGCTCCTGGGCCCGCTCCTCGGTCAGCACGCCCGCGTCGACGTCCCGCTGCAGGTAGACGTCCAGGAAGGTCGAGGTCCGGCCGAGCGACATGGCCGCGCCGTTCTGCTCCTTCACGGCCGCCAGGTAGGCGAAGTACAGCCACTGGACCGCCTCCCGGGCGTCCCGCGCGGGCCCCGAGACGTCGTGCCCGTAGCTCGCGGCCATCGTCTTCAGCTCGCCCAGGGCGCGGATCTGCTCGGCGATCTCCTCGCGCTCCCGGATGGTCTCCTCCAGCGCGCGCGGGTCGGCGGGCGCGGCGTCCAGGGACGCCTTCTCCTCCCGCTTGGCGGCGATCAGCCGGTCCACGCCGTACAGGGCGACCCGCCGGTAGTCGCCGATGATCCGGCCGCGCCCGTACGCGTCCGGCAGGCCGGTGACGACGCCGGCCTTGCGGGCGGCCCGGATCGCGGGGGTGTAGGCGTCGAAGACGCCCGCGTTGTGGGTCTTGCGGTGGACCGTGAAGACCTTCTCCAGCTCCGGGTCGACCGGGTACCCGTAGGTCTCCAGCGCGCCCGCGACCATCCGCCAGCCGCCGTTGGGCATGATCGCCCGCTTCAGCGGGGCGTCGGTCTGCAGGCCGACGATCAGCTCGTTCTCCCGGTCGACGTACCCGGGGGCGTGCGCGGTGATGGTCGACGGGGTGTCGTACGAGACGTCCAGGACGCCCTTGGCGCGCTCCTCGGGGAACAGCGCGGCGATCCTCCGCCAGAGGGCCGAGGTCCGCTCGGTCGGACCGGCCAGGAAGGCGCCGTCGCCCTCGTACGGGGTGTAGTTCTGCTGGATGAAGTCGCGGACGTCGATCGCGTCCCGCCACAGGCCGCCCTTGAAGCCGTCCCAGGCACCGCTCCGGGTGCGCTCCGGGTGCTGCCGCTGCTGCGAGGTGGTCATCTCGGGTGTCCCTTCTCAGTTCTGTTCGCCGTAGTAGGCCCGGGTCATCAGCCGCTGCATGTCGGCCAGCATCGGCATCCGCGGGTTGGCCGGCGCGCACTGGTCCTCGTAGGCGTTCATCGCCTGCTGCGGCAGCGCCGCCAGGAAGGCCGCCTCGTCCACCCCGGCCTCCTTGAAGGAGCGCGGGATGCCCGCCCGGTCGCGCAGCTCCTCGACCGCCGCGGCCAGCGACGCCACGCCCTGCTCCGGCGTCCCGGCGGGCAGGCCCAGCGTCCGGGCGATCTGCCGGTAGCGCTCCGGGGCCACGTAGCTGCGGTACTTCGGCCAGCTGGTCACCTTGCCCGGCGCCGACCCGTTGTAGCGGATCACGTGCGGCAGCAGCAGCGCGTTGGTGCGCCCGTGCGCCACGTGGAAGGTCGCGCCCAGGGTGTGCGCCATCGCGTGCACCACGCCCAGGAAGGCCGAGCCGAACGCCATGCCCGCGATCGTGCCCGCGTTGTGCATCTTCTCCCGCGCCACCGGCGCGTTCGGCCCGTCGACGACCGCCGCCTCCAGGTTCTCGAAGATCAGCCGGATCCCCTGCAGCGCCAGGCCGTCGGTGAAGTCGTTGGCGTACACCGACACGTACGCCTCGATGCAGTGGGTCAGCGCGTCGAAGCCGGAGTCCGCCGTCACCGCCCTCGGCAGGTCGGTGGTCAGCGCCGGGTCGACGATCGCCACCGTCGGGGTCAGCGCGTAGTCCGCCAGCGGGTACTTCTGGCCGCTCTCCGGGTCGGTGATCACCGCGAACGGGGTCACCTCGCTGCCGGTGCCCGAGGTGGTCGGGACGCACACCAGCTTGGCCTTCTCGCCCAGGTCCGGGAAGGCGAAGGCGCGCTTGCGGATGTCGAAGAACTTCTCCTTCAGGTCCGCGAACTCGACCTCCGGGTGCTCGTACATCAGCCACATCACCTTGGCCGCGTCCATCGGCGAACCGCCGCCCAGGGCCACGATGGTGTCCGGCCGGAAGTCGCGCATCAGCTCCGCGCCCCGCTCCACCGTGGCGATGCTCGGGTTGGGCTCCACGAAGTCCACCACCCGCACCTCGACCGGCTCGGTGCGCCGCGACAGCACGTCCCGGATCCGGTCCAGGTGCCCGATCTCCACCATCGTCCGGTCCGTCACCACGACGACCCTGCGGGCGCCGCGCATGTCGGTCAGGTACGTGATCGAGTTGCGCTCGAAGAAGATCTTCGGCGGGACCTTGAACCACTGCATGTTGGTGTTGCGCCGCCCGATCCGCTTGATGTTGACCAGGTTCAGCGCCGAGACGTTGCCCGACACCGAGTTGTGGCCGTAACTGCCGCAGCCCAGGGTCAGCGAGGGCATGAACGCGTTGTAGACGTCGCCGATGCCGCCCTGCGAGCTCGGCGCGTTCCAGATGATCCGGCAGGCCTTCACCGCCGTGCCGAACTCCTCGGCGAACGCCGCGTCCTCGGTGTGCACCGCCGCCGAGTGCCCCAGGCCGTTGAACTCCACCATCCGCGCGGCCAGTTCCAGGCCCTGCGCGCGGCCGTCGGCCCGCAGCACCGCCAGCACCGGGCACAGCTTCTCCCGGGTCAGCGGCTCCGCCTCGCCCACCTCGCCGACCTCGGCCAGGACGACCGAGGTGTCGGCCGGGACCTCGAAACCCGCCGCCGCGGCGATCTCCGGCGCCGACCGCCCGACCACCTCGGCGTTCAGCCGCGCGCCCGCGCAGTCCGTTCCCTCGCCGACCCCGAACACGTACCGCTCCAGCAGCGCCTTCTGCTCCGGCGTCGCCAGGTGCGCCTTCAGCTTCCGGAACTCCGCCAGCGCCGCGTCGTACACCTCGGCGTCCAGGATCACCGCCTGCTCGGAGGCGCAGATCATCCCGTTGTCGAAGGACTTCGACAGCACGATGTCGTTCACCGCGCGCCTGAGGTCCGCGCTCTTCTCCACGTACGCCGGCACGTTGCCCGCGCCCACGCCCAGCGCCGGCTTCCCGCACGAGTAGGCCGCCCGCACCATCGCGTTGCCGCCGGTGGCCAGGATCGTCGCGACGCCGGGGTGGTTCATCAGCGCGCCGGTCGCCGCCGTCGACGGCCGCTCGATCCACTGCACGCAGTGCGCCGGGGCGCCCGCCGCGACCGCCGCGTCCCGGACGATCCGGGCCGCCTCCGCCGAACAGCGCTGCGCCGCCGGGTGGAAGCCGAACACGATCGGGTTGCGGGTCTTCAGCGCGATCAGCGCCTTGAAGATCGTCGTCGAGGTCGGGTTGGTCACCGGCGTCACGCCCGCGACCACGCCCACCGGTTCGGCGATCTCGGTGATCCCGTCGATCTCGTCGCGGGAGACCACCCCGACGGTCTTCATCCGGTCCATCACGTGGGTGACGTTCTCGCAGGCGAAGACGTTCTTCACCGCCTTGTCCTCGAACACCCCGCGCCCGGTCTCCTCGACGGCCAGCGCCGCCAGCCGGGTGTGCGCGGCCAGCGCGGCCAGCGAGGCCTTCTTCACGATCCGGTCCACCTGCTCCTGGGTGAAACCGGCGTACTCCGCCAGGGCCGTGCGGCCGTTGCGGACCAGCACGTCGACGGCGGCCGCCTCCTGCTGCGCATCGGTGCCGGGGGTGTCGGTGGTGCCGGTGGTGCCGGGGGTCGGGGGCTCTCTGCGGGACATGGCGCGCTCACCTCTTGGGGGTGCGGCTGCGGGGCGCCCCGGCGGCGCTGCCGGGACCGGCTTGACCACACCACTGTCCGTCCGGACGGCGTGAGGCCGCTACGGCCGTTGGGCGCGCCCGGCCCGGGACCAACAGCCCTTTCCGCCGTGCCCTGCGGCCCTGCGGCCCTGCGGCCCTGCGCCGGACGGGCGGAGCTCCGGATGCGACCCGTCCGGGCCGGTGCGAGGGTGGACGCAGCCCGTTGTCCGCGACATCCGAGGAGGAGACATGGGCATGAGCGACCAGTTCAAGGACAAGGCGAAGGACCTCGCCGACCAGGCCAAGTCGGCGCTCGGCGACCACGGCTCCAAGGCCGAGGACGCCGAGCAGAAGGCCCGCGAGCAGGCCGAGGGCACGATGCCGCACGGCCAGGAGCCCGCGGACGACCAGCAGCAGGAGGGCGAGTCCTCCTGAGCGGCCGCCGCGTGGGACGGACCCGGACCGGGTCCGTCCCACGCGGCGTACCGTGGCAGGAGGGGGACGCCCACCCGAGGAGGAGACCATGGGCATCTTCGACAGGTTCCGCCACAAGGCGGCCCCGGCGGACGCCGCGCCGCCCGACTCGACCGAACGCGCCGCACTCGCCCACGACGGGGCCCCGGACGCCTTCGGGGACGGGGTCGAACGCGCCCGCGACGACGCGGAACGCCGCATCCGGCAGGAGCGCGAGGACCGCGAGGCCGCCGCGAACATGACCGCCGAGGGCGACCCCTGGGGCTGACCCCCGGAGCCGGCCCCGCGCACCCGGAACGCCGGTGCCCGCCACGGGCACCGGCGTCCGCGCGCCGTGACGCGCCGGTGGCGGCGGGCGCACGGACGCGCGGCGCACGGCACACGACGTACGGCGCACGGACGTCGGGCCGGAAGCGTCCCTGCCGCGCGGGGACGGGCCCGGGGAGGGCCGGCCGACCCNCAGCGCGCCCCGCACACCACCCGGCGACGTCCTGCGCCCGGCCTCGGCGTCCGCCGCCGCTCGCGGCGCAGCGGCCGACCCGGCGTCACCGGGCGGGCGGCGGGCCCTGGCGGTAGTAGGCCACGATCGGCGCACCGGCCTCGGCGAACAGCGCGGGCCCGTCCCGGACGAGCTCGGGCCAGTCGCCGGAGGCCGGGTTGAGGCCCACCAACTGCTCGGTGGACAGGGCGAACACCACCCGCCCGAGACCGGAGCGGACCAGGGCGCCCGCGCACATCCCGCACGGCTCGCAGCTGGTGTAGAGGGTGGTGCGGGCGGCCTCGGCCGGGTCGAGCTCGCGGGCCGCCCAGCGGGCGAGCTTCAGCTCCGGGTGGGCGGTGACGTCGCGGTCGCGTCGCACGGTGTTGTGCGCCTCGGCGAGCACCGTGCCGTCGGGGGCGGCCAGCAGCGAACCGTACGGCGCGTCCCCCGCGTCGACGGCCCGGGCCGCCAGGGCGACGGCACGGCGCAGCAGGACCTCGTCGGCGGGGGTGATCACGCGGTCTCCTTCCGGTGGGCGGCCACCGCGGCCAGGTCCCGCCAGGCCGCCTCCGGCCTGCGGGTCTCCTCCGGGTCGCCGTGGTAGGGGTCGAGGACCACGGCCTGCGCGCCCAGCGCGCGCAACTGCCGCAGGTCGTCCAGTACTTGTTCCAGGGTGCCGGTCCCGGCGGGCCGGTCGGCCCCGGTGGCCGGCGCCGGGGTCAGCCGGAACGCGATCCGCGGGGCGAAGCCGGGCAGCGGGTGCGCGGCGAGCACGTCCCGCATCTCGGGCAGGGTCAGCCGCAGCGGGTGCCAGGCGTCGCCGAACCGGGCGGCCCGGCGCAGCGCCGCCGGACTCCGCCCGCCCACCCAGACGGGTGTCCCGGCGGGCCCGGACTCCCGCAGCACCCGCAGGCACGCGTCGGTCAGCCGCCCGCGCTCGGCGAACGGCACCCCGAGCGCCGCGAACTCCTGCCGGGCCCAGCCGACCCCCACGCCGAGCACCAGTCGGCCGCCGCTCAACCGGTCCAGGCCCGCGGCCATCCGGGCGGTCAGCAGCGGGTCGCGGTACGGCAGCACCAGCACCGTGGTGCCGAGCCGCACCCGGGTGGTCTGCGCGGCCAGCCAGGACAGCGTGGTGAACGGCTCGTGGAAGGGCTCCGGGTAGCGCTCCGCCACGTCCGGGGTGACGGCCACGTGGTCGGACACCATGAGCAGGTCGTATCCCAGCTCCTCGACGGTCCGCGCCCACCCGCGCAGCACGCCGGGATCGGTGCCGGGTCCGAAGTTCGGTACGTTGACGCCCAGTTGCATGCGGCGAGGCTATCCGGGCAAGCGGCAGCCGGTGAATGGGCGATTCCCGGTGTTCGATCCCTTCCGCCGTGGATCCACCGGTAGCATCGCCGGATGGCCGGGGACCTCGACGACATCGACTGGGCGATCATCGGGCAGTTGCAGGCGGACGCCCGGCTGCCGATCAGCGAACTGGGCCGGCGGGTGAACCTCGGCGCCTCGGCCACCGCCGAACGGGTGCGCGCCCTGGAGGCCAGGGGCGTCGTCACCGGCTACCACGCCGCGGTCGACCTCGCCCGGATCGGCTACCCCGTCCTGGCCGTCGTCCGGCTGAAGTACCCCGGCAGCCGTCACCAGCCCCTGCACCGGCTGCTCGCCGAACGCCGCGAGATCCTGGAGTGCCTGCGCACCACCGGCGACGACTGCTACACCCTCAAGCTCGCCGCCACCTCCATGGAGCACCTGGAGACCCTCGTCGACGAACTCTGCACCTTCGGCTCCACCACCACCAGCGTCGTCTACCGCCAGACCCTCCCCTACCGGGGCCCGTCCCGCCCGCACTGAGCCCCGCGCGGCGGGTCTCAGGGGCGGGGCGGCAGCGGGGGGCGGCGGAGGTCGGGGCGGGGGGTGCCGGGGGGCGGGGGAGCGGCGGCGGGGGTCGCGGTGAGGAGGGTGAGGGCGAGGTCCACGGCGGCGGCGAGGTCGGTGTGCTCGCCGCGGGCCCAGTCGCGCGGGGTGCGGACCACCTCGATGTCGGGGTCCACGCCGCGGTTCTCGACCGAGAAGCCGATGCCGTCGGTGAACCAGCTCGCGTTCTTGGGGACGGAGATCTGGGTGCCGTCGCCCAGCGCGTGGCGTCCGGTCATGCCGACCACGCCGCCCCAGGTGCGGCTGCCGACCACCGGGCCGAGGGCGAGCGTCTTGATGGCGGTGATGATGACGTCGCCGTCGGAGCTGGTGGCGTGGTCGGCGAGGGCGACGACCGGGCCGCGCGGCGCGTCGCGGGGCCAGCGGACGGGCTGTCGGCCGCGGGTGAAGTCCCAGGCGAGGACGCGGCGGTGGAGCTTCTCCAGGACGAGTTCGGAGACGTTGCCGCCCGCGTTGCCCCGGACGTCCAGGACGAGCGCGGGGCGGGCGAGCTCGGAGCGCAGGTCCCGGTTGAACTGGGCCCAGCCGGAGCCGCCGAGGTCGGGGATGTGCAGGTAGCCGCACGCGTCGTCGCTGAACTCCCGCACCAGCTGCCGCCGTTTGGCGACCCAGTCCTGGTAGCGGATGGGGCGTTCGTCGGTGAGCGGTGTGACGGCGATGCGCCGGGTGCGGCCGTCGTGGCGGACGGTCAGTTCGACGGTGGTGCCGCCGGTGCCGGCGAGCAGCGGGGTGGGGCCGCGGACCGGGTCGGGCGGGCGGCCGTCGACGGCGAGCAGCTCGTCGCCGTCGTGCAGGCCGTGACCGGCCAGCGGGGCGCGGGCCTTGGGGTCGGAGGACTCGCCGGGCAGGATCCGGTCGACCAGCCAGCGGCCCTCGGGGTCGCGGTGCGCGTTGGCGCCGAGCAGGCCCAGCGGCTGCTGGGCGATGGCCGGGCCCTCGCCGCGGCGCGACGGGGTGACGTAGGCGTGCGAGGTGCCGAGCTCGCCGAGGAGTTCGCGCAGCAGGTCGGCGAAGTCGTCGGGGGAGGCGATCCGTTCCAGCAGCGGCGCGTACTGCGCGGTGAGGGCGGGCCAGTCGAGGCCGCACATGCCCTCGTCCCAGAACTGGTCGGCGACGATCCGGGCGGCCTCGGCGTAGGACTGCCGCCACTCGGCGGCCGGGTGCACGGTGTGGGTGATCCGGCGCAGGTCGACGGCGAGCGGGGCGCCGGGGGCGGCCAGCGGGTAGAGCTTGAGCGCGCCGCCGGAGAACACCGAGAGCGCCGAGCCGTCCGCGGAGACCGCGAAGCCGTCGAGCTGCTCGACCAGGGTGGTGCGGCGGCCCCGGGCCAGGTCGAAGTGCTCCAGGGCGGGGCGGCCCGAGGTGTCCTCCGGATTGGCGAAGGTCTGGCCGAGCGCGCCGGAGATCGGCCAGCGCAGCCACACCACGCCGCCGCGCACCGCGGCCGTCGCCGAGTACTTGGAGGCGATCACCGGGAACGGCACCAGCCGCTTGCCGAGCCCCTCCTCGTCGACGTGCACGGTGCCGTCGCCGGTGGCCTCCTCCGGGTCCAGCCCGATCGGCGGGCGGCCCTCGGCGGGCGAGGCGAACGGGGACGGGGTGTCGGCGGCCAGCGGCACCAGGTAGGGGCGGCAGCCGAGCGGGAAGGACAGGTCGCCGGTGTGCACGTCGTGCACCGGGTCGAAGCCGCGCCAGGACAGGAACACCAGGAAGCGGCCGTCCCGGGTGAACACCGGGTGCTCGTCCTCGAAGCGGCCGCCGGTGACGGCGACCTGGTGCTCCGGCCGGTCGGTGCGGGCCAGCCGGATCGCCCGCAGCGAGCGGCCCGCGACCGGCTCGGACCAGGCCAGCCAGCGCGAGTCGGGGGAGAAGGACGGGCTGGAGACCGGTCCGAACCGGGACGCGGCGACCTCGGTGACCGCGCCGTCCGCGGTGTCCACCAGCAGCAGCCGGCCGTCCGAGCAGGCCACCGCGAGGCGCCCGCCGTCCGGGGCGGCGGCCAGCTCCTGGACCCGGCCGATCCGGCCGCCGGCGATCCGCCGGTGCGGGGGGCGCTCGTCCGCGGCGTCCTTGCCGGGCAGCGCGGCGATCTCGATCGCGTCCTCGCCGTCGGCGTCGGTCACCCAGGCGGCCTGGTTGCCGTAGCCGAGCACCAGCGGCAGCCGGCAGCGCACGCCCGGGGTGTCGGCCAGCGCCCGGGCCGGGCCGTCGCGGTGGGTCAGCCAGTACAGCGAGCCGCGCACGTTCAGCACCCCGGCCCGGCCGGTGGCGTCGCAGGCCAGGTCCTTGACGTTGTTGGCGGCGCCGACCTGGTACGGCCGCCGTCCGGCCCGGGCGCCGCCCAGCGGGACGTCCAGGCGGCGCGGCGCGGGGGCGTCCAGCGAGTCGAGCAGCCAGACGTCCCCGGCGTGCTGGTAGACCACCCGGACGCCGTCGCCGGCGGCCTCCCGGGCGTAGTACGAGGCGTGGTCGGTGTGCCGGCGCAGGCCGGTGCCGTCCGGGCGGACCGAGTACAGGTTGCCGACGCCCTCGTGGTCGGAGAGGAACGCGATCCGGGTGCCGTCGGCGGCGGCCACCGGCATCGGCGAGGCCAGGTGCCCGGGCAGGCCGGGCAGCAGCAGGTCGTGGTCCACCCAGAGCCGGCCGGTCGCGCCGCCCCGGTAGCGCTTCCAGAACGCGGGCTCGTGCGGCGCCGCGTCGGTCAGCAGCACCGTGTGCCCCTCGCCGACCTGGGCGTCCGCGACCGGCCCCCACGGCAGCCGCCGCCCCGGCGCGCCGTCGGGCGGCAGCTCCCACGCCCAGGCGTAGTGCGCGAACGGCTCGTGGTACGAGGTCACCGCCAGCACCTCGCCGTTCGGCAGCCAGCCGCGCACCCGGGTGTCCTGGCTGCCCCAGTACGTCAGCCGGGTCGCCGGGCCGCCGTCCACCGGCGCGGTGAACACCTCGGGCGTCAGCGCGAACCAGCTGGTCCACGCCAGCACCGAGCCGTCCGGCGACAGCCTGGGGTGGCTGACCCTGGTCCGGTCCGCGCTGACCCGCCAGGCCCGGCCCACCCCGCCGTCCGGCGCCAGCGGCGCGACCCAGACGTCGTCCTCGGCGGTGAAGGCGAGCAGACCGCCGCGTACATGGGGGTACCGCAGGTATCCGGACACCCTTCCATGGTTCGATCAGCCGCCGGGGCCCGCAAACGCGACCCGGGAACGGCGGGAGGGGAACGCGGCGGATCTGGGCGGGGGAGCCGGCGGTGCCGGCGGCCCCGCGGCGCCCGGCGCCCGACGGGGCGGCGGCCCGGGGCGGGGCCCCGGCGGGTTCCGGGAGCGGCTGACGGCGGGTCACTGAACCGTGCTCTCCCGTCCATTGACAGGGGGGAGTCACAGCCGCTTCAGTGGTCTAGTCCAACTCCCCGGGTGGGTGCCGGTGCGGCGGCACGCCCCGGCCGGGAACCCCACAGCCCGGCGGGACGGAGGAGGGCGTCCCCCACACAGAGGCAGGAGCATCCCCACATGCGTACTCCCCGCAGGAAGCGGCTGCTGGCCGCCGGAACGGCCTGGGCGGTGGCGGCCGCGGGCGCCGTCGCGCTCAGCTTCGGCCTGGCCGGGTCGGCCTCGGCCGGCGAGTTCCTGGTCAACGGCGGTTTCGAGGCCAACTCGCTGAACCCCTGGACCTGTACCGGCTCGACCGGCTCCGTGGTCACCGGCCACGCCCACACCGGCACCTACGCGCTCGCGGGCGCCGCGTCCGCGTCCGACACCGCCCAGTGCACCCAGACCGTCGCGGTCGCCCCCAACACCACGTACACGCTCAGCGCGTACGTCAACGGCGCCTACGTCTACCTCGGCGTCAACGGCGGCACCTCGACCTGGACGCCGAGCACCGGCGGCGCCTACCAGAAGCTCTCGATCAGCTTCACCACCACCGCCACCCAGACCTCCGCCACCGTGTTCACCCACGGCTGGTACGGCCAGGGCACCTACTACGCGGACGACGTCTCGCTGGACGGCCCCGGCGCGCCGGCCTCGCCCTCCGCCAGCGCGAGTGCCAGTGCGAGCCCCTCCAAGTCGGCCTCGCCGTCGCCCTCGGCCTCCGCCTCGCCCTCCGGCAGCCCGTCCACCTCGGCGTCGCCCTCCGGCAGCCCGTCCACCTCCAGCTCGCCGACCACCCCGCCGCCGCCCGGCGGCCACGCCCTGGTCGGCTACCTGCACGCCAGCTTCGCCAACGGCGCCGGCTACCTGAAGATGGCGGACGTCCCCGACAGCTGGGACATCATCGACCTGGCCTTCGGCGAGCCGGACTCCATCACCTCCGGCAACATCCACTTCAACCGCTGCCCGGTCACCGAGTGCCCGGGCGTCGAGTCCGACGCCGACTTCAAGGCGGCCATCGCCGCCAAGCAGGCCAAGGGCAAGAAGGTGCTGCTGTCGATCGGCGGCCAGAACGGCGAGGTGCAGCTCACCACCACCGCCGCCCGCGACAACTTCGTCAACTCGGTCTCCGCGATCATCGACAAGTGGGGCCTGGACGGCCTCGACATCGACTTCGAGGGCCACTCGCTGTCGCTGAACACCGGCGACAACGACTTCAAGAACCCGACCACCCCGGTGATCACCAACCTGATCTCCGCGGTGAAGACCCTCAAGGCCAAGTACGGCGCGAAGTTCCAGCTCACCATGGCGCCGGAGACCTTCTTCGTCCAGCTCGGCTACCAGTACTACGGCTCGGGCCCCTGGGGCGGCCAGGACCCGCGGGCCGGCGCCTTCCTGCCGGTCATCTACGGCCTGCGCGACGACCTGACCCTGCTGCACGTCCAGGACTACAACTCGGGCTCGATCATGGGCCTCGACAACCAGTACCACAACATGGGCGGCGCGGACTTCCACATCGCGATGACCGACATGCTGCTCACCGGCTTCCCGGTGGCCGGCAACACCAACAACATGTTCCCGGCGCTCAAGCCCTCGCAGGTCGCGATCGGCATGCCCGCCAACACCTACGCCGGCAACGGCTACGTCGCCCCGTCCGTGGTCAACCAGGCGCTGGACTGCCTCACCAAGGGCACCGGCTGCGGTTCCTACACCCCGCGGGCCGGCAAGCAGCCGAACCTGCGCGGCCTGATGACCTGGTCGATCAACTGGGACAACTACAACAACAACGAGTTCTCGAAGAACTTCCACAGCTACTTCGGCTGAGACCCGGCACGGCACCGACGGAGCCGGCCACCCCCCGCGGGGGGTGGCCGGCTCCGGCCGTCGCGCGGGGCCGGGCCGGTCCGGAACGCCGCTGGTCGACCGGGGTGGCAGGCGCGCCTAGCCTGGGGGGAGGAGGAGGTGATGGCGATGCTGGCAGACGCACCCCTGCTCGCGGTGATCCCGGTGACCGACCTCGAACGGGCCAAGCGGTACTACCACGACACGCTCGGGCTCACGCTCGCCCGGGAGAGCGCCGAGGAGGTGGTCTTCCGCTCCGGCAGCACCGAGTTCGGGATGTACCAGACCCCGTACGGCGGACGGGCCGACCACACCCTGGCCAGCTGGAAGGTCGCCGACCTCGGCGCCGAGATGGCCGAACTGCGCGGCCGCGGCGTGGTGTTCGAGGAGTACGACCTGCCCGGGCTGAAGACCGTGGACGGGGTGGCCGAAGAGGACGGCATGCGGGCCGCCTGGTTCAAGGACCCCGACGGCAACGTGCTGTGCGTCAACGAACTGCACGAGGCCTGAACGGGCCGCGAACGCCGAGAGCCTCCCCGGAGGGAGGCTCTCGACCGTCTGTGCGCCGCCAGGGACTCGAACCCCGGACCCGCTGATTAAGAGTCAGCTGCTCTAACCAACTGAGCTAGCGGCGCCTGCTGACGGAGAGAACATTACCTGGTCAGCGCCCGAAACACACAATCGGCCCGGCCGGGGCGCGGACGTATGCTGAGCCTGGCGCACCCCGCACCTGCCGAGAGGAACCACCGTGGGCCAGCTGACCCTGCTCTTCCTGGTGCTGCTCGCCTCGGTGGTGACGATGCCGCTGGCCCGCCGCAGCAGGATCCCGCAGCCGGTGCTGATGACCCTGGTCGGGCTGGTCTTCGCGCTCGTCCCGCAGATCCCCAACGTGCAGATCAACCCCGAGTTCATCCTGCCGCTGGTGCTGCCCCCGCTGATCTTCGCGGTGGCCCGGCGCTCCTCGGTGCGCTACTTCAAGGCCAACATCCGCTCGATCCTGCTGCTCGCCGTCGCCCTGGTGGTGGTCACCACCACCGCGGTGGCCGGCGTGTTCAGCTGGCTGGTGCCCACCGCGCCGCTGGCCGCCGCCGTCGCGCTGGGCGCGCTGGTCTCGCCGCCCGACCCGGTGGCCGCCGTCGCGGTGGCCGGCGAGGTCGGCCTGCCCCGCCGGCTGACCGCGGTGCTGGAGAGCGAGGGCCTGTTCAACGACGTCACCGCGATCGTCATCTACTCGCTGGCCGTCGAGGCCGTGGTCGACGGCGACCTGTCGGTGGGCCGCGCCGTGGAGCGCTTCCTGCTGTCCGCCGTGGTCGCGGTGGCGGTCGGCATCGGCCTCGGCTGGCTGAACGCGAAGATCGCCGGCTTCCTGGACGACCCCACCCAGCAGGTCGCGCTCAACCTGCTCGTCCCGTTCGCGGCCTACACGCTCGCCGAGGAGGCGCACGGCTCCGGCGTGCTGGCCGTCGTGGTCTGCGCGCTCTACCTGGCCGACCGGGCCTCCGACGCCGACGAGGTCTCCTACCGGCTGGTCGGCAACGCGTTCTGGGAGATCGTCGAGACGCTGATCACCGGCGTCGCGTTCGGCCTGATCGGCCTGGAGCTGTCCACCGTCCTGCAGGACGTCCGGGACACCTGGCACACCATGATCGGCGACACCGCGATCGTGGTCGGCGTGGTCGTGCTGCTGCGCCTGCTGTGGCTGCTGCCCGCCGCCTGGCTCTCCCGGCGGGTCACCCACGGCGAGGAGGACACCCCGATCAGCTGGCGGGAGACCGTCGTGCTGTGGTGGTCCGGCATGCGCGGGGTGGCCACCGTCGCGCTCGCGCTCGGCATCCCGCTCGCCCTGCACGACGGGCCGCCGTTCCCCGCCCGCAGCGAGATCGTCTTCATCGCGTTCAGCGTCGTGCTGTTCACCCTGGTGGTCCAGGGCCTCACCCTCCCGTACGTGGTCCGGCTGCTCGGCCTGGACGACGCCCACGACGAGCACGAGCGGGCCGTCCGCGAGCTGTGGTGGCGCGCCGCCAAGGCCGGACTGCACCGGCTCGCCGAACTGGAGGACGAGGACCAGCTCCCGCCGGAGATCACCGAGCGCCTGCGCGAGCGCCAGCACGACCGCCTCGCCCGGCTCTGCCCCGAGAAGTACGAGGAGGAGGAGGCGTTGGAGGCCAAGCGCCGCGGCAAGCAGTGGCGGCAGGCCTTCGCCGTCGAGCAGGAGATGATCGCCGCCTCCCGCCGGGAGGTCCTGGTCGCCCGCGGCGAGGCCGGTGCCGACCCCGAGGTCGCCGACCGGGTGCTGCGCGCGCTCGACCTCCAGTCGGCGCGGAAGTGACGTCCCGTCGACCTCCCGTGGTGGACCGTTGAACCGCTGCCGACAGGGCATAGGGTTGGGGCGGGCAAGGCCGTCGACGGAGCCGGCACACGCACGCGTACCCGCCGGACCAGCGCAACCCTCCCGCCGGAACCAGCCGGTATCCGCACCCGTATGACGCTAGGAGCAACCGATGTCGGACACCCCCGCCAACGGCCGGACCCCGTTGGACCGCACCCCGCAGTGGGCCGCGCTGGGGAAGCACCGGGCGGATCTCGGCGAACAGCACCTGCGCGGGCTGTTCGCCGCCGACCCCGACCGCGGCGCGCGCTACACCCTGCGGGTCGGCGACCTCTTCGTCGACTACTCGAAGCACCTGGTCACCGACCGCACCCTGGAACTGCTGCGCGAACTCGCCGCCGCGACCGGCGTCGCCGAGCTGCGCGACGCCATGTTCCGCGGCGAGAAGATCAACACCACCGAGGACCGGGCCGTCCTGCACACCGCGCTGCGCGCCCCCCGCGACGCCGTCATCGAGGTCGACGGCGAGAACGTGGTGCCCGCCGTGCACGCCGTGCTCGACAAGATGGCCGCCTTCTCCGAGCGGGTGCGCTCCGGCGAGTGGACCGGCCACACCGGCCGCCGCATCCGCAACGTCGTCAACATCGGCATCGGCGGCTCCGACCTCGGCCCCGCGATGGCCTACGAGGTGCTGCGCTCCTACACCGACCGCGACCTGACCGTCCGGTTCGTCTCCAACGTCGACGGCGCCGACCTGCACGAGGCCGTCCGCGACCTGGACGCCGCCGAGACGCTGTTCGTCGTCGCCTCCAAGACCTTCACCACCATCGAGACCGTCACCAACGCGGTCGTCGCCCGCAGCTGGCTGCTGGAGCAGCTCGGCGCCGGCGAGGAGGCCGTCGCCAAGCACTTCGTGGCGCTGTCCACCAACGCGCAGGGCGTCGCCGACTTCGGCATCGACACCGCCAACATGTTCGAGTTCTGGGACTGGGTGGGCGGCCGCTACTCCTACGACTCGGCGATCGGCCTCTCGCTGATGATCGCGATCGGCGCCGAGCGCTTCCAGGAGATGCTGGCCGGCTTCCGCCTGGTCGACGAGCACTTCCGCACCGCCCCCGCCGAGGAGAACGTGCCGCTGCTGCTCGGCCTGCTCGGCGTCTGGTACGGCGCGTTCTTCGACGCCCAGGCGCACGCGGTGCTCCCGTACTCGCACTACCTGTCGAAGTTCACCGCGTACCTGCAGCAGCTCGACATGGAGTCCAACGGCAAGTCCGTCGACCGGGACGGCAACCCCGTCGACTGGCAGACCGGCCCCGTGGTGTGGGGCACCCCGGGCACCAACGGGCAGCACGCCTACTACCAGCTGCTGCACCAGGGCACCAAGCTCATCCCCGCCGACTTCCTCGGCTTCGCCCGCCCGGTCGCCGACCTGCAGCCCGGCCTGGTCGCCCAGCACGACCTGCTGATGGCCAACTTCTTCGCCCAGACCCAGGCGCTCGCCTTCGGCAAGACCGCCGAGGAGGTCGCCGCGGAGGGCGTGCCCGCCGAGCTCGTCCCGCACAAGACCTTCCGGGGCAACCACCCCACCACGACCATCCTGGCCACCGAGCTGACCCCGCACGTCCTGGGCCAGCTGATCGCGCTCTACGAGCACAAGGTCTTCGTCCAGGGCGCGGTCTGGAACATCGACTCCTTCGACCAGTGGGGCGTCGAGCTCGGCAAGGTGCTCGCCAAGAAGATCGAGCCGATCCTGCTCACCGGCGAGGGCGCCGAGGCCCTGGACGCCTCCACCGCCAACCTGGTCGACCAGTACCGGGAGCTGCGCGGCCGGTGAGAACGGCGGGCCCGCATTCAGGGACTCGGCGTGGGCGGTGACCAGGGCCCGGGCGGCGGCGGGGTCGGGGGTGGCGAGGGCGCGGGCCAGGGCCAGGTGTTCGGTGTGGTCCCGCTCGGCGTGGGCGGCGGTCGCCGTCGCGGCGGCCGAGATGCGTATCTGCCGGTCCCAGAGCGCCTCGTACAGCGAGGTCAGGACGGGGTTGCCGGCCGCCCGCAGCAGGGTGAGGTGGAAGTGGCGGCCGGCCTCGACGGGGTGCGGGTCGCGGTGCTCGCAGGCGGCCAGCAGGTCCGCGGCGGCGGCCGTCAGCGCGGTGGGGCCGAGGGCGGCGAGGGTGTCGATCGCGGCGTGCTCGAACAGGACCCGGGCGGCGAGGACGTCCCGGGCCTCGCCCGGGGCGATCGGGACGACCTGGGCGCCGCGCTTGGGGTACAGGCGCAGGAACCCCTCGGACTGCAGGCGCAGGAACGCCTCGCGGACGGGCGTGCGGGACAGGCCCAGCTCGGTCGCGACGACGCCTTCGGACAGCAGGGTGCCGCCGGGCCAGGTGCCGTCCAGCAGACGGGTGCGGACATGCTGGTAGGCCCGGTCGGCGGTGGGGAGGGCGTCGGTCGTCACCCGGTCATTCTGACACGCACCCTGGCTTGCATCTAAGCTTGCATCTATGATGCGGGCATGCCTCCGAACGCCCCGCGCTCCCGCACCGCCCTGTTCGTGACCTGCCTGAACGACACCCTGTTCCCGGGCACCGGCCGGGCCACCGTCACCCTGCTGCGCCGCCTCGGCGTCGAGGTCGACTTCCCCGCGGCGCAGAGCTGCTGCGGCCAGATGCACTTCAACACCGGCTACCGCAAGGAGACCGCGAAGCTCGCCCGGCACTTCGTCGACACCTTCGCCGGGTACGAGGAGATCGTCGTCCCGTCCGCCTCCTGCGCCGGGATGCCCGCCGAGTCGTACCCGCTGGCCGCCGAAGCCGCGGGCGACCCCGGGCTGGCCCGGGCGGTGGCCGAACTCGCGCCCCGGGTCGTCGAGTTGACCGAGTACCTGACGGACCGGCTGGGCGTCGAACAGGTCGGGGCGTACTTCCCGCACCGGGTCACCTACCACCCCACCTGCCACAGCCTGCGGGCCACCGGGCTGGGGGAGCGGCCGCACCGGCTGCTGCGCGCCGTCGCCGGGATCGACTACGTCGAACTGCCCGCCCAGGAGGAGTGCTGCGGCTTCGGCGGCACCTTCTCGGTGAAGAACCCGGCGGTCTCCGGCGCGATGAACGGCGACAAGGCCCGGCACGTCCTGGAGACCGGGGCGTCCGTGCTGGCCGCCGTCGACAACTCCTGCCTGATGAACATCGGCGGCCGGCTCACCCGGGACGGGCACCCGGTGCGCACCCTGCACCTCGCCGAGATCCTCGCCCGCACCGAACAGGACGGGCCGCTGCCCGGCCTCCCCGTGACGGAGGCGGTCCGATGAGCAGGTCGTTCCTCGGCTGGCCCGCGTTCCCCGAGGCCGCCGCGCACGAGGTCGGCAACCGGCAGCTGCGCGAGAACGTGCGCCGCGCCACCCACACCATCCGGGGCAAGCGGGCCGTGCTGGCCGCCGAGCGCCCCGACTGGGAGCAGCTGCGCGACAGCGCCGCCGCGATCAAGGACCGGGTGCTGGCCGGCCTGGAGGAGCACCTGCTGCGGGTCGAGGAGAAGGTCACCGCGGCCGGCGGCACCGTCCACTGGGCCCGCGACGCCGCCGAGGCCAACCGGATCGTCACCGAGCTGGTCCGGGCCACCGGCGAACGCGAGATCGTCAAGGTCAAGTCGATGCTCACCGAGGAGATCGGCCTCGACGCCGCCCTCGAAGCCGCCGGCATCACCGCCCGCGAGACCGACCTCGCCGCCACCATCGTCCAGCTCGGCGACGACCTGCCCTCGCACGTGGTCGTCCCCGCGCTGCACCGCAACCGCGCCGAGATCCGGGAGATCTTCGTCCGCGAGATGGGCCGGCACGGCCGCCCCGCCCCCGAAGGGCTCACCGACGACCCCGCCGAACTCGCCGAAGCCGCCCGGCTGCACCTGCGGGAGAAGTTCCTCGGCGCCAAGGTCGCCGTCTCCGGCGCCAACTTCGTCGTCGCCGAGACCGGCACCCTGGTCGTCGTCGAGTCCGAGGGCAACGGCCGGATGTGCCTCACCCTCGCCGACACCCTGATCTCCGTGGTCGGCATCGAGAAGACCGTCCCCAGCTGGCAGGACCTGGAGGTCTTCCTGCAACTGCTGGCCCGCAACGCCACCGGCGAGCGGATGGCCCCCTACACCAGCACCTGGACCGGCACCACCGACGGCGACGGCCCGCGCGACTTCCACCTCGTCCTGGTCGACAACGGGCGCACCCGCGCCCTCGCCGACCCCGTCGGCCGCCAGGCCCTGCGCTGCATCCGCTGCGGCGCCTGCATGAACACCTGCCCCGTCTACGAGCGCACCGGCGGCCACGCCTACGGCTCCGTCTACCCCGGGCCGATCGGCGCGATCCTCAACCCGCTGCTCAAGGGGACCGACGACCCGCAGACCGCCTCGCTGCCGTACGCCTCCACCCTGTGCGGCGCCTGCAACGAGGTCTGCCCCGTGCGGATCAGGTTCACCGACGTGCTGCTCGACCAGCGCGCCCGGATCGCCGACGGCGGGAAGCACCCCGTCGAACGGGCCGCGCTGAACACCGTCGGCGCCGTGATGGAGCGCCCCGCGGTCTGGAAGGCCGCCGTCCGGGCCGCCGGACTGGTCGGGCCGCTGCTGCCCGCCCGCACCCCCGTCCCCGGCTGGACCGACAACCGGGCGCTGCCCGACATCCCCCGGGAGTCCTTCCGCAGCTGGTGGAAGCGCAACGAAGGAGAGCAGGCATGACCGCCACCGCCCGCGAGGAGATCCTCCGCCGGATCCGCGCCGCCGCCGTCCCGCCCGCCCCCGAACCGCCCCGCCACTACCTGCGGCACGCCCCCGGCCTCGACCCCGACGACCGGGAGGCGGTGCTCGCGCTGTTCGCCGAACGGCTGGAGGAGTACGGCGCCCGCGTGCTGCGCGCCGCGGAACCCGCCCCGGCCGTCGCCCGGGCGCTGGCCGACGAGGGCGCCCGCAGCCTGGTCGTCCCGGACGGGCTGCCCGCCGACTGGACCGCCGACTGGGACGGGCGGATCCGGGTCGACCGCCCGCCGCTCGGCACGGCCGAACTCGACGCCACCGACGCCGTCCTGACCGGTTGCGCGGCCGCCGTCGCCGACTCCGGCACCCTGGTCCTGGACGGCGGCCCCGCCCAGGGGCGCCGCGCCGCGACCCTGCTGCCCGACCTGCACGTGTGCGTCGTCCGCGCCGAACAGGTGCACTCCGCGCTGCCCGGGGCGATCACCCGGCTCGACCCGGCCCGGCCGCTCACCTTCGTCAGCGGGCCCTCCGCCACCGCCGACATCGAGATGATCCGGGTCAAGGGCGTCCACGGGCCGCGCCGACTGGCGGTGGTCCTGCTGGGCTGAGCGCCGGTCCCCGGCTAGGACCCGGGCGTGGGCGAGGCCGTCACCGCCGGGCGCGGGGCCGGGCCGTGCTGCGCCGTGTACACCAGGCCGAAACCGAGGCCGGCCGCCAGCGCCGCCGCGCCCGCCCAGGCCAGCGACCGGAGCAGCCGCCGCCGGTGCCGCTCCCGCCGGTGCCCGCGCAGCGCGGCCGCCTCGGCCTCGGCGAGCTCCGCGTCGAGCCAGGCGGCCCAGTCGGAATGGAGATCATCGAACGCCATGGGCCGGACATTAGCAGCCCTTTACGCACCGCCGGGGGCTGCGCGACACGTCGTTCGGCCGCGCGCCGCAACGCGAAAGGCCCCCCGGTGAAGGGGGGCCTCTCGCTGTCTGTGCGCCGCCAGGGACTCGAACCCCGGACCCGCTGATTAAGAGTCAGCTGCTCTAACCAACTGAGCTAGCGGCGCCTGCTGACGTGGAAGACTCTAGCAGCGGCCGGGGCCGGAGCCAAAATCGATTCCCCCGGCGCGGCACCTCCCGTTCAGCGCGCGTTCGACACCGGGTCGCCGGCCTCCCGGGCCCGCCCGCGGGCCGCCCGGACGCACGCCCACAGCACCACCGACGCCCCCGGCAGCCACGGCTCGCTGGTGTCCGGCGCCACGATCCACCGGCTGGACGTGGACTCCGGCGCGTCGATCGCCCGCTGCACCGGCGGCACCGTCACCGCGTCCCCCTGGCCGTGGCACAGCAGCGGCGGCACGTCCCGGGCCCACTCCTCCCAGGCCAGCAGCGTCCGCAGCCGCCCCGCGGCCCCCGGCTGCACGAACAGCAGCGTCCGGCCCCGGTACGTCGCCACCGGGCCGCAGCCCGGGCCCGAGGTCCACAGCTCGTCCAGCACCCGGCGGCCGAACACGGCCGGCAGGCTGATCACGTCGAACGCCCGGCCGCACGGGAGGACCGCGGGCGCCCACGGGCGGGCCTCCCACAGGGCGCGCATGCTGCTCGGGTACTCGCTGGCGGAGGCGAGCCACGCCTCCCCGGCGACGCTGACGTACTCCACGGATTGATAGGTCCAGATGTCCACCTGGTCAGGGTGGACCGGCGGCGCGGCCGGCCGGGGAGAAAACGGCGTTCGCCGGACAGCCGGGGGTGCGGGGGCGTACCATCGCCCGCCGCATATGCCAGTGGCCTGGCGGGCCCGCCGTCGCCCCTCGGTGCGGGCCTACTCCTCCGGGCCGCGGCGCTGGAGCGACCGGCCGTACTCGACCATCCGCACCGCGTAGTCCGGCGTCCAGTCGGCCCGCTCGGCGATCTGCTCCGGCGAGAGCGCGTCGAAACGGCGCGGGTCGGCGAGCTGCGCGGCGGCCAGCGCCTGGAAGTCGGTCGCCCGCTCCGCCGCGGCCCGGAACGCCAGGGCCAACTCGGTGGAGCGCGACAGCAGTTGGGAGGGGTCGTCGATCGACTCCAGGTCGAAGAACCGCTCCGGCTCCGGCTCCGGCCCCGCCGGCTCGAAGATCAACTCAACCGGGCGGATCCGCCGGGCCGGGCCAGGCACCGGGGAGGCGACCGCCGGAGTCGGCGAACCGCCCTGGTCGGACGCCTGCGGATGCGAGTCGGGCATGACGGGGCACCTCCGGGAGTGCGAGGGAAAGACGGCCGCCGTCCATTGTCGCGCGCGAACCGCCAGAACCGGAACGGTGCGCCCACGCGCGCTATTCCCCGCCGGGGGCGCGCGAGACGCCCCGCGCGCCCTTGGCGCGGGCCCCGCCAGGGGCTCTCCCGGAGCCCCCGGCGGTGCCCCCCTACAGGCGGACGCGGTGTTCGGCGAGGTGGGAGAGGACCGCGTGGTTGGCCTCCCAGCCGTCGGGGAACTTGACGGCGACGCCCAGCTGGACGGGTTCGGTGGCGGGGTGGGCGTCCAGGAGCTCGGGGATGCCGGCGCGGGCCACGACGATGCAGGCGTGCCGGTGCCGGGAGGCCAGCACGCACAGGCGGCCGGTCTCCAGGTGGAAGGCGGTCGCGTCGGGGCGGCCGGAGAGCGGGTGCAGGACGACCGTGACGTCGTACTCGCGGCCCTGCAGCCGGTTCGCGGTGTCGACCGTGACGCACTCGCCGGCCGCCGGGTCGACCGGCACGCCCAGCCGGGCCAGCTCGGCGCGCACCGCGGCGGCCTGGTCCCGGTGCGCGGTGCCGACCGCGACCCGGCCGGCGGTGAGCGGGGCGGTGCCCTGCTCGGAGTGCGCGGTCAGCCCGCGGTCCAGCAGCCGGCGGACGGTGGCCGCCACCGCCGCGACGGCCTGGGCGTCGGTGCGCACGGTGTGCCGGGCGGGCAGCTCCAGCAGCGCCCAGCCGGTGGCCGCCGCCTCGTCGATCGCGGCGTCCACCGCGGAGCCGTCGCCGCGCAGGCCCGGCCGCAGGACGCGGTCGTCCGGCCCGGTGCCGGACCGGAACGGCGTGTACGGGTAGAACGCGGCGGAGACCAGCGGCGCCGCCGAGGCGGGCAGCCGCCAGGAGACCGGGAGCCGGTGCGGCCGGATCGCCGGGTTGTGGGCGAGCAGGGTGACCACCGCGGAGGAGGACGGGTCGTAGGACAGGCCCGCCCACTGGTCGGTGCCCACCACGGTGAACGGGTCGAGCTGGCCCGGGTCGCCCACGAACAGCGCCCGCTCGAAGAGCCGGGCCACCGCCAGCAGCGCGTCCGAGCGCATCTGGTAGGCCTCGTCCACGATGGCCTGCCGCCAGGGCTGCTCGGTCCGCACCCACTGCCACTTCGCCGCCGTGGAGATCACCACGTCCTGCTCCAGCAGGTCGGCGACCTTGTCCCTGGCGGTGACGTTGGCGTGCCGCAGGGCCTCCGGCGCGGGCCGGGAGTCGCTCGCGTGCAGCCGGCCGACGCCGATGTCCGGCGCCTTGGACGCCAGCCGGTCGACCAGGTCGTCCACCTGGCTGTTGGTCTGGGCGACGATCATCAGGCGCTCGCCCGCGCCGACCAGTTCGCGGGCCGCCCGCACCACCAGCGTCGACTTGCCCGCGCCCGGCGGGGAGTCCACCACCACGCCGCGCGGCGCGCCCGGCGCGGGGCGCACCACCGCGTCGAGGATCCCCGCGACGGCCCGGTCGGCGGCCTCGCCGGGGGCCGGTTCGGCGGAGCGGTCGTCCTGACGGCCGGTCACCGGCCCGGAGGAGAGGTCCATGTAACGCGTCATTCCCATTCGTCCGCACCGACCGGTGCATCCTCGACGGCCACCGGGGGGCCGCCGTGCGTCCACGGGGTGTCGGCGGGCTCCGGCAGCGGCGCGGACTGCCGGGGCGCCAGCTCGAACAGGGTGAACACCACCGTGCTGCCCGGCTCCGGGACGCTGCCCGGCTCCGGGTCCTTGCGGCGGCCCATGCCGGACAGCAGCCGCACCACCACCTCGCCCGGCCCGGACGAGACGACCTCGGCCCGCTGGGCGGGCTCCGCGTGCGCCCGGTGCAGCTCGCGGCCCGGATCGGCGTGCGGCCGGTCCCCGGTGCGCACCACCAGCAGCGGCCGCGGCTTGGGGGAGCGGCCCGCCGACCACTCCGGGACGACGTCCACCACCTCGCCGACGAACGCCTCGCCGGACAGCCGGCGCTCCGCCATCGCCAGCGGGTCGTCCAGCGCCTCCTGGATCTCCAGCTTCGCCTGCTCGCGCTCGCGCTGGGCCAGCTTGCGGGCCGCCGTCACCGCGTCGTCCCGGCGCGGCTGCGGGGGCTCGCCCGCCGCCACCCGCTCCCGGTGCATGGTGAACGACCAGCGGTCGCCCTCCCAGCGGTCCGGCAGGTGGCCGGCCCCCGGCAGGGCCCGCAGCAGGTCGACGCCGTTCCACACGTCGTGCCAGGCCGGCAGCGCCGCCGCCAGCAGCACCCGGGCCAGTTCGGCGTGCGCCCGCTCGACCAGGGCGGCGGCCCGGCGGACCTCCGCGCCGTCCCGCGCGGCCCCGGCCCGCTCGCGCACCGCCACCGCCGCGTCGTGCCGCAGGATCGCCGGGGCCAGCACCCGCTCGTCGAACCGCGGATCGGTGACCGGACCGGCCGGCGGGTGCAGCAGCAGGCCCTCGCCGTCCCGCGCGGACTCCACCCACTCGGCGGCCTCCGCGCCCACGGCGGCCGGCTCCAGGCCGGCCGGCGGCAGGTGCCAGGCCAGCCGGGCGGCCAGGTGCTGGTCCTCCAGGTTGCTCTGCCCGGTCGCCCAGTGCCGCGACAGCAGGCCGGTCATCGCCAGCAGCATCGAGGACCCCGGCACCTGCGCCCGGTCCGTCAGGTGCGTCAACCACCGCCCCAGCAGCGGGACCTCGGTCGGCGACGGGTACTCGCCCGGATCCGGGTCCTCGACCGTGCGGCGGAACCGGGTCGAGCGGCCCAGCAGCGCCAGGTGCGCCACGCCGCCCGCGTTCGGCACCAGCAGCTGCGGCGCGTCGGCGCACAGCTCCCGCACCACCGGCACCTTCTCGCCGCTCACCGGGTCCTTCTCGGAGCCCTCCAGCAGCTCCACCTCGTCCCCGAAGGACTCCAGGTACGGCACCACCTCGCGGGCCACCGCGGCCAGGAACTCCGAACGCTGGGTGCGGTTCAGCGGCTGCGGCACGAAGTGCAGCCGGGGCGCCCCCCGGTCGGTGCCCAGCAGCATCGCCAGCGGGGCCCCCGACTCGCCGGCCGCCGCCAGCGGCACCAGCACCATCGGACGCTCCGACAGGTGCCGGTGCCGCACCGTGGCCAGCGGCTGCGCCCGCTGCGCCCGCACCGCCTCCAGCCGGGCCAGCGTGGACAGCAGGCTCACCGCGCGCCACCCGCCGACGCCAGCGCCTCGGCCCGCAGCCGGGCCGCGTACGCCAGCCGCTCGGATGCCTCGTCCAGGCCCAACCCGCCTTCCAGCTCCGGCTCCAGGCCCTCCTCGCCGCCGCGCCCGGCGGCCGCCAGCGCCTCCTCGACGGTGCGCAGCGAACCCAGCTCGCCGCGCACCCCGCGGCCCAACTGCTCCACCGCGCCCGCGCAGCGCGCCTGCGAACGGCAGTGGAAGCCCAGCTCGCAGGTGGAGATGCACTCCGGGGCGTACGCGGCGGGCACCGCGGCGACCGCCTCGGCCAGCTCCCCCGCCGGGCGGGTCGGTGCGCCCGAGGCGTCCCGGGCCAGGTCGAAGGTGACGCCCTCGGGCAGCGCTTCGAGCAGCTGCTCGATCCGGGTCATCCGGGACAACTGCCGCCGGGTGACCGCCAGTTCGCGCCGGACGTCGACCGGGACGGCGACCGGCCGGGTGGAGAAGTCCTTCGGGCAGACCAGCAGCACCGTCAACTCCGGGGCGCCGGGCAGCTCCTGGACGGCGTACGGGTCCCCGGACGGGGGCAGGCCGGCCCGGCGGGCCGCCGCCTCCTGGAGCGCCAGCACGTACACCGCGGCCTGCCGGGCGGCCGCGCCCACGTTCGCCGGATCGGCCGAACCGTCCAGCACCGGGAAGGACTTGATCTCCACCACGGTGCACCGGCCGGCGTGCACCACCAGCGCGTCCGGCTCCAGGTAGGCCGGGCTGCCCGCGACGTCCAGCCGCAGCAGCGGGTGGTCCAGCAGCGTCCAGGCCGCGGGGTCGGCGGCGGCCTCGGCCAGCACCGCCGCCGTCCGCTCCGCGCGGACCGCGGGGGAGGCCGCGGGCAGCAGGTCCGGCACGGCGAGCGAGGAGAGTTCGTCGTCCGGGACGCCCAGCCGGCGGCGCAGCGGCTCCAGCAGCACCGCGTACCCGTCCCGCTTCAGCCGGGACTCGAACAGCAGGCCGCGCCGGATCGCGAACGGCGACTGGCCGAACGGCGCGGGGCGGCCCAGGTGTTGGGCGATCGCGATCTTGTCGACGCCCGCGGCGTCCAGCAGGGCGCGGCGGCGGCAGCCCGGATTGGCGGCGAGGGCGGCGAGGGCACGGGCGTCGAGGCTGCGCTGCGGTGCCGGGCCGCGCAACTCGGAGAGCCGCCGCAGCGGCGGGGTGGCCTGCCCCAGGTGCGAGACGTTCATGGTGCGGCCCAGTCTCGCATCCGGAGCCGACAAAGCGGAGCCCGGTCGTCGGTCCGGCCGGTCGGGTGGGGGATCATGGGGCGGTGGCCCTCGACGGCGGGGCCGCCGAACCGCACCCCTTCGAACGAGGTACCCCATGCCCGCCCGCATCGTGCTGGTCCGCCACGGCGAGACCTCCTGGTCGGCCACCGGTCGGCACACCGGCCGCACCGACGTCCCGCTCACCGAGGAGGGCCGCGCGATGGCCCGCGCCCTCGGCGAACGCCTCGCCCGCGCCCCGTGGAACGGCCTGCCGGACGCCACCGTCTACACCAGCCCGCTCTCCCGCGCCCGGGAGACCGCCGAACTCGCCGGCTTCGGCGAGCGCGCCGTCGAGCGTCCCGAACTCCTCGAGTGGGACTACGGGCAGTACGAGGGCCGCACCGGCGGCGAGATCCGGGAGAAGGACCAGCCCGGCTGGCTGATCTGGCGCGACGGCGTGCCCGGCGGCGAGACGCTGGCCCAGGTCTCCGCCCGGGTCGACGGCTTCCTCGCCGGGATCAACGCGGAGCACGGGACGCCGGACCCCGACACCACCACCATGCACTGCGCCGACCGGGACGTCGTCCTGTTCGCCCACGGCCACCTGCTGCGGATCCTCACCGCCCGCTGGCTCGGCCTGCCCGCCGAGTACGCCCAGCGGCTCAAGCTCGGCACCGCCGCGCTGTGCGTGCTGTCCTGGGAGTACGGGCTGCCCGCGGTCGAGATCTGGAACGACCACAGCCACCTGGAGCGGCTGGGGCACTGACGCCCGCTCGGGGCGCGGGCCGCCGGGCCGTCGGGCCTTCGTCGGATGGCGGGCCGTCGGGTTGTCGGGCCGTCGGCGGGTGGCGGGTTGTCGGGCGGTCGGCGGGTGCCGGGTCGTCAGGCCGCCGCGTCGTGGCCGTCCAGGAACTCCCGGACCTCCGGCACGGCGGCGTGCCCGCGCAGCCGGTCCGCGGTGTGCGCCAGCATGCCGCGGATCCGCGCGGAGCGGACCTGGCCGAGCAGGGCCACCGCCGCCGAGCCGTGCGCGCCCGCGCCCGCCAGGTCGCCCCGGCCCAGCCGGTCGTGCGCCAACTCGGCGGTGTACAGCATCCGGTTGCGCACGAAGTGCGGCTCCTGGAGCCCTATCGCCCGCTCGGCCCGGGCGCTGGCCCGGTCCCAGTCGCCCAGCGCCGACCAGCACTGCGCCTCCTGCCCGGCCAGCTCCGCCTCGCCGAAGAAGGACATCCACTCCGGGTCGGCGTCCGGCCGCTCGCCCCGCTCGAACAGCGCGTACGCCCGGGACAGCGAGCGCTCGCAGGCCGAGCGGTCGCCCAGCAGCGCCCAGCCGCCGGCCTCGCGCAGCACCAGCAGCGACATCAGCCGGTCCGAGCCCAGCCCCTCGGCCGCGGCCTGCCCCGCCTGGGCGGCCCGCAGCGCCTCCCGGGGGCGGCCCGCGTCCCGGGCCAGGAAGGCGCTGTTGCTGAACACGTGCGCCTCCAGGTGCGGGTCGCGGGCCATCCGGGCGGTGGCCAGCGCCTCCGAGTAGAACGACCTGGCGTCGGTGAGCCGGTTCGAGTCGTGCGCCAGCCAGCCCACCGAGATGGCGAGTTCGCCGGCCCCGGACTGCAGGCGGCGCTCGGTCGCGGCGCTGTAGTCGCCGTCGTTGAGCAGCACGTAGGCGCTGCGCAGCGACTGCCCGGCCAGCTCGAACAGGGCGTCCGCGCCGTGCGCGTCGTCCAGCAGCCGGATGTCGCGGACCGCCTGCTCGACCCCCTGCACCTCGGCGGCGCCGACCCGGCGGCGCTCGGGCAGCGGCGGTGCCGCGGGCGGCACCGCGGCGGTCGGCGGGGCCTGGTCCAGGCCCAGCACGGTCGCCAGGGCGGTCGGACCGCCGTTCAGGAACGTGCGGCGAAGCACCTCGTCGTTCTCCTCGTCAGACCGGTGCGGCGCGTCCGGCGGATCTGCCGGGACGGGCGGTTCGGTGGTCGTCGGCGCGCGGCGGCGGACCGCCGTGCGGGGCGCGAACCCGAGCTCCGCCAGCGAGCGCTCCGGCCACATGTGCCGGAACACCCGCTCGTACGCGTAGTTGGGGCAGCGGATCTCGCCGGACTCGACCCGTCCGACGTAGCGCGCGTCGCAGGACACGTGCTCGCCGATCTCCCGGGCGGCCCGGCGGACCAGGGTGGCGAACTCCCCCGGCGAGAGGCCGCCGCGCAGCTCGCGCATCGCCTGGTTGGGGACGGGCGACGGGCGGGGCCCGCCGGTTCGGGTGGCTGCCATGCTGCACTCCGAGGTCGTGCCGGGGTGGTCGCGCCGGCTCCGGGGGGAGGGCCGCCGCGTCGCCAGAACAGTACCGGCAGTCACCGTGCGAACACGTCGGGTTGCCGGGACCCGTCGGGTCAATTGCGGACAATCCGGACGGAGTTGCCGCCTTGTGCCATGAAATGCCATGGCTTGCTGTATCGGAGGCCGTGGCCTGCGCGACCGGTTCCGCGTTGTCCTGATACATGGACACCGGCGGTACGGGCCCCCTCCCGCACCGGCCCCCCGTCGCACGACCGGGTGACGGAGTGCCATCCGGTTTCCGCGCGTCCCGAGGCGACAGGAGGTCCCCCATGGCCACCGGAGTTCCCCAGTACCGGCGTCCGGCCGTCCCCGCCGCGCCGCCGCCCGCCCCCGCGGGCTCCTCGGCCAGCCGCGTGGTCCAGTACGACACCGTCACCGTGCAGGTCCGGCACGGGCTGGAGGCGGTCGACATCCTCCGGCTGCGGCGGGCCTGCGGGGCCGTGCAGCAGACCGCCGCCGGCACCGCCGTCGCCTTCCTGGTCCCGGCCGGAACCGCGCTGCGCTGGCACCTGCTCGGCTCCGCCTGTACCCCGGGAGCCGAACTGCTCCCGCCCACCGACCCGCGCTGGATCATCCCGCCCTCCGGCCCCCAGCCGCACCCCCGCCCCACCGACGCCTGGGTGCTGCGCTCCGCGCTCTGCGAAGCCGCCACCACGCTCGCGGCGGGCGGTCTCGGCCCGCTCTGAGCGCGCCCCGTACGTCGGCTGACGATTCGTCAGAGAACTTGCCGCACCCGAGAGTTGGCATGCAAGCGTCGTCTCGGTGGGTGGACCGCCCGACCCCGCAGCGGGCAGCACCCGTCACCCACCGTCGCCACCGCCCGCGTTCGCGCCCGCCGCCCGTGCCCGCTCGAACGCCGCCCGGCGATAATGGACGCCATGGGCCGCCCACGCACCACCCCCACCGTCCCCGGCCGCGCGCACGCCGAAGGCCCGCTCACCGCCGCCGTCGCCTCCGGCACCGCCGAGCTGCGCCCCGACCGGGACCGGCCGCACGCCTGGCAGCTGCTGCTCGACGGCGCCCCGCAGTCCCTGGTCGACCTGGCCGACCCCACCCACCTCGGCTTCGCCTACCAGCGCCGGATCGGCCACCTGATCGACCTCGCCGCCCCCGCCCGGCAGCCGCTCACCGCGCTGCACCTCGGCGGCGGCGCGCTCACCCTGGCCCGCTACACCGCCGCCACCCGGCCGCGCTCCCGCCAGCAGGTCGCCGAGATCGACACCGAGCTCACCGCCCTGGTCCGGGCCGAACTGCCGCTCGACCGCGGCTGGCAGATCAAGGTCCGCGGCGGCGACGCCCGCGCCGTCCTGGAACGCACCCCCGACGACTCCGCCGACCTGGTCGTCACCGACGTCTTCGCCGGGGCCCGCGTCCCCGCGCACTGCGCCACCACCGAGTTCGCCCGGCACGCCGCCCGCGTCCTCACCGGCGCGGGCCACTACGCCGCCAACACCACCGACGGCGGCGCGCTCGCCTTCGCCCGCGCCCAGACCGCCACCCTGCTCGCGGTCTTCCCCGAGGTCTGCCTGGTCGCCGACCCCGCCGTGCTGCGCGGCAAGCGCTTCGGCAACCTCGTCCTGCTGGCCGCCCGCACCCCCCTCCCGCTCGCCGACCTCACCCGCCGCCTGGCCACCGACCCCGCCCAGGCCCGGCTGCTGCACGGCCGCGACCTCGCCGACTTCACCGCCGGAGCGGCCCCCGTCACCGACACCGCCGCGGTCCCCTCCCCGGCCCCGCCCCCCAAGACCTTCGGCTGATCCGGGGCCCGGCGGTCAGCGCCGCAGCGCCGCCGGATCGAGGTCGAACGGGAACGGGTCGGTGAGGGCGGTGGACTCCCCGGGGCCGACGGTGCGGTCGAGGTAGCCGCCGCCGTCGGCGGTCAGCCGACCGAGGTGCAGGCGCGGTGCCGGGGCGAGCTCCAGGCGCCAGTAGTGCGGGATGCCGGCGGCGGCGTACAGGCCGGGCTTGGTGCGGCGGTCGATCACCTCGGTGGAGGGCGACGCGATCTCGACGGCGACCACGACGTCGTCCGCGTGCAGGGTGGAGCCCGCCTCGGCGGCCGCGGCGGCGTCGGCGATCACCAGGTCGGGGATCAGCAGACCGTCCGGGACGAGCACGTTGACGGCCTCCAGTACCTCGAACGGGGCGCCGGTGGCGACGATCGCGGTGCCGAGGAGCACGGCCAGACGAAGGCTGGCCCGCTGGTGCGGGACTCCGGGGTTGGGGCTCATCAGCAGGGCCCCCCCGAGCAGTTCGATCCGGTGGCGGGTGTCCTCGGGCAGTGCCAGGACGTCGTCGACCGTCCACGGTCCGAGGTGATCGGAGACAGCAACACTCATGATCCTTCCTACCTTCCTCCGACGCCGTGGAGTGGAACACCTCCATTGTCCCCACAGGTGTCGGTCTGCGATACCGGTTGCCGGGGTCGGCTCAGTGGCCGCCCGGGAGGCCGCGGTGCTTGTACATGGCGGCGGCGGTGAGCAGCAGGCCGGCCGCGATCGGGAGCAGGACGGCGACGGCGCTTCCGGCGGCCGGGTGGGCGGGGGCGGCGGTGAGGGCGAGGCGGTCGGGGCCGGGCCGGGGGGCGGGGGGCGGCGGGGTGTCGAGCGCCGGGGCGGGGCGCCGGGCCGGGGTGCGGGCGGCGGTGGCGGTCGCGGCGGCCGTACCGGCCGGGGCGGGGGTGGTGGTGGCGCCGGCGGGGCGGCGTCGGCGGGGTGCGCTGGGCCGGGACGGCGGGTGCGGGCGCGGGCGCGGTGCCGCTCGCGGCCGTTCTCGGGGCCGGAGCGGGAGGCCCGGGGCGTCGTCCGCGGCGCGGGGCTGCGGGGGGACGGCGGAGAGCAGGCCCGCGGCGAGCGAGAACGCGTCGGGGCGGTCGGCGTGGTGGCCGGGCAGCGGGAGTTCGCCGCCGAGCTGCTGGCCGAGGGCGTCGCCGAGGCCCTGCACCGGCCGGGCGTCCACGGCGTCGGCCGGGTCGAGGCCGTCGACGGTGCGGATCGTGCCCTCGACCGTGCCGTCGAGCGGTCCGCCGTCGTCCGCGCCGGTGCGGACGGGGGTGCCGAGGGTGCGGCCGGGGTGCCGCGGGGGGTGCCCGGCGTCGGCGGCGCGGGCGTCGGCCGCGCCGAGTCCGAGGCCCAGCACCTGGGCGGCGAGCACTCCGCTCGCCGCCAGCGTGCCGGGCCGCCCCCACCGGCGCCGGGAGGTGTCCGAACGTCGCGGTCGCTTCGCGTGGTTGGTTCGCACACCAGGGGAGAACGAGCGGGACTCCCCGCGGTCACGCCCGTCGCTCACACTCCGTCACACTGTGCGGGGGTGCGGGAGTTCAGGCGAGCCCCCCGCGGCGGATCACCTCCGCGTACCAGCGGGCGCTGGTCTTGGGCGTGCGCTGCTGGGTGTCGTAGTCGACGTGGACGATGCCGAAGCGCTTGCTGTAGCCGTACGCCCACTCGAAGTTGTCCAGGAACGACCAGAGGTAGTAGCCCCGGACGTCGGCGCCCGCCGCGACGGCGTCGGCCACCGCCCGCAGGTGCAGGTCGACGTAGCGGACCCGCTCGGGGTCGTCGACCCCGCCGTCCGGGCCGACCACGTCCTCGAAGGCGGCGCCGTTCTCGGTGACCAGCAGCGGCAGGCCGAAGTCGCGGTGCATGCCGACCAGCGAGTCGGACAGGCCGGAGGCGTCGATCGGCCAGCCCATCGCGGTGACGTCCTCGTTGGCGAGGTGGAAGACCACGTCCTCGGAGCCCGGCCAGCAGCTGAACTCGCTGTCGCCGTGGCCGTCGTTGCGGGCCGCCTCGGCGGTCTCGACCTCGCCGCCCGGCGCCGAGACGACGGTCGGGTTGTAGTAGTTGAGGCCGAGCAGGTCGATCGGCCGGCCGATCTCCGCCTCGTCGCCCGGGCGCACCAGCTCGTCCCAGTCGACGAGGTGGGCGGTGTCCGCCTTCAGGTCCGCGTCGTAGCCGCCCTTGAACATCGGGCCGGTCCAGACCCGGTTGCCGACCGCCTCGATCCGGCGGGCCGCCTCGCGGTCCCCGTCGGTGTCGGTGAGCGGGCGGACCAGGTGCAGGTTGAGCGAGACCGCGATCTTCGCCGAGGCGGGCAGCACCTCGCGCAGCGCGCCGACGGCCAGGCCGTGGCCGAGGTTGAGGTGGTGGGCGGCCTTGAGCGCGTCCGCCGGGTTGGTGCGGCCGGGGGCGTGCACGCCGGAGCCGTAGCCGAGGAAGGCGCTGCACCAGGGCTCGTTCAGGGTGGTCCACACCGGGACGCGGTCGCCGAGCGCCGCGCCGGCCAGCGCCGCGTACTCGGCGAAGCGGTACGCGGTCTCCCGGACCGGCCAGCCGCCGGCCTCCTCCAGGTCCTGCGGGAGGTCCCAGTGGTAGAGCGTGGCGACCGGGGAGATGCCGTGCTCCAGCAGGGTGTCGACCAGGGCGCGGTAGAAGTCCAGGCCGCGCTCGACGGCCGGGCCGCGGCCGGTGGGCTGGATGCGCGGCCAGGACAGCGAGAACCGGTACGAGGTGAGGCCCAGGTCGGCCATCAGCCGGACGTCCTCGCGGAAGCGGTGGTAGTGGTCCACCGCCACGTCGCCGGTGTCGCCGTTCAGCACCTTGCCGGGGGTCTTGGCGAAGACGTCCCAGATGGACGGGGTGCGTCCGTCCTCGGCGGCCGCGCCCTCGATCTGGTAGGCGGCGGTGGCCGCGCCCCAGGCGAAGCCGGGCGGGAAGGCCACCCGGGGGGCCGCCACCGATGCGTGGGCGGCTGTGGTCGGATCGGTCATGGTCATACGGGAGCGCTCCCATGGCTCGGGGGTGGACGGGGCGGTGTGCCGGGGCCGGCCGGCGGGCCGGTTCGCGGCGGATCAGCTCTTGACGGCGCCGGAGGTGATGCCGCCGACGATGTGCTTCCCCAGAACGGCGAAGATCAACAGCAGCGGCAGGGTGCCGACGAGCGCGCCGGTCATGATCACGGCCTGGTTGATGTCGTGGCCGGAGCCGCCGCCGATCGCGGAGAGCGCGACCTGCACGGTCGGGTTCTGCTGGGTGAGCACCACGAACGGCCAGAAGAAGTCGTTCCAGGACTGCACGAAGACCAGCATGCCGAGCACCGCCATCGCGGGCCGGGCGATCGGGAACACCACGTGCCAGATGATCCGCAGGCTGTTCGCGCCGTCCACCCGGGCCGCCTCGATCAGCTCGAACGGCAGCGCCTCGGAGAGGAACTGGCGCATGAAGAACACGCCGAACGCCGCCACCAGCGAGGGCAGGATCACCGACTGCAGTTGGTTGCCCCACTCCAGCTTGGTGACGATCCGGTACAGCGGGATGACGCTGAGCTGCGGCGGGATGGTCATGGTGGCGACCACCAGGGTCAGCAGCGCGTTGCGGCCGCGGAAGCGCAGCTTGGCGAAGGCGAAGCCGGCCAGCGTGGAGAACAGCACCGTGGACAGCGACACGCAGCCCGCCACGATGGTGGAGTTCAGCAGCGCCTTGCCCATGTCCGCCTGGTCCCAGGCGGTGGTGATGTTGGTCCACAGCTCGCCGCCGGGCACCATCGGCGGCGGCGACTGGGCCACCCGCTCACCGGTGTTGGAGGCGGCGACGAAGGTCCAGTACAGCGGGAACAGCGAGACCACGGCGGCGATCGCCAGCAGCACGTAGGCCACCGGCCCGGCCTTGTCGTGGTCGCCCGCCCGGCGGCGGAACAACCCGCGCGGGCGGTCCTGCTCGGCGTGCTTCGCCCCGCGGGCGGAGGGAGTGGACAGGGTGGCGGCCATGTCAGGCTCCCAGCTCGTTGCGCTTGCGGTAACGGGTGATCAGGAACTGCGCCAGGCCGATCAGCAGCAGGAGCAGCAGCATCGTCCAGGCCACCGCCGAGGCGCGGCCCAGCTGGCGGGACGGCCAGCCCAGCTCGTACAGGTAGAGGCTGAGCGTCTGGAACTGGTGCGCGGAGCCGCCGGACACGCCGACGCCGCCTCCGAACAGCATCGGCTCGCCGAACAGCTGGGTGGCGCCGATGGTGGAGACGATGATGGTGAACAGGATGGTCGGGCGGATCGACGGGACGGTGATCCGGGTGAACTGCTGCCAGCGGTTGGCCCCGTCCAGGCTGGCCGCCTCGTACAGGTCCTTCGGCACCGCCTGCATCGCGGCCAGGTAGATCAGCGCGTTGTAGCCGGTCCAGCGCCAGGTCACGATGGTGGAGATGGCGATCTGCGAGGGCCAGGTGTCGGAGTACCAGTTCGGGTGGATCCCGACCGCGCCCAGCATCCAGTTGATGAACCCGTAGTCCGGGTTGAACAGCTGGACGAACACCAGGGTCGCGGCGGCGATCGAGGTGGCGTACGGGGCGAGGATCGCGACCCGGAAGAAGCCCCGGCCGCGCATCCGGTAGTTGAGCAGGTGGGCGAGGCCGAGGGCCGTCAGCAGCTGCGGGACGGTCGAGATCACACCGATGGTGAAGGTGTTGCGCAGCGCGTTCCAGAACTGGTCGTTGGACCACAGGCGGGTGTAGTTGCCGAAGCCCCGCCACTCCATCACGTCCGGCTTGAGCAGGTCGACGTAGTGCAGCGACAGCCAGCCCGTCCAGATCAGCGGGAAGAGGCCGAAGGCGGCGAAGCAGAGGAAGAACGGGGCGATGAAGGCGTACGGGGAGGCCTTCAGGTCGAACCGGTACAGGCGGGAGCGCCAGGCGGGGCGCGCGGGCGGGGCCTCGGCGCGGACGTGGGTGGCCACTTGGGGTTTCCTTCCCGGGGGTGGCGAGGGGCGGCGGAACGGCGCCCGGCCGGGTGGGCGGACCCGGCCGGGCAGTAGGGATCGGCTACCGGCGCGTTGCCGGCCCGGATCAGTTGCTGGTCTTGTCGTCGATCAGCTTGGTGACGTTGGACCAGGCCTTGGCCGGGTCCGTGCCGTGCTCCTCGATGTCGAGGATGCCGTTGTCGGTGATGATCGTCTTCACGTTGCCGTCCTGCTCGCCGATCGGCGCCGGCTTGATGGACTGCGCGGCGGCGGCGAAGATCTGGCCGGTCGGCGCGTTGTTGAAGTACTCCTGCTTGGCGCCCTGGACGGCGGGCTGCTGCAGGCCGCCCACGGTGGAGGGCAGGTTGCCGACCTTGGTGAAGACCTTGGCCTGCTGCTCCGGCGCGGTCAGCCAGGCGACGAGGGCCGCGGCCTCCTTGGTGTGCTTGCCGGCCTTCGGGACGGTCAGGAAGGCGCCGCCCCAGTTGGAGGCGACCGGCGGGGCCGCGACGTCCCACTTGCCCTTGCCGGAGTCGCCGGAGTACTTGCTGATGATGCCGGTCATCCAGGACGGGCAGACCACGGTGGCGAACTTGGCGTTGGCGAACGCGGCGTTCCACGGGTCCTGGAACTGGCGCAGACCGGCGCTGATCTTCGCCTGCGAGGCGGAGACCGCGAGGTCCCAGGCGGTCTTCACGCCGGGGCTGGTCTTGTAGGCGAGCTTGCCGGAGGCGTCCGAGTACTGCTCGGGCTGGGCCGACAGCACGGCGTTGAACAGGCCGGAGGCGGAGTCGGTGAAGAAGGTGCCGGCCGGGGCCTTGGCCTGGTACTGCTTGCCCGCCTCGACGAACTTCGACCAGTCGCCCGCCCACAGCTTGCCGACCTCCTCGCGGTCGGTCGGCAGGCCGGCCTGCTGGAACAGGTCGCTGCGGTAGCAGATCGCCATCGGGCCGATGTCGGTGCCCAGGCCGATCAGCGAGCCGGACGGGGTGGTGGCCTGCTTCGACTTCCAGTCCAGCCAGTTGCTCGGGTTGACGCCCTCGGTCTTGCCGAGGTCCACGAACTTGTCGCCCAGGGTGTTGGTGGCCTGCGCGATGTAGCCGACCTCGACCGCCTGGATGTCGGCCAGACCGCTGCCGGAGCTCAGGTGGGTGGTCAGCGCGTCCCAGTACTTCTGGCCGTCCTGGACGGTGTCGTACTTGATGGTGATGTTCGGGTGCGCGGCCATGTACTCGTCGTACAGGCCGGCCTCCACGTAGCCGAAGGTGCCGAAGTCACCGACGTTCAGGGTGATCTTCGCGTTCGGGTCCGCCTTGTCGCCGCCCTTGTCCGAGCTCGACGAGCAGGCCGTGAGCAGCAGGGTGGAGGCGGCGAGGACCGCGGTGGCGGCGACAGCGGCTCTGCGGGGGCGGGAGGTGGTGCGCATGGGGACGAACTCCTTTGTCCGGGTGGTTGGTCCGGTGCCGGTCCGGGGCTCCGGTGGTCTTTCGGGGGCCTGCCGGTGGTCTTCCGTGGGTCGTGCCGGGCTGGAAACGAGAGCTTCGTTGGGTGTTCTTGGTGCGCTGAATCTTGGCTACAGTGTGGGAGCGCTCCCACAGCTGGCATGCCGGAAGGTTGCTGTGTCGCGGGGGTGAGTGTCAAGACGTGGTGACATAAACGTTGCCGGAGCGTTTCCGGCTTCGTTGCCACCGCCGTTGACGCCCTCGGGCTCCGCTCCGACCGCTCCCGGGCCGCCCGGATGGTCGGAAACGCCGCGGGACCGGCCACAATGAACAGTCCGTACGGGTCCGGGGCGGCCCGGCGGCTCGTCCCGCCCGCCCCGACCCGTCCGTCCCATCCGTCCGTCCCATCCGTTCCAGAGACCGAGAGGTGTAGCGATGAGCCCGACCGCACAGCGCCCCGACGCGCTCCATCCGGGCGCCGGCGGCAGAGCCACCGCGCGCCCCACCCTGGAGGAGGTGGCCGCGCTGGCAGGCGTCGGCCGCGGCACCGTCTCCCGGGTCATCAACGGCTCCCCGCGGGTCAGCGCCAAGGCCCGCGAAGCCGTCCAGGCCGCCATCGCCGAACTCGGCTACGTGCCCAACCGGGCCGCCCGCACCCTGGTCACCTCGCGCACCGACTCGATCGCGCTGGTCGTTCCCGAGGCCGAGACCAGGCTCTTCTCCGAGCCGTACTTCTCCGACATCATCAGCGGCGTCTCGGCCGAGCTCGCCGAGACCGACATGCAGCTGCTGCTGATCCTGGTCCGCAACCAGCGCGAGCGCGACCGCCTCTCGGCCTACCTGACCGCCCAGCGGGTCGACGGCGTCCTGGTCGTCTCGGTGCACCGCGACGACCCGCTGCCCGGACTGCTGGAGAGCCTGGAGATCCCCTCCGTGCTGGCCGGCCGGCGCGGCGACCTCGAACCGCTCAGCTACGTCCACGCCGACAACGCCGGCGGCGCCCGGATGGCGGTGCGCCACCTGCTCCGGCGCGGCTGCACCCGGGTCGCCACCCTCACCGGCCCGCTCGACATGGAGGTCGCCCAGGCCCGACTCGGCGGCTACCGCCGAGCCCTGGAGGAGGCCGGCCACGCCTACGACGAGGCGCTGGTCGGACTGGCCGACTTCACCGAGGAGGGCGGGCGGGTCGCGATGCGCGAACTCCTCGCCCGCAGGCCCGAGTTGGACGGCGTGTTCTGCGCCTCCGACGTGATGGCGGCCGGCGCGATGCAGGTGCTGCGGGCCGCCGGGCGGCGGATTCCCGACGACGTCGCGGTGATCGGTTTCGACGACTCGATCGTGGCCCGGCACACCGACCCGCCGATGACCAGCGTCCGCCAGCCGATCGAGGAGATGGGCCGCACCATGGCTCGGCTGCTGCTCGACGAGATCCACGAGCGGGGCCGGGCCCGGCGGCAGGTGGTACTGGCGACCGAGCTGATCGTCCGCGACTCCGCCTGACGGCGGGGGAGCGGGGCGGTTCGGCGTTCGGTTGGGCCTGCGGTTCGGTGGGCCGGCGGTTCGGCTGGGCTGGGGTTCGGCTGGGTCGGCGGTTCTGTTGGGCGGCTGGGCGGCTGGGCGGCTGGGCGGCTGGGCGGCGGGGTGGCGGGGTGGCGGGGTGGCGGTGCCGGATGGTGGGCGGGTGGTGGGCGGGTGGCGGGTCGAGGTGTTCCCGGGGTGCGGTCGGGGACCCGTCCGGCCCGGCTGGCGGGTTCACCCCCGGGCCCGGTCGCGCCCGGGGCCTCACGGTGGGTTTCCGCGGCCGGGCCGGGCCCGTCGATCGGAACCGTCGGCCGGTCCCCTCGGCGGGCCTCCGGGGTGGACGCCCGGGCCCGCCGCTCGTCGTGGCCGCCGCTCGTCGTGGCCGCCGCTCGTCGTGGCCGCTGCTCGCCGGGCCGGGTCAGGAGTTGGGGCGCAGCGTCCAGACGATCTCCAGCACGCCGGTGACGGCGCCGTCCTCGCGGGTGATCTCCACGGTGATCGGGAACTCGGGACGCTTGCCCTCGTCCAGCTCGGCGATCACCTCGGCGACCGGCCGGCCGAGCGTCGCGGTGGCGGTCACCACGCCGCGGGCGAGCTTCTTGAACGAGATCTCGCCGACCGTCGGCAGCGGCACCGCGCGCCCCAGCTGGTCGCCGAACGCCGCCAGCACGATCGCCCCGCTGGCGGACTCGGCCAGCGTGAACATCGCCCCCGCGTGCGGCCCGCCGACGTGGTTGCGGTACTCCGGCAGGTCGGGCAGCCGCAGCACGGCCCGCTCCGGGGTGGTCTCCAGGTACTCCAGCTGCAGCGTCTTCACCATCGGGACGGTGGAGGTGAGCAGCTCGCCGATCGCAGTAGTGGTCATGCCGCGATGTTACTAGTGGGTAGCTTGGTCGTCCATGGGCTGCCGCCCACTGCCCCCCGCTGTCGCCCGCCGCTGCCCGCCGGTGTCCGTCGTGGTCCGTCGTGGTCCGCTGTGGTCCGCCGGGTTTCCCGGCCGCGTTCTTCCGCGCTGCTTTCCGGTCGCGCTTCCGGTCGCGCTTCCCTCGGGCTTCCGGCGGCGTTTCCGGTCCGTCCAGGGCGGTGGTCCGTGAACGGCGGCGGAAACGGCTGCCGGGTGGGGTGCGGAAGCCGGCCCGGGGGCTTTTCCTCCATGCCGGGCCCGGGGCGACGCCGCTGGTGGACGCCGTCGTGCGGCCGGTGCGCGGGAGTTCACGGCGTGCGGTGCGGAAAAGCGGTCCGGGAAGGTGCGGGGACGACCGGTCCGGCCCGGGCGCGGGCGTCCCAACTCGCGGGCACGGCGGGCGTTCCGGGGAACGCCGAAGGCCCCGGTCGATTTCTCGACCGGGGCCTTCGTGCGCTGGGGTGAGTGACGGGACTCGAACCCGCGGCCACCTGGACCACAACCAGGTGCTCTACCAACTGAGCTACACCCACCATCTGTCAGGTGCTTTCCCGCTTCCGCGTTCTCGCTCCGACAGGAAGAACTCTACAGGATGCCGAGGGGTGCTCGCGCCAGGGTTTCCCCGACCGCCCGGACCGGACCGCTGGTCAGGTGGTGGGCACCTGGTGGCGGGCGGCGATCTCCCGGGCGGTGTCGGTGTCCGGGCCGGGCGGCGGGACGAACACCGCCTCGCGGTAGTACCGGAGCTCGGCGATCGACTCGCGGATGTCGGCCAGCGCGCGGTGGCTGCCGCCCTTCCGCGGGCTGTTGTAGTAGGCGCGCGGGTACCACCGGCGGGCCAGCTCCTTGATCGAGGAGACGTCCACGATCCGGTAGTGCAGGTGCCCCTCCAGCTCGGGCATGTCCCGGGACAGGAAACCGCGGTCGGTGGCCACCGAGTTCCCGCACAGCGGGGTCTTGCCGGCCTCCGGCACGTGCTCGCGGACGTACGCCAGCACCCGCTCCTGCGCCTCGGCCATGGTCAGGCCGTCCGCAAGCTCGTCGAGCAGGCCCGAGGCGGTGTGCATCTGCCGCACCACCTCGGGCATGGTCTCCAGCGCCTCGGCGGGCGGCCGGATGATCACATCCACGCCTTCGCCGAGCACGTTCAGCTCGGAGTCGGTCACCAGGGCGGCGACCTCGATCAGGGCGTCCCGATCGAGGTCGAGGCCGGTCATCTCACAGTCGATCCATACCAGACGGTCATTCACGCACTCACCCTACGGCGCGATCGCGCGCCCCCGACACCGCACGCGCGCCGTCCGGGCCGAACTCCGCCGTGCCGCGCGCTCCGCGCTCCGGCTCGGCCTCGGGGCGGTGCGCCCCCCGCCGGTCTCGGGCGCTCGGCTGCTTGCCGTCCGCGTCCTCCGCGATGGCGTGCTCCACCGGACGGTCCGGACGCTCGGCCGGACCCGACCCGCGCCCGCCCGGGTACGCCGCGCTCGGCCGCACCGGCTGCCCCGGCGAGGGCTGCGCGTGCGCGCGGGCGGCGGCCCTGGTGGGCCCCGGGTGGCGCCCCACCCGGGTACGGGCCCCGTGCTGCCCCGGCTGGCCGTGCTGACCGCCCGGCGCGGCCGGACCGGCGGCCCGGCCCGCGTACCGGGATCGCCCGGACGCTCCGGCCCGGGCCGACCGAAGGCGCCCGGCGGCGGACCGGCCTGCGGCGGCACCAGCGGACGCGGACGCTGCCGCCCCGCCGCGACCCCGCCGGGCCCGTTCGCCCCGCCGAGCGCCCCGGCACCGCCCGGCACCTGCTGACCGTGGCTCACCGGCCCGTGGGCGGCCGCCCCGTGGCTCACCGCCCCGTGGGACGGCACCTGCGGGTGCCCGAGCTGGCCCGCGCCGCGTTCGACCGGGACGCCGTTCGGCGACTGCGCCACCGGACCGCCCACCGCCGGACGCCTGGCCCGGAAGGTGGTCCGGTAGGCGGCCGGGGAGACCCCCAGCTGCCGCCGGAAGTGCCCGCGCAGCGCCACCGGCGAGCGGAAGCCGCAGCGGCGGGCGACGTCGTCCACCGACAGGTCCGAGGTCTCCAGCAACCGCTGCGCCTGCAGCACCCGCTGGGTGATCAGCCACTGCAGCGGCGCGCTGCCGGTCAGCGTGCGGAACCGGCGGTCGAAGGTGCGCCGCGACATGTAGGCGCGGGCCGCCAGCACCTCCACGTCGAACTGCTGGTTGAGGTTCTCCAGCGCCCAGGTGACCACCTCGGCCAGCGGGTCGTTGCCGATCTCTTCCGGTAAAGACTGATCGATGTACTGGGCCTGGCCTCCGCCGCTGCGGCGGTTCGGCACCACCAGCCGGCGGGCCAGCGCGTTGGCGGCCTCGGCGCCGTGGTCGCTGCGGACCACGTGCAGGCACAGGTCGATCCCGGCCGCGGTGCCCGCGGAGGTGAGCACGTCGCCGTCGTCCACGAACAGCTCGCGCGGGTCGACGTGCACCCGCGGGTAGCGCTTGGCCAGCGTCGGCGCGTACATCCAGTGGGTGGTCGCCGGACGGCCGTCCAGCAGCCCGGCGGCGGCCAGGACGAAGGCGCCGGTGCACAGGCCGATGATCCGGGCGCCCTCGTGGTGGGCCTTGCGCAGCGCGGCGATCGCCTCGACCGGCGGCGGCTGCGAGATCGAGCGCCAGGCCGGCACCACGATGGTGCCCGCCCGGGACAGCGCCTCCAACCCGTACGGGGCGGTCAGCGTCAGCCCGCCGGTGGTGGTCAGCGGGCCCTCCTCGCCCGCGCACACCAGCAGCCGGTAGCGGGGGACCCCGGCGTCCTGCCGGTCCACGCCGAACACCGACAGCGGGATCGAGCTCTCGAAGATCGGGGCCCCGCTGAACAGCAGCACCGCCACCGTCTCGCGCCGCCGCCGCCCCGCCAGCTTGCGCGGGGAGGACATCGCGCCCGGGCCGGTGGCGGCGGAGAGCACGTCCGTCGCCGCGCCCGCGCCCCCGTGCGCGCCCGTGCCCGTGGTGAGGCTGCCGTGGCCGGAGACCGTCGTCGACGGGGCCTGGGCCGACGGGTACTGACCGCCCGTCACCGCGCCGGGCCCGCCCTGGAGCTGACCGCCGCCCGGGCCGCCGATCGGACCGCTGTTCGGGCCGCCGCCCGGTGAACCGGACGCGGCGCCACCGAATTTGCCGAGTCTCGCCGTGCCACCGGGATAGGACGACGGCTGGCGGCCGCTTTCAGGACCCGCGTCGCTCCTGCTCACCCTGCTCAAGGCGCTCCAGCCCCCTCGGTGGTGTGGTGGTCTCGGCTGCCGCTCTGCGAGCCAAGATCGAATCTACTTGGTGGACCGTTGCCGTTGTGACAAGTTCACCATCCGACGCTATGTCGACATGGCAATTTGGCGTGAAGCATTCGATCACGAAGCGTGGCACCCGTCGACCCCGCTGTGAAGGGGGCGCGAAGAAGCGTGGCCGGTTGTCGCACGACCTGCCGGTGATTCGCCCGTCGACGGTGCACCCACCGTCCGCTTTGTGCTGCGGATTTGCCCGAACGGCAGGGCAGCGGTGCAAGTTGGCCGAAAACATACGGTTCGAATCGGGGGCGTGAAACCGCCTTCCACGCGCCACAGCGCACACCTGAGCCATGATCCCCACGCCCCGTCAGCCCCCCGGCTCAACCCGAACCGGCCACTCCTGAACGCCTCTCACCTCACAATCCGTCACTTCGAACTCGCTGTTCCACTTCCACCACACCAGCACCAGCCGCCCCACCGCCCCCGACTGCCCCGCCGGTCCGCCCGCGCCCCGGCCAGCCCGCCCCACCGATCCGGCCGCCCGCACATTCGTCCGAATCCGATCGCTCGCCCACGACCGCCGTACCGGGCCGGGAACCTGGGCCCTGGAACCTCGGACGGGGTGGTAGTCGGGGGTGGTGGCCGGGGGTGGGGGTGTGGGTGGGCGTACGGGTCCGGATCGGAGCGCACCCGCGTCGGACGCCACCCAGGCAGGCAGGTACAGGGGCGCCAGCCCGGTTCCCGCCGGGCCGCCGCGGTCGACATCAGGCCCTCCCATGGGTCGAAGGCCGCGACGGCCGAACCCGACGGGTGCACCAGGCGGTTGAGCCGGGGCGGGTTCCCCGCGGTCGGCGGGGTGCCGTCCGCGACGTTGACGGCTCGCCCGAAGACGCCCGGGGCCTGGGTCCCGTCCGCGTGGTGCACCACGTGGCAGGTAGGCGCTGTTCGGCGGGCGGCCAACGCGCTGCCCAGCTCGGCGGTTGCTCCAGGTGCGTGCGGGTCGCCCTCGCCGTAGACCGGTGCCGGCCGCGCCACCATGAGCGGTCAGCCGACTCGCGCAGGGCCGTCCCCACCTACGCCTCGGATGCCGCGCGCACCCCCGCGCCGGGTGCGCCGTCGGCGCGTCCTCCTCCACGGCGGGACGGCCCGGCCCTCGGCCCTGCACCAGGCTCGTGCTCACCCGGACGGACCGTGACACCCCCGGCCGCCTCCCGTTCCGGCGCGACCGCCGCATCCCGGTTCACCGCCCCCAACGCCGGGCCCGGGTTCGCCTCCTCGCCCAGGTCGCCTACCGCCGCCCCCACCCCCGCTCCGCGTCCCACCCCCGCTCCGCGTCCCACACCAGCACCGCCCCGGTCCGGCCCACCCTGCCGGCACGCCACACCACGCCTCTCGCCGCCGCCGGGTGGCCCGCTCGCGTCCGTCGAACCGCGGCCACCCTGCCGAACTCGCTGTCGGGCCCGGCCGTCGGGCCGATCGTTCCGGCCCCGGAGGCCACCCTGGGAGCGGCAGGGGCGGGCAGAGACCTCCTGGGCCAGGGACCGTCCGATCCCTGAGCGACGCCGAGCCGCTTCGGCCATCCGGCACTTGCCGTTCTCCGCACCCGCGCCCGCGCCCGCGCCCGCCTCGCCCCGACCCCCGCCGACCTCGGCCCGGCCCTGGCAGCCGCCGCCGCACCCCCGGGTTGCGCCGCGAGGAGGTTGCCCACCCGGCCGGACTCTCCGTCGACTCCTACGCGCGCCCCTGGCCCGCACCCTGTGGCCGACCGAGGATGAACGCGAGCACCTCTGTTACCCGGCTGCCCACCGACCTCCGCGCCACCGCAGCCTTTGGGGCCACGTCCACCCCGGACACCTGCTGATCTCCGACCTCGGCGACGTCTCCGCAGTGCCGCCCGCTGCCCGCTGCTTCGCCTCGCGCTGGTTCACCGCCCCCGAGACCCGGGCCCGCTTCCCGGCCGAGCAGCATGGCGGCCTCGTCCGCGCCCACATCGTCCGCCCCGACGACCCGCGCATCGCCGAGCTCCTCCGGCAACTCCACGCCGCCGGAAACGAGTTCGAAGCCCACTGCGGCCGGTGCGAGGTCTCCGCGCGCCGCGCCGGGTAGAAGACCGTTCCGCCCCGCCGGGCGGCGAGACCGCAGGCCCGCCTCGACCTCCTGTACATCTGCGGCGTGGCGCCGGATCCCACCGTTCAGCGACTTCCTCTCCATGGGCGCGGAATCCGACGGCCCGTTCTTTCGGCGCGGTGCAGTGCGGTGCAGTGCGGTGCGGTGTAGTGCAGTGCGGCGCGGCAGGACGCGAGGTGGGGCGGTGGGTCAGCCCGCAGCCGCCGAGGTGGTCGGCGCGGTCGACACGGTCGAGGCGTCGCCCCAGCGGGCCTGGGCGGTGGCGACCGCTACCGGGGCGGGCTCCAGCGGGGTGAGCGGGACGGCCTTCGTCAGGGGCGTGGTCAGCGAGGCCGCCGGGGCGAGCGGCTGGACGGCGGGCTGGGCGAGCGGGGTACCAGGAGTGATCGGGGTGATCGGGGTGATCGGGGCCTTCGGCATGGCCGGTGCGTTGGGCGCGTTCGGGGAGACCCGGGCGGTCGCCGGGGCCAACCGGGAGGCCGGGATGGCCAGGTGCGCGTGCGGACGCTGGGGGCGACCGGCCGCAGCGGCGGCGAACCCCCGTCCGGCGGTGGGGCGTTCGGCCGCGGTGAGGATCACCTGCACGGCCTCCGGCAGGCTCGGCGCGCTGATCGTCGGACGGTAGGCCCGCTCGGCCCACGGCCGCCCGTGGTGCAGCCAGGCGCTGCGCAGCCCCGTCGCCGCCGCCCCCGCGATGTCGGCCGGACCGTAGTCGCCGACCATCCAGGTCTGGGCCTTCCAGTCCCCGGCCGGCCGGAACCCGCACCGCCGCGCGGCGATCTCGAAGATCAGCGGGTCCGGCTTCAGGCAGTGCGCCTCCTCCGAGATGACCCAGCCGTCCACCAGCGAGGCGACCCCGGTCAGCCGGATCTTCTCCAGTTGGGGGAGCGTCCCGCCGTTGCTGACGATCCCCAGCGTCCACCCCGCCTCGCGTGCCTTCCGGAGCGCTGCGACATGCGAATCCGGGCACTGGATACGCGAGTTGATGCCATGCCGGTAGTGGGCGAGCATCGACTCGACCGAGCGGTCGAAGCCGTAGCGGCGCTTCGCCGCACCCAGTACCGTGCTGCGCGGCACGTAGCCGCTGCCGTCGAGCATGACCAGCCAGTCGAGGTCCCCGGCGGGCAGGTCGTTCTCGGCGAGGAAGTCCTCCGCCCACGCCCGGAACGCGGCGTCCCTGGGCAGCAGGGTGTTGTCGAGGTCGAGCAGGAGCAGCGGCATGCCGAGCATGCTGCCAGCGGCCGCCTCGTATGCACCTGGCAATTGCCAAAGGCGGGGGGAATTTCCGCGAATTGGCCGAATCCGGTTGGTACGCACGCAACCTGGACCATGATCCGAAAAGGGACCGGCCCCGGCCGGGATTCCGGCCCGACCGCCCGGTGGGACGCGCTGCGGGGACGGTGCACGGGTGGTGTGCGAGCGGCCCCGACCCGGTCCGGGCCCGGTGCCGGACGGGCGTTGGTGGTCGGGTGGTGGCGGTCGGGCAACTGCCGTGCGCCGCCTACGGACAGGGGCGATGACAGTCCGGTCACGTTGTGTCGGCGCACTGTTGCGCACATCGCGTGTCGTCGGTCAAGCTCCTGGGAACCTGTCGTGCGCGGGGGGCGTACGTCTCGGCGTGTGTTTCCCCCACACGCGGGAAACCCGATCGCCCGAGGGCGCCGCCGCTGGGCGGGGCCCGTTCCGAGCCGTACTCTGAAAGGCACAGGTCGCCAACGGTGGTAGTCGTTCCCGGACGCATCCCCACCGCCGCCGCTCCTGTCACCGGGGCCGGACGGTCCGCCGCCGCGTCCCCCTGCGTAGGCCCGCTTCAGTCGAAGAGTTTTGAGCCATGGCCGGTCATGAGCCTTCCGCTTCTGCCCACGGAAGCCCGTACGACGGCAGGTCCGCCGCCGAGAGCCTCGGCGCCCCGCCGCTCGCCGATCCACCGCGCCGCCCAGACGCCCGGCGCCCCAATGCCCGGCGCCCTGGCGTCCGGCTGCGGCCGGGCCCGGGCCGTGAACCGGGCCGTGAACCGGGCCGCCGCCCGGAGTGCGGCACCCCTGAGCGTGACACCCCCGGGAACGACACCCCCGGGACGGCGGCGGACGCCGCCGTCGGACCTCGACCCGGTACTGCGGAGGACGCGATGACCGACCGATCCCGTCCCACCGTCGGCCGCCGCGACGGTGAGGGCGAACCCCAGCTCCAGGAGCACGGCTCGCGCGCCTGCGACCCGCAGTTCCAGCACGGCGTGGTGGTCGGCTTCGACGGCTCGCTCTCCAGTGAGCGCGCCCTGGCCTACGCCGTCGGCATGGCCCGCCGCTCCCGCTGCGGCCTGGTGATCGTCCACGTCGCCAACCGGCTCCCCGCCACCGTCTGGGCCGGCTGCGAACCGCCCGTCTTCGTCGACCTCCCGGACCAGCGCACCGAGATCCTCGGCCTCGAACTGGCCTGCGCCGACTTCCTCTCCGGCGTCCCCTGGATCCTGGTCGAGCGCGGCGGTGACATCTGCCACGAGATCGAGGAGGTCGGCCGGGAGTACGCCGCGGACGCGATCGTGGTCGGCAGCACCCACGGCCTGCTGGGCAAGATCTTCGGCTCGGTCTCCGGCCGCCTCGCTCGCCGCGCCAACCGCCCGGTGATCGTCATCCCCTGACCCGGATCCTGACCCTGACTCTGACCCTGGCCTTACTGCGGCGACCTGGCCTTATCGGCCGATCGAGTCGTTCCCGACCACTCCGGTGCGCCGTACCGGTGATCGGCCGATTGCCTGATCGACCATGCCAAGGTGACCAATCGTCATATCGACGTACTGACCGCCGGGCGGCACGTCGCAGCGGCCGCACCCCGTCGCTGCCCCCTACCCGTCGCGCTCGGGGTCGCGCTGCTGGCTCCCGCCGTCCTCGGCGCCTGGACATCGGGGCCGGGCACCACGCGGGGCGGCGAGGTGCGCAACGAACTGCGGCTGAGCGTCAGCACCAACACCAGCACCGACCCCGCGGTGCGGCTCCGCGCGGGGGAGTCGGCCACGCGCACGTACCACCTGAGCAACCACGCCGAGTACCCGCTCGACGGTGTGCTGCTGACTGATCCTCAGCTACCCGGCGGGCAGCTCTCCTGCGGCCCGGACCGCAGCATCCCGCCGGGCGGGACCATCGACTGCACCGCCACCCTCACCGTCGCTCCCGGCCCGCAGTCGGTCCGGGTCTCCGCGGTCGCCGACGCACCGAACCACCTGCCGCAGTCGCACGCCGACGCACCCACCGGCTACCTGGGCGTCACCGCAGGCATCCGGCTCACCCGGGTGGGCACGCCCGCCGGCACGGGCCTGTCCCGCCGGTCCGCTCCTCGGACGTCCCCGACCGCCGCTCCTGCCCCTGCCCCTGCTCCTGCCCCTGCCGAGCCCGCCGGGGCGCCTGGACCCTCCGGAATCGCAACCACAGCCGCAACCACAGCCACAGCCCCAGTCTCGTTCGGTCCCGGTCCCGCTCCCGCAGCCGCGTTCACCGTGGACGCGCTCGCTCGACCGGCGACCCGGGCAGTGGCCGATACGGGCGGGACCGTTGAACTCCATTACCGACTGGAGGCGTTCGGCGATGTCCCGATCACCGCCGCCTCGATCACCGAAGGGCTGCCCGGCCTGGGCACGGTGAACTGCGCGGGCCCCGACGGCGGGCACACCCTCGCCCCCGGACAGGCCGTCGACTGCCGGGCGACCGGTACTGCCCGCCCGGGGCGCCAGACCGGCAGCGCCCGTGCGGACGGCTTGGCGGACGACGCGACCGTCGGCCCGGACGGCAGCCGCCAGGGCCCCCGCCGGGTCTCCGCAGAGGCCGACGGCGCCTACGACGGCCTGCAGCCGATCCCGCCTGCCCCGCAGCCGACCGAACCCGCGCCCGCCGGAGCAGGCGCCGCCCCGGTGACGGGTGCCGGTTCCACCTCCGGCACGGCCCCCGGTTCCGGGCCGGGAGCGAACCAGGGGCCGGGCAGCGCCGTGGGCGCCGGTGCTGGCCCAGGAGCTGCCGACCCGGGAGTTGCCGACCCGGGAGTTGCCGGTGCGGGAGTTGCCGGTGCGGTGGGCGCCGGCGGTATCGGCGGCGCCGGGGGTGTGGGCGGTACCGGAGGCGTGGGCGCGGCCCCAGGAACCTCGGAGGACGCCGTCCCGCCAGGGCTGTTCCCGGTCTCCGTCCCGGCCGGTTCCCGACCTGCCGCCGCCGCTCCCGGACAGCAGCCCGGCAACGCGGCACAGGCACAGCCCGCAGCACAGCCCGGCAACGCGGCACAGGCGCAGCCCGCAGCAGAGGCCGCAGCCCTGGCGGGACAGCTGCTCGTCCCGTTCCTCCCCGGGCAGGCGCCCGCGCTGCTCCCGGGCGGAACCGCCTTCGCCCGCCCGGCCTCGCCCTTCGCCGCTCCCGGGCCGATCGGAGCGGCAACTCCGTTCGCCGGGAACCCCGTTGGTGCCGCAGCGGGCAATCAGGGCACGGCAAGGCCCGCGTCCGGACCGGCGTCCGGGTCCTCGCCCGGTTCGGGCCGCTCGCCCGACCAAGGGGTGAGCCCTGCCGCAGGCTCGCAGCAGCCGGGGGCCACGACCGGTCGTTCTGCGGGCACCCAGACAGCGGACCAGTACGCGGCGGAGGACTGGCCCCCCGGCGAGGAGGACAACCCATGGGACAGCACCGAAGTGATGATGCTCCTGCTGGCGATCCTCCTGCCGGTGCTGTGCGTGCTGGCGGCGGCGTTCACCGTCCGGAACCGGGGACGGCGTTGACGACGACGGTGCCGAACACAACGGTGACAATGCCGACGGTGATAACACCGACGGCGGCAGCGGGGCGAGGCGTGCCCCGCCAGGGGCCTGGCGCGGGGGTCGTTGACAGCGCAACTGTTGTCGAGTCAAGGAACGAGTCGGAGCGTGCTCCAGTGACCGGCGGCGCGGGCATGGTCGGGCCGCGATGCTGACCGTCGCCCTCGCCGCCCTGTCGGGCGCGGCGCTGGCGCTGGTGATCGGCTTGCTGCTGGGACGCACCAAACGAGCGCGCGAAGGGTCGACGACGCCGCAGGCGATGTCCTTCGCCGGGGCGGCGATCCTCGGCTTCTTCGCGCTCTTCCTGGGGTTCAGCATCGCCGGCACCTGGCAGCAGCTGAACGCGGCGCGTCAGCACACCTATGAGGAGTCGCGGGCCCTCACGGAGGCCTACTGGACCGCAGGGGGCCTGCCCAGCGCCGACCGGCCCGTGGTGCGGAACAGGCTGCGGGCCTACACCAGGGTGGTGATCGACGACGAGTGGTCCACCATGCAGCACGACACCGGGAGTCAGGCCGCCTGGCGGGCGGTCGACCAGGTGCGGGCCGCCGTCGACCAGGCCGCGGCGCACAGCCAGACCGAGGCGAGTGCTCGGACCGATGTGCTGCGGAGCCTGTCCGAGGTCAACGCCAAGCGGAACGCGCGGCTGGGTGATCTCCGTGCGTCGGTGCCCGTCCTGGCGATCGGCGGCCTGCTGGTGGGGGCGGTGTTCGTGCTGGCCACCCCCTCGGTGATCGGGCTGACCTCCAACCCGCGGAACCTGGTGCTGATGTGTTTCGTGGGCGCCTCCGTGGCGTTCGGGGTGAGTATGGTGACGGTGATGAGCGGTCCGTTCTCCGGCGCGGTGCGCGTCCAACCGACGGCGTTCGAGCTGGCGTTGGAGCGCTACGACCAGATCGACAGCGACGCCGGGGTGTCGGCCCCGCCCCCGTTCCGGTCCTGACCGGTGTGGTTCAGGAGGTCATGCCGAGCTCCCGGGCGATGAGCATCCGCTGGACCTCCGAGGTGCCCTCGCCGATCTCCAGGATCTTGCAGTCGCGCCAGAACCGGGCGACCGGGTACTCGTTCATGAAGCCGTAGCCGCCGTGGATCTGGGTCGCCTCCCGGGCGTTGTCGACCGCTGCCTCGGAGGCGTACAGCTTGGCGATGGCTGCCTCCTTCTTGAAGGGCTCGGAGTGCAGCAGCCGGGAGGCGGCGTCCCGCCAGGCCAGGCGGGAGGTGTGTGCGCGCGTCTCCATGTCGGCGAGCTTGAACTGGATGACCTGGTTGGCGCCGATCGGCCGGCCGAAGGCGCGGCGCGTGCCGGCGTACGCGAGGGACTGGTCGACGCACCCCTGGGCCAGGCCGGTGGCCAGGGCCGCGATGGCGATGCGGCCCTCGTCGAGGATGCGCAGGAACTGGGCGTAACCGCGGCCTCGGCGTCCGAGCAGGTTGGCCGCGGGCACTCGACAGTCGGTGAAGGACAGTTCGCGGGTGTCCGAGGCGTTCCACCCGACCTTCGAGTACTTCTTCGACACCTGGAACCCGGGAGTCCCAGTGGGAACGATGATGGACGAGATTTCCCTGGTGGGCGAGGGATTTGCCGATCCATCACTCGAATGTGTGATCGGTTCGGTCAGTGCGGTGACGGTCACCAGCCCGGTGACCTCGGTGCCGGAGTTGGTGATGAAGCACTTGCTGCCGTTGATCACCCACTCGTCGGTGGCCTCGTCGTAGCGCGCGGTGGTCCGGGTCGCCCCGGCGTCCGTGCCGCCCTCGGGCTCGGTCAGGCCGAAGGCGCCGAGCACCTCGCCGGAGGTGAGCTTCGGCAGCCACTCGCGCTTCTGCTCCTCGGTGCCGAACAGGTGGATGGGCATCGCGCCGAGCGAGACCGCGGCCTCCAGGGTGATCGCCACCGAGGAGTCGACCCGGGCCAGCTCCTCCAGGGCCAGGCAGAGCGCGAAGTAGTCGCCGCCCATGCCGCCGTACTCCTCCGGGAAGGGCAGCCCGAACAGGCCCATCCGCCCCATCTCCCGGACGATTTCGTACGGGAATTCGTTCTGTTCGTAGTATTCGCCGATCTTCGGCGCAACCACGTCGTTGGCGAACTCCGCGACGGTGCGGCGGAGTTCCTCGTACTCACTGCTCAGGCGGTGGTCGAGCACGGCTGATCCTCCCGGGATCGCGGCCTGGTGGGCCTGGTGGGGTGGGGAGTCGGAGGGTGTCGGGGATCAGTCCGCCGGCCCGAGCAGGGCGCGGACGGTCCTCGACGGGCTGGGGCGACCGAGGTGACGGGCCATCCAGCCGCTGGTCGCGGCGAGCGCGGCGAGGTCCACGCCGGTCTCCACGCCCAGGCCGTTCAGCATCCAGACGAGGTCCTCGGTGGCCAGGTTGCCCGTCGCGCTCTTGGCGTACGGGCAGCCGCCGAGGCCGCCGGCCGACGCGTCCACCACGGTCACGCCGGAGCGCAGCGCCGCCAGGGTGTTGGCGAGGGCCTGTCCGTAGGTGTCGTGGAAGTGCACCGCCAACCGTTCGACCGGTGCACCGGAACGGGTGAACGCGTCGATCAGCGCGTTGACGTGACCGGGGGTGGCGACCCCGATCGTGTCGCCGAGGCTCAGCTCGGCGCAGCCCATCTCCAGCAGCGCCAGGCCGTGGCGGACCACCTGCTCGACCGGGACCGGGCCCTCCCAGGGGTCGCCGAAGCACATCGACAGGTAGCCGCGGACCGGGACCCCGGCCTCCGCGGCGCGCTCGACCACCGGGCGGAACATCGCCATCGCCTCGTCCGCCGAGCGGTTGAGGTTGCGCCTGGCGAAGGTCTCGGTGGCGCTGGCGAACACCGCGACCTCGGTGGCGTGGTGGGCCAGCGCCCGGTCCAGGCCGCGCTCGTTGGGCACCAGCACCGGCAGCCGCAGCCCCGGGTACCGCCCGGGCAGCCCGGCCAGCCGGGGCATCAGCTCCTCGGCGTCGGCCAGCTGCGGCACCCACTTCGGGTGGACGAAGCTGGTGGCCTCGACGGTGCGCAGCCCGGCGGCGGCGAGCCGGGCGACGAACTCGGCCTTCACCTCGACGGGGACGAGGGCGCTCTCGTTCTGCAGCCCGTCGCGCGCGCCGACCTCGTGGACGCGGACCCGGGCGGGCAGCCCGGGGTCGCGCACCGGCTGGGGCAGGCCGAGGTCCAGGACGGTCGGCTCGGCCGTCGCGGCGGGCGCGGCCGAGCCGGACGGAACGGCGTTCACCGGGCGGCCTCCGGGAGGGGCTCGGCGGCGGACGAGTCCTCGGCCGCCTCGACCGTCACCAGGGGCGCGTCCATCGCGACGGTCGCTCCGGCGGAGACCCGCAGGTCGGCGACGGTGCCGTCGTGCGGCGCGGAGATGACGTGCTCCATCTTCATGGCCTCCAGGACCAGCAGGGCCTGGCCCCGGCGAACGAGTTCGCCGGGTTCGACCTTGACCACGGTGACGGTCCCGGGCATCGGCGCGGTGAGGGTGCCGTGGTGGGCGGTGCCGGCCGCGGCGCGCTCCGCGATTGCATCGAACGGGTGAACGGGCCAGGCGTCCCCGTCGACGCCGAGCCAGTGGGCGACACCGTCCGGGGTGTGCTCAGGAGCGACCGTGAAAGTGGCCTGCAGGCCGTCAACCGCAAGGCGGAGCAGGTTTCCGGACCGGCTCGCGCGGGCCCTCCGGGCGGGGCCCCCGTCCAGCCGCACCTCCCAGTCGGGGGCGGTCGTCGCGGAAAAACCGCTGGCGGCCTCGACTTCGCCGTTGGTAATCATTCGGCAGCTCACGGTGACCGGTTCGCGGCCGGGCAGCCGGAGCCGGTGCGCGGTCCACGCGGCCTCGCCACCGAGCCGCCAGCCCGAAGGGAGGGAGAAGGGGTCGGTCCAGCCGTCGGAGGCGTCGGCGCGGCCGAGTTCGAGCTGCCGCAGCAGTGCGGCGGCGAAGTAGAGCAGGTCGATCGACCCGGGACGGGTGTACGGGGAGCTCAGCAGGGAGGCGTCCTGCTGGGCGCTGCGTTCCACCAGGCCGGTGTCGAGCAGACCTGCCGTCACCTCGGGCTGCGCCAGCAGCCGGCGCAGGTAGCCGGTGTTGGTGGTGACGCCCAGGATGCGGGTCGCGGCGAGTGCGGCCCGCAGCCGACGGATCGCGGTCGGGCGGTCGGGCCCGTACGCGATCACCTTGGCGAGCATCGGGTCGTACAGGCTGCCGACCCGGTCGCCGGGTGCGATTCCGGAGTCCACCCGGACGCCCTCCCCGGAGGGCTCGTCCAGCAGCAGTACCTCGCCGCCGGTGGGCAGGAAGTCCCGTTCCGGGTCCTCGGCGCAGATCCGGGCCTCGATCGCGTGGCCCAGGAAGGAGACGTCCGACTGCGCGAACGGCAGTGCCTCGCCCGCGGCGACGCGCAGCTGCCACTCGACCAGGTCCAGCCGCTGCGGGCCTTCGGGCCCGTCCACGGCGACGGCCAGTTCGGTGACGGGGTGTTCCACCTGGAGGCGGGTGTTCATCTCCATGAAGAAGAAGTCGAGGACGTCGTCCCCGTCCGGCCCCGCGGAGCCGCCGCCGGGGACGATGAACTCGACCGTGCCGGCGCCGGTGTAGCCGCAGGCCTCGGCGGCGCGCACCGCGGCCGCGCCCATCGCGGCGCGGGTCCGAGGGTTCAACAGGACGGAAGGGGCCTCTTCGATGAGCTTCTGATGGCGGCGCTGCAGACTGCACTCGCGCTCGCCGAGGTGGACGGTCCGGCCGTGGGTGTCGGCCAGGACCTGGACCTCGATGTGCCGGGGCTGGTCGACCCAGCGCTCCAGCAACAGGGTGTCGTCGCCGAACGCGGTGCGGGCCACCCGGCGGGCGGCGGCGAGCTCGGCGGGCAGCTCGGCCGGGTCGCGGACCAGCCGCATGCCCTTGCCGCCGCCGCCGGCCGAGGGCTTGAGCAGCACCGGGTAGCCGATCCGGGCCGCCGCCTCGACCAGCTGCTCGTCGCTGGGCGAGCCGTCCTCGCTGCCGGGGACGACGGGCACTCCGGCGGTCCGGACGGCCTCCTTGGCGTTGATCTTGTCGCCCATCAGCTCCACCGCGGCCGGCGGCGGGCCGATGAAGACCAGCCCGGCCCCGGCGCAGGCCTCGGCGAACGCGGAGTTCTCGGCCAGGAACCCGTAGCCGGGGTGGACGGCCTGCGCGCCGGTCCGGCGGGCGGCCTCCAGGATCAGGTCGGAGCGCAGGTAGGTCTCGGCGGCCGAGCTGTCGCTCCGGTCGGCGGGCCCGAGCCGGACCGCGAGGTCGGCGGCCCGGACGTGCGGCGCGTCGGCGTCCGCGTCGCTGTGCACGGCGACCGACCGCACGCCCAGCCGCCGCAGGGTGCGGATCACCCGCAGCGCGATCTCGCCGCGGTTGGCGACGAGCACGGTGTCGAACATGAGAGGTGTTCCTCCGTCACGAAGGGAACGGTGAGCGGGTTGACGGTGTGTCACTGACGGTGGTCCGGCCGGCCGGACGTCACATCCGGAAGACCCCGAACGGGCGCGGTTCGGCGAGCGGGGCGTTGGCGCAGGCGGTGAGCGCCAGCCCGAGCGCCGTGCGGGTCTGCAGCGGGTCGATCACGCCGTCGTCCCACAGCCTGGCGGTGGCGTAGTACGCGTTGCCCTGGCGCTCGTACTGCTCGCGGACGGGGCGCTTGAACCCGTCCTCGTCCTCGGCGCTCCAGGGCTCGCCCCGGGCCTCCAACTGGTCGCGGCGGACGGTGGCCAGCACCGACGCCGCCTGCTCCCCGCCCATCACGGAGATCTTCGCGTTCGGCCACATCCACAGGAAGCGGGGTGAGTAGGCCCGCCCGCACATCGAGTAGTTGCCCGCCCCGTACGAGCCGCCGATCACCACCGTCAGCTTGGGCACCCGGGTGCAGGCCACCGCGGTGACCATCTTGGCGCCGTGCTTGGCGATGCCGCCGGCCTCGTACTGGCGGCCCACCATGAACCCGGTGATGTTCTGCAGGAAGAGGAGGGGGATGCCGCGCTGGTCGCACAGTTCCACGAAGTGCGCGCCCTTGAGCGCGGACTCGGCGAACAGCACGCCGTTGTTGGCGACGATGCCGACGGGGTGGCCGTGGATCCGGGCGAAGCCGGTCACCAGGGTGGTGCCGTACTCGGCCTTGAACTCGGCGAACCGGCTGCCGTCCACCAGCCGAGCGATCACCTCGCGCACGTCGTAGGGGGTGCGCGGGTCCACCGGCACCACGCAGTACAACCCGGCCGGGTCGACCGCGGGCGGCTCGACCGGGGCGAGCGGCCACGGCCTGGCGGCGCGCGGGCCGAGCCCGGCCACGATGGTGCGGACGATGGAGAGGGCGTGCGCGTCGTCCTCCGCGAGGTGGTCGGTCACGCCCGAGGTGCGGGAGTGGAGGTCGCCGCCGCCCAGCTCCTCGGCGGTCACCACCTCGCCGGTGGCGGCCTTCACCAGCGGGGGGCCGCCCAGGAAGATGGTGCCCTGGTTGCGGACGATCACCGCCTCGTCGCTCATCGCCGGGACGTACGCGCCGCCCGCGGTGCAGGAGCCCAGCACCGCCGCGATCTGCGGGATCCCGGCGGCGGACAGGCGCGCCTGGTTGTAGAAGATCCGGCCGAAGTGGTCGCGGTCGGGGAACACCTCGTCCTGCATCGGCAGGAACGCCCCGCCGGAGTCCACCAGGTAGACGCAGGGCAGCCGGTTCTCCAGGGCCACCTCCTGCGCGCGCAGGTGCTTCTTCACCGTCATCGGGTAGTACGTGCCGCCCTTGACCGTGGCGTCGTTCGCCACCACCAGGACCTCGCGCCCGGCGACCCGGCCGATGCCGGCGATCACCCCGGCGGCCGGGGCGGCGCCGTCGTACAGCCCGTCGGCGGCCAGCGGCGCCAGTTCGAGGAACGGCGAGCCGGGGTCCAGCAGGGTGTCCACCCGTTCCCGGGGGAGCAGTTTGCCGCGGGCGACGTGCTTGGCGCGCGCCTTCTCGCCGCCGCCGAGCGCCGCCGCCGCGAGCTTGCCGCGCAGCTCGGCGACCAGCTCCCGGTGGGCCCGGGCATTGGCCAGCCCGGCCGGGGAGGACGGGTCGACCGTGCTCTCCAGCCGGGGCGCCGGTGCGTCGGCGGCCCGGAAGGGCGGGGCGTCCGGCGCCGCCGGGCCCGCGTCCCGCGCAGGGGCGGAGGACCACGGAGGGGTCTGTGCCGAAGAGAGGACCATCCCAAGAGCTCCCTTGCCCTCGGATTCGGATCCGGGCAGGCCGAAGGGCGAGCCGGCCAGCCCGTGTTAATGAGCGTTAACTCTGTGGCCAGGTTAACCACCGATAACCCGACTGTCTACGATGGGCAGCATGCCCAACCGCGCTCCCGCCCCCGCGCTCCCACGCCGTGACCAGATCCGGAAAGAGGCCGCCAGGCTGTTCGCAGCCCGCGGGTTCCTGGGCGTCGGCGTCGACGAGATCGGCAAGGCGGTCGGCATCAGCGGCCCCGGCCTGTACCGCCACTTCGCCGGCAAGGACGCGATGCTCGCCGACCTCCTGGTCGGCATCAGCGAGCGCCTGCTGGAGGAGGGGCGCCGCCGCGAGGGCGAGGCCGACGGGCCGCGCGCCGCACTGGACTCCCTGATCGACGGGCACGTCGACTTCGCCCTCGACGACCGGGACCTGATCACCCTCCACGACCGCGAACTGCTCCACCTCAAGGAGACGGACCGCCGCCGGGTGCGCCGGCTCCAGCGCGGCTACGTCGAACTGTGGGTCACGGTGGTGCGCGAGGCGTTCCCGCCGCTGGCCGCGCCCGAGGCGGAGCCGGTCGCCCGCGCCGCCGTGCACGCGGTGTTCGGCCTGCTCAACTCCACCCCGCACAGCGCCGCGCCGCAGTCGGCCCAGAGCGGCCAGGCCACCCCGGGAGCCCAGGCCGATGCCGGCTCCGAGCGGACCGGACTGGCCCGCGACAGCATGGCGGCCCTGCTGCGCGCGCTGGCGCAGGGGGCGTTCGCGGCCGCCGCCGCCGAGGTGGAAGGGGCCCGCCCGACCGCCTGACCTGCGGACGGCGACCCCCGGCGGTCCTCGGCGGCCGGCCGGGGTAAGGCTGGCTACACCCTCCGCCTAGGACGATCGGCTGACCCAGGTCTAGCCGATCGCATGAGGCGCACCCCGGTGCGGCGCGGGCAATCTGTAGACGGGAAGGAAGCTCGGCCCGGAGTCGTTCAGCCTTCCAGCGCCCTCGAACCCGATGGACGCTCGCCCGGCCGAATGGTTAGCATCACTAAATATGCCCGAGACTCATGGTTTCCCAGAGCGAAGTTGGCTCCGCCGGCTCGGCGGCTACTGCTGGCGGTACCGTCGCAACCTGTCGCTGTCCTTCGGGGCGTCCCTGGTGGGCATGGCGGTCACCGCGATCGTCCCGCTCATCACCAAGCTGATCATCGACGACGTGATCACCACGCACAGCCGTCCGCTCACCCCGTGGGCGGTGCTGCTGCTGGTCGCGGCTGCGGTGGTGTTCCTCTGCACCCAGGTCCGGCGCTACTACGGCGGACAGCTCGCGCTGGACGTCCAGCACGACCTGCGCGCCGACCTGTTCCGGTCGCTGACCAGGCTCGACGGGCACCGGCAGGACCGGCTGGACACCGGCCAGGTGGTCGGCCGGGCCACCTCCGACCTGCAGCTCGTCAACGGCCTGCTCTCGATGCTGCCGATGATGACGGGCTACGCCCTGATGTTCGGCATGTCGCTGGTGGTCATGCTCTGGCTCTCCCCGCCGCTCACCCTGATCGCCCTGGTGATGGGCCCGGCCCTGTGGTGGCTGGCCACGCGCAGCCGCAAGCGCTTGTTCCCCGCCACCTGGGCCGCCCAGCAGCAGGCCGCCGAGGTCGCGGGCGTGGTCGACGCCGCGATCGGCGGCGTCCGGGTGGTCAAGGGCTTCGGCCAGGAGGCGCAGGAGCGCGGCAAGCTGGAGCGCGCCTCGCACGAGCTGTTCGCGGCCCGGCTGCGCTCGATCAAGCTGAACGCCCGCTACACCCCGGCGATGCAGGCCGTCCCCGCGCTCGGGCAGGTCGCGGTGCTCGCCGTCGGCGGCTGGCTGGCCGTCCGGGGAGACGTCACGCTCGGCACCTTCGTCGCCTTCTCCACCTACCTGGCGCAGATGACCGGCCCGGTCCGGATGCTCGCCATGGTGATCACCGTCGGCCAGCAGGCCCGCGCCGGGGTCGAGCGCGTCCTCCAGCTGATCGACCAGCGCCCGCTGGTCTCCGAGCCGGCCGACGCCCGCCCGCTCGACCCGGCCGCCGCGCCGCCCGGCACCCCGGCGCTGGAGCTCGACCGGGTCGACTTCCACTACCGCGCCGAGGAGCACCCCGAGCCCGGCAGCGTCCCCGACGGCGTCCCGGTGCTGGAGGGCCTCAGCCTGCGGCTCGCCCAGGGGGAGACGCTGGCCCTGGTCGGTGCGTCCGGCTCCGGCAAGTCCACCGTCGCCCAGCTCGTGCCCCGCTTCTACGACCCCACCTCCGGAACGGTCCGGCTGTTCGGGCAGGACGTCCGCGAGGCCACCCTCGACTCGGTGCGCGCCACCATCGGCATCGTGCCCGAGGAGAGCTTCCTGTTCTCCGAGAGCGTCCGCACCAACATCGCCTACGGGCACCCGGACGCCACCGACGAGCAGATCGAGACCGCCGCCCGGATCGCCCAGGCCGACGGCTTCGTCCGCGAGCTGCCCGACGGCTACGACACCAAGGTCGGCGAGCAGGGCCTCACCCTCTCCGGCGGCCAGCGCCAGCGCATCGCGCTCGCCCGGGCCGTCCTCACCGACCCGCGCATCCTGCTGCTCGACGACGCCACCTCCGCGGTGGACCCGCAGATCGAGGCGGAGATCCACGACGCGCTGCACAGCGTGATGGCCGGCCGCACCACCCTGCTGATCGCCCACCGCCGCTCCACCCTGCAGCTCGCCGACCGGATCGCCGTCCTGGAGGCGGGCCGGCTGATCGACCTCGGCACGCACGAGGAGCTCACCGCCCGATGTCCGCGCTACCGATCGCTGATCACCGACCCGGACGCCCTGGCAGCCCCGGCCCCGGCCCCGACCGGCGAGGCCGCGCCCGCGCGGTCCGCCACCGCCGCCGCCACCACCCCGGACGCCGAGAAGCCGGGTGCGGACGCTGAGAAGCCGGGCGCGGACGCCGAACTGCTCGCCAAGGTCGCCGCACTGCCGCCCGCGACCGACACCCCCGACATCCCGGTCGAACAGGCCGAGGCCGCCGACCCCCGGTTCAGCCTCGCCCGCCTGCTCGCCCCGTTCCGCGGCCCCCTGCTGATCGCCCTGTTCCTGGTCGCCCTGGACACCGCCGCGGGCCTCACCCTGCCGGTCCTGATCCGGCACGGCATCGACGACGGCGTCAGCAAGGCGGCGCTCGGCGGCGTCGTGGTCGCCGCCCTGCTGGCGCTCGCCGTCGTCCTGCTCGACTGGCTGGTGCAGGCCACCGAGAGCAGGGTCTCCGGCCGCACCGGCGAACGCGTCCTCTACACGCTGCGGCTGAAGATCTTCGCGCACCTCAACCGGCTCGGCCTCGACTACTACGAGCGGGAGCTGACCGGCCGGATCATGACCCGGATGACCACCGACGTCGACTCCATCTCGTCGTTCCTGCAGACCGGCGTGGTCACCGCCGTGGTCAGCCTATTCACCTTCTTCGGCATCTTCGCCGCACTGATCGTGATCGACCCCGGCCTCGCCCTGGTGGTCTTCGCGGTGCTCCCGCCGCTGGTCATCGCCACGCTGGTGTTCCGCCGGAAGTCCGCCCGCCAGTACCAGGTCTCCCGGGACCTGATCAGCACCGTCAACGCGGACCTGCAGGAGAACGTCGCCGGGATGCGGATCGTCCAGGCCTTCCGCCGGCAGGACGCCAACACCGAGCGGTTCGTCGAGCGCGGCCTCGCCTACCGGCAGGCCAGGGCCAAGGCGCAGTTCTACATCTCGTTGTACTTCCCGTTCGTGCAGTTCCTCTCCAGCGTCGCCTCCGCCCTGGTGCTGATCGCCGGAGCCTCCCGGGTCGACGACGGCACCCTCACCATCGGCGCCCTGGTCGCCTACCTGCTGTACATCGACCTGTTCTTCGCGCCGGTCAACCAGCTCTCGCAGATCTTCGACGGCTACCAGCAGGCCGCCGTCGGCCTCGGCCGGATCCGCGACCTGCTGCGCACCCCCACCAGCACCCCCGAGGCCGAGCACCCCGTCCCGGTCCGCACGCTGCGCGGCGAAGTCGAGTTCCGGAACGTCAGCTTCGCCTACAACGGCGGCGGGGAGGGCAACCCCGACGTGCTCTCCGGCATCGACCTGCACATCCCGCCCGGCCAGACCGTCGCCCTGGTCGGCGAGACCGGAGCGGGCAAGTCGACCCTGGTCAAACTGGTCGCCCGGTTCTACGACGCCACCGGCGGCACCCTGCGGGTGGACGGCACCGACCTCACCAGCTACGACCTGGACGGGTACCGGCACCGGCTCGGCGTCGTCCCGCAGGAGGCCTACCTCTTCGCGGGGACGGTCCGGGACGCCATCGCCTACGGCCGCCCCGACGCGAGCGACGCCGAGGTCGAAGCGGCGGCCAGGGCGGTCGGCGCCCACGAGATGATCACCGGGCTGGCCGGCGGGTACCGGCACCGGGTCGCGCCCCGGGGCCGCAACCTCTCGGCCGGCCAGCGCCAGCTCATCGCACTCGCCAGGGCCGAACTGGTCGACCCCGACATCCTGCTCCTGGACGAGGCCACCGCCGCGCTCGACCTCGCCACCGAGGCCGCCGTCAACCACGCCGCCGACCGGCTCAGCGGCGGGCGCACCACCCTGGTCATCGCCCACCGGCTCACCACCGCCGAGCGGGCCGACCGGATCGTGGTCCTCGACCACGGCCGCGTAGTGGAGGACGGCACCCACACCGAACTGCTCGACCGCGACGGCGCCTACGCCAAGCTGTGGGGCGCGTTCATCGCCGAGGGGCACCCGACACCGGCCCTGGGCTGAGCCGACTCCGAGCCGGGCCCGGCTCCCGGCCGAGCCGCGATCAGCTGAGGACGAGGCCGTGCCGGAGTGGTGGGCAGCGACCGGGCGCTGCCCCCGGCCACCGAGCAGCGCCCCTGGGCGTCACCCGCCGGGCGAGGTGAACCGGGCGCCATCGGCCTTGGCGGCAAAGGGCCGTTCGATTACGGAGCTGTCTCGGTCGGGACGCAACTGGGCGGCTCACCGGTTGCGACTCGGCCACCGGCCACCTCCACCGGCGGCACGCCTGGTACACAGAACGGGCGACCGACGGAGGGGACGGGAGCACCACCCCGTCACCAGGTCGAGAGGCCACGCCCATGCGCCCACGCGCGTCCGCGCCGCCCCCGGTCGCCCTCTACGCGGCCGGCCAGCTCCCCGCCTACCTGCTGCCCACCCTGGTGGGCCGCCTCACCGGCGGGGCGGGCCTGACCCCCACTCAGGCCGGAGCCCTCGGCAGCACCCTGCTGCTCGCCTCCGCCACCGTCGCGCTGCTGCTCGCCGGGCGCGTCGCCGCCCTCGGCCCGGGCCGCACCGCCCGGGCCGGCCTCGCCCTGCTCGGGCTCGGCTGCGCCCTCGTCGCCACCGGACCACAACTGCCGCTGCTCACGGTCGCCCTGGCGGTGGCCGGCCTCGGCGGGGGCGCCGCCACCGCCGTCGCCACCACGGCCATCGCCGGTACGTCCGATCCGCACCGCGCCACCGTCCGCGCCCTGCTCGCCACCTCGGGCACCGCGGCCGGCCTCTACCTGCTGCTGCCGCACCTGGGCGGCGGCCCGGCGGCGCCCTTCACCGCGCTCGCCCTGGCCGCCCTGGTCGCGGCCGCCACCAGGAGCGGCAGGCTCCGGACCGGTCCGGCGCGGGTCGGCGGACCGGAGCGGAAGGGCAGGCCCCGGACCGGCCCGCAGCCGCGCACCGTGGTCACGCCCGGCGACGGCGGGAGGCGGGCCGCGACCGCGCTCATCCTGGCCGTCCCGTTCTGGTCGATGGCGCAGAACGCGCTCTGGGGCATCAGCGGCCAACTGGGCCACCGCCAGGCAGGGCTGGGGGAGGGCGCCCTCGGTCTGGTGTTCGCGCTGGCACTGCTCGGCGGCCTGCTGGGCGTGACCGCCGCCGGTCTGCTCGGCACCCGGGTCGGCCGCACGGCCCCGATCGGGCTCGGCACCCTGGTCATCGCCGGGTGCGTCCTGCTAACCGGCACCGCCCGTGGCCCGGCGGCCTTCACCACGGGCGAGCTGCTGTGGAACCTGCTCTACCCGTTGGTGCTCAGCCACCTGCTCGGCCTCGCCGCCGCCCTCGACCCGAGCGGTCGCCGCGCCGTCCAGACCTCCGCCGCCTCCGCCCTCGGCATCGCGTGCGGACCGCTGGTCGGCACCGCACTGGCCGGCGGCCTCGGGTACCCGGGCGCGGGCGCGGTGCTCGCTGCCCTGCTGGCGGCCAGCGCCGGGCCGCTGGTGCTGGCCGCCCGCCCGCGCGGGCTCCGCCGTCCGGCCGCTTCCCGCTCCGTGACCGGCCGCCCGACCAGGCGCCGGGTCACCGTCCGACGGCGCCCCGGGAGCAGGCCCGCCACCGCCCACCTCGCCGCCCACCCGGCCGCCCGCGTCCCCGGCCGACGCCGGGCGGCGTCCGCCTCCCGCCCCGAAGGACGCCCCGAGGGCCGTACGGAAGGGGCCGTACCGAGAGCCGCACCGACCGCCCGGACTACGCCTTCAGCAACGTCCGGAACAGCGCCTCGACGTCCACCCCGGACGGCAGTTCGCTGACCTGACCGTCCCCGACCTCCACCACCCGCCACCGCCCGGGCCCGTCCGCCGAATTCGGCCCGGGCAGCCGGGCCAGGTCGGTGGTGACGAAGCGGCACCCCAACTGCCGGACCAGCGGGCGGACCTCGGTCAGGTCGGGTTCCACCCGGTTCGCCGGGCTGTCGGGGTGCGGGCCGACCAGCACCGGTTCGCCGTCCAGCCACCAGACCCGGGCCTCCTCGGCCCGCCCGTCCGCGGCCCGGACGAACGGCTCGAAGCGGCGCAGCACCAGCCCGCCCGCCAGGAACTCGCCCTGTAGCTCGGCGAAGCGCGACACCACCCGCTCCAGCGCGTCGAGGTCGGCCAGGTCCGGCACGTAGCAGGCCTCGGCCCACTCGTGCTTGCGGGACTTCACGTAGTCCTTCACCACCGCGGGCCCCCGCCCGCCCAGCTCCGCGGCCGCCGCGGCCAGCGCCTGTCGGTCCCAGTCCGTACCGGGCAGCCAGCTGCTGGCCGGCGTCACCGACTCGAACGTCCGGTACCAGCCGGGCAGTTCGTGGGCGGTCGCGTACGCGTCCGGCCCGGTCAGCAGCGGTCGGCCGCGCGCCGCCAGGGCCTCGGCGAGCTCGGCGTACCGGGCGGTGGGGATCATCCAGCCCCGGTACCAGAGCGGGCCGGGGCCGGCCGGGATCCGGCGGACGGCGGACTCGACGTCCCCGGCGAGCAGCGCGTCGTGGTCGAGCAGGGCGTGGTCGCCGCCCACCGCCCGGACCGCCCCCGCCTCCCAGGCGAAGTGCGGGTCCACCCGACGGGGGAACAACGGGTCTGACGGAAGGATGACGGAGACCTCGACCATGCGGCTCAGACTAGGTCCACCGACCGGCGCAGGGCCCGGAAACCCCTTGTCCGCGCCGGTGGATCCGCCCGAAAACCCGATCGACACCCCGTCGCGGGCTCTGCCAGGGTGATCGCGTGCGATGGATCACGCGGAGTCGGAGACCCGAAGGCGAGCGGCGCCCCCGCCAGGCGGCGCGGACGCTGGTGCTCTCGCCGGAGGGCGAGGTGTTCCTGTTCCGGTCGGACAACTCCGAAGTCGGGGTCCACTGGAACGCCCCGGGCGGCGGCCTGGAGCGCGGCGAGTCCCCGGCCGAGGGCGCCCTCCGGGAACTGCACGAGGAGACCGGCTGGACCGACCTCCGGCCGGGCCCGCTCGTCTGCACCTGGGAGCACGACTTCACCTGGCACGGCACCCCGGTCCGCCAGCACGAGCACATCTTCCTGACCCACGGCCCGCGGCGTGAACCGGGAGACGTGGCGGCGGTCCACCGCGTCGACGGCATCCTCGGCTGGCACTGGTGGACGCAGGCCGAACTCGCCGCACCGGACGCCGATCCGACCTGGCCGCCGAACCTGGCCGCGCTGCTCGTCGGCCTCCGGGACGCGGCACCCGGCCCGATCGCACCGGTCCACCTCGGCTACCTGCCCAACGCCGCCCCGCCGCAAGGCGACTGACCGCCGCCCGCCGTTCCTCCCGAGCGGAGCCGTTCCTCCCGAGCCGAGCCGAGCCCAGCCGGGCCGGGCCGGGCCGGGCCGCAGGGCCAGAGGCCGCACGGCCGGACCCGCCGCTCCTCCCGGCTGCGCGGAACCGGACCAGGGGGAACCGGACCACGCGGTCGAGCCGGCTCAGCGGACCGGACGCCGACCCCGCCGACGTCCGCGCGCCGCCGGCACCTCGGCCTGCCAGTCGCGCATCCCCAACTCCCGGTCGTGCACCGCCTCCGGGTTGATCACCACCGACAGCAGGGCGGAACGCAGTTCCTCCGGGCTCAATCCGGTCGAGCGCTGCAACTGCTCGGTGGGAACCGACACCGCGATGGCCGGTCGCCAGTCCGGCAGCACCACCTGGCAGGTGCCGGAACCGAACCGCAGCAGCCGCGCCGCCACCCGGCGCTCCGGAGCCCGCCCACCGGGGCCGGTGCCCTCGGCCGAGCCGGGCGACCCGCCGATCAGGACCCCCATCGGCACCCCCATCGGCACCCCCGCCGGTTCCACCGGCAGGCCCCCGCCCGCGGCCACGGCGTCCCCCGCCCCGGCCCGCTGCCCGCCCGGCGCCGGTGCCACCGCCCGCACCTGGCTCAGCCGCCGCGAGGGCGCGGGCCGCCGCTGCGGACGCGCCCGCCCCGCCACCTCGCCGACACCCCAGGCCCCCGACGACCACTCGACCGCGCCGGGAGCGCCCGCACCCGAACCCGCGCCCGCGCCGGTACCAACACCGACGGCAGCACCGGCGTCCGGCACCGGGCTCCCGCCATCGACCCGCCCCGGTGCGTCCGCGCCGCCGCTGACCGCCGAACCCGCTTGCACCGCAAGACGGTTGGCGTCCGTGCGGGATCGGTCCGACGCGTTCTGGTCGAGCGAGGTCATGACTGTGCCCTTCCGGATTCCGAGCTCGCCCGATCCTGCACCACCGGTGCGTGCCGGGCCAAGGGACGTGAGCACACCGCCGATGGTTCCCGCCCGCCGGGCAAACCCGTTGCGGGCCCTGAGCACGGAGTTAGGATCGGTGTCATGTCTCTCACGTCATGCCTGCGCTGGTGGCCGTCCTAGGACGGCCACTCCCCACGCATGACTCCAGGGCCGTCCGCAAGGGCGGCCCCGGCGCGATCGTCTCGGACGGTCCAGGGCGCCATCCCGGCGGGCGGCCGACCACCGCGACCGAGGAGCACCTCACCATGACCGCCGCCACCGAAGCCACCGGCCGCCCCGCCGCCCCCACCGCCGCCGAGAGCGCGAACCCCCTGGTGGCCCCCACCGCCGCAGGGCACCACCGCATCCTGACCGGCGACCGCCCCACCGGCCCGCTGCACCTCGGCCACTACTTCGGGACGCTCCGCAACCGGGTGGAACTCCAGTCCCGGGGCCTCGAACTCATGATCGTGATCCCCGACTACCAGGCGATCACCGACCGGGACCGCGCCGACCGCCCCGCCGAGCACGCGGAGAACCTGGTCCTCGACTACCTGGCCGCGGGCGTCGACCCGGACCGCGCCACGATCTTCACCCACAGCGCCGTCCCCGCCCTCAACCAGCTGATGCTGCCCTTCCTCAGCCTGGTCAGCGTCGCCGAACTCTCCCGCAACCCCACCGTCAAGGACGAGATCGCCCACTCCCGGCAGTCCACCGTCAGCGGGCTGATGTTCACCTACCCCGTCCACCAGGCCGCCGACATCCTGTTCTGCAAGGCCGACCTCGTCCCGGTCGGCCGGGACCAACTGCCGCACCTGGAAGTCACCCGCACCATCGCCCGCCGCTTCAACGACCGCTACGCCCCCCTCGCCCCCCTCTTCCCCGAACCGCAGGCCCTGCTCTCGCGCGCCCCCCTGCTGCTCGGCACCGACGCGGGCAAGATGAGCAAGAGCCGGGGCAACGCCATCGCCCTCGGCGCCGACGAGGACGAGACCGCCCGGCTGCTCCGCGGCGCCGTCACCGACCCCGACCGCCGCATCGCCTACGACCCCGAGAACCGCCCCGGCGTCTCCAACCTCCTGCTGCTCACCGCGCTCTGCCAGGACCGCGACCCGCGCGCCGTCGCCGAGGAGATCGGCGACGGTGGCGCCACCCTCCTCAAGCGCACGGCCACCGAAGCGGTTAACGAGCACCTCCGCCCGCTGCGGGCCCGCCGCGCCGAACTCGCCGCCGACCGCACCGTCCTGCGCGAAGTCCTGCGCACCGGCAACGCCCGCGCCAACGCCGTCGCCGACCGGACGCTCGGCGAAGTGCGCGCCGCCATGGGCACCTGCTGAAGGACACCCGTCCCGAGCCGCCGCTCCGGCGGGCCGCCCACCCCGGCCCGGCCGGAGCGACGGCGGCACACGGGGGATGGGTCGTTCCCGGACGGGGGATACCGTCAGCAGACGGAAGAGCGGAGCGGCTCCCGGCCCACCACTCCGGTACCCGCCCCGTCCCCCCTCACCCCACTCCCGTTACCCCCCGTTCCGACGCCGCTCGCGCTCCCCGAAGGAGTACCGGATGCCCCTGCGCCCGCTCCGCCCCGGCGACCGGGTCGCCCTCGCCGCCACCAGCGGCGCGATCGACCCCGCCCGACTCGCCCTCGGCATCGACGTCCTCCGCTCCTGGGGCCTGGACGTGACCGTCCTCCCGCACCTCCACGACACCCACCCCACGCTGCCGCACCTGGCCGGCAGTGACGCCCACCGCGCCGCGGACCTGCAGGCCGCCTGGCTCGACCCCGACATCGACGCCGTCCTCTGCGCCCGCGGCGGCTTCGGCGCGCACCGGATGGTCGACCTCCTCGACTGGGACGCGATGCGCGCCGCCGAACCGAAACCGCTGGTCGGCTTCAGCGACGTCACCGTCCTGCACGAAGCCTTCGCCCAGCGCCTCGGCATCCCCACCTTCTACGGCCCGATGCCCGGAACCGTCGTGTTCAGCACCGACCCCGCCACCGCCGAACACCTGCGCCGCACCCTCTTCGAACCCGCCGGCACCACCGCGCTCACCGGCCCCGACGCCACCGCCCTCGTCCCCGGCCGGGCACACGGCGTCCTGATGGGCGGCTGCGCCTCCCTGCTCGCGGCCGACCGCGGCACCCCCGGCGCGCGTCCGTCCTTCGCCGGCGGCCTGCTCCTCCTGGAGGACGTCAACGAGCAGCCCTACCAGCTCGACCGGATGCTCACCCAGCTCCGCCGCAGCGGAGCCCTGGAGGGAGTGGCCGGAGTGGTCCTCGGCTCCTGGGACGGCTGCGGCCCGCTCGACGGTGTGCGCGCCGTGATGCTCGACCACCTCGGCGGACTCGGCGTCCCCGTCCTGTGGGAGCTCGGCTTCGGTCACTGCCCCTCCTCGATCACCGTCCCGCTCGGCGTCCCCGCCACCCTCGACGCCGACGCCGGCACGCTCACCCTGGACGCACCCGTTCTCAGCGGCCCTACCGGCGCGTAGGGTGCGAGCCATGCACGTCGAAGGCAGCTCCGCCCCCACCTCCACCCCCGCCACCGAGCAGCCCGCGGCCGTCGCGGAACAGGTGGTGGTTCGAGCCCTCGGCCTGCTCCACGGCCCCGGCAGCGGCACCGGACGGACCATCCTCGGCCTGGCCGGAGCGCCCGCCGCCGGAAAGTCCACCCTCGCGCGCCTCCTCACCGAAGAGATCAACCGCCGCGAGGGCCCCGACACCGCCGCCCACCTCCCGCTCGACGGCTTCCACCTCTCCAACGCCCAGCTCGACCGCCTCGGCCTGCGCCCCCGCAAGGGCGCCCCCGAGACCTTCGACGCCCACGGCTACCTCGCGCTCCTCCGACGCGTCGCCGCCGACCGCTTCCACGACCTCTACGCCCCCGACTTCGACCGCACCCTCGACGAACCGGTCGCCGCCCGCCACCTCATCCGCCCCCACACCCGGCTCGTCATCACCGAGGGCAACTACCTCGCCGCCCCCACCGCTCCGTGGACGGACGCCCGGGCCCTGCTGCGCGAACTCTGGTACGTCGAAGCGGACGAGAGCACCCGCGCCACCCGCCTGCTCGCCCGCCACACTGCCGGCGGCCAGGACCCGGAAGCCGCCCGCCGACGCATCGACGACAACGACCGCCCCAACGCCGCCTACGTGACGACCACCCGGGCGGCCTGCGACTGGACCGTCCGCACGGGCGAGTTTGCACCTGGCGCGGATCCGGCGTAGTGTTCACTGGTCGCTCGGCAGGGAGCACCGGACACGCATCTGTGTGGACGGTCCCGGGGCGGCCAATCCCTTGAGAAACCAGTTCGATGATCCGTGACGGGTCGCGTCCTTTTCGCGTCCCCGTTCGTATTGTCGGCGTGCGCTTTTCCGGAGATTGCGGCCGATTCGCTTTACGGAGCGGGGATCGGCTAGAGTTTGAAACGTCGGACGGGGCGTCAAGCCGCAGAAGACGAAAGCGAGTCGGGAAAGAGCACAGGCTCGGATCTGATAAGCTGGAAACACGAAAGAACGAAGCGCCCGGAGGGTCCGCAGGAATGCGGCTCGAAGGAAGCATCCGTTCCTTGAGAACTCAACAGCGTGCCAAAAGTCAACGCCAGATATGTTGACATCCCCGGCCAGCCGGTATCGGTTGGTTGGAGATTCCTTTATGAAGT